>NZ_LZGN01000037.1 GCF_001690185.1 Gilliamella sp. wkB308
TTTAAAATCAACATGTTCACCTACCTCATAAATAGGATCACTACCATTCATTATTTTTTGTGCGGGTAAAGCATTAAAATAATCTGCCTGTAATCTTTGCCACTTAGAGGTGTCGCTCGACGGTTGTGCATTGTCATTTTTAACTATGGCTATGTATAAAGCACCATTATATTTTATAATAGCATTTTCTGGATAAGTAACTAACTCACTCCATTCTGGCACACCTTGTTGTAACAGATATAGTATATTTTTATCAATTCGATTAAATGCGCCATTCATCCATTCCATTGGTGGTTTCGAAGCAGTTTGATCGATGGTGATTCCCCAGCCTCGACTTACATCAGGAAAATCCGTAACTTCCCCTTTTTTTGCTGAATCTGCAAAGATTAAATAATCTGGTTTTTTTTGTATAATCATTGAATAGTTCCTATTTCTTGAAGTCGAACAAATTTGCCTAAATTAAAACCGAATGATGCATTGTCATGCGAAAATCCAAACGGTTCATTATTAATTAGAACAATATATTGATACATAACACCAACAGGTCGGGCTAAAATATCCATTTTACTAATTGCATACAAAGTAAGTGAATTGAGTTGATCACTGTTAACTAATACGTTCATTGTCATATTTTGGGAATCAATAATATTTCCATTTCTGCCAATCACGAATTTAATTGATTTTACAATGTTTGATATTTCACCACTTTGATAATTTTTAGTAATTTTTGCCTTAATAAAGAAACGATAATCGCTATCATTTAATACAACAGATGCCGTTAAAGCGTCGCCATGTCGATAAAATTCACCAATATCAAATGATAATGCTGTGTTATCTTCTAACCATCCAAAATATTCTTTGGTGATAGCAGAAGGTAATACACGCAAGACGCCAACATGACGACCAATCAAATCAAGTGCATAACCTGTCGCGTCGTTGATGCTGAGAACATCCGCAATTTGAATGACATTGTTAAACGTGTTACCAGTCTCTTTATTGATAGCTTTGATAGTGCCTAATGCCTTGGGTTTTGTACGATATTGCCAAATGAGGAATTTTTCTCTATTCATCTATTAGCACCTCAACATGCGTTATCTGTGCATACTCTCGATAATCGATATTGACAATGTTGGCACTGTTTACAGCGAGTTCTTTAATATAAAATCCGTCAACTAAGTTAATGCTTGAAATAATGCGAGATGCATACACATTTTCACCAATTTCAAAATCAAGACTTTTTAAATTAGCTTTAATCTGTTCTGAATTGATATCATTAAAAGATTTGTAACGACCAATTGTCATTGAGACATTGATATCGACTTTTTTTGGTCTATCAAAGTGAACTTTTCGAGGTATTTCATCTAATAAATACATCGTCTCAATTTTTCCAAATAGTCCACAACCGCCAATTTTCTTTTTAGTGATCACCTCTGCTATTTGTTCATCATCGCCACCAAGGATCACGGCATTAAATGAATGAGCAGGCACACCCTTTTCATCTGTTTTATTCGTATAGTTTTCATATACTACGCATTTAGTCACACCGGTTATATTCATTAATGCAGACTGTATGCCTTGGCGATCATCATAATTATTGATTGAATGAGATAACATAAAGCGTTTTAATAGTTGAGCATCAGTTTCTTCATCAACTCCACCATAACTTTGGGTGTTGGCAGTAATTTTATCTACACCGATGATAATCGTATTCGGTGTAAATTCATCCATTGCGTTAACGGTATAATGACCTAACTCTAGCGACCTAAATTTTGAACGAGCACTACCTAAATCATTTAATTTTATTTGCTCGGTTGTTACCCATTTATTCTTATTTTTATCAATATAAATAGCGTTTTGAGGGATTAATGTGTTTGGCGTTCCATTAAAAATGACTTCATCGATGTATGAATATGATGCGGTTATTCTGGTTAATCCTGCATACATTGCCCGTTGTTCCAACCACTGCCCCGTTGCTTGATAAGGGTCTAACATCTGAATAATAAATGATACTGCTTGATGTATGTTCGATAATTCCTGAGAAAATAAACCGAGCAATTGCCCATCTGGCGTATCACTATCTAAATTGACATTTTCACCATAAATCGATTTAAAACTTGTTATTAAACGATTTTTAATTGTGTCAAAATCATCAATAACAATTCCTTTATCTGTTATCTGTAACATTGAATGAAGCCTCATTAGAATTGTTGAATTTGTCTGTGTAGGTAATTTGAATGAGAAACTCACGCGTCTCGCTATCCAATAAAATATCGAACTCATCAATACTAATCACACCTTCAATGTTGAAAATTTGTTTTTTTATATCAATTTCCAACTGTTTAGTATTTGGGTTTTTATCAAGATAATCAAACCATGCAATGCCGTCATTACGAGCCAAAAACCAATCTTTTTTCAAGGATAATAATTTAGTTTTTACACACTGGGCTATTGCATCTGACTGATGTAAATAATTAGCCAAACCTTGCCCAAATGTCCAATCATGATTATTGTCTAGCTCTCTTACTTTCATGTTGGCTCTCCTGTCGTGTCATCGCCGCTTTTCACTCCTGTATGTCTATGAGTATTCAAACTAATTCCTTTGTTTGTTATGACATCTTGTGCAGTGATTATGCCGGAACTAATTGTATTGCCATTAGATTGATTGAAACTACCAATTTGGTCATAGTTTCCAAACTGTTGATTATTTCCTTCATGTACAATATTGCCTTTGATATAGATTGTTCCCTCCGTTAGTCGAATATGAGTTTGCCCGTCATCTGTTTGCATCGATACGCCATCATGATAAAAATTAGGAATTTTGTTAGGCACACTGTTACAACCTACGATAAAAAAACCATCGCTTAAGTCATTCATGCGATTATCAAGCGGTTTTGATGCTTCGCCCGATGCAAACCAGCCATCAATGCAACGACTGGAAAAGACCACCAGACCTTCATCACCTGCTTTGATAGGCACCGTCATACAAAAACCGCCGGCGTGAGGAAATTGTGCAGGAACATCAACCAATGGCGGAATCGATATCTCTTCACCATTTGCTAATACTCTATTAATCATCGGTTTACATTGCACTGTATGACCATCAAAACTGATCACCTTTGCAGGCAATGCCGTATAAATATTTGATTGGGCACGTTTAATTTGATTTTCAATTGCTTGGTATAGCGTATCAACCATAATTTACCTACGAATTTAAGCCAATAAAAAACCACCTTTAGCAGGTGGTTAATTTATTGTTGGTTACAGAGTAATTGTCTTGTATTGACTTATATAATGATTATTTTAATTAAAATAACTTATTGTTTTATAAAAAGATATCAGAAATTTAATTTTGATTTGATAGATTAGAAAATATTTGAAACGAATGGAAATAAAAAAATTACGTTGAGATTGCAATCTTTAGCTTCGGGAACGTTAGTGTATATCTGCTAACTTTAATATTACAGTAAAATGTTTGATTCGATTAAGCGTTTAACTTTGTTTTAATGAAGCTTTACTTAAGACATCTAAACAATGGTACAATAACCATAAAACTGACCTGATTCCAAAAATTGCAATCTTTTTTAGATATTAATCAAGAATATTCATTTGATTGCATTAATAGGGTTAATTAATTTGCTCAGCAAGTTTAATCACTTCTGAAACAGTTTTACCATCAAGTTTTTGCTTCATGATTTCTTCCATTTTCTTATTATCGTAATTTGCTTCGGTAGCCGCCTGCATATTAATTTTACTCAAAGCTGCTGTAAAAGATTGCGCTTCACTGAAGTTAAGGTCTTTTACAACTTCAGCTAATGATTCTTGATATTTTTCAGGTGTTGAAGCATCAATCTTTTTATCGCCACAAGCAGTTAATAAAGTTATAGATATTAAAAGTACAAGTAATTTTTTCATTTTTCCATCCTTTTATAAATTATATTGGGATGCTCATCCTATATCTAAATTGATAACAAATCAAATTTTTTCGAAGTTACCAAAAATACACTGTAATTTGCTTTGCCAGTTATTCCCATATAGATCCCCACTATGTTGTAACGCATTAATTTTATAATCTCCATTGAGTTCTGTGAGTTTAGATTCAACTCGAATTAATGCACCTATCTTATAATGCGGATTACATAATGTTGTTATTTCTAACCCTTTATCTGTCTTTTTAGGCGTTCCTATCATGCCCGTCGTTCTTGAAATAACAAATCCTTCATGATTTGAAATAGCCTTACTTTTGGGGATAACAATCAGTTCGTCATCTTGAATAGACCAATCAGCATCATTATTATTTGCTATTTGGTGCATAAGTTCGCGAGTATCACACATGAAAACTTTTCCGCGAGGAAGTGCTTTATTATTAGGAAGATTAACATTGCCTTTTTTTAAACCAAAACTTTTTAACGCTTCATTAAAAAAATCATTGTCAGTTTGTCCTTTTTCTAATGTTTTGATAATAACTTTTTCTGTAAAAGCTTTATGACCATCAGCACACCTTAGGGTCGTGATAATATCCAGTTCAGAAAGTTGATTTTCCACCGTTAAAATATCACCACAAAAAATCATCCGTAAAACATCATCCTGATAACTCACATATAATTCTACATAATCATATTGTTTTGTGCTGATTAAATTTCGATTTGAATCGTTGAGGTTGTATATTGAAATTTCAGCAGTGTTAGGATCGGAAGTAAGTGTTTTATTTACCGAGAAAGTGACTCTAAGATTGTTCAATACAATACTTTCTTTACGATTGCCTATTTTCAGTTCTAAAACTCGCCCGAATTGTCTCACGATATTCATCCTTTGTCATAATTAATAATTGCATTCGATTATGTAAGTCATTTTTCGTTATTGCATTTATTCCTAATCCTGATTTGTCATAAAGGACGAAAACAAAAGGAAGGTCAAATTCAATAAGCGCTGGACTGCCTACAGACAGTCCTTTATTGGTTGTAATATATTGATTATTGTTAATATCAAACAAATCAAATTGGTAGCCGACTAATACCGTATTGAACCTTAATGTTAATCGTAAATTCATATCGTATAATGTAAAGGTTTGCTCTAGCACATCATCATAAGTTGTCTGAATTATATACATACTTAATCTCTCAAATTTTCTTTATTTACCAACAACTAATCACTTTTTTAGCTTTGAAGTTATCTACATTACTTAATAAACCAACTAAAAATCTTATAAAGAATAGATTTTAGTTCTTCGGTTTTTTGTGGTTGTGTTTTACCAAGATTCTGTTTTTTAACCGTTTGATTTAGACCACTGGCAATTTGCGTTTCGACGATAAAAATCTCTCGAAACGTTAAGGCAAACTCACCATAAGTATTTTTTTGTTGAGTCAAACCCACAGAACTTAGAACCATATTATTATATTGCTTAGCATTAGTTTGCAGGATAACAGGTTCACCACTCCGTTGAATTGCCAGCAATTTTTCGTAAGCGTCTGCGATACGATCTGAAAATAAGCTATTTACAATAGGAGACTGATATTCAGGTAAAAAATCGGCCACGACTTGATTCAATTTTTCAGCGCTTGTTTGAAAATGTGATGCAAAACGATTTACCATGTTTTCCGCTTGTGCTGCAAAAGTTTTGATTGGCATCGGCAAAGGGTAATTGGATAAATCTATTCCCAAAAAATGGTCAATCGATAAAGTATTTTTTTCATATCCTACAATAAGACCATTTATTGAAATCTCTTTTGGTTCTAAAACTGCATGATCGGCAATATTAGCACCATTTTCAATGGGATTTTCCGTGACTTTTAATTTTGATGTATGCTGTTCGACAGTATTAATATCTAAACTGAATACAAAATTGTCAGTAACAATTAACCCACTATTTTTTGATGATTTGTTTAAAATAGATTGAAACATCAGTTAGACCCCATCGCTGTAACTGTATTATCATTGATTCGTCTCGCAGCATTGTCGACAATATTGCAAACTTGATCGAGACCATTCTGAGGTGTAGTTACATTCATTGTATTATGAATTATTATTTCACTGTTATTATTGACGTTTTTATTTAATGCAGATAAACCTCCAGCTTTTGCTACATCTGTACTCACGAGTGCAAGATTCTGGGTTGCGGAATAATTCGTGGCTTTAAGATTTTCTTCTTGAGCTTGTTCATCTTTATCACTACCAAAACCAAAAAAAGAAAGTACACCTTTTATTTTACTTTTCATCTTATCGATGACAGCAAAAAACTTGTCTTCAATCCATTTCAAACCATCTTTAAAAGGTTGCGTAATACAGTCAAGAATACCTGAAAACGTTTTTCCTAAATTATCGATAAATGAAGTGACATCAACACCCCAAATCTCAAATAATCCTTTTATAAATTCCCAAGCAGCTTTAAATGGCGCTGTAATAAAATCAGTTATTGCTTCAAAGGTTTGACCAATTTTCTCAGTTGTTGAAGTGCTATCATCCGTCCAAATTGTAAATAAGCTTTTAACCAATTCCCAAGCAGCTTTAAATGGTGCCGTAATTAAGTCTAAAATTGCGTCAAAGGTAGCGCCTATTGCATTGACCGTTTTCTCGGCATTTTCTTCACTCATACCAAAGTACATGAGTATATCTTTTATACCATTTTTAAAAAAATTAGTAACTTTATTCCAAAAATCAGAAAAAAAGGAAACAAGAAAATCCCAATTATCGTAAATAAGATAAGCAGCCAAAGCGATAGCGGTAATAATAGCCAGAATAGGATTAGCTATCATGATAGACGTCAGTGTTTTTATTGCACTGCCAATTGTTTTAATAATTTTAACTAAATTTCCAAGCGTTTTGAGAGCATTACCAATACTTAGAATAGCATTGGAGATTGAGGTAATTAATTTAGCCTTAGCTGATACCCACGCTATTTTTCCACCTAATAAAAGCAAATAGCCCAATACGGCAAAAATAATACTTTTCCAGTTTTTATCTAAATTTTGCCACCAAGTTATTGCATTTTTGATGTTGTCGATACAGGCTTGCCAAAATGGAGCAAATAGACTCTTACCACCTTTTAAGAAAACCATAAAATCATCAATGATCAACAATAATCCAGCTATCAAACCGATGACTAGCCCAATCGGACTAAACAGCATAGCACGATTTAAGACTGCCCAAGCAACACTCAAGGCTATTATGGCGTTTTCCCAACCAATGGTCTTAGAAATTATCATATCGATAAATTCAAAAGCATGTTTTATCACTTGAATAAAATTCGAAACAACACTAATTACAACGTTGATACCTTTGGCAATCAATTCCTTGTTAGCTTTGAGCCATTTATTAAAGCTTATTACAAGATCAGTTACCCTTGGTAATAATCCTAAAGCAATTTTCGTTTTTATGCTATCAATCGCAAGACCGGACTTCTCAAGTTCGATCTTATATTTTTTTACTTGTGCCAGTTCACTTTTTGAAATCGAAAATAAGAGATTTTTTTTGCCAGCAAGTTCTTGTGCTTTATCAATAGCGCTATTAAAAGCGCTAATCAATTTTTCCCCATAGTTTTTGGCTGCAGCCGTAATACTTGTTAAAGCTTGTTTTAAAATCTCAAATTTAGATTTAGCTTTTTCAGATGATTCAGCCGCTTTTTCATTAGATTGACTCGCATCGTTAATCGCATTATTAAGTGTAGTATTTATAACTTTGCCAATGTTAGATAACTTCATTGCACTGATTTCTAAAAAAGTCGTGACTTTAGTTAGATTGTTTACCTGCGAGATATCAACACCAATTTTTATCAAATATTGCTCTAGATGCACTTTAATTCTCCTTTGGCTTTTCAGCCAATCTAACTTCTGCTATCACATGGTGCATATCGATAACATCATCAAGTGAATATACAGTTTTTAATTCGTGGAGTGTTGCATAATTGTTGACAATAACACTCCACATAAACCAATCTATATCGCTTTCTTGGCTATCTCCTCCAAGCTGAGCGTATTTAGATTGGATAATAGGCCACTTGGTAAAAAAGCCAAAAAATGGAACTTCAATCCTTCAATGATGATTTGGTAATAATGACTTCTATGCGCATTAAAAAATTCACTGGCTTCTCTTGGATTTTGGAATAGTATCTTTTTTCCAGCTTCATCTGTGGCAGTGACATAATCGAGAATAAATCGCTCAATTTCTTCAAATTGCTCAGTACCAATATTAGAAGCTAACTGTCCAATATCAAATCCTGATGTAGTATCACCGACAGAAAAACAGCCCTTTAAGAGGGCTGTGAGTTTTTTGAGATATTTATTGGCTTTGTAAAAATCTGCTTGTTTAAAGGTATAAACAACATTATCTATCGTATAATCTTTGTTTTCCATTATTGACCTCCTTTGATGTTAAATTCAGCTTTCGTTGCTTTAAGTGTCCATGTTAAACCATTGTGAGCTGTACCACGTGCAATAGTTGGTGGCGTGGTAAACCAACATCCAGTCAATAAAAATTCATCACCATTACGCAAATCTTTATAGGTAATTAATTTACCTTTAGCTTTTGTAGGATTATTAATTTGGGCTTGTCGTAATTGATTTAATACTTCGTTAGTTTCAGTGTGCTGTAATGTTTTAATCGTGACAGTAGCACCTTTATTGCAAGTGTTAACAAACACCCCTTCACCATTGATACCATAAGTGATATCACCATCATCCCCTATGGGTGCAATACTAATGGAATCTTGAGCATTTTCATAACCAGTTATTTCATAGCCATCTATTGTTAAGACAGCATCTTCTAAAGAAAAAGATTTATTAGACATCGTGTATCCTTATCGATTAAATTGAACAATAATATCAACGCTGTGACCTGCACCAGCAAGTTTTAATGCGCAGTTAATTGGCATCATTTTACGCGCTTCACGATCAGCCGTGTCTTGCGTATCAAAAGAATCAGAATAGAAATAGTATCCATTCACCGTATCGCCAAATTTCAGCTCACCAATATCGCCAAGCGACCATTTACCCATGCCAAGAAAACCGTTATTGACAAATTGCTCACCAATAATTTTTAACTTGCTGATTAAACGTTGTTGTCCTTTATCGGTTTGTGGAATTTTAGTAGGTTCACCTTGTAACGCATTAAATGCTTGTACTTGAATTGCATTGATGAATGCATCCAGTCCTGTGGTTTCATCAATGAATGTCCCACCAACCATAACGCCTTCTGCAAGCATATTAACACCAGCATAATCTGTATAAAAATTGATACCTAAACGACGACATTTCATCGCTTCATTGACAGTGATTTTGTCGTCTGATGTAACACTAGCTTCTTGTTTAAATTTGACTGTTTTAGCTGTATTAATACCTGTCCATACGGTGGTTAACGCAATGCCCATAAGTTCAGCAGCTGCATGGCTATTACCTTTGTTGTTATATTGAACCATCAAGCGCCCGCTGTTTCGTTTTGACAATGTTTTAAGAACATTATCATCACTGTATTCAATATTTTTTTCTCGAGTTTCGGTATAGGCTAATACTTTGGCATTTTCAACCCCTTGAGCAACAACCCAATCATGCGCTTCCACTAATTCACTATCTGTAATAGTATTTGCAAAATACACACCATACCAATTTTGATACTGATTTTGCAAAGCTGTTAAAGCTTCTGCTGGTGACTCTTTTCGATAAGTTGTTGCATCCTCACCTTTGATTAATGAAGCTTTGCCATCAACTAAGTGTGTGAAATTACCAATATAGGTGCCATCCAATTGAGCATCAAATACATAACCAAAGTTGTCGCCTTTACCTTCTTTTCCGGCAACTAAAATAAATCGATTACCAACCGCATCATAAATGATTGAAACACCCAAATCTTTTAATTTATTGTTGATTACCGTTGCAACATCATTCATGCTCGATACATCACTGAAATTCAAATCGGAAATTTGATGTTTGACATCACCTAAATAAAAAGAAAAATAACCATCTTTAATATTTTTAAATTGAATATAATTAACAGCTAATGCAGAGCCGTTAATTTTTGAACTCACCGCTTTAGTGGTAACCCCCTCTTGCATATATTTAGCAATCAATGCCGTTTTCGGTTTAGGTTGAGCAGAGAATAGTGCGCAAGCAGCTTGATATGCATCAGAATCAGTGCCAAATAAATTTGCAACTGTTGTTGCATCTGAAACAACAACATAACGCGTATCTTTGTTGCTGAATTCTTCACACATATCTTTTGTAAAAATAGCCACAACGCTTAGGTCACGTTTTTGTGCCCCTCTTGGCGATTGTTGTAGAGTTGCATCTACGACTTGACTTAATGGTAAACTCATTTAGTAACCTCGAATGTAAAATTAACGCTATCACCGCGTTTAACGCTGGTTTTAACGATTGGATTGATGGAAAAAATAAGATCTACTTGTGCATGTTGAACGGTTTTGTCTGCAGAAGTTGTAGATACGTTTTCAATATCGGAGCATCGAAGATACCCCATTCTTAATTTCTTTAACTGTTGCCAAACAGGCGTGAACTGCATTGACTCTGTTATTTTGCATAGCTGATCATAGGCATCTTTACCGTAGGCTTTGACGGTAATGGTTGCTTCTTTTAGTGTCGATATCACTTCTTCTTCATCTTTACCGTGATATAAAATTTCTTTGCCTATCTCGGTTTGAGACATATTAATAACAGTGATGAATTTATCTAAACGAGAGACATCGGGTATGTTATCCTCCTCAAATATAATTGTTTCGGGTATAGACAGAATTTCCGCTATCAAACGTCTAACTTCAGTCATTTCAAGCTTAGAAACAGTCGTGATTGGCATAATGACTCCATAAAAAAAGATAAGGTTTAGCGATAAGGTGATAATGTAAAACCATGCTGTTGTTGATTTACTATTTGTAATAAATTGATAAATCTTGTTGAATTTATTGTTCACATTATCCATCGTTAAATCACATAAACATGGATTAAGTAGGTTAAAAATTTTTTAACCCAATAGAAAAAACAATTTTGATTGTATAAAGCTAGTTTGATAAAACGTTATAAAACTGCGTTAATGACTAGGATATAATCATCATAACGGCTCATATTATTTAATATTAAATAAAGGGTGATGCGTAACTTATTTATTACACATAAACAGGGTGTTATTATGAGGTGCAATGACCTGACAGTAGTATTGTTGCCATCCTTCGATTAGGGCTTGGTTATAGCTGATTGCGTGGGTGAGACGGTAATAATCTTGTTGAGAAGATTTTGCAAGTCGTAAGGCTTTGTCAGCAATATCGCTGGTGGCGGCACTATTTCGTTCGAGGGTGGCGACTTTGATGCGCAACTCGACAAGACCATTATCCACATCATCACGTAAACTATCTGTTTTAACCTGTTCATCTTTTATTGTCTCAAGAATATTTGACTCAATTAATTTAATGGCATTATTACCTTGTTTATATGCGTTAAATTGTGCTTCTAACGCCACCGTTTTAGCTATTGCCAGTTGTTCACCTTGCCAACAGTGATACGCAAAATAAAGCGCTAAACCGGTTATTACAATGCCACCATACGGTAATAACTTAATCAACAATGTTAATTTATTCATCATGCTAATCCGTTTAAATACACGGTTTTACCACCATTTTTGACAGCGGTCAGCACTATTTGGCGATTATGAGTGGGACTGAATCCGATATGAACCCATTGATTATGCTCCTGAATAAGCTTATCAAACACGACTCCTGCATCTATCAATCGTTGACAGATTTGTTTCGGTGTGCCAAATGGCGAACGGAAGTCAACCGCCAAACCTTGAGTGTGTGCACTACTTGCCACCCCGCCTACCCGCGCATTTAATGCCGGACAACGGTAACCGGAAGTAATGATGATGGGGTGTTCAAGGGCTTTTCTGACCAGTTCAAGTTTTATTGCTGTTAATTGGATATTGGGCATCAGTGCTGCCGGTATGGAATTGTCAATTTTTAATCGACTGGCCGTCAATGAATAGGTAAACTCATCCAGTTTAAAATGTTCAGTCAGTTTCATTAGTTTTCCTTTTAATCATCATGTCCACGTGTTTTTTTTATTAATTGTTCTTCAAGCGCTTTAATTAAGGTTGCGCCCGACCACCCCGCTAAACCGGCAACACCGCCAGCCAGCTCAAACTGCCAGTTAAAATAACTGGCTGCCAACACCACCAGCGCGCCGGCAAAAGTAGAAATAAATATCTGAGCAATTAAAATCATCAGATTAAACTTATTCCCATTAATAATGTGATAGCAATAACTGGCTAATGACCCCAGTAATGTGACAAAAAACAAATAAACGACAACATACCAATTGATATGGTCAGGCTCTTTGATTGGCATAGGTTTCATCTTCATCGTGAGCCTCCTGCTGAGGCAGTTAAAAATAAGAAAGGGTTACGCAGCACTTATGTATAAATTATTTTCTGAGATTGCTCTGCGAACCCGTTAAATTGTGATAACTGATAGTTAAATCGTAGACATAAAAAAACCGCAATGAAGCGGTTGAATAAAAGAGACTTATATTAAAAAAGTTTATTTAATTTATTTTGATTTAATTATTTTATATGAATAAACAGAATGTTAAATAACATATTGCGAATTAAAGGCAATAAAAAAGCCCGCTTAGCGGGCTTTAGTAACAATTCTTGATTCTGAGATAATTATATACTTATTGGCGTACGTTGTCAAGATTAACTGCCCCACTTTTTTTAAAACACTAAATGTTGCAATAACTCGAGTTCAGTGCCGGTTAACATCGTTTGCATCGATAATGCACCAATAATATAACTTTCACCACTACTTTTTATTTTTCGGATATTGCCTTCACTACAGGCTAAATCCTGCGCTATTTCACGTAAATTTTTAGGTTTGATAATTAATGTCGACGATATTTGTGTTTTGCTTGGTTCGATATAAACATGATCATCCACGATCATTTCGTCTCCATAATAAAATTTAATTAAGACTTTTGCTTCTTCTTTTATTTTCGTAATTTTACTGTTTTTCATCGTCGAAATAATGCCATCTATTATTAACCCGTCTTTATCTAAACAGATCTGTTTATATTCCTTTTTTTGGGATTGATATAGACTAAATACTTTGCGTTGTTGATAGGCTTCTTTTCGAGCCCAATTACCCCAACGGGTTAATACTTGAGTGATATCATAATCAGCATTTAAACTCACTTTATTAAGCCATTGTGTCGGGTTTTGATATTGTTCAAAATTGATTTGTTTTGCTAGCATTATTCACCTCAAGTAGTTTCATTTTATTAACATTAAATTAATAACTAGTAAAAGAATTAATTATCAACATGTTTTTATTCATGTTTTATCTCTCTTTCAGTATTAAAGTTATTTTTTATATCTCTATTAGCACTGATCATGACAAAGATATTCTTGAAATATTCCTTTCAAATAACTATTATTATCAATAATAACAATAGTTATCACAAAAATCAATAACCAATGTTATTTGAATGATGATAACTTGAGTTATACAATAAAGTACTTCATTACAATGGGATAAAAAAATGACGACATTTACAGAAAGATTAAATTCAGCATTGAAACAATCTGGTATGTCTCAACATCAATTAGCTGAAAAAGTTAAAATTAGTCAGCCCGCCATTCAAAAATTACTGTCAGGAAAATCCAATACATCAAGAAAAATTGTTGAAATAGCCAACGCGTTAAATGTTGATTTATTGTGGCTGACAAAAGGCATTGGCAAAGCGAAATTAACTAAAAATAGTGCCAATGCGACAATGTTAGGTGCTATCGATGAATGGGATAGTAAAACACCACTTGATGAGGATGAAGTTGAAGTGCCATTTTACAAAGATGTTAGGCTTTCTGCAGGTAACGGATTTGCTGATGATATTGAAGATTATAACGGATACAAACTGCGATTATCACGGTCAACAATGCGAAAATACGGAATTGATAAAGACTGTGCCGTATGTTTAACGGTTTATGGAGATAGTATGGAGCCTGTTTTTAGAGATGGGTCAACTGTCGGTATCAATCAAGCAGACACCAATATTCGAGATGGAAAAATATACGCAATTAATCATGACGGGTTATTAAGAATAAAAATATTGGAAAGATTGCCTGGTAATCAAGTCAAAATCCGAAGTTACAATTCAGATTATGATGATGAAACTGTTTCTTTGGATGATATCACCATTCTAGGAAGAGTCTGGTGGCAATCATCGATATTGGATTGATCGACACATAACATTTACCGCTTCGGCGGTTTATGTTCCTACCATTATGTCCTAACATTTTAATTTTTTATCGCAACCTCATTTTTTATTACTTTTGTTATTGACTTTTTTGATAACTTATATTATCATCATAGTTATCAAAACTAATCAACTTACCATAAAGTTAGCAATACCACGAGTTACTAATGGGGTAACAAGATTCAAGTAGCTAGCAGAGGCTTACGAACATACTGCGGTTTTGATGAGATATTCAATACAAGTTTGTGTAAACCAATTTATTGAATATCTGACAACTGGAAAGACAGTAATATTCTACACCTTTTTGCCCCGAAATCGGGGCTTTTTTAGAGGTTAATATGACGAATAGAGATTTTGTTAAGATGAAAATAAAAGATCGTTTTCATCCTGATTATCAATTAACGAATAGCGAAATCAAATTTTCTTTATTTGGTATTTTTATTTTAATCTTGTTTGGATTATTGCTTTTTTAGTTGGAATAGATAAACAGCAACGAGGTACATGATGCATCAATTACACCAATTAGTTGAAAACGCCTATGAAGCTGATTTTTGCAAAATGCTTGATAGAATTGAAAAACAAGATGCAAGAGATGAGTGGATCGATAAACGGGCAAGCGAACTTATAAAAAACTTTAGCAATGAGAATGATTGGCAACTTCTAGAATTAATTAAACTGAAACTTGATAATCACGCAGTTGACGCTGAGATTTATGATCAGTTCGTTTCGGATATTTGCTATTCTCAAGCAAGAGAAGAATCAAAAGCACAATTTAGTAACGTATAGATAATAAAAATTGATACTTTATAATCAATATTCTAAAAACTAAAATGTTGGATAACGCTGTTTTAAACGGTAAGTCCAGCAAAAATCGGGAAGAGATGGCGGTGAGGAAGGGATTCGAACCCTTGATACGTTGCCGTATACACACTTTCCAGGCGTGCTCCTTCAACCACTCGGACACCTCACCTAAATTATAAAGCCTGCTTTTCAAAAGCAGGCGCATACTATAATCGTCACAAAACAATTTTTCAAGTATTTTTAATTCATACAAACAATCACACCAAATGCAGCAATTAAACTGAGTATGGCGACTGTACTAAATAATGCATATTTTAAATTTGAACACATATTTTTATCTCCAATTTTAATTATTCTATTGATCAACCGAAATGTTTAATGGAATGACATTACTGTTTACTTGTTCTTTCGCAATTTTGGAATATTTAGGCGCAAAATCAAGCAATATTTCAACAGCTTCGTCTAAATAAGCATCGGGTCGTTTATAATCTTTTGGTAAGTCTTCTAATTTTGCAATTGGAGCCAAACCAGCACGACTCAAACGCTCATTCATGCGTTTCAAATCTCGGTCATCATCGCTCTTCTGTTCTTCTTCACGATATTGTTTATTTAAAGAAACAATATAACGACTATCCTTTTTATCATTAAACCGTTTAATATCATCTTGAATGTAGATAAACTCAGGATTTTTGGCAATTCGAGCTAAATGGTTGGCTTTAAGTTCTGAAAATAAAGGTGCGATATTTGCAACTTTTGAATATTGCGCTGAAGGTATTTTATCCCATGGCAAAGCATTATCTAAATATCTTTCACCGGTTTCGTCAACATATTTTTCATTGATCATATCAATGTCAGGATCAACCCCTTTAAGTTGCGTACTCCCACCATTGATTCGATAAAATTTTTGAACAGTATATTGCACACCACCTAATTCAGGCCAGTCCGGATGTAATCTTGCATCTACCGGATAAGCAATATTTCGAGAGGTTTGCACCGTACCTTTACCATATGTCGTTTCTCCAACAATCAACGCTCGACCATAATCTTGCATTGCGGCAGAAAAAATTTCAGAGGCAGAGGCACTGTAGCGATTTATCATCACCACGATTGGACCTGAATATTTGATACTTTCATTTTTATCATCATAAACATTGATTTTTTGTAGATTGTCACGCACTTGCACCACAGGCCCTGTATCAATAAATAGCCCTGTTAAGGCGATAACTTCTGCCAGAGAACCACCGCCATTATCGCGTAAGTCGATAACAAGCCCTTGCAGATTATCTTGATTAGCTTGCGTTAATAGTGAATTGACTTTTTGAGTTAATCCTATATAAAAACTCGGAATTTCGATAACACCAACCTTCCCTCGTTGATTGTCGATAATTTTTAGTTTAGCTTCCCTGTCTTCAAAATGAATTTTATCACGTGTTAGTTCAACAATCTTAGGTTTGCTACTATTGCCTGCCGGTAAAATTTCAAGTCTGACAACAGTTCCTTTTCGCCCCCGAATTTTTTCAACAACATCATCGAGACGCCAACCAATAACATCTTCAATAGCTGAATTACCTTGTCCGACACCAATAATTTTATCACCAATGGTTAGTTGTTTACTTTTTTCAGCCGGTCCACCCGTTACAAAAGACATAATCTCGGTGTAATCATCTTTTTGACTTAAAGTGGCTCCAATACCTTCCATTGATAAATTCATCTCAGCATCGAAGTCTCGTTTCTTTCGTGGCGCCAAATAGCTGGTATGAGGATCAATTTCGCGTGCAAATGCATTCATAAACACTTGGAACGCATCTTCTGTTTTGGATTGTAACAATGTTTTTAGCACACGATTGTAACGTTTAGTTAAAACTTCCCGTATTTCTTTCTCATTTTTACCGGATAATGAAAGACTTAACTCATCATATTTAACTCGTTTATCCCAATAATCATCAAGCTCTTCTTCAGTGCTTGCCCATGAAATATCTTCTCTTTTAAAATCAATATTTTCATTAGTTGAAAAATCCATAGGGCGTTGTAAAACTTTTAAAGCATATTGAAATCGGTTATATCTTTTTTGAATAGAAAGATTATAAATGTCATAAGCCATTTTCAAATTGCCATCTAACAGCTCTTGACCTATCGACGCTTGTTTATCTCTAAAACTATCAATATCACGCTGAATAAAAAAAGATTTATTGCCATCTAATAGTTTAAAATAGCGGTCAAAAATTTTGGCTGAAAATGCGCCATCTAAATCAAAATTGCGGTAATGAGCTTGAGTAAAATAGTTAGTAACCCTATTTGCCACAATTTGATGAATTTGATCTTGTTTTAGCGTAGGTAATTGTTCTGTAACTGACGAATTAGTCTGAACTGCTTGGCAAACGATACTTGGACTAATAACACAAAGAACAAGTAACGATTTTCTTATACCTTTAAATAAATTACTCATTGCCATTCTCTATTGATTAATTATATGCTCTGGTTTAACTGTTAGTTGCATACCTGAACCAACTTTCACTTTGATATGTTCTTTTTCAATATCAATGATCTGCACTTTTAATGGTTTATTGCCCATTGTAACCTTAACAAAATCACCAATTTTTAAAACTCTATTTTTTTTAGGTGGAGTATAAGCTCTTTTAGGTTTCGATTTGTTTTGTTTTTTAAAGTGCTCTTTAGCTTTACTTTTGCTCTCTTTAAGCTGTTGTTGTGCATAATCCATCTGTTCTTGGGTAATGACTTCATCGAGATTACCATCTAAATCAACACGATGCGAGCCAACTTTTATACTATATAAGTAACGCCAATTATTGGTATAAACACGTAATGCAACACGTAGTTTCGTTTTGCTTAATTCTTGGTTTCCATCAAGACGTGAGAGTATGTCTTGAAATATGCCTATTTTCAGGGGTTTTGCTTCGCCCTCAATAGTAAAACAATTAGGAAATTGTTGGGCTAAATATACAATAATTTCTTTACTATTTGTCAATTGAAACTGTTTTTCCATCTGTTCTGCCGTATTAATTAAACTGTTGGGTTGTGAATGAATTGCGTTATTTTTTACTTTGGGTTGTTCTTTAAAGGATTCTATCGTTTTTTCTTTACTTTCTATTTGTTTTTGTTTAGCAAGATCCATCTGTTCCTGAGTTATGATTTCATGGGGATTACCGTCTAAATCGATCCGATAAACCCCAATTTTTATACTTTCTAAATAATGCTGACTATTCATGTAGAGGTCTAATGCATCATTGAGTTTCGCTAGGCTTAATTTAGGGGATTCATTTAATCGGGAAATAATGTCGTGAACAATGCCCTTTTTTAAAGGTTTGACATTACTCCCAAACGCAAAAGATTCTGGAAATTGCTTAACTAAATAAGCAATAATTTCGTCATTTGTTGTTAATTGAAATTGTTTTTCCATTTACTTTTCCGTAATAACTAAATTTTATAAGCGCTAAAGTATATATCAGCTAAAGCAATAACACTAATCTTCTTTATTTTGTTTATTGATGAAACTGATGAAATCTTTTATACCATTTCGCATGAGCCATGAAGAGACAATCGATTGCTCATCGGGTGTCAATTGTTCAAAAGCAGTCATCCAAAGTTGAAGAGGTTCAATAGGTGAAATAACATAACTTGCACTCTCTTCCTCAATGTATAATGCTTTTTTGACATCTGACGGTAAACTTCCAATATGATATTCGACAGCTTTACCTCGAACACCTGAACGTTTACGCGCAGTCCATTTTTCAGCTCTTGCTTTTCGATTAATACCTTGTATTGTTGTAGGCATCCCTGCAATGCTTGACAGCTCTTTAGATGAGAACCATTCTTTCATTTTAACCATCCTAATTTTAAATAACCAGAAAAAAATACAGAAATTAAAGAAATCTTGTTATACTAAATAAGAAACGAGTTATTATTACAAATTAACTTGAATAATGAAATTACTCGTTTCAGTAATTTTAGAGCATAGCATAGATAAAATAAGTTATAAACTAAGAGGGAACAAAAAATGGAAATAAAATTCAGCGATTGGCATCACGCTGATATTATAGCTGCACTAAAAAAGAAAGGGACAACACTATCTGAATTATCCCGCCAATCGGGTTTTAGTTCGTCAACTCTTGGTAATGCGCTTGTTCGACCATGGACAAAAGGGGAATTTATCATTGCTAAAGCCCTTGATTTAGATCCGGCAGAAATTTGGCCTAGTCGTTATATTGATGCAAAGACAAATCAGCCAATTAAGCGTGTTGTTTATGAAAAGAAATTGAATTTTGAATCATCCGGTTTAAACCAAGAAATGATTGAAGAAATGATAGAAAAAATAAATAAAAATAATCAGGAAACTTAAGAAATATTTTAATGAGATATATAAAGATTAAGTTCATTTGTTTCTAAATTTTATGTATTAGCTGATATTTTCAACAAAATTAAATTATTAAACTATTTTAATTTTAAGTGACTTCTTATTTTTGTTTAAAAATAGTTTTTTAATTTAATTAGTGAATAATTTAGGAAGAGTATGATGACTCAATCTTTTATTGTGACTTCGCAAGTTGCATCATTATTTTTAATTTAGTAAAACTAGAGATAAAAAATAGTTTAAATGAGTTTAAAAACCTTTCTTTTAAACAGATATTCTTATTAGTGATGCTAAAATTAGGATGCTGTGCTAGACAAAATGATACTTTACGCTATACTAATCTGCGAAATTAACCAGACAATCGCTGCTTTGTTGTAGTCCTTGTTAAAGAGGAGACAAACAAAGGGGAGGAAAGTCCGGGCTCCATAGGGCAGAGTGCCAGGTAACGCCTGGGGAATTTTGGCGTGAGCTAAAATTTACGACTAGTGCAACAGAGAGTATACCGCCGATGGCTTATAGTTATTAAGATCAGGTAAGGGTGAAAGGGTGCGGTAAGAGCGCACCGCGCAACTGGTAACAGTTGTGGCACGGTAAACTCCACTCGGAGCAAGGTCAAATAGGGATTCATTGGCGCGGCCCGCGTTGAATCCGGGTAGACTGCTTGAGCTAATGCGTGAGTATTAGCCTAGAGGAATGATTGTCCACGACAGAACCCGGCTTATCGGTTAATTTCAATTTTCTTCTTTTTTATTCTCGATTTCAGCAACATTAACTTGCTTCTTTTTGTTTAACCAACGTTTTAAAGCCAGCCAAATAGAGAAGATCAAACCTAAAAGCAATAACAATACTGGGATTAACATTAAAAGTGACATGATCTGCTTCTCATAGGTTTTGAAAATCGGCGACAAACCGAATAGATAACCTAAAGTCACAATTAAGAAAATCCATAATGTTGCACTAATCCAATTATAAATATGAAATTTTCTACTATGTAGATTGGATAATCCAGCCATCATCGGTAATAATGTTCGTACAAAAGCAATAAAGCGACCGATAAACAACGCTTGTAATCCATATTTATGGAATAAAACTTCGGATTTACGGTGATATTTTTCAGGCAGGTGCTCCATCCAACCTTTTACAATTTTGGTATTACCAAGCCAAAGCCCTTGTATATAACCTAACCAAGTTCCTAGGGCTGCTGCTGCAATTAAGATGACATTGATTAACCCAAAATGGAAAACATCAAGACTAATTAGCACACCAGTTAAAAAAAGCAAACTATCACCCGGTAAAAAAGCTGCCGGTAAAACGCCATTTTCTAACAATATGATGACAAATAACATACCATATAATGTCCATAAGACATTAGGGTTTGACAGTGTTGCAACATCCATATTAATAAAAGCTTGATAAAGAGTAATGATTGTTTCCATCTATTTTAAAATCCTATTCATCTAAGTTATTGGTGATTAATAGTACCACCTACAGTTAAATTATTCACTTTCAATGTTGGTTGCCCAACACCTACCGGTACACTCTGCCCTGCTTTACCACAAGCACCCACACCAGAATCTAATTCAAGATTATTACCGACCATTGATATTTGTTGCATGGTTTCAATACCGGAACCAATTAATGTTGCCCCTTTTACTGGCGTCGTTATTTTGCCTTTTTCGATTAAATATGCTTCTGATGTGGAGAAAACAAATTTACCAGAGGTTATATCGACTTGACCACCAGCAAAATTTGGTGCATATAAACCATAATCGACACTACTGATAATCTCATCAAACGTTGAATTGCCAGACAACATATAGGTATTAGTCATACGAGGCATCGGAAGACAATCATAGCTTTCACGGCGTCCATTACCTGTAGATTGAGTGTTCATCAATTTTGCATTGAGTTTATCAAACATATAGCCTTTTAAAATGCCATTTTCAATCAGCACTGTTTTTTGACTTGGCGTTCCTTCGTCATCAATCGACAGTGATCCGCGTCGATTTTCCATTGTACCGTCATCCACTATAGTACAAAGTTCTGAGGTGACTTTTTCACCTACTTTTCCTGAAAATACTGAGCTATTTTTACGATTAAAATCACCTTCTAAGCCATGCCCCACCGCTTCATGTAATAAGACTCCCGGCCAACCTGCGCCAAGAACAACTGGCATTGTTCCTGCTGGTGCTGGTTTAGCAGATAATGAAACTAATGCTTGGCGCACGGCTTCACGTGTGTAACTATCGGCAATACTTTCCCCAGTTTTAGGGTGAATAGTTAAAAAGTAGTCGTAACCAAAACGACCACCGCCACCACTACTACCACGTTCACGCTTACCATCTTGCTCGACAAGAACAGAAACGGATAATCTGACTAACGGTCTGATATCTGCACAATAAGTACCATCAGTAGCCGCAATAAGGATATCTTCATAACTGCCAGTCAAACTTGCCGAAACTTCTGTAACTCGAGAATCAAGTGCACGCGCTAACTGATCGACTTGCCTTAATAAAGCTATCTTTTGGTCTTGATTAAAGCCGTTAATTGGATTAATAGACGAATATCTTAAGCTATTTTCCAATGTTTTAAGAGGAGTAATTTTTATTGGTGTTTGTAGAGTTGTAATGGAATTTGCCGCCAAAACACTCTGCTCTAAGCGATTTAAAGCAAGTTGATCGGTATAGGCAAACCCTGTTTTTTCGCCAATGATAGCTCTAACCCCTACACCTTGATCACGATGATAAGAAGCATTTTTGATAATACCATCTTCGATTGCCCAACTTTCATAAAAGCCCGATAAAAAGTACAAATCGCCATAATCAATTTTTCTTGAACCTAACATATCCAATAAACGCATAATATCCGAATGATTTAGGTTATTTGGACCAAGTAGTCGTTCACTTACTTCAGTTACAATCATAGATTCCTTAATTAATATTTCAAACTTAATAGCTTTTAAAGCTTACTTATTATCAATATATTGTTAATTTCTAATATCTCAAGGTTTTTGAACTTTACATTAATACCACATCATATTGTTCTTGAATATAAAGCGGTTCAACTTTGACTTCAACACGTTTACCAACAAACACTTTCACTTCTGCTAACGCATGTGATTCATCATTATTTAAAGCATTGGCAACCGCTGCAGACGCATAAACCAATAAGTATTCAGAACGATGTGCTTTATGAACACGAACAATTTCACGCAATATTTCATTGCATACGGTTTCTACGGATTTGACGATACCGCGACCCTTACAGGCTGGACACTCTTCACATAAAATATGTCCCAAACTTTCTCGAGTACGTTTACGTGTCATTTCCACTAAACCTAAAGTGGAAAATGAATTTACGGTCGTTCTTGCTCTATCTTTGGCTAAAAAATCTTGCAGTGATTGAAGCACGCGTTCTCGATGGACATCTTCTTGCATATCGATAAAATCGATAATAATAATACCACCTAAATTACGTAATCGTAATTGACGCGCAATAGCAATAGTTGCTTCGATATTCGTATTAAAAATTGTCTCTTCAAGATTGCGATGCCCAACAAATGCGCCTGTATTAATATCAATTGTCGTCATGGCTTCGGTCTGATCGATAATTAAATATCCACCTGATTTTAATTTAACTTTACGATCCAGCGCTCGTTGAATTTCGTTTTCTGTATCATAGAGATCGAATATTGGCGCACTACCTCGATAGTGCATTAATTTATCGGTAACTTCAGGCATGAATTCTTGCGTAAATTCAACTAATAGATCATACGTTAATTTTGAATCAACCAAAATGCGCTCAATGGGATCGCCAACAAAATCACGTAATACACGCTGAGAAAGTTGTAATTCTCCGTAAACCAAATTTTTACTGATTGGCCTAGCCATACGCTCTTGTATTTTTGACCAAAGTCGTTTTAGAAAATTAGCATCTTGTTCTAATTCATGTGCACTTGCACCTTCAGCAGCCGTACGAACAATAAAACCACCTTGATCGGTGACATACTGTTCAACAATTTTTTTAAGCCTATCTCGTTCTTCTTCACTTTCAATACGTTGAGACGTCGCCACGTGGGCTGAGTTTGGGCCGGGCATTAATACTAAATAACGAGAAGGCAATGTAATATCGGTAGTTAATCTTGCCCCTTTAGTTCCCAATGGATCTTTAACAACTTGTACCATCAAGTCTTGTCCTTGACGAACAAGCTCAGAAATATCTTTAACTTGAAATTGCTCTTGCTCACTATCCGATACGCATTCCGTATGAGGCATAATGTCTGAGGCATGTAAAAAAGCTGCTTTTTCAAGACCAATATCAACAAACGCTGCTTGCATGCCAGGTAAAATACGGATCACTTTACCCTTGTAGATATTCCCAACAATACCACGCCGAGATTCACGATCGACATGAATTTCTTGTAATACACCATCTTCAATATAAGCGACACGAGTTTCAGAAGGTGTTACGTTCATTAATAGTTCAACTGACATAAAGATTCCTGTTAAATAGATCGCTAATTAATTGATCGCAAAGCTTCGTCTCACTAGTCGTAAAAAAAGGTAAATTACTATCCATAATACTCCGTCAACCAAACTTGATAGTAAAATTAATGGGGACATTGTTATAGTATGATAAATACTGACCTGAAATAAAAACATCAATAAATTATAACAAATTGATATGCCAAAAATGATAAAGCATTGTTGCCATAGTGCTAAATTACGAATCAACTGGTATTTAAAAATCAGTAAATAAGCAATAATAGAAAAAATAAATGCATGGATACCGATTATTGTACCGGAAAAGAGATCCATAATAATGCCTAGAATAAATGCTGTCCCTATACCAACACGATGTGGAAGCGCAATTAACCAATAAGCTAAGAAGAGCATTAGCACATGTGGCTTGTATATATTATAAGATGGCGTCCAAGGTATAATTTGTAAACATAAACCTAAAAATAACGTTATCCAAATAACTAGTATTCCTCTAGGGTTTTTCATGTTGTTCTCCTTGATCGCCCCATAATAGTAATAGATAACGTAGTCGTTTTAAATCAGCAGTCGGGGTGGCTGAAATAATGGGTGATGAATCACTGATATCAATTTTAACTGAACTTACTACCGCAACAGGATAGCCTTCGGGAAATCGACCATCTAGCCCCGATGTGACAAGAACATCACCGACTTTAATATCAACATTATTCGGTAAAAAATCGAGTGTTAAATCGTTATTACATCCATTACCGACAGCAACCATAGCAATATCATTTCTTTGCACTTGAACAGGTATAGCATGTTGAAAATCACAGACTAAAATAGCTCGACTCGTGTTTTGAGCTGTCTCATAAATCTGTCCAACAATACCTTTTTCATCAATCACAGGTTGCCCAACATATACTCCTTCATGTTGCCCTTTATTGATAACGATCTGATAGGCATAAGGATTAGTATCAGCTAATAAAACTTGAGCAGCCATTTTATGCTCTTCATGCCATAAAGGTGCTTTCAATAACTCCCGTAATCGATTATTTTCGTGTCTTAAATGTGCAAGTAGTAGCAGATCTGCTTTTTTATTTAATAATTCTTCAGATAATCTTTCATTCTCATTGACTAATTCTTCTCTGGATTTCGACATTTCATAGAGTGAATCATACGATGCTGCCGGCGAATTAGAAATGTAATAAAGTGGCGAAATAATAGTATCGAGATAATATCGAATTTCTTTAAATGGACGATAATTAACATCAAAAACTATTAAAATTAAAGCAAGTGCCATAGAAATAAATAGTTGCACACTAAGCGGTGAACGATTAGAAAAAAGTAATTTCATTGTTCAATACTTACCTGTTATATACTTAAGCGCTATTGATACAAAGATATGACTCCGTCGACAATGTCGACGGATAAGAAAGTATGATATTGAATAATTTACCACTTTATTGCACTAAATGAAATGGTAACTAAGACAAATCTTAATCTTCACTGAAAAGATCACCACCATGCATGTCAACCATATCCAGTGCTTTTCCTCCACCTCGTGCTACACAAGTAAGCGGATCTTCTGCGACAACAACATGGATACCCGTTTCAGCGGCTAACAACTTATCGATATTACGTAATAACGCACCACCACCTGTTAATACCATACCATGTTCAGAAATATCAGAAGCAAGCTCTGGCGGACACTGTTCTAACGCGACCTTAACCGCACTCACGATACCACTTAATGGTTCTTGTAACGCTTCTAAAATCTCATTTGAGTTCAACGTAAAGCTACGAGGAACACCTTCGGCTAAGTTACGCCCACGAACTTCAATTTCAAGCACTTCATCACCTGGGTATGCACTACCAATAAAATGTTTAATTTTTTCGGCTGTTGCTTCACCAATGAGTGCACCATAATTACGACGAACATAATTGATAATAGCTTCATCAAATCGGTCACCACCAATTCGAGCAGAAGCAGAGTAAACCACACCATTAAGCGAAATTACTGCAACTTCTGTCGTTCCGCCGCCAATATCAACTACCATCGATCCCGTTGGTGAAGAGACGGGTAAGTCTGCACCGATAGCGGCTGCCATTGGCTCTTCAATTAAATAGACTTCACGAGCACCTGCCCCTAATGCCGATTCCCGAATAGCACGACGTTCAACCTGTGTTGCCCCAACAGGCACACAAACAAGAACACGTGGGCTAGGTCTTAAAAAGCTATGGCTGTGCACTTGGCGAATAAAATACTGTAACATTTTTTCTGTCACAGAAAAGTCAGCGATAACACCATCTTTCATGGGTCTAATAGCTGCAATATTACCCGGAGTACGCCCTAACATCTGTTTCGCAGCCTGTCCGACAGCAGCAACACTTTTCGGTGTTCCAGAACGATCTTGTCGAATGGCAACAACGGAAGGTTCGTTTAACACGATCCCTTGCCCTTTTACATAAATAAGTGTATTGGCTGTACCTAAATCAATAGATAAATCATTTGAAAACAAGCCGCGAACTTTTTTGAACATAATAAAAACTTTTCCTAGAATTAATCTTGTTTAAGTATATTTAGAGTTTGAAGCAAGCTAATTATAAAATATAATTTTCTTGTAAGATCGGTCAAAATAATATCTTATTTAGTCTGTCAATTCCATAGCAAGCCTCAATAATAATTGAGTTATAATATTGTATCGCAATTATAAAATAATACCTAGAAAATAGTATAGCAATAGATTGTAAAGGAGATATATAATGACAAATTATATTTTACAGTGTATCCTGCGGCGTTAATGTTGAGTTACTGCCTTATTATCACCTTAAAAGATTCCTTTTAAGATATTAAGGATGCATTAATTAATTGTTACTTATATCAAATAAACACGGTGTAATTCATGGATATACGCAAAATTAAAAAATTAATTGAGTTAGTTGAAGAGTCAGGAATTTCAGAACTTGAAATCTCTGAAGGTGAAGAATCAGTACGTATTAGCCGTTCAGTGGCAACAACAAGCTATTCTGCGCCTGTACAAAATATTCAAATTCCTCAAGCTGCTCCTGTTGTAGTAACATCAGCTTCTTCTAATGGAGAAGTGGCTAATGAAGTTGAGCCTGTTGCTGTTTCTGGAACAACAATAAAATCCCCAATGGTTGGTACTTTTTATCGTACACCTAGCCCTGAATCAAAAGCGTTTGTTGAAGTTGGGCAAACAGTGAATGTAGGCGATGTACTTTGCATTGTCGAAGCGATGAAAATGATGAATCAAATTGAATCAGAAAAAGCTGGGACTATTAAAGCTATTTTAGTTGAAAATGGTCAACCCGTTGAATTTGATCAACCATTATTCATTATTGAATAATCAGAATTTATTAATTAATTTTTACGATTAAGAGATTGAATATGCTTGATAAAATTCTTATTGCTAATCGCGGTGAAATTGCGCTACGTATATTACGTGCATGTAAAGAACTTGGCATTAAAACGGTTGCTGTTCATTCTTTGGCAGATAAAGATTTAAAACATGTCTTACTTGCAGATGAAACTGTCTGTATCGGGCCTGCGGCATCTGCCAAAAGCTATCTTAATATACCGGCATTAATTTCAGCGGCGGAAGTTACCGGCGCAGCTGCGATTCATCCTGGATATGGATTCTTATCAGAAAATGCTGATTTTGCAGAGCAAGTTGAACGTTCTGGTTTTATTTTTGTCGGTCCAAAACCAGACACGATTCGTTTAATGGGTGATAAAGTATCTGCGATTGAAGCCATGAAAAAAGCAGGTGTGCCTTGTGTACCTGGTTCTGATGGTCCATTGAGCAATAATATTGATACAAATAAACAGATAGCCAAAAAAATAGGTTATCCTGTCATTATTAAAGCCTCAGGTGGCGGTGGTGGTCGTGGTATGCGTATTGTTCGTGATGAAAAAGATCTGGAACAATCCATTAAAATGACCAAACTAGAAGCCAAAACTGCTTTCAATAATGATATGGTTTATATGGAAAAATTCCTTGAAAATCCACGTCATATTGAAATACAAGTGCTTTCTGATGGTCAGGGTAATGCAGTTTATTTAGGTGAGCGCGATTGTTCAATGCAAAGACGTCACCAAAAAGTGGTAGAAGAAGCTCCTGCTGTTGGAATTACGCCAAAAATGCGTAAATTTATCGGGGAACGTTGCGTTAATGCTTGTATTGAGATAGGTTATCGTGGCGCAGGTACATTTGAATTTTTATTTGAAGATGGTGAGTTTTACTTCATTGAAATGAACACGCGTATTCAAGTAGAACATCCTGTGACTGAAATGATAACTGGCGTTGATTTGATTCGAGAACAAATCTTAATTGCCGCTGGCAAACCACTATCAATCAAACAGAGTGATATTCACATTAAAGGTCACGCGATTGAGTGTAGAATTAACGCCGAAGATCCAAAAACATTTATGCCATCACCGGGCAAAATTACTCGTTTTCATGCGCCGGGTGGGTTTGGTATTCGTTGGGAATCTCATATCTACGCTGGTTATACCGTACCACCCTACTATGATTCAATGATTGGTAAATTAATTGCCTATGGTGAAACTCGTGAAGTGGCGATTGCTCGGATGAAAAATGCGTTAGCTGAACTCGTTATCGATGGTATTAAAACCAATATTGATCTTCATATTGAAATTATGAATGATAAAAACTTCCAAAAAGGTGGAACAAATATCCATTACTTAGAGAAAAAACTAGGTATTTATGAGTAGTCCTTTAATGTCTAATCTCGACAATAATATTGTTATTTTAGCGTGTTAATTGTTTGATATTTCATATTATTAACAAAAAACTTGATGGTTCTACTTATCCGCCGACTTACGTCGGCGGTGTTATTTTTACGGCTTAACTTCTTAATCCTTTACCACTCTCAATCAAACGCCACACAGCGACATATAAAATCACCACAAACAAGATAAGCATTGAAAAAGTTATCCATAGTGAAACATCTGTAGTACCAAGAAAACCATAACGAAAACCATTAATCATATAGACAATAGGATTTAATTTAGATACCCACTGCCAAAATGTGGGCAGCAACGTGATTGAATAAAATACCCCCCCAAGATAAGTTAACGGCGTTAATACGAATGTTGGTACAATACTAATATCATCAAATGTTTTAGCATAAACTGCATTTAAAAGCCCAGCTAATGAGAATAATATTGACGTTAATAGTAGTGTAAAAATAACGAATACCCAAGAATGAACTTCATAAGTCACAAAAAAAAGGGATACTATTGTCACTAAAGCGCCAGTTAAAATACCTCGAATAACACCTCCACCAACAAATCCCCAAATTAAGATATGTGTTGGCACAGGTGCGACTAAAAGCTCTTCAATATTGCGTTGAAATTTAGCACTAAAAAATGATGAACAAACATTCGTATAAGAGTTGGTAATTACCGACATCATAATTAATCCCGGAACAATAAATGCCATATAACTATGACCACCCATATTGCCAACTCGTGACCCAATTAGATTCCCAAAAATAATAAAATAAAGTGACATAGTTATAACAGGAGGAATTAAGGTTTGAATCCAAATTCTTAAAAATCGTATCACCTCTTTACGCCAGATACTTTTTAGGGCTATCCAGTATAAATTATTCATTATCGGCTCCTTTTGTTTGAGTATCATTACGCACTAAATCAACAAATAACTCTTCAAGTCGATTGGTTTTATTGCGCATACTGATAACTTTGATTTGTTGTTGATTAAGTTGCTCAAACAATTGATTTAATCCATGCTGTTTATCGACTTTAACTTCCAATACGCCTGGCTCTAAATTGGTAAATGCATAACCGTTTAAAACTATAGGCTGACTGACTGGTAAGTAATCGATAATAATCGTTTCAGATTGACTATTCGCCAGTAAATCACGCATAGAAGAATTAGCAATGAGCTCACCATGTTGAATAATACCAATATGCCGACATAACATCTCTGCTTCTTCTAAATAATGTGTGGTCAAAATAATCGTGATACCCTGACGATTGATTTCTCTCAAAAAATCCCACATAGAACGCCGTAATTCAATATCAACCCCTGCCGTTGGTTCATCAAGAATTAATAATTTAGGTTCATGAACTAATGCTCTTGCTATCATGAGTCGTCTTTTCATACCACCTGATAACATACCTGCCCGGCTGTTACGCTTATCCCAAAGATCTAAAATACGTAAATATTTTTCAGCACGTTCAAGTGCTAATTTACGGGGTAATCCGTAATATCCTCCTTGGTTTGCAACAATTTGTAGTACTTCTTCAAACTGATTGAAATTAAATTCTTGAGGCACTAACCCTAACTGCCTTTTGGCGTTGACGATATCTTTATCTAAATCAAATCCAAAAATGTTAACTTGACCCGATGTTTTGGTAACCAAAGAACTTATGATACCAATCGTTGTGGATTTTCCAGCACCATTAGGCCCAAGCAGAGCATAAAAATCACCAGCTTGTACAGTTAAATTAATACCTTTTAATGCTTCTACACCATTTTTATAAATTTTTTTGAGTTCAATTAACTCAAGTGCAGGAATAGATGACATGAATGTATCCTAGTTGAATATTTTATAATTAAATTGCTATAAAATCCTATTTGATGTGAATTAATATTGACAATATAATTATTCATTGTAAAGCGCTTTTTAGCATTATTTGAATTGATTTTATGACACCCGATTAACAAAACATAAAAAAGATTAATTTTTGTTAAAATCAACTCACTAACGCTTAAAATAAATTTAGTTCAAATAAATCATGAATTAAGGAAAGAATATTATGATTAAAATTGGGTTGGTTTCGGTATCAGACCGTGCATTTAATGGTGTCTATGAAGATGAAGGAATTCCATCTTTAATTACATGGTTGACAAAAACATTAAAAACCCCGTTTGAAACCCTACCGCGTATTATCCCTGATGAACAACCATTAATTGAACAAACTTTATGCGATTTGGTAGATAAATTACATTGTGATTTAATACTGACAACTGGCGGAACAGGACCAGCTTTAAGAGACGTCACACCCGATGCAACAATCGCGATAGCCGATCGTATTTTACCTGGCTTTGGTGAACAAATGCGTCAAATTAGTTTGCATTTTGTACCCACCGCAATTTTATCCAGACAGATTGGTGCAGTAAGAAACAAATGTTTAATTCTGAATCTACCTGGCCGACCTAAATCTATTCAAGAAACATTAGAAGGTGTGAAAGATAATGCAGGGAATGTGATTGTAAATGGTATTTTTGCCAGTGTACCTTACTGTATTGAGCTATTAGAAGGACCATACATCGAAACATATGAACATGTTGTTAAAGCTTTTCGACCGCATAAACCTGTAAAATAGAAACTTTAGTTTTATGCAACTTTGATGCATAATTATCTAATAAAATAAACTACATTTATTTCTCAATTCGATAAAGTTTATTTGTAATAAGATATAACATCTGACTTCTATATTGTTATATCTGATTGGTTTTAAACTTTTTAAGCAATGTTTATAAATAAAATTGAATGTCAAAACAGTAAAACATTTAATCCAAAGGAACACTATGAAACAAGATGATTTCACTCGCGTATTCAAAGAGATGCTAAGTCAAGAAAAATTCAGTTCACAAGTTGAAATTGTTCAAGCTCTTCAAGAGCAAGGTTTTGACAATATTAATCAATCTAAAGTATCAAGAATGTTAACTAAATTTGGCGCCGTAAGAACACGAAATGCCAAATCGGAAATGGTTTATTGTTTACCCGCTGAAATCAGTGTTCCAACAACAAGCAGCCCATTAAAAAATTTGGTTTTAGATATTGATTATAATAGTTCTATGGTCGTCATACGCACTAGCCCAGGCGCTGCGCAACTTATCGCAAGATTACTTGACTCAATTGGAAAATCAGAAGGTATTTTAGGTTCTATTGCTGGCGATGATACAATTTTCAGTACACCAACGAAAGGATGTACGGTGAAAAAATTATATCAAATTATTCTTGAGCTATTTGAACAAGAATTATAAAAACTGATCAGTTAACTTTTTTGTTATTATTTGAATTTTTTATTATTTAACCTATTGACACAATTAACAGAATCGTTAATTCTATACACACTGATTTTGTAATTTAAATCATAAGAACGAAGAGGCGCATTACTCAGGTAGATTGTTTTAGGGGCTGGAACCGTTAATAAATGATTGAGGGGATGTAATGCCGAGATTTAATTGTTAATCCAGAACTCAATTAGATCGACTGCAAGGGCTGAATCCCTTGGGTTGTCACCCTAACAGGTGGAGCGCTTCAGGGTTTTACTCATTTTTCTTAACGGTAAATAAGTCATGACCTCGCTCTAACTCTGTTAAAAATAATTATTTTTAATATGAGGAATTCATGGAAACATCATTTGTAATTGCTAAATTTGGTGGTACCAGTGTTGCCGATTACCAATCTATGGTAAACAGTGCAAATATCGTTATCACTAATCCGAATGTCAAAGTTGTGGTATTATCTGCCTCTGCAGGTATTACAAATTTGTTAGTAGCTTTAGCTGAAGGGCGAGATGCTGAAGTAAGAGCACAACACATTGCGAAAATTCAATCTATTCAATATAGTATTTTAGAACAACTTCCTCAAAATCCTACATTACGTGCTGAGATAGATCAGATAATTGCTAATATTGCCTCTTTATCAGAAGCCGCTAGTCTAGCGACATCATCCGCCCTAACCGACGAACTTGTCAGTCATGGCGAAATTATGTCTTCTAAACTTTTTGTAGAAATATTGAAAGAAAAACAGAAAAATGTGTTATGGTTCGATGTGCGTAAAGTCATGCGGACGGATAATAAATTTGGCAAAGCCACACCAATAATTGAAGACATTAAACAACTCTGTTGTGCCCATTTAAAATCATTGTATGCCAATAACATTATTGTTACACAAGGATTTATTGGTTCAGAAAGCACCGGTAAAACCACTACCTTAGGTCGTGGTGGTAGCGATTATACTGCCGCTTTGCTTGGTGAAGCGTTAAATGCAACACAAATCGATATTTGGACAGATGTTGCAGGTATCTATACTACCGATCCTCGAATTGCGCCATCCGCTAAACGTATTGACGAAATTTCTTTTGCTGAAGCGGCGGAAATGGCGACATTTGGTGCTAAAGTGTTACATCCTGCAACACTGGTGCCAGCTGTTCGAAGCAATATCCCAGTATTTGTCGGGTCGAGTAAAGCGCCACAAGCAGGCGGAACAATTGTTTATAATACCAACAGCATCAAATCAGATCTGCCATCATTTAGAGCATTAGCACTGCGCCGCAAACAAACCTTACTTACGTTAACTAGTTTAAATATGTTACATGCACAAGGCTTTTTAGCGAATGTGTTTACTATACTGGCTAAACATAATATTTCTGTTGATTTAGTCACAACGTCAGAAGTCAGCATTGCATTAACTATTGATACAACAGGAACCAACACCAATGGCACCAGTTTATTAACTAAAGCACTATTTGATGAGCTATCCACACTTTGCCATGTCGAGGTTGAAGAAGATTTAGCTTTAATAGCCATCATTGGTAATAAACTGACATCAACCAAAGGTATAGCCAAAGAAGTATTTGGTGTCTTAGATGATTTTATTATTCGACTTTGCTGCTACGGGGCTAGCACGCATAACCTTTGTTTATTATCAAGAAGTAATGATGCAGAAGACATCATTAAAATTCTCCACAAAACAATTTTTGAATAATACGCTCTATGAGGAAGATAATCTCTTCCTCTTTTATTAGTTAGAAAAGTAACAAATCCAATCCAAAAAATAAATTGTAAAGCCAAATAAAATATCTAAACATTTAATAAAAAAAATTATAGAATATAGACAATCTACTTTATATAGTTCGTTCATAAAACTATTCTTTATATTTCAATATAGTCATCAATCTTCATATTGTTTGTTATTAGTGATTTATACGTTTAAAAAATGTATTGCTTTTAGTTCAATTTACTACATCAGTAAGCTAACATTAAACACAACAAAATAAGGGTAAATTATCATGGGTATTATAAGTTGGATTATTCTAGGATTAATTGCCGGTTGGATTGCTAAATTTTTTATGCCGTTAGGCAGTGTTGGGGTGGTAAAAACTATTCTGCTCGGTATAGCGGGTGCCTTGGTTGGAGGGTATATAAGTACTTTCTTCGGCTGGGGAAGCGTCACTGGATTTAATTTCCCAAGTTTGTTTATCTCAGTATTAGGGGCAATTTTATTAATCTATCTTTATCGTCTTTTCAGATAAAAATTTCGTTTCAAATCAAATTTGGCGGATTTCTTCCGCCAATTAATTAATGCAATTATCAACATAATTGTTATCAATAATTCAATGAATCTTATTTTTTGGTTTAGCATCAATAACCATACTCAACCGCTCTTAAACCTACGCCTGTGGCATCAAAAACCGAATGGCATAAATTAGATTCCTTTCATTTTCGTTGTAAAGATGTTAATAAGTAATTTCGTCGTATGACGATTTTTGTTATATTAATCGCCATAATCTCTTATTAATAAATAGTAAACTAGAATGCTTAAAATATTCAATACATTATCTCGAGAAAAAGAAGTGTTTCAATCTATTACTCCCAATAAAGTCGGACTTTATGTCTGTGGGGTGACGATTTACGATCTTTGTCATATTGGTCATGGGCGCACTTTTGTCGCATTTGATGTTGTTTCTCGTTATCTGCGTTTTTTAGGTTATGACTTAACTTATGTCCGTAACATTACCGATATTGATGATAAGATCATTAAAAGAGCCCTTGAAAATGGCGAAACCTGTGAACAATTAACCGAACGTATGTTACAAGAGATGTATGCTGATTTTGATGCATTGAATATTAAACGTCCTGACGTTGAACCTCGTGCAACTCAACATATGCAACAGATTATTGAATTGGTTGAAGAGTTAATAAAAAAAGACCATGCTTATATTGCTGATAATGGCGATGTGATGTTTTCCGTCGATAGTGATCCTAATTATGGTATTTTATCTCGTCAAAATTTAGAACAACTACAAGCGGGTGCCCGTGTTGATATTGTTGATGTAAAACGCAATCCAATGGACTTTGTGTTATGGAAAATGTCTAAACCAAACGAACCAAGTTGGGATTCGCCATGGGGGAAAGGTCGCCCTGGTTGGCATATAGAATGTTCAGCAATGAATAGCTACCAATTGGGTAATCATTTTGATATTCATGGTGGTGGGTCTGATTTAATGTTCCCACACCACGAAAATGAAATTGCTCAATCAACTTGTGCCCATGATGGACAATATGTGAATTATTGGATGCATTCAGGTATGGTAATGATTGACCAAGAAAAAATGTCAAAATCACTAAATAACTTTTTCACGATTCGTGATGTATTAAAGCATTATGATGCAGAAACAGTTCGCTACTTCTTATTATCAGGTCACTATCGCAGTCAACTCAACTATAGTGAAGAGAATCTAAAACAAGCTCGAGTGGCACTAGAGCGTTTATATACAGCTTTACGGGATACTGATCCTAATCATCCTCATACCACACCAGACAGTGATTACTACCGTCAATTCTGTCAAGCAATGAATGATGACTTCAATACACCAGAAGCTTATTCCACACTATTTGATCTTGCACGTGAAATTAATAAAGCAAAAGCGGAAAATGATATGGCGCATGCCAATGAATTGGCAGCCGAATTACGCTATTTATCCGCTGTTCTAGGTCTATTAGAACAAGATCCAGTCAAATTTTTACAAGGCGAATCACAAGACGATGTTGATAGCAGTTTAATCGATGCTTTGATTCAACAACGTAATGAAGCCCGCGCCAGTAAGAATTGGGCGTTAGCCGATGAAGCTCGAGATAAATTAAATGCTTTGAATATCGTGCTTGAAGATGGGGCAAATGGCACGACTTGGCGCAAAAAAAGTTGATGATATAAGTTAAAACACCCATTTAAAAATGGGTGTTGATAATCATCTATCTTAATTTTTTATCCACTGACGTTAAAATACCTCGTAAAATATTTAACTCTTGTTGTTCAATCCGTGCGCGAGTAAATAACCGACGTAAACGCCCCATAATTTGACCGGGATGATTAGCATTAATAAATTCAGTCTTCAATAAAGTTTGTTCTAAATGCTGATAGAAACGTTCGATGTCTTCATCTTTTGGGAACTCAACACTATTTATATCAGCCTCATGTTCAGTTAGAACAGTTACCAAATTTAACATTGACATTCGTATTTCATAACAAAGTACTTGTACTGACATTGCCAAATTCAATGAGCTATATGTTGGATTTGCAGGGATACCAACATGATAATGGCACTTTTGCAACTCCTCATTGGTTAATCCGACTCGTTCACGACCAAAGACCAAAGCAACTTTTGCATCACTATTCGATGCTTCTTGAATAATTTTATCGCCACATTCTTTCGGTGTGAGATTCGGCCACTGTAAGCTGCGAGGACGAGCACTAGTCCCAATCACTAGCCGACAATCTGCAATCGCCTCGTCCAAAGATGAAAAAATTTGGGCTTGTTTAATAATATCACTCGCCCCAGCTGCTAAAGAAATGGATTGAGAATCTGGTTTTATCACAGGGTTAACCAAACAAAGATGCGTTAATCCCATTGTTTTCATCGCTCTAGCGGCTGATCCCATATTACCAGTATGCGAAGTTTCAACTAAAACAATTTTCACGTTATCTAAATAATTCACATTATCCTCATTAAAAAGTATCGAGTTCCTATTAGAACCAAATAGTTAACAGTATATAGGAAAAAGATTGCAAAATGCAGATTTGAAATCTCATTGATTAAAATCAGCAGAAATTATTTTGAATGTTAATCACAAAATTTACAGAATAAATAAATAACTGATTGACGAAACTGCAATAATTTGCCAATGTAGAGGTAGAAATCCACCATTGAGTTAGCTCAATTTGTTAGCGAATTTTTTAGTAAACTTTATAGTAAACATAGTGGAGGTCAATCATGACGTTAAGTATTACCAGTAAACAAATGGACATTACTCCTGCAATTCGTCGTTATCTTGAAGATAAGTTTTCAAAATTAGATAAATGGAGAGCACTGTTAATCAACCCTCACTTTATATTATCGAAAGAACCTGATGGATTTATTATTGATGCCACCATTGCGACCAAAGGAACACCTTTAGTTGCTTCAGCTAAACACATTGATATGTATGCGGCAATCAATGATCTTATTGGCAAACTCGAAAAACAACTCAATAAGATTCAGCATAAAGGGGAATCTCGCCGAGCCTTTGATAGCATCAAAGGAGCCGTACTCGAAGAGCAAGTTTAAAAATAGATGATCACAAATAAATTAAAAGGCACTTTGATAGTGCCTTTATTTTTTAGCTTGTTATAATATTACACATCTATTTTTTACTTAATTAAGCCAAATGACTGTTAATCCTTTACTACCCTTGCGAGATAAAATTAATGAAATTGATGCGAAAATATTAGAGCTTGTCGCTAAACGTCGCCAAATTTCAACACAAGTCATTCAAACAAAAATTGAAGCCAACATTCCTGTACGTGATTTAGAACGTGAACGCTCATTAATCAACTCACTTATTCATCAAGGAAAAGCCTATCATCTGGATGATTTTTTAATAAAACGTTTATATCAGGTGATTATTGAAGATTCCGTTCTACTACAACAGAAGATCCTACAAGAAAAACTAAATCACAATACCATAGCGACGGCAAAAGTTGCTTTTTTAGGGCCAAAAGGTTCTTACTCCCACTCTGCTGCGCGACGTTATGCGAGTGCTCACTTTGAAGAAATGACGGAATCCAGTTGTTCAACCTTTAAAGATGTTTTTGAGCAAGTCGAAAAAGGAATGGTTGATTTTGGTATTTTACCTATCGAAAATTCAAGCTCTGGTTCGATTAATGAAGTTTATGATCTTTTACAAAAAACCAATTTACATATCATTGGTGAACTTTCATTACCTATTGATCACTGCGTACTTGCTATTGCTGATGCCAAACTAGAGCAAATTGATACTATTTATAGTCATCCACAACCATTTCAACAATGCAGTAACTTTTTAGAAAAATCACCTCATTGGAAGATTGTCTATTGTGACAGTACCTCATCAGCCATGGAGATAGTTGCCAGCCTCAATAAGCCAAATGTTGCTGCAATGGGTAACAAAGACGGCGGTGAATTATATGGACTTCAAGTACTTGAACATGATTTTGCAAATCAAAAAGAAAATATCACCCGCTTTATTGTGTTAGCACGACAACCCGTTGATGTTTCAAATCAGATTCCAGCTAAAACCACTATCCTAATGAAAACAGGTCAACAAGCTGGGGCCTTAGTTGATGCATTACTAGTATTGCGCAATCACAACATTGTCATGACAAAGCTGGAGTCTCGACCAATCCATGGTACACCATGGGAAGAGATGTTTTATATCGATCTACAAGGCAATCTTCATTCTCATGAAATGCAAACCGCGCTCAAGGAACTCTCAGCTATTACTTTATACACCAAAGTGCTTGGCTGTTATCCAAGTGATTCAATTTCATCGCTCATATAATTAATCATAAACACTATGCAAAAATTTTCCAATGCCGTGCTCAAGTGGTATGACGAGTACGGCAGAAAAACGCTACCTTGGCAAATTGAAAAAAGTTCTTACCATGTTTGGTTGTCGGAAGTGATGCTCCAACAAACTCAAGTTGCAACTGTCATCCCTTACTTCAATCGTTTTATTGCGCATTTTCCGAAGATAACCGATTTAGCACACGCCCCGATTGATGATGTATTACATTTGTGGACTGGACTGGGTTACTATGCTCGAGCCCGTAATTTACATAAAGCAGCGAAAATGGTTACTGACAAGTTTAAAGGTCACTTCCCTACTCTATTTGATGATGTCGTTGCCTTACCCGGTGTTGGGCGTTCAACCGCTGGCGCAATTTTATCGCTATCTCAAAACCAACATTACCCTATTTTAGATGGTAATGTAAAACGGGTTTTAACACGCTTTTTTGCTGTTGAAGGTTGGCCTGGCAATAAAAGCATTGAAAACAGACTTTGGCAATTGAGCGAACAGGTCACACCAAAGCATGATGTAGCCAAATTTAATCAAGCGATGATGGATATTGGCGCAATGGTTTGCACTCGTACCAAACCTAAATGTAACTTATGTCCACTGCAAAGTGATTGTATCGCTTTTCAAACAGACAGTTGGCAACAATATCCTACCAAAAAACCAAAAACAACCATTCCTGAAAAATCGGCATATTTTTTGATGCTTGAATACAACCAGAGTATATGGCTTGAAAAACGACCGCCATCGGGTATCTGGGGTGGTTTATATTGCCCACCACAATTTGCTACAAAGCAAGCATTAATCAATTGGCTAAACGATTGTGGAATTCAAACAACTCCACCACAACAATTGATTTCTTTTCGCCATACTTTTAGCCATTTTCATTTAGATATCATACCGATTCATTGCATCATAGTTAACAACACGAAATGTTTAGATGAAAGTAATAGCTATTGGTATAACTTAACAACAGAAAATGCGAAAATTGGCTTAGCAACACCTATTTACAATTTATTGAAGCAATTGAATTCATGATTGATTAAATGAGCTTAAAATTGATCGGTTTGTTAACTATCGGTTAAATTAGCGATATTATAGCTTAATTATTCTTCACAAAAAGTTGAGAATATATTGTTCACCAGTAATTTAAGGAATTCTATATGGCTAAAATATCTTATTTAAATACGCCCTTTACGATCAAAAGATTATCATTAAAAAATCGTATTGTTATGCCTCCAATGTGTCAATATCAAGCTAAAGATGGTCTACCAAATGATTGGCATTTTGTTCATTATGTTTCAAGAGCTGTTGGGGGCGTTGGGTTAATTATTGTTGAAATGACGAATGTTGCGCCAAATGGACGAATCTCGCCAAATTGTCTGGGTTTATGGAATGATGAGCAACGAGATCAGTTCAAACGTATTGTTGATGCCGTTCACGCCCAAAATAGCAAAATAGCCATTCAAATTGCCCATGCAGGGCGTAAAGCTTTAGGAGCTGATGATGTGGTATCTTGCTCTCCTCTTCTTTATGACGGCACTAACGAAGCCAATAAACAGTGGCAATATCAAACGCCAAGAGAATTATCAAAAGATGAAATCGCTGACATTATTCAAAAATTTAAAGAATCAACCCAACGGGCCGTTGAAGCAGGTTTCGATGCAATTGAAATCCATGGCGCACATGGTTACTTAATACATCAATTCAGTTCACCTAAAACCAATTTACGAACCGATGAATATGGTCAAGATAAGTTACTCTTTGGAGAACAAGTCATTAAAGCCGCTAAATCGGTTATGCCACCTGATATGCCGTTAATAATTCGGTTTTCAGCGCAAGAATATGGTAAAGATGGATATGGTGTTGATTATGGATGCAAAATAGCTAAACGTTTTGCCGATGCAGGTGCAGACGTTTTAGATGTGAGTGGTGGCGGTGACGGACAGCTTGATCCAGCAAACACCCCTGATTTTCATGCCGGTTATCAGGTTTACTTGGCTAGCGCTATCAGACAATCGATAGATTTACCAATAATAGCTGTTGGTATGCTTGAAGATCATTACTTAGCCGATTACGTTTTAAGCCGAGGCGATGCAGATTTGATAGCGATTGGTCGAGGTTTACTCAGTGATCCATATTGGCCTTTACGTATTTCTTCATCGCCATTTGTTCCGACATCATATCAAATAGCATTCAAATAATTTATCAAAATTGTTATATCCTGTAGCACAAGTTACAGGATAATTAACATTAGCTAAATTATATCTTCATGGCATATTTGATTAACTGTTTTTTTAATGGTGAACAATAATCAATAGTATTCATTCCTACCGTTCTTAGTGCCTTCTTAAATAAGTTATCCCCATTAAACATATCTTGAATAGTTTGCATAGCCGCTAACATTACCATCGTATCTTTACGACGCGTAAACTGAAATGATTTTAGATTACTGACCAAGCCAATATCCTGATTCTCATCGATTAATTTTTTTATTGTCGACACTAACAAGGCCGAATCTTGAAAACCTAAGTTGACGCCTTGCCCAGCTAAAGGATGAATTGTGTGCGCTGCATCGCCAACTAAAACTAAACGATGTTTAACAAACTGCTTGGCAAAGCGTGCTTTTAAAGGAAAAATCATTCTTGGGTTAATTAACTGACAGTGACCTACTTTATCACCTGTTAATTGAAATAATTGATATGAAAACTCCGTTTCAGATAACAAAGCTAAATTAGCTGCATAATCGGGTTTAGTAGACCATACTAAACAACTTCTATTAGGATGATAAAGCGGAAGAAAAGCAACAATACCATTGGGATAAAAAATTTGTTTTGCACAAGCGTGATGAGGATATTCGGTTTCAACGGTTGTAATTAATGCGTGATGAATATAATTACGTTCTAAAACAGAAATGTTTTCATGCTGACGAATCCAAGAATTTGCACCATCTGCACCTATAATAAGTTTAGCTGGTAAAGTAACTTGATCTGCCAAGGTCAAAAAAGCACAATTATCATCAAATACACTATCTATCACTTCTTGGCTATAAAGCGTTATGTTGTTACTAGCTAAAGCATAGTGATAAAGATAATGAGACATAACGTGATTTTCTATGATATAACCTAAATTTGGATAACCATAGTCCTTAGCCTGTGCTGATAAATGAGCCTGCCCATTCTTTTCCCAAACATCAATTTCGGTAAACTCTTGTACTCGACCACTTGAACAAAGGTCATCCCAAATACCAATTTGAGTAAAATAGCGCTGGCTAGCACCATTTAGCGCTGAAGCCCTGATCCCAATTTTATCCGCTTGCAAACATTCATGTTGGTGAATATTTTTATCAATAATGGCAATATTCAAATCATAATCACTTAAAGCACAAGCCGTTGCTAAACCTACTAAGCCACCCCCAACAATGGCTACATCAAATTGAATACTCATAGTTCAATTATTTATTATCTAATTTAGGATCATTTTTGGATTCAATATCTTCATTCATCTCCTTTTTAAACCCTTTCAACGCCGAACCTAAATCAGATCCTAAATTTCGCAGTTTTTTAGTGCCAAATAACAATACGACAACAGCAAGAAAGACTAAAAGATGCGGGATACTAAATGACATAATAAAATCCTCTTAATTAAATTTTATTAATTCGTCTAACAATAGAATTGTAAACAAATGGTATATATGTTTATACATTATACCTTTTAAGGGATGAATTCATAAGAAGTTTAAGCAAAAAAAAAGACCTGCATATAAATATACAGGCCAACATGAAATATAAGGAATATAAGGAAAGAAAACAATGAAAAATCCTTACACTGCTTATTATCCATTTTTTTTCGTTTCAGTCAACGTTTTTATTTGTTTTTTTATTTATTTTAAATTTTAAAAGAAAAAGGGCAAAAACAAGAATTAAGTCTTTTAAAATCAATGGATAAGCAAATTTAATGTAAGTAACTCATGAAAGTAAATTAATTTGATATATATCAAATATAAAATAAAAAACATTTAAAAAGCAGACAAAAATCTTTTTTTCTCGTGGAAATAAATAAAATTTCAACAGAAAAACAAAAATAAAATATTTTTTTAAAAACACTATATTTTGATTTTTTAATACGCAAATTGATATAATTAACATGCTATAAAACGAACAATTCAAACAAAATTACAAAAAATTACTTTTTTATATTAGCTTTTCATTTAATGTTGGATGTAAAACTTATAAAATATCTACTATAATTTGAAAAACGGATGTAATAGGAGAAACAAATCAGAAATGAATATGATTAAAAATAAGAATGTAAAAACATTTAAAGAAAGATTACATAGCTCAATGCAAGGTTTATCTGTCTCCGCCTTCGCTAAAAAATGTGATATGTCTGAAACAGTGATCAGAGATTATTTATCAGGAAAAACTTACCCCTCTTTGACACGGCTGGAAGTGATTGCTGAAAAATGCAATGTTTCATATAACTGGTTAGCAACAGGCTATAAATTAGAAGTTTTAGATCCCAAAGAAGATGAAGCAGATGTCTACAACGAGAATATATACCGTATTCCCGTCTATAAAAAACAGTTACCAACCAAAGAAGAAGCACAATCACAACGATATATTCGAGAAACACCTCCTGTCATGAACTATCCCGTTGTTGAAGGTTGGGCTTCTCATCGAGGATTAGATATCAAAAAATTAATCATTTATTGGGCTAAAGGGGATCTCATGTCGCCTGAAATCAACAATAATAATGGTTTAATTATTAATACGGAAATCGTTGAAATTATTGACGGAGCAATCTATTTAGTTGAATATGAAGATATTACCTTTTTACGTAAAGTTCGATTAACGCAAAATGGTTGGGTTTTAATGTGTAACAATAACCAATTCCCTACCATTGAAGTCTCTAAAGAAAATTTTGATAAGTACCATTTTGTGGGACGAGTTGTACAAATTATCAAAGATATTTTTTAGTCAAAAAATAGGCAAATATCGTTATTCAAGATATAATTAAAGCAAGGGAGATTCAAAAATGAGCTCTTCCTTGCTTTAGTTATTAATATTTTAGAATCTGCAATAATAGGTATTCAAATGTTGTTAAATTTCAGAACTATCCATCAGTTTTAGGATATCTAACGCTATTCATTTTACTCACAATGTTAATATCAACGATTCAATTCAATGAAAAATAGCAAATAATTAGGTCAATTATGTATCGATTTTTTGAAAAATTGGTGTCACCTTATCCTAAAAGTGAACCGCAACCAGCAGCTAAAAATTTTCTAGGTTTTATATGGCAATCAACCCAAGGCACTCGAATATTCATACTGCTTTTAATTCTATTTAGTGCACTCAGTGGCGCATTTGAAGCTTTTCTATTTGCTGCGCTTGGCAAAGTGGTGGATTGGCTTGCAATTGTCGAACCTAATGAGCTTTGGCAAAAAGAAAAAACATCGCTATTAATATTAACCTTAATCATTTTATCCAGCACTTTGATTATTGGATTACAAACAATCATCAAACATCAATGTTTAGCGGGAAATTTTCCAATGAGAATGCGTTGGAATCTACATCGATTAGTGCTTAATCAAAGTATGCGCTTTTTTCAAGATGAGTTTGCCGGAAGAATATCGGCAAAAGTTATGCAAACTGCATTAGCTGTTAGAGACACCTGCTTTCTTGTTGCTGATATTTTAATATTTGTATTGATTTCGTTTATTACTATGGCTGCGGTAATCGGTCAATTAGCACCTTGGTTATTGCTGCCATTTTTTGGATGGTGTGTCCTTTATGGCTTAGCCATGTACTATTTTATTCCTCGCTTAAGTAAAGTTGCAAGTATGCAAGCAGATGCACGCTCTACCATGACTGGACGTGTAACGGATGCTTATACAAACATTATGACTGTCAAACTATTTTCTCATGCCGGTAATGAAGCAAAGTATGCCCAAGAATCTATGGATGAATTTTTGATTACTGTCAATAAACAAATGCGATTAGTCAGCAGTTTTGAAATCGTGAACCACTTATTATCTATTCTACTTATTTTAACAACGACTGGCGTTGCTTTGCTGTTATGGACAAATCAATTAGTTGGAATCGGTGCTATCGCAACAACCACAGCATTAGCGCTTCGTTTAAACGGCTTATCGCATTGGATTATGTGGGAGCTGGCAGCTTTATTTGAAAATATTGGGGTTGTGAAAGATGGTATGAATACATTTTCAACTGCAACAACTATTGTTGATAAACCTAATGCCAAAAATCTAAATGTCACTAATGGAAAAATTGAGTTCAAAAATATTTATTTCACCTACGATGAAAAGATTCGAAATTCGGTAATTAACGATCTCAATTTAACCATTAAGCCCGGTCAAAAAATAGGGTTAGTTGGACGCTCTGGCGCCGGAAAATCCACATTAATTAATCTGTTATTACGTTTTTATGACTTACAACAAGGTAAAATTCTTATTGACGGACAGAACATTACCGAGATTAATCAAGAAAGCTTACGGGCACAAATTGGTATGGTTACACAAGACACGTCCTTATTACATCGAACTGTTCGGGAAAATTTACTTTATGGTAATAATCAAGCGACTGAACAAGAGATGATAGACGCGGCTAAAAAAGCACATGCAGATAAATTTATTCAAACATTAATCGATGCTAATGGCAGAACCGGTTATGATGCTTTTGTTGGTGAACGAGGTATAAAACTATCGGGAGGGCAAAGGCAACGCATTGCCATTGCTAGGGTGATCTTAAAAAATGCACCAATATTATTACTCGATGAAGCAACCAGTGCATTGGATTCAGAAATTGAACAAGCCATTCAAGAAAGTTTATATGCACTAATGGAAGGTAAAACTGTTATCGCTATTGCTCATCGTTTATCAACTATTGCCGCAATGGATAAACTGGTTGTTTTGGATGAAGGAAAAATTATCGAACAAGGTACTCATCAAGAATTACTGGATAAAAATGGCTTATATGCTCAACTTTGGAAACATCAAAGCGGTGGTTTTTTACCAGATAGTTTATAAGCGCGTTTAAGGTTTGGCACCAACAATAGGTGCCAACATCATTTTTTATTCACCAATCACAAATTTTTTATAAAATTCAGATTCGAAACGCATTATCGCACTATTTTTAGGCTCATCCCGCCTTTCAGGATGATACCCCGAAAGTAACTGGACAAAAGCGATAATTTTTCCATCTGATTTTTCAATAAATCCAGCTAAATTATAGCTGCCTTGTATATATCCCGTTTTTGCCCGTATGGTTTCTATAAAAGGCGGTTGATTAAAGCTCTTACGATATTGTAAAGTTCCATCCTTCCCTGCAACTGGAAGTTTTTCAATAATTTTGAGATCGCGATCATGAGCTGAAATATATTGCAGAATTTCCATCATCTTGTCTGCACTGACCAGATTCAATCTAGATAAACCTGAACCGTCAACAATCACCAAATTTTCGAGATCAATACCGGCTTTTTTAAGTAAAATTTGTTTAACCGCATCCCCACTATTTCGCCATGTACCTTGAATTTTAAAGTAATGAGCCCCAATCGTTCTAAAGATAGCATCAGCGTACAGATTGTTTGATTTTTTCAACATTACAGTTAACAATTCTGAAAGGGGTGCAGACTGGCTTGAAACTAATAATGAAAGTTTGCTATTTATGGGCTCATTACGTGCTGAAATCGCACCATTAAACGAAATTTTCTGTTGTTTTAACTCATTTTTCAAAACACTTGAAAAATAATCCACACCATTAAGTACAGCAAATTTTAATGCTATTTTATCTGATCCTGACGCAATACATCCGGATAATTGATAGCGATTTTTGTCAATATAACTGGCATCAAGCTCACAGTATTTATCATTCAAATCTTTACTGTTTTTAGCTATAGTTTTAACATTACCAGTCACCGTGACAGGAATATTTGCGGAAACAGAAATGGAAGCTTTAGCCCCAACTTTACCAGGTTTGATTGTCACATAAAAACAATTATCATCAATTATTGCAGCTGACGGCGGTGCATTGTAACAAGCTGTTAAATTATTCCAAGACCAACCTTCTGCTTTATCGTGACTGGTAAATTTAGAAGTATCTAAAATAACTTTGCCCGTTATTTTTTCAACACCTTTCCCACGTAAACTTGCCAGCATATTTTTTAACTGTCCACGCGTAAAAGTAGGATCACCACTCAGTTGAATAATCAAATCACCATTTAATTGTTTATTGGCAATTGAACCATTAGTTAACATTTTAGTTTCAAATCTAAAATCTGACCCTAGTTCAAGCTCTGCTGCAAGTGCAGTGATCACTTTTTGGGTGCTGGCTGGCTGTTTAAATTGATCGCTTTTATATTTAGCTAATGTTTTGTGTTTGTCATCAACAGATTGAACCAAAATTGATATATCACTACCTTTAGGTAACGACGATACATAAGACTCAACAGATTGAGCTTGCAATATACCGGAAAAAAAAGAAATAATAAAAAAACTTACTACTTTGAAATTTTTCATCAAAATCAGCTCAAAATATTTTTAATTAATGGGAAGGGATATTGAAAACAAATATATCTTTTTTTGTTATTGCTATCAATATATACTCAACTACTTTTATAAATATGTTCTGTAAAAATAGTTAAATTTTGTTATTAAAAGATCATGACATAACTACATACTAGGCGATAAATTATGATTCACAACTCATTAGGCTTTCCAATTGAAACGGTCATCGTTTTTATTGTATTAGCATTAACAGCTATTATTATCGATTTATATGCGCATCATAACGATAAACCCATAAATTTAAAAAATGCTGTTAAATGGTCACTATTTTGGATTGCTGTAGCGTTAGGATTTACGCTCTATCTATATCTTCATCATGGTAGTGCAATAGCAAGCTTATTTATCACTGGTTATGTACTTGAAAAGGCTCTCTCTGTTGATAATTTATTTGTAATTATGGCTATCTTTTCATGGTTTTCTGTACCTGAAAATTATCGTCATCGCTTGCTTTATTGGGGGGTAATAGGCGCCATAATATTCCGTGCTATTTTTGTTATCATTGGCACGGGTTTATTAGCTTTAGGGCCTTGGATGGAACTCGTTTTTTCCGTTATTGTTGCTTTTACGGGTTTTATGATGTTAAAAAATCAAGGTGAAAATGAAGAAATAAAAGATTATTCAAACCATTTCGCTTATCGAATAGCAAAACGTATTTTCCCCGCTTATCCTAAAATTGTCGGGCATCACTTTTTATTAACCTCAAAACAGTTAGATCAAGAACTTGCAAAACCTGAAAACAGTGACTTAATTGGCAAATTACCTAAAAGAGCTTTATACGCAACCCCGCTTTTTTTATGTATTACTGTAATTGAACTTAGCGATGTGATGTTTGCCTTTGATTCTGTCCCTGCTGTCATCGCCGTTAGCCAAGAACCACTCATCGTTTATAGCGCCATGATTTTTGCAATTTTAGGTCTTAGAACCATGTATTTTGTTTTAGAAGCCATGAAACAATACTTAGTTCACTTAGGAAAAGCGGTTATTTGTTTACTGTTTTTTATAGCAATCAAATTAGCATTAAATGCAAGTAACCATTTATTTGGGCATGGCATTGATATTAGTCCTATAACAAGCCTTTATATCGTATTAGGCATATTAGCAATCGGTATTATTGCCAGTATCATTTGGCCTGAAAAAGATCACCATAAAGCAAATTAATCTTCAGACAATGAGTAGGAATTCATCCTACTCATTATCTTAATAATTATTGACGTCTTAGCGAACGTATGAAATAGCTTATCCCTAAAATCACAAACCAAATTGGTGTCGCAATCAATGCTTGACGAGTATCTTTTTCAAAAGTAAGTAGGACGATAACAAATATAAAAAACATCAAGCTAACCAAGCACATCACATTACCACCTGGCATCTTAAATTGAGATTGTTCGTGCAAATTCACTTTTTTTCGTCGATAAGCCATATACGATATCAAAATCATCGACCAAATAAACATAAATAATATGGCGGAAATCGTCGTTACTATGGTGAAAGCTTCCATCACATTAGGAACTAAATAAATTAGAACTACACCACCAAACAGACAAGTACATGAAAAGAGCAAACCATTGGCAGGAACTGAACGACGTGATAATTTTCCAAAAGGCTCTGGTGCATCTTGCTTTTTAGCCAAACCAAATAACATTCGGCTGGTAGAATAGATACCACTATTAGCCGACGAAGCAGCCGATGTTAATACCACAAAATTAATAATGCTTGCTGCCGCCGGTAAACCTATTAGGGTGAATAATTCAACAAATGGACTCTTATTTGGTGAAATAAATGACCATGGTGTCACACTCATAATGATAATTAATGCAAACACGTAAAAGAAGATAATACGTGCGGGCACAGAATTAATGGCACGCGGTAAATTTTTATTCGGATCAACTGTTTCAGCGGCGGTAGTACCAACCAGTTCAATTCCCACAAAAGCAAAAATAGCTATCTGAAAACCGGCAAAGAATCCCATAAAACCATGAGGAAAAAATCCACCATAATCCCAAAGATTCGAAAATGCAGCTGTAGTATTCGTTTGGTCTGAGTGGTATGCAGTGAAAATTAATCCTAATCCAATACCAATCAAAGCTAAAATCGCAATAATTTTAATCATTGAAAACCAAAATTCGGTTTCGCCAAACATTTTTACTGTTAATAAATTAAGTGTTAACAGTAAAACGACAGTTAATAACATCGGGATCCAAGATTGCAAATCAGGAAACCAATGCTGTGCATAACCAGCAATAGCAACCACATCAGCAATACCTGTTACCACCCAACAAAACCAATAAGTCCAACCAGTAAAAAATCCTGCCCAAGGGCCTAATAGATCATTGGCAAAATCACTAAACGATTTATATTTCAAGTTTGAAAGCAAGATTTCACCCATTGCTCGCATAACAAAAAATAAGATAAAACCAATAATCATGTAAACAAAGATGATAGAAGGTCCAGCAAGGCTAATTGTTTTTCCTGAACCCATAAATAAGCCTGTACCGATTGCACCACTAATTGCAATCAACTGGATATGCCGATTAGAAAGATTTCGTTTTAGGTCATTGTTTGAGGATGTATTGCTCATCACTATTATTACCTTTTATTCCGTAATTTTCGATTTTTTTGAGGAATATAGGACTATAAATTCAATATTGCTAAATCGCAAGCTGATTTTTTATGAAAACTTTTTATTGTCAGTGAATAATTATGAGTAGTTTCTTATAATATAATTGTGTAGCATATTCAATACCGTTTATTATTGATAATAACTAACAAGATGAAAAAAAAACAAAATCATTATCTTTTCATTGTTTTTATTGCCTTTTTTACTCTTTCGCTATTAACCAGTTGCCAAGATAAACCCATTCAACAGGGTCAACAATATTTGGACGGGCGATTACCTTTATCACTTAATATCAGCTATCCAAATTTAGATACACCTGTAAACATCACAGACTACATTATGCAGGTGGAACAAATAAAAACCGCATCGCCCGCTTTGTACAAACAAAATGAACATATTTATAAAGCTGTTGATGATTGGATTAATGGCTTACTTGCTTCTAATGAATTTCACAAAGTAGGATTAAATAGTTATGAAATGTCTGGTCAAGATGGATTTGGAAACGTGCACTTAACTGGTTATTATACCCCGATTATTAAAGCCAGACATAAACCTACGAAAGAATTTAAATATCCTATTTATAAAATGCCGGTTAACCATAAAGGTCAATTACCAAGTCGTCAACAGATTTACAAAGGCGCTTTAGCTGGCAAAGGACTTGAAATTGCTTATGGTAATTCATTAATTGAAAACTTCATTATGGAAGTACAAGGTAGTGCCTATATTGATTTTGAAGATGGTGAACCTTTGGTCTTTTTCAGCTATGGCGGTAAAAATGGACATGGCTATTCCAGCATTGGAAGAATTTTAATTGAACAAGGTGAAATTGAAAAAGAAAAGATATCACTACAAGCAATCAGAGATTGGGCAACAACCAAAACTGAAAAACAGCTCAAAACTTTACTAACTGAAAACCGATCCTTTGTCTTTTTTAAACCCCGATACAATGCTGATGTCAAAGGAGCAGCGGCTGTACCTTTGGTTGCTAATGCATCGGTAGCATCAGATAAGTTACTTGTTCCTCTTGGTTCGGTAGTGTTAATGGATTTACCATTACTTGATGATGATGGTCAATATAGTGGTAGACGAGAAACTCGTTTAATGGTTGCGCTTGATGTAGGAGGCGCTATAAAAGGCCATCATTTTGACCTTTATCTTGGCGTTGGAAATGACGCAGGTAAACTAGCTGGATACTACAATCATTATGGTCGGGCATGGGTAATTAAACCTTAATTTACGAACATCGACGGCATAACAAGAAACTGCTAAAATAGCAGGATAGAGGCTCAATTAAGGATAACTCATGAGATTATGCGATCGAGATATTGAAGCATATTTACAAAACGGTAAATTAAAAATAACCCCTCAACCTGCACCAAGTTCAATAAATGGCGCAACAGTTGATGTCAGGTTAGGTAATCAATTTCGGACTTTCCGAGAACATACAACTCCCTATATCGATTTAAGTGGACCCAAAGAAGAAGTTTCCGCAGTATTAGAACGTGTAATGAGTGATGAAATAGTACTATCAGAAGGTCATGTTTTTTACCTTCATCCAGGAGAACTTGCATTAGCCGTTACACTTGAATCTGTGACGATTCCTGATGATTTAGTTGGCTGGCTTGATGGACGTTCTTCATTAGCCAGACTTGGTCTTATGGTGCATGTAACTGCCCATCGTATTGATCCAGGTTGGCAAGGACAAATTGTCTTAGAGTTTTTTAATTCTGGAAAAATCCCATTAGCACTTAGACCTGGGATGACTATCGGAGCCCTAAGTTTTGAGACTTTAACAGGGCGAGCGGCGAGACCTTACAATCGTCGACAAGATGCAAAATATAAAGACCAACATGGCGCTGTAGCCAGTCGTATTGATAAAGACTAATTCAGCATATAACCTTACTATAGGAACACTAATATGATAAAAAAAATATTGGTTACTCTTTTCATTTTAATTCTGATTATCGCTATTGGGATCATTTCACTGATTGTTTTTGTCGATCCTAATAATTTCCGGGGATTTATTTCTGATAAAGTAAGAGATAAAACAGGTTATGAATTAACTATTGAGGGTGATTTACGTTGGCATATTTGGCCACAAGTCAGTTTATTAACCGATTCGGTAAAACTGAATGATGCCGGTGCGCAAAAACCCATTTTGACCGCAGATAATATGCGACTAGATGTTGAACTGCTACCTCTTTTTTCGAAAAAGTTGGTGGTAAAAAATGTTTTTGTTAAGTCGGCTGTCATCAATATTACCGATGAGAGCAAAGGTGAAATGGCACATAAAAAAAACGCCAACAATATACCTAATAAACCTGATGAAGATAAGCAAAAGAATGAAGAGCAAAGCAAATCAAGTTGGCAATTCACATTGAACAAATTTGAAGTTGCAGATAGCACTTTAGTACTACAACAAAAAGATACGCTAATCAATTTTAGGAACATTAACTTAACGGTTGAACAAAAAGCGGATAAAAATCTCAATGTTGATTTCAAAGGAAATGTTGACAAAAATCAACAGGATTTATTCTATGTTGCAAATGCCAATATTGATTTAAGCCAATACCCTGAACAAGCGACAATCGATCTGAAAAAATTTGATTATACGTTAACAGGTATCGGTGTTCCTAGTGGTGAAATAAAAGGTAATTTGAAAACTGTTTTACATTATCAAAAAAATCCACAAAGCGTGAACACTCAAGATCTTATATTATCCGTTAATGATAATACATTTACAGGCAATGTTAGTCTCAATTTAGCTAACAAGCCATATTTAGCGTTAGATCTCAATTCTGATAAATTAAATTTAGATCCGTTTATTGCAACCAAAGAAAAGCCTAGTGATAATGAAAGTAGCCCATCACAGCAAACGACACCTGTTGTATCAACAGTTCAAAAAACTCATAATGAACTTGATTTCCTAAATAGTTTCAATGCGAAAGCTAAGTTGAATATTAAGCAAATCGTCGCGAATCAAATAACACTTGATAATGTGCATGCAGATATCAGTAATAATGATGGTATAGCAACGTTTAATAATCTGAATTTTGATTTTGCTAAAGGGCATATTACGGCAAATGGTTTTGCCAGCGGCAAACAAAAAAATGCATTAATTAAGCTGAACAGTAAAATCAGTAACATCGATTTAAACGAATTCTTCAATCAAATCAATACACCAAATGATTTAGTAGGCGTATTTAATGCAAACGGAGAATTAGAAGCAAGCACCATATCCACAGCTAACTTGCTATCAAGTTTACGAGGAAACGTTGCTATCAACATAGCTAATGCCAGATTGGATAATATTAATATTCAAAATATCATTCAAAACGCGGCAGCAAAATATAGTAAAGATGTGCTGACAACCGAAAATCAACAAAAATACACCGAGTTTCATCAAATTTCTGCTAATGGGAATATAAATAATGGTAATTTGGATGTCACGACATTAACCGCGAATTCAGAAACATTAGATATTATAAATGGTTCGGGAAGAGTAGGACTAGTTCAAAAAGACCTCGATATCAATTTAAATGTCAAGATGTTAGGTGGTTGGAATGGAAAAAGTGAAACCATTGCCAAATTACAACAATTAACGATTCCACTACGAATTTATGGTGAATTTACAAAACTTCATTATCAAATTGATATTAGCCAAGTTTTTAAAGATGTTCTTAATGATAAACTACAACAAGGATTAGATAAACTTCGAGAAAAACTCGAAAATCGAAATTCAAAAGATGATTCTAAATCAAAATCGAAGCAAAAAGCGGCGGATATCTTAGGTCAGTTATTCAAAAAATAGTGCTTAATCTGCACGTTAAATTGATTGTTATGACTACTATCAATGATGTTAATAAAAAAGGTGAGATTAACTCACCTTTTTTTATTCGATAAAGACCATTTATTTATAGAATAAATTTACTTAAATCTTCATCCGCAACCAGTTTATCTAAGTGATCGCCTACATATTTAGCATCAATAGTAATAGTTTGACCACCTAATTCACTTGCATCAAACGAGACTTCTTCCATTAATCGTTCTAACACTGTATGCAAACGACGAGCACCAATATTTTCATTTTGTTCATTCACCTGCCAAGCAGATTCAGCTATTTTACGGATACCATCAGACGTAAATTCGATATTAACACCCTCTGTTGCCATTAATGCTTTGTATTGTACTGTAAGCGAGGCATTTGGCTCAGTTAAAATTCGCTCAAAATCTTCAGTTGTTAACGCCTGTAATTCAACCCTTATAGGTAAACGCCCTTGAAGTTCAGGGATTAAATCAGATGGATTAGCGGTTTGGAAAGCACCCGAAGCAATAAATAGAATATGGTCGGTTTTTACTGCACCATGTTTAGTTGAAACAGTACATCCCTCAACAAGTGGTAATAGATCACGCTGTACACCTTCACGTGAAACATCAGGGCCCGACGAATTACCTCGTTTACAGACTTTATCAATTTCATCAATAAATACGATGCCATTTTGTTCCACAGCTTCGATAGCTTCATGTTTAAGATCGTCAGGGTTAACCAATTTAGCAGCTTCTTCTTCAATCAACTGTTTAAATGCATCCTTAATTTTCATCTTACGTGGTTTGGTTTTTTGTCCACCGAGATTTTGAAACATTGATTGTAATTGATTCGTCATCTCTTCCATACCCGGAGGAGCCATAATTTCGACGCCAATATTAACGCCAGCAACTTCAATCTCTATCTCTTTATCGTCAAGCGCACCTTCACGTAATTTTTTTCGAAATGCTTGTCTTGCTGTAGAGTCATTGTTGTTTTCAACTTGACCCCAGCCATCTTTAGCCGGAGGGACAAGTACATCTAAAATCCGTTCTTCAGCCAGTTCTTCAGCACGATTACGATTTCTTTCCATCGCTTCTTGTCGAATCATTTTTACCGCTGAATCCGTCAAATCTCGAATAATAGAATCGACTTCTTTACCAACATAACCCACTTCAGTAAATTTCGTCGCTTCAACTTTAATAAAAGGTGCATGAGCTAATTTCGCTAAGCGCCTTGCAATTTCTGTTTTACCAACACCAGTTGGCCCAATCATTAATATATTTTTTGGCGTGACTTCGTGACGAAGTGCTTCATCTAGTTGCATACGACGCCAACGATTACGTAACGCAATTGCAACGGAACGTTTAGCTTTATCTTGTCCAATAATATGTTGGTTTAGTTCGCTTACAATTTCGCGAGGAGTCATTTCAGACATAATATAATTCTCTTAAATCAGTTAAATTAATAATTAAGTTCTTCAATTGTTTGGAAATTATTGGTATACACACAAATATCGCCGGCAATCGATAATGATTTTTGTACAATATCATGGGCAGATAACGAAGTATTATCCAGCAAAGCTCTTGCCGCAGCTTGAGCATAAGGCCCACCAGAACCAATTGCAATTAAATCATCTTCTGGTTGAATTACATCCCCTGTACCAGTAATAATAAGTGAAGCACTTTCATCAGCAACAGCAAGTAACGCTTCTAATTTGCGTAACATTCTGTCTGTTCGCCAATCTTTCGCTAGTTCAACCGCTGCCTTCGTCAAATGACCTTGATGCATTTCTAATTTACGCTCAAATAATTCAAAAAGTGTAAAAGCATCAGCAGTACCACCAGCAAAACCTGCAATCACTTTGTTATTATAAAGACGACGAACTTTACGTGCATTTCCTTTCATAATAATACGTTCGCCTAGTGTGACTTGACCGTCTCCACCGATTACAACTTGCCCTTCTCGACGGACACTGACAATTGTTGTCATATTCTGCTCCTTCTCTTACATAAATATCTTAATTTGGAATGAATAGGTTATATATTGGGATGATAAATTGGTTTTCAACATCTTTTATACAAAGATGTTGTCGATTTATTGAATGAATAGATAATCAAGATTCATTTCACATTGTAAAATCAATTGAAAATCCATATTTACTATGGCTCAAAGTTGATTATCATCTTTTTGACTTCAGGATAAAGTATTTGAGAAGGTTCCGGAATTATGGCTAACAATGTAGCAGCAACGGCTTCACGGCATAATGCATCATCGCCACTTAACACTTTATGATCTAATAATAGACCATCCGGTGCGATTTGAATTTGTAATTGACAACGCTGTCCAACATAAAGTCGATTTGGATTAATAAATTTATTACTTATCGCGGTTTTAACTAAAAATTTATATTTATCTAATTCGCCGTTAGAAACACCCTTTCTTGTTGCTGGTGCGCTTGATCCGCCTGTTGTAAGTTCACCTAATAGATCATTAACAGCTTTATCATTTGCTGCCTTTTGTTGCGCTGCTCGTTTAGCAGCTTCCTTTTTTTCGCGTGCTGCTTTTTCTTCAGCAGCTTTTTTTTCTGCTTCCTGCTTTTCTTGTGCTGCTTTTTCTGCAGCAGCTCTTTTTTCTGCTTCTAACTTTTCTCGTACTGCTTTTTCTTCAGCGGCTCGCTTTTCAGCTTCTTGCTTTTCTTGTGCTGCTTTTTCTTCAGCGGCTCGCTTTTCTGCTTCTAACTTTTCTTGTGCTGCTTTTTCTTCGGCGGCTCGCTTTTCAGCTTCTTGCTTTTCTTGTGCTGCTTTTTTCTCAGCCTCAAGCTGTTCTTGTTTAAGTTTTTCAGCAAGTTTTAAACGTTCTTTTTCTAAATCCTTTAAATACTGTTGCTGTTCTAGCTGCTTTTGCTGCAACAACTGATTCTGTTTTGTTATTTGCTCATCAACCTGTTGCCTTAATTGCTGTTGATTTTTTTGACTTTGTGATTGCCTATTATATTGTTCAGTCATAATGGATGGATCAACCATAATTGCATCAATTGATTGACCATTGACCGTACCATAATTATCACTATCATCTTGTATAGCTTTATAACATAAAAAAATGATCAATAGCACATGAAACAAGATTGATAGAATTATTGCTAAACTGAATTTTGAATTTGAATTTTTAGACATTGCTGACATTTTAATGTGTTTTATTCTAGTTTACATTGGTTGTGTCATTAAACCAACAGATTTAACACCTGCCGATTGTAATAAGTTTAAAGCTTTTATAATTTCTTCATAAGGTACATTTTTAGCTCCTCCGACTAAAAATACCGCCTTTTCATTCAATGCTAATAACTGCTTAACTTCGGCAATGATCTGTTCTTGCTGTAAGCTTTCTTGTGGCACACCATCAATTCTAAGTGTATAAACGCCGATATCTGCCACTTCTAAAATTATGGTTTTATTTTCAGAGGCTGAAACCGTCTTAGATTCAGTTGATTCAGGCAGATCGACTTCAACGCTTTGGCTAATAATAGGGGCTGTTGCCATAAAAATAAGTACCAATACTAATAGTACATCGAGCAATGGTACAATGTTAATCTCTGATTTAGTTGAAAAACGTGAACTTCTGCGCATAGTTTATTTCCTGACAGCCACAGCTTGACGCTGTAAAATAGCTGAAAATTCATCAATAAAGTTGAGATAGCTTTGCTCAATACGGCTGACTTTCAACGATAAACGATTAAATGCCATAACCGCTGGTATTGCAGCAAATAAACCAATCGCTGTTGCAATTAAAGCTTCAGCTATACCTGGCGCAACAAGTTTTAATGTCGCTTGTTTAGCAGCACCAAGAGAAATGAAAGCATGCATGATTCCCCAAACGGTACCAAATAACCCAATATAAGGACTAATAGAACCTACCGTACCTAAGAAAGGAATATGCTGTTCAAGATTATCAAGTTCACGATTCATAGCAAGGCGCATAGAACGAGATGCACCGTCTAAAGCTGCCTCTGGCATATTTGGATTGATTTGATATAAACGGGTAAATTCTTTAAAACCTGAATAAAAAATATGTTCTGTGCCTGTAATTTCATCTTTATTTGATTTTGCTTTCTCAAATAAAACATTCAACTCGTCAGCAGCCCAAAAACGATTATCAAATTGTTCAATTTGCTTTTTGGCTTGCCTTAACACCTTAGTTCTCTGAAAAATAATCGCCCATGACATAATTGAAAACATCAATAATAACAACATAACACATTGCACTAAAAGACCTGCTTGTAAGAACAGATTAACAATATTCAGATTTTCCACTTATATAAACTCCAAAACTAGTGACTTTGGAAGCCCACAAGGCTTCATTTTAGTGATATCAACACAAGCAATCACAACATCAGCACTGCTAATCACTTGATTGTTCTCATTAATAATAGTTTGCTTAAAAATTATAGATGCCTTGCGAATTTGATCAACTTTACTATTAATAGTTAACAGGTCATCCAAACGAGCGGGAAAGTGATAGCTAATATCCATCTTTTTGACAACAAAAGCAATACTTTCTTGTAATAGCTTATGTTGACTGATTCCAAGTTGTCTTAGCAATTCTGTTCTCGCTCGCTCATAAAAAGCAAGATACCTGGCATGATATACAACACCTCCAGCATCAGTATCTTCATAATAAACTCTAGCATTCCAATTAAATTCTTTCATATTTGTATTTACATATTTTAAAAGCAATATGTTTTATTATATCTAAATCTTAAATATGCTGCACTATGATATAGAATTACTCAAATGAAAACAATTATCATTTGTAACATAATAATGATTTAAATTAGCGATGAATGAAAAAGGTGACATTTGTCACCTTTAAAAATATAGAGATGCTTATTAATTGTTATTTTTGGGCTCTTTTTCACTGTTTGTTTGTTCAACCCAAAGTCCAGTAACAACAGCAAGCATACATGCTGCAATAAGACCGATAAACCATAAAAAGTAATACATAATTATACCTTAATAAAGTGAATGTTTGTTATTTTCGATATGATTTTTATCAAGTCGTCCGAACATTTTAATATATGACCAAGTAGTATAGAAAAGGATAATGGGTAAAAATATCACTACTACAAAGAACATAATATTAAGTGTTAACTGGCTTGATGTTGAATCCCACATTGTTAAACTCGCATTAGGCATAATGCTAGATGGTATAATGAATGGGAACGTTGCTATGCCATAAGTTAATAACACACAAGCAATAGTTAACGTTGATAAAATAAATGATAAAGCATTTTTATTTAACCCAGAACAAACAATGTTGAGTAAAGGTAAAACAACACCGAGTACAGGAACAATCCATAAAATTGGATAATTCATATAATTTCTAAGCCATGTTGATTCGGTGGACACCACTTTATTTAATGGCTGTGACGTGACACTATGATCTATCGTGCTGACTACTTCATAACCATGCATACCAAACATAACCCAAATACCCGCTAAAATAAATGTAATGACTAAAATTAAGCAAGATATTTGAGTTGCTTTTCGGGCTCTTAAATATAATTCACCTGAGGTTTTCATTTGCAACCAAGTGCCGCCGTGAGCAACAAACAACATCAAACTCACCACACCGGTTAATAAAGCAAACGGATTAAGCAAACCAAAGAAATTTCCATCATAAAAGACACGATAAGAATTATCAAATCTAAATGGAACGCCTTCTAATAAATTACCAAAAGCTACCCCAAAAACAAGAGCAGGAACAAAGCTACCAATAAAGATTGCAATATCCCATAAACTCCGCCATTTTGAATTTTCAAGTTTACTGCGATAATCAAAACCTATTGGTCTAAAAAATAATGCACATAAAACCAAAATCATCGCGATGTAAAAGCCCGAAAAGGACACAGCATAAGCAAATGGCCATGCAGCAAAAATCCCAGCTCCAGCAGTAATTAGCCAAACCTGATTACCATCCCAATGAGGCGCAATAGAATTTATCATAATTCGGCGTTCGGTATCTGTTTTACCAATGAAAGGAAGTAAAATACCCACCCCCATATCAAAACCATCAGTGATAACAAAACCAATCAAGATAACGCTAATTAGCAACCACCAAATAGCTCGTAGAATTTCGTAATCAATCATTGTGTTTACTCCCTTTGTCCTATTCTGTAGTTGGTTGCGTTTTTTCGTAATGATATTTGCCTGTACCTAAAGAACTTGGTCCAAGACGGGCAAATTTAAACATTAAGAACATTTCAGCAACTAAGAACAGAGTATAAAGTCCACAAATCAGTATCATAGTAAATAATACTTCACCTGGAGTTAACGACGAATTAGCAACGCCTGTTGGTAAAATATCTTGTATTGCCCATGGTTGACGACCGTATTCAGCAACAAACCAACCACACTCACAAGCGATCCATGGAAAAGGTAAGAAAACTAATAATAAACGATGTAGCCAACGTTTTTCACCAATTTTATTTTTATAAGTAGTCCATAATGCAAGACCTGTCCCTAAGATCATTAAAACGCCTAGACCAACCATGATTCTAAATGACCAAAATAGTGGCCAAACCGTAGGAATAGAATCTTCTGTGGCAGCTTTAATGTGCGCTTCCGTCGCTTCCGGAATCGTTAAATTATCTCGATCAGTAAAACGTTTGACTAAATAACCATAACCTAAATCAGCTTTGTTATTTTCAAACAATTTAAGCACATCGGGATCTTGACTTCCTTGTTGGATTTTTTCAAGATTTGTATAAGCTAAAATGCCGTTACGAATTCGCATTTCATTAGTGGCTAAAATATCTTTTAGCCCTGTTACTTGCTTATCCAATGAACGTGTTGTCATGATGCCCATTGCATAAGGTATTTCAATCGCAAATAAATTTTCTTTCTCTTTTTGAGAAGGAAAAGCAATAACATTAAATGATGCAGGCGCGGGTTGAGTTTCCCATTCGGCTTCAATAGCAGCAAGTTTAGCTGGCTGAACGGTTGTCATTTCGTGACCGGCTTCGTCACCCATAATGGCGACAACAATGGATACGATGAAACCAAACATAGCTGCCACGGCAAAAGAGCGTTTAGCAAATTCGCTATCACGTTTTTTAAGTAGATAATAAGAGCTGATACTTAAGACAAAAATCGCACCTGTTAGATAACCTGCTGCGACAGTGTGCACAAATTTGTATTGTGCAACAGAGTTGGTGATCAGATCATAAAAACTTGCCATTTCCATGCGAGAGTTGATTGGATTGAAATCTGAACCGATTGGGAACTGCATCCAACCGTTAGCAACGAGAATCCATAGTGCAGAAAAATTCGACCCAAATGCAACGCACCATGTCACAAGAAGATGTTTACCGCGACTTAATCTATCCCAACCAAAAAAGAATAAACCAACCATTGTTGATTCTAGAAAAAAGGCCATTAACCCTTCTATTGCCAATGGTGCACCAAAAATATCGCCGACGTAATGCGAATAATAAGACCAGTTAGTACCAAACTGAAATTCCATTGTTAAACCTGTTGCTACACCAACAGCGAAGTTAATAGCAAACAGTTTTCCCCAGAATTTAGTCATATCCTTCCAGACTTGCTTACCACTAACAACATATACCGTTTCCATAATTGCTAGCATAAACGCTAAACCTAGCGTTAATGGTACAAAAATAAAATGATACATTGCCGTGAGTGCAAACTGGAGACGCGATAGTTCTACTATATCTAACATAATTGCTCCCTGTTCCTTTTATATGCCCACAAAGTGTATAAAGATATATCGCTATATTGTACATCAATATTTAAAGAATAAAAATTGATTAATGTCAAAAAAAACACTGTTTAAACTGCTTTTTTTACCGCATTACCAATTTCAGCAAGACTACTAACTACAATTACACCAGCAGCAGTTAATGCTTTCACCTTTTCGTCAGCAGTGCCTTTATTACCTGATATAATTGCACCTGCATGCCCCATACGTTTGCCGGCTGGTGCCGACATACCGGCAATATAGGCTATAACAGGTTTGCTAACATGTTTTTTAATATATTCAGCAGCTTCTTCTTCCGCACTACCACCAATTTCACCAATCATCACAATTGCTTTAGTCTTCGGATCTTGCTCAAGTAATGCTAAAATAGAAATAAAATCACTGCCTGGAATGGGATCACCACCAATACCAACACAGACAGATTGACCTAGTCCAATATCAGTAGTTTGTTTGACCGCTTCATAAGTCAAAGTCCCTGATCGAGAAACAATACCGATATTACCAGCTAGATGAATATGCGCAGGCATAATGCCAATTTTACATTCATCAGGCACAATGATACCCGGACAATTAGGACCAATCATAATTGCATCACTCTGTTTTAGCTTTTCTTTTACAATAAGCATATCCAAAGTAGGAATACCTTCAGTGATACAAACAATCAATTTAATACCTGCTTCAATTGCTTCGAGTATTGAATCTTTACCAAATGCCGCTGGAACATAAATTACACTCGCCGTTGCCCCCGTCGCTTCAACAGCTTCTTTGACTGTATTAAAAACCGGCAAGCCAAGATGCGTTGTTCCCCCTTTACCGGGTGTTACTCCCCCAACCAATTGTGTTCCATATTCAATTGCTTGTTGTGAATGAAAGGTACCTTGACTACCCGTAAATCCCTGACAAATGACTTTAGTTGCGTTATTAATTAAAATTGACATAATTATTGTTCCCCACTCTTCCTATTATTATGCGACCGCAACAATTTTTTGTGCAGCATCAGTCAAACTTTCGGCTGTAATAACATTTAATTGGCTTTCAATTAAAATTTCTCTGGCAAGCAGAGCATTATTACCTTCAAGACGGACAACAACAGGAACAGTTAGCCCAATTTCTTTAATGGCGCTGATAATACCATCGGCAATTAAATCACATCGAACAATTCCACCAAAAATATTGACCAATATCGCTTTGACATTTTTATCTGATAAAATCAATTTGAACGCTTCAGCAACACGCTCTTTGGTTGTACCCCCGCCTACATCGAGAAAATTAGCTGGTTTTCCACCATAAAGTTTGATCATATCCATGGTTGCCATTGCCAAACCAGCCCCGTTAACCATACAACCGATATTGCCATCTAACGAAACATAACTAATCCCTTGTTTGGCGGCAATAGATTCACGTTTATCTTCTTGTGTGGTATCTCTTAAAATAGTTAAGTCAGGGTGTCTGAACATTGCGTTATCATCTAAAACGACTTTAGCATCTAAGCAAACGAATTCATCGGCATCGGTAATAACCAGAGGATTGACTTCTGCTAATGACACATCATTTTTTATAAAAAACTGTGCAAAATTAACAAATAGTTTGGCAAATTGGTTAATAAGTTTACCCGTTAACCCTAATTTAAAGGCAAGTTCTCTACCTTGAAAAGCACAAGGACCGGTTAAAGGATCAAGTGCAATTTTATGTATTAAGTGGGGTGATTTTTCAGCGACACTTTCAATATCTACCCCGCCTTCAGTTGAAGCCATGATGACCACACGTTGAATACTTCGATCGATTACTGCCCCTAAATAAAGTTCTTTTTGTATATTGGAAGCTTTTTCAATTAAGATTTGATTAACAAGTTGACCTTCTGATGTGGTTTGATAAGTGACAAGATACTGACCTAACCATTTTTCAGCAAAAAGTTTAATTTGATTAAGATTATCAGTACAAATTACACCACCAGCCTTCCCTCTGCCCCCTGCATGAACTTGACATTTAGCAACCCAAGCCCCTGAATCAGACTTAGAGGATAATTCGGCTAAAGTATCTTGTACTTCATCCATTGAGTTGCATACAAACCCTTCTGGTACGGGTAAGTTGTATTGCTTAAAAAGATATTTGGACTGATATTCATGCAAGTTCATAAACAAATTCCACAACTTAAGTTAATATTAAAAATGGATTCAATTCTAATCCAAGATTAATAAATTGTGTAGTAAATAATATCTTATAGGTATTGTAATTGAGAATTATTGCTGATAATAAGTGACAATGATATACTCATTAGCTAAATTAATATCGTAATAATTGTAAAGGTAAAAAAATGAAACAAGTTGGTATTTTTTTTGGAAGTGATACAGGCAATACAGAAAATGTTGCCAAACAAATCCAACTCATTTTGGGTAACGAAAAAGCCGATCTTTTAGATATTCGAGAAGCCACCAAAGAGCATATCGAACAATATGCATACCTTATTTTCGGTATTCCAACTTGGTATTATGGTGATCCACAAGCAGATTGGGAAGACTTCTTTCCTAATTTAGAGCAAATCGATTTTAACGGAAAAACTGTCGCTATTTTTGGCTGCGGTGATCAAGAAGACTATTCAGAATTCTTCTGCAGTGCAATGGGAACAATACGCGATATTATCGAACCGAAAGGCGCAAAAATTGTTGGACATTGGCCAACTGAAGGTTATCACTTTGAAGCATCTAAAGGTTTAGTTGATGATACACATTTTGTTGGTTTGGCAATTGACGAAGATCGTCAACCAGAATTAACAGAAGAACGCATTTCTACTTGGGTTGAACAAGTAAAAACAGAAATGAATATTTAATCTATTTTAATGATTTAATGTATTTTTCGTTCATCATATTTTATAATAACTAATTTATATCAACTATATTGGGATGTAATATGACAAATCATGATAGAGATAATAATGCAGCGCTGAAAAGTGCTGGTTTAAAAGTTACATTACCTCGTTTAAAAATTTTAGAGCTACTACGTGATCCTTCATGCCAACATATTACTGTAGAAGATCTCTATAAAAAACTTCTTGATATGGGAGAAGAAATTGGACTTGCAACAGTTTATCGAGTTTTAAACCAATTTGATGACGCAGGTATTGTAACCCGACACAATTTTGAAGGTGGAAAAGCTGTATTTGAACTTGCAACACAACAACATCATGATCATCTAATTTGTTTAGATTGTGGTGAAGTCTTTGAATTTCGTGATGAAATCATTAATACCAGACAAAAAGAGATTGCAGAACAATATGGTGTAAAATTAACTTTCCATAGTTTGTACCTTTATGGTCATTGTGATTCCGGTAATTGCAAAAAACACCCAGAACTTCATACCAAAAAATAAGCCTATTTTATAGGCTTATTACTTTTTTAGGTTATTGTCATTATTTTGCTAGGTTAATCATCAAAATGAAACAACTTTTAAACTTTATTCCACTTGTCGTCTTTTTTATTTTTTTATCTATGTATGATATTTTTGTTGGCGTTCAGGCATTAATGATTGCATCCACTATTACACTTTGTGTCGTACTAATTTTATACAAAAAAATTGACAAAATAGAGCTAATCTCTTTTTTAATGGTAATGATTTTTGGTGGAATTACGCTAGCAACTCGAGAGCCAATTTTTATTAAATGGAAAGTAACTATAATTAATTTTTTATTTGCTGCAGCGTTATTAATAAGCCGATTTCTATTTAATAAGAATCTTCTAAAAAAAATGTTGAGCAAGGAACTCCAATTAAGTGATGCGGTATGGAACAAACTAAATTTAGTGTGGATAGGATTTTTTATACTTTGTGGTGCAATTAGTTTGATAGCGACTTATTATACTTCTGATTACTTTTTTTGGAGGTTTAAAGTCTTTATTTTACCCATTGCATCATTGTTATTATCCTTAATTTCTGGTATTTATATCTATAAAAATCTTAATAAAGATTTAGAAAGTAAATAAATAGCATAGGTAGGAGTATTTTTAGAGATGAAACAAACAACTGACAGTCCCAAGGGACAATTAGTACTCAGAACGCTTGCTATGCCTTCGGACACCAACCCACATGGACATATATTTGGTGGTTGGATCATGTCTCAAATGGATCTTGCTGGTGGTATTTTATCAAAAGAGATTGCTAAAAACAGAGTCGTTACTGTTAATGCCAGTAGCATTACTTTTTATAAACCCGCTATGGTTGGTGATGTAGTTTGCTGCTATGCTCGTTGTATAAAAACAGGAAGAACCTCAATGACAATTGCTATTGAAGTTTGGATCAAAAAATTAATTGATACCGATGATACAACACAGCGCTTTTGTATTACCGATGCGGTATTTACCTATGTCTCGGTCGATAAACATAATAATCCAAAACCTTTACCAGAAATATTTCAAAACTTCGATTGCGACAAAGACCCGATTAGCAAATTAAATCTTAACAATAGTTGAGCAACATGCAATTATACTCATTCCATACTCTAATTAGTTCGTTGATCTTTCTAACTTATTGGTTGCTCATTGTAGCAACCTCATTGCGTATTGTTTTCAAACGCAGACCGACAACCTACGTTATTGCTTGGATGTTAATAATCTATATTTTACCAATTGTTGGAATCATACTCTACTTTGCCATAGGTGAAGCCCATTTAGGTCAACAACGAGTAAAACGTGCACAGCAAATGCGCCCGACTATTGCTAAATTTATCAATCGACTTGAAGATTTTCCTGACATTTTTACCCGTAATGTTAGTCAAGTCAGCAAACCGATTTTTCAACTTTGTAAGCACCAAACCGGACTTGATGGTATTAATGGTAACCATATAGAGTTACTTAGCGAAACAGATGAGATATTCGATCGTTTAATCGATGATATCAATCATGCCACATCAAACATTGAAATGGTTTTTTATATCTGGAACGAAGGCGGTAGAGCGGATGATGTTGAGAATGCATTGATTGCAGCAACAAAACGAGGCGTAACCTGTCGTTTAATGGTTGATTCCGCAGGTAGTCGTCATTTTATCAGAACCAAAGCAAGTAAACGAATGCGTGATGCTGGTATTACAATTATCGAAGCGTTAAAAGTAAATCTGCTACGTTTTATGTTCCGACGTCTTGACCTGCGTCAACATCGCAAAGTTGCCATTATTGATAATTATATTTCTTATACTGGCAGTATGAATATCGTGGATCCTCGCTATTTTAAACAAAATAAACACATTGGCGAATGGGTAGATATCATGGTACGAATGAATGGCCCAGTTACAACGTTAATGGGGGCAATTTATGCAAGTGATTGGGAGCTTGAAACGGGAAAATACTTAGCATTACCGCAAATTACTGAGTTTGCCGAACCCCCCGAAGAGAAAAAACACATAATGCAATTAATTGCTTCAGGACCGGGTTATACTGAAAATATGATTCATCAAGTGCTGTTAACCGCAATATATTCAGCGCAAGAACAAATTATTTTTACTACCCCTTATTTAGTGCCTAGCGATGATATATTACACGCTGTTGTGACAGCTGCTCAGCGAGGTGTGGAAGTGATTATTATCGTTCCGAAAAAAAATGATTCACTTATGGTCAAATGGGCTAGTCGAGCATTTTTTTCTGAATTACTGGAAGGCGGTGTCAAACTTTATCAATTTAATGATAATTTATTACATACCAAAAGTGTGTTAATTGATAATCAACTTAGTTTAGTGGGTACCGTAAATTTAGACATGCGTAGTCTATGGCTCAATTTTGAAATCACCACAGTTATTGATGATGCTGAATTTGCTAAATCGTTATCTCAACTTTTACATAAATACTTATCTAACTCAGATATTGTAAATATTGATGAATGGAAAAAACGCCCAATTTGGCAACGTGTTATTGAACGACTTTTTTATTTTTTTGCACCGTTGCTATAAAAAATTAACTATTTGAAACTAATGTTCTAATTGGGTCTAACTTAATAGCCATTTTGTGACATATCTGGTTGAAAACAATTGTCAGCAATGCGATAAACCTTGGATTGAATTGATCCATCTATTGCTAGCTTGATTTCTCGCCATCCTGGTGCTTCATAGGATAATTTAAAATCATAAGATTTTGGCATAAATTGTATGCAAGTTGAAGGTGTAGAAAACGCTTTGCAGCCGTGCCAAATATAATCCAGACTTTGATGAATATGTCCCCAAGCTACACCTTTTATATTGGGTTGATGCTTAATAATTTCTTCTAATTCATGTTTGTTTTTTAATATGTGTTGATCTAACCAGTGACAACCTGACTCAATAGCATGATGATGCAAAAAAACAAAAGCATAACGATCATTGTGAATTGTTAATGTGCGTTGCAAAAATTCAAGTTCTGACTGGGGTAAAAAACCATAGGCTTGACCTACAACCTGACTATTAAGCAACACTAAAAGCCATTTATTCCCTAGAAGAACAATTTTATTTTCAGCTAGTTGATAGTCAGCAAAAATTTCTTGCATATCATGATAATTGTCATGGTTACCAGCTAACCAAACACAAGGTAGATTAAATTTCTGTATTTGCTCGGCAAAAAGACGATAAGCTTGTTCTGATCCATCTTGAACAAAATCACCTGTTGCCACTATTAAGTCAAACGGGCTATTTCTATTTTCTATTTCTCTTATCACTGTTTGAAAACTAGCATTTGAATCAATACCTAATAATTTACTTTGGTCATTAGCAAAAAGATGTGTATCGGTAATATGTAAGATATTACTGTAATTTCTATTTATGATTGGAAGCGTTAAAAATGACTCCAAAATTTACCTCAACATTTTATCAAAATACACGATTAGAGATAATCAAATCCCAAAAATAAGGGTAGCAAAGCTGGCTAGACTAAATATTTTTTATTATAAATTCAAGTAGATTTATAAAGTGTAAAATGGATCACATTTTTATGAAAGAAAAACTTAAATGTGATCATTGCCATTGATTATATCCATTCATCTTTTAATGATTTATAGTTGAGCTGTAACCATTGAAGCGCAATAATTGATGCGGCATTATTAATTACGCCTTCTTGAACCCACTGATAAGCTTGCTTACGGCTAATTACATGCACTTTGATATCTTCGTTTTCTTCTGCCAATCCATGAACGCCCATCGCAGTTGAAGAATCTACTTCACCAACTAATATATGAAGTTTTTCCGTTAATCCCCCCGGTGATGCCAAATAACTTACAATCGGCTTACAACGTCCAATTGTTACACCCGCCTCTTCCATTGCTTCTCGCCTTGCAACCTCTTCATAAGATTCATTTTCATGATCCATCATGCCTGCAATAAGTTCTAATAACCATGGACTATCCTGAGTTTCGATGGCAGCGATACGAATCTGTTCTATCATGACTATGTTATCAAGTTTTACATCATAAGCTAATAGCACGACAGCATGTCCCCGCTCCAGAATTTCTCGCGTTACGACATCGCTTTTGGTGCCGTCAAATTTACGGTACTGAAAACGATATTCGATTAAAGAAAAAAAGCCTTTATACAAAACGCGTTTAGTCAAATTGAACACATCTTTCTTGTTAAACACAACAGGATCATTATTAATTTTCATAGAAACTCTCAATTTTAGTCTTAATTTGAATAAAAAGTGCGAATAGTTAACAAACTATGCTTACTATATCCTATTTATCTGTTAAAATTATGCAAATTAAAAATACTATTATATTTGAATGTTTTAAAGAGAAAATTGATGAAAAAAACTTTAACCTTTCTAATCGGCTTAGCGCTAAGCCACTCTGTATTTGCCGAAAATTTGGTTCAGGTTTATGAACAAGCTAAGGAAACGAATCCTGATTTAAGCAGTTCATTAGCTGAAAAAGAAAAGGCATATTCAGCAATTTCTGGATCACGAGCAAGCTTATTACCACAAATTGGTTTAAGCGCTTCTTATGGTGTAACTCATGGGCGTCGTGATACCAGTGGTGTAAAATCCAAAAGCGGAAACCTTTATCAAGTAAGCTTATCACAAAGTATTTTTAATTATTCTAATTGGAAAGCTTTAGACATCACTAAAAAGCAAGCTAGTATTGCCGATATAGCTTATCAATATCAAGGACAAACGCTTATATTAAATACCTCAGTTGCTTATTTTAATGTACTTAAAGCACTTGAAGCATTAAACTTTATCGATGCACAGAAAAAAGCAATTGGTCGTCAGTTACAACAAACCAGACAACAACATCAAGTTGGTTTAGTAGCAATTACCGATGTGCAAAATGCGCAAGCAAATTATGACCTTACGCTTGCTCAACAAGTTAATGCGTTAAACGACTTGAATAACGCTATCGAAAACTTACGTCAGGTCAGTGGACGATTCTATTCAAATTTAGCGACCATTAATACCAAAATGTTTAAAACCGAAGCGCCAATTTCAATTAATTCGTTGTTAAAACAATCTGAGGTGTCTAATCTGAATTTATTAACAATGAAATTAAACCAAGAAATAGCGCGTGATCAAATCAAATTATCACAAGCAGGGCATCTACCAACAGCTAGCTTAGATGCATCAACAAATCTAAATAAAACCGATAGATATGGAGATAATTTTGCGACTAATGGTGGTCACAGAGGAAAATCTTATTCGGGCAATAACTATGTTGGATTAAGTTTAAATTTACCTATCTTCTCAGGTGGAGCCACGCAATCCAAAGTTGAGCAAGCTCAACACAACTACGTTAGTTCAAGTGAAAAGCTTGAAAGTACTAATCGCAGTGTAATCAATCAAGTCCGTTCTTCTTATAACAATATTTCTTCGTCAATCAGTGCGATTAAAGCTTATCAACAAGCGGTTGTTTCAGCTGAAAGCTCATTAGAAGCGACGAATTCAGGTTATCAAGTAGGGACTCGAACTATTGTCGATGTATTGAATGCGACCACTCAACTTTATAGCTCTAAACGAAATTTATCAGATGCGAAATATAACTATCTTATAAATTTACTACAACTTAAATATGCTGTTGGTACATTAACCGCAGACGATTTAGTCTACCTAAATAATATGCTAGGTAATGAAGTTAGTACCTTAGCGACAATACAATAATCTTTAAGTATAACTGTTTGACTTTGGGCGATTTTATCGCCTTTTTTTATTGCCTTATAACAGCTATCTTAAATCAAGTCTGATCTTAAAATCATTTGATGATTTTCATGACATCGTATTAACCACGAATTCAATAAACATTTTCATTATAGCTAGCGGTTGCCTATCAGCAGTATAAAGCATATGGACTTCCCGAGCGGGGGGTAAGTAATTTTGTAATATCGGTAATAGTTTATCTTGTTTTATCGCCTCATTCAGCATCGGTTCGGGTAACATCGTTATCCCCAAACCTTCAATGGCGGCAATTGCTAATGCTGAAGTATCATTTGATTGTAATGAGCCAGAAATAGAAAGATTGACGACTTTGCCATTCATCGTAAATGGCCAAACATAATCATTTTTATTCCGATTCACATATTGATAAATTAGACACTGATGATTTTTTAAATCGTCAGGAACAGCTGGTACGCCATTTTGCATCAAATAACTCGGCGAAGCGGCAAATATAAGTTGAAAAGGTTTAAGTTTGCGTCCGATCAAGCCAGAATCATTTAATTGACCGATACGAAACACAATATCATAATCCTCTTTTACTATATCAACATAGCGATCACTTAATTGGATATCAATGTTTAATTTAGGGTAGCGTTTCATAAAACGGCTAATAACCGGAATTAAATTATAATGTCCATAACTGACAGGTGCACTAATCCTTAATCGACCTTTTGGCTCTTCAATAAATTGTTGCGCTAATATCTTCGTCTCTTTTATTTCTGCAAGAATTAACAAACATCGTTGATAATACTGTTTACCAAATACAGTAAGATGTTGCGAGCGAGTTGTACGATTAAGTAATTTTAATCCTAAGTGTTTTTCTAAAAAAGCAATATATTTAGTCACCATCTGCGGTGAAGTATTCAATGATACTGACGTAGACACAAACGATCCGGTTTTCACCGTCAATACAAATGCTTCCATACACTTTAATAGATCCAAATTATCAACTCCCAGTTGTTAATAAATCAATTTTTATAATATTTATTATCTCTTATTTTATAAAGATAATAAAACAAAATCATCTAGGGTATGAAAGTAAAATTTACCACGAGATAAATAGGTATTGTCAATTCAACTTCTATTGAAAATATCATTATAGATTCAAAACTAAATAATATAAAAAACTGAAGATCGCTTGTTATCCTAAGCAATGACGTGAAAAGTAAACATCTTTATATTTCCATAATTTATGCAAAGGATATTGGTTATATCAAAACTAGCTCTATATCCTAAAGTTGGTGATTGGCGTGAGCTTAACCAACAAAAACTTTTTTAATTAAAATTAATTAGTTATATAACTGAAATTCAACAAACAAAAAATTACTCCACAATCTATGGAAATCTAACATAACAATTACTTTATTAAGAAATTAAAAGGAACAAAAAATGAACAGTCATGATAAAAAATACACTGCAATTACCGGCGCAAGTTCAGGCATTGGTTATGCTACTGCAATTGAATTTGCTAAACGAAATAAAAACCTTATATTGATAGCAAGAAGAGAATCACAACTAGAAACATTGAAACAAAAAATTGCCGAATTAAATCCAAATTTAGACGTCATCATTAAAATTTGTGATTTGTCGCAAGCCAATAATGTTTTTTCACTCTTCAAACAATTAGATAGCTATTATATTGAAACATGGATAAATAATGCAGGTTTTGGGCATTATGGAAGTGTTAAAGATCAAGATTTAGATAAAATACAATCCATGCTACATTTAAACATCGAAGCCTTAACGATTCTATCAACGCTTTATGTGCATAAATATCACCATCAATCTGGCACACAAATAATTAATATCTCCTCACGAGGTGGATACACAATTGTACCCAACGCTGTCACTTATTGTGCGACTAAATTCTATGTTAATGCTTTTACTGAAGGTTTAGCGCAAGAATTAAGACAAGCAAAAGCGAAATTAACGGCTAAAGTCTTAGCCCCTGCGGCAACCAAAACTGAATTTGGTCAAAAAGCGAATAATGTCAATGAATATGACTATAATAAAAGTTTCAGCCAATATCACACCGCAGAGCAAATGGCGGGTTTTTTAATGGCGCTATATGATAGCGACAACATCATCGGGGAAATCAGCACAAAAGATTTTTCATTTACATTAAAAGATAGCATTTTACCTTATTCTGGCAATGCGGCTGAAAATCAAAAGTCTTAAAACTTTTGCACCAAAACACGTTAAATAAAAAATTAAACATCTTAACAAGTTTTTTTACTTGTTAAGATGAAAAAAAAGAAAACAATTAATTACGAAATTCGCATGCCCGGTTTTGCACCACTATCAGGCGACAATAAGTAAACGCCTTCACTATCATCTTTACCGCTTGCACAAAGTACCATGCCTTCAGAGATACCAAAGCGCATTTTACGAGGCGCTAAGTTGGCGATCATAATCGTTAATCTGCCCACTAAAACTTGAGGGTCTGGATAAAACTCTTTAATGCCTGAAAAGACATTACGGGTTTCGTCTCCAATATCAAGTGTAAGTTGCAATAATTTGTCTGATCCTTCAACTAGGTTTGCATTTTTAATCAATGCAACACGCATATCTACTTTTGCAAAATCATCAAAATTTATGGTATCAGCAATCGGTTCAGCGACTTTTTCTTTAGCAGGTGTCGCTAATGCTGCTTGTTGTTTAGTTTCGTCAATCATAGCAGTAATTTTATCCATATCTATACGGTTGAATAGAGCTTTAAATCGGTTAATACTATGTCCGGTTAAAGGCTGATTAATCGCTTCCCAAGTCAATTCGCTATTTAAAAATGCTTCAGTGCGTTCTGCTAATGCTGGCACAATAGGTTTTAAATAGGTCATTAAAATACGGAAAAGATGAATCCCCATTGAACAAATATCTTGTAATGCTTGATCTTGCCCTTCTTGTTTTGCCACAACCCATGGCGCTTTTTCATCTATATAACGATTTGCTTCGTCAGCCAGTGCCATAATTTCACGTATTGCTTTACCCGATTCACGTTGTTCAAAATATTCAGCAATTACTTTCGATTTTTCAACAAACAAAGCATAAAGTTCTGGCTCAGCTAGATTATCAGACAATTTACCGTCAAAACGTTTGCTGATAAAGCCTGCCGAACGAGAAGCAATATTAACAACTTTATTAACTAAATCACTATTAACACGTTGGACAAAATCTTCCAAATTTAAATCGATATCATCAATATGTGGCGACAATTTCGCTGCATAATAATAACGCAAACAGTCAGGGTCTAAATGTTTTAAATAGGTACTTGCTTGAATAAAGGTACCCCTTGATTTTGACATCTTAGCACCATCGACTGTCACATAGCCATGAACAAAGATATTAGAAGGTTTACGATGTTCACTACCGTCTAACATTGCCGGCCAAAATAGACTATGGAAGTAGACAATATCTTTACCGATAAAATGATAAAGTTCAGTCGTTGAGTTTTTATTCCAAAACTCATCAAATATCGCTTTATTATTTTTATTACAGTAATTAAGGAAAGATCCCATATAACCTATTGGCGCATCTAACCAAACATAAAAATATTTACCCGGCGCATCCGGAATTTCAAAACCAAAATAAGGAGCATCACGACTAATATCCCAAGGTTGTAATCCAGCTTCAAACCACTCTTGCATTTTATTCGCAACTTGATCTTGCAATGTTCCAGAACGGATCCACGCTTGTAACATTTCTGAAAAAGCGGGCAAGTCAAAAAAGAAATGCTCTGAGTCTTTCATTATTGGAGTTGCGCCAGAAATAACTGATTGAGGATTGATGAGATCAATTGGATTATAAGTTGCACCACAAACCTCACAGTTATCACCATACTGATCGGGTGCTTTACAACGAGGGCAAGTGCCTTTCACAAAACGATCAGGTAAAAACATCTGTTTTTCTGGATCGAATAATTGTGATATTACTTTTGTTTTGATGTAACCATTAGCCTTTAGCTTTTTATAAATCTGCTCAGAAATTTCACGATTTTCTGGGCTATGCGTTGAATGGTAATTGTCATAACTAATGTTAAATCCAGCAAAATCACGTTGATGCTCAGTTTTAACTTCTGCAATCATCTGTTCAGGCGTCATTCCTAATTGCTGAGCTTTAAGCATGATTGGCGTACCATGCGCATCATCTGCACAAATAAAGTAAATCTCATTGCCACGCATTCGTTGATAGCGTACCCATACATCAGCCTGAATATGTTCTAGCATATGTCCTAAGTGAATTGAACCATTTGCATAAGGAAGTGCACAAGTCACTAATATTTTGCGTTTTGTTGTCATGTCAATTTAATACCTTTTATTACATAATGTCGGGAATAGTACATCAAACATGGGATTATCGCTAGATTTATGCCATAATTTAATAAAAATTCTTTCCTGATTCAGAAAAATCAGCAAACTAATGACTCACGATATTTTGGAAAGCATAAAATAATTTGGCTGTTCTCAATATTTTACTTAAATAAGCATGATAACTATACAAATCAGCATAAAAGCAGATAAAACCGTAGATAAAAATGAAGGCTAATCACCATGGAACCCAAAAAGATTCTTGAAAATTTTACTCATCCTACTTTGCGAAAAAATTTAATCGAATTAGGCGCCGTTAAGAAGTGTGAATTGGAAAATCAAACTTTGCATATTCATTTAACGATGCCCTTTGCATGGCAAATGACCTTTGAAGAGCTGAAAAAGACTATCACACCTCAATTACTTGAACTTGACGGTATAAAACAAGTCAATTGGCAAATTGATTTCAATATTGCCACTCTTAAACGAGCTAACCATCAACAAGCGATAAAAAACATTAAAAACATCATCGCCATTAGCTCTGGTAAAGGGGGAGTCGGTAAATCATCAACCGCGATTAACCTTGCGCTTGCACTGCAAAAACAAGGCGCCAAAGTTGGTATTTTAGACGCCGATATTTATGGCCCTTCTATACCTACCATGTTAGGAACCGAAAAACAACAGCCTCTCACCCCCGACAATAAACATATGACCCCAATTATGGCCTATGAATTAGCCAGTAACTCGATTGGCTATTTAGTCGATTCAGATGGGGCTATGGTATGGCGAGGACCAATGGCAAGCAAAGCATTATTGCAAATTTTGCAAGACACGCTTTGGCCAGAACTCGATTATTTAGTGATTGATATGCCACCAGGTACAGGAGATATTCAATTAACACTCGCGCAAAGTATTCCTGTTACTGCCGCAGTGATTGTTACTACACCACAAGACATTGCCTTAATCGACGCAAAAAAAGGGATCACCATGTTTAATAAGGTTAATGTCCCGACGTTAGGTATTGTCGAAAACATGAGTTACCATATCTGTGAAAATTGTGGGCATCATGAGGCAATTTTTGGTGAAGGTGGCGCGGCACAGCTTGCCGAAAAATATCAAACTCAACTACTTGGGCAAATACCACTACATAAAATGTTGCGACAAGACCTTGATACAGGAACGCCAACAGTCATTAATCATCCTGACAGTGAATTTACTGAAAATTATTGTCGAATTGCTGGGCAACTTGCCAGTGAATTATTTTGGCAAGGTGAAGCGATTTTACCGGATATCTCATTTAAAGCGTTATAATTGTTAAACTTGATATTGGTTGTTTAACAAAACAACCAATATCAGCCTTAAATTGATAAACATTGGATTTACAATCAAATCATATTTTTCGATAACTCTTATTACTTTCTACTTTGTTGATTGGTTTGTAAGCGGTTAAACTCCATTTTGGCTTTTGCTAATTGTTGATTAAACTGGGCATTAGCATGCAGTTGTGCAACCACACTCGCCGCCATGACTCTAGCTGCATCAATATCACTTTGCCAATGGTATCCACAAATAACACGGCTTTCACCCACTTCAAGACCTCGTTTCAAAATTTCATTTTGACGTTGTGGGTTGATTTCAGCTAACACCAACGATATGGCAAAACCAATTGTTGTATGTCCTGAGGGATAAGATCCATTGGTAGAAAGCGTTTTTTCGTCTTCCGGTCGGCAAGTGGGCTCATTGAAAAAGGAAAATGGTCGGATACGATTGTAATAATTTTTCGCCGAACGTGTAGCCAGATCACCTGCATCTTCTTTCATTGTAGTAATCAATTTGTAAATTTCGGGTGTCTTGATAGCAGATATATCAAAACCAAACGACGTTGAAAATTGCTGAGTGACATTTTCCTTACTAGAGTCAGCATCAATATAAGCTTGCCTTCCTCGTTCGGTATGACGCATCGATTTACCCCAATCATACATGGCTTTATCCCTTAAAAATTCGACACTGGTAAATGCAGGAGGTGGAGGTAACAATTGTAAACTATCGGGAGCTTGATTTTCAGTAAGAAAATAATCATTGGGATGTGTTGTCACATCTTTTATTTCTACGGCGAATGCTTGAACACATAATAAAGAATACAGCATCATACTTTTAACTAACATTTTTTGCATAGACTGCCCCTTTTCTCTCTCGATATTGTTATTCCTATATCATTGGTATTTAAAACGATTAAATTGCCTTGTTACAATTTCCATACAATAAAATTTTCTAAATTTTATTGTCTAATCACATTGATTTATTTGATATTAATTAATCTTAAATTGAATTATTGGATTAATAAATGACATCATTTACATTATGTGATAACTATCACATTTTCATACTGTCACTTTTTATCAATAGTGATATAAAGATTGAATCACTATTCTAGCCGTAATGATATTTAAAATAGAGGTAGCATAACTGTTTATTATGCAAAAATTTTATCTCGAAACATAAAAAATACTGCGCCAAGCAAACAGAAACCAGCCCAAATATAATCAGTTTTAAAAGGTTCTTTTAAGATATAAATTGAAAAGGGTATAAAGACAGACAAACTAATGACTTCTTGAATAATTTTTAATTGACCTGCCGTGGCAACTTGAAAGCCTATACGATTAGCTGGAACCTGCAATAAATATTCAAATAGCGCAATCCCCCAACTAATAAAAACGGCAACAATCCAGACTTGATTATGCAAAAAACGTAAATGACCATACCAAGCGAACGTCATAAATAGATTACTAAAAATTAATAGACATATCGTAATAAAAAGTTGATTCATGATTATCATCACTGCTAGTGGAAAGGTATAAATATTATATACCTGTTGCGAATGAAGATACAAAATCGATAATGAATGCCGATTAGTTGTCCTCAAAGCTGACACCATTATCTTTACTGCCTGTTTAATAACGAACATTATTCATGTTATAATGACACTCAATCTATTTATCCCTTCTTTGAAAAACAACATGATAAATAATGCTAATAAACGGTCTCGAATTTGGTCGTCAATTTTATGTTTGGCATTTGCAGCATTTATTTTTAATACCACCGAATTTGTTCCAGTAGGGTTGCTACCCAACATCGCTAAAAGTTTTTCAATGGATGAAGCGCATGCTGGATTATTATTAACTATCTATGCTTGGTCTGTTTCATTATTATCGTTACCATTGACAGTATTAACCTCAAAAATGGATCGCCGAAAACTTCTTGTTTTTTTATTCTGTTTATTCATTGGTAGCCATATCTTAGCGGGTTTTGCTTGGGATTTTTATAGTTTAATGGTAGCCAGAATTGGGATCGCCTGTGCACACGCTGTATTTTGGGCTATTACTACGCCTTTAGCTGTTCGACTTGCACCTAATGGCAAAAAAGCTAAAGCAATGGGCTTTATTGTGGTCGGCGTTTCAATGGCAACAATTCTGGGAATTCCTATTGGCACGATTATTGGTCAACTTGTTGGCTGGCGGATTACTTTTTTATGTATCGGTTTTATTGCTTTTTGTGTCATGGTTTCATTACTCTATTTATTACCGCCTGTGCCAAGCACAGACACTTTATCTATCCGTGATATTCCGAAAGTGCTTAAACGACCAGTATTACTCAATATCTATCTATTAACAGCAATTATTATTACCGGTCATTTTTGTGCTTATACCTATATCACCCCTTTTATGATAAATGTCGGTGGTTTTAACGAAAAAGTGGTGGTTAGCATTTTATTAGCTATTGGTTTTTCAGGTATGATCGGCAGTGTTGTCTTTGCTAAATATTCTGATAAACATCCAACAGCAATTCTAATCATTCCATTGTTATTATTAATGATTTGTTTACTTTCGCTCTATGTATGCTCATTCAACTTAATCACCGCAATCATACAAGGCATGTTATGGGGACTTGCGATCACCATTATCGGCATGGTCATGCAAAGCAAAGTCATCGATGTTGCACCAGATGCAGCTGATATTGCAACATCCGTTTATTCAGGTATTTATAATATCGGCATTGGTGCAGGTGCGTTTGTGGGTAGCCAAGTCTTAGTGCGACTATCAACCGAGTATATAGGATTTATTGGATCAATATTTGTTATTCTGGCATTAGCACTCTTTTTTATATTAACAAAAAGAAAATGGTAATTGCTAACAAGAGCTTGCCAAGCCAAGCAAGCTCTTAACGTTTTTATTGTTGACTTAACGACTCAAGCGCTTCCCAACGTGCAAAAACGGCTTCTAGTTCAGCTTCTTTATTTGCCAAATCTGTTAAAATCGGGCTTGTCATCTCGTGGGGTTGATTAAAAAAGTCACTGTGCCCTATTTGCGCTTGTAAATCAGCTATTGCTAATTCCAATTGCTCTATTTGGCTTGGTAATTGTGCTAATTCACGTTGTTCATGATAACTTAGCTTTACTTTCTTTTTCGCTTCAGGCATTTTGGTTTCTGCTGTTACCGCTTTTTCATCGGATTTAACCGGTGCAGTATTTTTATTCACCGACACGGGTTTTGCTTGCTGCTGTTGCTGTAAAGCATCAGTATATCCGCCCGCATAAATACCGATATGACCTTGTTCTTCAAAAAACCAACATTGGGTAACCACATTATCAACAAATTGCCGGTCATGGCTAACCAGTAAAACAGTACCTTGATAATCATTAACTAGTTCTTCTAACAACTCTAATGTTTCAATATCCAGATCATTGGTGGGTTCATCGAGTACTAATAAATTACTTGGTTTTAAAAATAATTTAGCTAATAATAAACGATTTCGCTCACCGCCAGATAATGCACGAACAGGAGTTCTGGCTCGTTTTGGTGGAAATAAAAAGTCCTGCAAATAGCCGAGCACGTGACGAGATCGACCATTAACCATCACCTCTTGCTTACCTTCAGCCAAGTTATCCATCACAGTCTTTTCAGGATCTAACTCAAGTCGATACTGATCAAAATAAGCGACTTCCAATTTGGTACCACAATGGACGCTACCCGACGTCGGCTGTAAGTTACCTAACATCAACTTTAAAAGAGTTGTTTTACCTATACCATTAGGACCAATCAACGCAATTTTATCGCCTCGTAATACTTGTACCGTGAAATCTTTAACCAATAATTTATTTTCGATTTGATAGCTCACATTATCCAATTCAAAAACAATCTTGCCAGAACGCAACGCTTCTTCAATTTGCATTTTTGCACTGCCCATGACTTGGCGACGTTGTGAATGTTCCTGTCTCATCGCCTTTAAAGCACGTACTCTACCTTCGTTACGTGTTCGCCGAGCTTTGATACCTTGACGTATCCACACTTCTTCTTGAGCTAATTTTTTATCAAATTCTGCATTTTGCAACTCTTCGACACGTAGTGCTTCCTCTTTTCCAACAAGATAGCTATCATAATCTCCACCCCATGAAGCCACTTTACCTCTATCGAGATCAATAATACGTGTTGCCATTTGCCGAATAAAAGAACGATCATGTGAAATAAACACAATGCTACCATTAAAACTTTTTAAAAATTCCTCTAACCATTTAATCGTTTCGATATCTAAATGGTTAGTTGGCTCATCCAGTAACAACACTGTTGGCTGACATACTAATGCTTTAGCCAATGCGGCTTTACGCAACCAGCCTCCTGATAAGGATGACAACAGCGCATCACCATCCAATGAAAGTGAAGAGATAACATTACGAATACGATTATCAAGTTGCCAACCATTTTGCTGATCTAATTGCTCTTGTAATTTCGCTAATTTAGCCAAATTACTTTCACTGGGATCCTGTTCAATACGATGAGATAAATCATAATAATCCCTCAATAATTGAGCTTGTTCTTTTAAGCCTTCGGCAACGAAATCAAAAATATTTCCTTGAATATCCCTTGGGGGATCTTGTTGTAATCGTGACACAACAACATTATTTTCATAAACAATTTGCCCCTCATCTAACGGTACTTCTTTATTTAATACTTTAAGTAACGTTGATTTGCCCGCACCATTACGTCCAACAAGACAGACACGCTCATTAGCTTCAATCGACATATCGATATGGTCGAGTAGTGGCGCATCACTAAAGGAAAGATAAGCATTTGTAAGATTGATTAATGACATAGTTATTTTTTATTTGGATATTAAGTAATATGGCGTTATTCTATCATAAAGTTGTGGTCAGCAACTAAACTCAATTCTTCAAAATTTTTAAAATTTCACAAGCTTAAAATCACTGTTCTCTTTCATTAAACGACTAATACTGTTATATTTATTTACATAAAGGAAATAAAATAAATTTCAGTATGGAGGTTATCATGAGTCATATGTGGACATTTCAGCGTGTAGGTGGATTAGATCAAGTTGTTTTTAAAAACGCCGACGATATTATTAATCTACCCAATCTTGACCCTAAATTATGGGTCGCACTCAGTTGCCCGACGACAGGGCTGGATTTTGACAAACGAACATTGGCACTTTTGGATGAAGATCAAGACGGTCGCATTCGCATACCTGATATCTTAGATGCTATCGCTTGGACAAGAGGAAAAATTTACTCTTTTGAAACGATCTTACATTCATCAGATATTTTACCTTTGTCACAAATTAATACTGAAACTGAACAAGGTAAAAAATTATTCATCACCGCTCGCAGCATTCTTGTCAATTTAAACAAAAGTGATTGCGATTATTTAACTCAAGATGATGTACAACAATCTATTAAAATTAATGCAGGCAAACTTTACAATGGTGATTTAATTTTTCCTGCATCCGCCGAGCTATCACCAGAAATGCAAACTTTTATCAAATCAGCAATAAAAATTGTTGGGGCTGAAAAAGATATGAGTGGAGAAAATGGAATTAACATAGATATTGCCAAAACATTTGTCCAAAACTTACAAATATGGCAACAATGGCAAAAGGATATAAGTAATACTCAAACACCATTTGGCGAAAATAGTGCTGAAATATGGAACCTTGTTCAAACGCTAAAACCAAAAATAGATGACTATTTTTTACGTGTGGAACTTGCACAATATGCACCACAAGCACAAACAGCATTGAACGTTGATGAGAAGTATATTGTCCCAACAGAAAATGGGTTATTATCAGACGAAGCGCTAGCCGAATTACCGTTATCAAAAATCGATACCCATAACTCTCTCGATTTGGTCAATGGGCTCAATCCATTATGGAAAGCAAAAATTACACAATTTAAAACACTCGTTTCGCCGTTATTAGCCAATTCTAATGTACTGACAGAAGAAGAATGGCAAAATATTCAAACCAGTCTTGATCCTTACGCCTCGCTGATTAATTCAAAACCTAGTATGGTTCAAACCAAAGTTTCAGTTCAACCAACAGATAGCATTGAAGATTTATCAAACAAAACGATTAAAAACATGGCAAATAGTGATTTATTGGCTCAATTTCAAGAAATGGTTGATCAAGACAATAAGACACCAATTTCAGCCTCAGATGTATTAGTTTTAGAAAAACTTGTTCTATTTCACAAACATTTGTATCGACTACTCGTCAATTTTACTTCTTTTTCTGATTTCTTTTCACTTGAAAAAAGAGCCGCATTTCAACTTGGAAAACTCTATATTGATGGTCGCTGTGCAACGTTATGTGTTTCGGTAGATAATATTGCCAAACACATTACAATGTCTAACTACTCGGAACTGTGTTTACTTTACTGTGAATGTACCAGACAAGGTGAAAAAAAGGTGATCGCAGCGGCTATTACTGCAGGGCAAGGCGATTTACTTATCGAAGGTCGTAACGGTGTATTTATTGACAATGAAGGCAATGATTGGGATGCTAATGTAGTTAAGATTATTACAAAACCAATCAGTATCCAACAAGCCGTTTGGGCACCGTATCAACGAATTGGTCGCCTTATTACTGAACAAATTAATAAATGGGCAACCAGCAAAGATGCCGACATCGAAAAAACCGGTACGCAAGTCTTACAAAATCCAGATACCAAATTTGACATTGGCAAAAGTGTCGGTATATTTGCCGCAATTGGTTTAGCAATTGGTGCAATCGGTACCGCTTTAGCAACTATTTTCCAAGCATTATTTTCATTAAGCTGGTGGCAACTTCCTTTGGTTATTATTGGATTATTTGTCATTATATCGGGTCCTTCTGTGATTTTAGCTTGGTTAAAATTAAGACACCGTACACTTGGTCCACTTCTTGAAGCATCCGGTTGGGCAATTAATGGGCAAGTGAAAATAAACTTATTATTAGGCGGATTACTAACCAGTAAAGCGGAATTACCGAAGAATGCTAAACGTAATTTACGTGATCCGATGAGAAAACGTCGTAATAAATTCGCCATTGTATTTTGGATAGCTTTAGTATTAGGTATTGGTATAACAGGCGGGTGGTTATGGCATAAAGGTCATATAAAACACTTTATAGAGCAACAAAAGCAAGAATTTATACAAAAAACCACAGACACAGAAAAACAATAAAAACAACTTTATCATTATCGCCGATAGTGTCGGCGATAATGATAGTATCTTAATGTTGATAAACAGGGAATTGCCGACATATTGCTAATACTTTTTCTTTAACAGCCTGAATAGCTTGTTCATCATCAATATTATCTAACACATCGCAAATCCAATTAGCCAATTCACGCGACTCGGGCTCTTTAAATCCTCGCCTTGTAATCGCTGGTGAACCAATACGAATACCTGATGTGACAAAAGGACTTTGCGGATCTTTTGGTACACTATTTTTATTCACGGTAATATTTGCACTACCTAATGCGGCATCAGCTTCTTTACCTGTGATGTTTTTATCGACTAAATCAATCAAAAATAGATGATTGTGTGTTTCACCAGAAACTACTTTATAGCCTCGTTTTAAAATCACATCAACCATTGCTTGCGCATTTTTAACAACTTGCTGTTGGTATTGTTGATAAGCCGGTTCCATTGCTTCTTTTAATGCTACCGCCTTTGCTGCAATGACATGCATTAAAGGCCCGCCTTGAGCACCTGGAAATACGGATGAATTTAATTTTTTATAAAGATCTTCACTACCACCTTTTGCCAAAATTAATCCGCCTCTTGGTCCACCAAGAGTTTTATGGGTTGTTGTGGTAACCACATGCGCATAAGGAACAGGATTTGGATAAACACCTGCGGCCACTAAACCTGCAACATGCGCCATATCCACAAATAAATAAGCTCCCACACTATCAGCAATTTCACGCATATGCTTCCAGTCAACAATACCAGAATAAGCAGAAAAACCACCAATGATCATTTTAGGTTTTGACTCATTAGCAATGGTCGCTAACTGTTCATAATCAATACGGCCTGCCGCATCAACACCATAGGCAACCACATGATAAAGCTTGCCTGAAAAACTAACCGGTGCACCATGGGTTAAATGACCACCTTCAGATAAATTCATACCCAGTACTGTATCACCAGGATTCAATAACGCGGTGTAAACAGCAAAGTTAGCTTGCGAACCTGAATGAGGTTGTACATTAGCATAATCAGCACCAAATAACGTTTTTGCTCGTTCAATAGCCAATTTTTCGACAATATCGACATATTCACAACCACCGTAGTAACGTTTACCTGGATACCCTTCTGCATATTTATTGGTTAACTGGGAACCTTGTGCTTGCATTACTCTTGGGCTGGCATAATTTTCGGATGCAATTAATTCAAGATGATCTTCTTGACGTTGTTCTTCACCCTTAATGGCATCCCACAATTCCTTGTCATAATCGGCAATAGTCATTTCTTTACTAAACATTTTGACTCCTTATTTTCAATTACATTGGCTTTTAGGCTGTTGGTTAACTTTATGCTTAAAAATTACGATGAATTATCCTTACCCATCCAACATTTTATTTCAATCTTTTTTATGAGTTATAAATAATATTTATAGAAATAAGATTATAAAAATCTGGATATGCTAAATATCCGATTAACTCATCAAGCGGTTATGATTTAACCTTAACAAAAAAATGTTATTTTTTAATTTAATTGTTGATAAATAACAGATTAATTACACTCAATATAGTCAGTTAACAGCATTCTATCTAGCTATTGAAATAAAAATACTCGCTACTTTTTATTTTTCATAATATTAAGTATATACTTATGCAAAAGTTAATCATTGAGTATTTTGTTTTATGCCACTTTCGACATTAATTGTTTTACCTCTTTTAATTATTACCGTCGTGATTGCCTCATTTTTTAAACGCAAAAAGTGGCAACTGCTGGTGATCAGCCTGTTGACCGTTTTTATTGTCATGGAGTTAACCTCAATCTATTTTAGTGGCGGTTTTATAGATTACCAGTTTTATGTCAATTTAAACATTAATGACATTATTCAAGGGTTATTCATTTTTAAATTACAAGCACTCCTAGTAATTGTTGTCTTTTTAGGTTTTGTATTTTTACTGTTTAAATTAGCGGGTTTATTTAAGCGCAAATGCCATCCATTATTTCGTTTGGTATTGGCTATGATTGCCATTATCAGTATCAGTTATCACAATGGACCGTTAAGCCGTTTATACGAAATTTATCAAGTGACAAACGCACCGCGTGAATCATTCGAACAAGCACTACAAACGCTCAATATGACTGACTATACTAATAAAAATCAGTTAATTAGTCATAAAGGAAAAAATATTGTCGTCATTTCGTTAGAATCGTTTGAGCAAGGATTTTTAGATTTTGCGGATATCACACCGCATTTAAGACAATTACGTCAAACGTATACTTTCTTCCCGAATATGCCAATGAGTGTCGGCAGTAGCTGGACAACGGCATCAATGTATACTTACATGACGGGCGTGCCTTTTTTAATTGGTGGATATTCAACTTCGCCATTGATGAAAAGCAATCAAACCCAATTAATCAGTTTAGGGGATGTATTGAAACAGGCAGGCTACCAAACACGCTATGTTATGGCTGGCCCTGATTTTGCTGGTATTGGACATACTGCTGAATTACTTGGTTTAAAAGTGATTTCTGAAAAAAACTATATAGATCAGTATCCCAATGCACCATTTGGATTATATGACAAAGATATTTTTGATATCGCCAAAAAACAAATTAATGATATGAGTAAGGAAAATCAACCTTTTGCTTTATTTATTTCAACCGTTTCAACCCATGCCCCTAACGGATTTTACGATGAACGAATGGCATCGGTTATTACACCTAAAGATGATAATATGTCATTTGTTGCTGCCTCACTGGATTATAATGTCGGACAATTTATCCAATATTTAAAGCATAATGGATTGCTCGAAGATACGGTCTTTTATATTTTTCCGGATCACTTAATGATGGGTTCGGGTACCCCTACTATTAATCGTCTATCTGAAAAAGATCGTCAACTCTATTTATTAACCAATGCTAAACCTGAAAATTTACATAAATCACCCGATCAAACAATCTATCAAATTGATTTACCAAGATTGATTTTAAATGGTGCTCAAATTGACAGTAATGCTAAATTTTTAACTGATTATTTAACCCAAACCGACATGGATAAAAAACAGTTTATTGAACAAAATAAATCTAAAATCGCAACGTTAAATCACTCAGCTGAATACGTTAAATAGGTTAAATATGACTCTTGATACCATGATCATAGTCACTACCGTCAGTTTTTTGGGAATGATTTCGCCCGGACCTGATTTTTTTCTAGTGTTAAAAAATAGTTTAAGTTATAACCGAAAAATAGCATTATTTACGTGTTTGGGTGTCATTATCGCCATATTAATTCACATGAGTTATTGTGTTGCAGGAATTGCAGTGCTGATTACCGCAACACCATTACTTTATAATGCATTACGTTATGTTGGTGCTGTGTACTTAATCTGGATAGGCATAAAAGCACTACTTGCCAAAAATAGTGGTACTCGTTATTTAGATTATGGAACACATGGAAGGATGATCTCATCTGGCACAGCGTTTATTCAAGGCTTTTTATGTAATTTACTTAATCCTAAAGCTACTTTGTTTTTTCTGGCTATATTTACTCTGGTACTTAGTGCTGATTCAACGCTCATTGATAAATTATTAGTGGCACTGATAATTTGGATAGAAGCGATTTTTTGGTGGCCATTTGTTGTCTTTATTTTTCAAACCCAATTGATACAACGATGTTACAGTAAAATTCAGTTCATCATTGATAAAATTCTGGGTATCATTATAATCGTACTTGGAATAAAAGTGGCTTTAGGTGGTTAATGCCTCGTTATTTTCCAAATTCCAATGCTTGATCGATCATAAATTTATAAGAAACATGATTTACGTAAAAATTAACTCGCTTTCTTTTTGAATATTTCTCTGTTACTTGCTACACTGTTAGCTATCTAATATATATTATTATTTTCAATTTTACTTATTGAAGATCATAAATGGCACAAATACCTTCTAAAAACTCCATAGGTTAATTGAAATGGATAAATTATTAAAATATGGTCGCGAACTTCTTGAATTGGAAATTCATGAAGCTCAAAAATTACCTAATCGGCTAGGTGAAGATTTTATTACAGCTTGCCAGCTTATTCTAACTGCAAAAGGAAAAGTTGTCGTATCAGGTATTGGAAAATCGGGACATATCGGAAAAAAAATTTCTGCTTCATTAGCCAGTACAGGTAGCCCTTCTTTTTTTATGCATCCTTCCGAAGCGCTACATGGTGATTTAGGAATGGTAAGCGAAAATGATGTGGCAATACTAATTTCTTATTCAGGTCGAGCAAAAGAGTTTAATTTTATACTCCCAATACTTGCTTCGATGAAAGTGCCAGTGATTGCCATAACTGGTGGTTTAGACTCACCCTTAGCTAAAGCGGCACAAGCCGTGATTGATATATCGATCGAAAAAGAAGCTTGTCCAATGGGGCTAGCACCCACTTCGAGTTCGACAAATACATTATTAATGGGTGATGCACTCGTCATAGCTGTCATGCGTGCCCGAGGTTTTAATGAAGAAGATTTTGCTCGTTCACATCCGGCAGGCAGTTTGGGTGCGAAATTACTTAATCAAGTAAAAGATGTCATGAGAACGGGAGATTTGATTCCAAAAGTTCCCCATACTGCAACAGTACTTGATGCTATGCTTGAACTCAGCCGCACAGGTGTGGGATTAGTTGCAATATGTCAGGATAATAATAAAATTATTGGCGTATTTACTGACGGGGATTTACGTCGATTGTTATTAAAAAATGGCACATTACAAGACAGTATTGAAGCTGTGATGACAAGTCCTGGTTATAGAATACCCGCAAGTTGGAAAGCAACAGAAGCCTTAAAATCATTTAATTATCACAATATTACTGCTGCACCAGTTGTTAATAACGAAGGTGAATTAGTCGGTGCATTAAATATTCACGATTTGCATCAAGCAGGAATTAGCTAAAACTATTCATAAATACCTATTGCAAAAAGGGGCTTTCTATTGAGATAATTACCAACCTAAATTTTTGTCGTTAGACGGAGATACAAGAAAAGTTACACAATTAACTGCTTGTGAAATGAAAGATCACAGTCAGTTAGTATTGTGTTGTAAATTTTAACCAAAATTAATAGATGATGAAACTACAATGGCAGAAAAGCGAAATATTTTTCTAATTGGCCCAATGGGGGCAGGAAAAAGCACAATAGGTCGACAAATTGCACAACAGTTAGGCATGGAGTTTTTTGACTCTGATCAAGAGATCGAAAAACGTACAGGTGCCGATATTGCTTGGATTTTTGACTTAGAGGGTGAAGACGGATTCCGCGCCAGAGAAGAAAAAGTCATTAATGAATTGACTGAAAAACAAGGTGTAGTACTCGCGACAGGCGGTGGATCGGTTCTATCAAAAGAGACACGTAACCGTTTATCTGCTCGTGGGATAGTGGTCTATCTTGAAACAACCATTGAAAAACAGATGGCAAGAACTCAAAAGGACAAACGGCGTCCATTATTACAAGGAGGAAATACCCCTCGAGAACTCTATGAAGAGCTTGCTGATGAACGTGAACCACTTTATCAAGAAATTGCTGATATCACTATTAAGACAGATGAACAAAGTGCTAAAGGTGTAGCTGGTTATATCATCGATAAAATAGAGCAAATTTAAGCTACTTATTATCAAGATAATGACTGATACTGAAATAGTTATAGAGTAGATGTCAAGTTAAGGAGTAAATATGCGTGTAGATAAAGATGACCGTTATATATCAGAAAAAGCGAATAAAGACTCTACAACTTCATTCAAGTTACCAAGTTTTCTTAATTATTTTTCCAAGAAAAAATTAATTATTCTTGGTTCTGCTTTGGTAATCTTTTTCTTAACGCTAAGTTTTGTGATATTAAGTTCTTCAACAGAAAATGAACCAACATCATTGACGTCGTCAGACGTCAATGGTTATTCATCAACAAATATTGAAAACAGCAACAATGATCAATCTTTAACTGATGAGTTGAACGCATCGGGTAACACACAAACTACCGATTCAAGTTTATTGTCCAACTCTACAACTGCTTCAAGATCGAATCAATCATTAGACAGTCAAGAGCCACTAACCAGTAATAGTAATATTATGGATGAATCAAGGAAAGCTCGTAATCAATCAAATGATTCGACTGTAAAAAAACCAACAACATCGTCCCTTTCTGAGAAAAATGGAGCGAATAGTCATAATACTATTTCAAGTCATAACGGAAACAGGAATAATAGCAATACTATTTATATTAAAGATGATGAATACACTATTCAACTTAGTGCTTCATCATCTATTGAAAACTTAAAAAAATTTGTTGAAAAAAATAATATTACTCATTACCAAATTTACGAAACTAAACGTAATAACAGTAAATGGTTTATTTTGATTAAAGGTAAATATAAATCATCAGATGAAGCCAAAAAGGCTATAAAATCTTTACCTAGTGTTTTACAAAAGGATAATCCATGGGTCAAATCTGGTGCATCTGTGAATAAAGAAAAAGCTGAAAAATAAAGGATATGGTTCATTTATCCTACCAAAGACAAAATAGGAGTATCCGTTGAAAAAACAACGAGCCTTTTTAAAATGGGCTGGAGGAAAATATGAGCTTGTGGACACCATTAGGCAGTATCTACCAGAAGGAGATCAACTGATTGAACCTTTTGTTGGTGCAGGTTCGGTCTTCTTAAATACCAATTATAAAAGCTACCTATTAGCTGATATTAACCATGATTTAATTGAATTATTCAATTTATTGAAATCAAAACCAAATGAGTTTATTAATGATCTAAAAATATTTTTCCAACCTCAGAACAATAAGCCTGAGGCATTTTATCAACTGCGAGACGTATTTAATTACAGTAAAGATCAGTATTTACGATCGTTATTATTTATTTACTTAAATCGTCATTGCTATAACGGTCTATGTCGTTATAACAACAGTGGACTTTTTAATGTGCCATTTGGTCGCTATAAAACAATCTATTTTCCTGAGAAAGAACTAAACTTTTTTGCAAAAAAAGCGCAAAATGCGGAATTTATTTGTGCCCCATACCAAGAGGTAATGAAAAAAGCAAAGAAAAATTCTGTGATATACTGTGATCCACCCTATTTATCGCCAAATGATTCGGCTGGATTTACGGCATATTATTCAAATAATTTTGGCTATGAAGAACATAAAAAACTCTCTAAATTAGCTGAAAAAATGGCTTATAAAAACAATATTCCCGTACTTGTATCCAATCATGATACTGATTATACAAGAACGTTATATCGTAAAGCTCGCCACCTTTATCGAGCTGAAATGCGACGCTCAATTAGTTGTGATGGTGAAGGTCGAAAAAAAATTGATGAAATATTAGCGCTATACAAATAATCCTAAAAACATTTGAGTATTGGCTTGTATGATTAGAGGTATGTTATGAAAGATTTTATTATTGCACCGTCAATACTTTCAGCAAATTTCGCTTGTTTAGGTGAAGAAACCCAAAAAGTGATTGAGGCAGGAGCTGATGTAATCCATTTTGATGTCATGGATAATCATTTTGTACCTAATCTGACAATGGGGTCAATGTTTTGCCAAGCACTGCGTGACTACGGAGTAAAAGCCCCTATTGATGTCCATTTAATGGCGTCACCTGTCGAAGAACTTATTGTCTCTTTTGCAAAAGCTGGAGCTAGCAATATCTCTATTCATCCCGAAGCAACGATTCATCTTGACCGAACGTTGCAACTCATCAAAGATCATGGTTGTACCGCTGGTTTAGTTTTTAATCCGGCTACGCCATTAGATCATTTAGATTATGTCATGGATAAAATTGATATTGTTTTATTAATGGGGGTTAACCCCGGTTTTGGTGGGCAATCTTTTATACCATCAACATTAAAAAAATTACGACAAGTTAAACAACGTATTATTGAATCAGGTCAAAAAATACGACTTGAAATAGATGGGGGCGTCAAAGTCGACAATATTGCAGAAATAGCCCAAGCAGGCGCTGATATGTTTGTTGCAGGATCTGCTATTTTTGGTCAACCTGATTATAAAACTGTTATTGATGCCATGCGAAAAGAATTAGCAGGAGTTACACATGTCTAAACTGGATGACATTCAAGCAATAGCATTTGATCTGGACGGCACACTCGTTGATAGTGTACCCGGACTTGCATTAGCAATTCAGCAAATGCTTGCCGACTTACAATTACCTACTGTTAGCAAAGATCAAGTTAAAAATTGGGTAGGTAATGGCATCGATGTTATGTTAGAACGTACATTTAAAGCAATCGATATTACCCCAACAGCAGAATTGTTTAGTCAAGCTAAAAATTGCTTTAATCTGCACTATGATAAAGTTATTGATGCCGAAACAAAACTCTTTCCACATGTTAAAGAGACCTTAAAAGTACTTTATGATAATCATTATCCATTGGCGCTAGTCACCAATAAACCAGCACAATTTTTACCTGCGTTATTAAGTACTTTAGGCATTAAAGAATATTTCAAACTTGTGCTAGGTGGGGGTGATGTTATCAAGCTAAAACCTCATCCAGCTCCACTTTATCAAGTTATGGCAACGTTTGGGCTTTTTAACGATCAATTACTATTTGTCGGTGACTCGAAAAATGATATCACCGCGGCTAAAAATGCCAACTGCCCAACTGTTGCGTTAAGTTACGGTTACAACTATGGTGTATCGATAGCAACCAGTGACCCCGATTTTTTATTTGACGATTTCAAAGATATATTAACCTTGTTACCACTGCCCAAAGCTGAGGCAAAAAAATAACAAGTAAAGTAACAGAATGAATAGATTAGGAATAAATTATGAGTAAACCGATTGTATTTAGTGGCGCTCAGCCATCAGGAGAACTAACACTTGGCAACTATTTGGGTGCCTTAAAAAATTGGGTCGCTTTACAACAAGAATACGATTGCGTTTATTGTATTGTAAATCAACATGCCATCACGGTACGCCAAGATCCACAGAAGCTACGCAAAGCAACGCTTGATACCATGGCGCTTTATTTAGCATGTGGCATTGATCCTAAAAAAAGCACTATATTTGTTCAATCTCATGTGCCTGCTCATGCTGAATTAGGGTGGGCATTAAACTGTTACACCTATTTTGGTGAGCTTAGTCGTATGACGCAATTCAAGGATAAATCATCACGACACGCCGAAAACATTAACGCAGGGCTTTTTGATTATCCTGTATTAATGGCAGCCGATATATTATTATATCAAGCTAATTTAGTGCCAGTGGGTGACGATCAAAAACAACATCTTGAACTATCACGTGATATTGCAATGCGCTTTAATGCCCTGTATGGTGAGATTTTTACCGTTCCTGAACCCTTTATCCCTAAAGTTGGTGCAAGAGTAATGTCATTACAAGATCCAACGAAAAAAATGTCCAAATCCGATGAAAATCGAAACAATGTGATTGGTTTACTTGAAAATCCTAAAGACATCGAGAAAAAAATCAAACGAGCAATGACCGATTCTGATGAACCACCTGTTGTACGTTATGATTTAAAAAATAAAGCTGGTGTATCAAATTTACTAGATATATTAACTGGCGTAACAGGAAAACCCGTCACCGAACTTGAAAAAGAGTTTGAAGGTAAAATGTATGGACATCTTAAAACGGAAGTAGCGACGCAAGTGATTGATATGATAAGTCACTTACAAGCACAATATCACCAATATCGTGATGATGAAGATTACCTCTATTCAATCATGAAAGAAGGAGCTGAAAAAGCTCGAGCTAAAGCGGATATCACATTGAAAAAGGTCTATGATGCTATCGGTTTTGTATAGTCTAAAATCAAATAACATAATTATTATTAACACTAAACAGTATTAATTGGCTTAATATAGGCATTTATTATCATCATGACAATAAAAGATATAAGAGCCATTTAATTAAAATAGGTTAGTTATGAAGATTATCATTCTTGGGGCAGGACAAACAGGCAGTGCGCTTGCAGAATATCTTGTTACTGAAAAACAGAACGATGTCACTGTTGTCGATGAAGATCATGATAAATTGCAATCTTTGCAAGAACGCTTTGATTTACAAGTTATTTGTGGAAAATCATCTTATCCACAAGTATTAGAGAGTGCTGGTGCTGAATCGGCTGATATGCTTGTTGCCGTAACCAACTCTGACGAAATCAACATGATGGCATGTCAAATTGGGCATGTCATGTTTAATATTCCGCAAAAAGTGGCGCGTATCCGTGCACCAGAATACAATGATGAAAGATACCCTTTTTTCAATAAAGAGTGTATCAACATCGACCATATCATTGCACCAGAAAACCTTATTACTAACCACATCAGTCATCTTGTTCAATACCCAGGCGCATTACAATTTGCCGCTTTCAACGATACCCGTGTGTGTTTAGTCGCTGTGATGGCGTATTATGGTGGCGCACTAGTTGGCAGTGAGCTATCAGAGCTTAAAGAACATCTTCCGCATGTTGAAGCTAGAGTCGTTGCTATCTACCGTAAAAACCGCTTTATTCGTCCACTAGGTTCTACCTTAATTGAAGCTGGCGATATGGTGTATTTTATTACTCCGCCAACCAATATCAAAGCCGTGACAAGTGAGCTACAACGTTTAGAAAAACCCTATAAACGAATTATCATTAGTGGCGGTGGCGGCATTGCACTTGCACTGGCTAAACGCTTAGAAAATGATTATCAAGTCAAACTAATTGAACGCAATGCCGAACGCGCAGAACTCATTGCTGAACAGTTACTTAATACCACGGTATTACATGGCGAATCATCAGACCAAGAATTGCTATCCCAAGAACAGATCGAACTGACCGATCTTTTTATTGCGGTAACCGGTGATGATGAGTCCAATATTATGTCATCGATGTTAGCGAAAAGAATGGGGGCTAAAAAAGTCATCGTTTTAATTCAAAAACAAGCTTACCTAGAACTCATTAATGATAGTGTGATTGATATTGCTATTTCACCTCAACACGCCACTATTTCTGAACTTTTAAGTCATGTCAGACAAACAGGCATCGTCAAAGTTGTATCACTACGACAAGGCGAATCTGAAATTGTGGAAATCGTTGCACATGGCGATAAAGAAAATTCAAAACTGGTCGGAAAAAACATCAATGGATTAAAGCTACCGTCTGGTGCAACAATTGGTGCAGTAGTCCGTGATGAAGATGTTATTATTATCAACACGGATTTAACGATTGAAGAGAATGATCACCTGATTATTTTCTTACCTGATAGAAGAGCGATTACGGATATTGAAAAATTACTTCAATAAAATTTGAATCGAGATTTTTTATTATACAAACTTGTTAAAAGCTAATAGACAGTTCATAATATAAACATCATTTTGACTCGGGGTGTTTTTTATTCATTAAAAAACTGAGAGTTTACCCGTTGAACCTGATCTGGATAACACCAGCGTAGGGAAGTCTAGCCATTTCACCTCACATAGGCAAATTCTTCCCGATAAATTAAATAAGGAATGAACATGTCAGTAACCACGTCTCTTCAAATCACACAAGTCACACCTTTTATTAATCTTGTCAAAACGCAACGTCCATTAGTTCACTGTATAACAAATGATGTTGTACAAAATTTTACAGCTAATGTTCTACTTGCCATTGGTGCTTCACCGGCAATGATTATTGCTGAACAAGAAGTGGCTGAATTTGTTAAAATTGCTAATAGTTTACTGATCAACATTGGCACAATTAATCACAATACCGCCAAAAGTATGCTACTTGCAGCAAGCCAAGCTCAACAGAGCCAAACTCCATGGGTACTTGATCCTGTTGCCGTTGGTTCGGCACTTGCTTATCGTACCGAAATTGCGCATCAATTATTATCATTTAAACCCACCGTTATTCGTGGCAACGCTTCGGAAATCTTAGCGCTAAGCGGTCAACTTGCATCATCTAAAGGCCCGGATAGTCAAGACTCGACAAAATCCGCTTTACAATATGCAAAACAATTGGCACAAGATTACCAGACTATCATCGCCATGACTGGTGATATTGATTATATTACTGATGGTCATACCACTTACGCTATAGCAGGCGGTGATATTGCGTTAACCAAAATCACCGGAACAGGCTGTTCATTATCTGCTATGGTTGCAGCGTTTATTGTAAATTCAACCGATCCACTTTTGGCCACAGCAGCCGCTTGCTTTATGATGAAAAAAGCAGGAGAAAAGGCAAATAAACAGCTTGGATTAGGCAGTTTTGCCGTATCGTTATTAGATCAATTATCACTCTTTTATTCATCATACTAATAGGCACATAACATGCAGAAAAAGTTGGATCTTACTCTCTATTTAGTGCTCGATCCGGCACTATGTGGGGGAATCGGTGGCATGGTCGACACCACCAAAATTGCCGTTGCCAACGGCGTAACCGCTGTACAATTACGATCAGAGCAAGAATTGACAGGCAAAGATTGGTATAAAGCTGCTTTAGCCTTAAAAGAAGCGCTCAGTCAGACATCGGTACCTTTATTGATTAATGATCATGTTGATATTGCTTTAGCTGTCGATGCGGATGGTGTGCATGTTGGTCAAAATGATTTGCCCGTTGATGCAGCTCGCCGATTGATTGGCAAAAATAAATGGTTAGGGCTATCTGTTTCGAATCAGCAACAACTTGAAACCGTGCCTTGGCAAAGCGTCGATTATATTGGAATTGGCCCCATCTATCCGACCTCAACCAAAAAAGATGCATCACCGGCACTAGGTATAGAGCGGTTAACTCAATTAGTCAAAACCAAACATTGCCCTGCTGTTGCCATTGGCGGTATCGACATAACAAAAGTAACAGAAGTGATGCAAACAGGAATTGAAGGTGTTGCAGTCGTATCGGCTATTTGTGGTCAAGCCAATATTGAACAAGCCACCACCTCACTAATCAATAAAATACATCAAGCTAGATAGGAAGCAACATCATGACAATTACAGCCCTAACTATTGCTGGTTCAGATCCCAGTGGGGGAGCTGGCATCCAAGCCGATCTCAAAACGTTTTCGGCACTCGGAGCCTATGGCATGTCTGTCATTACCGCTTTAACCGCACAAAGTACCCAAGGCGTTGATGCGGTATTTGCAATTCCACCCGAATTTATCGAAGCAGAATTTAACACCTTATATCAAGATATCCACATTGATAGTGTCAAAATTGGTATGCTAATGAATAAAGAAATTGTTACAACTGTCTATCAATTATTAAAAAATCATCCTATACCTTCGATTGTACTTGATACCGTCATGATCGCTAAAGGGGGACATGCACTTTTAAAACCCGATGCCATTACCGCCATTCGAGAACAATTATTACCACTAGCAACAATTATTACACCTAACTTACCCGAAGCCGCAGCGCTTTTAGATTGTGATGAAGCGAAAAATGAAGATGAGATGCTAAAACAAGGGAAAGATTTACTTAAACTAGGTTGTAAAGCGGTTCTAATGAAAGGCGGGCACTTAACCAGTCAAGAAAGTCCCGATTATTTAATCACCTCAGACCAAACAATCCGAATGACATCACAAAGAATTCAAACTAAAAATACGCACGGTACAGGTTGTACATTATCAGCCGCTATTGCTGCTTTATTACCTAAAAATAGCTTTGAACATGCGGTTAAACAGGCGAAAGAATATCTTCATGGCGCCATTCGCCATGCTGATGATTTAAACATTGGTAAAGGGATTGGACCAACACACCACTTTTATCGTTGGTGGTGATTCAAAAACACAATTGACGCATATTTGAAAACACATTCTTCAAATTCTTCAAAACATGAGTGATTGAAAGAGGATGCAAAATAGGTTTTGGACGTTTTGAATTTATTAATGGAAACAGTAGAATAAAAAATTAACGTCCAAATTTTTCAGCTTTAAACTAAGTTAATTAATACGAAATTCCAACAAACTCATACCCAGCTTCATTGATAGCCTCTATAGCGGCTTCTTGTGAAATGGTTCCGCCTTCAATGTCAACTTCATGTTTAGCCAAATTAATGGTTACTTTCGCTTTTGGATCAATATCATTAATCGCTTTAGTAATGGCATTAACACAGTGCTGGCAACTCATATTATCGACAATTAATTTCATGATTGACCTCTCTTTTCAATTAAATCTTATTAGAAATCGGATCGCTCAAATTAGCATAGGCTTTATAATCGTGTTCGATCCATTGACTCTGCATTGTTACTCGTTTGATGATAATCAAGACAGTAGTTTTCATCATACTTTGTGTGAAACAAAAAAAATTTCGTACAGTAAAAAATGAAGCTAAATTTTTTGAAACATCAACTATATTGATTGCAAAAAGTATCCTTCGCTTACTAAGCCACAGTGACATTATTTGTTTTATCATACACAATTTTCCACTCGGATTAAACTGGCTCTAACATATTATCATTTTGCGTATAAGGTGTTAGCTTTGGCATATAGGATTAGTAGTGTTAATTTCACTAATAGTGAATGGTAAACAATCTAGGTTTATCCATAGTTATCATAATTTGAAACGCCAAGACAGTTTTTTTATAGAAAAATTTATTCGTGCATTTAAGTTATTTACTCACTGAATTAACAACAAAAAATGCTATAAATCCAGAACTTCTTTGACACTATTGTTAGTTAAACGTTATACTGAAGACGATATTTTGTACATCTGAATAGTTAAGCACTTTTTTTCAAAAGCAGTTTAAACATAGGGGGGTGTAATTTGGGTATCTTAAATAATATTTTTTCTAAAATCTTTCCAAGTGCTCAAGCGGCTGTCGGTAATGTCGCTGATGCCGTTAAAAATCAAGTCAACAATATTACCGGTCATGATAAAGATGCCGCGTCAAATAATCAGAATCAAGACCAAAATCAAAATCAACAACATTCTGACAACCAAACGCCCATTTCGGACGTGGATGTTATGTCAATTCTTAATAATTTAGCGAGCAAATTTCCAGAAAAACTTAACTGGAAAACATCGATTGTTGATCTTCTAAAATTATTAGGAATAGACAATAGTTTAGATGCTCGTAAAAAATTGGCACAAGAACTTAATTACACGGGTAGTACAGATGATACCGCTGCAATGAATACTTGGTTAATTAAAGAAGTATTTAAGCGAATTGCTGAAAAAGGCGGTAATATTACCCATCTATTTTCTTAATCAAAGATTGTTACGTGATTTGTTATCCACCTGATCTTCGGGTGGATTTTTTACATTAGCATTTAGTGATTCATTGGACTTAATCAACGGCATTACGCTTTAAAAGCGTGTAATCGATTCATTGCGGCTTCAAGACTTTGTGATAATAAAATATCCGTACAACGTGCAGATTCATCAATCGCTTTATCTATTAGTTCTTGCTCGGGCTTAGATGGTTTATTTAACACAAAACCGACCACTTTATTTTTATCACCCGGATGCCCAATACCAATTCTTAATCGATAAAAATTTGGATTATTGCCTAATTTGCTAGCAATATCTTTCAAACCATTGTGACCGCCATGACTCCCGCCAAATTTCAATTTCGCAATCCCCGGATTTAAATCAAGTTCATCATGAGCAACTAAAATCTCTTCGGGTTTTATCTGATAAAATGAAGCCATCGCTTGAACAGCTTTACCACTTAAATTCATAAAGGTGGTAGGCACTAATAAACGTATGTCATGTCCTGCGATATTGATACGTGAACTATAACCAAAAAATTTAGGATCATTTTTTAATGGTTGTTGATAACGTTGTGCAAGCAAATCAACATACCATGCCCCTGCATTATGTCGAGTTTGAGCATATTCATTTCCAGGATTGGCGAGTCCTACAATAAGTTTTATGGTTGTCATGATATTTTAATTGTTAACTGTTGTTATTTGACGATGTTAAATTGAAAAAGCCCCAAAAACGGGGCATCTTTACATTAAAAATCAATTATTGATGGAACATTGCAGAAATCGATTCTTCGTTGCTTATGCGACGAATTGCTTCTGCTAGCATTCCTGATAATGTTAATTGACGAACATTTTTCAATGCTTTAACTTCAGCTGTTAATGGGATAGTATCACAAACGACTATTTCATCAATTGCTGAGTTTTTAATATTACTGACGGCTTTACCCGAGAAGATCGGATGCGTTGCGTAGGCAAATACTCTTTTAGCACCACGAGCTTTTAGTGCATCGGCGGCTTTGCAAAGCGTTCCTGCTGTATCAATCATATCATCGACTAAAATACAATCTCTATCAGCAACATCACCAATAATATTCATCACTTCAGCTTCATTCGCGCGTTGACGACGTTTATCGATGATCGCCATATCGGTGTCATTTAACAGTTTTGCAATAGCACGAGCACGCACCACCCCACCAATATCCGGAGAGACAACAATTGGGCGTTCAAAATCACGTTGTAGCATATCTTCTAAAATCACCGGGCTACCAAATACATTATCCACAGGCACATCAAAAAAGCCTTGGATCTGTTCAGCATGAAGATCAACCGTTAATACCCTATCAACACCGACAGTTGATAAAAAGTCAGCAACCACTTTAGCTGTGATCGGAACCCGTGCAGAACGCACTCGACGATCTTGTCTAGCATAACCAAAATAAGGAATAACAGCGGTAATACGACCTGCAGATGCTCGACGCATTGCATCAATCATAACAAGTAATTCCATTAAATTATCATTGGTTGGTGCACAAGTTGATTGAATGATAAAAACATCTTCACCACGGACATTTTCATTAATTTGAACGTTCACTTCTCCGTCGCTAAAACGACCAACTACAATATCACCAAGAGAAGTATAAAGACGATTAGCTATACGCTTTGCTAGCTCAGGTGTAGCATTGCCAGCAAAAAGCTTCATATCAGGCACGAGAAATCCTCAAGCATGTAATCATGATTACGTATCCGTAATCGGTTAAATCGGAGTGACAATTATATAATCATTTGGTGATCATGCTCAACCACATTATAAAAAATTATCAAAATAATTTAACCTACCTAGCAAAATAGTGTAAGAGTCAATGGGTAATCAATATGTTTTTTGACGTCAACTTAAAATCGAGTAAACTAAGTAATCATCGCTATTTTAGGGTAGCTTTCAATTAGTTTAAATCAATTTTACAACACAAGTAGATAATCTAATGGCAGAACAATTACATACAGATATTGAAGAACAAAAACCGAAACGAACAATACGCAGTTTTGTGCTACGACAAGGTCGCTTGACCAAAGGTCAAGAACAAGCTTTACAAAATTTATGGCCCGTCTTTGGTGTCGAATATAATGCGGGTTCCCCTATTCACTTTGAACCTAATCAACACGTCATTTTAGAGATTGGATTTGGTATGGGCGCATCACTTATCGAAATGGCAAAAAATGCACCCGAGAAATCTTTTTTAGGTATTGAAGTACATAAACCGGGTGTCGGAGCTTGTTTAATGGCAATCGAAGAAAATCAATTATCGAACTTAAATGTGATGTGCCATGATGCAGTCGAAGTTTTAGAAAATATGATTGCAGATAATTCATTAGATAAGGTGCAAATATTCTTCCCTGACCCTTGGCATAAAGCAAGGCACAACAAGCGTCGAATTATTCAGCCTGCTTTTGTCGAACTTATCAGACGTAAATTAAAAGTTAAGGGAGTTTTACATTTGGCAACAGATTGGCAACATTACGCCGAACATATGCTTGAGGTGTTGAATCAAGCGACAGGTTATAAAAATTTATCATTAACTGAAGATTATATTCCAAGGCCAGCAGACCGACCTATTACCAAGTTTGAAAAAAGAGGTCAGAATCTTGGTCATGGGGTGTGGGATTTACAGTTTCAGAAACAATAACGTTATTAAGGAGCCGTTATGGAAAATCAAACTCTTGATTTCATTTATCATCGTCGTTCAATTCGTGCTTATAAACCCATTCCATTAACGGAAAAACAGATAGCGTCGATGATTCAAGCAGCGCAATCGGCTCCAAGTTCTAACTTTCTTCAATGTTCAACCATTATTCGTATCACAGACAGTGAAAAGCGAAAAAAATTAGCTCACTATTCAGGTGATCAAGATTATATTTATCAAGCTCCCGAATTTTGGGTGTTTTGTGCCGATTTTAATCGACATTTTCAAATTGATGCAACCATTCCTCTTGAACGAGCCGAACAACTTTTAGTGGGTTGTATTGATACCGCCTTGATGGCGCAAAATACAGTTATTGCAGCGCAATCGTTAGGATTAGGAACAGTCTATATTGGTGGTTTACGCAATAATATTGCGGATGTCACGCAACTACTTGCCTTGCCAAAATATGTTATTCCCCTTTTTGGTCTCTGTATTGGGTATCCAGATCAAGACCCCGAAATGAAACCAAGATTACCGAGTGAATTAGTCTTTTTTGAAAATCAATATCAGCCAATCAATCAGACATTATTGACACAGTATGACGAGAAAATAAAGAATTATTATCAAACACGTGGTTCTAATCAAAAAGAAGGCGGATGGAGTGACAAAATAGCTGAAACGATCTACAAAGGACAACGAGAATTTATTCTCAACTATTTACATCAACAAGGCTGGGTGAAACAATAATGAACAATCGCTATCAATTGGATAAAGTCGTCATTTTAAGTCGACATGGAATCCGCACACCATTACAAAATACACTTGAATTTTTAGAACAAGCCACGCCGTTTAAATGGCCTAAATGGGATCATCCTTATGGTTATTTAACTACCCGAGGTGGGGCGCTAGAAGTTTACTTTGGGCGATACCTAGCAACATGGCTTGATAATCAAAATCTTCAATATACAGCAAGCCCTTCTGATGTGTTTGTGTATGCAAATAGTTTACAAAGAACGGTTGCTACAGCACAATTTTTGACAGCCGGTGCTTTTGCAGGATATGACATCCCCATCAAACATAAACACCCCATTGAAAAAATGGATTCCATATTTGACCCGAGTTTACGCATCGATTCTGACGAATTTAAACAAGCTGTTATTAAGGACATTGATGAAACTGTCACAGCAGAATCAATCTCTAAAAATTTAGCGCCTGCTTTTGAAATTCTAGCCGATATTTTAGACTATAAACATTCCAAATTTTATGCACAATATCAATGTGATTTAGCCGATATTCCTGTTGAAGTTTATTTGAAAAAACATGAAGAACCTGCTCTTTTGGGTGCATTAGCGATTGGCGTTAGTGCCGTAGATGCATTTTTATTACAATATTATTCGGGGTTTTCCAAACAACAGATTGCGTGGGGAAGAATCAATAGCCAAGCGCAATGGCAACAACTTATTCAGATACGTAATCAATATCTAAACTTGATCTGTCGAACTAAAACGCTTGCCAAACATTCAGCTACCGAATTGATTAATATGATAAACAATCTTATGCATCATGATGATCGAAAAATTCATTTACTTGTGGGACATGATAGTACCATTGCATCATTATTCGGCGCATTAGACTTTGAACCTTATCAGTTACCGAATCAATATGAAACAACGCCTATTGGTGGTAAGGTAATTTTACAACGTTTTCGTCATTTAGAGTCTGGAACACACTATTTTAAAGCCGAATATGTTTATCAAAGCTTTGAACAACTCTTTACCGGTGCTCACATTAGTATGGATAATCCACCACAACACTTTACGTTGCAGCTTAAAAATGCTAAGCAAAATCAAGATGGATTTTATGACTGGCATGATTTTGAGCAGCGTTTAAACATGTTTAAAGGATAATTTATTCAATTCATTTCTCACGTCAGCATTTATTATCCATGGCGTGAGATGATTTTGACATTTAACTTTCTGTTATTGTTAAACGCCCCTTTTTATATTATCTCACCTAATTGCTATCCCCGACCTTATCGTCAATCAGTAGATAACATGAATAAAAACGGTTTCTTACCCATTAATGTAATCGATACCACAAAAGTAATCTTGTTTCGCTCAACATGTAACCTGCCTATTGTCGCTATTCATCATTTTGTTGTAAGCAGAAATGTCTCATCAATTAATTGATAATATTAAATAGAATAGAGTTATCTTCTTTAATTTATTGAGTTGAATTAAAACATCGTATCAACAAATCATCCTAAACATAAACAACAAAAATAATGTAATCGATTTCATAAAGTGTTATCTAGATCACTTTTTTCATCATTTTATGGTGATACTATCCTCTATAAAAGAGAAGCAGGTTCATCCATTAAAAAATATCTAAACGATTTCCTAATGAATGCAGGTTCATTCAAATTTGATTAAAGGAAGTAAATTATGAATCAAAATATTAAGGCTACAATGCATAATAAGAATTATTGGATTTTCAGTTTTTATTTCTTTCTCTACTTTTTTATTATGGGCGCCTATTGCCCATTCTTTCCCGTTTGGCTAAAAATGAACGGGCTTGATGAAGCAAAAACTGGCTATGTTTTTTCGTTTATTTCATTTTTTGCATTACTCTTCCAACCTTTATTCGGTTTAATTTCAGATAAATTAGGACTGAAAAAACATCTCCTTTGGCTTATTACTCTACTGTTAGTCATGTTTGGACCATTTTTTATTTATGTATTAGGGCCACTTCTACAATTTAATGTCACGGTCGGGGCAATAGTAGGAGGGTTTTATCTTGGCATGGTTTTTAGTGGTGGGGCGCCTGCTATTGAAGCCTTGGTTGAAAAAATAAGTCGGCGCAGTGGTTTTGAATTTGGGCGTTGTCGCATGTTTGGCTGTTTTGGTTGGGCAATTTGTGCATCATTTGTTGGAATTATGATTTCGAAAAACGTCAACGCAGTTTATTGGCTTTGTTCTGGATTTGCATTAATCCTACTCATTTTAGTGAAATTAGCGGATCCGGCAAAAACTTCTACAACCGATGTCGTTGAACAAATGGGGTTAAATAAAAGTGACTCATTTAATTTAAAACTAGCTGTCGATTTATTAAAAATGCCTAAAATATGGTTTTTTATGCTTTATATTATCGGTGTTGCCTGTACTTATGATGTTTTTGATCAACAATTTGCTAACTTTTTTACGTCGTTTTTTTCGAGTGAACAAATCGGTCGAGAAGCCTTTGGTTATGTCACAACACTTGGTGAAATTTTAAACGCAACCGTCATGTTTTTTGCTCCATGGATTGTGAAAAAAATCGGTAGCAAAAATACGTTATTAGTAGCCGGTGCTATTATGTCAATTCGTATAACTGGCTCAGCGTTTGCCAGCAACGCAGTTGAAGTTATTATTCTAAAAACCTTACACATGTTTGAAGCGCCACTATTACTTGTCGGGGCATTTAAATATATTACTAAACACTTTCCTATACGATTATCGGCAACCGTTTATTTAATTGCATTTTGTTTTGCTAAACAACTTTCAACGATGTTTATGTCCACACTTGCAGGTCTAATGTATGTCGAAATTGGATTTACAGGTGCCTATCTGGTGCTTGGTTTGATTGCATTTAGTTTTACGCTTATATCATCTTTCACTTTATCCGGACGAGGACCTTGGGATCTATTCATTCATAAAAATAAACACCCGTCTGAAATACAACAATAGCCAAATTTTTAACAATTTAAAATAAATTGAGGTTTCAATATGAAAGTATTAGTTACTGGTGGTTGTGGATATATAGGTAGTCATACCTGTGTTCAATTGATTAAAGCAGGTTATACGCCAATTGTGATAGATAATTTATTCAATAGTAAAGCATCAGTATTAAAAAGAATCCAAAAAATTACGCATCAGCCAATCCATTTTTATCAAGGTGATGTACGAGATGCCAATTTATTAGCACAAATTTTTAAAGAACATGATATTCAAGCAGTGATTCATTTTGCGGGTTTAAAAGCCGTCGGTGAATCAGTATATAAACCACTTGAGTATTATGAAAATAATGTCTATGGCAGCATTGTGTTAATGAAAGCAATGCGTGATGCAGGCGTCAAACAATTAGTTTTTAGTTCATCCGCAACCGTTTATGGTGAATTAGCCCCCATACCTTATGTTGAAACGCTGCCACAAGGTTTACCAACCAGTCCTTATGGAAAAAGTAAGTTAATGGTCGAACAATGTATTATGGATTTGGCTATTGCCGAACCTGACTGGTCATTGACCCTACTACGCTACTTTAATCCTGTAGGGGCTCATCCTAGTGGTTTAATAGGCGAAGATCCTCTTGGGATTCCTAATAATCTTATGCCATTTATTACCCAAGTTGCTGTAGGAAAAAGAGAATCATTGGCGGTGTTTGGAAATGATTATCCGACACAAGATGGAACATGTGTTCGTGATTTTATTCATGTTGTTGACTTAGCCGATGGACATATCGCCGCATTAAAAGCTGATCATAATCACCCCGGTGTCCATATTTATAACTTAGGATCAGGTGTTGGGTACAGTGTTTTACAAGTCATTGAAGCATTTGAGAAAGCATCAGGAAAACCGTTAACGTGGCATTATGCACCCCGACGTGCAGGCGATCTACCCGCATTTTGGGCAGATGCAAAAAAAGCAGAACAAATACTCGGGTGGAAAACTCAATTAACGCTTGATGATATGGTCAGAGATTCTTGGAATTGGCAATCGAATAACCCACAAGGTTATCCTCAAGAGTAATAAAAAAAATGAATACCAGCAATATGTTAAAAGAGGCAAATATGCAAATATTTAATCCGGTTGATCATCCACACCGTCGTTATAACCCATTAACGGCTCAATGGGTTTTAGTGTCACCGCATAGAGCCAAGCGACCTTGGCAAGGTCAACAAGAAGCACTAAATCCAGAACAAAAAACCAGTTACGATCCTAACTGTTTTTTGTGCCCCCGCAATAAACGGATCACGGGTGATAAAAATCCAGACTATACAGATACTTTTGTATTTACTAATGATTTTGCCGCTTTAATGGATGATACCCCTAATTCGCCGCCAACGGATGATCCTCTTTTTCAAATGCAAAGCGCCAAAGGAACCAGTCGAGTAATCTGTTTTTCCCCCGATCATAGCAAAACATTGCCGGAATTGGACTTAACAGCAATTGAGGGCGTGATCAAAACTTGGATATCACAGCAAAAAGAACTGAGCCAAAATTACCCTTGGGTGCAAATATTTGAAAACAAAGGTGCTGTAATGGGATGCTCTAACCCTCATCCACACGGACAAATTTGGGCAAATAGCTTTATCCCGAATGAAATCACTCGTGAAGACCAGAATATGCGTCATTATTTTGAAACCTATCACCGCAATTTGTTAGTTGATTATGCCGAAAAAGAATTGATCTATCGTGAGCGAATAGTTGTTGAAACAGACCATTGGCTTGCTGTCGTGCCTTTCTGGGCAACATGGCCATTTGAAACGTTATTATTACCCAAAACGCATATTGCACAATTAACCTTATTAACCGACAACCAACAGATTGATTTAGCGGTGGCGCTGAAAAAATTAACAAGTCGTTATGATAATTTGTTTAATTGCTCTTTCCCCTACTCTATGGGTTGGCATGGTGCGCCATTTATACAAGGTACCACTGATTATTGGCAAGTTCATGCTCACTTTTATCCTCCTTTGCTTCGTTCAGCGACAGTCAAAAAATTTATGGTAGGTTACGAAATGTTAGCTGAAGTACAACGGGATTTAACGCCTGAACAGGCAGCTGAAAGACTGCGCAATGTCAGTGATGTTCATTATAAAGATAAAAAGGATAAATAGATGAAAGCATTAATCGATAAAACTAAACAAGCTTTTGCAACCCTATTTGGTTATCAACCTGATATCACTGTGCAAGCGCCTGGGCGAGTCAACTTGATTGGTGAGCATACCGATTATAACGATGGCTTTGTATTACCTTGTGCGATTAATTATGGCACCGTAATAAGCTGCCATAAACGTTCGGATAATAAGGTACGCGTAATTGCCGTTGACTATGATAATCAACAAGATGAATTTTGGTTAGATTCCCCTATTGAGAAACATTCACAATATCAATGGGCTAATTATGTTCGAGGTGTAGTAAAACATTTAAAAAACTATGCAAATACCCTTTATGGTGTTGATTTAGCAATTAGCGGTAATGTCCCCCAAGGTGCAGGATTGAGTTCATCAGCTTCGCTTGAGGTGGCTATCGGCAAAATGTTTCAAGTGCTAAATAATTTACCTTTAGATGGCACTAAATTAGCATTAATCGGTCAGGAAGCTGAAAATCAATTTGTTGGTTGTAATTGTGGAATTATGGATCAATTAATATCGGCACTTGGACAAGATCATCATGCTTTACTTATTGACTGCCGTACGCTTTCTGTTCATCCGGTTTCGATACCGGATGAGTTGGCTGTTGTTATTATTAACTCAAATATTAAACGTGGATTAGTCGATAGCGAATATAATACGCGCCGTAGGCAATGTGAAGCAGCAGCAACAGCGCTGGGCGTCAAAGCATTGCGAGATGCAACTTTATCAGATTTATTGAAAATTAAACCAACGCTTGATCCTACCGTTTTTAAACGTGCACATCATGTCATTACCGAAAATGAACGGACTTTACTGGCATCTCATGCACTTGCTCGTCGTGATTACAAATTACTATCAACATTAATGGCGCAAAGTCACAATTCAATGCGTGATGACTTTGAAATTACATTACCTGCTATCGATTATCTAGTGAACATTATCAGCAATGTTATCGGTGAACAAGGTGGAGTTCGTATGACTGGTGGCGGTTTTGGTGGCTGTGTTGTTGCACTGGTAAATAAAAATAAAGTTGATGCAGTAAAAACTGTTGTAAGCAACAATTATCAGAATAAATTTGGTATTAAAGAAGATATCTATATTTGTCAACCAAGTGAGGGAGCGCACGCTATATGTCTTTAACAACGATCATTACACTATCTAACAAGCAAGGGATGCAGATTAAATTATCTAACTGGGGAGCAACATGGCTCTCTTGCTTAATACCGGTTGATAATCAAAATCGTGAAGTAATTCTTGGTTGTAGTTCGTTAGCGCAATATCAACAACAACAGGCTTATTTAGGTGCAACTATTGGACGTTATGCTAACCGTATTGCTCATGCATCTATTGAATTAGGTGATAAACGCTATCCGCTTGTTGCCAATGAAGGTAAAAATCAGCTTCATGGCGGAAAGTTAGGCTTTGATAAGCAATTATGGCAAATTGATGATCAATCTAATCAACAAGTCATTTTTAGTTTAATTTCTTGCGATGGAGATCAAGGTTATCCCGGCGAGTTGAAGGTTAAAGTGACCTATCAACTTACCGATGATAATCAAGTTATCATCATGTTCAACGCCTCTACCACGCAAACCACTGTGGTTAATTTAACCAATCATGCTTATTTTAATTTAGATGGCGAAACAAGTCACACTATCCTTAATCACACATTACTAGTCAATGCTAATCAATTTTTGCCCGTTGATAATCAGGGTATACCTAATGACAATTTAGTTAGTGTCACTGAATTTGATATGGACTTACGCCAAGCAAAACAGTTATCAGACCGATTACTTGAAAGTCCTGAACGACAAAAAACAGGTGGATATGATCATGCTTATTTACTGGACAAAACCCAGCCAATTGCCGCACAATTAACCTCATCTGATAATAAAGTGACCATGAATGTCATAACGACCAAACCGGCACTACAAGTTTATACCGGTAATTATCTGCAACATACGCCAAACCGTCATAATGGGGAATATGACAATTATGCAGGTATCGCGCTAGAAGCACAATTTCTACCAGATAGCCCACATCACCCCAAATGGCCACAACCTAGCTGTTGGTTAACCCCTGATGAAACCTATCAATATCAAACGATCTATCAATTTTTAATTGAATAATATTATATCAATTGAGTATGTAAACGGAAAAATGAACACTTAATGCTATATGAGCTAACGCCAATGAGGTTAAGTCCAACTGAATTTATTTGGACTTACTATCACGGTAAAACCCTAATTTTATTCAATGCGCATTTATAATCAACGATGAATATTCGGATTAAACCATAAAAGCTTTTTGTCAAGTTACCCTAACAATTTTGCTAAGAATTCGGTATGATAGAGGTATCATGGCAAATGGACATTATGATTGATGAAAAGTAAAAGTTTAACTGCAATTTTTCCGGGAACGTTCGATCCAATTACTAACGGGCACATCGATTTGATTACTCGAGCTTCGCTGTTGTTTCCTCGATTAATTGTTGCAATTGCGGAAAATCCGAATAAAAAAACGTTATTCAGTTTGAAAGAACGGGTCAATTTAGCATCCAGTTCAGTTGAACACTTACTTAATGTGCAAGTGGTTGGATTTGATAATTTAATGGCTGATTTTGCACAAACTCATAATGCGACGGTCATTGTTCGAGGTGTTCGAACCACTCAAGATTTTGAATACGAAAGACAATTAGCCGAAATGAATCGCGCATTAAAACCGGATTTAGATACTTTATTTTTAATGCCATCAATGACTATTGGTTTTATTTCTTCAACCATTGTAAAAGATGTTGCTTATCATGGTGGCAATATTACCAATTTAGTTCCTTTACATGTTAAAACAGAATTGTTAAAACGGTTAACATAACGTTGAATTTATATGGTTATTTTTTATACTCCACCTTCAAAAAAACAAGCTTCACAAAAATTAACGGTTACCATCTCAGCGATAGATGCCTTCGGACAAGGAATTGCAAACCACAAAGGCAAAATGATTTTTGTCAAATCAGCCTTACCCGACGAAACTGTTGATATCCAGTTAACAGAAAATAAAAAAAATTATGCTAAAGCGAAGGTCATCAAATATCACAATCAAAGTGCCCAACGGGTAAAACCATTATGTGGCTATTACCAAAAATGTGGTGGCTGTGAATTGCAGCATATTTCAACTGATTTGCAGCAAAGTACAAAATATCATGCGCTTATTAATCTGATACAAAAAGAAAGTGGGCAATCGTTAACCCATATCACTCATTCAGCACCGCTTATTATTGCTGATCAACCTTATCATTATCGCCGACGAGCCAGACTTTCAATAAATATTGTAAAAGGTGAATTATTTATTGGTTTTCGTCAGGCTGAATCAAATCAAATTATCAATATTGAACACTGTCCAGTGTTGGTCGAAAGCTTAGATCAGTTGCTTGCTCCTTTGCAAAAAATATTACGTCAAATTAAATCAAGAAAATCGCTTGGGCATATTGAATTGGTTGCTGTTGATAGTGGCATTATCATGGTATTAAGGCATACTTTAGCCATGACCAATGAAGACACTCAGTTACTATCAAACTTCGCTGAAGAAAATGGTATTTCACTCTACTTTCATGGCACAAATTTACAACACATTACCGGCCATACGGAACATTATTATCTAATCAATCAGTTAAAGCTTACTTTTAGTCCTTTGGATTTTATTCAAGTTAACAGCAACGTTAATCAAAAAATGATTGAACAAGCGCTTGATTGGCTAACATTAAAATCAACCGATAAAGTGTTAGATCTCTTTTGTGGTATGGGTAATTTTTCATTACCTATGGCTACCTATTGTCAATCATTAACGGGCGTTGAAGGCGTAGAAGAACTAGTTGAAAAAGCGAAATTAAACGTTATATTAAATAGCAATAAGGTTTGTGCCGAAACTCATTTTTTAACAAGTAATTTAGACGATAATCAACAATTTTTTACATGGAATCAATCACAATTTGATAAAGTTTTATTAGATCCTGCCAGAGCAGGGGCATTTAATGCAACGACAGAAATTGTTAAAATGGCGCCGTCAAAAATTGTTTATATCTCATGTAATCCCGCAACATTAGCGAGAGATAGCAAAGTGTTAACTCAAGCGGGTTATAATATTGCTCAAGTAGCAATTTTAGACATGTTTCCACAAACCAAACATATTGAATCAATGTTGTTGTTAACCAAATCAGGATCATAATTATGGTATCAATTAGAGGAGCACACCAACATAGTGAAGAGCACTACTCTCTTGCACAGTTTGATGTCGAACAATGGGCAAATCAAGAATTACAACTGACTAACGCAGATAATTATCAGACGTTTAAACAAGTATGGGATTTTTGCTTTGAAAGCAGTGCGGGTGCAGCTGAGCAAGTCTATTGTTTTCAAAATGCCGTTGAAATGGTTGAAATATTATCCACACTTAATATGGATATCAACAGTTTATGTGCGGCTTTGTTACTTCCTTTCCTTGAAACTAAGATTATACGTCGAGAAGATATTCCTGAAGATTTTGACCGTGAAATGATGCATATAATTTCTAGCATTGTTCGGATGAAAGAAATTCGTCAACTTCGCGCCATCCGCAATGGCAGTGCAACGTCTGAACAGATTGATAGCATCCGCCGTATGTTATTGGCAATGGTTAATGATTTTCGCAGTGTAGTGATAAAAATTGCCGAACGCATCACTTATTTACGTAATCTGTTAAATGCTCCACAAGAAGAACAAGTACTGGCTGCTAAAGAGTGTTTTAACATTTATGCACCGCTTGCCAACCGTTTAGGAATTGGTCAATTAAAATGGGAACTGGAAGATTTTTGTTTCCGTTATCTTTATCCGAATGAATATCGCTTTATTGCTAAAAAATTACACGAAAAACGCCTTGATCGTGAATCATATATCAATCATTTTGTTAAGCACCTGCAAGCGTTAATGAATAAAGATCACATTCGTGCAGAAGTTTATGGACGCCCGAAACATATTTACAGTATCTGGCGAAAAATGGAACGCAAACACCTTGAATTTGAAGATCTTTATGATATTCGTGCCGTGCGGATTATTTGTGATCGTATTGAAGATTGTTATAACGCATTAGGCATTGTCCATAGTCATTATAAACATATTGCTAAAGAATTTGATGATTATGTTGCCAACCCCAAACCAAATGGTTATCAATCAATTCATACTGTCGTGTATGGTCCCCAAAATAAAACGATTGAAATTCAAATTCGAACGGAACAAATGCACAATGATGCTGAATTAGGCATTGCAGCGCACTGGAAATATAAAGAAGGCAGTACTGATAAAATGACTGCTTATGATCAGCGAATTACTTGGCTACGAAAATTATTGACATGGCAACAAGAGATGTCTGAAAGCGGTGAAATACAAGAAGCCGTACGTAGCCAGATTTTTGATGATAGAGTCTATGTCTTTACGCCTAAAGGTGATGTGGTTGATCTGCCTACTGGCTCAACACCGCTTGATTTTGCCTATCATATTCACAGTGATGTAGGTCATCGTTGTATTGGTGCAAAAGTTGGAGGACGAATTGTACCATTTACTTATAACCTAAAAATGGGCGATCAAGTTGAAGTTATTACCCAAAAACAACCTAATCCAAGCCGAGATTGGCTGAATCCAAATACCGGATTTGTAAATAGTAGTCGGGCACGAGCTAAAATTCAGGCATGGTTTAAAAAACAAGATCGACATAAAAATATAGCAGCTGGCCAACAAATTTTAGAAGATGAGCTTGAACCTTTAAATATCAGCTTAAAAAGCGTTGAAAAAATGCTGATTGATAAATATAACGCCCATTCCTTTAATGAAGTTCTTGCCGGTATTGGTAGTGGTGATGTCAGAATTAATCAATTGGTCAATTTTGTTAATGCCCAAGTCAATAAACCTACCGCAGAAGAAGAAGACGAAGCGGCATTAAAACAAATTGTTCAAAAATCCAATTCACAAACAAAACATACCAACAAAATCGGTAATAAAAAAGGAAGTGAAATTATTATTGAAGGTGTCGGTAATTTAATGTGCACTATTGCAAATTGCTGTCGCCCTATTCCTGGTGATCCCATTGTCGGTTTTGTGACTCAAGGGCGAGGCATTTCCATTCATCGGGCGGATTGTGAACAGTTACAGGATTTAAAAAATCACGCCCCTGAACGAATCACCAGTGCGGTTTGGAGTAATGAAACCAATTCAAGTTACACCATGGTGATACAGATCATCGCTAACGATCGTAGTGGCTTATTGCGTGATATCACAACCATTTTAGCTAACGAAAAAGTCAATGTACTTGGATTAATCAGTCGAAGTGATATGAAGCAACAATTAGCTAATATTGATGTCGACATGGAAATCTTTGATCAAGACTCGTTAAATCGTATACTCAATAAAATAAAACAACTACCCGATGTCATTGAAGCAAGACGCCACCAAGGGTGAGCGATTTGCCAGGCTACCCTAAGTCTTGCTCAATAAAACATCATTCCGTTAGAAAGTTGAATTACGTTCTAACACTTCAAAGTAATAATCGTAAGGATTTTTATCATCAGCTTGATGATGTTCTTGAAAAACTGATTGCCAAGTTTCGGGGGCGTAATTAGGAAAATAAGTATCACCTTGTAAATCAGCATCAATATGGGTTAAATAAAGTCTGTCAATAAATGGCAAAACTTGTTGATAAATATTACCCCCACCGATAATAAACGCTTCATCGCAATTAAGCCTTTTGGCAAGAGAAATGGCTTCATCTATAGATGTTACCCAGCTAAGATTTGAAATTTTTTCCGATTCAAAATCTACTTTTGCTTGCCTTGAGATAACAATATTATGTCGATTAGGCAAAGGTTTTCCTATAGATTCAAAAGTTTTCCTGCCCATAATAACAGGCTTATTAATCGTATTTTTTTTGAACCATGCCAAATCAGCAGGTAAATGCCAAGGCATCTGATTGTTAAAACCAATAACACGATTATGTGCCATGGCAACAATGATACTAAGTGTCAGGTGAGTTTGTTTATACATAACCTAAAGCTTTAATTCGTTGATTTACATTTTCGGGAAAAACAGTTTGCGCCCAAAGCCGTTGACTTAAAGAAAGCAAAGACTCTTTTTGCCCATTAACAATCCAATTAGCAAGTTCAGTTGCAACATCAGGATAGACCGTTGGTTTTGGCGAAGGAAGATCTAACCAATACTTAAGTTTAATGCTATTTAAGGTTTCCATGACCGTTGCCATATCTAATGTATGTAAACATTGAGCATTATAGATTTGTTCAAACTGACCCGAGACAGGTTTAGTCAAAATCTTTTTACCCAAAACTAATGCTTCAGATATTAGTGCAAATCCCGTGTTAGAAATAATCCCCGAACAGCTTATTACCGCATCCATAAAACCGTCACGACAAAGAGGTTGCATAGTAACATTATCGTTTTGTGATAATTGCTTTATATTTGGATGAAAACAGATAAATTGGTGTTTAGGAAATTGTTTAAGTAATTCAACAATTTCAGTCATATTTTCAAATGGCAAATAAACAACAATGGAACCATTTTCGGTAGGCGCCATTTGAAATGAATCAATCATAGGTGGCAATAATTTATGTCCAAAATGAAACCAGTGTAAACCAATTGGCTTGGTTACTGGCGCATAATACTTCATGATCACATTTGCAATCAGTCCATATTCTTTTGGTTTTAAATACTGACAAACCGCCTGATTACTGATACCTAAGCATTCTCGATGCTGATGATGAGCAGCCCAAGCGCTTACCGGCTCAAAATCACTAATAATACAATCATACTTTGATAAGTCCAGCTCGCGCACATCTTTAATTAACCGGAAAGCACGGATGCGTTGAACCGTTTTACGAAAATTTATCTTTCCATTGACTGTTGCAAAGGTAACACCCCGAAAAGTCTTATATTGACCAAAAACGTCCATATCAAAATAATCTTTTGGATCACGTCCACTAAAAATATACTCAACATCAGCGCCAGCCTTTTTTAGCGCTTTAGCTAAAGTTCGACATCGGCTAATATGACCATTTCCTGTTCCTTGAACACCAAAAAGAATTTTCATATTGTAATGATTAGTCAATTAAAATTACTGCATATCATACCAGAACCCTAAACAATTATCTTGCTTATTTTAAACAATAAAGGGGAATTTTGAGACAAATTTGAAAATGAGTTTAAGGGGCAATCGCAATCCGAATTTCATGAACTCGCCAAACTTAAAAAAAGTCTATATCTTATTTATCTAATTAATAAATTTATTCAATTTGTTAACTATCAATTATGTTGTTTAAAAATAAGAAATGTTTAAAAAACGTGCTATATAATGACGTTTGAAGTACAATACTGCTTATTAGCGATTTGATGCGTTGTGAGATTGTAATATGTCAGTAAGGATCCTCAATATACAATTTAAAGGCATCGTTGTATTAACAGCGGTTCTGTTGCTGTTTGGTTATTTTGTACTACCATTATCAAAAATAGGAAAGTCTTTGGACTCGACTTGTTATTCAACGACGTATTCCAAGTTAACTTTCGATCAAAGCTCAGATCCTCATCACGCTAAATCTTCATCATCAAAAATAATTTGTTCATTAATCAATCATTGTGCTGTATGTGGGGCAATCGTTTCAAACTATGCCATTAACCTCGATAGGCAAATCAATTTTACACATTTTTTATCACTTAAATTCATTGCAAATGATAATGAATTTATTCCTGAATTAAGACCACCACGAATTGCTTAATAAGTTATCGCTATTAGATAGTAGTTGTTAATCACTATCGTTATGAATAAACGTTATCTATCGTTATGTTCGCTCACATCACGATTTTCAGCGTTATTGTTAAATCAGTTAATTTATTATGGGAATATTATGAAACGTCGACATTTTTTAATGAATTTTACGGCTGCTGTAGGTGGATTAGTTGCAACCAAGGCCATTGCTAAAATGGAACATACCAAAATGACTGGTATGACCTGCGAACTCAATTCTGATGATTGTAACAAGGGGGATAATATGCACGAACATATGAATATGAACATGAATATGAATCACGATCAAAAACCACAAAAGCTTTTGCCTACTTCCTCACTAAAACAGAACCAAAATTTACCCAGCTTGATCAATTTAAAAAATGAAAGTAATCAACCAGGAGTATTTGAAGCGACCTTACACCTCAAACCCGTCAAAATTGCCTTAACACCTGAAATTACGACGGAATTTTGGGCATATAACGGGATGATTCCTGGCCCCAAAATTGAAGTTAACGAGGGTGATCACGTTAAAATCACGGTAAAAAATGATCTGCCACAATCCACGACCGTGCATTGGCATGGTTTACTTATTCCATCGAATCAAGACGGTAACCCTCAAGATGCCATTCCAGCAGGAAAAAGTCGTGTTTATGAATTTGACGTTCCCAAAGGAAACGCAGGCACATTTTGGTATCATCCTCATGGACATGAAACAGTAGCTGAACAAGTTTATCGAGGTTTAGCTGGAACATTCATCGTTCGAAGCAAAGATGATCCTTTAAATTCTCTTCCTGAACAACACTGGTTCTTCTCAGATTTAAAATTAACGGATAAAGGTGAAATTGCCGATAATACCATGGTTGATTGGATGAACGGTCGTGAAGGTCAATTTGTATTAATTAATGGGAGTTATCGACCTAAAATTAAGGTTGACTCAGCAACACGGGTGAGAATCTGGAATGCTTGTTCAGGTAGATATCTGAACTTATCTATTCCTGATTGTGATGTCTTTTTAGTGGGGACTGACGGTGGATTATTGTCTGAACCTGTATCACTAAATAAACCATTACTGTTATCACCTGCCGAACGGGCAGAAATTGTTATTCTTCCTAAAAAAACGGGGACGGTTTATTTGCAATCTATCGGTTATGATCGAGGCAAAATGGGCAATGTACCACCTGAACAAGATATGTTACTTGCAGAGTTAGATTTAACACAGTCAAACTCAATCACCTTGCCATCAACACTTCGTACCTTACCAAAACTTGGACAAGCCACCGCCCACAAAAAATTGGAATATACCGAAGTGATGGACATGAAAGAGCCGCGTGGCGGAATGTTATTTTTAATCAATGGTAAACGCCATGATATGAATCGTATCGATCTTGAAAGCAAAATTCACGAAGTTGAAGAGTGGACTATTCATAATAACTCTCATATGGATCATAACTTTCACATTCATGGCGCACAATTTATGGTCGTTTCACATGAATTTAATGGTACCAAAACACTACCCCAATACATGGCATTAAAAGATACAGTGAATCTTCGACCCCATGAAACAATCACGATAAAGATTCAACAAAATATGCCTGGATTACGCATGTATCATTGTCATATCATTGAACATGAAACTCTGGGTATGATGGGGCAATTGATGGTGAAATAGTTTTTTATGTTTATCTATCTTGTCATTTAACGTTCGACAAGATAGATAAATTTCATTTTGTCAAATCTTCATTTTCTTTATAACAATACCTGTAATAAATGTTTTTCATTTTGGCAAATAATGCTAACATATTGCCATTATGATCATGACTAATTTCTGGCAAATACTCAGTAAACGCTTAACAATCAAAACCGCTCTATCGCACTTATTATTAGGTGTAATTGCTACTGGGTTTAGTTTATGTCAGCAAGAGGCAATCCCCAATGAATCAACGGTTTCTCACGTCGGAATTATGGCGAACAATGAAATCGTTCAAGATCAACAAGTGTCTACCCGAAAGGTGTCACAATCGTTAACCACCCCCTATAAATTCAGTACCAATACTGTCTTTATGGCGACTAATTACGATATTTTATCCACCAATAAACCCATTCAAATAACTTCACATAATGCGATAAGAGCAGGCCCAAAAAACACTATTTAACGAAAGAGTTTATTACTTAATTTTTATGTTTTTATATAAGGTGTTGACCTTACATTTCCTATTAAAAGAAAAAAGAGAAATTTATGTTATTAAAATTATTAACTAAAGTTTTTGGTAGCCGTAATGAACGTGTGCTAAAAAGCCTGCGTAAACGTGTTGAAAAAATTAATGCATTAGAACCTGCAATGGAAGCATTAACTGATGATGAACTTAAAGCAAAAACAATTGAATTTAAACAAAAATTAGCATCCGGCACCCAATTAGATGATATTTTAGAAGAAGCTTTTGCCGTTGTCCGTGAAGCCAGTAAACGTGTTTTTGGTATGCGTCATTTTGATGTTCAGTTAATTGGTGGTATGGTTTTAAATGAGCGCTGTATAGCCGAAATGCGTACTGGTGAAGGTAAAACGTTAACCGCAACATTACCCGCTTATTTAAATGCTTTAACCGGCAAAGGTGTGCATGTCGTCACTGTCAATGATTATTTAGCACAACGCGATGCTGAAAATAATCGTCCTTTATTTGAATTTTTAGGTTTAACCGTTGGTATTAACCTGCCTAATATGCCACCAGCAATAAAACGAGAAGCTTACAACGCTGATATCACTTATGGTACCAACAACGAATATGGGTTTGACTACTTACGTGACAATATGGTGTTTAGTAAAGATGCACGTGTTCAACGACCATTACATTATGCTTTAGTCGATGAAGTTGACTCTATTTTAATTGATGAAGCAAGAACACCGTTGATTATTTCTGGACAAGCCGAAGACAGCTCAGATAAATATGTGAGTGTTGATAAAATTATCCCTCATCTTATTCGCCAAGAAAAAGAAGACTCGGATCAGTTTCAAGGAGACGGTGACTTTTCAATTGATGAAAAATCACGTCAAGTTAATCTAACTGAACGAGGATTAATTAAGGTAGAAGAACTACTGATTAAACAAGGTATCATGAAAAATGATGAGTCGCTTTATGCACCAAGTAATATTGTGTTAATGCACCATGTCAATGCAGCACTACGAGCCCATCATTTATTTCATCGTGATGTCGACTACATCGTTAAAAATAACGAGATTATTATTGTCGATGAGCATACAGGACGAACAATGGAAGGACGTCGTTGGTCTGACGGCTTACATCAAGCAGTTGAAGCAAAAGAACATGTTAAAATTCAGAATGAAAACCAGACATTAGCTTCAATCACTTTCCAAAACTATTTCCGTCTATATGAAAAATTAGCCGGTATGACGGGTACTGCCGATACTGAAGCCTTCGAATTTCATCAGATTTATGGTTTGGATACCATTGTTATACCAACTAACCGCCCAATGCAGCGTAAAGACCAATCCGATTTAGTCTATATGACTGAAAAAGAGAAGATTGCAGCCATTGTCGCTGATGTACAAGATTGTGTAAAACGAGGACAACCGGTATTAGTGGGGACTGCATCGATTGAAAAATCAGAATTGGTATCTAATGCATTTAAAAAAGTTGGCATTAAGCACAACGTATTAAATGCCAAGTTCCATGCCCAAGAAGCAGAAATTATTGCTAATGCAGGGAGTAAAGGCGCTGTCACTATTGCCACCAATATGGCAGGTCGAGGTACCGATATTATGCTTGGCGGTAACTGGCAAAGCGATTTAGCAAAACTTGAAAATCCAACTCAAGAAGATATCGAAAAAGCTAAACAAGCATGGCAAGTTAAACATGAAGAAGTTATTGCACTGGGCGGGCTTTATATTTTAGGTACAGAAAGACATGAATCCCGTCGTATTGATAATCAGTTACGCGGTCGTGCTGGTCGTCAAGGAGATCCGGGCGGTTCACGTTTTTATTTATCGCTTGAAGATCCGCTGATGAGAATCTTTGCATCAGAACGTGTTGGTAATATGATGCGTAAATTGGGTATGAAAGAAGGCGAAGCGATCGAACACCCATGGGTCAATAAAGCGATTGCGAATGCTCAAAAGAAAGTTGAAAGTCGTAACTTTGATATTCGTAAACAATTGCTTGAGTATGATGATGTTGCCAATGAGCAACGTAAAGCAATTTATCGTCAACGAAATGAGATACTGGATAACACAGAAATCAAAGATACCATTACCGTAATCCGTGTTGATGTATTTAATGCGCTCATCGATCGTTATATTCCACGGGAATCAATCGAAGATATGTGGGATGTGCCAGGACTTGAATTAGCGCTAAAACGTGACTTTGATTTGGATCTTCCAATTGCTAAATGGTTAGACGAAGAACAAAATCTTTATGAAGAGTCACTTCGAGAACGTATTATTCAAATTGCTCAACAAGCTTATGAAGAAAAAGAGCAAGCAGCAGGTTCAGAAGCATTTAGACATTTTGAAAAAACAGTTATGTTACAGACGCTTGATAACTTGTGGAAAGAACACTTGGCTGCGATGGATTATCTACGTCAAGGTATTCATCTACGAGGTTATGCGCAAAAAGATCCTAAACAAGAATATAAACGTGAATCCTTTAACATGTTTGAAGACATGTTAGAATCACTGAAATATGAAGTTATTGGGATATTAAGTCGTGTTGTTATTCGTTCACAAGAAGAAGTGGAAGAAGCAGAACGTCAACGCATTGCTGAAATGGAAAAACTATCAGCTAAGCAACATGCAAGTCATGAATCAGCTTCTAATATCGAAGGTGAAAGCGAAAACAATACAAGTTCAACTCAACCGAGAGTACGCACTGAAGCCAAAGTGGGACGAAATGATCCCTGTCCTTGTGGTTCAGGTAAGAAGTATAAACATTGTCATGGTGCTGTTCAATAAGCAAAAAATTTAGTATCATCAAACATTATTGATGATTTAATCAGCGATTATCATCGTCGTTTAAATTCAAGGGAAAGTGTTCACTTTCCCTAATTTTACGGATAGATAAACAGAATTATGAGAAAACATACTGAAATAGCGGTAGGAATTATACGTTCGGAAAATTGTCAAATTTTTATTACCCAACGTGGAGAAGACTCACATCTAGCGGGTTTTTGGGAATTTCCGGGAGGAAAAATAGAAGCAGGTGAAACACCTTACCAAACTTTGCAACGCGAGATCGCTGAAGAAGTTGATATCCAAATTCATGATGCTCAATTTTTAAAAATAGTGAAACACAGCTACGATGATCGTGATATTACCATTCACGCTTATTTAGTGGAAGAATGGGACGGCGTTCCATTTGCGAAAGAAGGACAACCCAGCCGATGGGTAGATCAAGAAGAGTTGAATGCCGATGAATTTCCTGATGCTAATCGTCCTATTATCGAAATGTTAAAAAATCTCGATAAACAAATTTAAGAAGTGATTGCCATTAATTGTTAAAATGACATCATTTTCAAATTAGCTACGCACTATTTAGACTTTTGGTTAATTCTTTGTTCAGCTAACGCTAAAAAAATAATCCCGATGATTATACTTATTGCGCCTATAAAGCGTGTGAATGTAATCTTTTCATTAAACACCATTACCGAAACCAACATTACCGTAACAACTTGTAAATGCGAGGCCGCAAAAGCAGGGCCAACCGGTGCTTTTTTTAATAATACCATCCAGGTCACAAACGCACCAGTATAACCTATCATAACTAAATAAGCCCAACAGTGGCTAAAAATACGTAATAACCAATCAACACTGAATTCGAAAGGCAAAGCCGATATTGCTGTCAGTTTAAAACTGGTTTGACCAAAAGTATCAAAAAAAAGCAGTAATATAAAACCAATTAAATAGAATTTTTTCATTCCGTGAGTCCTACTAAAACTACTCCTAAAGTAATAAAAAATATACCTAACAACCGAAAACACGTTAGATGCTCTTTAAATAAGATTCGTCCAGCTAACATGACCGTTATCATATTAAACGAACCCAATAAAATACCTTGTGACAAAGGCACTTCGCTTAAAAAAGCTAACCAGAAAATAAAACCAACAAAATAAGATCCAAAACCAATCCAAAGCCAAAAATTACCAAATAGCTTATGCCAATAATCTAAACCTTGATTATGTTTTGAGGTAATGGCTGCATATTTAAAGGCGATTTGACCGACAGTATCACAGCTGATATTTAAGAGCCAAAGAAAAATAATTAAGGTTGACACGACTGACACACTCCATGAATTTCCAATACGCTGTGTTTAATCAAAAATTGACTTTGTTGTGCCAGTTGTTTTAGTTGCTGTTCAATATTTGCTGAGTGTTTTTCAAAAATTTGTCGGCATTTATCACAAATAAAGAGAATTGAAAGATGATCGGGGTCTTGAAAATGTGGGCAAACAATATAACTATTGCTTGATTCAACTTTATGAATAAAGCCTTGCTCTAGCAAAAATTCAAGGGCACGATAAATAGTCGGTGGTTTTGCTTGTGGTTCACTGACTTTTAATAAATCTAAAAGATCGTATGCACTCATAGCCTTATTTGCCGTTAACATGATATCTAAAACTGTACGACGTTGGGTTGTCAATTTAATACCGCGTTTTTTGCATAAGGTTTCAATCTTTTCAATTATCAGATTATGCATCGTGTTTCCCTTGCCAGTAATCATTATTTATTCAATGCTGCTCTTCTTCGTCTTATTTCTTTAGGATCGTTGATTAAAGGGCGATAAATTTCAATACGATCCCCCTCTTTCACTAGCTCATCAAGCGAACAACGTTTTCCATAAATACCAATTAGATGATCATCTAATTGAATGCGACAAATAGATAAGATATTGGATTTTACTATTGCTTGCAAGATATTCGTCGATTCTTCAACCTGACAATCAATCATTGTCGGATTATTCGGTAACGCATACACAACTTGAATCGTTATCATATTAATAAATCTGCCTTGCTCGATTGGAAAACGCTTTAACCATATTTATCATCACATCTTTAAACATTGGGGTAAAAGTCATGTCTAATAATTTATTTTGAAATTCAAAATCTAAACTAAAACTGATTTTACTTTGATTTTCAGAAAGTGTAGTAAACTGCCATTTGCCCGAAAGGTGCTTGAATGGGCCTTCTAAAAGGGTTAAATCGATTGAATTAGGTTCATTAATTTGATTTAATGTGGTAAATGATTTTTTGAAACCAAATTTTTCAACTTCAATAAATGCAGCAATAATATTATCCTGTTTTCTAATAATTCCTGTTGCGATACAATCGGGAACAAATTCAGGATATCGCTCAATATCATTGACTAATGAAAACATTTGTTCAATTGAATACGGTTCAATAACTTCGTGAAATATATGTGCCATAACATTAATTAATTAAAAATAAAATTTGTGGCATATCTTAACACGTAACTCTATAATAACGCACATTATGACTAAGAAAAAATCACACAAACCCGGTTCGGCAACCATTGCATTAAATAAACGCGCACGCCATGAGTACTTTATTGAAGAGGAAATTGAGGCGGGATTATCCCTACAAGGTTGGGAAGTTAAATCCCTACGTGCAGGTAAAGTAAATATTAGCGATAGCTATGTACTGCTCAAAGACGGGGAAGCATGGCTATTTGGTGCAACCATTACACCATTAAATGTGGCTTCAACACATGTTGTCTGCGATCCCATGCGTAACCGTAAATTGCTTTTGAATGAACGTGAATTAAATTCGCTATTTGGTCAAATCAATCAAAAAGGTTACACGGTTGTTGCGCTTTCATTATATTGGAAAAATGCTTGGGCAAAAGTCAAAATTGGTGTGGCTAAAGGTAAAAAAGAGTACGATAAACGAACGGATATCAAAGAACGCCAATGGCAGGTTGATAAAGCGCGTATCATGAAAAACGCTAATCGCTAATCATCTTATTATTACTTTTGTCTCTCATCATAAAAGCTATGGATGGCGTTTAATGTGTGGTTTGATAAAAATCGCGTTATGCTTTAACGTTTTAAAATTAAGCAAATCATCTATAGTGTTTACACAAATCAATGCCATCGTTTGAAAATCTTGTGCAATGGCATCAATCGGGTAATAAGAGTAATCCAGATAAATATTATAATCATACGAACATAAGCAAATTTGGTCTGGATTAACTTTAACCTCGACTAAATAGCTGAGCACTTCCTGCAATAAATTACCAGACGGAGTAAAAATAGCTTTCGGTAAACGCCCTAATTTTTGATGCAATCGCTTAAGTAAGTCATAACCTTTATTTGGGCAATAACTATCACAAATGATCCAGTCAGAAGCCAGCGTTAAGCCCGCATTGGTTAAACCTTGTTTAAATCCTTGTAACCGAGCACGAATTGAAGTGAGTTGTGCATCACAACCAATAAAATAAAACTCATTTAATGTTTTTGCATAAGGTTCGATTAATTCAGCTACCGATCCAATTGCCTCACTTGTAATAAATGGAAGTGTGGTATGCTCAATATAACGATCAAAAAATAATACTGGAGTATGTTGATTAATACTCATGTAAAACTCATCGCTATCTAGTGATGTCACCACAATCATTGCATCAACTTTTCGTTCAACCAAATTTTGCGCTACATTAATTTCAACCTCTTTATTATAGTGGCTACAAGTAATTAAAAGCTGTATATTTTTTTCTCGAAATGAGGCTTCTAAATGGTGCAAAAACATCGAAAAAAACGAGTTCGACATATCAGGAACAATGACACCAATTGTATTTGTACTCTTCGCCTTAACTAAGTATCGACGAATATGCGATTGCTCTTTATATTGTTCCGCTATTGCGAGTACTTTTTGGCGTGTGTGAGATGAGATTCGATATTTTTTATCCCGTTTATTAAAAATATGGCTGACGGTCGTTGCCGAAACGCCAGCCAAACGAGCAATATCATTGATTCTTAATTTATTACTCGCCATATTTCACCTTCCAGATTATCGTGGTGTACGTTGTTGTTTATTGGGAAAAGTCGGGCTATGATTTTCCGACGGATTTTGATACCAATACGCAACGCTAGCAATATCATCACAACGTTCATACAATCTTATATCATCATTTCCGATTTGTTGAAAAGCTAACTTAATATTTTTATGGAAAGCAACCGGATCAGGTAAATGCCAACGATATAAACCATGCATCGGAAGTGCATCATCGCCAAAGCCATGTACCGGATTTGAATCACCTGTTTGAAAAAAATCCCGTGTAGCATCTCGATTAGTTTGATAAGGATAGCCCATAAACAGTGTTTGAAAACATTTTGCTTTAGGCTTACCTTGACTGTCACGATTATGAAATGCCCATGCCCCACCAAAATAGTCTTCAGAGCCCGTTGAATGTTGTGTTGGATACGCACTATCATCATCCAAATAGAATTTGAACTCGCCTTCTCCCCACCAATACCGTTCTAAAGCGGTTAAGGCTAAATACGTCCCCACATAATAGCCATGACCTTGTACGTTATCTAATATGACATAATCTTGTGCATACTGTGTTACACGTTGACGACGCCATTGAGCATGAAAATAAAGAGGCTGGTCAAACGGTTTTGGCATGATGGCATAATTAATAGTGAAAAAGAAATGTTGTAAATCTGCTTCATGCTCGTTGTGAATTTCTATTCTGGCTTTTTTATTGAATGGCATTCTAAAATAACAGTTAAATCCCCCTGTTGGATTAACCACAATCGGTAATGAATTAATATCACATCTTGCTCCAAATCCATTACAGAAAAAATCACCAATTGGACTTTCAACTGACGGTATTGTTTCATCATCCCAGTAAATACGAATAACCACATCACGGAGAACAAAGCTACCACGATGTGTTCTATCGGTTAAAGTAAACCACATATGTCTAATTTCAGCAGGCCCGCTAATTTCTGCAATAGTTATTTTTTCCCCTGCCGGAATCGAGATACATCCCTGTCCTTTACGGCTAGGGCCTAAAGCACTCGCTTTCATACAAGACTTACCCTTTTCACCTGTCATATTTTCAGGTGAAATAGTTCGAGTTTGTTCAAAGTTAAATTGTGTCACTGAATTGAATATATTCATTTTTTAATCCTTAATATGTCTTAATAAATTTTTATTATTACCGTCTAAAAGATATGTGTTTTTATTAATCTTTTTTTAAAGTGTTCGCTTTTTGGTCTCGACTTAAGAAGAAAATGGCAAAAATCATAAAACCTAAAACCACTAAACCTAAATTATTGAACGTCGTTGCTGCGCCAGCGGTATCATAAATGTCACCAACATAAGTTGAGAACAAAATAACCCCAACTGAACCTGCAACTTGATAACCAATCAGAAAAACAGTGGCAGAAAGACGTGCGTTAAAATTGTTATCAATATACTTAAAGACTGAGACTAAAATGGTTGAAATTTCTAAACAATGCATCAGTTTAATAATGGATATAATGACAATGCTATCAACATGAGCAGTTAAAAATATTCGCGATGCCGATATAAATGCAGCAAAGATAAGCGCATTTTTTGCGCCAACTCGATTAACGACAAAAGGAACACAAAACATGACTGCTGCTTCTAGGAACACTTGAAAAGAATTTAATAAACCATATAAATGATAACCATCATTTACATCGGTAAATTGTTGTGTGAAATAGACAGGAAACAATTGCTGATCATAAATGTTATAAAGGCTATAAGTACCTAATACATAAATAACAAATATCCAAAACTTTTTGAGCGCAAACACAGAAAGGATTTCATTAAAGGTCAATTTTTCTTTCTTTTGAAATACTGCACTTGAGGATTGAGATAAGTCAGGTTTGAAATTGAGATTCAAAATCATAAAACAGATACCGACAATCGACGCTGCCCAAAAATTAAGATGGGGATTAATACTTATCAAAATTCCAGCGATAAAAGTGCCTACTGCATAAGCAATACAGCCCCAAGTTCGACATTGTCCAAATTCAAATCCAAACGCCCGACTAATCTTTTCACAATATGAATCAATCAGTCCCATACCTGCCACCCAACCAAATCCTAAAAAGAAACTACCAAAAATCACACCAACATAAAAGTTATGTTTTAACAGTGGCTCATAAATATAAATTAATGCAGGAGCGGCACAGGTGATGATAATACTTTGAAACCAAATAAGGTGTTTTTTTAAGACTAATTTATCTTGATAAATACCATACATAATCATGATAATTAACGAAATAAAGTAGTTAAATGAATAAATGATACCCGTTTGTTTCGCCGTTAAACCAATCTCTTTACTAAGCCAAATTGAGTAAAAAGAGAAAACAAAACTGCCTGCTGCGTAATACATAAAGCTATAACAGGAAGCAAACCAATAAGTTGGTTTATTATAAAATTCACTTGTCATAATTTATCCTATGAAGAGTTAACCACTGATAAGGAATATAAAGAGCTAAAAATTTAGCTTTAATGGGTTTATTGGATAAATGTGATCCAAATCAAAAATTATTTTTAAGACTTGTTATAAACGGCAAAATTCATCGAGTAATTGTGTTAACAATAGGTAAATCTAAACGTAAAATAATCATTATGCTGATAAATTTTAAAAATTTGAACGTTGAACTTTAAAACCAGATATCAGACAACTTTTTAATTCATAAACCGCAACAAGGTGGGTTTACCCATTAAATAATTAAAAATGTTCTGATTAGACGCAATTAACTGTGTTTTAAATACTCAAAAAATAAGGAATGTCGATTCCGCAACATAAGTGGGACGATAAAATGTAACATGATTAAGTATCCCTAAAAAATCTAACTTATAACTGCAAGATAGTTAACCTATATTAGATATATCAATTTAGTGAAAAAGACATCAAATTTAACTCAAACATATATGACAATCCAAAAAGTTGACACACATGATATGGCTAAAATATAACAACAATTTAAGATGGTTTATCGACTTGTCAGTTATGTAAGAATTGATAAAAATAGTATAAAAAAAATTAGAGTTACATTATTTAACTCTAATCAATTAGATGTTATTTTAAGGTTATATTTAAACGACTTAGGTATTTTAAAAAATAAATTATGACCGAAAAACAAAATGAATATCACAGGCTTTATCAAATCATCGCATCAGAATTAAAGAATCGGATTATTAGCGGTATTTACCCAATAGGAAGCAAATTACCTTCAGAAAGGCTGGTGTGCGAAGAGTTAAAAGTTAGTCGTTCTGTCGTAAGAGAAGCAATAATCATGTTAGAAGTTGAAGGTTTTGTCGAAGCACGTAAGGGATCAGGTATCCACGTTATTGGCAATAGCTCGCTTAAAAACCTTTCATCAACTTCAGGAGGATTAAATTTTGTAAAAAGTGGACCTTTTGAACTATTGCAAGCACGTCAACTTATTGAAAGTAATATTGCTGAATTTGCTGCTACACAAATTACCAAGGGAGATATTGTTAAATTATTAGAAATTCAACATAACGCTCAAAAAGAAGATCATCATCTCGACCCCTATTGGGATATTAAATTCCATACTCAGATTGCCATGATTACTCGTAACAGTGCTTTAACTATCATTGTTGAAGAGACTTGGCAACAGCGCACGTTAAATCCTTTATGGAAAAAACTTCATGAAAATATGCCAGAACAAACCATTAATAATTGGGTAGATGAACATAACCAGATTCTGGAAGCTTTAATTAATCGCGATCCCAAAGCAGCAAAATTAGCGATGTGGCAGCATTTAGAAAACACTAAAAAAGCACTTTTTGATGCTGCAAATAAAGATTTTGAAACAAGACGCGATCACTATTTATTTTCTGATAATCCCGTCATTAGTATCAATACCAATGAATTAGACTAAACTAATCAAATCATCAAGCTTTAACTCACTCGTAGCTATCAACTAATTATAAATAAATTTAGCAAAATTAATTGACGCTATCTTGTGTTTAAGGCTAAACATGATAATCGATAATGACTTTTATTACTCTAAACGCATTGATCGCTTATCGTTGATCATCAATTTGAATGCCTAAAGGTGGTTCAAAATGAAACTTACTGAGTTCTACTTTGCCAAGTTTTTGGTGCGATAGATCATAAAAACTGCGTTGTCCATCTTCCTCAATAATCGTAAAATTGGAAATCATTCCGCTTGGTAACACTGAAATGATAAAATTCTGACTTGAACTGTCTGTCGGCTTTAAAGTGAATGAATCTTGTTTACGTGTAACTTGATAGTGGTTCCAAATAGGATTATGGCTATCGGTAATTAACAGCATCAAACGATTATCCACGGCTTTTTTTAAATCCATCACTGTTACTTGTTCGACTGTTGGCGTATAGACCCACATATTACTTCCATCCGAAATAATAGTAGTTTCCTCTGGCTCTGTCATTTTCCAATTAAAATAGTAAGGTCTTGTTACCCAAAGATCCCCCTTCCCTTCCTGAACTTGCTGGTTATCTGCTGTTTTTACATCTTGTGAAAAACGTGCATAAAATCCGTCAACTTTGTCTAAACGCTGTTGTAAGACCTCTTTATCACCTGCCCATGCGGATACGCTAACCAATAATCCCATTAATACTAAAAATTGTTTCATAACGAATCCTTACTTTTTTTATCTATAACAAAGCGTTAAATATTGTTCTTAAATCTGATTAGGTCAAAATATTACCGTTTTTCGTTAAGTTCGAAAAGTTATTTTCTTTTCTTTTTCACTTATCAATTAACAAGTATATAATATAATGAATTTTTCAAACTTGGATACCACCTGTTATGCCTAGCATGTCATTTGATTTTACGACCGATGAATTTCAGCCTTTAGCGGCAAAAATGCGTCCACGTAATTTATCAGAATACATCGGACAAACTCAGCTACTAGGAGCAGGTAAACCATTACCTAAAGCCATTGAAGCCGGAAACCTTCATTCAATGATCTTATGGGGGCCTCCGGGAACCGGAAAAACCACATTAGCTGAAATTATAGCGCATCATGCTCATGCTAAAGTCGAAAGAATTTCGGCAGTCACATCCGGAATCAAAGATATTCGCGAAGCTATTGAGCGTGCAAAAATCAATCAGCAAGCTGGTATCCGCACGATATTATTTGTTGATGAAGTTCATCGTTTTAATAAAAGCCAACAAGATGCATTTTTGCCTTATGTTGAAAATGGTACGGTTACTTTTATTGGGGCGACAACTGAAAATCCATCATTCGAACTTAATTCTGCGCTGTTATCACGAGCAAGGGTTTATTTACTCAAATCATTAACGAATACCGATATCGAAAATATTTTACAACAAGCCATTGATGATCCTGTTCGAGGTTATGGCAATAAACATGTCGTATTACCACCAGAAACAAAAAAACAGATTGCTGAATTTGTTGGCGGGGATGCCAGACGTGCACTGAATACACTTGAATTATTAGTGGATATGTCGGATGGCAATGAACTAACTCCCGAGTTACTTAAAGAAGTCATGGGTGAGCGTAGTGCCAGATTCGATAATCAAGGTGACCGATATTATGATTTGATTTCAGCCGTCCATAAATCAATTCGTGGTTCTGCGCCCGACGCTGCACTATACTGGTATGCAAGAATCATTACTGCTGGAGGCGATCCCCTCTATGTTGCTCGTCGATTACTGGCCATTGCCTCTGAAGACGTCGGTAATGCCGATCCAAGAGCAATGCAAGTTGCATTGGCTGCGTGGGATTGTTTTACACGTGTTGGCCCAGCAGAAGGAGAACGCGCCATTGCGCAAGCTATAGTTTATTTGGCTTGTGCACCGAAAAGTAACGCGGTCTATCTTGCCTTCAAACAAGCTATGAGTGATGCGCAGTCTAAGCCAGACTATGATGTGCCTGAACATTTACGTAATGCGCCAACCAGTTTAATGAAAAATTTGGGCTATGGAGCACAATACCGTTATGCACATGATGAACCAAATGCCTTTGCAGCAGGTGAAAATTATTTTCCGCCTGAACTGGCTGATAGTAAATATTATCAACCAACTGATCGTGGTGCAGAAAAAAATTATGCCGATAAACTTGCATGGTTAGAAGCACAAAATAAAGCAAGTGCAATTCAACGTTATAAAAATCAAAAATGATCCATAAGTAAAACCTTTCTAAACCATTTTATTTTATTACAGAAAAAAACGTTTACTAACCGATAGTTAACAAAATAAAAAAATGTTAACTGACTAATAAATACACTATATATAGTAATAAAATGATTAATAGGCACTATATATTGTATATTTTGACAAATATCAATTATGATAGGCTCCACAAAAAACGGGATAAAACTGGATGGAAAATGAATAAATCAATATTTGTGACCAAGCGAGATGGTAAGAAAGAACCTATCAATCTTGATAAAATTCACAAGGTAATTACATGGGCAGCAGAAGGATTAGAAAATGTTTCGGTATCTCAAGTTGAATTACGTTCACATATTCAATTTTATGATGGGATCCGAACATCTGATATTCATGAAACAATTATTCGGGCTGCCGCCGATCTTATATCGCAAGATTCACCAGATTATCAATATTTGGCTGCACGTTTAGCCATTTTTCATTTACGTAAAAAAGCCTATAACCAATTTACTCCTCCACCACTTTATGAACATGTAAAAAAACTAGTGGCAAGTGACCGTTATGATAAACACTTACTTGAAGATTATACGCAAGAAGAGTTTGAACAAATGGATAAAATCATCGACCATTGGCGTGATATGTCTTTTTCGTACGCGGCAGTAAAACAGCTTGAAGGAAAATACTTAGTTCAAAATCGGGTAACAGGCGAGATTTATGAAAGTGCGCAGTTTTTATACATTTTAGTCGCAGCTTGTCTTTTTGCTAATTACCCTAAAGATACACGTCTTAGCTATATCAAACGCTTTTATGATGCAGTCTCAACTTTTAAAATTTCATTGCCAACGCCAATTATGGCCGGTGTTCGCACCCCAACACGCCAATTCAGCTCATGTGTACTTATCGAATGTGATGACAGCTTAGATTCCATTAATGCGACGGCAAGTGCGATTGTCAAATATGTGTCACAACGCGCAGGTATTGGGGTTAATGCAGGCAAAATTCGAGCGCTTGGTAGTTCAATTCGTGGTGGTGAAGCTTTCCACACTGGTTGTATCCCATTCTATAAATATTTTCAAACAGCAGTAAAATCCTGTTCACAAGGCGGTGTTCGTGGTGGTGCTGCAACGGTATTTTATCCACTTTGGCATTTAGAAGTTGAAAGTCTATTAGTTTTACGTAACAACCGTGGAGTTGAAGAAAACCGTGTTCGACATTTGGATTATGGTGTTCAGATTAATAAATTAATGTATCAACGCTTAATCCAAAACGAAAACATTACCCTTTTCAGCCCGTCAGATGTTCCGGGTCTTTACGAGGCGTTTTTTGCCGATCAAGCAAAATTCGATGCGCTGTATCATCAATATGAACAAGATGTGAACATTCGAAAACGTGTAGTAAAAGCGGTAGAACTTTTTGCCCTGTTAATGCAAGAACGTGCATCAACTGGACGTATTTATATTCAAAATGTTGACCACTGTAATACTCACAGTCCATTCAATGCTCAGCTTGCGCCTGTACATCAATCCAATTTATGTATGGAAATTGCGTTACCAACTAAACCGCTGAATAATGTCAACGATGAAAAGGGTGAAATAGCACTATGTACACTGTCCGCCTTTAATTTAGGTGAAATTCAATCGTTAGATGATTTTGAAGAGCTTGCCGATTTAACGGTTCGTGCCCTTGATTCACTGCTTGATTATCAAGATTACCCAGTTCCTGCTGCTCGCAATTCATCCATTAATCGCCGTACATTAGGTATTGGCGTCATTAACTATGCCTATTATTTAGCAAAACATGGGGTAAAATATTCAGACGGTAGCGCTAATAATTTAACTCACCGCACGTTTGAAGCGATGCAATATTATCTTTTAAAAGCCTCAAATAACTTAGCGAAAGAAAAAGGTGCATGTAACTTATTTAACGAAACAACCTATTCACAAGGTATATTACCGATAGATACCTATAAAAAGGATCTTGATACCATTACTAAAGAGCCATTACATTATGATTGGGAATCACTGCGTGAATCAATTAAAACTCATGGTCTACGTAATTCAACCTTATCGGCGTTAATGCCTTCTGAAACATCTTCGCAAATATCTAATGCGACCAATGGTATCGAGCCACCTCGAGGATATGTTAGCGTTAAAGCCTCAAAAGATGGCATCTTAAAGCAAGTAGTACCTGACTATAAAGATTTAAAAAACTTCTATGAACTACTGTGGCAAATTCCTAATAATACGGGCTATTTACAATTAGTTGGTATTATGCAGAAATTTATCGATCAATCAATTTCGGCTAACACCAATTATGATCCGACAAAATTCCCGAATGACAAAGTACCGATGAAACAGCTACTTGCTGATTTATTAACCGCATATAAATTTGGTGTCAAAACACTCTACTACCATAACACACGTGATGGGGCGGAAGATATTCAAGGGGATATTGCACTAACTGAAAGTGATGACGGCTGTGAAGGCGGGGCCTGTAAAATTTAATCGCTTTTATAAAAAAATAACGCATTACTTCAAAAATGTTCAATGGGGATTTTAATCCCCAATAATTGCCCTTTTTCCGCTGTCGATAGGTAGTGGTAAAAGCAACTAAAATCAGTTAGGAGTACGACTATGAATATGAATTACAGTACCTTTTCGCATGTACATAACGATCAGCTTAAAGAACCCATGTTTCTTGGTCAACCAGTTAATGTGGCGCGTTATGACCAACAAAAGTATGAGATGTTTGAAAAATTAATCGAAAAACAACTTTCGTTTTTTTGGCGTCCGGAAGAAGTCGATATATCTCAAGACCGCATTGACTATGCAGCACTACCCGAACATGAAAAACATATTTTCATTAGTAATTTAAAATACCAAACGTTACTTGATTCGATTCAAGGTCGTAGCCCAAACGTTGCTTTACTCCCTTTAATTTCAATTCCTGAACTTGAAACTTGGGTAGAAACGTGGTCGTTTTCTGAGACGATTCACTCTCGTTCTTACACACACATCATACGTAACATTGTCAATGATCCCTCAGTGGTATTTGATGATATTGTGACAAATAAAGAGATCCAAAAACGTGCGGGTGACATTGCGGGTTATTATGATGATCTAATTAGCTATGCGAGTTATTACAACTTATTGGGTGAAGGGAATCACACGGTTAACAATAAAACCATTACTATAAGCTTACGTGAGTTGAAAAAGAAACTGTACCTTTGCTTAATGAGTGTTAATGCGCTTGAAGCCATTCGTTTTTATGTCAGTTTTGCTTGTTCATTTGCTTTCGCTGAACGTGAACTAATGGAAGGAAATGCAAAAATCATCAAACTTATTGCCCGTGATGAAGCCCTACACTTAACGGGAACTCAATTTATGATTAATACGCTTCGTAGTGGTGAAGATGATCCTGAAATGGCCGAAATCGCAAAAGAGTGTGAACAAGACTGCTATGATCTGTTTTTACAAGCAGCAAATCAAGAAAAAGAGTGGGCGGCATACTTATTTGAAGGCGGTTCAATGATTGGCTTAAATAAAGATATTTTATGTCAATATGTTGAATACATCACCAATATTCGTATGCAAGCGGTCGGATTGAAATTGCCTTACGAAGTAAAATCTAACCCGATTCCATGGATCAATAATTGGTTAGTATCCGATAATGTGCAAGTTGCGCCACAAGAAGCCGAAATGAGCTCTTATCTAGTCGGTCAAATTGATTCTGAAATCAATGAAGATGATTTGAGTGATTTTACTTTATAGTTTACGCTGTCATTAAAACTTCCTATTCTGACTTGCGCAGGTTGACGACTAAAGCCTGTGCAAGTCTTATCTTTAGCGGTTAACCAAATCCAAGCAATTACAATCCGAATTCTTTTTTTAATTTATATTACATTTCTTAATGTTTGATTAATAATCTTTTTAATTGTATTATTTAACCAATATTAGTTAAATAAATCAAAAGGAAGTAAGAAGTAAAATGAATAAATTCATAGTAAGTTTAATTGCTATTACGTTACTATCAGGTTGTAAGGTTGAATTAGCACCGACTGTAAATCTTAGCGATGTGCAAAGTGAAACGGCAAAAATCGTACAGTCAAAAATATTGATTGAAGTTTCATCATGTACTGACTTTAAAGATTCACGACAAGAATCATCCACGTTAATAAAAGCAAAAAATGAAATTCAAAAAATTTTTGCGGATGCAAAATATATTGAATGTTATCGAGAAAAAATGGATTCTAAAGCCGTATTTGAAATACCGATTATGGTAGGTGGAAAAGCGGGTAATGGCGATATCCAAATACGCAATAACGAGACAGGCGGTATGGTTGTTGAAATGTCAAAAAAATTAGAACAAAAGATCAGTAATCACCAAAATTCGACATTCCGCAAAATCAATACATCAATCAGTATTAACGTCAATAATGATTTGAATCAAGCACAACAAATTATTGGTTATGCTATCTATCTTGATAACAATGCGATTCCTGTATCTAAGTATGATTTAAAACCAGGTCAGCATACGATAAAATTATCTGATGTTTCGGTCTCTGCAATATTAACTAAGGGTTCCGCTTTAGTTTATGAAAATGCCAATGATTCAATCAATACAAATAATTAGCTTTAACTAAAATAAAAGCCTATCAATGCTTTTATTTGGTTTATGACATTTAAAATGTAGGGTAAAAACTATCGAATTGCTATTTAGCTTGACGAAATGATGTTATTTTTTGGGGTATCAATCATAATAGATAACAGTAAATGTTTTCGTGTTAATTACTATCAATATTTAAAGCATAATTGAATAAAACTGTGTTATATTGTAGTTGCACTAACATTTAAAACAGTACTATTCATCGATCTTGAAAAAACTTACTTCATTTTTACTTACATTAATTATAGGTTTTAATATGAAAAAACTTTTATTGAGTAGTCTTGTCGGTTTAGTTTTGGTTGGTTGTGGTGAAAAAAAAGTAACTGAAGAAATGCTTATTGGTGAGTGGGATTGCACATTTTCAGGGCAAGAGGCAAAATGGGAAAATGGGAAATTTTCTGACTATGCGCCACTCAAACAAGATAAAGGGATGATTAAGTATTTTATGAAGGACAATACCTTATTTTTCAATTTTGGTACAGATACATCTTATCCATATAACTTAAAAGCTTATTATAATGATTCAATGGATATTAAATCCAATAATGGTGTTACATCAAAAACGCAAAAGACCATGAACTATTTATCACCAGACAAATTCAAAACAACGGAAATAACTGAAATTCTTATCGATAATGCTCCAAACGCAAATCGAAAAATGAATGTAGAAATAAATTGTGATCGTGTAAAAAATTAAAACAAATGTTCAAGCAACAAACTAAACTGTTGCTTGACAGTCTGTGAAAATCAGGTGACGATATGATTATTGAATGGTCTTAATTTAATTCCCATGACGCAAGTGCATTTAATTTATCCTATTTCACCACTTGATTTTAGTGATGCTGAGATAAATATTAACTTTCTCAAACAACACCTTGACCAATTTCAACAATGGTCGATGATGCAATTTAAACAAAATGCAGACATTGATGAATTAGTGCATTTACGCAGTCAATTTATCGATAAATTACTTGCACGATTATGGTGCTATTATCAAATTCCCGATCAAACATCATCACCTTTAAAAAATAATCGTATTGCATTAATCGCTGTCGGGGGATATGGGCGAGCAGAGCTACACCCTTTGTCAGATATTGATATTTTAATATTAAGTGATCACCCGCTTAATCATGACATCGAAAAAAAAATCGGCGAGTTAGTACGGTTGCTTTGGGATCTTCATTTGGATATCGGTCATAGTGTCAGAACATTAAAAACGTGTTTGCAAGAAGCTAAAAACGATATTACTATCATGACCAATCTAATTGAATCAAGATTGATTGCGGGTAATAATCCATTATTACAAACGCTTCGACAACACATTTTTAGTGATAAAATTTGGCCTTCTCCTGCTTTTTATCGTGCTAAAATTGCCGAACAGCAAGCCCGACATCAGCAATATCACAGTACAACTTATAATCTTGAACCTGATTTAAAAAATAGTCCGGGTGGTCTACGGGATATGCAGATCATTCAATGGATTGCGATTCGTCACTTTGGTGGTGAATTTTCACAAAAAACTGCTGATTTTCATTACCTTACTTTAGAAGAGGTAGACGAATTTAGGACTTGTCGTAAATTTTTATGGCGTATTCGTTTTGCCCTCCACAGTGTCATTACTCGCTATGACAACCGATTGCTTTTTGATCGTCAATTAAGTATCGCTAAGCTTTTAGGCTATCAAGGTCAAGGAAATGCACCCGTCGAACAAATGATGCATGATTACTATCGAATTGCACACAACGTTACTGAACTCAATCAGATGTTACTGCAATTATTTGATGAGTCTATTCTTGAAGTTAATCCAACCAATAAACCCTATGCTATCGATGAACATTTTCAAATCCGAGAGAAATTAATTGATGTAAAAGATGACAATATCTTTAAAAAAGATCCGACAATGATATTACAGCTGTTTTACACCATTTTGCTCAATCCTCAAATCATCGGTCTCTATTCTAATACCATTCGACAGTTACGCTCTGCAAGGCGAAAACTCACCACATTATTATGTGAACACCCTAAAGCCAGAACACTATTTATGCAAATAATTAAGCATCCGGACGCCATTGCAAAAGCGATTTTACCCATGCATCGTTATGGTATTTTAGCGGTCTATATACCCGGTTGGAAACATATCGCTGGCATGATGCAATTTGATCTATTTCATACCTATACGGTTGATGAACATACGATACGATTATTAATAGAGCTTGATAGCTTAAAATCAGAACAAGGAAAACAAAAGCATCCTAATAGCTCAAGCGTTTTTGCTAAGTTATCCAGACCTGAACTGTTAATTATCACGGGTTTATTTCATGATATTGGTAAAGGTCGTCATGGTGATCATTCTGAAATTGGTGCTAAATTAGTTGAAAAATTTTGTCAATTACATGAGATTGAAACAAAAGATACCGACCTGATAATCTGGTTAGTACGCTATCATTTACTGATGTCTGTCACGGCACAAAATCGCGATTTACAAGATCCTGCTGTGATTCAAGAATTTGTTCAACAGGTTAAAAGTCGCCGTCGTCTTCAATATTTACTTTGTTTAACTGTTGCTGATGTATGTGCAACGAACGAAACACTTTGGAACAGTTGGAAACAAAGCTTAATACGTCAACTGTATTTTAATGCCGAACACTTATTTGACATTGGCATTCACCAAATCCCAGAACAACGGAGTATTGCTCGTCAACACAAGCAAGAAGCATTATCCATCTTAATTGCTCAAAATTATAATGAGCAACACATCAAAAACTTCTGGCTAAACTTTCGTGTTGATTACTTTTTACGATACAGCACTGAACAAATTGTTTGGCATGCCCAAAATTTGTTAAACCACGACTTAATGCAAACGCTAGTTATGATCAATCCCACACCGTATCATGGTGGCACAGAAATCGTTATTTACTCGCCAGATAGACCTTATTTGTTTGCGACCGCCTGCAACAACTTGAGTATGCACAATTTAAACATCCTTGAAGCACTTATCATTACCAATAAACAAGGATTTGCGCTTGATACCTTTATCGTACTCGAACCTAACGGCAATACCGTTCAATCTGATCGCCATGAAGGTATAATAAATTCGCTTGAAAAAACATTACAGCAACCGATTTATAAAGGTGTTACGGTAAAACCACCTAAACAACGATTACGTTCTTTTTCAGTGCCGACACAAATTAACTTTTTATCATCCTTTAACGAAAGTCAAACCTATATGGAATTGATTGCTTTAGACAGACCAGGACTTTTAGCTTGTGTTGGTGAAGTTTTTGCTAACTTAGAGATATCTTTAAGGAGTGCCAAAATTGCCACAATCGGCGAACATATCGAGGATCTGTTTATTTTGACCGACAAACATAACCATGCCCTTGATGATGATACTTGTCATAAACTAAAACAATCCATCATTGTTGCGCTTGACGCAATGAATTAATCACATAAATTAAAGATAACAACTATGCAATTTTTTACTATTTTGTTTCCTATTTTTTGTATTTTCGTGGTGGGATTTATTGCGCAGAAAAAACTACATTTCGATGTGGCAAACCTGTCCAAAATGTCCCTGTATGTGCTTTCACCCTTTTTGGCATTTAAAACATTTTATACACATATCTTAACAACAGAATATTTATTCTATATTTGCTATATTTTTGGTCTCTGTTTTGCTCTAGTCATTATTATTTCGATTTGGTCTGTTGTGATGAAATATTCCAGCAAAGAACGCTGTGCAATGATTTTAAGCGCTTGTTTTATGAATAATGGTAATTATGGTACGCCCGTACTACTTGTCTTTTTTGGCACAGTAGGTTTTGATCTGGGCGTAATTATGATGGTGCTACAACAATTTGTCATGAGTACTGTTGGTATCTATTATGCGGCAAAAGGAAGTGCACGAGATGATATCGTTACACAAAAAGATGTCATTAATAAAGTTATTCGAATGCCTGTGGCGTATGGGGCGTTTTTAGGTATCCTTTTTCAGCTTTGTAACATTCCCTTGTCCAAATCGATTATGACGTCCATTGGGATGATTGGTGACGCATCCATCGTGGTTATTATGATTATATTAGGTATGCAATTAGCGAAAATAAAAATCACCCAACTGGATTATCCTAAATTGTCGTTTGCACTCCTCACACGGATGATTCTATCGCCAATTGTTGCTTGTGCCATGGTCTACTTCATGCCTATTGCACCGGTATATAAGCAAGTGCTAATCGTACTAGCGGCAATGCCAAGTGCAGCAAACACGACATTAATGTCGGTACAATTTGACACGCACCCTGAACTTGTATCAAGTGCCACTTTTTTCAGTACTTTAATCAGTTTAATTACCCTACCTATTGTTCTATCTTTGGTTGGAGCACCTATCCCTTACTGATTCATGATCTCTCGATAAGAGAGATCTTATCTTTTTACCATCTAAAATTATTTTTTTGATAAACGTTATCTTGATTTGGCCCTACGCGTAAATGTTGGTTAAGTCCATTAATGGCTTTTATTTCATCTAAGGTGAGTTCAAAATCAGTTAATTAATAAGTGCCAAAACCGAGTTGCTGCATTGCAACATGATGACTAAGCATAATTTTACTGTAGATCGAAATCGTCATGATAACCTCTTCTATTTCATTCAGATTATTGATCAATTATATCGATCATATCCATATTATCAATTAATTTAGGGTATTATCTCTTCATCATCACCACCCCACTCTTTTTCGAATTGCTTCACAAACTCAACCAATATCGCGTGACGTTTTAATGCGATTTTTTTAGCAACTTGTGTATTCATCCTATCTTTGAGTAAAAAGAGTTTTTCATAAAAATGGTTTATCACTGTATTAGGTTGTTTATAGTTTTCTTCATTTAATGATGTTCTGGGTAATATAGTAGGATCATACATAATATTGTGCTTGTTCCCTCCGTAATAAAAAGTCCGAGCGATACCAATAGCACCAATGGCATCCAATCGATCTGCATCTTGCACAATTTGCCCTTCTAACGACAATTCCTTTTTTTGAGCCAGATTTTTTCGATATGACATATTTTCAATAATGTCAAAAATGTGTTTAATTTCGCTTTGACTGATAGTTTGTTGAATTAAAAAATCGTTTAACTCACTAATGGCATGATTCACATCAGTTACGACTTTTTCATCGATAACATCATGAAGATAGGCACTTAAAATAACGATAAAGTGATTGGCTGTTGGCTCATGTTTTAAAATTTGTTTTGCCAATTTAACCACTCTTTCAATATGCGCCATATCATGTCCAGAAAAATCGTCAGCAAGTTTTTGTTTAACAAAAGTTTGAACATTATTGATAATTTTTTGTTGATCTAACATTTTCTTTGATTCCTGAATCATTCGGTTTATCACTTCCTTCATGTGGGGACATTATTTTGAAACAATATTAACATTTAGGTCAAATTATGCTTGATGCCATTGATAAGCGAATAAACTAAGATGACCTAAAATTTTAGTTAACAAAAAAGAGGCGGTTTTTCCTCAACTTTTTTAATTTGATAGATTGATATAAATCAACCTATCTTTTCAACTTAACTTTTCGCTCGGATAATAACACACCACAGAGCGTAAATAATGTGCCAAACGCAGCAAGCCAAGTAAACGGTTCATCCAATATGATCACCGCACCAATAATCGTTAACACAGGAACCAGATAGAGATAAATGCTAATTTTTACAGCCCCCACTAATTTCACCGCATAATTCCAAGATGCAAAACAAATTGCAGATGCCCCAACGCCTAAAAACAGGATATTAAATAGATTGGTTTTATTGCTAAATCGGTCTAAATTCAGTTTAAAATCGAATAAATAAAGTGCAGGAAGCATGAGCAATAAACCATAAAAAAAGAATCGTCGGGTTAATAAAATGGTGTTATACCCTCGATTACTGCTTTTTTTAGTTAAGATCGAATAACATCCCCAAAACAAACAAGCAAGCATGGCAAGCAGATCACCAAACGGATTCATAGCAAGCACATATTTACCATTAAAGCAGATTAATCCAACGCCAATCGAGGCAAATAAACAACCGACGTAAAAACGCTTAGGTGGTGTTTCAGCCTTGAGAAAAAACATAGCTAATAGCGCGGTAAATATAGGGGCTAACGTTGTGATAATTCCTACATTTGAAGCAGTAGTATAGGTTAATGCAATATTTTCACACAAAAAATAGCAGGTAATACCACATAATCCAGCACAAAGAAAAATGAATTCTTGTTTTAGTCCTTGCCAAACAAATAAGCGAGGAGATAAAATCCAAAGCGTTATATAACCTAGTAAAAAACGAAAAAATAAAATTTCTATCGGTTTAAACTCAATTAATAATGTTTTGGTGGAAATAAACGTCGTTCCCCAAAAAAACACTGTCATTAATGCAATTAAATGCCCCTGTGTTCTTTTTGTTAATAACATAAAGACCTCGAAACTTACAGCAATATAGCCCTCTATGAGTAAATTTTTACTCACCTTTTAAAGGCATTGATAAATATATTAAGAATAATACAAAAATTATGTCTAGTGCTTACTTGATTTTGCTAAAAATAATGCTATTTAATAATAGGCATTTATACTAACGCTATGCTCTTTTGTGTGCAAACAAATTAAAGTCGTTATAATGATAGGCAAATATAAAGAAGGAAAATGACAGATAAAAAAAATCCACCCGAAATTCGAGTGGAGGGCAAAAAATGAAAAAACGTAATCTGTTAATATAGACAAGCAAAAACCCAAAAAGTTCAATTTAATTTCAGATATTTTTGAGATTTTATTAAATTAATTTTTAATTACTTGATTTATTATTATTTATTTAATTAAATTTTTTTCAAAAAAGTAAAATTTTTTACTTTTTCAATATCCACTAATTAATCATGTCAGCTTTGTAACTCATCCGCTTTAACGCTATTAATAAAGTCACATTTACAAATGAAACTATTTAATGTTTCTAATAAGCGCAAAACTATCATAAAACAAACATTTGATTGCCAACCCCAAACCAAGCTAACTTGTATTCATGCTTGATTTCACCTATAATGCCCCGATATTGTACTAAGTTACTTATCACAATTGGGGCTGATTCTGGATTCGACGGGATTTGCGAAACCCAAGGTGCATGCCGAGGTGCGGTAGGCCTCGTAAATAAACCGCAAAAAAATAGTCGCAAACGACGAAAACTACGCACTAGCAGCTTAATAACCTGCATAGAGCCTTCTCTCCCTAGCCTCCGCTCGTAGGACGGGGATCAAGAGGAGTCAAACCCAAACGAGATCGTGTGGAAGCCTTGCTTGGGGCGGAAGCATTAAACTTAATCAAGCTAGTCTATCGGTAGCGTGTTTGTCCGCAGCAGGTAGGCGAAATCTAAAGACAAACTACGCATGTAGTACCAAGGATGTAGAAATTTCGGACGCGGGTTCAACTCCCGCCAGCTCCACCAAATTATCTTCATTGAAGTTTAGTGAAAATCATTAAAGCTTGAAAATACAGTATTTTCAAGCTTTATTATATCTGTAATATTCATTGTGATTCAGTGACAATCAAGTGTTTTAATTATATGAAAATGTATAACTAAATTACATTTAACTAAATGAGTTTAACGATGGCACGTATAACCCCTTTTTAGTATCGGTTTCGGTTGGATGTGCTTTATACCAATCACTGGTCATAACTTTTTGTTCCCACTCTTCTTTTTAACCTTTTAAAAATAGACAAACGATTAAACTGCAAATTATTGATATTTTTTTATATACTAAATTCATGGTAGCCACTCGTTTTGATAACAAATAACTATTAATATAAAGGAAATTAATGGTGATTTCTAATTTATATAGACCAATTGACATCCATTCATTGGCGTGGACGATCAAAAATAAATAGGAATAAACTAAATTTTTATATTTTAACTATATGGATTTTAGATTTTAGCTGATGTTATTTTAATGGGAGAGATATTTTTATTTCCCATAAATGAATAAAGAAATACGAATATTATATACAACACCAAACACAATAGTACGATGTTTTCTCTATTTCTTATTGACAAATGATAACTATCAAATGAGATTTGAGATGGTACAGATTATAATATAATTTATATATTGGTTTTTTATAGATTGAGCCAGTTCAATGCTTTTTGAGTGATTTTTTCATACCATTCTTTTTCGTTATTTGTTGAGTTTGCTAATTTTATTGAATGTTCAAAAAATCGTTGAACATGCTTTGGTTCGGGAATATAACTTGCTTTGTGAGAGTCTTCAACCATTTTTAAAAACACTTTCAATGGGAGTGGCACAATTGTAGAAGTTCCTCCATAGTAGCTGATATTCATTTTGTGCAAAGCGTAAAAGTGAGCAATACAAGCCTCGTTAATCTTTGGTGCAATAAATAAAGAGTATGCTGGTTTTTGGGTTTCTTTTTTTATTTTAGCTAGATGTCTTGTTACTGGTTCGCCTTCTGTTTCATATTGTCGTTGTCCACTTTGCATTGTAACTTCTACAGTTAGTCGAAAGGATCCATAGTCGCAAACAATATCCGCCATGTTTCCTTGTGCGGTAGACATTGGATTACCAAAGTCATCAAATTTCAGATTGGCTTTAATATTACCACCATCTAACATTGTCATTGCTCTCCAAGTATTCCATTCTAACATTAAAGGAGAATCGTAAAGCGAATTATCAAGTATTTGATCAAATGTAGAATTGATATCGTCAAACAAACGATAGTCTTTAATGGCTGTAACTTGGTCTGTTATAATTTGTTCTTTACGTTTTTCTAATTCGTCTGCAAAAATATCTTTGAGTTCTTGTAACGTTGCTGTTTTAGATATGGTAATATCTGAAAATTCAGAACTGATTTTTTGTTCAAGTAATTCTTTATTGTCTGTTAAAAGCCTTGGGCTTTCTATGCTTCCAAGATAATTAACATATTGTTCTTCATTGTCAATATATTGTGGTTCTCGATCAGTATGTTTCAAAAAATAATCTACATCCAAAATTTTTTCGGGTACGATTGAAATAGACTTACCAATATACGAAATGTTTACTAGTCCTGATGCTCGTAAATAACGGAAACAAGCGTCTGTATAATCACGCATATTACTTGCTTTGGTGTCTAGAAATTTTGCAATCGAAGCATCATTTGTTTCTCTTGTTTTTGTATTTCCTCTAATAATGTCGTCTGCATAAATTTCTCTCAATTCTCTTTCGAAATATTTAGTACGGAATTTTTTATAATTTCCCTGATTTTGAGCTTTACTAGTTCTGAAATCGTTGATTTTAAAAACAATGTTATCGAATTCACGATAATCCACTAATTGCAAGCCAAAAATCATTAATTCGTCAAATTTTAGAGCTCCAAAATGTCGGATTAAACGAAATAATTCAAGATAAGGTTTTACCCAAAAACAAGCTGAATTTTTAGATGGCTTATGATAGGGTGAAGGAACTTGAAATTTTAAAAGCTGTCGCAAAAATATCTCATCTTTTCGCTTTGTGTTTATTAATTCTAAACCTGCTGGCGTCAAACTGATAACTGGCGAAAGGGCAACAAACCCAAGTGCTTTGGGGGCTCGATTTATTCTGTCCCTTGCGCTAAACGCAGGATCATTTGCTCCTTTTCCGTTGAAAAAATTTTCCTCTTTCAACAATTCCATAAACTTCAGTTGTGTTTCTGTATTCCATTTTTGACCAGAAAAATGAGTGTCCAATAATTCTATTTCAGGAATCATTTTGCTTGGTGTTCTTGGAGAAGTTGTTACGAAAATTACTTTACTGTCTATTCTTGCCATGATGTTTTAAAATACCAATACATTATTAAGTTCTAATTTTTCTAACTGTTTTTTTACTACATTTCAGTAATTACAAATTACAATATGATTAGCTTCCGACTTAAATCGGTTTCTGATATTGACAGCATACGTTTTTCCATATTCATCTACAATCATATTTCTATAAAGTTTTTCGGTTAGAGGAGTTCTACCAATAACCATTAATGCTTTGCATTTTAGTCGTTTGTATGCGTCAGCTAATTCGGTGTGATTTTTTTCATTAAAGCCGTCTTTATGTTCAGCATTTCCATAATCAGAAAAAGTACAATCATAAGGTGGGTCTAAAAACATAAAATCATCTTCATTTGCCATTTCAAAAATATTTTTGTAATCACAGTTGTAAATTTCCGCATTGGAGAGTAATTGGCTGTGAGCCTTTGTAACCAATGATGTGTTTAAATTAGTATATCGTCCGTAAGGGACGTTGAACTCACCTTTTGAGTTATAGCGTATCATTCCTGAATATGCAGTTTTGTTGATGAAAAAATAAAGCAAAGCATCTGAATATTTTTTGTTCGCTAAATCATTGAACATATCTCTGATTTGGTAGTAAAGAACTTCGTTATCGTCATTTACTCTTTTCGTGGGAGTTATTGCTTTTAACTCTTCAAATTTTTTTCGATTTAGACGATACATTTTTTCAATTTCAGAAAGCTCCTTTTGTAGAGTTTCAAAGTCAAATTTTACGCTCTTATAGAACATCATTAGTTTTGAATTGATGTCGTTTATAATTGCCTTTTTAGGTTCTAAATAAAAAAACATTGCACCACCACCCAAAAAAGGCTCAATATAACGACCTCTGAAAAATGGTATATGTTTTTCTAAATGTGGAATTTCTTTTGATTTTCCACCTCTATATTTCAATAATGGTTTCATTGCTACTATTTTAGGATATGGGGTCGATTCATTATACTATCTAAAGAAAATAAAAAATACAAACTAAGCTTATTATCTTAGATTATAATAATACAACATTTTTGCATATTAATGTTTTTATGATGATTAGAAGACTTATTTAAAATAAGGCCAGTAAGATTACTTTTCAAAAAGTATTTTAGATTTTATTTAAAAAATAATAAAAGAATAAATAACGAGATTTATTTATTCTGAATCACAAATAATCTACACATAACAATGGTTTGTTTATACTAATTCAACTTCCGCTTCCAGCTCTTGTTTTATGATGTTAAGGCGTTTTTTTATGATTAACTCCCAAAAACTGTTACTTCGTCCATCAAGCAGATAATAAAAAATACCATCGTCATAATTGATTAAGTTCTCCCATAATGCTATTTGTATTGGGTTCGTCACGCCACCTATACATGTAAAATCAATGATTGCTAAAAAATCTGAAAGATAACCTACATGGTTGTTAGAGCAATTTGTATCACACTCTATTAACCAAAATTTGCAACTATTAAATCGGATCATTTTGTCCGGAGTATGTTTTGACAAGATTGGATATCCCAATAACCATAGCAAATAATACAAATAGTCCTGCGAAAAGTGATTAATCGAACTGATTATAGCGTTATATCTGTTTTTTTCTAAATTGGTAAATTGAGTTTCAGCACCCGGTTTTAATAGCTTTTCATATTTTTCCAAATGTTTGCTGGTTCTCATTAAAGCATCGAGTTCGGCACGACCACTTACTATACTGTTATGTTTAAAAGCTTTGACATCGAAATATTCAGCTTGTTTAAATAAACCATCCTTTTTATTAATTTTTTCAGATGGTTAAGTTTTTCTTCAGCTGTCATCGGAACTTCAAAATATCCCTTTGATAGTAAGTATTTTGTTTTTGGCCAAACACTAGTTTGCCTGTTAATTCCTATCCTGGATTCTGATATATAGTCATACTCTAGCTCTTCTTGTGCTTTTGATAATTCTATTGCTTTGATTTGATTGCGATATTCATTTATCAATGATAACGTTTTACGTTTATGCAGTGTTTTTTCTCTAAAATAATCTGCATTTACTCCCGCAGCCAAAGTCGCATTGTAATAGTAATTATAATCTTGGCTTATTATTATTTTATTTGAATTTGGGGTATTTTGGGGTTGATTGACATTTTCATCTTCATGACTTGGTCTATCCACACGTTTAGACCCCAAGATTTTATTGAAATGTTCATCAATTTTTTGGTTATAAATCTCTTCGGATTTGATCACCAGTTGCGCTATGGGCTCAATCCTTAATTGTCGTTGTAAGCTCAGTTCTTCCGCTATACCAAACGGATCTTCCTGAACCACAACAGGGACTTTGTATTCACGCGTTTGTTCTAATTTCTCAATTTGCGCATCTAATACAAAGCTTGTCGCTAAAAACTCTTTATTATTTGCGTTTGACCTGTCTCGTAATGAGTTAAATTTGTGGGCTGTGATGAAGTTTTCGAACTTAACAAACGTTTTTTACCGTCATGTGTGATGATAAATCGTGGATCAGCAGCCAGCTCTAATAATGAATTATCGGATTTGAGTTTTTTAAACTCAAAACTTCGCTTGCCCCAGTCAGTTAATTTGCTTGGATCTTTGTATGCTTCTTGATTCAGGTTAATTTTAGTAAAACGTTTAATCGCTTCTTCTAAACGAATATTTTTCTCAAAATGTTCTTTTGTCGAAGAATCACCGGTTGTCGAAGAAGATCTTTTTCTAGAAGGTACTTCAATTGTGATCGAGGATTCATTCATTAATTTTAGATATTTTTCTATTGTACTGTTTTTACCTTGAGACCAGGCTCGACGAGTGTAAGCAATGTAGGCTTTGCCTTCATATATTGAGGTGTCAATATTGATAAAAGAACCGGGTATATGGTGATTGCCGTCTTTGGTACAACTTTCTGGGATCTTTTTAATGTTTCACTCTTTTAAGTCAGTAATGGTTTTATGGCGAAATACGCCTGAAGGCGTCACTTCATATCCTAAAAACTCCCACCCTTTCGTTTTATGTTTGACTAAGATATAAACGTAACCCACGCATAAGGTTCGATAGACATATTTATGGGTGACTAAACCAATGGGTGGCTCTCGATTGTCTTCCAATAATTTAATGGTTTCCCCCATTTTTTGTGCTAAGTTAAAATTTTTACTAATCGGCGCTTTTCTGACCAGAAAAATGGGGAATCCTTGACGTTCGCAAACGCCACAACCACCATTTGCTAAAGCTGAACGAGAATCTTTGCCATCATTGTTTGCTTCAGCATAAATAATGCGATCTTCGAGTTCAGCGGCTTGCTCTTCTTTTTGTTTTTGAAGTTGTTCTTCTTTTGTGGTTTTGGTGGTTGTATGCTTTTCCATTTAATTCATTCCAATTTTTTATTAATATTCCTTTTAACTCAACTTGTGTGAGTTATTTCCATGTGATAAATATAAAAATATTTATTTTGCGATATTTTGAATAAGATATTGTTAAAATTGAAGCGATAAGTGTGAAGTTTACAATGTGGCAGGTTTTTACCTATTAATATATCTGACCTTAAGGTAAGATATTATGATTTATTTTGTATTCACAAATTAAGCTTAATTGATTTAATATTAGTTAAAAAATCAATAATCTAAAAATTTTTCTAGTTTTTCAGTTACTGCTTTCAAATTTATACAATTTTATATTTTAAATATTCTTTAAAAATTGTTAACAATATCTAAACGTAAAATTACCCTTTTTTTGAACATTTTGCAATAGTTAATTTTAAAGAGTAACACTATGAAAATTCATTAAATTTAAATGCAGTAACCTAGTTAAGTCTTATTTTCCAATACAAAACGAACTGAAGATACGACCTAATAAATCGTCGGAGGTAAATTCACCAGTGATTTCGCTTAGCGCTTCTTGGGCAAGTCTGAGTTCTTCGGCAAGAAGTTCACCAGCATGGAAAGCCGTCAGTTGGTACTTACCATTGTTGAGGTGTTCTGACGCTTTTTTGAGTGCTTGCAGGTGTCGTCGACGCGCTAAAAATCCGCCTTCAGTACTACTGGTAAAGCCCATAGCTTGTTTTAAGTGATCACGAAGTAGCGTTACCCCTTCCCCTGTTCGTGCGGAAAGTTGGATAAGTGAGTAACCATTGACTTCACTATAACCTAATGCTTCACCCGTTAAATCTGCTTTGTTGCGTATGACTGTAACAGGCATATTTTTGGGTAGCCGTTCTATAAATTCTGGCCATAACTTTTCGGGATTGGTTTCGGTTGTAGTGGTGCTATCGACCATAAATAGTACCCTATCTGCTTGTTCAATTTCTTGCCAAGCTCGTTCAATACCAATGCGTTCAACTTCGTCACTGGCATCACGTAAACCCGCAGTATCAATAATATGTAGGGGCATACCATCGATATGAATATGTTCACGTAATACGTCACGCGTTGTGCCTGCAATATCGGTAACAATCGCCGCATCACGACCAGCCAACGCATTAAGTAGGCTTGATTTACCGGCATTTGGACGACCAGCTATCACCACTTTCATCCCTTCTCGTAATAGTGAGCCTTGTTTCGCTTCTTGGCGAACTTCGTTTAAGCGAGTAATTACTTCATTAAGTTGTGCTTCTATTTTGCCATCAGATAAAAAGTCGATCTCTTCTTCAGGAAAGTCTATTGCTGCTTCGGTAAAAATGCGTAAATGAATTAATGATTCAACCAATTCATTAATTTTTTTCGAAAACACACCTTGCAAGGATGAAATCGCTGATTTTGCAGCTTGCTCAGAACTTGCATCAATTAAATCGGCTATGGCTTCGGCTTGGGCTAAATCTAATTTATCATTCAAAAAAGCACGCTCTGAAAATTCACCCGGTTTTGCAATACGGACGTTAGCAATCTCTAATACCCGTTTTAAAAGCAAATCTAAAATGACAGGCCCACCATGCCCTTGTAACTCTAGTACATCTTCGCCCGTAAATGAGTGAGGATTAGGAAAAAATAGCGCTATTCCTTCGTCTAAGGTTGTGCCGTCAGAAGCTAAAAATGGAAGATACTCCGCATAGCGAGGTTTTGGTATTTTGCCGAGTATCGCTTGCGCAACGGTTTGCGCCTGTGGCCCCGAAATTCGCAAAATGCCCACACCACCTCGACCGGGTGGCGTTGCTTGTGCAACAATGGTATCTGTTTTCATATATGTTTGTAGCTGATTTAAATTTGAATGCCTAATAATAGCATGGACGCACGGCAAAAACAGTAGTGACTATGGGTTTTGCCGTTATTCATTGATTATTTAAGTGATAGAATCAGTCGGCTGATTATTCATCTTTCTTTGGATGATCGAATAACCAAGAATTTGCCAATGCTAGGGGTTCTCGGATTAATGCGACATATTTTTCTTCATTTCCCCACCCTAATGGTGCCGATAAACCTGATATTTCGTTAAAGCCTGAACGTTTAGCTAGCATTAGCGAACGCAGCATATGAAAATCATTAGTTACCACAACTGTCTTGCCTAACGGCAATACACGATTGGCATAGACAAATTGTTGAGCTGTTCGCGTCGATTTATCTTCTTGGTATACCCGTTTTGGATCAATACCTTTATTAATTAGATATTGTGCCATCACACTTGCTTCGGTCGCCGACTCATTATTACCTTGTCCCCCACACACAACAACTTTCGTTCGTGGATTACGTTGTAAATAATCGTAGGCAACATCTAATCGTTGGGCTAAGGTGTAATGGGGAACAGCAGGATTACCTACAACAAGTGCGCCTAATACAACTAAGGTGTCGGCATCTGGCTCTGGCTTTTGTTTAGAATAAAGATAAATAACGATGTTAGTGATAACAAAATAAGTCAAGGTTAACGCTAAGCCATACTTAAATAATTTGGTGATCATTTCTTTTAACTCCTATTTTTTATAACAATGTTCAAAATGGTCATTGACTAATCCCATTGATTGCATAAAAGCGTAACAAATCGTTGACCCAACAAAAGAAAAGCCTCGTTTTTTTAATGCCTTTGATAGTTTATCAGATATATCGGTACTGACAGGCACTTCACTAAGCTCTTTGTAGTGATTGATAATTGGTTTACCGTCGACAAAAGACCAAATAAATGTCGAAAAATCTTCATTATTACTTTTCATTGTTAGATAAGCTTGTGCATTTTTTATAATACTATTTAGTTTTAATCGATTCCGAATCAGTCCTTTGTTTTCAAGTAAACGTTCAACATCTTTTAGGGTTAATGTAATAATTTTTTCAGGGTTAAAATCATAAAAACAGCGCCGATATTCTTCACGTTTTTTCAATACCGTGATCCAAGATAATCCAGCTTGTTGTCCTTCTAAACAGATTTTTTCAAATAATTTTAGACTATCATACTGGGCAACCCCCCATTCGTTATCGTGATAATTTATATATAAAGGATCGTTTGAAACCCAGTCACAGCGTGTTAATGTTTTAGTCATCATCCCCAAATTCATCCTTAGTTAACATAGTTTATTGATAGTACAACATAAAATAATTAAATGTTTTAATTATTATAAATCAAATGTTCAGTTTTACCGCATTCATTAAATTTTTTTATGATGAAATTAAATACAATTTTTTATGGCAGAATGTGATTTTTATAACAAGATTTAGTTAAAAAAGAGTCATTTTCTTTATTTTCTATTTTATTTTAACCATAAAAATAAGGTTTTTTCATGAGTCAATCTGAAATTAACGCAGAATGGCAGCCTGCTGCAAGGCCATTAAACAGTAAAGATTTAAAAACATTAGTTTTATCTTCTTTGGGGGGAACGTTAGAATTTTATGATTTTGTCATCTATGCCCTGTATATCGATACGATTGTCAAACCTCTATTTTTACCCCATACGTTATCACCTTTAACATTAGATCTTTTTGCATGGGGAATTTTTGCTGCTGGCTACTTGGTTCGCCCTGTTGGCGGTATCATTATGGCTCATTTTGGCGATAAAGTCGGTCGCAAAAAAATGTTCACACTTAGCGTGTCAATGATGGCTTTACCCACATTTATTATTGGTATTTTACCCACCTACGAAACCATTGGAATTTTTGCACCGTTGTTATTATTAGTGATGCGTATGTTGCAAGGAGCAGCCATTGGCGGTGAAATGCCGGGCGCTTGGGTTTTTATTGCTGAACACGTGCCAAAACAACGTTATGGCTTTGGTGTCGGAACCTTAACTTCGGGTATTACTGGGGGTATTTTACTTGGCTTTATTGTGACCATTATTATTGATCTTTGTTTTAGCCACCAAAATATTTTAGATTATGCTTGGCGAATCCCTTTTATTGTTGGTGGTATTTTTGGCATCATTTCGGTTTATTTGCGTCGGTTTTTATCCGAAACCCCTATTTTCAAAGAATTAGCCGCCCGTAAGGCAATTGAAAAAAATATTCCTGTCATTTCGGTGTTAAAAAATCATAAAACGGCGTGTTTGATTGTGGCACTTTTAACTTGGTCATTATCCACTGCAATTATGGTGGGTATTTTAATAACACCAGGGCGTATTGTTGGTGGAATGTACCATTTTGCCAATCTGGATTGGCGAATTGGTGGTTGTATTGCGGCATTAACCTTAACTATCGGTTGTGTTATTTCAGGCTGGTTAGAAGACAAACTGGGGACAACAAAAACAGTGATCATAACATGGGGTGGTTTGGCTGTGATGAGTATCTATTTTTATAGTATTTTATCGCCAACTATTTCACTTACTAAATTATATTTAACTTGGGCAATATTTGGTTTATTTATTGGTGCAATCGCCATGACACCAATCATTGGTACAAGAACTTTTCCACCTGCGATTCGTTATTCGGGTTTGTCGTTTTCTTATAATTTAGCCTACGCTTTGTTTAGCGCAATTACACCAACTTTAACTATTTATCTTTTGAGCCCTGAACATTTATTGGGTCAATATAGTTATCTTGGTGCAGGTATTTATATCTCGTTTGTCGCGTTAATTGCTGTTGCGGTGGGGTTTTATCCGTTAGCAAAAAAAGGTTGGTCAAATAAACCCAATAATAAATAATTCTATCAATAAAAAAGCAGGATGTTGCCTGCTTTTTTTATTCTATTTTGAATCCAGACAAATCGACAATTAACGCATGGTGACAAATTCTTCTGCGGCGGTTGGATGAATGGCTATGGTGTTATCAAAATCTTTTTTGGTTGCGCCCATTTTGAGTGCTACCGCAAAACCTTGTAATATTTCATCCATACCATAACCGATACCATGAATGCCGATAATTTTTTCGTCATCACCAACACAGACTAATTTCATTCGACAAGGTTGACGATGCTGTGTTACGGCTGTATACATCGCAGTAAAAGTTGATTTATAGACTTTAACGTTTTCTTGTCCATATTGTAAAATCGCTTCAGGCTCTGTCAATCCAACAGTACCAATTGCAGGATGCGTAAAGACAACAGTTGGAATATTGTTATAATCTAAATGTTCATCAGGTTTGTTATTAAATAACCGTTCAGATAAGCGACGACCGGCAGCTACAGCAACAGGGGTTAAGGCTGTTGCGCCTGTGTCATCGCCAACCGAGTAAATACCAGCAACATTTGTATTTTGGTACTTGTCTACAACAATAAATCCGTTATCGTTAACCTTGATACCAGCCGCCAGTAAGTTCATATTTTGTGTTGCGGGTTCACGACCAATTGCCCAAATGATACAATCAACAGTATAACTTTCTCCATTTTCAAGGTTTAACGTTAACGAGTTATCACTATTTTTAGTCACTGATTTTGGAATCGCAAACGTGTGGAGTTGTTGACCTTCACTGGCTATCACTTCCATTAAGGTTTCAATGATGAGTGGATCAAAACTGCGTAAAGGTGTCGCTTGGCGTATAAATTGATGAGTTTGAGAACCTAATGAATGTAATACGCTGGCTATTTCACAAGCAATATAGCCTGCCCCCACGACAGCTACACGTTTAGGTAAAGCTTTGAGTGCAAAAAAACCATCAGATGTAATACCATATTCCGCACCAGGAATATTCGGAATACTCGGTTTTCCACCAACGGCTATTAGTATGTGATCGGCGGTATATTGTTCACCATTCACGTCAATGGTGTGAGAATCAACAAATTTAGCATAACCATAAATGACATCGACTTTATTATTGGTTAGTACACGGTCATAAGACTGATGTATTCGGTCGATGTAAGCGTTTCGGCTTGCCAGCAGTTTATCCCAACTAAATTGATTGATAGTCGTATCAAATCCATAATCAGGGCCATAATGATTGATTGCTTCAGCAATTTGAGCGCCATACCACATGATTTTTTTGGGCACACAACCCACGTTGACGCAAGTCCCACCTAAAGATTTTGCTTCGATGATTGCGCATTTTTTGCCATAAGAAGCCGCTCGGTTTACCGATGCTATGCCACCACTTCCACCACCGATTGCAATATAATCATAATGTTTAGTCATTAAATTTCCTTCGTGCTGATTACTAAAATTAGCTATTAGCTTTGCATAAAGTGAAAAATAAAAAAAGTATTTATTTTAAAATTTAACAATAGTTTTTAACGATTAATATCCACAATTAGTAGATTTTTATTTAATAACCTATTTTTCTAATTGGTTAATTTTGACTTATAACTTATTTTACTTTAAATAATTTTTTTAACAGCGTTGTTTTCCAACTATTGTGATAGGGTTTTTAGTAATACATAAATACATCAAAAATTAAGTAATTTTTTAGAGCAATCGTTTTTTGTCGGTATTGGTCGATGCCGCCCTTAGGATCGGTTTGTAGAAAGGACAAGTTATTCAATTGTTGACGTAATTTTATGCCAGCCACAATATTTATATTTTTGAGTTATCTTTGCTTGCATCAAAGTCCGTATTCATTGTGTTTGTTATTCACTATCTTCATCTTCCTCATTTTTACGAGGTTGATAAAAACGGGCGAAAAAGGTGCCAATTTCAAACAGTAAACAAATTGGTATCGCTAATAATATTTGTGAAAACACATCAGGTGGGGTAACAAACATAGCAACGGCAAATACAGCGACAATGATGTAAGGTCTTTTTTTCCTTAGACTTTTTGGTGTGGTCACGCCTGTCCAACAGAGTAATATAATGGCGACAGGGACTTCAAAAGCAAATCCGAATACCACAAACAACGTCATAACGAAATCAAGATATTTGGTGATATCGGTGTTAATTGCCACATCAATTGGTGCAGTGTGGATAAAAAAGTAAAATGCGAGTGGAAATACCACAAAATAAGCAAAAGCAATACCTATATAAAATAGTACTGTGCTTGATATAATCAGTGGCATGACTAAACGTTTTTCATTTTGATATAACGCGGGTGCAACAAATCCCCACACTTGATAAAGTACATAGGGAATAGAGATAAATATCGCCACCACTGCCGTTAATTTAATTGGTGTAAAAAAAGGGGCTGCGATATCAGTTGCAATCATGCTACTACCGGTAGGTAATTGACTAATTAACGGATTAGCAACAATGTGATAAATGTCATTAGAAAAATAGAGCAGACAAACCAGAACTAATAAAATGCAGATAATACAACGTAAAAGTCGAGTTCTAAGTTCAACAAGGTGTCCAATTAAAGGTTGAGATGCGTCGTCTGTCATGATTTGTCTTTATTTGGGGTTTCAATATCGGTTTGGGTTGCTGAATCAATCTCTTTTTGTAACGATTCCGTCACACGTTTTAAATCATCAATCGATTCTTGGATTTCAGGTGTTAAGTTGGTTAAACCACTTTGTTCTGCCTTTTTTAAACTATCTTGTAATTCTTGCAGTTTTAACTCTTTGTTGAGTTCTAGTTGAACAGTTGCCGACATTCGTCGTAATACTTTAATCCAACCTGCAACGGTTTTAATTGCAATAGGCAAACGCTCGGGCCCTAATACAACCAGTCCAATAATTAAAACTAATAATAATTGACCAAAGCTGATATCAAACACAACCTACTCTTTTTTTGTCGTTTGTTCATCGTTAGAGGAATCTACAGTTTCAACTTTATTAGGTTGTTCTGTCGATGTTGTTTTATCATCATCCTCATTCATTGCTTTTTTAAAGCCTTTAATTGATGCACCAAGATCCGAACCTAATGAGCGTAATTTTTTGGTTCCAAACAATAATACAATAACTGCGATTAATATGAGTAATTGAGGCCAACTTGGCATCATGATAATTATCTCCGACGTCATTTGTGATTTTGATTATACACTTAAATTATCAGATTCCCAAATAACTCATTTAATGAATAATCAGCATAGACATAAATAATATAGTTAGTATTCCTATTAAGCTGTATAAAATTCGTTCTCTTTTTTTGCGACACGTTAATTCATGATTAATCTGTTTAATTTGATGATTCATCTGTTTTGTCATGCGTGCGTAATCATTAAGTTTTGCAGGCAGTTCAGGCAAAAGCGTTCGCCATTGTGGTAATGAAGCCCATGCTTGTTGAATAATTGTTTTAGCACTATATTTGTCTTCATACCATTTTTCTAAGAATGGTTTAGCGGTTTGCCATAAGTCGAGTTCTGGATATAGTTGACGCCCCAAACCTTCAATATAAAATAGCGTTTTTTGCAACAAGATTAATTGTGGTTGAATCTCCATTTCAAATCGTCTAGCAACATCAAATAATTTTAGTAAAATTTGTGAGAATGAGATTTCAGCCAACGGTTTTGCAAAAGCAGGCTCGCATACGTTGCGCATTGCCATTTCAAAAGCAATTGGATCGGTAGATTCAGGAACCCAACCCGATGCAATGTAGGTTTCGGCAATTTTGCGATAATCTTGATTAAAAAAAGCAAGAAAATTTTCAGCAAGATAGTGCTGGTCATCTTCTGTTAAAATTCCAATAATAGCGCAATCAATTCCAATATAACGAGGGTTTTGTGGCTCGGTAATGTCAATAAAAATATTGCCCGGATGCATATCGGCATGGAAAAAATTATCTTTGAAAACCTGCGTGAAAAAAGCTTGAACACCTCGTTCAGCAAGTAACTTCATATCAATGTTGTGTTGTTTAAGTGTTTGGATATCACCAATTGGCACACCTTTTATGTGTTCCTCAACTAAGATAGTTTCTCGACAGAGTTCTTGATAGATGTAAGGTATATACAATATGTTGCTATTGATAAAATTGTCACGTAACCGAATGGTATTATAAGCTTCTTGTTGTAAGTCTAACTCTTTCATTAAGGTAAGTTCATAGTCACGTACGATTTCAATAGCTCGTAACTTTGCACCGAACTTAATGCGTTTAGTAAATTGTTTGGCAAGCCAATACATTAAACCAATATCCGCTTTTATGACAGGTATTATGTTAGGACGCAATACTTTAATGACAATTTCAGCTTGGCTGCGTTTTAATATGGCTGTATGAACTTGTGCAATCGATGCCGATGCCAATGGTTGCTCATCAAAATCTGAAAAATAATAATCGATTGGCTGACCTAGTGCTTTTTCGATTAGTTGTTTTGCCACTTTTCCGTCAAAAGGATCAACTTGGTCTTGTAATTTAGCTAAACTGTCTGCAATATCTTTAGAAAGCACATCTCGACGAGTTGATATCATTTGACCAAATTTTATCCAGACCGGCCCAAGCTCTTGCAATGCTTGACGTAATCGCTCGCCAATTTCTTCATGTTTTGCTTTCGGCCTTATCCAAAATAAACATGATATTAAAATTGGTAACCACTTTGAAAATCGGTTAGTTGGCAATAATTCATTTAATTGATATGCACGAAAAACGGTTAATATTTTATAGAGTCTGAAAAATGTCATTATATTTCATCGCTTAAAATTTAAAACCAGTATGTAACGCCACAATACCACCAGTCATATTGTGATATTTGACATCTACAAATCCTGCATCTTCCATCATTTTTTTCAATGTTTTTTGATCAGGATGCATTCGAATTGATTCCGCTAAATAACGGTAACTATCAGCATCATTCGCAATAACTTTGCCCATTAACGGTAACATAGTAAATGAATAAAGATCATAAGCTTTATTTAAAATTGGATATTGCGGTTTGGAAAATTCAAGAATTAATAAACGCCCACCAGGTTTTAATACTCGCCACATGGATTGTAACGCTTTATTTTTGTCAGTCACATTACGTAGACCAAAAGAGATGGTAATACAGTCAAAAAAATTGTCAGCAAAAGGTAACTCTTCAGCGTTAGCTTGTACATATTCAATATTTTTAAATAATCCTTTGTCACGAAGCTTTTCGCGTCCAACTTTTAACATGGATTCATTGATATCAGCGAGCACCACTAATCCGTCATCGCCAATTAATTGTGAGAATTTTGCAGTTAAATCTCCAGTGCCACCAGCAAGATCTAATACTTTTTGACCTTTACGCACACTGCTATATTCAATGGTAATTTTTTTCCAAATACGATGAATACCAAATGACATTAAATCATTCATTACATCATATTTGTCGGCAACGGAATGAAAGACATCCGCAACACGTTTAACTTTATCTTGTTTTAAAACTTGCGTAAAACCAAAATCTATTTTTTCTTGATTATCGTTATTTTGTTTGTCAGAAGATTGAGACATAAAATTTACCCATCACAAAGATTTAGGCTATTTTAGCATAAGCCAGAATAAAAGTGATGAACTAAATCAACAACCTTTCGACCATATTGGATACGGTTTCAAAATATTCTAATGATGAGAGTTTTGGGTCAAAATCTTTTTCATGGATGACTAAATCAAAATGATAATTTTCTTTTAATGCGTTTAAAACTTGATGTTCTTTATCAAACACTTGCTGATAATAATCTGCTAACGTATCAAAATCGATTGAAGCAAACAGTAATTTATTAGCCTGTACTTCAGCACTCGATATCCGTTCAACATGTAACATTGCAATTTTAAGGTAATCAGCCTCACTTAAATAACGCTTATTATGTGAGTTTGTTAATTCCCGTTCGATATAATTAATATAGCCGTTTGATACATATTGCGTGTTGTAAATATTAGCGAGCTGTATTGGAAGTTCTTTAAATATTCCTTGTCCTATAATCGCCACTTTTCTGACAAAAAAAGGCTTGGCAGCTTGTGCTATAAAAGACCAATTTTGGTAGGGTTTTTCGCGTATTTGAGTAGCACTAATATTCATAAAGTTGCGATCAGCATCAATAATCATTGCTGGGCAACCGAAATAAAGCTCATGATTTTTTACATCTTGAGGTTCACTGGTAAATATAACCGTTGGTTTGATTTTATATTCATTCAAAATAAGTTTGACACGATCACTCCAGTCTTTCCACCCATTTGGATAAGATTGGATTCCAGCTTCATCTAAAACATGAATATGAATATTATGACGGTCTTTGAAGGTTTCTTTCAACCATGTGAATCGGTCACTGACTTTAGGTTGTTTTGATAAATGGCTTTTGTCAAACAGTTGTTGATCACGTGATGGTTCACAGCCAAGAAAAATATGTAATTCATTGACCTGACTCATCGATTTTTCAATTAAATATATATGTCCACTATGTAGAGGATAAAACTTACCAAAAATTAAACCAACTTTATGTTTAGACTCCATACCACTTACCAATGCATTTAAAACTTGTTAACAATCTACAGAAAAAATATTCATTTTCTAACCAATTGATGCTATTTAACATATACCCTATTTTATCAAATACCATTAACCTTTATTGGCATTAATGTTTTGAGCAAAAATAAAGTAATCATATTTTTTAATTATAATGTTGATAATAAGATACCTGTAGCAACAGAAATATTTAGTGCCGCCATATTATCATTACCGTGTAAATGTACAACTACATCTGCACATTCTACCAGTTTTCGATTAATTTGTTGAAAAATAACGATAGCAACCTTTTTATTGAATTTAATTTGGTGTATTTCACTCGATTTGATTGACTTAACCGGGCATGGTAATAAAGCAACAATCTGATAATCATGTTGTTTTAATCGTTCAAGCGAAGCAACAAAGTCATCACTCTTTATTGGCTCAATCGCTTCGATTCCCCCTTCGGCAATACGCATTGCTGCGCCACTATTGAGTAAATTAGTCTGACGCAATATGACACCGTTTACACCATAAAATGCGGCACTTCGAATAATTCCACCTAAGTTATGGGGATTATTTACATCATCAATTGCTAATACACAATCTTGGTTTTTGCCACTATTTTTTTCGAGGTAATCGAATAATGTAAGTGGTATACGTTTTTTAACAATTAAACAGATCCCACCATGATGCTCCGTTTGGGTTATTTTCGTAATTTGATCAACCGATACGACATCATAGCCTAAACGTTGATTGACTAACCAGCTAATTAAATCTTTAAACTGATAGGTCATATCTTGAGTAATAAATAATTTGACGATTGCTGAACGTCGATGTTTGAAAACAGCTTTACAACTGTTTTCACTATAAACGAGGGTTTCTTCTTTACGTTGACGATATTCATCATAACCATAAGTAGGCGTTTGCTCATTATCACGAACTTTTTTCTGCCATGGGGAATCATGCTCGACAAATTGACCATACTTAAAATTTGATTCTAAATTATGATTGAGTTTTTCTGTCCCTGTTTTATTGGTTTTAGGTTTAAATACTTCAATACGGTCATTTACTGATTGTCTAATTTTAGTTTTAGACTGAAATGAATCTTTTTTAAAATTGTCTTTACGACCCGTCATTTTCTGCTGAGTTGAGCGAGAACGTTTCTGAGTTTCACTGTTCTTCGCATAAAAAATGGTTGGTTTATTTTTTTCAGAATTGTTGTTCATTTCAATCTCACTTTTGGTCAGTTATCGTGTACGAATGGTTGGAGCTATTTTATCTAATACACCGTTAACAAATTTGTGGCTATCAGCAGCACCAAACGTTTTTGTTAGATCGATTGCTTCATTAATCACGACTTTGTACGGTACATCTTGGCGTTTGGTTAATTCATATAGCGCAATTCGCAATATTGCTAATTCAATTAGACCTAGCTCTTCAACTGTACGTTCAGTGAGGTATGGCGCCATTTTATCATCTAACTCTGCTGTATTTTTACCCACCCCATTTAAGAGTTCTCGAAAATACTTGGAGTCAACGCCTTTCATATCTTGTTCTGCAATAAAACTGGTCTCAACATCGGCAAGATCATTTCGGGAAACTTGCCAAGAGTATATTGCTTGTACCGCACACTCTCTTGCTCGACGACGAGGATTGACTGATGCCACTAACTTACTCCTTAATTGCTTTAATAACGTTTAGCATTTCAAGCGCAGTTAATGCTGCTTCAGCACCTTTATTACCCGCTTTTGTGCCTGCACGTTCAATAGCTTGTTCTATAGATTCAGTTGTTAAAATACCAAATCCAACTGGGATCGAATAATCTAGGCTTGCACTTAATAAACCAGAACTTGATTCGCCAGCAACAAAATCAAAATGCGCCGTACTACCTCGAATCACGGTTCCTAATGCAACTATTGCATCATATTTTTTAGATTGTGCTGCAACTTTTGCCGCTAGTGGGATCTCATAAGCACCTGGTACCCAAATGACTGTAATGTTTTTATCATCGACTTGCCCAATACGTTTTAATGCATCGGTAGCGCCATTAACAAGACTATCATTTATAAAATGATTAAAACGTGCCACAATAATGACAACTTTTGCTTTAGGTGCGATAACTTTAGCTTCAATAGTTTGCATACTAATTCCTTATCAATTGATTTTTAAATGCAATTTCACTATCTTTATTCGTGAAAAAATAACTGCCAAATTGTATCACAAACTGCAGACTTCGCCTATTAGCAAATAGCGCTACGAGCAAGATCTTTACATCAAATATCTAAAAATAAGACTGTACTATTTTTAAAAATAATTTAATTAAGCTTATGTGGTAAATAATCAATTTAGAATAATTGATATTTTAAGAATGATTACTCATTTTAGTTTTTTATTTTCAAGGCGATGTTTTAATTAACCTGACATAAAAAATAAAAAAATGGATAAGAATTAAAATTATTTTTTAGTACTTGCAAGCTATTTTGAAAGAATTACAATGGTGGCTAAATTTTTTATGAGGGTAAGATTAATGTATATTGATAATATTCGAAATGAGTTAAATGAAGCAGCTGATGTGTTAAATAAATTTATTTCAGATGATAAAAACTTACAACATATTCAGCAAGCGGCTATATTACTGGCTGATTCGTTCAAACATGGTGGTAAAGTGCTATCATGTGGGAATGGCGGTTCTCACTGTGATGCTATGCATTTTGCAGAAGAGTTAACCGGACGTTATCGCAACAATCGCCCTGCTTATCCGGCAATAGCGATATCCGATGTCAGTCATATTTCGTGTGTGGGTAATGATTTTGGGTTTGATTCGATTTTTTCTCGGTATATCGAGGGTGTAGGTCAAAAAGGTGATGTTTTACTAGGTATTTCTACCTCGGGTAACTCTGCTAATGTGCTAAAAGCAATTGAAGCAGCAAAACAAAAAGGGATGAAAGTAATTACGTTAACCGGTAAAGATGGCGGTAAAATGCATGGTCTTGCTGATGTGGATATTCGAGTCCCCCATTTTGGTTATGCTGATCGTGTTCAAGAAATTCATATTAAAGTAATTCATATTTTAATCATGTTAATCGAAAAAGAGATGAGCAAGTAAATGTGCGAATTATTGGGCATGAGTGCGAATGTGCCAACAGATATCTGTTTTAGTTTCACCAGTTTAGTCAAACGTGGTGGTGATAAGGGTCCGCATAAAGATGGGTGGGGTATTACTTTTTATGAAGGTAAGGGATGCCGTACATTCAAAGATCCTGAACCTTGCAGTTATTCGCCTATTGCCAAACTTGTTCAACAGTATCCAATAAAGTCAAAAGCAGTCATCGCCCATATTCGCCAAGCAAATCGAGGAGGCGTAGCACTTGAAAATACGCATCCTTTTACGCGTGAGTTATGGGGAAAAAATTGGACTTTTGCCCATAATGGGCAGCTAACAGGTTATGAAGATCTTGATATGGGGATATTTGAACCTGTAGGTCTTACTGATAGTGAATATGCATTTTGTTATCTCATTAATCAACTTCACAAGAAATATCCACAAAAACCCAGTAAAGATCTGGAAGTATTCAGCTATATTAAGCAATGCGCTGACAAACTCAGCCAACTTGGGATATTTAATATGTTACTCTCTGACGGTCAATATGTTTTTGCTTATTGTTCAACTGACTTACATTGGATAACACGTAAAGCACCTTTCGGAAAAGCAAAACTGCTTGACGAAGATGTTGAAATTGATTTTCAAAAACATACTACGCCTAATGATATCGTCACTATCATTTCAACGTTGCCACTAACTTCTAATGAAACATGGTACAAGCTGAATACAGGTGAAGCAATTTTATTTAACAAAGGGGAAATTAACCCGTTTTCTTCATTTTAACTCATAATATTGAAACTTCATTTTAAATTGATACTATAGAAAGTAGATAATTATCATTTCGATTAGTATTAAAACTATTAAAATTGGATATAAAATCGGATTTTTATATCAAGCAACTTATATAAAGAAACGGCGATATATATAAGCCAACAAACTTCCCTATAGCCAATTCGAATTAGTTCAATCCCGCGTAATAGTTTTATTTTTAAATTACTCTATTTTGTTGTTCAACATTCACTTACAGGCTTGGCAATAAAAATACCTCAATTAAACAATGCCATTAAAAGTAGTAATACCGATAATGTTTTTGTAATATTAATAATCATAATCCCAAAAGACATCAACAATAAAGCCGACATGATAGCCCCTTTTCTGTGGCAATATTTGCTCTGTCTGTTATGTAGTCTTTGGGATTATAGTAATAATTATTTTAACCTTTCAGCTAAATAACCTTGATAGTCAGGAATTTCAATTTCTATTTCTTGCGTAAAAATGGAGGATTGAATCAGTGCATTAGCGGTTGCTTGATTAGTCGCAACCGGAATATTCCAGACCGTTGATAAACGAAGTAAAGCTTTGACATCAGGATCGTGTGGTACCGCATTAAGCGGATCCCAAAAAAAGATAAGAATATCAATTTTTCCTTCGGCAATTAATGCGCCTATTTGTTGATCACCACCCATAGGGCCACTAAGCATAGGTGTAATATTCAGACCTGTCTCTTGTTTAATTAATGTTCCAGTGGTTCCCGTACCACATAAATGATGATGAGAAAGCTCTTCTCGATTTTTTTTACACCAATTTAATAATGAATCTTTTAAATGGTCATGTGCGACTAAAGCAATATTTTTTTTGGCAGCTAATTGACGAGTGGTATAACGCATAATGTTGTCCTAATCTATTATTATCGCTGATGTTTTTAACAGAGTATCTATTAAAATTCAAGTTTTATTTGATTAAATTAGGGACAATAAAAAAGGCACCGAAGTGCCTTTTAAAAATATCAAATCGCAATTAATTAGAATTGATAAATTAAACCAAGTGCAACAGTATCTTTTGTTGTCGCTTTGATTTCTGATTTGCTAAATGTGCTGCTATCATATAATGCACGACGTGCACCGATATCATCTTTATCTAACAAGTTGATTTTATAATCTACAATAGCTTGTAAGTTTTTGTTAAATGCATAAGTTAAACCAACATCAACATATTTAACAAGGTCATTACCTTTAAGACCTGCATCACCTGATAAGCTTGAAGCATCTTTAACTTTGTGTTGGATATAAGCAACAGATGGAGTTAAACGACCAATATCGAAGTCGATTCCGTATTGAGCAACAATTTCAATACCTTTGGTTTTTAAGTCATCTGCATTGTGGTTAGATGATGCATTATCCCAACCATATTTTTGTTTGCCTTGAATATATAGCGCAGCTAAATAAACATTGTCATTGTCGTATTTGATACCTGCTGACCATGCTTTAGCATTTTTGTGACCACTAGTTTGAGTGTAACCAGCACCAACAGATAAACCAGTATCAAGCACATCCCAATCGATAACAGAACCCCATGCTTCCGCACTATCATGACCGTTATTACGATTCACCGCATTGAAATGACTAGTTGAGCTGTTATCACCGTTATCAGCATATTGAACAGCAAAGCGTAAACCATCAACTAAACCGAAGAGATCAGTATTACGATAAGTTGCTACAGCTTTAGTACGTGCAGATAATGCATAAAGATCATTATTTGAAGCATCACCACCAAATTCAGGTAAAACGTCAGTATAAGAAGTTAAAGTTTTTAGCACACCGTCATTACGACCATAATCGAATGAACCAAAATCACCAAAATTCAAACCAGCAAATGCATAACGAGTTTCGTTATCCGCATCTTTACCAGTTTTCGCTTCGTATTCCCAACGTCCGTAACCAGATAACCAGTCAGTAACTTGAGTTTGACCTGACATACCTAAACGTGCAGTCGTTTTATCACCTTCGCCTGTTTGGTTGTTTCGATCAGTAATATAGTTTAATGCATAAACTCGACCATAAAAATCGACTTTATTGCCGTCTTTATTCCACACTTCAATAGAAGCGTTTGCAGTACCTGCAATTAAAAGAGCAGGAATAGCGATTGCTAATAGATTACGTTTCATTTTGTTACCCTCATAGGTATTTATATTTTTAAAGATGCAAATTACTTTGCTCTCGGTTAATAAATAACTGCAAAATTAAGCAATTATATTATTACTGTGATATCTTGTATTAGATATAAGATTTCTGCTTACATTGCAGATAAACAATGCAAATAAGTAAATTTCTACGAAATTTAGTTTATTTTAGTACCTACAATAAATTTTTTTAAGCATAAAATGTTTTTTTGGGCGGGAATAAATTCAAAAGGCGATAAAAAAGACACCTAAGTGTCTTTTTTATAATTTGCGAAGAATTAGAATTGGTAGATTAAACCAACACCTAACACATCTTTTGTACCTGGAGTATTCGCTTTCTTATGACCACGATTATTAGTCGTATTCATCGCTGCACCAATGTCTTTATGGTCAAGTAGATTAAATTTATATTCTACGATAGCGCTGAAATTTTTGTTAAGATCATAAGTTGCACCTAAAGATACGTATTTAGCCATAGGTGAGCTATGAGATCCTGAACGGTAATGCGCTTTATTATCACCATCATAACCACTTGTTAGTTTATGTTGAACATAAGCTAAAGAAGGAGTTAAACGACCAACATCTAATTCAATGCCATATTGAGCAACTAATTCGATACCTTTAACTTTTTCATCTGCAATATGACCTTTATGATCGATATAACGATTTTTTAACTTGCTTTGGAAATAGTTAGCAGCTAAATATAAATTATAGTTATCGTATTTAATACCAGTAGCCCAAGTATTGTGACGTTGATCACTTGAAGTTGATTGAGCATAACCAATACCTGCAGTTAAACCTGTGTCAAAAATGTTCCATTGAACGTTTGTACCCCAAGCTTCTCTTGATTCACCACGAATATTATCTTTAGTAAGTGAGTTATCACCATTATCAGCATATTGTACTGCAAAGCTGATATCATCATTTAAACCAAAGAAGTTATTGTTACGGTAAGTTGCTACAGCTTTAGTACGAGCAGAAAGCACGTTCCAATTGTTGTTTGCAGCGTCACCACCAAATTCTGGTAATACGTCAGTATATGCAGTAATTGCTTTTAATACGCCATCATTACGACCATAATCAAATGAACCGAAGTCACCAAAATTTAATCCAGCAAATGCATAACGAACTTCACTATGACCAGGTTTTTGATCATCTTTTCCAGATTTAGCTTCATATTCCCAACGACCATAACCAGATAACCAATCTGTGATTTGGGTTTGACCTGACATACCTAAACGAGCAGAAGTATCATCGCCTTCACCTGCTTGACCACGATCAGTGATGTGGTTAGCTGCTTTTACACGACCATAAAAGTCAACTTTATTACCATCTTTATTCCAAACTTCAATAGATGCATTTGCGCTAGCTGCAACTAAAAGTGCAGGAATAGCGATTGCTAATAGATTACGTTTCATTTCTTACCCTCATGGTTATTTATTAAAAGACACTATCTAAAAAGTTTAGTGCCTATTTTTGTACAATGATTATTCATCCAAAAATAATATTACTATTATTTTCTTCCACTTTTTACAGTAGTGTAAATTATGTATAAAAATTTTTTAAAAGCAAGTGAACTTTTCGTTAATTTTGATGTCTAACCCCAAAATCGAAACCGTTTGATTATAATTTATACATATTTGCTAATTATCACTAATTTGCGTTTTATCATAAACATCTAAAAATGTTTGTTTATTTATACCAGTTAAAAATTTGCATTTCGTGGCGTTCTTGGGAATGGAATAACATCTCTTACGTTTTGTACGCCAGTGACATAAACGATTAAGCGCTCAAATCCAAGACCAAATCCAGAATGAGGAACAGTACCATATCGACGTAAATCACGGTACCACCAATAATCTTCTTTTTTAAGACCCATTTCGTCCATGCGCTTATCTAACATATCTAAACGTTCTTCACGTTGCGATCCGCCAATGATTTCGCCGATGCCTGGCGCTAACACATCCATTGCAGCAACCGTTTTACCATCGTCATTCATACGCATATAAAATGCTTTAATATCTTTTGGATAATTTTTAACAACAACAGGCGCTTTAAAATGCTGTTCAGCTAAATAACGTTCATGTTCTGACGCTAAATCAATTCCCCAACTAACAGGATTTTCAAATTTGGCATCACAGTTTTGTAAAATAGTAATGGCATCGGTGTAATCAACTTGAGCAAAATCTGCATTAATAAAGTTTTCTAAACGATTGATTGCTTCTTTATCAATATGCTGAGCAAAAAATTGCATATCATCAGCACGTTTTTCAAGCACGGTTTTAAAGACATACTTCAACATATCTTCTGCAAGTTTTGCATTATCATTTAAATCAGCAAACGCAACTTCAGGCTCCATCATCCAAAATTCAGCTAAATGACGCGTTGTATTGGAATTTTCAGCTCTAAATGTTGGCCCAAAGGTATAAACTTTAGACAATGCACAAGCGTACGTTTCTGCATTTAATTGCCCTGATACCGTTAAAAAAGCTTCTTTTCCAAAAAAATCTTTATCAAAATCGACTTTCCCTTTGTCTGTTTTAGGTAGATTTAACATATCAAGGGTGGAGACACGGAACATTTCACCTGCACCTTCAGTATCTGATGCGGTAATAATTGGCGTAGAAAGCCAAAAAAAGCCTCGCTCATCAAAAAATTGGTGAATGGCTTGCGCTAATGTATGACGTACACGAGTAATCGCGCCAACAATGTTGGTTCTTGCTCTTAAATGAGCGACTTCTCTTAAATATTCAATTGAGTGACGTTTAGCAGCCATTGGGTACGTTTCAGGATCATCAACAAAGCCATAAACCTCAACTTGTGTTGCTTGTAGCTCGTATTTTTGTCCTTGTCCCGGAGATTCAACAACTTTACCCGTTACTTTAACTGAACAACCTGCCGTTAACCGTAAAATATCTTGTTCATAATTTGGTAGATCTTTTTCTATAACAGCTTGAATGGGATCAAAGCACGAACCATCATAAACAGCTAGAAATGAAATACCGGCTTTCGAATCACGGCGCGTTCTTACCCAGCCTTGAACAGAAATAGTGCTACCAACAGCAATTTTGCCTTGTAACACATCAACAATAGGAGCAACTGAATTCATTTTAATTATCCATCTCTATATTAATTAAGTTAATAAGTATTAAAAATAATACAAGTATATTCTAAATGCCACTTAGTTACCTAACTTTAGTCTAAGTTGGCATTAAATTAAATTTTTAAATAAGACATTTATAATTTGATTTACGTTTTTATAAAAATAAGTTTAATGATTAACATTAAACGTTCTTTTTAATTCATTAATAAAAGCTAAATCTTGCGATATTGTCTTACCTGGACTGTCTGACAATTTTGCAACAGACTGATTATTACATTGCGTCAACTTCAATACGATATTTAAGGCTTTGGTATTTGCTTTAGTAGACGGAATATCACACGCCAAAAAGCCCCCGATACCAAAAGATAATTTCACTCGATGATGAAAATGTTGATAAATCTTTATTGCTTTGTCAAAAGTTAAACTATCGGAAAATACTAACATTTTTGTTTTAGGATCAATCCCTAATTGTTGGTAATGGGCAATCGCCTTTTCACCCCATTCAATCGAATCTCCCGAATCATGACGTAATCCTTGATAGTGATTAGCGAAATAAGCATCAAAATCACGCAAAAATGCATCCATGGTAATACAGTCTGTTAGGGCTACCCCCAAATCTTGAGGATATTCCTCTAACCAAACCTTAAGCGCTGTTTTTTGGCAATCTTGCAAAGTTGGCGTTAATCGTTGATGAGCTTGGAACCATTCATGTGCTTGAGTACCAACAGGGGTAAGTCCTAGTCGATAAGCTAGTAAATAATTACTGGTACTATGAAAATTGTCAAAATGGTTTTTTAGATAATCGACAACAGCAAATTGTACAGCAAATGAGTAACGTCTTCGGGTTCCAAAATCCATTAAATTAAAGCCCGACATATCCATATTTTCAGTTTGCTCGTTAAATCTAGCTAATTTATTTTTGAGTTGCGCTAAAGCTTCTGGAACACCAATATTGGGAGAACGATCTTTATGTGCAATTTCGCTGATGATAGCCAATAATGGGACTTCCCATAAAATTACATCCAACCACTTTCCTTCAATCCTGATATCAAGTCTTCCTTCTCGATTAGTTATCGTCAATAATTGACTATTAAAACGCCAATTCTTGAGCCAGTTTAAATAATCAGATTTAAAAAAGGAGATACCGGATAGATAATTAAATTCATCATCAGAGAGGGTTAATGATTCCATTAATTTGACTTGAAGTTTTATTTCTTCAGCATATTGACCTAATAAATCATCACTCCTACAACGAAACTCCGCAACGACGGTGGTATCTGGGTAATGATGAAAAACGGCTTGCTGCATATGCAACTTATAAGCATCAGTATCTAAGATTGATGTAATTATAGCTGGTAACATGTCTTTTGGTTGTTAATACTCTAAAAAAATTCTAGAGATTATAGCAGAATAATAATTAAGATATAGATTAAATATATTATAACCTAACTGCATTAGGCTATAATACTGATAACAAACCAAGTTAAAAAATATAACCTAACTATAATCATAAGAATTTTTTAAACATCATCAATAACGATAAGTGCAGTTGCGAAAATCATGCAATTTTATCGAATTTGATTTAAGTATAAAAATAAAAGGCTCAATAACTATGACGACAAATAATACCAAAACACAACCAACTGCAAAATATCGATTGGATTATAAAGCACCCGATTTTACCATTACGGATATCGATCTTGATTTTAACTTATCCGCACAAATCACAACAGTCACGGCGCGTAGTCATATTATACAAAAAAATGCTAAAGCCTCAGACTTAGTTTTAGATGGAGAAGACTTAACATTAATCGCTATCAATATCGATGAACAGCCTTGGCAGGATTATCACATTACCGACTCAGGCATTATTATTCATAATGTTCCATCAGATGAATTTACACTAACCATCGTCAATGAAATAAAACCAATTGATAATACTGCGCTTGAAGGATTGTATGTTTCAGGAGAAGCACTTTGTACACAATGTGAAGCTGAAGGGTTTCGACACATCACTTATTATTTAGACAGACCCGATGTCTTAGCTCGTTTTTCAACCCGGATTACCGCTAATAAACAACAATACCCTTATCTGCTTTCTAATGGTAATCGCATTGCACAAGGAGAACTGTCAGACGGTCGTCATTGGGTACAATGGCAAGATCCGTTTCCTAAACCCGCCTACTTGTTTGCATTAGTTGCCGGAGATTTTGATATTCTTAAAGATCAGTTTATGACTCGTTCAAACCGTAAAGTTGATCTGGAGATTTATGTTGATAAAGGCAATTTAGACCGTTCACATTGGGCAATGACCAGTTTAAAAAATGCTATGCGCTGGGATGAAACACGTTTTGGATTAGAATATGACTTAGATATTTTTATGATTGTTGCCGTTGACTTTTTTAATATGGGCGCTATGGAAAATAAAGGTCTAAATATTTTCAACTCAAAATATGTCCTTGCCAAACCAGAAACGGCTACTGATGATGATTATTTGGGTATTGAAGGTGTGATTGGTCACGAATATTTCCATAATTGGACAGGCAATCGTGTTACTTGTCGTGATTGGTTTCAACTTAGCCTAAAAGAAGGTTTGACGGTTTTTCGTGATCAAGAGTTCAGCGCAGATATGGGCTCTCGAGCCGTTAAGCGAATTGATGATGTTAAAATTTTGCGTAGTGTCCAATTTGCTGAAGATGCAAGTCCGATGTCGCATCCTATTCGTCCTGATCAAGTCATCGAAATGAATAATTTCTATACGGTAACTGTGTACGAAAAAGGGGCTGAAGTGATACGGATGATGCATACCTTGTTAGGTGAAGATAAGTTTCAAGCTGGCATGAAACTCTATTTTGAACGTCATGACGGAAGTGCAGCAACTTGCGATGACTTTGTCGCTGCGATGCAAGATGCTTCAGGCATTGATTTAACACAATTCAAATTATGGTACAGCCAATCCGGTACACCAGAATTAACCATTACAGATAGCTATGATGAAAAAAGCAAACAATATTATTTAACTATCGAACAAAACACGCCTGCAACCCTCGATCAAGCAGAAAAGAAAGCTTTGCATATACCTGTTGATATTGAATTATATCAACATAACGGCGAAATCATTAAACTTGAGCATAACCAACTGCCCATTCATCACGTTTTAAATTTAACACAAGCAAAACAACAATTTGTTTTTGATAACGTGAATGAAAAACCGATTATTTCATTATTACGTGATTTTTCTGCACCGGTAAAAATGACCTATGATTATCAAGATAGTGATTTGATTTTCTTGATGCAACATGCAACCAATGCGTTTAGTCGTTATGATGCTGCGCAAATGCTATTAATTAAATATATCCGGTCAAATGTTAAAAATTATCAGGATAATCATCAACTAAGCCTTCCTGACACCGTTATTGATGCATTTAGAGCAATATTATTATCAGAATCAACTGATCCCTCTCTTATTGCCCAAATCATCACTTTACCTTCGGAAAATGAATTAGCCAATTTATTTAGCGTTGTTGACCCAATAGCCATATATCAAGTCCGGCTGTTTTTATTAACGTGTTTTGGTAATGCACTCTATGATGAATTAACCGCAGTTTACCGTCACAATAAAGTCGAAAATTATCGGATTAAACATGAAGATATTGCTAAACGCTCATTAAAAAATGCCTGTTTAATGCTTTTAGCCCATGCCGATGAGAAATCACAAGCAAATCATCTGGTTCATCAACAATATTATCAAGCAGATAATATGACGGATACCATCGCTGCATTAACGGTTGCTGTTAAAGCTCAGCTTGATTGTCATCAAGAACTTCTAGCCGATTTTGATAATAAATGGCATCAAGATGGATTAGTGATGGATAAGTGGTTAGCTTTAAATGCATCGAGTCCAGAAAAAAATGTACTTTCAACGGTGAAAAAACTTTTAACGCACCGATCCTTTTCACTCAGTAATCCCAATCGGATTCGCGCTTTAATCGGCGCTTTTGTTAATAATAATCCTGTAGCTTTCCATGCAACTGATGGTAGTGGATATCAATTTTTAGTCGAAATATTAATGGAATTAAATCAAAAAAATCCGCAAGTTGCGGCAAGATTGATCGATCCATTAATAAGATTAAAACGTTATGACCAACGACGTCAGCAACAAATGCGTCAAGCACTTGAAACCTTATTAAAACTGGATCATTTATCAAAAGACTTATATGAAAAAATTAGCAAAGCTTTAGCTGCATAACACTCAACACATCATCCTGTTTTCCTCGAACAGGATGATGTTAAAATTATTTGAAACTTGATATGTTTTTGCTTTATATTCAGACACAAATAAAATATCCAACTTTTTACCATTACTTAACAATATTAAAAATCATGATCAACATAAAATCTATTACACCGACAGAAGTTGCAGAAAAATTAAATCAGAAACATCCTCTATTTTTACTTGATGTACGTGAATCTAACGAAGTAGCCATATGCCGCCTTGAAAATTCCGTCCATATTCCAATGAATCTTATCCCACTTTATTTAGATAAAATACCCGATGAAATCGATATTGTACTTTACTGTCACCACGGAGTTCGGAGCCTTAATGTTGCCAATTATTTAGCTGAAAATGGTTTTGATACTGATTATCTTTATAATCTTAGTGGTGGGATTGATGCTTGGGCATTAACCGTTGATACGCAAATGCCAAGATATTAAATGCCCGCCTTTACAACGGGCACATTTTGGATTTTATTCTTGTGGCATCACCCAATAACCATTTTGATTGTGAGCTTGCATATAATCCTTAAATTGTTGGGATTGATAAATACGTTTAACATCCTGCGCCCATTGGCTGTTTTCATTACCTTCATTCACCACAACCATAATTTCTAAATCGGGGACAATGGTTTCCAAAAGCAATGCTTTGCTTGAATCAATGTTGGCCGAATAAACTATACTCCCCGGAATGACAGCAAAATCAAGCTCATTAAGAACTCTTGGAATATTTGCCGAATCCATTTCGATAATATCGATACCCACTAAGTTTTCAGCAATATCATTTTTACTCGCTAAAATGGGATTAGTATTCGCTTTCAATTTAATCCATCCTGCTTTTTCGAGTAAATTATAAGAACGTGCAGCATTTGAAGCATCTTGAGGAATTGCCACTTTAGCTCCAGAAAAAACCTTATCTAATGATAGATACTTATTAGAGAAAATCGCCGCGGGTACCGATGGCACATGCACAACTGGCTTTAAATTAGCTTTGCGTTGGGCATTAAATACATTCATATAAGCAGTATGCTGTGCAACGGTTAAATCAATGCTTCCTTCACTCAATGCCACATCTGATTCTAATAAATGTGGAAAATTAACCAATTTAACTTTATATCCTTCTGATTCAAGAATAGGTTTTACCGCATCTCTAAAAAGATCATTATACGGGCCGGGTGATACCCCCATACTAATCTCTTTTTTGGTTTGATTATTAGCTTGTTTTGAGGAATTATCACAAGCGCTCATTAAACATGCAGAACTAAATAAAGCCACAATAGCAATATGTTGTAAAAATTTATGTTTGATAAAACCATTTTTCATTTGAGTTACCCTTTATCGGCTATCGACATTTGTTTTACTCTAGCACAGAAATAATGGTTTATTTATTCCAAGTTATTCTATCTTATAACTTTTTGGAATAAGATATAAAAAACGATTATTAGGTTGAAAAATTAAGCTGTGCTAACGTTAAAAACATCTGATAATCATTTTTTGGAAATATTATGCATCAGCCCATTGCAAAAACTATTCATCAGCTTTTTGTTACATTACATCAAAACCCTGAGCTTTCAAATCAGGAGTTCAATACCACTAAAATATTGAAAACATATTTAGAAAAAGCAAACATTAAAATTTTAGAATTAGGTGCTAAAACGGGTGTCATTGCCGAAATTGGAACTGGTTCCCCTATTCTGGCTTTACGAGCTGATATTGATGCGTTACCCATCCATGAACAAACAAATTGTGATTATCGTTCCCAAAATAAAAATGTTATGCACGCTTGTGGGCATGATGTACATGCCTCAATTTTGATGGGAGCGGCTTATCTTTTAAAAGAACACGAAAAAGATTTAATTGGGACTATTCGTTTACTATTTCAACCTGCGGAAGAAAACTTTAGTGGAGCCCTACAATTTATCAAAATTGGGGCATTAAAAGGGGTCGATGCCATACTCGGTTTACACAACAACCCTAATTTAACCATTAATCAAATGGCATCACGAGCTGGCCCTTTTTCAGCTAATGTCGATCGTATCGAAATTACCATAACCGGTGTTGGAGCACATGCAGCAAGACCTGAATCGGGTATTGATCCTATTGTTATTGGTGCACAAATTGTAAACGCTATACAAACTATTTCAAGTCGTTCCGTAAGTGGTCTTGATGCTGTAATTGTCAGCATTACTAAATTTGAAGGTGGAAATACTTGGAATGTGATACCTGAAAAGGTTGAAATGGAAGGCACGGTAAGGACCCTTACACCGCAAATCAGAGCTAAAGTCAAACAACAGTTAAGGTCTATTATTGAACATATTGCTATTGCAATGGGCGCAAAAGCTGAATTAAAATGGTTCGAAGGCCCTCCTTCAATCATAAATATAGAAAAATGGGTCGAGCTTGCAAAAAATATTGCGAGACAAGAGGGTTATGAAGTCATTGATTTTCAGCCTCAATTAGGCGGTGAAGATTTTGCCCATTATTTACATCATGTACCGGGCGCATTTATTAACCTTGGTTCTCAAAGCCCTTATGCACTTCACCACCCTAAATTTCAAATTAATCCTGACATGATAATACCTGCAGCAAACTATTTAGCTAAACTTGCCAAACAAGCGCTTATCCAAATAGACCAAAGTTAATAGGGACACCAAATGATTAGATTTGAAAATGTATCCAAGCAATATGAGCGAAACGGCATCACCACTCAAGCCTTAGATAAGATTAACTTAACCATTGATAAAGGCGATATTTTTGGCATCATTGGTTATAGTGGTGCAGGCAAAAGCACCTTAGTTCGTTTAATTAATTACCTTGAAAAACCGACACAAGGTCAAGTGATCGTACAAGATCAAATTTTAAATCAACTTTCCGGTTCTGAGTTACGCCAAGTTAGGCGAAAGATCGGCATGATATTTCAGCACTTTAATTTACTTGAATCAAAAACCGTTTATGAAAATATTGCTATTCCTTTAATTCTAATCAAAAAAGATAAATATACAATTAAACAAAAAGTAAAAGAATTATTAGAATTTGTAGGATTAAGTGATAAAGCAGATAGTTATCCTAAAGAGCTGTCTGGCGGACAAAAACAGCGAATCGGCATAGCAAGAGCGTTAGCTAACGATCCGGATATTTTACTTTGTGATGAGGCGACTTCGGCACTTGATCCTCAAACTACACGAGCAATCTTAGATTTAATCAAAAAAATCAATGAAAAATATAAAATAACGGTAGTTTTAATCACGCACGAAATGCATGTTATTGAACAAATTTGTCATAAGGTAGCCGTAATGGAAAAAGGTAAAATTATTGAACAAGGTAACGTGCTTGATGTATTTGGACACCCACAACACCAAACAACTCGAAACTTTGTTAATTCAGTCATTAGCAATCAAATTCCAAAGGGTGTCGTTGAAAATTTGTTAGAAGTAGAAGGTAAAAAAGACAATATTAAACTATTTAAACTTGAATTTTTAGGACGTTCAGCCTCAGAACCCGTTATCAATTCGCTTATTTTAAAACAAATTGTTGTGGTTAACATTTTATTTGCCCATATGTCAGAAATTGAAAAAACAGTTTTAGGCAGTATGTTTATTCAGTTAAAAGGTAACGATAGCAATATCCAAGAAGCTGTACAATTCCTTCGAAAACATGGCGTACAAGTTACTGAAATAAATCACTGGGAGGAAAACTAAATGCAATTTTTGACCAATACTCTTGAATATTTCAAAGCTAATTTTTCAACCACCGTGACAGTTGAACAATTTATCCAAGCAAGTTATGAAACATTTTATATGGTGTTTTTTGCTTTAATATTGGGCTCCGTAATTGGTATTTCACTCGGTGTTTGTTTAGTGACAACTCGCCCAGGAGGATTGCTTGAAAATAACCGAATATACCGAATCATGAATCCTATTATTAATTTAGTTCGTTCGCTACCTTTTATTATTTTATTAGTGGCAATTGTCCCTTTTACAAAATTTATTGTGGGTAGCTCGATTGGTACAACAGCAGCTATCGTGCCTTTAACATTTTATGTCGCCCCTTACATTGCCCGTTTGGTTGAAAACTCTTTGCTTGAAGTAAACAGTGGCATTATTGAAGCCGCTGAATCAATGGGGGCATCACCAATCCAAATCATTTGGTACTTTATTTTACCTGAAGCATTTAGTTCATTGATTTTGACCCTAACCACCGCCACTATCGGCTTAATTGGAGCGACAGCAATGGCAGGTGCTGTTGGCGCAGGTGGCATTGGTGACTTAGCCATTTCATATGGTTATCAGCGTTTTGATACCACAGTTACCTATATTTGCGTGGTCATTTTAGTTATTGTGATTCAGTTGGTACAAAGCACAGGTAATTTTTTAGCTCGCAAAGCAAGGCATGAGTAAATCAGAATATGTGTTTATTATTTGAATCGATTAGAAAAACAGCTTAATACCAGACTAAAAAAATGTCTTAACTCGCTAAAACCTCAATTGGTTTTTTTTGACTATTACAAATCAAGATTCAGTGATTTTTAATTAAAAAATGCTTTTTATCTTAAGCATTACCATAATATAAGGATTGACAATATGTTTTATCGATTTCATTATTCGCCATTATCAAGTAAAATAACGTTAATTTTAATTAATTAAGGTAGTGTAGGAATCATAGTGACTGACTCATTACAGCAAAATTTGGTTGAAATTCATGATATGTCTTTTTATCGAGGAACAAGACCAATTTATAAAAATATGAGCTTGAATGTCCCAAAAGGCAAAGTGACAGCGATTATGGGGCCTTCAGGTATTGGTAAAACCACGCTACTGCGTCTGATCGGTGGTCAATTAAAACCACAATCAGGAAAAATATTATTCGATGGTGAAGATATTCCAAGTATGTCTCGCTCCCGACTTTATGAAGTTCGAAAACGCATGAGCATGCTATTCCAATCTGGCGCACTATTTACCGATCTTTCTGTTTTCGATAATGTTGCCTATCCGATTCGTGAACACCTTGATTTACCTGAACCTGTATTACATAATTTAGTATTGATGAAACTCCAGTCTGTTGGTCTTCGAGGCGCTGCACGTATGATGCCGTCAGAATTATCCGGAGGTATGGCAAGGCGAGCCGCGCTAGCCAGAGCTATTGCCCTTGACCCTGATTTAATTATGTTTGATGAACCTTTTGCCGGTCAAGACCCAATCTCAATGGGCGTCATTGTTAAATTAATCTCAGAAATCAATCAATCGCTAGGATTAACCTGTATTGTTGTCAGTCATGATGTGAATGAAGTCCTTAGTATTGCTGACTATGCTTACATCGTTGCTGAACAACACATTATTGCAGGCGGAACATCAAAACAATTACGCGAAAATGACGACTTGCGTGTAAAACAATTTCTTGAAGGCTTAGCTGATGGACCAGTCCCTTTTCATTATCCCGCTGATGACTATAAATTAGACCTAAGCCGAGGTATATAACATATGTTTAATCTGCTTGAAAGATTGGGAAAATGGTTAATTAATCTTATCGCTTTAATGGGGCGTTCAGGAATGATGCTTTTTGGAGCACTCATTGGACGTCCACAATTTGCAAAACAATTCCCATTACTGGTCAAACAATTTTATTTTGTTGGCGTACAATCTCTAACAATTATTATTGTATCTGGACTTTTTATAGGTATGGTGCTTGCACTACAAGGTTATTTTATCTTAACCACATTTGGTGCTGAAGCAAGTTTAGGTATGATGGTTGCGCTCGCTTTATTGCGTGAACTAGGCCCTGTTGTTGCCGGATTATTATTTGCTGGACGTGCTGGCTCGGCGTTAACAGCTGAAATTGGTCTAATGAAAGCTACCGAACAACTATCAAGCATGGAAATGATGGCAGTCGATCCATTACGGCGTATCATTGCCCCTCGTTTCTGGGCTGGATTTTTCTCAATGCCGTTTTTAACGGCTATTTTTGTTGCGGTCGGTATTTTAGGTGGTGTACTAGTTGGCGTTGATTGGAAAGGTATAGATGCAGGATTTTTTTGGTCTTCCATTCAAAGTAATGTTGACTGGTGGCATGATTTAGGCAACTGTTTTGTTAAAAGTTTTGCCTTTGCAATTGCCAGTACTTGGATTGCACTTTTTAATGGTTACGATTGCGTGCCAACATCTGAAGGAATTAGTCGAGCAACTACCAATACAGTTGTTTATTCATCATTAGTTATTTTGGGGTTAGATTTTATTTTAACCGCATTAATGTTTAGTCATTGAGGTCATTAAACATGAGTCGTAAAGTCGAAATTACAGTTGGATTATTCATGGTACTAGTCATTTGCTCGGTACTATTTTTATGTTTTCGCGTTACCGATCCTACATCTTTTACTAGCCATAATTCATATCGAGTATACGCCGTATTTGACAATATTGGCGGATTAAAAGTTAGATCACCAATCAAAATTGGTGGAGTGGTAATCGGGCGAATAAGTAATATTAGCTTAACATCATCAGGAAGTGATATTTATAAACCTTATGTAACAATGGATATCGATAGTCAATACAATAAAATTCCAAGCTCCAGCTCGCTATCAATCAAAACCTCAGGCATTTTAGGTGAACAATTTATTGATATCAATTTGGGGTTAGATCAATCAACCGAATTCGCCATTGACGCATTAGATGCCCCTGATGCCACTAATACAACGGCTCAAAAAAATGACAAACCACCTTATTTTCAAGAAGGATTTGTTGTTAGCAATACTAAACCAGCAATGGTGTTAGAAGATTTAATTGGTCAGTTTCTTTATAGTATGGGTGATTCATCAAATAAAGAAAAGAAACAAAATACGCAAGATACAAATGAACAGTAAGGAGTTGTCATTATGTTAACCAAATTTAAGCAAACTATTTTTTTAATTTTCGCTTTAGCAGTTAGTATGTCAGCTTTTGCTGAAAATAATCCTTATGATGAAATGCAAGTGGCCGCTGACAAAATTTTTAGTACCATGAAAGCACAACAATCAGCAATCAAATCAAATCCTAATTTGCTCAAAGATATTGTGAGATCTGACCTATTGCCTTATGTACAAGTCAAATATGCGGGTGCGCTAATTCTAGGCAACGCCTATAAAGATGCGACCGATGCGCAACGTACAGCCTATTTTAATGCTTTTGAAAACTATCTCGTTCAAGCTTTTGCGCAAGCATTATCTATGTATAATGGGCAATCTTACCAAGTTGAAAAAGCGAAAGATTTAACTGGAAAAACATTAATTTCTATTCGAGTATTATTAAATCAACCAGACAAAGGTCAACAACCATTACGTATTGATTTTCAATGGCGAAAGAACTCGGTGACGGGTGAATGGAAAGCTTACGATTTAATTGCCGAAGGGGTAAGTATGATTACTACCAAGCAAAATGAATGGTCAACTATTTTAAGACAAAATGGTATTGATGCATTAACGAAGCAATTAAATGATCTTTCCAATCGTAAAATAGACCCGAATCAAAAACCTAAAGGTTAACTTAACATGTCACGAATCACAACCGAAAAGCAACAAGATATATTATATCTAAAGGGTGAGCTTGATGCTCACTCCTTAAGTGATATATGGTCAATACAAAATACACTATTAAAAGAGGTGAAAAAAATTGATGTGGCACAGCTGATTCGTGTTGACTCTTCGGGACTTGCCACACTTGTCTATTTTTGTAATAAATATAATGTTACTTTAGACAGTGTGAATCCTCAGTTACTTACTTTAATTGCGCTTTATGATTTACAACCAGTGATACTAAAATAAGTTACGCTCATCTTTAATCAAAAGACAAATTAAGATAATATGAATAATATTCAACATAAAATCACAAAAAATAATGAGTTTTAATAATGGACAAACAGCAAATAATAGATAAATTAAAAAGTTCACTTAATCTTGAGGAAGTGCATGTCATGACTAATGATGGTAGTCATTTTCAGGTCATTGCTATTGGTGAATTATTTGCAGATCTAAGCAGAGTTAAAAAGCAACAAGTTATTTATGCTCCTCTCGCAGAATTTATTAATGATAACCGTATTCATGCCTTATCAATTAAAACTTATACTCCAACAGAATGGCAACGTGAGCGGAAATTAATGGGATTATAGCGCCCTCTTCATCAAAACTAAATGAACGGCTATTTCCATAACCTGATGTTCTATAAAACAACTATATCATTGTACAAAGGTATCGCAACATGACAAACCCATTACTAAAAACTACACCACTTCCTTTATTTTCACAAATCAAGCCTGAACATGTTTTACCTGCAATCCAAGAGGCTTTGAAAAATTGTCGTCATACGATTGAAACCGTATTAACTAAAAATAGTCAATATACTTGGGATAATTTAATTCAACCCATTGATGAAATGGACGAAAAATTTAGTCGAGCATGGTCTCCCGTTAGCCATCTTAATTCTGTAAAAAATAGCCCTGAACTGAGAGAAGCTTATGAAGCTTGTTTGCCATTATTATCAGAATACAGCACTTGGGTTGGACAGCATAAACCGCTTTATCAAGCCTATAAACAGATCAAAGAAAGTGAAGAGTATACCAAACTGACTAAAGCGCAAAAAAAGGTGATCGATAATGCATTACGTGACTTTGAGTTATCCGGAATTGGATTACCTGAAGATAAACAAAAGCGCTATGGTGAAATCGTTGCTAAACTTTCGGAACTCTCCTCTAAATATAGTAATAATGTTTTAGATGCGACCATGGGGTGGACAAAATTAATCACAAATTTAGATGATCTTTCAGGCATGCCAGAAAGTGCATTAGCAGCAGCTAAAGAGCAAGCCAAAGCCAAAGGTCAAGAAGGCTGGTTACTTACGCTTGATATCCCGAGTTATTTACCTATTATGACTTACGGTGACAATCGTGATCTACGTTTTGAGCTTTATCAAGCTTATAATACAAGAGCATCAGACCAAGGACCTAACGCCGGTAAATGGGATAATACTGAAATAATAAAACAAATTTTATCATTGCGTGATGAGCTAGCACATTTATTAGGCTTTGAGACTTATGCTGATAAATCCTTAGCAACTAAAATGGCTGAATCTACACAGCAAGTCATCGAATTTCTAACTGATTTAGCAAGTAAGGCAAAACCGCAAGGCGAAAAAGAACTCGCCGATTTAAAACGTTATGCTTACGAATTTTTTGGCGCTAGTGATATTAAACCTTGGGACATAGCTTATTACAGTGAAAAGCAAAAACAATATCTTTATACCATCAATGATGAAGAGTTACGCCCTTATTTTCCAGAGCAAACTGTTATAAATGGTCTATTTGAAGTTGTTTATCGTGTATTTGGCATTACGGCAAAACAACGACAAGGCGTCGAAGTTTGGGATCCTGAAGTTAAATTTTATGACCTCTATAATACCAATGGTGAATTGAAAGGTAGCTTTTACCTTGACTTATATGCTCGTGAACATAAACGAGGTGGCGCATGGATGGATGATTGTATTGGTCGTATGCGTTTTGCTGATGGTCATGTGCAAAAACCAGTTGCTTATTTAACCTGCAATTTTAACCGCCCTATTGGCGATAAACCTGCACTATTTACACATAATGAAGTCACAACGCTATTTCATGAGTTTGGACATGGACTTCATCATATGCTGACTGAAATTGATGTCTCTTCAGTTGCAGGAATTAATGGTGTGCCATGGGATGCAGTTGAATTACCAAGCCAATTTTTAGAAAATTGGTGCTGGGAACCGGAAGCATTAGCGTTTATTTCAGGACATTATGAAACAGGTGAACCTTTACCTGCTGAAATGCTTGAAAAAATGTTAGATGCTAAAAATTATCAAGCAGCACTATTTATTTTACGTCAGTTAGAGTTTGGACTATTTGATTTTAAACTTCACAGTCAAAAAGATCCTGATATTTTAGAAACATTAAAGCAAGTTCGAGAATTAGTCGCTGTGGTGCCAACTGTTGAATGGGGACGATTCCCTCACGCCTTTAGCCATATCTTTGCTGGAGGTTATGCTGCGGGTTATTATAGTTACCTTTGGGCTGAAGTATTATCAGCAGACGCTTTTTCTCGTTTTGAAGAAGAAGGCATTTTTAATACGAAAACAGGAAATGCTTTCCTTGATAATATTTTATCGCAAGGTGGAAGCGATGAACCTATGACACTGTTCAAAAACTTCCGAGGTCGTGAACCCCAACTAGAGGCTTTACTTCGTCATTATGGTATCCACTAGTACTCATTCTGCTCAGCTAAGTCAATTAGCTGAGAAGTGGTTATCCACACATGCAGATCTTCCATTTGTCCTACTTAATCAAAATGATCAGCTAGCGTTACAAAAAACAGATGAGCCTAAATTAGGTGCTATCACGGTTGATTTTACCTCTGGCGCCATGGCGCATCGCCGTCAATTTGGCGGAGGACGCGGTGAAGCGATAGCAAAAGCTGTTGGGGTAAAAGGTGATTACTTACCTACCGTCGTGGACGCAACAGCTGGGCTTGGACGTGATGCATTTGTATTAGCGGCGATAGGTTGTCATGTCACTATGTTTGAAAGGCATCCTGTCGTTGCGGCTTTGTTAAAAGACGGTCTACAACGTGCTTATCAAGATGCCAATATTGGCAATTGGCTCCAGCAGCATTTACATCTTATCTATCATTCGAGTATTACTGGACTTGAGTCCTATTCAGATAAACCAGATGTTGTCTATCTTGACCCGATGTTTCCACATCGTCAAAAAAGTGCGCTAGTCAAAAAAGAAATGCGTATTTTTCAACAATTGGTGGGTAGTGATAGTGATGCTGATAGTCTACTAGAACCGGCAAGGCGCTTAGCTAAAAAACGGGTTGTCGTAAAAAGACCGGATTCTGCACCTTTTCTAGCCAATGAAAAACCAACCGCAGAAATTAAAACCAAAAATCACCGATTCGATATATATACCCCTGTCAGTGCACTATAGGAATGTTAATATTATGCGATTAGATAAATTTCTCGCTCACCATTTAGGCATTAGCCGTACAATTGTCAATAAAGAATTAAAAGCCAAAAAAGTTACTGTCGATGGTGAGATCATAAAATCAGGGGCTTATCAACTTAGTCCGGAACAACTTGTCGAATACGATGGTTATGAAATCACCCCTATCACCCAAAACCGCTACTTTATGTTGAATAAACCTCAAGGCTATGTCTGCTCGACAGATGATCCTGATCATCCAACAATTCTCTATTTTATTGATGAACCTATGTCTGAAAAACTTCATGCAGCAGGACGACTGGATCTGGATACGACTGGACTTGTGTTATTAACCGATGACGGTCAGTGGTCACATCGCATTACGTCACCTAAACACCATTGCGAAAAAGTTTATCAAGTGACGGTTGAACACCCATTAACCGATAATTTAATTGAAATATTTCACAATGGCATTCAGTTAAAAAGTGAAAAAACACTGACAAAACCCGCTAAACTCACAATCATCGATGAATATCATGCGGAATTAACTATTAGCGAAGGACGTTATCATCAAGTTAAACGGATGTTTGCGGCGGTAAACAATCATGTTACTGCATTGCATCGCAAACAAATTGGCAATATTATTCTCGATGTTCCTGAAGGCGAATATCGTCCGCTTACAGAAGATGAGATTGAATCATTTTGTTAATAGCCAATATAAAACCGTCATTAACTGGTGAATTTAATGATCAAGCAAAATTAAACGTGCCATTATTATCAAAAAGTGACAAGTTAATAACTTATGAAAGCAAACAATCCATGAAGGAATCGCTACGTGCAGCCCTATGACAAACCAGTAGAGATCAACATCTCGAAAAAGGCACTTATTTTTATTCTTGGATTATTATCTATGTTAATGCCACTATCCATAGATATGTACTTACCAAGTATGCCAACAATCGCCGAAAATTTTCATGTTTCTGATGCAACTGTGCAACTCACCATTAGTTGTTATTTATTAGGATTTTCATTTGGTCAACTCATATTTGGTCCTTTAACTGATAGCTATGGGCGTCGTTATGTCTTGATTTTTGGATTAATTATTTTCATATTAGCAGCTGTAAGTTGTGGTATTGCTGCCAACATTCATCAATTGATTACAGCTCGGTTTTTTCATGGTATAGCTGCTGCCGCAACAGCTATCGTTGTGAATGCATTAATGAAAGACATTTATCGTGATCGTGATGAGTTTTCTAAAATGATGTCTTTTGTTATGTTAATCTCAAATGTCGCTCCGTTACTTGCGCCGATTATTGGCGGATTTGTATTATATTGGTTTAATTGGCAAGCCAATTTTTTTGCCCTTGGGTTAATTGCATTGTTGTGTTTGGTATTCGTTTTGACGGCTATTCCAGAAACATTAAGTCAATCTAAACGAGATAAATTTAGTTTAACGCGCATTCTCAGTAATTTCATAACGTTATTTCGGCATAGACAAGTATTGACGTATATGATGATCGGCGCATTTTCAGGTGCTGGATTATTCTCATTTCTTAGTTTAGGGCCATTTGTCTATATGAACTTGCACGGTGTCGAATCGATTCATTTTGGTTATTATTTTGCCCTCAATATTACCGTAATGATTATAATGAATACGATTAATAGCCGTTTTGTTCGCCGTGTCGGTTCAATCAAAATGATGCAATTTGGGCTTTTAATTCAATTTATCATGGCTATCGCACTTGCAGTGGTAACAATAACAGATTTAGGCTTTATCTACTTAGTTATCTGTGTAGCAGGTTATATTGGTTGTATATCAACGATTGGTGGAAACAGTATGGCGGTGGTGTTAGATTTCTATTCTCATATTGCAGGCACGGCATCTTCGCTGGCTGGCACACTTCGATTTGCGGTAGCGGGGGCTATTGGTGTAATACTTTCTACGTTAGTCTCTAATCATACGACGGCAACTGTCAATCATAATATGAGTGAATGGTTTATGGTTGGTTCAATGGTAATTTGTAATTTTATTGCAGTCATTTTATTTTTGCGTATAAAATCTTTCAGAAGGAATTAACGATGATCTATCAATTGGGTGATTTAAAACCACAAATTCATCAGCGCTGTTTTATAGCAAATTCGGCGGATATCATTGGTAATGTAGTTTTAGAAGAAGGCGTTTCAATTTGGTTTAATGCCGTTTTACGAGGTGATATCGCACCTATTCACATTGGCAAAAATAGCAATATACAAGATAATTCAACGATACATATTGAAACGAATATTCCGTGTATCGTAGGTGAATACGTCACCGTAGGTCATAACGTTATTCTTCATAGCTGTACTATTGACAATAATGTTCTAATTGGGATGGGCAGTACCATTTTGAATGGTGCTAAAATTGCCAAAAACTGTTTAGTTGGTGCCAATTCCCTTGTTACGCATAGCTTGCCCTATGAAGAAGGTTGCTTAATTCTTGGCTCACCAGCTAAAATCGTACGTAAATTAACGCAAGCAGAAATCGAAGCCAATATTGAAAATGCACGACATTATGTTGAAAATGGCGAAAGATTCAATAAAACGCTCTATCTTGTCGATTAATTGCAGCCCAATAAATTGTGATTTAAACATATTCACTCTGTGAGAGATTGCAATTTATGGTAAAATACCAACCATTTACTGCGATATTTTTAAGGTACATGTTTGAAAAAGCAAAAAATCACAGGAAAACAGATAATAATTGAACTTATTCTATTAGCTTTAATAGGATTATCCGTTTGCTTGTTTTTATCACTATCGACTTATAACTCATCGGATCCGGGTTGGTCACGTACGGCTTGGCATTATCCAGTCAGTAATTTCGGCGGTTTGATTGGTGCGTATGCCTCGGATATTTTGTTCCAATTTCTAGGCTATATTGCATTTAGTTTACCTGTCATTATTGCATTTATTTGTGTACAGTTAGTTGGTTATTTTTATCGACATGCTAACGAACCAATTAATTATTTCAGTGTTTCTTTTCGGATAATTGGTATTTTAGCCTTTGTTTTTAGTAGTACAGGTTTTTTTGCATTAAATATTAGTGATCCAAGCGAATTTGAAGCGGGTGGTTATCTTGGTTCAATCGTCATAGAAAATCTTTTACCTATGATGAATAACTTTGTCCTTTCTTTGATTCTTCTTGCTGTCTGTTTTGCTTGTGTTACTTTGTTAACGGGACTATCTTGGCTTTACATAATTGAAAAACTTGGTGCTTTTGTAATGTTTTTGCTTACGCCAGTAAAATGGTTATTGCTATCCCGTCGTGTCAATCACGTTAATCAAATCGATACTGAACCCAAAAATCAAAAATTATCTCACGACCAAGAACCTCAAATAACATTATCAATCAATTCAAATAGTAGTCAATTAGATACTATGGATGATTTTCAAACAAATATAGGCAGTGAAAATAGTGAGCCGTCATTAGAAACAAGCATTAATACAATATCCGATAGTTCAACAACAACTTTAGTGGCTAACGAAAATGAACAACTCATCAAAACAGCAACAGAGCTACTACAAACATTAGAAACATCCAAACAAACGCAATCATCCAAAAAAACATTGAGCAAAAAGAGTAGCAATGAACTTAATCAGAGTGATATCTTAGCTCGTATGGAATTGATTTTGAAAAACATCAGTGAACAACAAAATCAAGACCAGTTAATTCAAGCTGACGATCAAGACATTCAAGCTAAAAAGCTTGAAATAACAGAGCCTTTTGAAGAAGATAAATACACGATCACCGATGCGCCGAGCAAACCGTTATTTACCTTAACGCATAATGCGCACGAAGCTAATCCTGATAGTCCAATCGTTGCAACACAAGATGAACTAACGAGAGAAATATCATATTTCAAAGAAATAAATACACCTTATACCACAAAAGTTGAAACTCAGCATAATTTTGAGGTTGAAAACCAAGTAACACAACCACCTGAAGATGTCGATATGGACATTCTTAAACAAGAAAACCCAATTATAGATGACATTTATCCAGAAGAGGTAAGGCTTGATGAGCCTCAAGTACACACTTTAACTTTGCGTGATAGTGATAGTGACAGCGAAGAAGAAGAAAATGATGAGGGTGAAAGTTTGATTCACCCATTATTAAGACGTGATGATAAACCATTACCAAAACCAACCACACCGTTGCCGTCATTAAACTTGCTTACTGCACCACCAACAACACGCATTGAAGTGGATCATGCAGCCTTAAATGCGATGGCAGAATTGATCGAAAAAAGCCTTTCTGACTATCGAGTCAAAGCGAAAGTTGTCGATTATATGCCGGGTCCGGTTATTACTCGTTTTGAAATTGAGCTTGCACCGGGTATCAAAGCTGCTCGTATTTCTACGCTAGATCGGGATTTGGCTCGTTCGCTTTCAATGCCATCAGTCCGTGTGGTAGAAGTCATTCCAGGCAAACCTTATGTTGGCATAGAGTTACCGAATAAAAATCGACAAACAGTCTATTTTAGAGAAGTTTTAGACAGCCCACAATTTAGAAATGCCCAATCGCCACTTACGGTAGTGTTAGGTAAAGATATCTCAGGGCAATCTGTGGTTGCCGATTTAGCAAAAATGCCACATTTACTGGTTGCCGGTACCACGGGGTCAGGTAAATCTGTTGGTGTCAATGCCATGATTTTAAGTATTTTATATAAATCATCACCGGAAGATGTTCGATTTATTATGATCGACCCTAAAATGCTTGAGCTGTCAATTTACGAAGGAATCCCTCATCTATTAACACAAGTCGTCACCGATATGAAAGACGCTGCTAACGCCCTTAATTGGTGCGTTAATGAGATGGAAAAGCGTTACCGACTAATGTCAGCTTTAGGTGTACGCAATATCGCTGGTTATAATGAAAAAATTAAACAAGCAGAAGAAATGGGTAGACCGATTCCCGATCCACTTTGGAAACCAACCGATAGTATGGATCTCAATATGCCAACATTGGAAAAATTACCTTATATTGTCGTTATGGTTGATGAGTTTGCCGATCTTATCATGGCGGTGGGTAAAAAAGTCGAAGAATTAATTGCAAGGCTTGCTCAAAAAGCACGGGCTGCCGGTATTCACCTTGTTTTAGCAACCCAGCGCCCATCCGTAGATGTAATTACAGGTTTAATCAAAGCCAACATTCCTACGCGTATCGCTTTTACGGTATCGAGTAAAATAGATTCACGCACTATTTTAGATCAAATGGGGGCTGAATCGTTACTTGGTATGGGAGATATGCTTTATCTTGCACCTAATAGTTCAATTCCAATACGTGTTCATGGTGCGTTTGTCCGTGATGAAGAAGTCCATGCCGTCGTTCAAGATTGGAAAGCGCGTGGTACACCAAAATACATTGAAAATGTCACCGTAGCTACCGATGACGGTGAAAGCGGTAGTTCAGATAGTCTGGACGAAGAACTGGATCCCCTATTCGATCAGGTTGTGGAATTTGTTGTTGAAACTCGCCGAGCTTCAATTTCAAGCGTTCAGCGAAAATTTAGAATTGGTTACAACCGAGCAGCAAGAATTGTGGAGCAAATGGAAGTCGAAGGCATTATCAGTGCGCCAAGCCACAATGGAAATCGTGAAGTACTTGCTACATCATCGCATAATGATTACTAGTTCTCCAATTACCAATCTATTTTTAAATAGATTGGTAATGTGACGGTTTAACTCATGCAATTACATTTTCTAAAAATTTCAACAAGATAACCAAGTTTGACATTTCATATAGGTATTAATCAATAATGAACGATTATTCAAAGCAAGTGGCATTCATAGAATCAAAACTGATTAAAGATCAGCAATCTTTACCAGTCCAATTTGCCATTAAAGCTTTAATCAGAGAGATATGTTTATCGCCCAAACCCGGGCTGGTTGATATGAACAATAACGGCGCTCACCGTGATATGAATTTTCAAACTTTCATTGCAAGTATTGAGGCAATATCCTGTTGGTTTGAACCCTTCTATCAATATGGAATAGATTCAGCAAACAAAGATCCTCATCTTTTTCTAACTGATATAAGACCTATCGGGATACAGTGTGAACAAGCAATGTACCATGCCACACATCAAATTAATACCCATAAAGGCGGGATTTTTGCTTTTGGTTTGTTACTTGGCGCTATCGGTAGACTAACGAAACAACAACGACAACTCAATATTCAAAGTATCAGCCACGAAGTGTCGACAATTTGCCAAGGTATTGTTGATCATGAGCTTAAACAGAATCATCAAATAAAATCTGTTGGTGAAAAGTTATTTAAACTACACAATCTATCTGGCGCACGAGGAGAAGCAGAATCCGGTTATGCTACAGCAATAAATATCTCGCTCCCTATTTACAAACAGATGCAACAAAATGGTTATAGTGAAGAAGATTCGCTATTACAAGCATTATTGTATTTGCTTGCCTATAATCAGGATACCAATTTGGTATCAAGAGGTGGGCTTGAGGGTTTAAACTTTGTCAAACAACAAGCTAAGCAGATTATTTTGCAAGGTGGCATTACACACCCAGATGGCATTCAGCTGTTAACTCAACTTGATGATAAGTTGATTGAACGCAATTTAAGTCCTGGTGGTTCTGCTGACCTTATTGCAATAACCTGGTTTTTATCTCAATACTAGCAGAAAATGATATTAATCAAAAAAAATTTAAAATAATATTGATTATCATTACTAATAATATATTATTTCACCTCCAAAGTATTAAATTAATTTAAAAAAACAATGAAATTGAAATCAATATCTTTATTAGTAATCAGTGCTTTTAGCGCCAATTGTGTACAAGCTTACAATCATGATGTGACTACAGACACCGTCTTCCCTTTCAACCAAATCGATGAACGTTATTTTTTAACAAATAGCAGCACTACGCCAGTGAATATTATTGCAGAAAATGGTTTAACGATTAAAGATGAAGCATCTTTCCATTTGGGTTTTAGTGGCAAAACAGCCACCGAATCCGCCTCAAATGCACAAGGTGACATTAACATGTTCATCAAAGGCAATTTTCAAATTTACAATGACACGTGGATTGGTAAATTTGATACCAAATTCTTCACCCAATATTTAGGATTACACAAGGATTTTCCTTTTGATCCTATAGAGCACGATATTAACGTTCATGTTTCAGGTGATATTAATGTTGAGTTAGGGGCAGATAAAAAACGAGGTGGTTTGATGATTTTAGCCGGTAACGTTATGCGCACCGGTACAAATGCCACAGGAAAAACAACGGTTATTGTTGACGGTGATACGAATATTCGCAGTGGTGATAATCATCTAGCGGGCACCGCCTCTGCCCCAGCCAGACTGACCACCCGTACCTTTAATTTAACGGGTGGAGACATTGAAATTATTGGTGCAAAAACAGTATTAGAAACGACAAACAATGATTCAAATCGCTCTTCTGTTTTAATTGGTAAAACAGGCAAAATGATTGTCATGCGTGAAGGAACGGTTGATGTCAGCCGTGGTGGTAATTTTGATGTCGTAGATCAAGCCATATTGAGTGCAAGTCGTGGTAATGGTTTTATAAAACTGGCATCAGATGGAAAATTAAATGTTGGTAAAAATGCGACAATAGAATCGTCTAAAGGATCACTATCAATTAGTGATCAAACCACTAAAACATCTCAACTCAATATTGATGGTATGGTTAGTTTTGGTATTTCAGATACCAAACAGGTCAATGTAATACGCGGTGATAACATCAATCTTTCATCTAATGCCAAATTTTCAGCAACAGATGACTTTATCAAAAATGGATTGAAATATACGACGACTGATGTAAATGCGACAGTTTTAGCCGCAAATAATAAATTAACTATACACTCTATTCAAAACGGACAACTAAAACCACTTATTCAAAATATTTATGGAGACTTGAACTTTAAGCAATCGGGAAATGAACTTGTATTTGTCAATGCGAGTAATGTCACCAATTTCGATGATGTCAAAAATGCAAAAAATGCGGCTAAACGCCAAATCTCACGTTATTATCAACAATCAGGTACTACATCAAAAAATGTCGCTAAACGCTTTACTGATAATTTAGTGAAAGTCGCTTATGAATCAATGTATAACACAAATAATAATGAAATGATAAGTAAAACTAATACCAAAGCTGGGGAATTAAATTGGCAAATACTCAGCAATATGGCACGTGGTAATTTAGCCATTGAATCAAAAGGAACGACACTATTTTTTAATCAAAATATAGCCGGACTTTATAATAATAATCATGGTTTACATTTAACTGAAATCGCAATGAATTCACTGAATGATACCAAAGCTATTTTAGATAAACGAGTTCACCAATTTCATCTAAACCAAGATGATGAAAATAATTTATGGGTTAATCTTACTCGCCATTATGAAAATACCGATAATAATCAGGGCATTTCTGGATATAAATACACCTCTAATGGCTTTATGCTCGGGTTTGATAAAGAAGTTATCGATAACCTTTTAGTGGGTAGTGCCATTGGTTATTCCACAGGTAAATATAAGGATAAAGCAGCTTCATCAAATAATTCTGATATCCAACAATATCAAATTCAGTTATACACCAGTTATAAATTTGCTAATAATATACTTGGGTCAACATTCGCAGGTTATTCCTTTGGCAAAAATGATTTAAAAACTCACGATAGTTTTAATATTATTAAGGAAAAATTTAATAACAGAACGTGGAATTTTGGTGGTGCTGTTGGCTATCATTGGCAAAATACCGAAGAATTTGCAATGATTCCAAGTATTGGCTTAACTTATATTCATACCGAAAACAGTGCTCACAATGTTAGCTATAATCAGATCAATTTAGTCAAATATGGTCAAGTAACAAATTCTGCTATATTGATGCCATTAGATTTGACCGCAACCTATTCTTTCTTCAAAAATAAGGACAGTCAATTAACCTTAACGGGCCAAACCGGCTATACTTTTAATTTTAATCGCAATAAATTTGACAGTGATATTACCCTTAATGGTATTAATGGATTATCTAAAATGCATAGCTATTCATCAAACAGAACGAAGAATCAGTATAATTTAGGTGCTGGAATAACTTATCAATATCAGTTGATAAATTTAAATCTTGATTATCAGTACTTTGGTCAAAGTAAAAAGAATAGTCGTTATATAACAGCAGGTGCTAAGATAGATTTTTAAAAAATTCAAACTTAATTGTATAAAAGTTCGCAATATAAAACTATGGTGATAAAATGTATCACCTTAGTTTTAAACTAAATAATGTCTTTCTAATCGCTCTCAATATTCAGTGTCATTTGTAAACTAACTTCTAATGACAAAAACGTATATTTATCAATGATGTCTTTAATAAAAATTAGCTTTTTACTTATTTACTCTTCTGATTTTAGCTCTTAACACTATTATCAAACATAAGGAATGCGTTATGACAATCTTTGAAGAAAAAGCGTTAGCATTAAGTACAAAACGACAGTGTAAATTTAATCATATTTTAGATAATCAGCCTCAATATACCACTTTAGCTACTAATAAGGTTTTATTTAATATTCAATACTGATGATAACCTTGCTGTTGAATCTATTTTACCGAATGCATTTGGATCCAAGTTTGCTAACGTGTTAATGAATAAGTCAACAATACAACCAATAGCCCCAAAATCATTAATTAAATCCATAGAGTATGAAATCTGTTAATAGCGTATTTAATGAATGATTTTTTCACCTGCATTCTTATTGTTGAACCGTCAACTTTATTGCTAAAGAATAAAATATGAAAACTATATTTAATCAATTAACGCTTAAAACTAAGCTTATCAGTTTGATTTGCGCTGCATTTATATTTTCAGTGGTTGTTGAATATGTTTATACTATCCATATGATAAAAAAAGAGTTTTATCATCTATCTTCTCAACGATTTAAAGATATTGCCGAATTAGTATCAACTAATCATAATCTCATTAATCAAGTCAGTAATCCTACATCAGACAATTTAAAAGCAATTCAATATTATACCGAACAAGTTCGCCAACTTGCATTAGTTGATTTTGTCGTAATATTCAATATGCAAGGTGTACAGTATTCACACCTAGACAAAAGCAAAACAGGACAACAGTTTGTAGGGGGAAATGAACAAAAGGCATTACAAGCAACATCATATCTTTCCACTGCTAGAGGTGCATTAAGCGATTCGATCACAGCATCCAGCCCTATATACAACGATAATAAGCAACAAATTGGTATTGTTTTGGTTGGACAAACACGCCATAAAATGAATTATTTAGCTTTAAAGTCAAGTCAACCTGTCTGGTCCTTATTAGTGTCATTTACTCTAGCAGTGATTTTTGTCTGTTTATTGTCTCGTCATATTAAGATGCTTTTATGTGGATTAAAACCCAACCAAATAGATCAACTTTTTGAGGAACATAATGCCATTATTAGAGCCGTCAAAGAAGGCATAGTCGTGATTAACCGAAATGGATTAATTTCACAAATTAATGATGAAGCCATTAGAATATTACATATGGATAAGAGTAAGGAAAACATTATCGGCAAACCCATTAGCACACTTATTCCTAATGCACGTTTAAATGAAGTTATGAACAAGGGGATTGCTGAATATAATTGTGAACAAAATATTAATGGTATGGTGATTTTAACTAACCGTATTCCATTATTTGTAAAAAATAAATTAGTCGGAGCCATTGCCTCTTTTCGTGATATAACAGAAATACGCCAATTATCAAATAAATTAACAAGTATTAATCGTGATGCCGATGCTTTACGTTCGCAATCTCATGAATTTAATAATAAATTGCATGTAATTTATGGACTGGCATATCAAGACAACAAACAAGAACTAGTCAATTATCTTGAAGAAATTATTGGCAATAAACAACCAGAATTAGATGAGATTAGTCAATACATTAAAGACCCCATTATTACAGGTTTTCTCAATAGTAAATTGAGTCAAATAAAAGAATTAGGGGTATCGTTAACTTTTAACATTAATGGAATGCTCGCCCCTATTTCAAATCACTTAGTCATTCATCATTTAATCACTATTCTTGGAAATCTGATCGATAATAGTTTAGATGCCGTTCACAGTTTAGCTGATAAAAAAATAGAGCTAAATTTTACAGTCCAAAACGGCTATTTTTACATCGAAATCATCGATAACGGGATAGGTATTTCTGAAAAAGATGTACAACATATCTTTCAAAAAGGGTATTCAACTAAAGGAGATAATCGTGGTATGGGATTATATTTAGTTTTATCTTGTGTTGATGAACTTGGCGGTAATATTCAGTTATTCAATCTTAGTAAGAAAAAAGGAACATGCTTTAAGATATCACTGCCATTAGCTGTGCTTTATCGAGAAGCATCATAATAGTGATGATCTAATAATTTTTAAATATCTCTCATGAAAATAGAAGTTAATAACACATAAGTTACCTAATTGTGTTAACTGCAATTAAGCTTCAACATTTATTATTTATCTAACGTGATTTCATCCAACGATAAACTAAAGCTTGGCACAAATATTTCTAAAAAATAATCCATTTCAGAGCTTCCACGTTCAGACAATGTCTTTTTCAAACGCTGCTCAGCCAATCTAAACTCATTATTGCCGGCACTGAGTTCTTCGATCGTTTTAAGATAAGCGCATAACGCATCGGCCTGTTTGACAATATTTTTTTCTGTTTCATCATAAAAATCATCATCAATAAGAGGTCTAAAATCATCTTGTAACTCTTTTGGTAACATATTAATTAGCTTGTTTTGGGCTATTTTTTCAATTTTTTTGTATTCTGTTGTAATTTGAGGATTATAGTATTTTGTCGGTGTAGGCAGGTCGCCTGTTATCACTTCGGATGCATCATGATACATAGCTAATAAAGCGATTCTTTCCGGATTAACTTTTCCATTAAAATGTTTGTTTTTGATGATTGCTAATGCATGTGCAACAAAAGCAACTTGAAGACTATGTTCAGATACATTTTCTGTTCTGACATTGCGCATTAACGGCCATCGATTAATTAATTTTAATCGTGAAAGATGAGCAAAAAAATGGCTTTTATTCATATCATCATCTCATGAGTTATAAAAACAAAAACGCTCCCATTAAAAAATGGAAGCGTTTAAATTCATTTTTAAAACAAATTGTTAAGCTAAAACAAGCTGTTTTGTACCCAATGCGAGCGGAACAGTTTGATCATCAGCAAATGTAACATATTCCCATGCACTTTGTTTAGCTAACAACGCTTGTAATAGTTGATTATTTAATGCGTGTCCTGATTTATAACAAATCACTTCACCTATCATATTATGACCACTCATATACAGATCGCCGATAGTATCTAGCATTTTATGACGAACAAACTCATCCTCAAAACGTAAACCATCTTCATTGAGAACTTTATAATCATCCACCACAATGGCACAATCTAAACTACCACCTAAGCACAAACCTTTAGATTGTAATGCTTCGATATCTCGCATAAAACCAAACGTTCTCGCACGGCTAATCTGACGAATGAAAGATTCAGATGAAAAATCCAACTGATAACGTTGAGAACTATTATCAATTGCTGGATGATGGAAATCAATTGTAAAATCCAATCTGAATCCACTATATGGTCTCACTTCAGCCCATTTATCCCCATTTTCAACACGCACTGTCTCTTTAACGCGTAAAAACTTTTTAAGCGCATTTTGTTCAACGATGCCAGCATCTAGCAGCAAATAGACAAACGGACTTGCGCTACCATCCATAATAGGAATTTCTGGTGCATTAACCTCAATAATAATATTATCAATACCCAGTCCTGCTAATGCTGAATTGATGTGCTCTACCGTCGAAATACGCACATTATCTTCATTAACCAGACAGGTACAAAGCATTGTATCGCGAACCGATTTAGCATCCACAGGAAAATCAACATAAGGATTCAAATCAGTACGACGATATATAACACCCGTATTTTCAGGAGCAGGACGCAACGTCAAAGTAACTTTTTTGCCAGTATGTAAACCGACACCAGTTGCTTGAATTGTCTTTTTTAATGTTCTTTGTTTCATTAGCACCTACTGTTTTTTTATTTGTTTCTATTGAACTATGACAATAAAAAATCAAATAAGTTCACTTTTAATTCGCTTGTTTACGAATAAAAGCAGGAATATCTAAAATCTTATTTTCTTCAAGCGGAGAAATTGCTTGTTCATTCACAACTTTAGCTAATTTCTCTTCTTGTTGACCCAAATTGTTATTTTGGCTAAACAATGAGTTTTGTTGAATTGGCTTGGTTATTTTCGCTTCAGGACGTTTATCCATACCAATACCCGTTGCCACCACAGTAACACGAATTTCATCAGACATATCTGGATCGAAAGTTGTACCAACAACTACTGTTGCATTATCAGAAGCAAAAGCTCTTACCGTGCTACCCACGGTTTCAAACTCTTCCAAACCAAGATCTAAACCAGCGGTTACATTAACTAATACACCACGTGCGCCAGATAAATCGATGTCTTCAAGTAGTGGGCTTGAAATAGCCATTTCAGCCGCCTCTTCAGCTCGATTATCACCACTTGCACGTCCAGACCCCATCATAGCATATCCCATCTCTGACATCACTGTTCTAACGTCAGCAAAGTCAACATTGATATGTCCTGGTTTGGTGATTAATTCTGCGATACCTTGCACAGCACCTTTCAGCACGCCATTTGCTGCTGCAAAAGCATCTAATAATTTAACACCACGACCTAAAACCTTTAATAGCTTATCATTTGGAATAGTAATAAGCGAATCGACGTGTTTTGCTAACTCAGCGATGCCTTGTTCAGCAAAAGCCATACGCTTTTTACCTTCAAATCCAAATGGTTTGGTCACAACAGCAACCGTCAAAATACCCAATTCTTTAGCAATTTCGGCAACAACTGGCGCAGCGCCCGTACCGGTACCACCGCCCATACCAGCGGCAATAAACACCATATCAGCACCTTCAATTGCACTGCGGATGACCTCACGATCTTCCTCGGCAGAGTTTCTACCCACTTCCGGATTAGCACCTGCACCAAGACCTTTAGTCACATTCGTGCCGATTTGGATAGTTTGACCTACCTTAATTCTTTTCAATGCTTGCGCATCAGTATTTGCCGCAAAAAATTCAACACCTTCAATATGCTCAGCAATCATATGTTCGACAGCATTACCACCGCCACCACCGACACCAATAACTTTAATGACTGCTGCTGGTTCATCATCTGCAACCATAGGCTCAAACATAACTTATCTCCAAATATACGATCTAAGGACATTGTACATATAACCGCCAACAATGTCCACGAAGTTCTTGAAATATATTAGCTAAAATTCTTTTTTAAACCAACCGGTCAATCGTTTAGCTATCCCTTTTAATGATGACTTATGATTATCTTTGCCATCATCACTTAATAAACTTTGTTTCCCGTAATGTAATAATCCTACTGTCGTTGAACAATAAGGCTTTTGTACATAATCAGTTAATCCTGAAATATTTAACGGTTGTCCTACACGAACTTGATTTTGAAAAACTTTTTCAGCACACTCCACCATTCCTTTTATTTGTGCTGCACCACCAGTTAATACTATACCTGCAGCTAATTGATATTTTACATTTTGTTTTTTTAATTCATCTTGTAGTGATAATAATTCTTTTTGTACTAACGATAATAATTCTGAATAGCGAGGTTCAATGACATCAGCCAGTGTTTGACGTTGTAAAGAACGAGATGGTCGACCACCGACACTTGGCACATCAATAACTTCATCTTTACCAATTAATGAACCAACAGCACATCCATAACGAATTTTGATATTTTCAGCATCCATTGGAGGAGCACCAAATGCATAAGCGATATCGCTCGTCACGACATTTCCTGCATAGGGGATGACAACTGAATGACGTAATGCTCCGCCTGTGTAAACTGTAACATCCATCGTTCCACCACCAATATCAATGACACATACTCCTAACTCTTTTTCATCATCAGTTAATACCGCATAGCTGGATGCTAAACCCGAAAAAATAAGCTGATCAACTTTCAACCCACAACGTTCAACTGCTTTTACTATATTCCTTGCCATATCATTATGACACGTGACTAAATGCACTTTCGCCTTCATCCGAACGCCAGATAATCCTATTGGATTTTTAATTCCTTCTTGCAAGTCAATGGAATATTCTTGCGCAATTACATGTAATATTCTGTGTTCATCTAGTATTCTTACTGATTTGGCAGTATGAACAACATTCTCAACATCTTCAGCAGTCACTTCTTCATCGGCAATTGGCACCATGCCTATCTCATTTTGACAACGTATGTGTTTGCCAGAAAGACTTAAATAAACAGAGGAAATCTGGCAATCAGCCATCAATTCAGCTTGATCAATTGCACGTTGGATTGATTTAACCACAGACTCAAGATCGTTTACACCACCTTTATCAACACCCTTTGATGGGCAATGTCCAACGCCGATGATATTAACAATACCATCGGGGAGAACTTCGCCAACAAGAGCGAGTACTTTTGATGTACCTACTTCTAGTCCAACCACCAATTTTTTTTCTGTTGCTTTCATATTTCAGCCTTAAATTATTCCCTACTGAGCCATTTTTTCTCTTTGTACTGAAATGCCATTCTCATAACGTAAATCAGCGACCGTTATCCTTTCATCTGCTGGTATTCTTGATTGAATTTCAGGAAATAATTTGATAAATCGTTGATAACGTTGTTCGATATGTTCGTTACCTAACATCAATTTTATTTCATGATTTTCTTCACAAAAATCGGCTATACACTGTTTCACCATTAGCTGCCAAGCATTTCGCTCATCAGCTATCGCAGATTGAATATGCAAAGCTAATTGATTACTAGCTAATTTTTTTGAAAGATCATCTAATTTATAATACGTTTCTAATACTGGTTTTGCTTTACCTTCCGGACCATAAAGTCTGGGTAATTTTAACTCGCCAATACGATCTAGCGGCACACTAAATACATTTCCATTTTTATCTAGTAAAAATAAATCATTCCAATAAAAGACCGGTTTGTACTCTTCGACATAAACAATTAATTTATCTGGCCATTGCTTACGCACACTAACCTGCTTTACCCATGGAAATCTTAATATTTCTTGTTGTATATCATTTACATCTTGACCAATGTAAGTATTAGGTAATCCTAATCCCAGAATCGCTTGTCTAAGGTCATCTTCGGTCGTATAAGTATATTCGCCACTAAAATTTAACTGTGACAATACCATCTGCTCTGGATCATCCATCCAATTTTTAACACTTTGAATAACCCAAACGCTAATAACAATAATTGTTAGTAGAAACAAAAAACCAATCAATTGCTCTTTGCTACTAAAAATAAGCAAGCGCCTAGTTTTTAGGTTTTCCCTTCTATGAGCAGCTTGCCGAATTTGTTTCATAAAAATAAGGCCAGTTATATTGTTGCTAAATTCAAGATTCGACTAACAAGCTCTTTAAATGACCAGCCATGTTGTTTTGCAGCCATGGGGACTAAACTATGATCCGTCATTCCTGGCGCGGTGTTAACTTCTAACAAATAAGGGGTTTGATTAGCATCAAACATAATATCAACTCGTCCCCAACCACGGCAACCAACCGCTTTATAAGCATCAAGTGCTAACTTACGGATCTCTTGCTCTTTTTCATCAGATAATCCACTTGGGCAAAAATACTGCGTAGAATCTGACAAATATTTTGCATCGTAATCATAAAACTTTGTCGCCGGTTTGATATGAATTGACGGTAAAACGTCTTCTCCAACAATAGCAACGGTAAATTCTGGGCCAGATAAAAATGATTCTACCATAACAGAATTATCATATTTAAAAGCATGTTCGAGAGCAGTCTTAAGTTCATTAGCTTGATTAACTCGCGTCATCCCTACACTTGAACCTTCATGACTTGGTTTTACAAATAGAGGAAGCCCAAGCTTTTGCACAATGGCATCAGTATCAATCGAGCAGCTCTTTTCCACCATAACATAATCAGCAACAGGTAAACCCAACGCTTTCCAAACTAATTTAGTTTTCAACTTGTCCATGGTTAGTGCAGACGATAAAACATCACTACCGGTATAAGGAATATTTTGATAAGTCAAAATTGCTTGAACAATACCATCTTCACCACCGCGACCATGAAGAATGACAAATGCTTTCGTAAAGCCATCTTCTTTTAAGTTGGTAATTGGTTGATCTTTAGTATCTATAAGATGGGCATCAACTCCACTAGCCAATAATCCTGCTAGTACAGCTTGACCTGATTTAAGCGATACTTCTCGCTCTGCAGATGTTCCACCATACAATACCGCAACTTTATCAATCATTATAGACCTTCTCCTGAAAAAATTTGAGCATCGGCTAACTGACGTGCAATACGACCTACACTACCCGCGCCTTGAGTTAATAACAGATCTCCACCTTTTAAAATTTCTTTCATTATTTCAGGTAAGAGATCTAAATCTGAAACATAAATCGGATCCACTTTGCCCCGATTACGAATTGAACGGCACAAAGAACGACTATCTGCTCCGGCAATTGGTTGCTCACCAGCAGAATAGACGTCTAACATTACAAGCGCATCAACCTGAGATAGCACTTGAGCAAAATCATCAAATAAATCACGAGTACGTGTATATCGATGAGGTTGGAATAGCATAACTAAACGACGATCCGGCCATCCATTTTTAGCCGCTTGTATCGTTGCATTCACTTCGCTTGGGTGATGACCATAATCATCAACCATCATAATGTCTTTACCATGAGCATGCGGAAAAACGCCTAGTAAATCAAAACGACGACTTGTACCAGCAAATTTTGCCAATGCATTAATGATCGATTGATCATCTATGCCATCTTCTGTCGCCGCAATAATTGCGGCGGCTGAATTTAAAGCGTTATGTTTACCGGGTGCATTTAATTCGATTTCTAAATCATTACGATCTGGACGACACACAGTGTAATAACTGACACCTCGTTCTTGACGATAATTTTTAATCACCACATCCGCATCTTCACTAAAACCATAAGTAATAATTTTACGTCCAACAATCGGTAATAATTCACGATTAATTGGATCGTCATAACACATCACCGCTAAACCATAAAAAGGTAAATTACGCAAAAAAGAGATGAATGTTTGCTTAAGATTTTCCACACTACCTTGATAGGTGTCCATATGGTCTGGTTCAATATTTGTAACAATAGAAACCATAGGTTGTAAGTGTAAAAATGATGCATCACTTTCATCTGCTTCAGCAATAAAATAACGGCTACTACCTAATTTGGCATGCGTGCCTGCCGCTTTAACTAAACCGCCATTAACGAACGTTGGATCAAGTTTCGCTTCGGCATAAATAGCGGTGACCATGGCTGTTGTCGTTGTCTTTCCATGCGTACCCGCAATAGCGATACCATATCGGAAACGCATAAGCTCGGCTAACATTTCAGCCCGCTGAATAACAGGAATGCGAGCTTCCCGCGCAGCTACAACTTCAATATTATCTTGTGAAATTGCGGAAGAGATTACGACAACGCTCGAATTAATCACATTTTCAGCTGCATGACCAATCACAATTTTCGCACCTAATTTTTTTAGATGCTCAGTAACAGCATTTTCTGCAATATCTGAGCCACTAATTTCGTAACCTTCATTAGCAAGAACTTCAGCAATTCCTCCCATACCTGCGCCACCAATTCCAACAAAATGGATATGTTTGACACGTTTCATTTGAGGAATAATTGCTCTTAATTCTGCTAATTCCTTTGTATTCACAATCTAACTCCTAAATATTCTGTAGTTGAGTATTTTGTTTATTTTTTATTGAGCTTTTTTAATTTTGTAAAAATGTAATTATGCATTTAAAGCTATTATTACCTAAACATTGATCTAACCTGCAACATCTTGACACGATTATTACATAAAGTTATATCAAAAACTAATTATTTTATCACTGATTTTATCGTATCTGCCACTCTTTCGGTAGAATTTGTAATAGATAGACTTTTCGCCTTAACCGCCATTTCGATTAATTTATCTCTATTTAAATTTCTTAACACACTCATTAATGATTCGCAATTAAAGTCGGGTTGTTCAATAATCTTTGCAGCATCAATATCTGAAAGCGATTTAGCATTCCAAAATTGTTGGCGATCTTTATGCATAAAAGGGACAAAAATAGCACCAATGCCGACAACTTCGATTTCACTTACCGTTAATGCCCCACTGCGACAAATCACAATATCCGCCCAACGATAGGCTTCTGCTACATCAGTAATAAATTCAGTCACTTTATTTTTTGTCATATCACAATCTTGATAGGCTCGCATAACAGGTTCTAGCATGCCTTTACCTGTCTGATGCCAAACAACAAATTTATCGGACAATTTTGTTATCACATGAGGAATTACTTCATTAAGGACTTTTGCTCCTTGGCTTCCACCCATAACTAATATGCGAATAGGTCCTTGATGTTCTTTTAAACGCTCATTAGGTTCTGTAATAGTTAATAAATCATCTCGAACAGGATTACCAACTACTTCCGCTTTCGGAAATGCAGTTGGGAAGGCTTGTAAAACTTTAGTTGCAATTTTTGCAAGCCACTTATTAGTTAAACCCGCAACACCATTTTGCTCGTGTAATACGACAGGAATACCTAATGTCTTTGCTGCAATGCCTCCTGGTCCAGAAACATATCCCCCCATACCCAATACCACATCAGGTTGATAAGATTTTAAAATTTTTCTGGCTTGTAAAACTGCTTTTAAGATTTTAAAAGGTGCTTTTAACATTGCACCAATTCCTTTACCGCGTAGACCCGATATTTGTATAAAATCAATCTCGATACCATTTTCAGGGACTAAGTGCGCTTCCATACGATCTGCCGTGCCAAGCCATCTGACTTGCCAGCCTTGTTTCATTAAATAATGCGCAACGGCAATACCTGGAAAAACATGTCCACCTGTACCACCTGCCATGACTAATAATTTTTTCATTACTTTATTGACCTTATTCTTGCTTGCGCTTGTTGTTGTCTGAATTCAAAATCTATTCTAAGTAGGATTGCAACAGCCACACTCATTACAATTAGACTCGATCCACCATAACTAATGAATGGTAGCGTTAATCCCTTAGTAGGTAACATTCCAGATGTTACCCCCACATTAACAAAGGTTTGAAAACCAAACCAAATACCGATTTGGCAAGCTAAATAACCAGAAAATTGCAATCCTTCATTTAATGCTCGATACCCAATTGCCAATCCCTTAAAAGCCAGAGAAAAAAGTAATGTCAGCAGGAAAATGACGCCAAGATAACCGAATTCTTCCGAAATAATAGCAAAAATAAAATCGGTATGCCGTTCGGGTAAATAACCTAATTTTAGAATTGAATTACCCATACCTTGTCCAGCAAATCCTCCATTACCGATTGCTATTAATGAATTGACTAACTGGTAACCTACACCATTAGCATCTTCCCAAGGATTAAGAAATGTTAACAACCGTTTTAAACGGTATGACTCAAATAATATTAAACTGACAACCGCTGCAACACCTGTCGATAAAATAGCGATAAATTGCCACAACTTTGCACCAGCGATAAATAGGATTCCGATAGTAACAATAAATAATACAATCACTGTGCCTAGATCGGGTTGAAGTAATAGCAAAATAGAAAGCACAGCCATAACAACCATTGGTTTAAAAAACCCCCAGAATCCGCTTTGTACTTCATCTGACTTTCGAGTCAAATAACTGGCTAAAAATACAAATAATGCCAATTTAGCAAGCTCGGCCGGTTGAAAATTAAATACGCCTAGCGGAATCCATCTTGCTGCACCATTAATAGAAGACCCCACGCCTAAAACAGCAACAAGCATGATAATTGTCATAATGAGTAATACTGTTCCAAATTGCTGCCAACGTTTCATTGGGATCGATAACGTTATACACATTAAAACAAGTGAAATACCCAGCTGTATAAGTTCACGCTGAGTATAGAAAAAAGGATTATTATCGTTCGATGACATTGACGCTGATGTCACCATAACTAATCCGAATATCATCAATCCAAATACCGTCCAAAGTAATTGATTATCAAAAGGGACGTGAGGATTAACTTGCTTTTTTATGGCTAACGAGATCATTTTTCACTCCTTTGCGCATATTGCTTAGCCAGAAGTGTAAATTGATTTCCTCGCTCTATATAGTTTTTAAATTGGTCTAAGCTTGCACAAGCTGGTGAGAGTAAAACGACATCATTAGCTTCCACTTTTTGAGCGATTATTTGCATAGCCTCAGCTAATGTCACGGTCATTGTTGTGATGTTGGGTGCTAATTTTGCTAATAATTCACGATCTCGACCAAAACAAAAAATTTCAAGATGACTATTTTTTAGATAAGGAATTAATGGAGAAAAATCCGCTGATTTTCCATCACCACCAAGCAATAAAAATAATTTTCCATGACATACGACACTTTTTAAAGCAGCTTCCGTACTACCCACATTGGTTGCTTTAGAATCATTAATCCATTTAACCCCATTTTGTTCCAAAACTAATTCAAAACGATGAGGTAAACCACGAAAGTTGGCTATTGTTGCTAAACTAGATTGTCGTGATATTGATAATTTATCTGCAATAGCTAATGCTGCTAACGCATTGAGATAATTGTGGCTTCCCGTTAGTTTCATTGTTTTAGTCGATAAAACGGGGGTTTCCTGCGCAATTAAATGTGCGTAATCAGTATCCAGATGATAATCGCCTGCATGTAATCCAAAAAACACATTATGACTCTCTTTTTCTTTTGGAAAAGTTAATTTATCATCATGATTTACTACACAATATTTTGCGTTCGAATAAATTCGTTGTTTAGCCTCTACATATTGCTTGAGTCCTAAAGGATACCTATCCATATGATCTTCTGAGATATTCAGAATCGTTGCAACCGTTGCATGCAAACTGTGCGTGGTTTCAAGTTGGAAGCTAGACAGCTCAAGTACATACACATCGCAATCTTGGGCTAGTAAAGATAGTGCAGGTTGACCTATATTGCCACCCACACCCACTTTGATACCTGCAGACTTTACAATTTCACCAACTAATGTTGTCACCGTCGTTTTGCCATTAGCGCCGGTGATTGCCACAATTTTTTTATTAGGTAGTTGATTAACTTCACGACAAAAAAGTTCTATATCGCCAATGATTTCGATACCTTTATCAGCAGCTTGTTTGAGTTCAGGGGTTGATAAAGCGATACCAGGGCTAACAATTATTAAATCAGCATCAAATAACCAATCGACATTTAAATCGCCTAAATGATAGGCTACTCGTTGATCTAATTGTTCTAATCCTGAAGGTAATAAACGGGTATCAATCACTTTAGGAACAACATTTTGCGCAAGAAAATAGTCAACACAAGAAAGCCCTGTGACACCTAATCCAATGATAACAACATTTTTACCCTGATAGCGAATCATGATTCAATCCTGATTTAATTAACGTAATTTCAAGGTTAATAACCCAATTAAGACAAGCATTAGCGAAATAATCCAAAAACGTACAATAACTCGAGGTTCTGGCCACCCTTTTAATTCATAATGATGATGAATTGGAGCCATTCTAAAAATTCGTTTGCCACGCAATTTAAATGAACCTACTTGTAAAATGACAGATAGGGTTTCAATCACAAATATTCCCCCCATAATGAGTAATAAAAATTCTTGGCGTAAAAGTACGGCGATAATTCCAAGTACTCCACCTAAAGCCAATGAACCGACATCACCCATAAATACCATTGCGGGATAAGTGTTAAACCATAAAAAACCAAGCCCTGCACCAATGATAGCAGTACAGACAATCATTAATTCACCACTAAATTTGATATAAGGTATATCCAAATAATCTGCAATGATTGTATTTCCTGTCGCCCACGATACCAGCGCTAAGCCTGCTGCCACAAATACTGTTGGCATAATTGCAAGTCCATCAAGTCCATCCGTTAAATTAACAGCATTACCCGACCCAACAATCACAACATAAGTGAGTAAAATAAATCCTAATCCCAACTGAGGCATGACATCTTTAAAAAAAGGGACAACCAACACGGTCACAGCGCTATCTTTTCCATATACATAAAGACCGAAGGCAACAATTAATGCAATAACAGATTGCCAAAAATATTTCCATCTGGCGATAAGACCAGCCGTGTTTTTTCGAATAACTTTCAAGTAGTCATCAGTAAAACCAATAATGGCATAACCAATCAGGACAAATAACGCCACCCAAACATAAGGATTACGTAGGTCTGCCCAAAGAAATACTGATAACGAAATCGACGCAACGATTAACGTCCCGCCCATTGTTGGTGTTCCCTTTTTGCTTAAATGGGATTCTGGTCCATCATTACGTATTACTTGTCCAATTTGTAATTTCTGTAACCAATCAATGACTTTTTGCCCCATTATTAACGAAATCGTTAACGAGGTTAATAAACCCAAAATAGCTCTTACGGTTAAATAAGAAAATACATTAAAAAAGGTAAAATATTTCACTAAATATTCTGATATCCAAACCAACATAATTTTAATCCTAATTTATTTTTTGTTGTTTAATTAGTTCTATAACGTCTTCCATTTTAGCACTGCGAGAACCTTTAACTAACATGGTTAAGGTTGGATACTGACGCAATAACGTTATAAGGTAATCTGCTGCATCTTGTTTATTATAAAAATGATGACCGACTTCACTTGCTTGGCTAATGAATTGGCTCAATTTACCGACACTAACAACACAATCCAATTTTTGTTGTTTAGCTAATGTACCAATTTGTTGATGATATTTTTGTGCATCTTGCCCTAATTCACCCATATCGCCAACGACGAAAACTTTATAGCCCGATTGTTTTGCCAGAACATTAATTGCAGCAGACATTGAACCCACATTAGCGTTATAAGTGTCATCTAAAATTAATTGATTTTGGTTTAACTTAATTGGAAAAAGTCTTCCTTTAACTGGTTTTAATGTTGATAATCCTTGTTGAATGCGATCTAAACTTGCTCCGACAGAAATCGCTAAAGCTGAAGCTGCAATTGCATTTGAAACATTGTGTAACCCTATTAATGGTAATTGGATTTCACATTTACCAAACGGCGTATGTAACTTAAATGTGGTTAAGTCTGCCATTTTAATCTGACTTGCATAGAAATGGGCTAACGGATTCTCTAATGCAAAAGTCCACACAGTTTTATCTGTTAATTGCTTGAACCATTTATCTGAACAGCTGTCTAAATTAATGATAGCAATGCCATCTTTAGCCAATCCTTCAAAAATTTCACCTTTTGCGGTAGCGACACCTTCAAGTGAACCAAAACCTTCAATATGCGCTTCTGCAATATTATTAATTAATGCAGTTTGTGGATGAACTAACTGAGTTGTATAAGCAATTTCACCAATATGATTGGCGCCTAGTTCTATCACAGCAAATTGATCATCTTTTGTTAATCTCAATAGTGTTAATGGCACGCCAATGTCATTATTGTAATTACCTTGAGTATAAAGCGTTGTTCCACAATTTTGTAGAATGGCTGCCGTCATTTCTTTAACTGACGTTTTACCCGATGAACCGGTCAAGGCAACAATTTTAGCGGAACTTTGTTGACGATTGAAACCAGCAATTTGCCCCAACGCTTGACGTGTGTCTTTAACCACTATTTGTGGAATAGAATTATCCTCAATTGGGTGATTTACGATCACGGCAACGGCACCATCTTTAATCGCTTGTACGGCAAATTGATGACCATCAAAATTCTCACCAACAAGTGCAATAAAAAGCGATTGTTTTGTGATTTTACGTGAATCAGTACTAATAACATCAATCGTTAAATTATCATTTTGAATATTTAATAATTCACCGTCTACAATTGTTCTGATTTGCTTAATATTTAATGGAATCATGATTGATTCTCTACCCCTAAAAGCTGTTTCACTGTTTCTTGGTCTGAATAGTGATGTTTCGTGTGACCCACGATTTGGTAATCTTCATGACCTTTACCCGCAATTAATATCACATCATTTGGTTTTGCTTCTGTAAATGCTTTTTTGATTGCTTGTACTCTGTCAGCAATAACCTGAACATTCGAATTTTTCATTGTACCTTGCTGAATATCATCAATAATTTTTGTTTCATCTTCTGTTCGTGGGTTATCATTCGTCAAAATAATTTTGTCAGCATATTGCGCAGCGATTTCTCCCATTAAAGGTCTTTTGCCTACATCTCTATCACCACCGCAACCAAAAATAACCCATAATGCCCCCTTACAGTGAATACGACTTGCTTGGAGTGCTTTTTGTAAAGCATCTGGCGTGTGAGCATAATCCACAATAAACGTCGGGCTATTATTGGCATGTAACACCTCCATTCGCCCACAAATAGGTTTGAGAAATGAAGCCATATTCACAACAGCGAAAAATGGGTAATCAAGCGTTAATAGCGTTGCCACACATAATAATAAATTTGAGACATTAAACTCACCCAGTAAACGACTGTGTATAATGGTATCGCCCCAACTAGAATGCATATGAATTTTGGCACCCTTATCATGATATTCAATCATCGATACACCAACATAAGGTATGTTTAAGTTTTTTAATTTACTTAACGATTTGGGTTGGCACGATACGGCTGTTACCTGAGAAAGCTTTTCAATCCAACGTTTCCCATAATTATCATCATAATTAATAATTGCTTTGCCTGCACTTTCGACTTGTCTTTCTTTATCATTAGGCGTAAATAACGACCATTTTGACTTAGCGTATTTACCCATTGTTTTATGATAATCAAGATGATCTCGACTTAAATTAGTAAAAACGGTTGCAGCAAACGTAACACCTTTGACACGATTCATCACTAAACCATGCGATGAAATTTCCATGGAAACCACTTTGACATGTTTTTTAACAAAATCGGCTAAATATGTTTGAATTTCAACGGATGAAGCCGTTGTATTGTTTGACGGTTGAAGATGATTATAAATACCATTTCCAATCGTTCCTAAAAGTGCAACTTTCTGATTTAACAGATTAGCACATTGGGCAATAAGCTGGGTGACAGTTGTTTTACCATTAGTACCTGTCACACCAATAACAGATAATTTTTTAGAAGGTGAATGATAAAAATGATCGGCAATGCTAGAAAGTTTTTTAGATAGTTGAAAAACTTTAACCTGAGGAATATTTCTTTTGCCATGTTTGATATAATTAATACGTAAATCTTCAGATTTTTTATTTGTTTCAATTAATATAGTCACCGCACCAGCTTCTAAAGCTTGAGGAATAAATGATTTACCATCAACGACATTTCCCTTGATAGCGACAAACACATCATTTTTACTGACCATACGGCTATCAATACATATATGATTGAGCGAAAAATCTTTGATCGATTGATCTTTGTTTCCACCTAATAAACTAAATAAAGTTTTAAATGTGCATGTAGCCATTAATACCACCTATCAATAAATAATCATTTGGCCATCAACTTGGCGATCTGGTTTGACATTCATAGTTCTTAAAACTCCCCCCATAATTCGGCTGAAAACAGGTGCTGATACAGACCCACCGTAATACTGACCCGCTTTAGGATTATCAATCACAACAACCAAAGAATATTTTGGTGCGGTTGCTGGCGCAATGCCTGCTGTATAGGCTAAATATTGATTAACATAGCGCCCACCAGATAATTTTTTAGCCGTACCTGTTTTAACAGCAACACTATAGCCAGGTACAGAAGCTTTTGTACCACCACCTGTTACCGCAACAGCTTCCATTAATTGAACTACCGTTTTAGCAATTTTTTCGGGTACAACTCGTTCACCTTGCACCGGTTCAGTGACTTTTAATATCGAAACAGGTCGATAAATCCCATAATTCCCGATAGTTGCGTACGCTCTTGCTAATTGTAATGGCGTGACACTTAAACCATAACCAAATGAAAAGGTAGCTCGTTCAATATCTGCCCATTTTCGCGCTCTATCAGCGGCAATTGAACCACTGACTTCACCGCCTAAACCCAGTGATGTGGGTTGCCCCAACCCGAAACGACTATAATATTCGACTAGTTCGGCGGGTTGCATTTGTAATGCGAGTTTACTGACACCGACATTACTTGATTTTTCTAAAATTCCTGCCAAATTCAGGGATTTTTGATATGACACATCTTTGATTTCATAGCGATTGACATAAAAAGGTCTGGTATCAACTATCGTATTAAGATCTGCAATCTTTTTTTCTAAAGCAGCCATTACAACCAGCGGTTTTACGGTCGAACCCGGTTCAAATGCATCAGTAACCGCACGATTTCGCAATGAATTATAATTAATTGATGATCGATTATTAGGGTTATACGATGGACTTGTTGCCATCGCTAAAATCTCCCCTGTATGAACATCAACTAAGACCGCAGTACCACTGTCAGCTTTGTTAAACTCAACAGCCTGACTAAGTTCGCTATAAACCAAAGACTGCAAGCGTTCATCAATACTTAATACTAAATCCGATGCCTTTTCACTTTCAGTGCGCTCTAATTCCTCAATAACGCGTCCAAATCTATCTCGTCTTATTATTCGTTGACCTGATTCACCGGTTAACCATTTATTATAACTTTTTTCAATGCCTTCAGAGCCTTTCTCATTACGGTTTTCATCGGTATCCGTTAAACCGATTAATTGGGCAATACTTTCAGCTGCTGGATAAAAACGCTTCGAGGTTTTAGCAAATGCAACTCCTGGTAACTTTAATTTTTTTAAATAATCCGATATTGTTGGCGTAACTTGTCTTGATAAATAAACAAATCGCATCGATGGATTACTTAATTTTTGCTCTAGTGTGGCTATTGGTATATTCAATGCTTTTGCTAATCCTTGCCATCTTGCATCATTCGTATTCACGCCACCTTTTTGAATAACTAATTTTGGATCAGCCCAAACATCATACATCGGTACACTCACAGCCAATGCTCGCCCGTTACGATCGGTTATCATAGCCCTTGGCGCATCCATATCCTGACGACGTAAAGAACGTTTATTACCTTCAGCAATCAGTTTATCTGGATGAATTATTTGTAAAATTGCCATTTGAATAATGAGCGCAATAATGGCAGCAATAATTAAACCGTAAACAACATAAAATCGACCGGGTGCAAAAAACTGCTTTTTACTATTCAATTTATTAGTTTTAACCGTTTTCTTGTTTTTAGTGAGAATTTTCATTATTTACTCTTTATCACTATCACGGTTTCATTTTCAGGCGTCACGTAAGACATCCCTAGCTGATTTTTAGCTTTAGCTTCTACACGTTTTGGATCGGCAAGTACATTTTCTTCAATAACTAAATTACGCCATTCACTTTCTAATACATCTTGCTCTAACAAAAGCTGCTCACGTTCAAATAACTGCTTGCGAACTTGTTGAGTTGTAATTAACACTGCACCAGCTGATACGACAATAAGTAACAATAGAAATAAGGACAATTTTTGATGACCAAATAAATCACCAATAATTAAGCCAAACAAGCTTTTATTCGGTTTTCTTTGACTATCTACTTCAACGTAGATATTGTCTGGATAACTTTCACTGTTTGGGTTAGTGTTCATTTTTCTTTTCTGCTATCCTCAGTATTGCGCTTCGAGCACGTGGATTATGATCAATTTCATTAGGACTTGGTTTAACTTTTCCAAGTGACTTTAATTTAGCGCTGCCATATTTTTTTATTTGTTGCTCTGTTAGTGGCAAACCCGCTGGTAAAACAGGACCTTTACTTTGTTTATTGATAAACTGTTTTACAATTCTATCTTCTAAAGAATGAAAACTAATCACAGCAAGTCTTCCTTCATTGGCGAGAATTGACAGACTACTATTTAACGCATGTTCTACTTCTTCTAATTCGCTATTAATATAGATACGAATTGCCTGAAAGCTGCGTGTTGCAGGATGTTTATTTTTATCTTTTCTTGGTGTCGCCTTTTCAATAATATTCGCCAATTCCAATGTTCGGGTTATAGACGAAACTTTATTCTGTTCAACAATTGCTTTTGCGATTCGTTTCGCAAATTTTTCTTCTCCAAATGTTTTTAACACCCAAGCTATATCATCTTCATCACTTTTTAGTAACCATTCACTTGCGGTCACCCCCTGATGAATATTCATACGCATATCGAGAGGGCCATCACGCATAAAAGAAAAACCCCGTTCAGGGTCATCCAGTTGTGGCGAAGACACCCCCAAATCTAATAAAAACCCATCAATCTGACCTAATAGACCTAAATTATCAATGTATTGATATACATTGGAAAATTCTCCTCGAATAAAACTAAATCTAGGGTCAACCACTTTTTTTGCTGCTAATTCTGCTCGCTCATCACGGTCAATAGCGATTAATCTACCTTGTTCGCCAAGTTGTTCAAGTATGAGACGTGAATGTCCACCTCGACCAAAGGTTCCATCAACATAGATGCCATCTTTTTTAATATTTAATGCGTTTACCGCTTCGTTTAATAAAACTGTAGTATGTTGATAATCCATCAATTTTTACTCATATTAAATTGTTAAGCTTTTCAAATTACTGGATAAATTTTCCATATCGGTAGGCAAAGCGGCAATATCCTCACCAATTTGTTGATACCATATTCCTTCATCCCAGATTTCAAATTTATTGGATTGTCCAACAAACATTGTCAGTTTTTCTAACTTAGCGTAGGTACGTAACGTTTGTGGTAATAATATTCGACCGGAATTATCCATTGAACACTCCGTTGCATAACCTAACAATAGGCGTTTGATCCTTCGTTCCGCTTCAACAATAGAGGATAAAGTCGAAAGTTGTTGTTCAATCATTTTCCACTCTGTCATTGAATAAAGGGCAAGACAAGGATGATATAAACCAATAGTGCACACCATGCCTTCAGACAATAATTCTCGATAGCGAGTGGGGATAGCCATTCGCCCTTTACTATCGATATTGACTGAAATTGCACCACTAAACATTCAATCGCCCTTATTCATGAAAATTTTGCTAATTTTTAGTTGTTATAAATCAAAATATTAGATAATTTGTAGTTTATTACCACTTTATCCCACTTTTTACCACAAAAATTTACAAAATAATAGATATTTAATTAATTAATTTTTTAATAATTGCAGTTGGATTTTTTCATTATCGTGTTGCAAATTAACTATCGGTTTTATATTAAGTTAATTAAAAAAAGGTCATCGCTATGTAAAATTTAACATTATTTGAATGTTCAACTAAATTTATCTTTGATAACCAAGATTATTAACATGTCTAAAATGTAAACATTGCAGATATTAAGAAAGGTAAAACAGTATTTATGACAATAAACGGATAACAACTTTGACAAAATAATGAATACACAACTGCTAGTTATGTATTAATTTCATTAAAATTAAAGTAATATTAGACAGATATTTGCCAACCTGTTGGTTGGCAAACAAAATTTAATTAGCGAGGAGCCCAAAATCCTATCACATTAACGTTGTCTTGCTGTATCACTGCCCTTATTGGCATCTGGTTAAAATCCGTACCTTGTTCAGCTTGTTCCAACACATTAATTTTACTTTCACCGACTAAATGTAAATAAATATTTTTACTACTTAATATGATAGGTAGTGTTAGAGTGATACGGTCAAGTGGTGCCGTTAAGGGTGTCATACCAATCACTTTTCGATTTGAGTGCATATCCAAGCCCAATTTTAAATTATCAGCTCCCGGAAACAGCGAAGCAGTATGACCATCTTCACCCATACCTAAGATCAAAACATCAAAAGGCATCGGTACTTTATCTAAAAGCTGTTCTGTAACTTCTGCACCATCAAACGGATTATCACAACTGTTTTTTAAACCAACAAAATTAGCAAGTTTTGCTTTATTTTGTAATAAATAAGTCATGACTAATTTTTCATTACTGGCATCATCCGTATCATCGACCCATCTATCATCAACTAAAGTGATATAAACGCGATTCCATGCTAAGTCTTGTTGACTGAGCAAAATAAATAAAGGAATAGGCGTTTTACCACCCGAAACCGCAATAGATGCATGACCTTTTTGTTCAATAGCCTGCTTAAGATCATTCACTATACGAGCAGTAAGTTCTTCATTTAAAACCTGACTATTTGCATATCTATTAAGTGTAAACATATTGATGTTCCTTTATTCAAATTCGTGCCAAGAATGCCCATCTTTTGTAATTAAAGCAACAGAAGCGACAGGCCCCCACGTACCAGCTTGGTAAGTTTTCGGCGGCTCTTTTTCCGAATTCCAAGCACTAATAATCGAGTCTACCCATTTCCAAGCCGCTTCGACTTCATCACGATGAACAAACAATGCTTGGCGACCTCGCATTACTTCAAGCAATAGTCGTTCATAAGCATCGGCACTATGCTGTTGAAAAGCCTCATTAAAGCTTAAATCAAGTTTAGTCGTTTGTAAATTATGTGTGCTATCTAACCCCGGTACTTTGTTCAGAATTTCAATGTCTAAGCCTTCATCAGGTTGCAAGCGAATGGTTAATTTATTTTGTGGTAATGCTGGATAGGATTCACTAAATATATTCAAAGGCAATGATTTAAAATAAACCACGACTTCCGCACATTTGCTTGCTAAACGTTTACCTGTACGTAAATAGAAAGGCACACCAGCCCAACGCCAATTGTCAATATCAACTCGAATAGCAACGAATGTTTCTGTGCTACTTTCTTTATTAGCGCCATCTTCTTCTAGATAACCCGGTACGTTTATGCCATTAACAAATCCTGATGTATATTGACCACGAACAACTTTATCATGAAGGTTTGTCTTATCAATAGGTCTTAGCGCATTGAGCACCGCTATTTTTTCATTACGCAAACTTTCATCTTTCAGATTAGCAGGTGGAGACATTGCAATCATTGTCAAAATTTGTAACAAATGATTTTGAACCATATCACGCATTTGACCCGCTTTATCGAAGTAACCCCATCGACCTTCAATACCAACTTGTTCAGCAACGGTAATTTCGACATGATCGATAGAATTACGATTCCATAAAGAGGCAAAAACCGGATTGGCAAAACGTAGAGCTAAAAGGTTTAAAACCGATTCTTTTCCTAAATAATGGTCGATACGATAAACCTGTGATTCATCGAAAAATTTTGCAACAGAATCATTAATATCACGAGATGATTGCAAATCGGTACCAAGAGGTTTTTCCATTACAATTCGATTGTGTTTTTGGTTTAATCCAGCATGCGCTAAACCTTTACAAATTGTACCGAAAGTCCCCGGATGCATTGCAAAATAAAAAATAGCGGTACGATTCTGCTCAAGTTTATTTTTTAAATCGTTAAAACCAGCGATATCATTAACATCTAACTTATGAAAATTAAGACGTTGACTAAATCGTTGCCAAATATCTTCATCTAATGGTTCCGACATAAATGTTGTCAGTGCTTCTTTAGCCACTTCACTGTAAGCAGATTTATCCCAATCTGCACGACCAACTCCTAATATTTTGGTTTCTTCAGGCAGTTTTCCATACTTTTCTAATTGATATAAAGATGGTAATAATTTACGCCTTGTCAAATCCCCTTTAGCGCCAAAAATGACTAAATTGCAAACTGGGACATCAGACATGGTTTTCTCCTAACTAAAATGATATCAATATGTTTTATTCTATTATGTTGAGTTGTCAGTGTCACCCAGTTAATGCTATAAATCATAACAATAGGCATTTGCCTAATTTAATCTAACACAAAAACAAAAAGGTCACCGTCTGGGTGACCTTTTGTTACAAGCATTATTGGATGATACACCAATGCGTGAATCTAAACGCGCACAAAGTCCATATGAACTAATTTAGGCTTGAATGGATGACGTTGTACAGCTTGTACTTTTGCTTTAACAGCTTTACCGTCAACTTCAATAGTGAGCACTTCAGAATAAAATTCTGGTTTTTCTTGCATATTGAAAATATGGTTGTGATCAAGCACAACAGATATTGCCGGTTCAGTTCCACCATAAATAATAGCTGGGAATTGACCAGCGTGACGCAGGCGGCGGCTCGCACCCTTACCATGCTCTTTTCTAACTTCTGCTTTTAATGTAAACATGTTTATTTCTCTATGTTATTTAAATAAAAAACCAATTACAGGCGACCCAGTAGTTGGTTATGAAATTGGCGCTTTAAAAAAGCTTGAGGATTATAAAGCGTTATGCTTGTAAACGCAAACAATTAATCAACTGCTGTCAATAAAATGGATTGCGTTTAAACATCACTTGCTTTGCAAAATTAGACCAATTTAATTTTAAAGCCATATGACGTTTTTTGTGTTGGTGATAATTTGAGTGTTTGATTAATACATGCACTTTCAACACACACCATTTTTTTATACTCTTGGTCATCAAAATCAGCCATCGCTTTAGCTTTATCTGTCCATGGATTCCATGTAACAACATCACTAACATTAATGTTTGTGAGCTCAATTGTTCGACAAGTATCATTTATGGTTAGGGTGTTTTCAGCATGGGTATAAATGCGATCGACTTCTTGATTGAAAGTTAACTCCCCTTTAATTTGGGGTTTATTTTCAACAGACAAACGATCTTGATAAATATCACCTAAACCTTTGACTATTACATTGTCGATATCGCTAATACCAAAATAGGTATGTAATGCACTTGTCACCTCAAAATCACCTTGACAACTTAATGTGATTTCACAGCTATTTCCGACATGAATCGTTAACCAAATTTTAAACGGTTTTGTAAAATAAGATTCAGTTTGTGGGTTATTGGTTAATGACAAGATGATATCGACACCATTAGCGTCTTCTTGGCAAGAATCTAACGTCCACTCAACAATACGAGCAAAACCGTGTGAAGGATTACCTAATTGTCCAAACCAAGGCCAACAAATAGGTACACCGCCACGAATAGCTGTTCCTTTTTTAAAAAAGGTTTTTTCACTTAACCATATGACTGGGGATGTTTCGGTTGAAGGTTGCCAAAATAATAAATGCGCACCTTGCAGTGATATCGCTGCCGTGCATGTTTTATGGTTAACCGTTAAAATGGGTAATTCACCAAAATGCGATTGTTTTACTGAAGGGCTTATTGACGCTGCTGACAAACCATTATCCAAAATGTTGTTAACAATACTCATACTTTCTCCTACAAAAAATAGTTTTATCGATAATTAATATCGAAAAATTAATGGTGATTGTACGCTCTTTACACGAAATTTAAAAATACCAAAATAGTAAAAAAAGCTTTTTTTTATGAATTGAAGTAAAATAGTGCAACATTTATATAACCATTCATCAACCACTATTAAGTTTCAGGATAGGCAGATGTTTTCATATAAAATTCCACTTAGCTTATATATACATATGCCTTGGTGTGTACAAAAATGTCCTTATTGTGATTTCAATTCTCATACCATCAAAAAAACACCTGATTATCGTGCTTATATTGATCATTTGATTAAAGATTTACAGCAAGATATAGCACTTTGTTCTGAACGCTCGATCCATTCGATTTTTATCGGCGGTGGTACGCCAAGTTTATTTTCAGCCGAAATGATTGATCATCTGTTAACCAAGATTAATGAAGTGATTCCAATTGAAAAAAATGCCGAAATCACCATCGAAGCTAATCCAAATTCTGTTGATGCTGAAAGGTTTGTAGGCTATCAACAAGCCGGAATAAATCGTATTTCAATTGGGGCTCAAAGTTTTCAAACTGATAAACTCATCAGATTAGGACGCGTTCACAATCCCCAAGAGGCAATCAATGCCGGGAAATTAGCACATAAACTAAAATTGGGCAGTTTTAATTTAGATCTAATGCATGGACTTCCCAATCAAAGTTTAGATGATGCCTTGTTTGATCTTAAACAAGCCATAGTCATTAATCCACCCCATTTATCCTGGTATCAATTAACTATTGAGCCTAATACACTTTTTGGGTCTAAACCACCTGTTCTTCCGGATGATGATAAGCTTTGGGAAATTTATCAACTTGGACATCAATTGTTAACTCAACATGGTTATCAACAATATGAAACGTCGGCTTATGCAAAACCTGAATCGAAATGCCAGCATAATTTAAATTATTGGCGATTTGGTGACTATTTAGGAATTGGATGTGGCGCACATGGTAAAATAACCCAACCTAATGGGGATATTATTCGTACCGTAAAAACACGTCATCCCAAAGGGTATCTTGAAGGACGTTATATCGAAAAATCTTATTCCGTACCAAAGGAAGATCTTGCATTCGAATTTTTTATGAATCGTTTTAGATTATTTGAAGCAACACCTAAAATTGAATTTGAGCAACGGACTTTTTTACCTTTACATACAATTGACGGGCAAATTCATTTAGCAATTGAAAAAAATTACCTTACTGAGAATAAAGAATATTGGAAAATAACTGAACAAGGAAAATTATTTTTAAATTCTTTACTTGAGATTTTCTTATAAATATCAAGTTGATTTATAATGATTTTTTTACATTTTACGCAAATTTAACATTATAAATACAAACATTTTAGAAAAAAATTTACATCGAGTTACATACATTTACTAAAAAATAGTGCATAATGTATTCGACAATGTATTTATTTCATTGTTTTCCTATTCCTTATGTTTTCCCAATAACCTAGTTATTGGGACTTTTTTTATCTGCCACCCACATTAAAAAAGTTTACGATATTTAATTAACTTTGGAATTAAAAATAAATCTTTCTAATTCTGTTAAGGTAGAGGTGCCTTCCATTGGACCTTTTTGTGAAACAGCTAACGCGCCACTTGCATTTGCATATTGCAAAGCTTTTTCAACACTAAATCCCGCAAGCATTAAACTGACAAATGTTGCTGAAAAACAATCTCCTGCGCCTGTTGGATCGATTGATTGCGTTGTAAAACTATCGACATGAATCTTTTTAATCGTATTTTGTTCATCATAACCATAATAAGTTGCCCCCTTCACTCCACATTTTACAACAATATGTTTGATCCCTTTTTGAAGCAATTTTATTATGGTTTCTTGTTCGTTTTCATTATTATTGTCTGCAAAATAATTCACTTCACTTTCACTAGGTAAAAAGATATCAGTATATTCCATGATATAACCAAAAGATTGCTCCATCTCTTGAATATTAAACATTTCTTTGCGTAGATTTGGGTCAAAAGAAATAGTCCCTCCTTTTCGCTTGATGATATCTAATGCTTTGCGCACCGCATCAATTGCACGAAACGAATACAACGATGAACCCATAACATGTAAATGAGTACAATCTTTCAACAGATTTTCGTTGATATGGTTGAATGAAAGAAGACCACAGGCACTATTAGGGATATTGAAAATAAAATCTCTTTCATTAAAATTGCGGTATGATACGAAGGCGCTACCCGTATTTGCTTTATTATGAAAAGTGATACCATCGGTAATGACACCATCTTGTTTAAGCCGATTGACACACATTTTGCCAAAGGTATCTTTACCAACACAGCTAAAAAAAACGACCGGAACCCCTAACTTTGCCACTTGGTCAGCAAATATAGCTGGCGCACCACTTGGAAAAGGGCCTATAAATTCGCCTGTTTGATCAAAACGCTGATTTTGTTCCTTTGCTAAAAATTCAACTAGTAGCTCCCCAATAGAACAAATCTTAAAATTCACATTATGCTCCTAATTCATTTTGGTAAATGACACTAAATTTATTTGCGGCAAATTGCTTGAAATTAGAATCTAATAATTGCTGATGATATTCGGTTACAGCGGGTCGGGATAAGATCATCACATCCATATTTTTTAGCTTTCCAATGCTATGATCATTATTATAAACAACACGCTGAGGTAAAATACCAATGATGTGATGGGCTTTTTTGATTAATTGTTGATATATACTGATTTGCTCAGTATCTTCAATTATTATTTGGTTATCATGATTAATGGCGGTTAATTCAACAATAAAATGTGAAATTGAATAATCATCTAAAATTGAATCGTTAATATCATTATGCAAAATATTATTTTTTAATAATACACCACCAGTAAGAACAATATTAGCATCGGTGAACTCTTTCGCTAATTGTGCATTATTAATATCATTCATGATTAATTTTAATGATTTTTTAACATGCAAATAGGGAATAAGCTTTCTTGTAAGTCTGCCATGACTTAAAAAAATGGTATCGCCATCATTAATATAATTTAAGCAATTCTTTACTAAATCAATATCATAAACATCATCGACAGGTAATGAATTATTCGCCGCTACAATTTGCGTTTTATTATTTGTTCCTTCTGGTGACAAATAAATTGCCCCACCAAAAGAACGCTTTAAATATCCTTGTTGTTCTAAATAGGTTAAATCTTGACGAATAGTAACAGTTGAAACTTGAAGCATGTATGATAACTCTTCAACTTTAATTTCGCCTTTTTTTCTTACTATTTCCGCAATGTCCAATCTACGTTTCAAAAGGGCTGAAGACACTTTAGCCAATTTTAATGTCCTGTATTACATAAAACCAATTAAGATTAATGATAATAGAATTTATCATACAAGTGGTCAACAATAATTAATAAGCGATGTTTCATCGAAGATACCACATCTTAACATTATCAAAATCACAGGGTTACATGTTAACCATTTAAATTTATCTTTATCAATTTAAATTACTTTCATTGTTGAATAAATATTCAGTTTTGTGATCCAACTCACGGTAATGACACTGGCGTAACTTTCGTTTTGCAATCATAATTTAATGAAAATACTTTCATTTTAAAATTTAGTTCTGGTTGCAAATTAATTTAAGGGGTTATTGTATGTCTATCATTACAAGTCACAATATGTTAAAAAAAGCACAGCATGAACATTATGCCGTTCCAGCTTTTAACATACACAATTTAGAAACCATGCAAGTTATTGTTGAAACGGTTGCCGAATTACAGTCCCCTGTAATATTAGCCGGTACGCCAGGTACATACTGTTATGCTGGTACAGAAAATATTATTGCCATTGCCGAAGCGCTATCTAAAAAACACAAAGTACCATTAGCCGTCCATCTCGATCATCATGAAGAATATGATGATATCGTTGAAAAAATTAATTCAGGGATACGCTCAGTCATGATTGATGGCTCTCATTTTTCTTTTGAAGAAAATATTGCGTTAGTAAAACGCGTTGTTGATTATGCTCACCGCTATGATGTGAGTGTTGAAGCTGAATTAGGTAGGCTTGGTGGAGTTGAGGATGATCTTGTGGTGGATGCTAAAGATGCTTTATATACCAATCCTAAACAAGCAATTGAATTTATTGAACGAACAGGAATTGATTCACTTGCCATTGCAATTGGGACTGCTCATGGTCTTTATAAATCGGAACCTAAATTAGATTTTGATCGACTTTCTGAAATTCGTTCTATGGTTGATATCCCACTGGTATTACATGGAGCTTCAGGTGTTCCAGACAAAGATGTTCGTGAATGCATTCAACGTGGTATTTGTAAAGTCAATGTAGCAACAGAACTCAAAATCGCCTTTTCTGATGCGCTAAAACACTATTTCATCGACAATCCAAATGCTAATGATCCTCGACATTACATGAAACCAGCAAAAGCAGCAATGAAAGAAGTAGTTAAAAAAATCATTACAACATGTGGATGTGCCGGTAAACTCTAAGAGGTCAATCCTATGATCTATACTTTAACACTTAATACGGCAATTGATATGAATATCCGTTGCCAAGGTCTAAATCCCAATTCAGTGAATCGTACTTCACATACAGAATATAGTCCCAATGGTAAAGCCGTTAACGTTTCAATTGTTTTAAAAAAGTTTAATAAACCAACATGTGCATTGGGCTTTTTTGGTGGATTTTCAGGAAAATATATTATTGATGAACTCACCAAAATGCAAATTGAAATCAAACCTTGTTTTATCGATGATATTACTCGCATTAACGTTTTTATTAATGATGGACAAAATGAATATAAGCTAGTTGGAAAAGGGCCTTTTGTGCCAGATAAAAAGAAAGCTGAAATGCTAAACATCATTGATTCTCTTGATCACAATAGCTATTTAGTCATCAGTGGTAGCCTACCTAATAACATCGAGCCTGAATATTATCAATCTGTTTTAGCCATATGCCAAACCAAAAACATTCAAGTTATTTTAGATATCAGTCATCCTAAACTCGCTCAATTACTTACTTATAAACCGTTATTAATCAAACCCAATAATGATGAACTAAAAGATATTTTTGGATTAGAAACCCAAACAAAGGAACAAGTCATTGCTTCACTATCAACGGTACATTCAATTGGTGCTCAAAATATTTTATTAACTATGGGGGAAAAAGGTCTTTACTTTTCAAATGGTCAGCACATATGGTTTTGTAATGCCATGGCTATCAAATTGGTCAGTTCTGCTTGTGCAGGTGATGCGTCACTTGCCGCATTTCTTAGTGAATGGCTACCAACACTAGGACACGTTGAAAAAGCAATGAAAAAAGCCTCTGCAACAGGGGCTAATGTTGCAGAATCAGATGGATTAGGTCTACTCGATAAAATCAGTGCCTATATGGAGAAACTTGTAGTTACCCAAATTAAATAAAGGGGGCGTTATGAAGAAGATACTCGCTGTAACAGGCTGCCCAACCGGTATCGCACATACCTATATGGCAGAAGAAGCACTAAAATCAGCTGCGCAAAAAGCTGGAATTGAAATTAAAGTAGAAACCAATGGTGCAAGTGGTGTTGATAATGCAATAACCGAAGCTGATATGGCTAATACCATTGGGGTGATTATTGCGGCAGATAAAGATGTTAATCCTGATCGCTTTAATGGTTTACCTGTTATTGAAGTTCCCGTTAAAGAGGGTATTCATAAAGCTTCAGCATTAATAGAAAAAATAACTTCGGGAAGCGTTCCTGTTCGCAAAGGTGTACAAAATAGTGTTAATAATGCAAGTTCAAACCAAATGGAAGTCAAAGAATCGATTGGACGCCAGCTCTATAAACATTTAATGAGTGGTGTGTCAAACATGCTGCCTTTCGTTGTCGCTGGTGGTGTACTCATTGCTTTATCCTTTTTATGGGGTATTTATTCCGCAGATCCTAATAATGAACAATATAATGAATTTGCAGCAATGCTTAAACAAATCGGTGGAAAAGCATTTGACATTATGGTACCCATTTTCACCGCTTTTATAGCCAATTCCATTGCAGGTAAGCAAGGGATGGTTGCCGGTTTTGTAGGTGGATTAATGGCTACAGCTACTGGAGCAGGTTTTTTAGGCGGTATTCTCGCTGGATTTGCTGCTGGCTATTTAATGCTATATGTTAAAAAATGGTTAGATCATCTTCCTCGCTCTTTCGAAGGACTGAAATCTATTTTTATCATGCCATTAATCGGTGTATTTGTTATTGGAGCAGGGATGTATTATCTAGGTAAACCAATCGCCATAGCCAATAACACAATGGCTGTATGGCTTGGTTCATTACAACATACTAATCCAATTTTACTCGGTATTGTTATTGGCGCTATGTGTTCCTTTGATTTTGGTGGCCCTATTAATAAAGCAGCTTATGTGACAGGTACTATGTTATTGGGTGAAGGAAACTACTATTTTATGGCTGGGGTTTCAGCTGCTTGCATTGCACCGCCTTTTGTTATTGCCTTCTCAACTACCATTTTCCGTAATAAAGCCTTTACAGAAGAAGAACGTGCTGCGGGTATTGTCAATTATATTCTCGGTTCTACTCATATTACCGAAGGCGCAATTCCATTTGCAGCAAAAGATCCTTTGCGAGTCATTCCAATCATGATGTTATCGTCGGCAATTGCTTCAGTATTGACATTTTTATGCCAAATTCAAGTGCCTGCTCCACATGGCGGCTTTTTAGTATTGCCTTTGGTTAATAAACCGCTTTTATGGGTAGCTTGCATTTTTATTGGTGCACTAATTGGCGCTGTGTTACTGGGTTTACTGCGTATGCATGAGAAAAGAAAATCAACATCAATAACAATGCGTTAATCAATTAACAGCTAGTTAAACAATTATTCAGGATAATTTTTAAACAGGAACGCCATATGAGCAATTTAACCCTATCAACCAATGATATATCGATTTTAAATGGTAACTATTCCAAACAAGAAGCCATTAAGTTAGTCACAGAAAGTATGATAACAGCCAATTTAGTCACCAATGACTATACTCAAGCAATGTATGATAGAGATGCGCAAATATCGACTTTTTTAGGTAATGGTATTGCCATTCCTCATGGTACCACCGATAAACGTGATAGCGTATTAAATACAGGTTTGAAGATTATCTATTTTCCGCAAGGCATTCACTGGGATGAAGATGATAATGTTGCTTATGTTGTTATAGGCATTGCTGCAAAAGCTAATGAGCATCTAAATATACTGCGCCAACTCACTCGATCGGTGATTGCCGAAAATACCTTAGCACGCATACATGCCGTTCAAACTCCTGAGGAGTTATTGACTATTTTACAAGGGTAATTAATATTTAATCCTATGAGTTTGGATCACCTTAGCTCATAGGAGATAATCACAATCAAGTGGAATTGTGATAACTATTGAGTCCCATAAATTTGCATTTATCAGACTTGCAAATAGTCACTAGAACTTGAATCTTTGTTAAACATATTTAAATGAATATTGGAAATGAAGGTTATTTTCGTTTAAGAATTACTCTCAAATCTTCGTCAATCATTTCAACTGACTCAAATTGAAATTGTGGTGCGAATGCAAGCTTTTGCAGATTGGGTAATATACACATATTTAACGCATTATGTCCCAATAATTTAGGGGCATAATAGATAACAAGTTCATCCACTAAATCTTGTTCGATTAATGCACCTGCAAGATGAGCACCAGCTTCAACCCAAACCGTATTCATCTGTTTTTCAGCCAATAACGAAAATAATTTAGATAAATCTATTTGTTTGTCATGCGTTGGTTCAATAATTATTTTGGTATTTGGCTTTTGTAAGGGGGTATCGTTTTTTCGTATCACCCATGTTTCACCGGATTGATTAAAAATATTTTCAGTTCCTGTTAACTCATCTTGACTGTCGATAATGACGCGAATTGGTTGTCTGACATCTTCTAACGAATATATTTTTTTTATGGCATCCGGCAATTCATTATATCTAACCGTTAAACTTGCATTATCTGTTTGTACTGTTCTACGGGTACTTAATATACAACTGGCTTGAGCACGAAACTGCTGTACATCTTCTCTGGCTTTGTTTGAGGTTATCCACTTGCTTTCACCCGATGCCATAGCGATTTTTCCGTCTAACGAAGCAGCCAGTTTAAGTTGGACAAAAGGTAAGCCTGTGCGCATACGTTTTAAAAAACCTTGATTAATTGCTTCCGCTTGGTCAGCTAAAATCCCTAGGGTTATCTCAATACCTGCATCTTGTAAACGTTTAATGCCCTTACCTGCAACATTAGGGTTGGGATCTTGCATGGCGATAACGACACGTTTAACCCCTGATTGAATTAATGCATCTGCACAAGGTGGCGTTCGACCAAAATGACTACAAGGCTCTAAGGTAACATAAGCGGTTGCACCTTTTGCTTGTTGTCCCGCCATTTGTAAGGCATAAACTTCTGCATGTGGTTGACCCGCTTTTTGATGATAACCAGTACCAATAACTTGATTATCTTTAACGATGACACACCCGACATTAGGATTAGGCGTTGTCGTGAAACGACCAAGCTTAGCAAGCTCAATCGCCTGATGCATGTAAACGTGATCTTGATCAGAAATTGTTGTCATATTATTGATTATTTTTGTTGTAATTTAGCAATCTCATTACTAAATTGTTCAATATCATCAAAACTAAAATAGACAGAAGCAAAACGAATATAAGCGATTTTGTCCAAATTTTTAAGCTCCTCAATAACATAGTCACCAATTAATTTTGCAGGAACTTCTCGCTCACCCGTTGCTCGCAGTTTAGACTTAATACGTGTAATGGCATCTTCAATAGCATCGAAACTAACAGGACGCTTTTCAAGTGCACGCTTAATGCCATTACGGAGTTTTTCTTCGTTAAATGGTTCACGAACTTTATTGCTTTTGATGACATTAGGCATGATTAATTCAGCAACTTCAAATGTGGTGAAACGTTCATTACATTCCACACATTGACGACGGCGACGGACTTGGTATCCTTCACCAACCAAACGAGAATCAATGACTTTAGTATCTTCAGCATTACAAAACGGACAGTACATAAAACATCTCTATAATGACATAATGTACATTACAATATCTGAAAATGTTAATTTAAACAAGGTTTACCTTAAGAAAGTCAATTTGTTTTTGAAAATTAGCTTGAACACTTACTTACCCAGCCAAACAGACCGTCGCCAATTCAGCGACGGAAAGCCAATTACCAATCTAACTGAATCAAAAAATCACGTAATTTGACAAAATCATCAGGCATATTATGTGAAAGTAACGGCATATCTGCACGCTCAGCTAATGCTTTAGGTAATGGAATGGTTCGCCCCAAAATATCTTCAACCACTTCTTTAAATTTTGCAGGGTGTGCGGTACCTAAAAATAATCCATATTCACCAGTTTGTAGTTGGTCACGAAGCGCACGATAAGCAATAGCGCCATGCGGTTCAGATAAATAACCTTTTTTATCCAGTTCACGAACGGCTTGTTTAGAAACTTCATCGGAAATAGCGGCATGTCCAAGTGTTTTTAAAACCCAACCTTCACGGTGATAAATTTCTTCTATACGTGGCCAGTTATTAGGTTGACTCACATCCATTGCATTAGATAGCGTGGCAATAGTAGGATGAGGCTCCCATTTACCCGTTTCTAAATAACGAGGAACGGTATCATTAGCATTAGTCGCAGCTATAAAGCGTTTAATCGGTAACCCCATTGTTTTAGCTAATAATCCGGCAGTTAAGTCACCAAAATTACCACTTGGCACCGAAATGACTAATTGTTCTCGTTGCTTTGGCGTGAGCTGGGCATAAGCTTCAAAATAGTAGCAAATTTGGGCGAGTAACCGGCTAATATTAATTGAATTTGCTGAATTTAAACCAATTGCTGTCTTTAACTCTTCATCATCAAAGGCTTTTTTAACCAAAGCCTGGCAGGCATCAAAATCACTTTGAATAGCAATAGTATGAATATTATCGCCCAATGTACAAAAGAGTTTTTCTTGTAGCGGGCTGATTTTTCCTTGTGGATATAAAATTACCACCCGAATATTAGGTAGATGATAAAAAGCATGGGCAACCGCAGCACCGGTATCACCCGACGTCGCCGTTAAAATAGTGATTTTATCATCGGCTGCAACTTGAACTAATGCTTGCGCCATAAAGCGCCCACCAAAATCTTTAAAGGCAAGTGTTGGGCCGTGATATAACTCTAAAGTACCAATATCATTTTCAACTGCTTTGACTGGCGCAGGAAATTGAAAGGCATTGTTAACTAAACGTTGCATATCTTGATGACTAATTTCATCGCCAATAAATGCGGATAAGATTTTGGCACTTCGCGTGACAAAATCGAGTTTTAATAGCGATTCAATTTCGTTTTCAGAAAATTTTGGCAATGTTTCTGGAAAAAAAAGCCCTTGGTTTCGTCCTAATCCTTGCTTAACGGCCTGAGCAAAGCTAACTTGCTGAGCGTGATCTTTTAAATTATACAATTTCATGATATTTTCCAATAATCTTTATACTTTAATTGGTTACACTTTTTGACAACCTTTTTAGCGGTTAGTCAATAATAAATTAGAATAGGTTTAAGTCTAACTCACGTTTCAAAAAAGGATAAACTTAAATTACTCTTGCCCCTTGTTGATCAATTTTACAAATATGCGTAAACCCGTCACTATTTTGTAAATAGCGACTTTTAAGAAGTAGTTCGATTTGCTGTGCAGTCTCAAATTTATCCGCAATAACAAACATAGTTGGTCCAGAACCTGAAATACCTGAAGCTAACGCACCAAGTTGTTTTACACGTTGCTGTGTTTCATCAAAGTTTGGTAACAACTGTTTGCGATAAGGTTCAGCGATATTATCGATCAGCATGGCGGCGGCTAATTTAGATTGCTGCGTATAACAGGCATGCACAAAGCCGCCTACATAACGACCATGAGCGACACAATCTGATTTTTGATATTGTGCAGGTAAAATAGCCCGTGCTTCAGCCGTTGAGACTTTGATCCCCGGATAAGCCATAACCCAATACCAATCTTCAAAATGAGGAATAGATTCACTGATTATGCCCATTTCATCCAGAATCAGTTGCATGCCACCTAAATAGCAAGGTGCAACGTTATCATAATGCACACTACCCGAAATTCGTCCTTCTAGTTCCCCCATCATTTTAAGCATTTCAATTTGATTAAAAGGTTGACCAAAATACTCATTTAAGGCAACAAACGCCCCCACGACTGAACACGCACTTGACCCTAAACCAGAACCAATAGGCATATTTTTTTCAAGTGTGATACTAACCGGCAACGTTTTACCTATTGCTTTACAAAAACGCTGCCAACATTGATAAACAATGTTGTATTTAGGGTCTCGTGGCAATTTTTTAACAAATTGCCCTTTACTAACCAGTTTAAACTCAGTTGATGATTCAACAGTGATACAATCACCAAGCATCGTTCCACTTATTGGGCTAATTGCTGCACCTAAAATATCAAATCCCACACTGATATTTGCCATTGATGCAGGAGCATATACTGTTATGGATTGATGTGTCATTTAACCTCCGATTTTTCCTGATGTTGTACGCAAAATATCGGCAAACACACCCGCCGCAGTAACATCATTACCTGCACCATAACCTCGCAAGACTAATGGGATTGGCTGATAGTAGCGAGTATAAAATGCTAATGCATTTTCACCATTTTTAACTTTATAAAGTGGGTCTTCACTATCGACGGCTTCAATTTTAACACTACATTGTCCGCCCTCAATGCTGCCTACATAACGCAATACTTTCCCCTCTTGTATCGCTTTTTCGGATTTTGCTTTAAATTCAGCATCCAACTGAGGTAATTTTGTCATAAACTCTTCGATACTTCCTTGCGCATATTCTTTAGGTAACACCGATTCCACTTTTATCTGATCTAACTCAAGTTGTAATCCTGCTTCACGGGCTAAGATTAATAGTTTGCGAGCAACATCTGTCCCTGACAAATCATCTCTTGGATCAGGTTCAGTAAAGCCTTTCTCTTTTGCTAATTTTGTCGCCTCTGATAACGACATTCCTTCATCGAGTTTACCGAAAATAAAAGAAAGCGAACCCGACAAAATACCCGAAAATTTAATAAGTTCATCACCAGCATTAAGTAAATTTTGTAGATTTTCAATAACGGGTAATCCTGCACCCACATTGGTATCATATTGGAACTTACGTTTACTTTTTTCAGCTTCTTGTCGTAAACGTAAATAATAAGCCATTGAACTGGTATTCGCTTTCTTATTAGGGGTAACCACATGGAAACCATTGGCTAAAAAGTCTGCATATTTATCAGCCACTTCACTACTAGATGTACAATCAACCAAAATTGGATTGAGAAGACGATTATTTTTAGCAAATTCAATTATGCCTTCTAGAGTATAAGGGATGTCAGATTGTTTAATCCGTTCTCGCCAATTTTTTAGATCAATGCCATCACGATTTAATAAACTGTGTTTAGAATTAAACAGACCACAAACACGCAAATCAATCTGTTTGTTTTTAAGCCATTTTTGTTGGCGTCCTATCTGATCAACCAGTGCTCCCCCTACACCACCAACACCAACGACAAAGACATCTAACATTTTGTCGGTGCCAAATAGCATTTGATGAGTAACACGTACACCCATTACGGCGACATCATTATCCACAACGACCGAAATTGAGCGTTCAGATGAACCTTGAGCAATAGCAACAATATTAATATTGGCTCGTGCCAAAGCAGTAAAGAAATTAGCTGATAAGCCTCGTAGCGTACGCATACCATCACCAACCACCGAGATAATAGCAAGCTTATCAATCACTTCAATCGGCTCCAGTAATCCATCTTTTAATTCTAAATAAAATTCATCATTTAATGCTTCTTGAGCTCGATATAATTCTGTTTGAGGAATACAAAAGCTAATACTATATTCTGATGAAGATTGCGTAATGAGTACAACCGAAATACCTGCATAAGACATGGCAGCAAAGACCCGTGCCGACATGCCGACCATACCTTTCAAACCAGGGCCAGATACATTAATCATAGCCATGTTATTGAGATTAGTTATGCCTTTTACTGGTGTTGTTGAATCAACAACATTAGCACCGATCAATGTTCCCGGCGCATCAGGATTATTGGTATTTTTGATAAGACAAGGTATTTGGAACTGAGCAATAGGTAAAATGGTTCTTGGATGAAGCACTTTGGCACCAAAATAAGAAAGTTCCATGGCTTCTTGATAAGACATAGTCTTGAGTAATTTAGCATCCGGTACAATACGAGGATCACAAGTATAAACACCATCGACATCCGTCCAAATCTCGCAACAACTAGCTTGCAAACAAGCCGCTAATACCGAAGCAGAATAGTCAGAGCCATTACGCCCAAGCACAACGAGTTCCCCTTTATCATTTCCGGCAGTAAAACCAGGCATCAATATTATATGGTCTTCAGGGATATGCATATCACTAATTCGATGTGTGGATTGAGCAATATCAACCGTTGATTCCAAATAGTCACCTTCTGCAATTAGCATTGCCACTGGGTCAATAACCGTCACTAAATGCCCTTTCGCTTTAAGCAGTGCTTGCATAATGGCAATAGAGAGTTTTTCACCTCGACAAATGATAGAAGCATTGATGCTATCAGGGCATTGCCCCAATAAACGAATACCTTCAAGTAGCTGTTTGATATGATTTAACTCATTTAACGCAAAAAGCTTCATGGCTTCGTAAGCAAAATTTGGTTGTGCTTTTGAAAGACCTTCTAACAAATCCGCAAAGATTTTTTCCGCTTCATAAAGGTTATTTTTAATATCTTGCCCATCAACCGTTTTCTCAACCATTGCTACTAAATGGTTAGTGATTTTTGCCGGCGCCGATAATACTGTCGCTGTTTGCTCCTGTTTAGCATTATTCTCAATAATTTCTGCTACTCGTAAAAAACGTTCTGCATTAGCGACAGATGTTCCTCCAAATTTTAATACTTTCATATCACACCCACCCTTACTATCCTAAGTTATGTCATTGACCATCCAAAATACCATTGAGCCAAAACGTCTAATAAAAATTCATTGCAGTTGAATAAGATTTCTTTCTTATCTTGCCTGAAGTCGTTTCATCTTATAAGAAATTTTGAACCTCATATCTTCAATACAAAATAAAAACCCGCCTTTTTTGGCGGGTTTTCTTATATTTTTTAGAAAAATATCAACCCGCCCTAGATCGCATAATGGTGCCTAAGGTGCTAATAATGCCTGTGATTGTCATTACTATGTTCATGATATTCTCTACTCTTTTTTTATTGCTATACAAAATAAAACAGCCCGACATTTTCATATCGGGCTGCTATATCAAAATACTTTTTTGCTATTTTCGTATTCATTGACCACTTTGTTCAATGCTTGATATATGCTTTGTGCATCTTGTTTTTTCAATGCTTCATCAAGGATATTTAAATACGACAACATTAATTTTTGATTATCTTCGGCAAACTGGGGTGACACTTCCTGATCTTCATACAACATGACATAAGTTCGCGCAAACCCAAAAATCAAAAAATACACGGCAGCATTTTTTGGATCGTCTTGAATTAATGAGCGCATAGCTTTACGCAGTTTGACATAACTATCTGTGCCAGGCAAACTTGTCGCAAATGTTTTTGTTACTTCAGAGAAAGTCATTGCCATAAACCTTAATCAAAATTATAGGATAAAAGAATAGCAATCCATTAGCTTAAGTGCAAGTCTATTTTGTTTACTAAATTTAATTTTTTACTATTCAATAAAACAAAATGATTTATTTTGTTTTTTACTCTTTAAATACTGATAATCCTGCTTGAGCTTGAGCCACAGGCATAATTTCTATCGAAGTCACATTAAAATGTGGTGGTGTATTGACTAACCATGAAATGGTATTAGCAATATCGTCAGGCGTAATATAATCCACACCTTTATAAACAGCAGCGGCTTGTTCATTATTACCATGAAATCGCACATTCGAAAATTCAGTTCCGCCACATAATCCCGGTTCAATATTGGTCACTCTAATTTTTTTACCCAGTAAATCTGTTCGTAAATTGGCACTAAATTGTTTTACAAAGGCTTTAGATGCACCATACACATTGCCACCTTTATAGGCATAACTCCCCGCAACAGATCCAAGATTAATGATATAACCAAAATTACGCTCAACCATTCCCGGTAAGATTTGATGTGTTAAATGCACTAAGCCAATAATATTTGTTTCAATCATGGTTTCCCAATCATCATAATTAGCTTGATAGGCAGGTTCGAGTCCTAACGCTAAGCCGGCATTATTAATAAGAATATCAATGGGTTGAAACTCTTGAGGAAGTTGTAACAATAGAGATTCTACCGCATCTTTTTTGGTCACATCTAAAACCAATGGTAAAAAATTACACCCTAGTTCACTGGCAAGATTTTTTAATTTATCTTCTCGTCTTGCAGTACCGATGACTTTGTAACCATCAGCAATCAACTTACGACACGTTGCTTGACCAAAACCTGAAGATGCCCCTGTCACTAATGCAATATTCATCGTAACTCTCCTTATTGATTAATTGATACCTTTGAGTATAGCGCTGAAAACGTTAATATGCCTTATTAAAAAATGGCAAAGTAGCCATGTTACATTCATCTAACTTATAAAATAAGAATGGGTAGCATTGCTTTATAATAACGTGCAAAGAATAAAAAAACCCGCTGTTTAAGCGGGTTGATCGTTAACTTTTCCTTTAGCGGTTTGCTCTGCCGGTTCTTCATCTTTTAATGGAACAATCAAAGTATCAATATGTGTATTATTGATAAGTTGACGCGCAGAAGACATTAATTTACTCCAGAAATCTTGATGATGACCACATACAACAAGATCAACGTTGAACTCATGAATAGCTTCAATCAATACCTGACCAAACTCGCCATTGCCTGATAATGTATGAGCGATAGGATAACCGGCATCATCAGCTAATTTATTTAAAGCGATATGGGCATCTTCGGTAATTTTATCCTTCATATCATTCATATTAATATCAACTAAACCTGTGTAAAGATCAGAATAATTAATACCAACATGAATCAATGAGACTTGAGCATTATAAGGTCTTGCCATCGATACCGCTTTTTCAACAAGCACTTCACTTTCAGGTGATAAATCCACTGCGACTAATATATGTTTATAAGCCATTGTTCTTTACTCCTTTCTTTTTTGGCGCTTAGATTAAAAGTAAAATGAATATCTTCTTTTTTACTACTAAATTAATTTTTGAGCAAGCCAAAAAAGTGATCCAGATAGCAAAATTGAAATTGGCAATGTTAAAATCCAAGTTAATGCAATATTTTTTATCGTTTTGCTTTGTACCCCACCACCATCAACAATCATAGTACCGGCAACTGATGAAGAAAGAACCTGTGTCGTTGATACAGGCATTCCGGTATAACTGGCGATACCAATTGATAATGCGGTAGTAATTTGCGCTGACACGCCTTGTGCATAGGTCATCCCTTTTTTACCAATCTTTTCACCAATAGTGATTGCAACACGTCGCCAACCAATCATGGTACCTAATGCCAATGCTGAAGCAACAGCAATAATAATCCAAACAGGCGCATACTCAACGGTTTTGAGTAAATCATTATTTAAGGATTTTAGATATTGTCTATCTTCAGTGGAAACATTAGGTTGTTTTGCAACATGCGATACCGTATCGGATAAACAAAGTAAAATACGTCTTGCTTGTGAACGTTGATCGACCGTTAATGCTTCATAATCATTTAGTTTATTAAATAATGAATTAGCAATACCGATCGTCATAAATGAACGAGAGTAATCACAGTGATATTGATTAATATCGGTGGTTGGAATTGTCGAATCGATAGCTGGTTGATGACCAATTACGCTGGTTAAATCTTTTTGATGTGAAACAAAATACTCTTCAATATTGTGAATGGCATTACGCGTATTGGTAATGTCATAAGTAGATGCACTCATATTGACAATAAAGCCTGCTGGTGCAATTCCCATTAAAACCAACATTAACAAACCAATCCCTTTTTGCCCATCATTCGCACCATGTGAAAAGCTAACACCTGCTGCTGATATAATTAACATGATACGGATCCAAAAAGGAGGTTTCTTCTTACCATAGAGTTTTTCACGCTGTTCTGGCGTCATAAAGATGCGTTCTCTTTTTTTACTGCTTTTTTTACTTTGACCTTTACGAGTCCAGTATTTACGCAATAAAAATATCATTAAACCCGCAATGGTTAACCCTACCAAAGGGGAAACAATTAATGATAGGAAAATTTGAATCATTTTAGGAATATTAAGCGCTTCAATAATTGAAGTATCCATGATAAATGCGTTAGCAAGTGCAACCCCAATAATTGAACCAATCAAGGTATGAGAACTTGATGCAGGAATACCGACATACCATGTCCCTAAATTCCAAATAATGGCAGCAAATAAAATTGAAAAAACCATTGCCAGTCCATGCGCTGAACTAACATTAAGTAATAAATCGGTGGGTAAAAGGTGAACAATTGCGTAAGCAACACTTAACCCACCCAAAAGTACACCAAAAAAATTAAACACGCCAGCCATAAAAACAGCGAGTTGTTCTTTCAATGCTCTTGTATAAATGACAGTTGCCACAGCATTAGCTGTGTCATGAAATCCATTAATTGCTTCGTAAAAAAGAACAAAAAGCAATGCAAAGACTAATAATATAATTGTTGAAAATTCTAAATCAGCAAATAGATGAAACATAATATATCTTTCTGTAGTTAATGGCGGCTCTATTATCCTTGAGAATAAGGCAATGAGCAAAATAATTTTTATATTTTTCGCTTCGCATAACGAGCGGCTAAAAAGGCACAAATCATCAATTGAATTTGGTGAAAAATCATTAAAGGTAAAATCATTATTCCCATAATCGATATAGGAAAAATCACACTTGCCATGGGAATACCACTAGCAAGACTCTTTTTTGACCCACAAAATACAATGGTGATTTCATCTTCTTTATTAAAGCCCAATAATCTTGCGCTATAAGTAGTGAACAATAATACAAGAATTAATAATAAAATAGAAAAAAAGATGACACTAAATAGCGATAACACACCAACTTGAGACCAAATTCCATTTACAACCGCATCACTAAATGCCACATAAACCACTAAAAGAATAGATAAACGATCCGTTTTAGAAATGATATTTTTATATTTGTCGACCCATTTGCCTATATAGCGTCTGGATAAATGACCAATAATAAAGGGTAACATTAATTTAAGCATAATTGAGCTAATGGCATCCATGATATTCATGGATGCAACAGCCTGTGTATGCATCAATAAACCAACTAATACAGGCGTGATAAAGACACCTAATAACGTGGATGCTGAAGCACTACAAATGGCTGCTGCGACATTACCTTTAGCAATTGATGTAAAAGCAATGGCAGATTGAACAGTCGCAGGTAAAACGCAAAGATAGACAAATCCTAAATAAAGATTTTCAGATAGGAAAGTCGGCACCAATAGTTGCATCATGATGCCAAAAATAGGAAAAACCACAAAAGTCGTGATAAAAATCAGCAAATGTAACCGCCAATTTTTAATGCCCATAACAATTGATTGAAAAGAAAGCTTTGCACCATGCATAAAAAACAGTAAACCAATAGCAAAAGTGGTTAGATGTTCGAACACAGTTTTAGTTTCACCTTTACAAGGAAACAAGCTAGCAGTCAGCACAACGCAAATCAGAATTAATAAAAATGGATCTATCTTAAAACGTTGTAATATATTCATAGTTAACAAGTTTACACGTTAAAAAAATCGCCACAATTGTGGCGATATAATTAAAAATAAAAAAGACTATTCTAAAAAGCTACGTAACACGTCTGAACGGCTAGGATGACGCAATTTACGCAGTGCTTTGGCTTCAATTTGACGAATACGTTCACGTGTTACATCAAACTGTTTACCAACTTCTTCAAGCGTATGATCGGTATTCATATCAATACCAAACCGCATACGTAATACTTTTGCTTCGCGTGGGGTTAACCCAGAAAGAATATCACGTGTTGCGCTACGTAAACTTTCAGATGTTGCCGCATCTAATGGTTGCTCAAGCGCCGTATCCTCGATAAAGTCCCCTAAATGTGAATCTTCATCATCACCTACTGGCGTTTCCATTGAGATTGGTTCTTTGGCAATCTTAAGTACTTTACGTATTTTGTCTTCAGGCATTTGCATGCGCTCTGACAACTCTTCTGGTGTTGGTTCACGACCGATTTCTTGTAACATTTGACGTGAAATACGATTCAATTTATTAATCGTTTCAATCATATGTACTGGAATACGGATAGTTCTTGCCTGATCGGCAATCGAACGAGTAATCGCTTGTCTGATCCACCAAGTTGCATAGGTTGAAAATTTATAACCACGACGATATTCAAACTTATCAACCGCTTTCATCAAACCAATATTACCTTCTTGGATAAGATCTAAGAACTGTAAACCACGGTTTGTATATTTTTTAGCAATAGAGATCACTAAACGTAAATTTGCTTCAACCATCTCTTTTTTAGCACGACGAGCTTTCGCCTCACCAATAGACATACGACGGTTAATATCTTTAATCTGCTCGATAGAAAGATTCGTTTCCGTTTCAATTTTTTGTAGCGATTCAATTTGTGCAGCAACTTGCTGTTCAAACTCTTTTAAATTAGCGGCAAAAGCCCCTTTTGAGTTTGATGCTTTAGTAAACCAGTTCATGTTATTTTCATTACCCGTAAAATAGGTCATAAACTGTTTTTTCGGCATTTTACTTTGTTCGACACAAATCTTCATAATGACACGTTCATGTGCTCTTACACGATCCATCATGCTTCGCATATTGTTGACAAGAATGTCGAACTGCTTGCCAACCAAACGAAATTGCTTAAATATTTCAGATAAATTTTCGATCTCTTTTTGTGCTTTTTTGTGAGCTCGTCCGTATTTTTTGATCGCTTCTGATGTTTTATCGTGTTGCTCTTTTAATTCAGCAAATTTAGCACGTGCAACTTCAGGATCGATAGAGACATCATCATCTGCTGAAGAATCGCCATCATCGTCTTCGCTTTCATCATCACTGTCATCAAGTTCGATGTCTGCTTCACTATCTTCCAAATCTTCAGGAAGTGCATCACCTGATCCTTCAGCATTAGGATCAACAAAACCAGTGATTAGGTCGGATAATCGTACCTCACCACTTTCGGTTAAATTATATTGTTCTAAAAGATAAGTAATTGCTTCTGGATATTCTGATACCGATGTTTGGACTTGGTTAATCCCATCTTCAATACGTTTGGCTATATCAATTTCGCCTTCACGAGTTAGTAGCTCAACTGCCCCCATTTCACGCATATACATACGGACGGGATCGGTTGTTCTACCAATTTCTGACTCAACATTTGATAATACCAATGCAGTTGCTGCTTCAACGGCTTCTTCATCAGGGACATTGTCTGAAAGTAATAAGTCATCAGAATCTGGGGCTTCTTCAAGCACTTGAATCCCCATGTCATTAATCATTTGGATTATATCTTCAATCTGATCTGAATCAATAATCTCTTCAGGCAAGTGATCGTTGACATCAGCATAGGTTAAATATCCTAACTCCTTACCTCGAATGATTAGGAGTTTAAGCTGTGATTGAGAATTTTGCTCCATAAAGGTATCCACATTAAAGTTGTTCGGTCATGTATATTATATATGTAAAACACGGTAAAATTTGGTTCTACATATACCCAATATTTAGTCTTTTTTCGATAAAACAAGTATAAGTGTCGCTAATTCTTTTTTCTCTGCGGTACTTAAGCCGGAGACTCTCTCTTTTGCGATCAGTTCATCTTGCCGTTGGGCGAGTATATTATCATATAACTCTTTTAACGTATGCGAAAAAATTGACTCTATTTGATTGTCTTGATAATGGTGCTCCCATATTGCTAACCGGTTTAGTTGCTTATAAAACGGTTTATCAATATATTCAGTTAAGATCTGTGCAGTAGTTATATTTGGGTAATGTTGGCATAATTCAAGTAGTTCAATAAAAATTTCAATTCCCGCCATTTTCACTTGACTGATAGCTTTAATATCGGTGACTAGCTTAGCAAGATAAGGGTACTGAATTAATAAGCCGATTAAAATACGCATAGTAGTAAGTTTTACCTGAGACACAGGCGTATTAACCACCGTATTTGTATCGTTTTTACTTCGACTTGCACGCAATAATTGCTCAAGCTGAGACACATCAAGTAAACCCAAATATTTACCTAATTGTTGCAACAAATTTAAACGGAATGCTTTTGCTTTTACTTGATCAATTAAAGGTAAAGCGAGTGAACTTAATTTAGATTTTCCTTCAGGCGTTTTTAAATCAACTTGTTTTAAAAGCTCATCAAATAAAAATTTAGATAAATTTGGCGCCGTTTGTAAATAGGACTCAAATCCATCTTTACCTATTTTTCGAACCAAACTATCCGGATCTTCATCTTGTGGTAAAAAAGCAAAAGTTATCTCTTTACCGTCAATCAAGCAAGGTAATAATACATTAAGTGCTCGCCAAGCTGCACTACGTCCGGCATTATCGCCGTCATAACAAAATAGGACAGAATCAGTTGCTCTAAATAACAACTTAATATGCTCTTCAGATGTCGCTGTACCAAGTGCCGCAACTGCATAATCTATCCCAAATTGGGCAAGTGAGACAACATCCATATATCCCTCAACCACCATCAGTTGTTTAGGATTACGATTCACTTCTTGTGCTTCATAAAGTCCATACAATTGAAACCCTTTATGAAAAATAGGCGTTTCGGGTGAATTGATATATTTCGCATTATCATTGATAATCGTTCGCCCACCAAAAGCAATCACATTACCTTGTCTGTCACGAATCGGGAACATAATTCGACCACGAAAGCGGTCATATTGGTTACCATTATCATTCGTGACTAACATACCAGCTTGATTATAAAGCTCGGCTTCTGCTTTGCTTTTAACCACGTTTTGTAAGGTTAATCGCCATTCATTTGGTGCAAAACCAATTTTATAACGATTGATAATTTCGGCATTCAATCCGCGTTGTTCAAGGTATTTATTGGCATCTGTTGATGTTGGTTGGGCTAATTGTTGCTGATAAAAATGGGTAATTTTAGCCATTAACGTATATAAATCTCGGCGAATATTTCGAGATTCAATATGTTTGGATTGGTCTATTTGCTTGTTTGCGCTATCGACATAAGGGACACGGATCCCTTGCATATTGGCTAGTTCTTCAATAGCTTCTGGAAATGATAAACGTTCATATTGCATCAAGAAAGTGACAGCAGAACCCGTTGCGCCACAGCCAAAGCAATAATAGATCTGTTTTTTTTCGTTAAGCGAAAAAGAAGCCGTTTTTTCATCATGAAAAGGACAACAACCAAAATAGTTATTTCCCTGTTTTTTCATTTTAACACGTTTACTGATCACATCTAGAATGCTAGATCGAGCAATCAGTTCTAAAATAAAATCGCGAGGAATTTGACCTTTCATAATGAACGTTCAACCAATATTGGCATTTTAGAAAGACAACAAGCCGTACCTTGTGTACGGCTTGTAAGAATTCTTTATATTAAAAATATAATAAATTGATTTTTATACCAATTTAAATTTTAAGTATAAATAATCGCAAAAATATTAATATAAACGAGTGCGACGAGCGTTTTCTCTTTCTAATTTCTTAGCATGACGTTTAACAGCCGCTGCTTTAGCGCGTTTACGAATTGTCGTTGGTTTTTCGTAAAATTCACGGTTACGAACTTCAGCTAAAACTCCTGCTTTTTCGCAAGAACGTTTAAAACGACGTAATGCTACATCGAAAGGTTCATTTTCACGTACTTTAATTACTGGCATGTGCCTCTCACCTCAAAATTGGTTAATATCACAAAGGACTAAAAATTAGTGCGCAATTTTACCTCTAATCAACGTATGTTGTAAAGTAAAAATTTGATTTATTCTAATACAGCAAATTAATTTGCTAAACAGCTTTTGGCATCGGATAATTACCCTAATTTTAATAAGAAAAAGTAAGCAGGAGCTTTTATGTCACCATTTATTACAGGTCAATATCCTAAACGCCGACTTAGACGTAATCGGGCACAAGATTTTAGCCGACGTCTAATAGCAGAAAATCATTTAAGTGTTAATGACCTGATTTATCCAATTTTTATTATTGAAGGAAATCAGATTACTCAACCGGTTGCATCTATGCCAGGGGTAAACAGAATGAGCATTGATGTGTTATTAAAAGAAGCCGAACAAATTGTTCGATTAGGCATTCCGGTTTTATCTATATTTCCCGCCATTGAACCTGAAAAAAAATCGCTTCTTGCACAAGAAGCCTATAATGAAAATGGTTTAGTTCCAAAAGCCGTACGTACATTAAAAAAAGAATTTCCTGAGCTTGGCATATTAACCGACGTGGCACTTGATCCTTATACGACTCATGGACAAGACGGTATTATCAATGAACAAGGTTATGTATTAAATGATACTTCTGTCGAAACACTTGTTAAACAAGCCTTAATGCAAGCTCATGCAGGTGTTGATATTATCGCACCAAGCGATATGATGGATGGACGCATTGGCGCAATTCGTGACGAACTCGAAGCCCAAGGTTTTCATAATACGCAAATAATGGCTTATTCCGCCAAATATGCCTCGAGTTTTTATGGTCCTTTCCGAGATGCGGTCGGCTCAGCTAAAAATATAAAAGGTGGTAACAAAAAAACTTATCAACTTGACCCAGCAAATAGCGATGAAGCCTTACAAGAAATTTATCAAGATTTAAATGAAGGTGCTGATATGGTCATGGTAAAACCAGGCATGCCTTATCTTGATATTATTCGCCGAGTGAAAGACACCTTTGCTGTTCCGACTTTTGCCTATCAAGTATCTGGGGAATATGCCATGTTAAAAGCAGCAATAGAAAATAATTGGTTAGATGAAAAATCAGCAATTCTAGAATCATTACTCTGCTTTAAACGCGCTGGTGCTGATGGCATATTGAGCTATTTTTCTAAACAAGTCGCCGAATGGTTAAATAACACTTAACAAAATTAATTTTAGTCATTTATAAAATTGACATGCTCATCTTTGCATGTCGATTTTTAATCCTCCGCTTTATTTAAAATTTTGATGAACACATAATTAGGTAAACCATTATTAAATATCTAGATTTTCAAATCATCGTGATTATTAATTTTCAATTAATTTAGTTTTCTTATAATTTCAATATTGTGAAAAAATTTCTTAAAAAAATCTTCAAAATTTACAAATCAGAATAATGTAAAAAAGTGTTAGCTCACCTACTTGTTAAGCTAAATATCTGATAATATTTGTGATAGCAAGTGATTAGGGAGTAATAAATGATTTATGAATTAGTTCCATCTGAATTACACAATGATCTTAATAATTTTCTTCATAACTTAAGAAGAATAACTATGCAACGTTTTGAAGCATGTCCATTTTGTGGTGAAAGCGATTTTTATTTGATTCGCACAAACCCGACCAACACTTATCGTTGTAAAGCATGTAATAAGTATTCTACCGCGGCAACGAATACTCCTTTCAATCGTTTGACACCATTTAATTGGTTAGAAATAATATTCACTTATCGTATTAAAAATAAAAGCTATCAATATATTGCCAAAAAATTAGCATGTTCACTTGAAAAAGTTATACGACGCGATCATGCAATCATGCAATATTTAAAAATAAATTATACTTGTTTATACAGGTGGTATACCGATAATAAACAAGCCAAAATCACCACAACCTTAGAAGAACAACATCAAGTCATGAACTCAAAAATACTGGCATTACTCAATGAGAAAACGCCCATTTGTCTTCATTGTGGATCATCAGAAACAACCAAAGTCGGAACACGAACATGTTATCGATGTAAACGTTGCCGACAAAGTTTTAATATTTTAGGTGATACCCAATTAAATAAATTACCTAGAGCGGACTTATGGTTACAATTTATCGATTTACTGGTGTCAGGTGAAAATAATTTGCAAATCGAAAAAAAGATGAATTTTAGCAGTAACACTGTCAGACGTTGGCGTTCTGCATGGTGTGACATGATGAAAAACTGGGATTGTAATGCGTTAGCGGTATGGTGTAGCCGTCACTAAAGTGTGAATATTTTTAAGAAAACAAGATGAAAACGTTTAAACTTAAAAATATTCATTAAACCGATAAAACAACTTTAATCTTCACCAAACTTATCGTAATCACGACAAAGCACAATAGTATCTTCGATTAGTCGCCTTGCTATTGTGCCATATTCTGGGATTTTAGGCAGATTCGAATAATGATACCAACCTGCATCAACTAATTCGTTTTTATCTATTTGTATCTCTCCGCTGTCATAATCAGCTAAATACGCCATCATTAGCGAATTAGGGAATGGCCACGGTTGTGATGCCACATAACGGATATTTTTTATTTGTATTTTGGATTCTTCGAAAACTTCTCGCTTAACGGCCATTTCCATTGTTTCACCAATTTCAGTAAATCCCGCCAAGACAGTATATAAATCATCCTGATTATGACGAACATGCTTTGCAAGTAAAATTTTATTTTTGTCTCGAATAGCAACAATGATAGAAGGTGAGATTTGTGGATAATAACGCTCTTTACAATTATCACACATACAACACCATTCCGTCTTACTGATAGACATTTCACTTCCACAATAACCACAATATTTATGAGAACGATAAAATTCAGATAATTGAACCGCTCTCCCTGCCATATGGAATAATGACTGATCGGCTTCATAGGTAAGCAAAGATCGAATTGAACTCATAGAGTTTTTCATTTGCTTGCAAATAAGCCAAGCCGTTTGTCCATTCCATTCACCGATTGGTTGTGCAAGCACTTGAGTAAAACCCAATTCGTTTGCTTGTCCAAACGGCACTTTACCATTCGGTAACCATAGACGCCCATTTTGACTAACAAACCAATATCCCTTTTCATCTCCAGTTAAATGTAATTGTTGCTGTATATTCATAATCAATTAATACTCAAAAACAGATACGAAAAAGGAGGATTTTACTCCTCCTTCAAATTCTCATTATTTCTTTTTCTTTTCGTGAAGACCTTTTTTCTCTAATTCCCAATAGATAATACGTTGCTGTGCAATCGTAAATAAATTACTGACGATATAGTATAAAACTAAGCCAGATGGGAACCATAAGAAGAATACCGTAAAGATTAATGGCATATAGGTCATCAATTTTTGTTGTAATGGGTCTGTAACAGGTGTTGGTGACATCTTCTGAATTAAGAACATCGTCCCACCCATTAATAACGGTAAAATATAATATGGATCTTGTGCTGATAAGTCATGAATCCAAAGGGCAAATGGGGCATGACGGAGTTCAACACTATTACCTAACATATAGAATAATGACAAGAAAATTGGCATTTGAATCAATAGTGGTAAACAACCACCTAACGGATTTACTTTTTCTTGCTTATAAAGCGCCATAGTTTCCATGCCCATTTTTTGTCGGTCATCACCATAACGCTCTTTTAACGCTTGTAATCGAGGTTGTAATAACTTCATTCTAGCCATTGAGCGATATTGTGCACGTGTTAATGGGAATAAAATACCACGAACGATAAACGTGATAGCAATAATTGCAATTCCCCAATTACCAACAAAACTTTGGATAAATTTCAATAAATAAAATAGAGGTTGAGATAAGAACCATAACCAACCATAATCCACAATCAAATCAAGATGTTTTGCGGTTTGTTTTAATTCGCTTTGAATTTCAGGGCCTAACCACAATTTTGCACTAATCGTTTGGGTACTGCCTGCTTGCACTGTTGTGGATTCACCTTTAAAACCAATAGTTGCTTGCGAATTCTTTGCCGCAGCTCGAGAATAGAATAAATTCTTCTGATCTTGTGTTGGAACCCAAGCCGATGCAAAATAGTGTTGCAACATCGCAACCCAGCCTGTTGTTGTTTCGATAGATAACGCTTTATTTTTAATATCATCAAAACTGTATTTGCTATAATTTGTATCAGCGCTAGAGTAAGCCGTACCACGGAAAGCACTTAGCCCTAACCCGCCACCGCCTTCAGTCACGGCATCATGAGGTAACTCAATAGTCTGTTTTAACTGTCCATACATCGCAACTTCAACAGGCGTTGAACTTTGGTTATCAATTGCGTACTCAACATCAATTGCATAACTGCCACGATGCAACACATAATATTTAGTATATTTCACGCCATTGATTTGATAACTGAGCGGTACGCGCAGTTCATCTTGCCCGTCGGCTAACGTATATTCGGTCTGCGCTGTTTGATAAACTGGACGTTGAGAGTTTTGCGTCGCATTATCAGGGCCATCTTTACCGGTTAAACCACTTTCGGCAATATAAACATAATCAGGACGTGAGGTTAACAATTGGAAAGGTGTACCTGAATGGAGAGTCTGCTCATATTTTAATAATTGAGCCGCTTGCACATCACCACCATAAGTATTAATGGTAAGTGAAAGAACATCAGATTTAACAATAATGCTCTTACCAAGCAGTGAAGCATCATTCGAATCATTATCACTAACATGTTGTGTCATTTGATTGGTAATAGGTGGTTTAGGGGCATGATCCTCTTCCCAAGCCTTCCAAATAAAAAACGATACAAAAAGTAAAGCAATAACTAAAATATTACGTTGAGATCCCATTAGTGTTTTTCTCTATTGTTTTTAATATTAGGAGGAACAAGATCTTCTCCTCCCTCATGTAAAGGGTGACATTTTAATACACGTTTCACTGTTAGCCAACCTCCTTTTAATAATCCAAAGCGTCTTAGCGCAATTATTGCATACTGAGAACAAGTTGGCGTAAAGCGACATTTTGGACCAAATAAAGGGCTAATGACTTTTTGATAAATACGAATCATTAAAACAAAAATATTTATTATCAATAACTTACAAGCCATTACATGCTGTTTAATAATCAATAAAATTTTGTTCAAACCTGATGTTTGCCGACAATTTTTTGGCATAGTTTATCTAATGTAGCGAAAAGTTGTTGATTATCTAATTCTATAACAGGTTGCTTTGCCATTAAAATAAAATCAACGTTAGGTAATTGATGTTGATGATGACGGAAATACTCTTTAGCAAGTCGTTTGATCCGATTACGCTCATGTGCTCGCTTAACCTGCTTTTTAGCTATAGCAAACCCCAAACGTGGATGCGATAACTGGTTTTTACGAGTAATTAGCGTAAGAAAAGGCGATCCCGCTCGTGTGGACTCTTGAAAAACATAATTAAAATCAAAGGGAGTTAACAAGCGCAACTCCCGAGGAAAAGTGAGTTTAGTCACTCAACTTTAAATTAGCTAGAAACAGTTAAACGAGCACGGCCTTTAGCACGACGGCGAGCAAGAACTTGACGACCGTTTTTAGTAGCCATACGTGCACGGAAACCGTGAGTTCTGTTGCGTTTTAATACTGATGGTTGAAATGTGCGTTTCATGACGATTTATATCCAAATCTAATTTATCAACAAGTTGTAGAGTAAAAACTCCACAGCATTAATTAAAGAGGTCGGAATTATAGAGGCTATTTTATTTTTCGTCAATGAGATTTTAAAAGATAAATGATATAAAAATAACCTAAAATAGCCATCACTGCCGTAAGTATCAGATATCATGTCACCCTTTAATTTCGAATAAATTAATCATTAAAAGTTAGGACTCGCTTACTTTTTTCACCGCCGACTTCACGTGCTAATTTAGGAACTAAATAGCCCGATACCTGTTCAGATAACTGCTTCATTAATTGTTTAGCGTGCTTGTCTTCTACTAAAAAATGAGCGGCTCCTTGTACTTTATCTAATAAATGTATGTAATAAGGCAAAATACCATTATCAAACAGCTTATTACTCAATTGTGCTAACGTCGTCACATTATCATTAATATTTTTCAATAACACACTTTGATTAAGAACGGTCACATTATGTTGCTTTAATTGATTAACTGCTTGTGACACATCATCATCAATTTCATTAGGGTGATTAATATGCGTGACAACAACAATTTGTAAACGACTTTTAGCAAAAAGTCGACAAAGTTTAGCGGTAATACGAGAAGGAATCACTACCGCTAAACGGGTATGAATGCGTAGCCGCTTAACATGCTTAATTTTTTCTAATTCACTGATTAAATAATCCAACTCATGATCTTTAGCCATTAATGGATCACCACCAGATAATATGATTTCATCAAGTTCTGCATGATTCGCAATATAATCTAATGCAACAGTAAGATTTTTTTTATTACCCTGATTTTCATGATACGGAAAATGTCGCCTAAAACAGTAACGGCAATTAATCGCACACGCCGTTTTAGTCATCAACAAGGCTCGATTGTGATATTTATGCAATAATCCCGGAATGGCGTTATCTTGTTCTAGCAGCGGATCGGCACTAAAACCATTAACTTCAATCATTTCATTATCATTACAAAGTACTTGTAACAACAGCGGATCGCTATAGTCACCCTTCTTCATTCGATGAATAAAAGCCATAGGAACTCGAAGCGGAAACTGTTTTTTCGCTTGTTTCATTGACATAGAAATCGTATCTGGATCCAAATCTAAATAACAATAAAGTTGCTTGATATCGGTCACAACATTAGCAAGATCAAAAATCCAGTCATCTTTATTTGGTAGTTCAACTTTTTGCTGTATAATATGGCTCATTTTTGTAATTCAGAATCATAGTTGGAGCTTTTATGGCATCTTATAGTACTAATGAGTTTAAAGCCGGTCTTAAAATAATGCAAGATGGTGAGCCGTGCGTAATAGTTGAAAACGAATTTTATAAACCTGGAAAAGGGCAAGCAATTAACCGCGTTAAAATTAAAAAATTACTTTCTGGTAAAACCGTTGATAAAACGTTCAAATCTGGTGAATCTGTTGAAGCAGCCGATGTTGTCGATATGAACTTAACCTATTTATATACCGACGGTGAATTTTGGCACTTCATGAATAACGACACATTTGAACAACTATCTGCTGATGCCAAAGCGGTTGGAGACAATGCTAAATGGTTAGTTGATCAAGCTGAATGTATTTTAACATTATGGAACGGACAACCTATCGCCGTTACCCCACCTAACTTTGTTGAACTTGAAGTTATCGAAACAGATCCAGGTTTAAAAGGTGATACAGCAGGAACTGGCGGTAAACCAGCAACATTATCAACTGGTGCTGTTGTCCGTGTACCACTGTTTGTACAAATTGGTGAAGTACTTAAAGTTGATACACGTTCAGGCGAATACGTTTCACGTGTTAAATAAAATCGGTTAAGTATCTTAACGATTGAAAGAATATAGCGAGGCTTAAACAGTCTGGCTATATTCCAAACAACGCTCACAAAGTTACTTGTCAACATTGATAAAATAGCTAAACTCTTTTTTCATTCTTCATTTCTAGTTTTTCAAACAACGACTAAATAGTTATTTAGCACCGATATAACCTAATTGTCGCCATGATTCATAAACTACCACCGCAACGGAGTTAGATAAATTCATGCTACGGCTATTGGCTAACATAGGAATGCGAATTTTATGATCTTGTGGAAGCGCATCAAGTATAGAAGCTGGTAATCCCCGTGTTTCTGGGCCGAACATCAAAAAGTCATTGTGTTTATAACTGACTTCACTATGTGACTTTTGCCCTTTTGTCGTTAATGCATAAACTTGTGTGGCTAAATCAATTTGGTTTGATTCTAAAAAATGATGAATATTTTTATAACGTTTTACATCGACAAACTCTTGATAATCAAGCCCTGCACGCCTTAGTTTTTTATCATCCCAAAAGAATCCCATTGGTTCAATAATATGTAAATTAAAGCCTGTATTTGCACAAAGACGGATAATATTACCTGTATTAGCAGGAATTTCGGGTTCAAACAAAACAATATTTAATGGCGCTATATACACAACAATTCTCTTCTATTTTTTATTTTGGATAGGCAATACTATCACAACTCTTAGTCCCCCTAATGGACTTTTCTCTGCTTTAACAGTTCCGTGGTCTCGTGTAATTGCGTTACAAACAATGGCTAAACCTAAACCTGTTCCACCTGATTCACGATCTCGTGCTTCGCTGGTACGATAAAAGGGTCTAAAGATTTGTTCTAATTCATTGTCAGCCACCCCTAACCCATCATCATCAATAGTAATAGTTAGGTATTTATGATGAGCGACAAAATCCACCACAATTTTATGATTTGAATAACGAAAAGCATTGCGTATTACATTTTCAAGCGCACTACATAACGCCGCTGGATAACACAAAATAGTCTGATTGCCCGGTGGATTTATAATTAAGAAATCTTTTCCAATTTGTTCTGCTTCAAATGTGGCATTATCAAGCACTTGCTTAAATAACACATTGATACTATTTAATTCCCGAATTTCATTATTATCATATTGATGTCTGGCTAATGATAATAAATCCCCAATCATGGCATCGAGTTTTAAGGCTTCATTGTTAATACGAGTGACTTCTGTACCTTCGCCTTGCTTACGACGCAATAATGATGCGGCAAGCTGTAAACGTGTCAATGGTGTTCGTAATTCATGAGAGATATCGGAAAATAAACGTTGTTGAGATTCTTGCATACGTTTCAGTTCCCGTAACATATGGTTAAAACTTGCACCTGTTGCTTTATACTCAGAAGAACCGATCGTTTCAAGATCTGGCCACTCTTGTAAATTACCTTTAGCAACCTGATCAGCTGCGCTTTTTAAACGTCTTGCTGGTTTTGCGATACTCCAAGATAGCCAAAGTAAAAATGGCGAGCTAATTAGCATAGTTAGTGCCAACAACAAAAAGGGATGATCGAAGATAAGGCTAACAAACTGTGATTGAATATCCGATGCTGGCTGTAAAACATACAATTTATATTGCTCTTTAGCGTAATTTACCAGAAATGGGCCGATGATTTCTTGCGAACCATAAATCTTTTTAGCAGGATCATCAACATTATGTGATTTTTCACTAAAGTTTTTTACTAAATCTATGTTTTTAGTATCTGCGGTTATGATTTGCTCATTGGGTGTTAAGATAAATAAGAATTGTTCGGATTTTTGATGATTATCCATAACAACAATAAAACGCATCCACCAACGAAAACTATTTTTAGGAACATTGATTAGCTCTTTTTCGAGCTGATTAGCGAGTATATTGCCAGTTTCTTTTTCTTTATTCGCCAAATAAGTTAAATTTCGGGAATCCAGAGTCGGCAAAACGATAATCAGCATCAAAAAAAAAGCTATTGTAAGTAAGAATATAGTGAATATTCGGATAGTCAGACGATCAAAAATCCACATATCTTCTTACCTTTTTAATAAACAACATCTAACTTTGTAACAGATCATCATTCTGATCTACGACAAATAGATAGCCCTTAGATCGCAATGTTTTAATCCACGGTAAGCCATCACTACGGGGTGGAAGCTTCTTACGTAAATTAGAAACATGAACATCAATTGAACGCGCAAGAGGAATAAACTCTTTACCAAGCACTGTTTCACTCAAGGTATCACGAGAAATTATTTTTCCTGCATTTTCAAGAAGTTTTAATAATATTTGAAATTCGGTGCCTGTTAATTCAATATATTTGTCATCAAAAGAAACAGATTGTTGCTTTCGATTAACGGTTAATTTATCAATCGTATATTGAAGAGACTTCTCACCAAAGCCACCAACTAAATTATCCCAACGTTTACGACGTAATAGTGCGTTAATCCGCGCAACTAACTCCCTATCATTAAATGGTTTCAAGATATAATCATCTGCACCAAGTTCAAGTCCAATAATTTTGTCAAACTCGTTGTCTTTAGCCGTTAAAAAAATAACCGGAACCGTGTATTTATTTCTAAGTTGAGATAAAACACTTAATCCATTCATTTCAGGCATCATAATATCAAGTAAAATAAGATCAATGGTATTATCAAACTTATCTAAAGCCTGTACGCCATTATTAGCTGTTACAACTTCAAATCCTTCTAATTCTAATAATTCACACAACAACGAGGCTATCTCTGGATCATCATCAACTACAAGTAATTTGTTCATTACAACCCTCTTAATCCTATTGATTCATAATATTTATATTTTAATTAAAATTAATCCTATTATTGATATAGCTTTTATTTTTTCCTTACCGTTATTATATATGCAAAAAGTGCTAACAATATACAAAATTCTTAGCAATTTTATTCTTTAAATATTTTAACGTTACAAAAACCCTGTTCAATAAGGTATAAAGCCTGTAATTTACTCATTACACCTCGTGCACAATAAAGTAAATATTGCTTAGATTGATCTAAATTGCCAAATTGAGTAGCCAACTTATAAAATGGAATAAGCTTAACTTCAACATCGCTTAATTCAAGAGGTTGATCTTCTTGTTCATCTGGGGAACGAATATCAATAACCACATGTTCATCATTAAGTTTACTAACAGTTTCGACTTGCGTAATAGTTGTATCGGCTTGTTTAGCAATTTCACGAATATCGATATTTTCAGCTTCATTAACCGCCTTATCTAAAATAGAAAAATCAAAATTCAACTCTTCGGCTTCAATTTTTTCTTTTACTGCCTTCACGGTTGGACTTTTCGAAATCACACCACAAAATTCTGGCATCGTTTTAGCAATATCTTCCGTTCCAATCTGACGAGCAAGATTAATAATGGTTTCTTTATCATGCGTAATAAGAGGACGTAACACTAAAGTATCGCTGACATTATCGATTAAGCGTAAATTGGTCAATGTTTGACTTGAAACCTGCCCTAAAGCCTCACCAGTCACCAATGCTTCGACCTTATAGCGCTGAGCAATTTTTGACGCGGCTCGAATCATCATTCGTTTAAGAATAACCCCCATTTGACCGTCATCAACCTTTTCAAGAATCTCACCTACCACATCAGCAAAATCGATAGCAATAAAACGGACTTTATGCGAACTTCCAAAACGCTCCCATAAATAATGCGCCATCTGTTTAACACCAATTTCGTGTGTCTTACCGCCAAGATTAAAAAAGCAATAATGAACACGACAGCCACGTCTAATAAGCATATAGCTTGACACACCAGAATCAAAACCGCCTGAAATTAACGAAATCACATCTTCTTGTGTTCCTGTTGGAAATCCACCAATACCATCATATCGACCTTTAACAAGTAACAACTTATCTTTATCAATTTCTAAATTAACGGTAATGTCAGGGCGAGTTAATTTGACTTTGGATGAAGCAACATATTGATTAAGTCCCCCACCAACATAACGCTCAACATCAATCGAGGTAAAATCATGTTTTCCTCGACGTTTAACCCGTACACAAAATGATTTATTTTCAATTAAAGGCGCATAATAACCCAATGCTTTTTCGAATATGTCATGAATATTCACATAAGGTAGCTCATCGACCGCTAAAATATGATGAATACCAGGAATTCGGATTAATAAATCAAGAATTTGCGCTTCACTGTTGGCAACTTTTGGACGGACTTCAATAAAATCCCAATGACGAATAACCGCGACTTCTTCAATATGACGTTTCAAAATATTACGAATATTACTGGTCAATATTTTTATAAAACGTAAACGAACAGATTCACTTTTGATGGTAATTTCAGGAAACAACTTAACAATAAATTTCATAAAACAACGATACTATAATAAAAATGGCGACATTATACTGATTTTTACCCCGGAAACATACAATTGATTACGATAAATACAGAAAATAAGAAAATATACTTGCTTGTTTGTCACACTTTCGCTAATATTTCGCATCTATAAATTTTTGTTGTATAACACTTAAAAAGTGACAGGTTAAAATGTACGGAATTTTAATAGCAGGTTATTTGATTATAGCACTAGCAATAATTGTACTAGTATTAATACAGCGTGGTAAAGGTGCTGAAATGGGCTCTTCATTTGGGGCAGGTGCATCTGCAACCTTATTTGGTTCATCAGGCAGTGGTAACTTTTTAACACGTACAACTACCGTTTTAGGTGTGCTATTCTTTGCATTAAGCATTGTGTTATCTAACATGGTCGGTACCAGTAAATTCAGTCATATTGATGTGAATGAAAGTACGCCTGTGACAACACAACAAAATACTAGCGAACAAGCAACACAACAAACAACAAATGATAATCCGACATCGGATATTCCAAATTAATTACGGCGCCGTGGTGGTGAAATTGGTAGACACGCTATCTTGAGGGGGTAGTGCTCTAAGGGCATGCGGGTTCAAGTCCCGCCCACGGCACCAATTCAATAATCAACAACATTCTTCAAAATCCTTTAAAACACATTAAAATCAGCATAAATAAGGCTTTAAGTCTATTTTTACTTCTAAATATAATCTTAATCTTTTTGTTATAAAATTGATTTATTTGTCATTTATAAAGTAAAACAATTTTATTTAAAACACTGCAAATAAAATCCCCTCTTTTCATTAGTATTCACTACCTCAAATTTGACTTTATGAATATAAATACAGTGCTATAATGTAGCTAACTGAATATTATAATATTATTTGCATCTAGGCTAATCCCCCGAACATTCGCAACTATAGCGAACTGGCGCAAATATCTATTAGGGGCGTGAGGGGCGTATGAATCATTCTAAACTATTGACATTAAAAAGATATGTGACCTTATCAGAGGCAGCTGAACGGTTAACTAGATTATTTGGGGAATCAGTTACAGTTATTGATATTTTAGAGTGGGTTTTAGATAAAAAAATAGTTTTATCGGTTAAATTTCCTTATGGAGTAAAAGTAATTGCTTGTAAATACGGGGATCATAGGCAGCTACAAAGTGATTTCGATAGAATGATATTTGGAATGTTTCATGCTCCCAAAGAGCTTAGAAATGAACATTCAAGAAATACAGAAGAATATAAAAAATTAGAGATGGAATATTTAAAGGATCAATATAAACATCTGCTTTCTAAGCTACAAGAAAAATATGAAAATGAACAGCCAGATATATATCAAGAATATCTAAAATATAAAGACAAATTCACATTTGATTTTTATATGGAAGAGCTAGTTTTAGTTACAAAAGGAACTATTGGTAAATCATTTTATTTAGATAAGGATATTTATGATTTTCCTTTGGTAGGAACAGAAAGAGTTTGGATTGAAAATCTTATTTCTTCATTAAAACAGCATACTGTAGTTGAACGATTTGTGATTGATGGTAGCTTTCTTCTCGATGAAGATGGAAATATTTTAAGTCTTAGAGAGCAGTTTGAGGATAGCCCAGAAGATTATCCTGCAGATAATTTACCTGAGGATCATGAGTTGGTTATTACTACCAAGCATTTATTAGAGTTTGAGCAGTCTTTAATGGGAAATGATGATAGTATTGACTATAAATATTCACAATTATTACTTGCTTCAATATTGAAAATTTTGAAAGAATCTAGCCCTAAAAAATGGACTCAAGGGGAGTTATCTGATTTGATTTCAGAACAATCACAATTCAAAGGGTTAGGAAAAAGGAAAATTGATTCTTTCTTTTCTCAATGTAATAAATTATTATATAATTCAATAAAATAGGCTAATAATATTTTGCATGCAAAAATTTAATTTTGTGTGCAATGATATATTTTATTAACAGTTATATCCTTTACCTGTCTTTAAACATCAGGAGAATATAGCTAATGACCAATCAAATTTTATCCAAAAAAGAAGTAAAAACCTTACTTCAATTCAAATCTGACACTAGCCTTTATACGCTAGAACAGAAAGATGAGACCTTTCCCCAAAGAATCAGAATAGGCTTGCGCCGTGTTGGCTATCGAGCTGATGAGATTTATTCTTGGCTTGAATCTCGCAAAGTAGAACATCGCGAGGTGGCATAATGGTGATAAAGCAAAACCCTTTATATGACGAAATAGTAAAGGGCTTAGATTGGAACTTAGACGCCTCCAATCATAGCCAAACTTGCTATAAGTGTCTACATAAAAAGATAACCATTTAGTTAATTATTTAAGAACAAAGCGCATTTTTGCGCTGACGGTATCCCCTTGCCTAAATTTAGCTAAATGGGGAATAAACAAACAGAATTGGAGAAAAAAATGACAAATATAACTAATTTAGTACCAGTAACCGAAACGCAATTAAACGGCAAATTACAGCAAACAGTTAGCGCAAAGGATTTGCATAATTACTTAAACGTAGGAAATGATTTTTTAACCTGGATAAAGGGAAGAATAAAAGAATATGGGCTTATTAACAATGATGATTTTCTAATCATTGATTCATCAGAATTTAGGAATCAAAGCACAAATAACGAGCAACAAATAAAATGGACAAGTGAGCGAGGTGGAGATCGTAAAAGTACAGATTACATCCTGACAATCGGAACCGCTAAAGTATTAGCAATGATTGAAAACAACGAAAAAGGTAGAGCAATAAGAAAGTACTTTATTCGTTGTGAACAACATTTTAAGGAAATTGAGCCTGTAATCCAAAAGAAAGAGCTTAAGCGGTTAAAAGCACGCATCGAGGTAGCGGATTATAGCCGTCCTATGTGTGACGCATTAACTATACAAAGGTTATCACAAAATAAAGAGACTAAACTACATCACTACACTAATGAATTTAATATTATTAATGGTATTGTGCTTGGTATGTCTGCGAAGGATTTTAGAAAAGCACATAATATCACTGGTGATATTCGCAACTATCTTAATGAACAGCAGCTTAATCACCTAGCCTACCTAGAAAAATCAAATATTACATTAATTGATATGGGGTGGGATTACGAAAAACGAAAACCAGAGCTTATCAAGCTATCAAAAAGCTATATGATTCGGTTATTGGGCGATGAAGCATCATGTCCTTAAATGCTAATTTAAACTATTTAAAAGCCCTAGCAATAGGGCGATCTATCCACTCACTAAATAATCGCTTAGTAGATCGCTACGGCACGATTAACGCTATCCAAAAGGTGAAATTTTCTTCTTGGTTGGCAATGAAGATTTTCTACTATCAATAGCCAATCAAATAGCTACTTTTTAGGAATAATTTAATTTTTCGACATACTGGCAAGATTTAATATTGAATTTCATAAATAGGTTTCTTGAGTCCATAAAAAAGAAAATAAGAAATTTAAGGGAATAATAAAAAAGAACCCATAGCGAGAATAAAATCAATACCACTAATCAGTGGTATTAAGTTAAAAGATTATTTCTTTTTTGATTTAGCTAGCTTTTCACGGCAAGCATCCTTGACCCATGCGCTAAAGTTACTATTTTCTTGTAATATTTGTCTTTCTATTAGTTCAAGTAAATCGTCTTCAAAACGGATTATTTTAGATGTACTCTTGGAACGATCAAAACTTCTTTTTTTATTTTCTTCTTGCATTGGTTTATACCATTATGTTAGATTATTAGTTAATGGTTTATACCACACTAAAGGTAAGACCATTAAAAAGCAATGCCTCGAAGTGCTACCAACACTATCGAAGCATCTAACCACAAACATTAAACGGAGTAATGCTATGGCTAATAGTAATGATACCCTATACCCTGAAAACGGGCAACTTGACCTGTCTAATTTACTTTCTGTCTTAAATCTTTATAAGGCGGATATTCCTGTCGAACATTTATCACGAGCAGAGAGCCATTTTGAAGAACTGCAACAATCGATTTTAGGTGGAATCGGTGCGATTGGTAATTTGATGTTCTGGGCTTGTGAAAATGAAGATTATACCGAGCAAAGCTTTAAAAATGATATGCGTGACATAGGTTATTTGTTCATACAATTAAGGGATTTGGCTTGTTTCGCTACCAATCAAAGAAATCGACTCAATACCAAACTTAGCAATAAGGAAGGTAAATAATATGTTGAACTCAAATCATAAAATATCAATCAATCATAATATTAAATTGTTTATATTTTATAACTTGTCACTTGCACAGGTAGTCAAAACGCTGGTGTTCACAGCCCCTAAGCAGGTAAAAGTAATACGGTTATCGGCACAATGGACGCTTTAGAAAAAGCAAGATCATGCATATATTGAGTATGTCCAAAACACAGGGCCTAATAAGCCCCTTTTACTAAACAGCTTTGGCACATCATTAGATTAGGCTCAAAAGGCTTATATTAAGAACGTAATAATACTGTGATGGGAAGAAATTTAGATATGAGTAAAAATTGGCTTCCTAAAGCCGAAGAACCTAGTTAGTTGTTATTATTTTTTATCACATAAACCGCTTAATTTGAGCGGTTTTTTGTTGTTTGCTTAGGCAAGATAAGATACATTAAATGGATATCTTTTTATAAATATAAGGTTGTAAAATTGAGTAATTTATCTCTCGATGAAATTTTATCACTTTATAGATTTAATCAATATTATGGCTTACCTTCAGAGTATTTTTATTCGAGTGCCTTAGTAATTGATTGGGCTGAAAAACAAGTTATGCAAGGTAATGATTCAGAAACACTATTGATTATTGCGTCTTTAGGACTTGATAAAAAAATAGATAGCGATGAGGTTATGACGTACTTAAAAAGATATCTTTCCGAAAAAAATATTTCTATACCAAGCATTAATTATAGTTGTTTAGTTTTCATGAGACTATTTAGCCAAAAAATTATGACTTGTAATAGTCTAGAAGATATTGGAAATCTTCTTCATAGTTTTGTATTTAAATACATAGAATTTGGGAACAGGTATTTTCATCGAATAAAAGACCATTGGCTTTTTATCTATTATGATTACTTTGATATGTATGATGGTCTTAATTGTTGTTGTGCTGAAAAACAGCTCAGTGAAAAAGAACGATATACTAATATAAAAACCTTAGCAAAAGGATTTAATTCTTTTTTAAATAATAAAGAAATGGTGGAATATTTAGCTAAACATTTATAGCTAGATCTAAATTAATCCATTATTTGTACTGTAGTGAACACCTAAAGTGAACACTAGTGAATAGTAAACCCTTAAGTGTTCACCGCCTGAATCCTTTTAGAATAAGGCTTAAAAGAAATAGTGAACACCGTGAACACTTTTTTATAAAATTTTATTTTTATGGGGGGTAGGTAAATCTCTACAGATTTTAGTCATCCAAACCGCTCACCCTCTTTCATTTTAACGCTAACCCGATTTTTTTAATTTTTATGCTTTGTGTATCAGGATAATAATATCTAATTTATGGGGTCATTTTTCGTTTTAGTTATACGTTTAGTTATACGAATCAATTATAAAAAACAGAAAGTATCGATTCAAAAAGGAATTAAGCAGTGCCTTTCAAGTCCCGCCCACGGCACCAATTCAATAATCAACAACATTCTTCAAAATCCTTTAAAACACATCAAAATCAGCATAAATAAGCCTTAAAGCCTAGTTTTCTATTCCTCAAGTGTCCACAAGAAATATTTACAACCACATTATTTATGTATACGTATCTCATAAAACTAAAAATCGTATAACGATGGCTTGTATAACTATTCCCTTAACAGTTACTCAAATCAAAAAAGCTAAATTACAAGATAAAGATTATTCGTTATCAGACGGCAACAATTTAGTTTTGAGTTTAATTTGGTTTGATTATTTTTATTCCTTTGTTTTTGAATAAGGTTAAGCTATTGGTTGATATAAGGCTTAATCACTTAAATTATTCTCTTTTTTTAAATTGCGATTAATATTTGTTAATACTGGTTAATTTTTCTTATGTTATCACTACACTAACAAGAAATGACTACATATTATTTTCTTTTTAAGCTATTCTATTAAGTACGCTATAACTAATTTTTTTGTTATAGCTTTTCTATTAGCCTTTAATCATTTGGCTATATTACTTAATCCAATTTACTAAACGAAACAATGGAATATATCATGAAAAAATTCATTCCTATATTATTCTTATGTAGTTTGTATGGTAGTAATAGTTATGCAGATGAAAGTCAAAATAGTTTCCAAAAACAGCCTCAGTCACAAACAAATACCGATTATACTGAATATAAAGCCCAATTAGCCGATAATCTTTCTTTGTCTTTTTTTGTTGATAGCCAAGAACAAAAAGCCATACCCGTGTTATTGAAAGATGGCAAAAAATATCAACCAATTAGTATTAAATATTGTATTAAAAATTCTGATGCTTGCTGGCGACAAATTATTTATCATAATTCACTTTCTCATATTAGTTATAACCTTGATAAACCCGAAAGCAGAAAGAATTTATTGATATGGAAAATAGAGTATCTCGATAATGGTCAATTAGCTGAAACCGATTTTACACAGGCACCAAAAACAGGAGCTTTACCTGATGGGGATGATGATTATGATCCGTATATCCTTTGGCAATCAGATTTGAGTAATTATTAATTCAAAATAATGATAGCAAATAAGTTAATATAATAAGGATTTGCAAATCGATAATTTGCTTTTTAATTATATTAACTTATATTTTTCTTTAAAAATGAAATTCAATCGGTCACCACAAATTAGAATTTTATTCTTCTAACTCAATTTGTATTGGAAACTCACGTTAATTTACTAAAAAAGCATTTCTAAAATTATCTTTTCAAATCAATAATAATGGCGATAACTAAAATAAGAAATATTCTATGTGAATATCTGAATTTTCCTTAAAACTTAAGCAGTTTAAAAAATTTTATAATTAACAACTAGTTGTTAAAATTGTATTTTTATGTTAATTTGCATCATCAATTTAACAATCTTATAGTTAGACATAAGAGTTATTGGATATTTAATAAGGATATGTATGTTATCAACTATTATTATTATTCTAATTTTTATTACCGGTTGGTTATTCTTTGCCTATAATAAACTACGTGGTTTAGCCGAAAATGTTAAGCAGAAACAGGCTAATATTTATGCTACGGTCAAAAAGAGACAAGATATAGCACAACGACTTTCTGATATTGCTTCGAGCTATGGGAATCACGAAAAGCTTACACACTTTACCATTACTGAAAGTGACAGCATTAGCAACGCAGCTACCCGCACATCACAAACTTCTCAGATCTTAGGTAATGTTCAAATGATAGCTAATCGATATCCTGATTTAAAAGCCAATACAACTTACCAACAATTAATGGTTCAATTAGATGAAATTGAAAACACCGTTCTAATACGAAGAGAAGCTTACAATGCCGCTGTACAAGTATATAATTCCACTCGCGGTAGTGTTCCTCACCTATTCTATGCTAGTAAACTAGGATTTGGTGAAGCGGCCTATTTTGAAATGGATCAAAATGGTACTGAACAACAAGCTTCGTTTAAAACCGACGATGGTAAAATATTAAGAGACACAATTGGTAGAATGGCCTCAGTAGCTTCAGGAAGAGTAAAAAAAATCAAAGAAAAAACAAATAATAACTCAGAAGATAATCAGTCCAATCAACAAAATTAGTTAATCCTATTTTCATACCTAAAGCCTTGTTGTTTTATTAGAATAACAAGGTAATATACCTCATTTAAAATAATTTTTTGTTTCTCATCACAATTAATTAAATTTTTAGCAGTCTATAGTTGTAGGTTTAAAAAATAAAGGTAAAGCACTATTCTGAATATTGTTAACCCGTGCCTAATTAATTTTGATATTCTTTTTATTAAAAGCTTATTGTTGAATTTTAATATCAGACAATAACCTCTTTATCGACTTTCATCAATAAAGAGGTGTTATAAATCAATCCAGTATTCCGTTATGCAAAGCCTTTTAATCCAACCACATGAACATGTTCTTGGTTGTTGATAACTTTACGTACCAGTTTGTAGGTTGTCCCTTTTTCTGGACTAATGTTTTCAGGCGCAGCAATAATAAGCTGCATTTCTAACCGTTCACAAAGTTCAAAGAGTGTGGCAATTGATTTGGCATCAAGTCGAGCGGCTTCGTCCAAGAATAATAAACGACATGGCGAGATGTCTTTATTACGTAAGCGTTTGGATTCTTCTTCCCAACTTTGAATAACCATCAATAGTATTGACATACCGGTACCGATTGCTTCACCGGTTGATAATGCACCACTTTCAGCTCGTAACCAACCGTCTGCACCCCGATTAACTTCAACGTCCATTTCTAGATAGTTGCGGTAATCAAGCAATTCTTCACCAATATTTTGCGCGGTTCGTTGTCCCATATCGATATGAGGATTTAAACGTTGATAAAGTTTCGCTAACGCTTCAGAGAAGGTTATGCGGTTATTGCTGAAGAGATCTTGATGCTCGTTCTGGTCATCGGCTAATGCCGCTAACAGTGATGAGTGAGCTTCACGAATCGTGACATTTAATCGTACACCATTCACCTGTCCAAATGCCACCGCTTGCAAACCTTGGTTAAGCATACGAATACGGTTTTGTTCACGCTGAATAGTTTTACGGATAATATTTGCTACACTTTTTGAGCTAATGGCTAACTGTTGCTCACGTGAAGTTAGTTCTTCGGTCAAGCGTGATAATTCAATTTCCATTTGTTCAATGGCTTCAATTGGGTCATCCGTTTTAACGATATCTTGGCGAATTCGCTCACGAAGATGTTTATAAACCGCAATGTAAAATTGAATTTTACGTTCTGGTCGTTTTGGATCTTCGGATAGTCTTAAAACATCACGTAAGTGCTCGTTATCGTTGACCGCTAAACGTAGTGAACCTAACGCTTTATCCGACATTGAACGTAGTTCATCTGCACTTAAATAAGCCAGCTCACGACGATGCAATCGACGTTCAACACTGTTTTCTTTAACTAGACGTAATACTAAGCACCACCCTGCTTTAGCTTCAACAACTTGTTCTCTTAGCTGTTTATAATCTCGCAGTGTTTGAGCAAGTCGTTTTTGCATTTGGGTCATTTCGCTTTCACACATAATGAGCTGCTTTTCAAGCGAAGTACAATGTTGACGATTACTATTTAGTTTTTGATGAATTTCATCACGACGAGCTCGAGCTCGCTCTTCAGTGATCGCATCCGCTTTCACACCAATTTGATCTATTTCTTTATGCAATTCATTAAGCATATCTCGTTTAGTTTCAAAGGCGCTTTTTAGTGATGCTAACGTTTGATTGTATTGATTATACTTTTCTTGATATTGCTGCATTTGACTGCGTGCTTCGGTTCTTTGTGCTTCAACAATTTCTAATCGAGCGCGCAATTTTTCGTTCAAATCAGTATTTTCATTCAACATTCCTGCTGAATCTTCATAACTAAAGTGAGCCCGGCGCTGCATCACTTCCGTAAGAGCAAAGACTTGCTGGCGAATAGTTTGTTGCTGTGCTTTAACGATGTTGTATTGTTCACGCAATGCTTCGTTTTGCTCAGGATCACTTTGTAATACAGCAACTAACGGTTCAAGCTCAGAAACGGTATGGCGATGACGGCTGACGTATTGCGCCGCATCTTGTGCTTCAGCAACTTGCTCACGCAATTCATCTACTCTATCAGCCAAATCATCATCTGCCAGTAAATGCATTTGAGCAACTAATCGGTTTACTGTCACTAGTTGCTCTTTACAATTGGCAACTTGCTGTTGATTTTGTTTATCGATCGATTCTTGTGATGTTAATTGACGTTCAATTTCATTGCGTCTTGTCGCTAATTTTTGCGCCTCAGCTTCGGGATCGATATCAAAAGCCACCGATAAGTATTCACCAATAAATTGACCAACATTTTGCTCAATACGTTGTAATTTTTGTAAATCAAATGAAAGGTTAGCATAACGTTCATGCAGTTCATCTCGCTCTAATGATAGTTTTTCAAGATGAATTTCACGTGCTGCTCGCCCAAATAATGGAACTTTTGGAAAACTTGAGAAGCGCCATTGGCGTTCACCTGTTTTAACCAATACAGCCTTATTCATCTCTTCACAATCAAAAACACTATCATCAAATGAGGATGGATCACCTTCAATAAAATAGATATCTTCTGGATAATCTTCTTCACTGGTGGTCAGATTTTCAAGTTGCGCTTTAACTTGCGACAAATCCGGCACCACAATTGCTTGACGTGATGGGCCATATAACGCTGAGAAATAAGGTGCATCATCAATGGTAACATCTTCATAAATTTCAGAAAGTAATACACCATTAAATCGCTCAGCTAATGCCGATAAACGACCATCATCAACCCCACTTGGTTGATTAAGTTGTTCAATTTGAGTATCTAATTGATTTCGTTTGAACGTTATCTGATCGCGTTCTGTGACCAGTGCACGTTCTTGTTCAAGCAGCTGTTGCATATGTTGCGTGACAGCTTGACTGTGGGTAAAGCTTTGTCCAGTTTGCTCTTGTAGAGCAATTAAGGCATCTTGTGCTTTTATCCACATTGGTGCTTTTTGTCGATAATCCGCTATTTTGGATTGAATTTGTTCAAGTTCTTGTCTAAATTCGATTCGTTTTTCACTTGATTCATTGGCTAATATTGCGTTTTCATCAAGTTGAATTTCGAGTTCTTGTTTTAACTCGTCAAGTTGATCATACTCAATTTGGCGACCAATACGTTTACAGAATTGAGTTAATAGTGATTCGGCTTCTTTTTGTTCAAAAAAGCGTTGTTCTAATTCATCAAGTTGGAGTTGCAAATGTTCAGCTTGTTCAGCTTGATAGCATTGTGACGGCCATTGTCTTAATGCTTCTTTGGCTGCACGCCAAGCATCACTACGAACTACATCGCCGACTAATTTCACCACTAATTGATATGCTCGATCAAATTGATTTATCGCCGCATCAGAAACACTGAGTCTTTGCTCCATTTCAAGCACTTGATCAGTTATTTCTTTTTGTTTTTCTTCAAAAACTTCAAAATGATTTTCGATATTGCTTATGCCTAATTTGGGTAATTGACATAAAGATTGAGCATTTTTTAGTGCTTGCAGCGCTTGTTGATATTGAATTGCACGAGTTTGTTGTACATCAAGTGCTTGTTGATAATCCGCTAATTGCGTTTTGATTTCATCAACTTCGTGTTCGGTGTGTTCCACTTGATCTCGATAGGTTTGATACTGTTCATTCGCTTCAAGTACAACTTCATTTTGCTCTTCAAGTTTTAAATTGAGATCATCTAAATCAGCTTGATAACGGTCAATTTTTTCTTGTTGGCGAAGCGCTGTTTGCGCTAAATTAAGGTGATCATTGGCTGCTTGTAAATCGGTTTCTAAGTCACTTTGTGCATCTTGGAACTCTTTAAGTTCTTTTGCCATTTCAACTTGGCGGAACTGGTTACTAATAAGCAAATCTTGTGTTTTGAACATATCACGACGCAAACCCAGCACCGATTCAATATGTACACGACGCTCGTTAGCATGACGCATATAATCCGCAGCCACGTAATCGGTTGATTCAGTGATAAGATGTTTAAATAGGTCTCGGTCAGATTGAGTCACCCGAATAGCTTCTAATGTCATTCGGTTTTCACGAAGTGCCGCTTCCATATCCTGAAACGCTTTACGTACACCACTATTTTCAGGAAGTAAATAATCACGAAGTGAGCGAGTAATCGCACTTGAAATACCACCATATAGTGACGCTTCAATCAATCGGTAATATTTACTACGATCGGATGACGAACGTAAGCGCTTAGGTAATATACCAAAGTCAAACATAACCGAATGATAATCGGTAATTGAATTAAATTGCTTAAAGATAACGCCTTCTATTGTGTCGACTTTATCTTTTAATTCGGGCAAAGATAAAATTCTTGCTTGTTTATCATTTAAACGTTCGGTTACCAGTTCAGTTGGGCTAATGCCAACAGGCAAACCTTGTAATAGAAACGGTTTAATGTCGACTTTTTTATCACGCCCAGCCACTTGCTGTAATCGAACACCGCATATAATTCGCTGATTACGTGAGTTAATCACATCGAGCATGGAATAACAAACACCAGGTTTTAATTTACCATGTAAACCTTTATCACGTGATCCTGATGTCGCACCTGCTTCAGTAGTATTTCGAAAGTGTAATAGTGTTAAATCAGGAATTAATGCGGTCACAAACGCCGCCATGGTTGTGGATTTACCTGCCCCATTCCCCCCTGAAAGCGTGGTGACAAGTTGATCTAATTCAAATGTTCTGGCAAAAAAACCATTCCAGTTTATTAGGGTTAATGAGTGAAACTTACCGTGTCCAATCATAATTATTCAATCTCCTCATTAACATCTTCTTCTTGTTCTTCGTTATTATCATCGTCTAGGATAAGCGATGACTCGATTTTGATTGCTTCACCGTCTCGAATTAAACGTAATTGCGCTTCTTGTGCATCATCACTACTGCGCACATCGGCCCCAAAACGGAAGATAGATTCGTTGATACGAAAACGGCTACTGTCATTGCCCACAATAAAAAATATCATGCCTAAACGACGTAATCGATTAAGTGCCGTTTTGACTTTATCAAATAGCTTTTGCCGATCCAAATCTGAACCTGTTGAACGTTGATTAACTAATTTAAGTAATTTACTCTCATCCGTTAACGAAACAAGTTCATCAAAAAGTTCTTGTAAGGTAAAAATACCTTCATGTGCTAACCGTTCAGGACTTAGATATAAGTAACAAAGGACTTTCCCGACTAACATATCAAGTTCTGATAATACCGAACGAGGGATTAATGTTGTTGAACGAGGACGAAGGTAGAAAAAGCCTTCCGGTGCACGAATTAATTCGACATTATAACGTTGATAGAATTGTTCCAGTTCAAGTTGAAAATCCATTAAAAAGGCGTGATTATCCAGTTCATCTATACCGATATGGCGTCCGGAACGCAATAAGCTATCAAGCTCAGGAAAAAGGGGATTGGCAATTGCCTGTGCTAATTTAACGGGCATATATTTATCGATAGATGCTTGGGAACTTGCCGCAATGCGCCCCATGACTTCATCAAGATGATGAGCTGTTTGTTCTAATTCTAAATCTTTAGTATCTGTTGATGACATGTGCTTGTACCTTAGCTCCATAATCGTTAATAGGTTTCCATTCGGCTGGGATACCGAGTAAATCATTTTCGGCAATCCCTAAACGAATAGCCTGATCGATAAATAATCTTGCAATATCAAAATGTTGTTCCCGTGGGAACTGTGCTAGATAACTATGAATAGCAATACTCATATCCAGTGGTTTATTTTCTTGTTTGAAGACCAATAAATTTTGTTCGATATGGGCAATAATGTGTTCTTGAATCTCTTCAATCATCTCAAATTCAAGTTCTGACGGTAATTCACCCGTTACTTCTGCTTCATGAAGTGCAAGTTCTTCATCACGCATATCAAGTAGACGATCAGCATTGGCAAAAATAAGTGACCAAGGTAAATCGAAATAGCCTTGTATTGATTTACGTAATCGCTGTGAAAAGACTCTATTTTTATCTAAATCAATAGCGGTACGGATAAATTTATGAACATGGCGATCATAACCAATCCAAAGATCAATCGCCTTTTGTCCCCAGCCAATAATACGATCAAGTTTACTTTGTAAATCCATAACCACATTATTGATTTTATCAAGATCAGGATTATCCAAGGTTGCATCTTGAATCAAAAGCAGACTTGCTTGGAGTTTATCACCAGCAGCGGCTAGCGTATCTTGCAATTCTCGTAATGTTTGTGACGTTTCAGTGAGTAAGCCTTCACAACTACTAATTGCTGCTTGCCAATCTTGGCTTAATAAGGCCGAAATATTTTGTTTTACATCCGCTTGTTGCTCATCCATTACCCGTTGGGTGATATCAATACTATCAAAAATCTCTGCAACGGAGTATTTCAAAGGTGCAAAAACGTTGCGATGCCAGTGAAGATCATCACCACCTTCAAGCGCCGCATCAGCTGCACGTTTTAGCTCTTGAGCAACAATAGAAAGCTGAATCGATAAACGTAATGTAGAAAATTCTCGTTGACGAATGTAGTAATCCGAAATGCCAATTCCCAAAGGCGTCAAACGATAAATTGAATAACCATCCGTCATTTCGCTAGTAAAACGCGTAATTAATCGCTGGCGTACTAAATCATTAATGGCATTATTTGCTCGAACAGTGATGGTATCTTCACTCTGTTCAAAAATTTGTGATACATGCCTGAAAGCATCAATTAATTCAGATTCAGTCATTTCACCATCAAAGCGTTCGCTATTTAAGACGGCTATCGCCAATAAAAAAGCGAGCCGTTCAACTGGCAAATTAATTGAAAAATCATTTTTTTTTGCCCAAGAGACCAGTTCTGGCACTGATTGGGAAAAATCCATCATAGTGGTTCCTTAATAATAGATGCTCAATTGTTGAATGCGCCCTAAATATAAATGAGTAAGACAATATATTGCGTTAAGGACAAAATACTTTTGATTATATAACAAATTATGCTAGTTAAAAATAGCAAGTTTAAGATTTGTTATTCATAATATGTTTTTATATATCAAAAAAATAAAAACACAATTTGGTTATTTATATTCAAGAATTGTAATGCAATAATTTTATTATTAAAGCGATCAAAAACGAACAAAACATATTTTATATTTAATTATCATATTAAACATTTTTTGATGATCAATAATTAAACGAATAGCATTGACTTTTTTTATATCGATATGATAATGATTATCATTTTCATAAAATATAAGGACTTTTATAATGCGTAAATTATTTGTACTCATCTTATCAGGAAGTGTTACTTGTATGATATCACAATCGCTTTCTGCTCATGGTATTTGGATCGCTAATCGGGTTGATCAAAAGCAAATCGTTTTAGGTGAAGGCCCGTTAGATAATGGTTATCAAACGGAAAATGTAAAACAGATAAATGCTTATAATGGTAATTGGGCTTCTTTACCGATTAATCAGAAAAAGCATCAAAATTATGTGACCGTTGAACCGACAGACAATACCGCTGTTGTAACAGTTAGTTTTGATTATGGCTATTGGACGAAAAATGCACAGGGTAAATATGTTAATCTTCCAATGAATAAAGTAGAAGGTGCTAGTAAAGGAACCCATGCTATTAAATACAGTGTCAATTATTTATCTTCCGTCAATGCACCTAAACGGATCGAAGATATTCCGTTACAAATAGTACCAGCACTTGATCCAACTCAATTAAAACGCGGTGATAATTTACTCATAACGGTGTATAAAGATGGTCAGCCATTAACAAATACTGCTGTTATTATCGATGTCGTTAATAATTTAGATCAAACGGTTACAACAGATGATAAAGGTCAAGCGACCATTACTATTCCTAATCAAGGCTTAAACGTAATAGGTGTCGAAATAGGTTTTCCACTAAAAGATAGCCAACTTGCGACCCAAGAAAAATTTTTTACAACATTGGTTTTTACACTTATGCCAGAAGAAGATTAATTTAGACAATAAAAACGGGATTAAAAATCCCGTTTTTATCTTGTTTTATACTTCAGCATCGACAGGTCGAGGAATAAAGAAGCTACAGAGTAAAGCTAAAATTGTAATAATTAACCCAAGTAGCATCCCATTAAAATAGCCCTTAACAGTATAACCACTTATCATTTGTACAGCAGGCAATAAAGCAAAACTTAATCCAGCGCCTAAGTTAAAAGCGCCTGCATTCATGCCTGGCAGAAAACCTAAATTCTCTTTTGGCGATAAAACTACACCAAGACCATTTAAAATGATATTCGCCATTCCCGCATAAAAAACACCTAACGCCAGAACACCAATAATTAATATTGGAAGAGAATCAATACCGTAAAACATTATGATTAATATGCTAATTACACAACCCATTAATCCTAATTTTAGAACATTATTGTATCCTAAACTTGGCGCCAAACGTCCAGCAAATGGCCCTATCAACCACCCAATTAAGGCATAAGGTGTTAATAAAATAAGGGAAGCCCAATCAGCTTCTAAACCAAATCCGATTTCAGGATTTTGCGCTAATGACATCACTAACCCATTAACGACGGCAAAAATCCCTGTCATCGTTAATAGTGTCGTTAATAATAGTGCCCAAGTCGCTCTGGTTTTTAAATGAATCGTGGTAACTAATGGTTGTTTGCTGATTTTTTCTGTTTTCCAAAATAAGATAAAACACATACCAGCAAAAATCGTTAGTCCAATGACTTTAAACCAATTAGCATGTGCTAAACTCCCTGCTTCATTAAGTGCTAGTAACAAGGCAGCAACGGTAAGCACAATGAAAAGCACGCCTAACCAATCCATTTTCGTTCCTTCAGATGGTTTAGATTCTGAAGCATAACGATGAACAAAATAGGTTGACAACGCAGCAACAATCGCAATGACCCAAAATACCGAACGAAAACCGCAATAAGTAGCAAGCAGACCACCTGCAATTGCATCTATACCGGCAATACCGCCATTAACAGCAGTGACTATACCCATTAACATACCGTATTTTTTAACGTCTTTGACTTCATGGCTGAGCATCAGTAAACAAAGCGGAACGACTGGCCCTGATACACCTTGAATAATTCGCGCAACATATAATACAACGATATTAGGTGCCAGCGCTGCAAGCACAGTACCTATAGTCATAATAAACAACATAATCGTTAAGACTTTTTTACGACCTTTAATATCACTTAAACGCGGTAAAAATAATGAGAACAGTGCAGCAGAGGTAAAAAAAGCAGTTTGGGATAATCCGACTTGTGCGTCGTTGGAACCTAATTCTTTAGCGATAGTCACTAATACAGGGCTTAACATACTCGCATTGAGTTGAAATGCCATACAAGCAGCAAGCAATGCAAACATTAAAGTCAACATATTATTTTTTTTCTGGCTTAATTCGGCCATATTTTACCTCGTTAATACTTATTATTGGACAATACTTGGATTTACCATAATCTCAACAGCAAATTACAGGGCTATTAATTGTTACGTATAAATCAAAACAACACTGTTTTGTGTTTATAAGACTGGCACTAAAAATCCCAATGATTTAATATCAATTGGGATAGGTTAACGTTTTATCTCGCCAGCATTATTTGCCGATTTTTCCGTAAATCTTTTTATTTAACTATTTTTATTGAATGTTCTGATAAATTCCAAGTTTTATACGATGAATCACAAGCCAATTAAACCTGTTTTCTTTCTAATAAATGTAAAGCTATCAGCAGAAGGAATGATCAATTTTAGGTAAACTAACACATCTATTTCTTCCTTAATTAGTTCACTATCAAAAAGATTTAATCACATTGGTTGCAGGGTAAATATTTTAATTTTAATTCACAGATTTAAAATCCAATTATTATTAAATTTAATATTAATATTTCGATAATAAAAAATAAATTCCCTACTCGCACCGTCGCTAATTTATGCTAAAATCGAGAAACATTTACAAGCTCACTTAACATAAGGACGTAACGCAATGCATATCGGTATACCTAAAGAACGGTTAGCCAATGAAGCAAGAGTTGCTGCTACACCACAAACTGTTGGACAACTGTTAAAACTTGGTTTTACAGTTTCAGTTGAACAAGGTGCTGGACATGCTGCTCATTTCGAAGACCAAGCTTTCATTGATGCTGGAGCCACAATTCAAAACACGCAAGATATTTGGCAAAATGACTTAATTCTCAAATTTCACGCACCAATTGATGAAGAAATTGCGTTGATGAAAGAAGGATCAACGCTCATTAGCTATATTTATCCTGCTCAGCATAAAGAGTTATTGGAAAAACTTGCTGCCAAAAATATCACAGTAATGGCAATGGATTGTGTGCCACGTATTTCACGAGCACAATCACTCGATGCATTAAGTTCTATGTCTAACATTGCTGGTTATCGTTCAGTCATTGAAGCAGCAAATCAATTTGGTCGTTTTTTTACCGGTCAAGTTACCGCTGCAGGTAAAGTCCCACCGGCAAAAGTTTTAGTCATTGGTGCTGGTGTTGCCGGTCTTGCTGCAATCGGTGCAGCGGTAAGTTTAGGTGCAATTGTTCGGGCATTTGATACCCGCCCTGAAGTTGCCGAACAAATTAACAGTATGGGCGCTGATTTTTTAGAATTAGATTTTGAAGAAGAAGCCGGTTCAGGCGATGGCTATGCAAAACAGATGTCAGCCGCTTTTATTGAAGCTGAAATGGCGTTATTTGCTGAACAAGCCAAAGATGTGGATATCATCATCACAACCGCTCTTATCCCAGGTAAACCTGCGCCGAAGTTGATTTCTAAAGAAATGGTAGAGTCAATGAAACCAGGTAGTGTGATTGTGGATTTAGCGGCACTAACAGGTGGTAACTGCGAACTAACCAAACCAGGTAAAGTTTTTGAAACCCATAATAACGTTAAAATTGTCGGTTATACTGATTTAGCTAATCGTATGCCTGCGCAAGCCTCACAACTTTATGGTACGAATATTGTTAATTTGCTAAAACTGCTCGCTAAAGAGAAAGACGGCAATATTGATATCAATTTTGATGATGTTGTTATTCGTGGTGTAACCGTGGTTAAAGATAAAGAAATCACTTGGCCTGCCCCACCAATACAAGTATCGGCTCAACCGCAACAAAAAGCGACAACGCCTGTTGTGAAACCCGAACCGAAACAAATGGCACCACAAAAGAAATTTGGAATTCTGGCACTATTAATCATCGTCTATTTTTGGATTGCTAATTCAGTTCCGGAAAGCTTTTTAGGTCATTTTACTGTTTTTGCCTTATCCTGTGTTGTGGGTTATTACGTTGTTTGGAATGTCACCCACTCTTTACATACACCACTTATGTCTGTAACAAATGCGATTTCGGGCATTATTTTAGTCGGTGCCATATTGCAAATCGGTGATGATAATGGTTTAACGACTGCCATTGCTTTTGTGGCTATTTTGATTGCTAGCATCAATATTTTTGGTGGATTCTTTGTTACTCAAAGAATGCTAAAAATGTTCCAACGTGGCAAATAGAGGGGAGTATCAATAATGTTCAGTAATGGAATTATTCAAGCAGCCTATGTGATTGCTGCATTACTTTTTATATTTAGTCTACGTGGACTTTCAAATCAAGAGACAGCTAAATCTGGCAATATTTACGGTATGATAGGCATGGCTATTGCACTTATTGCTGCCGTTGCAAGTATTAAAGGTGGATTGCATTGGATCATTATTGCCATGATTCTGGGCGCTGCTATTGGTTTATACCTAGCCAAAAAAGTCGAAATGACGCAAATGCCAGAACTGGTGGCATTACTTCATAGCTTTGTTGGGATGGCAGCAGTACTTGTTGGTTTAAATAGCTTTTTAAATTTAAATAGTGCAATACTGATATACCATAGTAGTGAAATGACCGTCCATCTGGTCGAGATTTTCGTCGGTGTCTTTATTGGTGCAGTAACATTCTCTGGTTCTATTGTCGCATTTGGCAAACTTAATGGACGCATTAGCTCAAAACCATTATCTATTCCAAATAAACATTATTGGAATTTAGCTGCGATAGTTGTTTCAATCATTTTAATGTTTACGTTTATTGAGCTAAAAACAGGCGCTGGCGCACTGCTCTGCTTACTTGCCATGACCATTATTGCATTTGTATTTGGCTTCCACCTTGTTGCATCTATCGGTGGTGCAGATATGCCTGTGGTTATTTCGATGTTAAACTCGTATTCAGGTTGGGCTGCCGCCGCTGCCGGATTTATGCTAAGTAATGATTTATTAATTGTTACCGGTGCATTAGTCGGTTCTTCAGGCGCCATTCTTTCTTATATTATGTGTAAAGCAATGAATCGCTCATTCATTAGCGTTATTGCAGGCGGTTTTGGTACTGACGGTAGCTCAGCTAGCGCTTCAGATGAAGAACAAGGTGAATATCGTGAAATGCAACCTTCTGAAGTTGCACAAACATTAAAAGAAGCGCGTTCTGTCATTATTGTACCGGGTTATGGTATGGCGGTGGCACAAGCGCAAGGCGCTGTCAGTAATATTACAGAAAAACTACGTGGTATGGGAATTGAAGTAAGATTCGGGATCCACCCCGTAGCAGGACGTTTACCGGGTCACATGAACGTATTATTAGCAGAAGCTAAAGTCCCTTATGATATCGTGCTAGAAATGGACGAAATCAATGATGATTTTCCTGATACAGATGTTGTTTGGGTCATTGGTGCAAATGATACGGTTAACCCTGCGGCAGAAGAAGATCCAAATAGCCCTATCGCAGGCATGCCTGTACTTGAAGTTTGGAAAGCGAAAACAGTGATTATTTCTAAACGTTCAATGAATACCGGTTATGCTGGAGTACAAAACCCACTATTCTTTAAAGAAAATAGCTATATGTTATTTGGCGATGCGAAAGATAGTGTTGAAAAAGTATTACAGAATCTGTAATGATTCTTGATCAAATGATTTTATTTAACTGCGGGTTAAACCGCAGTTTTTTTATAACCAAATTATAGATACTTATTAAATAAAAAAATTAGCGATTTTCGAGTTTAATTTGCTCTTTATGATAAAGGTAATAAGCGCCACGCGAAACCATACGAAGTTGAAATATCAGATCTTCGATGAGTTCCTGACGTTGAACTATATCAAAATCAATTGCTTCGGCACCCGCATTAAATGCAATGGTTACCATTGCCGCAGCTTGAGCTTCATTATAATAATGGGGCATGCTATTGGCATTATCTAGATAATCAACCAGTTCAACAATAAAATGTTGTATTTCGCGAGCGATAGCGGAGCGAAAAGCTGATGAGGTTCCGGCTTTTTCACGTAATAGTAATAAAAAAACTTTCGGATTTTTATCAATAAACTCAATGAAGGTTGTAACAGAGGTGCGTAAGACACTGCCTCCTTTCTCAATACGTTTTCGAGCTTGACGTAATAATTGACGAAGTGTTAGACCACTTTCGTCAACCATTGCTAAACCTAACTCATCCATATCTCGAAAATGACGGTAAAAAGAGGTCGCTGCAATACCTGCTTCACGTGCAACTTCACGTAAACTTAAACTTGCAAAACCTTGCTCTGCGTTAAGTTGATTAAATGCTGCATCGATTAAGCTACGGCGTGTTTTTTCTTTTTGTTTTGCACGCACACCACCTGATTTGCTATTTTTCATTTTTATTTTTAATAATTTTAAATAAATTCATTCGTTCTAAAATAGTTAATTCGCCACGTTAAGTAATTTTTCTTTTTCAGCAAATACTTTTGGCATATGATCACGAATTGTTTTAGCAATGGTTTCATAACGAGACCGTAATGGTGAACCCGGTCGATAAATCAACTCAATACTTCGTGAAGGAACAGGATCAGTACAAGGGATATAACAAATATTATCACGAGTTCGCTCGTTTGGCGCGGCTAACTCAGGAAATAAAGTAATTCCACGACCGGCTGAAATCATACTGCGTAAAGTCTCAAGACTTGTTGCTTTAAACTGCTTGTCTTCGTCAATCCCAACTTGGAAACAATAGCCCATAGCGTGTTCACGTAGACAGTGTCCGTCTTCTAACATAAGGAATTTTTGCCCTTTCAAATCTGAAAGTTTGATGGTTTTTTGATTAGCTAAATCGCTATTGGTAGGTACGGCTAAGAACATCGGTTCATCAAATAAAGGTAACTCAATAAATTGTGCTGTCTCTTTAACTTGAGCAACAATCGCACAATCAAGTTTACCGCTTTCAAGTTGTGCAACAATACTGGCCGTTTGAGCTTCGTGCAAATAAAGTTCTAATTGAGGGAAAGATTCATGTAAAACCGTGATGACATGAGGCAACAAATAAGGTGCAATGGTGGGAATTAATCCAATATGCATTGGCCCTGACATCTCTTCACCTTGGCGGCTTGCCATCTCTTTCAAAATTTGGATATTACGTAATATCTCTTTGGCTTGTTCTACAAGCATCATGCCAGTTTGCGTAAATAAAACCTTGCGACTAGTACGTTCTAACAACATTACGCCAAGTTCATCTTCCAATTTTCTGATCTGTCCACTTAAGGTTGGTTGACTTACATTACAAGCATCAGCTGCTTTACGAAAATGCCGGAATTCAGCTAAAGAAACAAAATATTCTAAATCACGAATATTCATAATGCCCCCGATAAGTTATCAGTTAATAGTATATACTCAAGTGATTTTGGGAACTTAATTGCAGTATAAAAATTAACGGTAAAAATGTCTTGTAATCATGTTTTAACGTTGTGTCTGTTGCTGGAAATTATTGTTTCCCTACAATTAACTCAAAAAAATTCAAGTATAAGTTTAAATAATTATAATCAGTTCCATGATATTACATAGATACAAACGAAATTAAATAAGTCGTTTTGATTGAACGATATTACTATATTGTACTATATAAATAAATGTTATTTTTGATAATTGTATTTAAAAAAATCAGATAGAAAAATCATTGACAGTTTTACTACGACCTGTTCGAGAAGTTTAATCATTACTTAATAGTTGTTGGTTTGAGCCGTGGAAAGTTAATTTCAATTAAGCTATAATTCGGCATTATATTTGATTTACAATTTATAACAAATTTTGAGGTGCGCTATTTTTAAACAAGTTTCCCGCTTTTATCGTAAGATGTTTTGCCATGATAAACACCCTGAATCACATTATGTGTCCATTCCTCGTAATGAACATAATATCTCTCGCAAAGAGATAAGTGAAAATGCGCTTAAAGTGCTTCATCGATTAAATAAACACGGGTATGAGGCTTATTTAGTTGGCGGGTGTATTCGGGATCTTCTTTTAGGCAAAAAGCCAAAAGACTTCGATATCACAACCAATGCGACACCAGAACAAATACAAAAGATTTTCCGTAATTGCCGTTTAGTTGGTAGACGTTTTAGACTTGCCCATATTATGTTTGGTAAAGAAATTATTGAAGTGGCAACTTTCCGTGGTGAACATGATAATCAATTGGATCAAACCAATATATCTAGACGTTCGCAATCCGGAATGTTATTACGCGATAATGTGTATGGAACCATAGAGCAAGATGCTATCCGTCGGGATTTCACCATAAATGCACTGTATTACAGTTTAAAAGATTTTAGCTTACGTGATTATTGTGGCGGTATTGCAGATTTACAAAAAGGTCTAATTCGCTTAATTGGCGATCCTCAAGTACGCTACCGAGAAGATCCGGTCAGGATGTTAAGAACGGTACGCTTTTCCGCTAAATTGGATATGGAAATTGAAACACAAACAGCAAAACCCATTAAGCACCTAGCACCATTATTGAAAAACATTCCAGCTGCTCGACTTTTTGATGAGTCGCTCAAACTCTTACAAACGGGAAATGGTTACGCAACTTATAAATTATTAAAAGAATATCATCTTTTTGAACAACTTTTTCCAGCTATTAACCGATTGTTCACAAATAATCAAAATAGCTTTTTAGAAAAAATCATCGAGCAAGTTCTTAAAAATACCGATTATCGCATTGCTAATAATAAAAGGGTTAACCCGGCATTTTTGTTTGCTGCATTTTTTTGGTACCCAATTATTGAGCAAACACAATTAACTTGTATTGAAGGTGGTTTGCAATTTCACGACGCTTTTTCTGTTGCTATTAACGATGTTCTTGCTGAACAATGTAAAGTGCTCGCCATCCCTCGACGGTTAACCTCTATCATGGGCGATATATGGCGTTTACAGCTACGCATGAAAAAAAGAGAAGGCAAGCGAGCATTTGCAATTTTAGAAAATCCTAAGTTTCGTGCTGCTTATGATCTTCTTGAAATGCGAGCATCAATTGAAAAAGGCGAATTACTGGAACTGGCTAAATGGTGGGATGAATTTCAATTTACATCGCCTGAAAAACGAGTAATCATGGTCAAACAACTCAATAAAACATTTAAACGCAAAGGAAAACGTTAATTTTTCATTCGCACTTTTATAAATAACCGTTATAATGTGTTAATTATAAAAAACATAATTAATTTTAATCATTGATGAAAAAATTAACGCCATCACTAATCACATTAACCATAGTTTTTTCCTTATATAACAATGTTTGTTACGCTATTGCTTTGCCAAAATCTGATAGCAATAACGCTCAATGTCTAAATAATGTGCCTAGATTTGATCGACCATTAGTCAATGGTAATATCAATACATTACCGGTTAATGCTGAATCAAACGAATTTGAAGCTAATTACCCAAATACAGCCACTTATAAGGGTAATGTATCAATTGAACAAGGCAATCGAGTTATAAAAGCCGATAAAGTGACAATAAACTCAGAAAATAATACCCAAACCGTCACCCTCGATGGCAGTATCAATTATCAAGATAATTTAATTCAAATGAAAGGCGATCATGCATCGATGAATCTTAATAATAACGATACTGCAATAACATCAAGTAAATACCATTTGGTAAATCGCCTTGGTCGAGGTCAAGCCGACGAAATCAAACTTGAGAACAATCGTTATGTGATCTTGAAAAATGGTAGTTTTACGTCTTGTCCTGTTGATAACAATACTTGGAGTATCAAGGGTACAACCGTAATTCATGATAACAAAGAAGAATTGCTTGAAGTATGGAATGCAGTTTTTCGAGTCGGAAAAGTACCTGTTTTATATTCACCTTATTTACAATTACCTACCGGAAATAAACGACGCTCAGGGTTATTAATGCCGAATCTTAGCTTTAATAACAAAGATGGCGTTGATTTTTCGCTACCTATTTATTGGAATATTGCACCTAACTATGATGCAACTTTTCAACCAAGAATCCTAGTAAAAAGAGGATTTCAATTAAAGACTGAATTCCGTTATCTTAACGAACTTGGTGCGGGTACGCTTGCATTTGATTGGCTACAACATGATAGTCAATATAATAAAGACCGAGATAATAAAGCCAATGGTATTAATTATGATGATAATCGTCAACGCTGGTTATTCTATTGGAAAAACGATGAACTGATTAATTACAATTGGCGACTAAAAATTAATGCTACACGTGTCAGTGATAACCAATATCTTTCGGATTTAGATTCCGATTATGTTTCATCAACGGCGGGTTACCTTTCTCAGCTTTATCAGTTGGGTTATAACGATGAAAATTGGGACATTACATTAAGCCAATTAAACTTCCAGACTTTCCGTACTAATTTAAGAGATAATCTTTATCAAACTCAACCGCAGTTAGATATTACCTATTACAATTATGATTTCGGACCATTTAAATTTAAAAACTATGCGCAAATTAGTCATTTTGTTAGCAAAGGGAAAAATGAACCTAAAACTTGGCGTACTCATATCGAACCAACATTAAACTATACGTTAACTAATTCTTGGTCTTCGATATCAACTGAAGCTGGTTTTATGGCCACTTATTACAATCAGGATTTACCGAGTAATAGTAACCGTTTCAAAAATCTTGATAAAAATGTCAGTCGATTTATACCCAAAATATCGGTTGATGGTAAAATTATTTTTGAACGAGATACAACTCTTATTGAAGGCTATACCCAAACATTAGAGCCACGTGTAAAATACATTTATATACCTTATAAGAAACAATCAAATATATTAAATTATGATTCGACCTTACTCCAATCAGACTATATTGGATTATTTAGGGATCAACCTTATAGCGGTCTAGACCGAATTCCATCTACTAATAAAATTTCAACCGGTATAACAACACGTTTCTATGATATAAATAAAGTTGAACGATTCAATTTTTCGATTGGGCAAACCACGTATTTTACTAAATCAAGAACCAGTGAAAACAATACCAAATTGGATAGAAACTCTGATACTGGTAGTATAACTTGGGCAGCAGACAACTTTTGGCAAATTTCAGATGAAATTGTATTTAGAGGTGGGGTGCAATATGATACTCGCCTTGATGCAGTATCATTAGCCAACAGTATTTTTGAATATCGTCCTTCGAGTAATAAATTAATTCAATTATCATACCGTTATGCAAATCATAAATACATCGATACGGTTGATTTAAACTCGATTTATAATAACTATAAGCAAAATATTTCTCAAACTGGTATTATGACTACTTGGCCACTCTCTGAAACAGTTTCAGCAGTTGGATCGTATTATCATGATGTCAAAAAAGGACAAATGGTCGATGGGTTTGTTGGATTACATTATAGCGACTGTTGTTGGGGGATGACAGTGCAATATGGACGAAAACTAACTGATTGGAATATCGATACGCATAAAAGTAAATACGAAAATAAATTGTCTTTAAACTTTGAATTACAAGGATTTGGACGCCGAAGTGACGCAAAAGCAAAAATGTTAAATTACGGTAAACTTCCTTATGTCTCAGCGTTTGAATAAATTGTTCAAAAAACATAATCAATTAATTTATTACTATAGCAATGACACTATAGCAAAAAAATGAGTTAACAATATGAAATTATTAAAACTAATTATTGCGTTAAATTTAAGTTTAAGTATTGGTCTGCTTAATCCTTTAGCAGCAAATGCTGCGCCACGCGTTATTGAGCAGGTTGCTGCTGTTGTAAATAATAACGTCATTTTAGAAAGTGATGTTCAAGAAATGCTTAAAACCATTAAAGCAAGCACGAATCCTAACAATTTACCGAATGACAAAATACTTCGTCAACAAATCATTGATCGTTTAATTGTTGAAAACTTAATATTACAAAAAGCAGCTAAAGCTAAAATTACAGTTAGTGATGATGAAGTAACCAAAGCAATAGCTCAAATTGCAAGTGAAAATGGCATGACCGTCAATCAATTACGCAGTAAGTTATCAACGATGGGAATTAGTTATTCAGCTTATCGTGAACGTATTCATAACGATATGCTAATTGATCAAACACGTATGAATGAAGTTAGACATCGTATCAATATTTCTGACAAAGAAGTGGAAAATCTATCAAAAAATTTGACTAAACAACTTACGAATAATTTAAGCGTAAAAATTAGTCACATTTTAATTGCCATTCCTGAGAAAGCGTCTAAACAACAAATTGATGTTGCAACAGAAAAAGCAAGAGATGTAATCAATCGAGCTAAAAAAGGCGAAAATTTTGCTAAACTGGCTGCGTCATATTCAAATGACGATCTTGCTTTAAAAGGTGGTAACATGGGGTGGCGTAAACTCAACGAGCTACCAACCATATTTGAAGAACGTTTAATTCGTGCACCTAAGGACAGCATTATAGGACCCATTCGTTCTGGGGTAGGATTACATATTTTAAAAGTTGATGATACTCGCACTGAAAAACCAAAAGCAATTACTGTTCAAGAAGTGGATGCTCGTCATATTTTGATTAAAACAAATGTCCTTGTTACTGACCAAATAGCTAAACAGAAATTAACAGATATTCGAAAAGCAATCGTGAGTGGTGCTACCACCTTTGAAGCAGCAGCGAAGGCGTATTCTGAAGATCCGGGTTCAGCCGATAACGGTGGTAATTTAGGTTGGAGTATGCCAGAACGTTATGATACTGGTTTTAAAAATGGATTACTTAAACTTAAAAAAGGTGAAATCAGTCAGCCTGTTCAATCTGCTTATGGCTGGCATTTAATTCAGCTACTCGATACCAGAAAGGCAGACAAAACCGAATCAGCAAAACAAGATCACGCTTATCGACTTATATTTAATCGTAAATTTGCTGAAGAATCTCAAATCTGGATTCAAGAATTAAAAGGTGACGCATATATCAAAATCAAAGGTGTAGATGATAATGAATAATCGAGTTCACCAAGGACATTTTGCCCGTAAACGTTTTGGGCAAAATTTTTTACATGATGATTATATTATTGAAAGTATTGTTGCCGCAATTCAACCTAATAAAGATCAGGCTCTAGTTGAAATTGGGCCTGGTCTTGCAGCACTAACTATACCCGTTAGTAAACTTGTCGATCACCTTACTGTCATAGAAATTGACCGTGATTTGGCGGAAAGACTAAAGCAAAATCCTTTATTAACTAACAAGTTGACCGTAATCGAACAAGATGCGCTTAATTATGACTTTAATATACTTACTACTGAATTAGGTAAACCATTACGTGTGTTTGGTAATTTACCCTATAATATTTCCACTCCTTTAATGTTTCACCTTTTTGAATTTGCAAATATCATTACTGATATGCATTTTATGCTACAAAAAGAAGTGGTTACACGTTTGGTCGCAGCGCCGAATAGCAAAGATTATGGTAGATTAAGTGTTATGGCACAGTACTATTGCCAAATCATTCCCGTTTTAGAAGTTCCTCCGAGTGCTTTTAAACCTGCACCTAAAGTTGATTCGGCGGTGGTTAAATTAATCCCTTATAAGCAAAAACCTTACTTGGTTAATGATGTTAAGATACTATCTCGTTTAACTACTGAAGCCTTTAATCAAAGGCGTAAAACGATTCGTAATAGCTTATCCAATATGTTCACTGTAGAACAACTCATTGAATTAGATATTGATCCAACGCTGCGAGCTGAAAATTTAACTGTGCAGCAATATTGCCAGCTTGCCAACGCATGGAAATGATGTGATGGCAAACTTACTTATCGGTGATATTCATGGTTGTTATGATGAGTTTATGCGATTGCTTGAAAAAGCTGAATTTTCCTCAACCGATACGTTATGGTTAACCGGTGATCTTGTAGCAAGAGGCCCTAAATCATTAGAAGTTTTAAGATTTGTCAAAACGAATACCAGCCAAATTCGGCTGGTATTAGGTAATCATGATCTTCATTTGTTATCAGTTTATGCTAATGTTACTCCTCCGAAAAAGAAAGATAATCTTGAAGAGGTGATCAATGCACCAGACTATGATGAATTGATGAATTGGTTACGTAAACAGCCTTTAGTTCAAATTGATGAAAAATTAAAAATCATTATGACCCATGCAGGTGTCTCACCGCAGTGGGATATGGAAACATTAAAAAAATGTGCTCATGATCTCAATAAAATATTATCTAGCGATTCTTATCCCCTCTTTCTTGACAAAATGTATGGAAACTTTCCGGATGAATGGTCATCGGATTTACAAGGTTTTGATCGTCTACGTTATGCCACCAATGCGTTAACACGTATGCGATTTTGTTATGAAGATGGTCGACTTGATTTTTATTATAAAAAACCACCTGAGCAAGCGCCAACAAAACTTAAACCTTGGTTTTTAATTCCTAGCCAAATACCACCTGAATATAGTATCGTTTTTGGACATTGGGCGGCACTTAATGGTAAAGGTACGCCGGAAAATATTTTTGCACTTGATACGGGATGTTGTTGGGGTGGAAAATTAACTTGTTTAAGATTTGAAGATAAGAAGTATTTTAAGAAAAGAAATATTGAAGCTAAAAAATTAGATAAATCATTATGAAAGGGTCATTTACTATGTCTGTTTTATCCGTCATTAAATCCATATGGAAAGTTATCAATTTCCTAAGAGAACTTTTTTTTAACATTATATTCTTGATTGCAATATTACTCATTTCAAGTTTTATTGCATTATTTAAAGAATCACAAAGTTTAGACGACGTTCCACAAAATGGCACATTAGTTTTAGATCTTGAAGGTGTTATTGTTGATAGCACACTTTATAATGATGATATTTATCATTTACAAAACAAGATATATGGAAAACGAGTAAACCTTGCTCGGGAAAACAGTTTATTTGAATTAACACGAAAAATTGATCAAGCTGCCGAAGATCCAAATATAGAAAATATGGTATTAAGATTAGATAATTTTGTTGGGGCAGATTTGAGTTCACTACAATATATAGGTAAATATCTCACTAAATTTAAAAAGGCGAATAAACCCATTTATGCCTCAGGCACAAACTTTAATCAAAGCCAATATTATTTAGCAAGTTATGCTGATAAAATTTCTCTTACCCCGCAAGGTGCCATTAATGTCTATGGGCTTGCTGCTAATAACCTATACTACAAGACTTTACTGGATAATTTAAAAGTAAACACGCATGTTTTCCGTGTTGGTACCTACAAATCTGCTATCGAGCCTTTTACCCGTAATGATATGTCAGCTGAAGCAAAAGCGAATACCACAAGATGGTTAACATTGATGTGGAATAATTATTTAACTGATATTGCTTCCCAACGAAAACAAGCACCATCACAACTGGTTCCTAGTCCGGAAATCATGCTATCTAAATTGCACGAGGCTAATGGCAGCATGAGTCAATATGCGTTATCAAATGGTTTAGTGGATTTCGTAAAATCGGATTACCTTTTTGAACAAGATTTTTATGAATTTGTTCTAAAAGGTAAAGATTTACCTGAAGTCAGTATATATGACTACAAATTAAAAGATGATCAAAAACAAGATACTCATTCAGTTTCTAAACCGCTTATTTCTATAGTTTTTGTAAATGGTACGATTTCAGATGGTGAAAATGATAGCAATATCGCCGGCAGTCAAGAAATTGTTGATCAACTCAGAACAATTCGTGAAAATTTAACCGACAATAACATTCAAGCTGTTGTGTTAAGAGTAAACAGTCCTGGTGGCGGTGTAGAAGCATCAGAAGCCATTCGTAGCGAACTTGAAGCATTACATGAATATCAAATTCCTGTTGTGGTTTCAATGGGTGGTATGGCTGCTTCAGGAGGATACTGGATTTCAACTGCATCGGATTATATTGTTGCTAGCCCTAATACGATAACTGGATCTATTGGTATTTTTGGTATGATTCCAACTTTCGAAAACTCGCTTTCTCATATAGGGGTTTATAGTGATGGCGTGTCAACTTCTCCATTGGCAAGTAATAACTTTGCTAAAAACTTGCCTGAAGAGATGAATCAACTCATACAGATGAATATTGATAATGGTTATAATACATTCATTTCTTTGGTTGCAAAATCACGTAAAATGACCACAGAAGCAGTGGATAAAATTGGTCAAGGCCAAGTTTGGCTAGGTGAAGAAGCCTTTAAAAATGGGTTAGTAGATAAACTAGGCGATTTTGATGATGCCATTGAAATCGCCGCAACGTTAGCTAATTTAACCGACTATCGAATTGATTGGCAAAAACCAGAAGTCAACTGGTTTAGTGCCTTCTATTCAGATATGATTGCTATGTTACCAAAATCAACGGCGGAAGTTTTATTTGAAAAACTTCCTGAAGTAAAACAAATTCGTGAACAAGTCTCTTTATGGGATAAATTTACCGATAAACAAAATCGCTATATTTATTGTCTGAATTGTGCTGATGTTAAGTAACATCATCTTATGCCACCAAAATTTTGGTGGCATAATTTTATTTATTACCTTCCTGATAAAAGTATCGCATTTTATTCATCGCATCTTGAATATATTGATAATTTGGCGTTTGATCAACTTCATGATTTCGTGAATCCATATAATGGCTAATACCCATTCGATTAACAAAATAGATATTATCCAACGTTCGTACCGCATAAGAACTATAATTTGACATTAACAACCAATTTCTATCTGTGATTGGACTAAATAAATCATACCCGGTTGAATAATCAGATATGTCATTTTGAACATGTAAATAATGTTTCATTAACGAAGGTACAACATCCTCATGACTAGTCAAACGTTGACTATTTTCCTGAAGGATTTTTAGATCTTTCGCTCCAACAATAATAAAAGGCACCTTAGTTTGTGCATCGGTATAATTGCCATTATGCCCCCAGAATCCTAGTCCATTATCATTGATTTCTTGAGAATGATCACCCGTAATAATTATTAACGTATTATCGAGTGTTCCCGATTTTTTAAGTTCATCATAAATATTTTGCATCAAATAATCGTCATAATAGACACTCTGTTTATAACGATTAAGAATTGGTAGTGGATTAGTACTATTATTCAAGGTGATATAATTTATATCGCCTACGGGCTTATACTTAACTTCAAAGTCATTCGGAAAATCGTAACCATGAGGAGCATCATAAAATAAAAAAGAAAAAGTCGGTTTAGAGGTATCCCGATTTTGATACCAAGCTAGCCAATCATTGGTCATCTGTTTATCACGATATGAAGGCGTACCATTTGGACTGCTAATTCTCAAATTTTTAATGGTTACAAATGCTGTGCGATCAAATTCAGGCGACGAAACTTTAGCAGAGGTAAAGATACCAATATTATAATTTTGTTGCTGTAAAGTAGTAATAAAAAGTGAAGGAATACTATTACGCAAAAATGCATCCCAATAAGTACCTGGGATACCATAAAATAATCCGAAAATTCCGGTACGGGTTGCATTACCTGTTGAATAATGATTATCAAAAATGACACCATGATTTTGTTGAACAAACCGATAAGTATTGGGTGAATTATCTTCATTGAAAGTGTCGTAACGCCATGAATCTAAGACGATAAACATAATATTCATTTTTTCTTTATTTTCAGGATTAATCACTAGACTATTTTTAGGATAATAGATATTTGCACTTGATTTGGTGTACTGATTAATCACTTTACGCCCCCCTGCTTTATCAAAAAAACCCATGATTTTTTTGGAAGTAAAGGGACGATAAAGAGGAAGATACTCTTTAACAACCATAATGGGCGAATAAGCATAATAAAAAGCCACCATATGGATTACATGACTAATTAACGCAGCGCCCAATAACATGACTGTGGCTATTACAATCATTCGTTTCTTCTTTCGATGATCTTTTGAATTTGTCATCTTTTTATCTAAAAAACACAGAATGAGTACTTCGATACAAAATACTAAAGTGGCAAGAGCTAACATTACAATATACGTAATACTTGAAAAGTCTACCACTTGTCCAGAAAAGACTAATGAAAGAACTGATTGATTAATGTGAAAGCGATATTGTTGAAAAACAATCGTATCACAAAATAATACTATCTGTGCCAAACTAACCAACAGTGCGGCAATAATATTAAAAAAACATTTTTTTAACCAAAGTAAAGGAAAGAGAATCAAAAAAATCAAAAGATAGAATGAAAAAAAATGCCCTAGCACGGCAAAAAAAGAAAAAAAACCACTTTGCCATGAAAACGTGATTCCAAGTATCAAAAAGTATCTGATTGCAATTATGGATGATATAAAGGTATTGATTAAAATAAATGTATATAATTTTTTCATAATAATTGATTACTTTTAAAAATATTCAGCCATATATCAATTAGATAATACAGTAATATAAAATTAAAATTCCATTTCCAGAAAAGTTGATGCATAAAAGTTGGATTACAACGAGAGCAATAAGGGCTCAAATGAGCCCTTACTATATGAATAAATTTGAAACTATCGACGGTCAGCAAAAATTCTTAACAACAATATAAACAAGTTGATAAAATCAAGATAAAGCGTTAATGCGCCAAGAATAACATAACGTCTAAACATATTCGGATCATCTTGTGATATGTTTTCGCCTAATTCTTTTAATTTTTGAGTGTCATACGCTGTTAACCCTGCAAAAACAAAAACACCAATATAGGTTACTGCCCACATTAATGGTTCACTTTGTAAAAAGATGTTAACGATCGAAGCGATAATAATACCAACTAATCCCATAAATAGGAAACGCCCTAAACCAGATAAATCACGTTTTGTCGTATACCCATAAAATGCAAGTGCACCAAACATACCCGCAGTGATAAAAAAGACGCTTGCTATTGAAGATGAGGTATAAACAAGGAAATAAATTGAAAAAGTACAACCATTTAAGACTGAATATAACATAAATAATGTTGTCGCCGCTGCACCTGATAATCGGTTAATTAAACCAGAAATAACAAATACTAATCCAAGCTCAGCAATCAATAGAACCCACATTATATTATATAATACTCGCATAAGTTGCACATTCGTTGATGCAAACCACGCAATCATTGCCGTTAAAAGCAAACCTACCGTCATCCAACCATAAACATGACTCATATATGTTTGCACACGGCTACCGGATTGTTCAATAATTGAACCATTAGGAGTATATCCTGCCATTCCTTACCTCTCATTAAAAATAAATTGACATAACATAGCTATTATATAGTAAATAGTAATTAATACCATTTTTTCAATGCATCAACGTCAGATTTTTTTGTTTCAACCCAATTATTACCATCAATAGTATTTTCTTTTTTCCAAAATGGCGCTTCATTTTTTAATATATCCATAATAAACTCAGCTGCCGCAAATGCATCTGAGCGATGTGCACTACTCACGCCCACAAATACAATTTTTTCATTGGTTTTAATATTACCCACTCGATGAATGACAGCGATTCGACTCAATTTCCAACGTTGTCGAGCTTGTACAATAATATTGCTCAATACCTTTTCTGTCATTCCCGCATAATGCTCCAAATAAAGTCCAATGGTCTTTTTTTCTGTACAACGAACTTTACCAATAAATGTTACCACCGCACCATCTTGTGGTAATTCAGAAAGCCAGCTAATAATGTCATTAGTATTAATCGATTCATCGTCAATTTTAATTATATCCATTTTATCCTCCCGTTACGGGCGGGAAAAATGCAATTTCATCGCCTGATTGAATAATATAGTTAACATCCGCAAATGTTTGATTCACTGCACATAATACTGTTTTTTCTTTTAATGCCAATGCCCACTTATCACCGCGTTGACTAAGATGCTCAATAAGTTCGGAAATAGACCAGTGTTCGGCATTCAATTCAATAGTATCTATTCCAATTAACTCTCTGGTTTGAGCAAAAAAAATAATTTTATTCATGATGTTCTTTTTCTATGTTTGTGCAACAAAATCCCCAGATTTACCACCTGTTTTTGATAGCAACCTTACTTGTGTTATTACCATATCTTTTTGTACTGCTTTACACATATCATAAATGGTTAATGCGGCAACCGAGGCAGCAACCAGCGCTTCCATTTCAACGCCTGTTTGCCCATTTAATCGGCAAAAAGATTCAATTCTTATACAACTATTATCAATATCTGCTTGAATATTGATTTCAATTTTAGTTAATAATAATGGATGACATAAAGGGATCAGTTCCCAAGTCTTTTTTGCTGCTTGAATCCCGGCAATTCGTGCTGTTGCAAACACATCCCCTTTTTGATGCTTTTCTTCAAGAATCATATTTAATGTTTTTTCACTCATTAGAATTATTGACTCTGCTTTCGCTTCTCGCGTTGTTATTTTTTTTTCTGAGACATCAACCATGTGCGCATCACCACGCTGATTTATATGTGAAAAAAATTCTGACATCTTTTATCCCTTTCATAGTCATCAAAAATCCGATAAGATCAAGATAGCAAATTTTACAACTTGAAACCACTTTTCACATCTTAAAATTAGATTTCATGGCGTAGCTTTTGCGAGTTCATTTGATTTTACGTACAATACGAGTTTAATTTAACCATTGATGTGATTTTTCATGCTTATCGCTCATGTAGCTTTACCTGTACCATTACACCAACTTTATGATTATCAATTAACTATGCCTGCTCAAATTGGTATGCGGGTGAAGGTTCCTTTTGGTCATCGTGATGCAATAGGCATAATTGTTAATATCGATAAACATACCGATGTTGATATTAGTCATTTGAAATCCATAAAATCAATTGTTGATGAAACACCCGTATTTAATGATGCAATATGGCAATTATTAAATTGGGCAGCAAGTTATTATCATTACCCAATAGGTGAGGTGTTATTCCATGCCTTACCCATTTTATTAAGACAAGGACGAGCAGCAAGTAAGGATGAAATTAAAAGATGGCAATTAACTGAGCTTGGTAAGCAGTTCAATATAGACTCAATGCCTCGTGCAACCAAACAAAAACAACTATTATTAGCATTAAAAAACAATACACTACAAGAAACCGACTTCAATTCAGCTGTCTATCTTGCATTACAGAAAAAACAGTTAATCGAACAAGTCCGTTGTTTACCAGACAGTACTGAATGGCAAACTTGCTATTCAACAAATACAACCTCAATTGAACTCAATGCACAACAATCAAATGCTATTCAAAGCGTCAATAAACAGATTGATAATTTTAATGTGTTTCTGTTAGAAGGAGTAACTGGTTCAGGTAAAACCGAAGTCTATTTAAATATTTTATCTCACGTGTTATCAATGGGAAAACAAGCGTTAGTATTAGTACCTGAAATCAGTCTCACACCACAAACCATTACCCGTTTTAAACAACGTTTTAATGCACCGATTGACATTTTACACTCAGGATTGACGGTCAAAGAAAGACTGGGGGTATGGTTAAGAAGTCGTAATGGCGAAACAGCTATTGTCGTTGGAACACGCTCTTCACTTTTTACACCATTTAAAAATTTAGGTATCATTATTATCGATGAAGAACATGATAGCTCTTATAAACAACAAGAAGGTTGGCGCTATCATGCCCGAGATTTGGCAATAATCCGAGCCAAAATTGAAAATGTTCCGATTTTGTTGGGTTCTGCAACGCCTTCACTAGAAACGCTCAAAAATGCTATCTACCATAAATATCAGTTACTCCAGCTTACTGAAAGAGCGGGTAATGCAACGCTGGCTAAACAGTCTATTTTAGATATTCGAGGTTTAATTCTCGATGCAGGGCTATCACAACCATTAATTGAGCAAATCCAGAAACACTTATCTGATAATAATCAAGTCATGCTCTTTTTAAACCGACGAGGGTTTTCACCATTACTGATCTGCCATGACTGTGGTTGGATTGCAGAATGTCCTCGTTGTGACAGACCCTATACTTATCATCACAAACAGCATAAATTGAGTTGTCACCATTGTGATACACCACGAGCTGTTCCTCAACAATGCCCTAAATGTGGATCGACTCACCTTGTGCCAATTGGATTTGGGACTGAACAGTTGGAAAAAAGACTCGAAGTTTTATTCCCCAATATTAAAATTAGTCGTATTGATCGCGATACAGTCAGTAAAAAAGGCGCATTGAATAATTATTTACAGGATATTCAACAAGGCGGAGCCCATATCTTAGTTGGCACTCAAATTTTAGCGAAAGGGCATCATTTTCCAGATGTTACTTTAGTTGGAATTATCGATGTAGATGGAGCGCTATTTTCAAGTGATTTTAGAGCAACAGAGCGATTTGCACAAATTTATACTCAAGTTTCTGGTCGGGCAGGTCGGGCAACCAAAGCTGGCGAAGTTATTTTGCAAACCTATCATCCAGATCATCCACTTCTTAATATTTTATTGAATGAGGGATATCAAAAATTTGCAAGCGTAACATTACAAGAACGTCAATTAACGCAGTTACCCCCTTTTAGCTATCAAGTACTGATCCGTGCAGCAGATCGTAATAATCATTATGCTCCCATTTTTCTACAAAAAATTCATGACTGGTTAAAAGCAAACTGTGATTTAGGTTTATGGCAACTTGGTCCGATGCCGGCAAATCAAGCCAAAAAAGCGGACTACCATCGGTGGCAATTACTTTTACAACATACTAATCGCAAATTGTTACAAGAAATATTGGATAAACTTATCCTCAACATTGAAAAGTGGGGAGAAAGTTCTCGAGTACGTTGGAATATAGATGTCGATCCTGTGGATTATTAAGGTTATAAGCATTTTCCACCAATATGAATTGGTGGAAAATAATATCACAATGCTATTTTCCCGATATTTTTATCAAGAGTAGCTTGTCCGATACCAGAGACTTCTTTAAGTTGTTCAACCGATACAAATGGTCCAAATTTTTCACGATATTCAACAATTTTTTGAGCTTTACTTAATCCAATTCCTGTTAATATTTTTGTCAGCTCTTGCGCTGAAGCAGTATTAATATTAACTTGAATGGTCTGTTTTTGTTCTTGCTTAGTGGGTGATATTGGCGTTGGTTCCGCTAAACTGATTGACGAAAAGATAAAAGACGATAGTAAAATACCAAATAGTGAAATTCGTTTCATATAATTAACCTCTAAAATAGTTACGCAATAAAATTTGCGTTAGCACTATCTCATTTAATTTAATGAAACGATTTAACTTATTATAAAAATGAGAAAAGCCACACAAGTGGCTTTTAGTTTTAACAGTGTCTCTATCAAATTTTCGATGTATATCACAAATTTGAGTTTGGCATGATTTCAATTTTTGCTCTTGAACGCATATCCGTAGCTAAAGAATTATAGGTATTTTGCAAATAATAACGCAGTAAATAAGATGAAACATCTTGCCACTCACCATCTTTAACTTGTGTCAACACCGTGATATAAGCATCATGTTTATTGATATATTCAACCCCATAGACACGTTTATCGGTTGCAGAAGGAACTAAATTAAACACCATATCGACCACTTTCCTATCAAGTTCATTTGAATCTCTTTTCAAGGTATAATTGGTAGAAAATTGTACTTGTTTTGATGTTCCTTTTTCATTCAACTCTTTCACAATATCATCCACTGTTGATTTAAAACGGCTATCAACAATATCATCATAAAGTTTTTGATGTATTTCGTTTTTTACCTCTTCAAATGGTGCAATTCCTTCGGGTTTGTAATCGACAACTTGAATGATAAAATCTGACATGTCTAAATCCCGTCCTACAGGTATTATTTCTGAAATTTTACCCGTCACTTTATCATCAGCAATCATGTCGCTACTAAATATGACATCTCGCACTTCTGGATAACGAGCAATTGAACTTGCATCATTATAATAAGTCCAATCAGTTTCTTTAACGTCTAAACCTGCCTCTTTAGCTATCGCATCGAAATCGTTAGAATGGTTAACTAGCGCTGACTTCATTTTATCTTCTGCATTTTCAAAATGTTGTTGAATTTTATTTTCTTGAAGCTTGGTCTTAATTTGGTATTTTGCATAATCATAATCCATAGATTTAGCTTTTTGTAAATCATCTAGTTTGACAATGACATAACCACCTTCGACTTGTATTGGTTTAGAAACTTCACCAATATTATGTAAATTTGCCTCTTTAAAAGGTTGTGGTAAGTCATCATTATCAGCAAACCAACCTAGTGAACCATTTTTGCCATAAGGAGAAACATCTTCATTCTGATTAATATTCTTCAATACTGTTGAAAATTCGGTACCCGATGATAGGTCTTTGACGATATCTTCAGCTTGGTTATAGTCTTTTACAAAAATCACACTAAACGATTTTTTGGCAGGATAGGTATATTCCTTTAGGTTATCATTAAATTCTTTTTTAATGTCTTTATCATCAATAGTGATAGTGTTTAGATAATCTTGCTTAGCATTTGCTATGTATTTAAATTTAACTCTTTCCTTTCTAAAAAAAGAATTTTTATGCTCATCATAGTATTTTTGCTCATCTTCAGTCGTTATATTGACATCATCCATTTTAACAATAGAAGAACTGATTGGCGCAGCATAAATCGTTCTTGTTTGATCAAGTAATTTTGAAAAATCAGAATCATTTGGTACCACAAAGTCACTATAGATTAATGAACTGATAAGCTGTTGTCGTTGTGCAGCTGCTCGAATAGACTCCGCATAAGCCTCTGGTGTAAAGTTATTTGCCGCAAGAAGATTTAAATATTTTTGATTACTAAACTTTCCGTTTTCAAAAAATTCCTTCTGCTTGCTAATCATTTCTTTTAAACGATCGTCACTAATATTAAGGTTGAGGTCTTTAGATAATTGGTAAGCAAGATAGTTATTAATTTGATCAGCAAGAACATCTCGACGAATTTGTTTAATAAAAGTGCTATCCCCCATCGCTCTTGATGATTCTGCACTAGCCTGAGCCTCAAACTGCGCTCGACTAATCCCTTCACCATCCACTTTCGCTATATATATTTGTTCATCACGTGCACTATTACCGCCACTGAACACACCGGTAAAAATAAAACTTATAATAATTATAGCGAATATAATTTTAACAGCTATATGGTTTGCAGCTGCTCGGATTGTTTCCATCATTTCTAAAGATTCTCCATAAAACCAATAATTAATTTGGCAAGTATAGCATATTTACTAAAATAGGCTATTGTCAGAATGTTAAGCAAAAAAAAGATCAACATGTGTTGATCTTTTTGAAATTAAGATAATTAATTTAATCGAGCTGGCACTTCAACATTTCCTTTTACTTTTTTAATCGCCTTTTTAGTCGGTTGTTTTAAAGTAACTTTTTTGGTAACGGGTTCCATTCCAAATGGGTTGTTTTGAAGTGCAACGGTTATAACATCATCAATCCATTTTACAGGTATAATTTCAACTTCAGATTTAACATTGTCTGGGATGTCTTCCAGATCTTTGACATTATCCATTGGAATTAACACGGTTTTAATGCCACCACGATGTGCTGCAAGAAGTTTTTCTTTCAAACCACCAATTGGTAACACCTCTCCACGCAATGTGATCTCGCCTGTCATTGCAACATCAGAACGAACAGGATTACCCGTTAATGTTGATATTAATGAAGTACACATAGCAATGCCTGCACTTGGACCATCTTTTGGTGTCGCACCATCTGGCACGTGTACATGAATATCACGTTTTTCATAAAAATCACTATTGATACCCAATTTCTCCGCTCGAGAACGAACAACTGTTAATGCAGTTTGAATGGACTCTTGCATAACATCACCTAATGATCCAGTATAGGTAAGTTTTCCTTTACCCGGAACACTGACTGATTCAATAGTTAACAAATCACCACCGACCTCTGTCCAGGCAAGTCCAATAACTTGTCCTATTCGGTTTTCATTATCAGTTTTACCATAATCAAATCGTTGCACGCCTAGGAACTCTGCTAAATTAGCTTGCGTGACTTTCACTTTTTTCAATTTACTATTTAGCGCTAATTGTTTCACAACTTTGCGACAAATTTTGGCTATTTCACGCTCTAAACTTCGCACACCAGCTTCACGTGTATAATAACGAATAATACCGATAATGGCAGAATCTTCAATTTCAATTTCTTTTGATTTCAAGCCATTATTTTCAATCTGTTTAGCAATTAGATGTTGTTTAGCAATATTCAATTTTTCGTCTTCTGTGTAACCAGAAAGTCGAATCACTTCCATTCTATCAAGTAATGGAGCAGGAATATTCATTGAATTTGCCGTTGCAACAAACATCACATCGGATAAATCATAGTCAACTTCCAAATAGTGATCACTAAATGCATTATTTTGCTCTGGGTCAAGAACTTCCAATAAGGCAGAAGCAGGATCACCACGCATATCAGATGCCATTTTATCAATCTCATCTAATAAGAATAATGGATTTTTAACCCCAACTTTAACCATACGTTGAATTAATTTACCTGGCATAGAACCAATATAGGTACGTCGATGTCCACGTATTTCTGCTTCATCACGTACACCACCTAAAGCCATTCGGACATATTCTCGCCCTGTTGCTTTAGCTATTGACTGACCAAGCGAAGTTTTACCAACACCTGGAGGCCCAACTAAACATAAAATAGGGCCTTTTACTTTATTGACTCGTCCTTGCACAGCTAAATACTCTAAAATTCGGTCTTTGACTCTCTCAAGTCCATAATGATCCTTATCTAGAATCTTTTGAGCGGCTTCAATATCTTTTTTAACTTTACTTCGTTTATGCCAAGGAACTTGTAACATCCAATCAATATAACCACGTACTACGGTCGCTTCCGCAGACATTGCTGGCATCATCTTAAGTTTATTAAGTTCAGCCATAGCTTTTTCTGTGGCTTCTTTTGGCATTTTTGCTTTAGTGATTTTGGTTTTTAACTCTTCAAACTCATCAGGTTTATTATCAATATCACCTAATTCTTTATGAATAGCTTTGATTTGTTCATTTAAGTAATATTCTTTTTGCGCTTTTTCCATTTGTTGTTTAACACGCTGACGAATATTTTTTTCAACTTGCAACAAATCAATTTCAGCTTCCATCATGGCAATAAGCAATTCGAAACGTTTTTCTAAATCAGCTGTGACTAAAATTTGTTGTTTTTGATCTACTTTCAAAAATAACGTTGCTGCAATAGAATCTGATAATTGTGAAGGTTCTTTAATTAAACGAATGGAATCAACCACTTCTTGTGTGATTTTTTTGTTGAGTTTTGAATATTCTTCAAAATTAGACAATACAACGCGGACAAGCGCTTCATTGAGATCTTGAGCACGTTTTTTCTCACTAAGTGGTTTAATATTAGCAATTAAAAAGTCATCATCATTTTGATCGACAATATCAACTATTTTAGCCCGCTCTACGCCTTCGACTAAAACTTTCACTGTGCCATCTGGTAATTGGAGTAATTGTAGAATATTGGCTATCGTGCCAATTTCATATAAATCTTCAATATCTGGATCATCTTGCGATGGATTTTTTTGGGTAACAAGAAAAACTTGTTTATCCATTTCCATTGCACTTTCAAGGCAACGTATAGATTTATTTCGTCCAACAAAGAGAGGGATCACCATGTGTGGGAACACAACAACATCACGTAATGGTAAAATAGGCATAATCATTGATTTAGTTTGTTTTGTTTTCATATTGTTCTCTCTGGTAATACAAACTTATTAGGTAGATATTGGGATTGTTTTGAGATATTCAAGCCTATTTTATTATTGTTTAAAACATATTATTCCTTAAAAGCCTTGACGAATTCAATCACTCATAATTTTTAATTTGACTTATACAATTTTTTCATCAGTATACTGCCACTTTCATGGCAGTTTATTACTATCGTTAAGCTAAAAGCGCAGTGTTATCTCGATACACTAGCTTAGGTGCTTGAGATTTTTCAACCGTGTCTTGTTCAACAATCACTTGTTTAATATTTTTTTCTGATGGTAAATCATACATCGTATCTAATAAAATATTTTCAACAATTGAGCGTAAACCACGCGCCCCTGTTTTGCGTTGCATCGCTTTGACGGCTATAGCGTCTAATGCTTCTTTAGAAAACTCAAGATCAACACCATCTAAATCAAACAATGCTTGATATTGTTTAGTTAATGCATTTTTAGGTTCAGTCAATATACTGATTAGCGCATCTTTATCTAGTTCAGATAATGTACCAATCACAGGTAACCGTCCAATAAATTCTGGAATTAAGCCAAATTTCACTAAATCTTCAGCTTCAATTTGAGCTAACAGTTCAGATTCAGAAGCTTGTTGCTTGGTACTTTTAACATCAGCGCCAAAACCGATTCCTGTATTAGTTGAAACACGATTTTCAATGACTTTATCCAAGCCACTAAATGCGCCACCACAAATAAATAGGATTTTTGATGTATCAACTTGTAAAAATTCTTGTTGAGGATGTTTACGTCCCCCTTTAGGTGGAACGGATGCAACCGTACCTTCAATAATTTTTAACAATGCTTGTTGAACACCTTCGCCCGACACATCCCGTGTGATTGATGGATTATCTGATTTTCGTGAAATTTTATCAATTTCATCTACATAAATAATACCACGTTGCGCTTTTTCAACATCGTAATCGCAATTTTGTAGTAATTTTTGAATAATATTCTCAACATCTTCGCCCACATAACCCGCTTCAGTTAGCGTTGTAGCATCGGTCATTGCAAAAGGAACATCTAGATATCGAGCCAATGTTTCAGCTAATAATGTCTTTCCACTACCTGTTGGTCCAATTAATAAAATATTACTTTTACCTAATTCAACATCTCTCGGATTAGAATAGTTGCGTAACCGTTTATAATGATTGTAAACCGCTACAGATAATACTTTTTTGGCGCGATCTTGACCAATAACATATTCATCGAGATGTGCACGAATTTCATGAGGGGTTGGTAAAGGTTTACTGATAAACTCTTCATGAGAAAGAAAGTTTTTAGTTTCTTCTTTTAAGATATCATTACACAAACCAATACATTCGTTGCAAATATAAATAGATGATGGCCCTGCAATGAGTTTACGAACTTCATGCTGACTCTTACCACAAAAAGTACAATAAAGTAATTTTTCGGAATTTGTTTTATTCACTTTAATCACCTACCTAGTCTGTTATTAAGATCGTTTACTGTATATGGCATCCACTAAACCATATTCAACCGCTTTTTCAGCAGACATAAAGTTATCACGATCTGTATCTCTTTCAATCACGCTAATATCTTGACCTGTATGCATCGCCATAATTTTATTTAATCGACTTTTAACCTGCAAAATTTCTTGAGCATGAATTTGTATATCAGAAGCTTGACCTTGAAAACCACCTAATGGTTGATGGATCATCACTCGAGCATTAGGCAAGCAGTAACGTTTTCCTTTTGTACCAGCAGTTAGAAGTAAAGACCCCATTGAACAAGCTTGGCCTAAACAAATTGTACTTACATCAGGTTTGATAAATTGCATCGTATCATAGATTGCCATTCCTGCTGTAACCACACCACCTGGTGAATTGATATAGAGATGAATATCTTTTTCAGGATTTTCGGCTTCTAAAAATAGCATTTGAGCAATAATTAAATTAGCCATGTTATCTTCAACTTGACCCGTTAAAAATATAATACGCTCTTTCAATAAACGTGAATATATATCATAAGCCCTCTCACCCCGAGAACTTTGCTCAACAACCATTGGTATAACACTCATAAATGGTTCTAACGGCATTTTTATCTCCTAATTAAACAAAATAGCCCAAACAGATAATCCTTATTTGGGCTTTAAAGTAATTTTTTTAAACTGAATAAAACTGCTAATTAAGCCATTTGCTGATTCATTAATTCAGAAAATGAAGAATTTTTATCAGTTACTTTTGCACTAGCTAATAACAGATCAACAACTTGATCTTCTAGTGCTACAGAACGGATATTGTCCATCGCTTTTTTATCTTTGCGGTAATATTCTATCACTTCTTTAGGATCTTCATAAGCCGTTGCTATTTCATCAATCAATGTTTGCACACGAGCCTCATCAGCTTTAAGTTTATTACTTTCAATGATTTCACTGAATAATAATCCAATACTGACACGTCGTTTTGCTTCAGCTTCAAATAACTCTTTTGGTAGTTCCATTGGTTGTTTAATGTTGCCACCAAAACGTGATAAAGCCTGCTGACGTAATACATCAACTTCACGATCGATTAACGCAGTTGGAACTTCAATTTCATTATTTTTAACCAATCCGTCGATAACTTGTGATTTGATTTTGTTACGAATTGTCGCATTAAGTTCACGTGTCATATTTTTACGAACTTCAGCGCGTAAACTTTCGATTGTTCCATCAGCAATACCAAACCGTTTAATAACATCTTCAGTCAGCTCAGGAAGTTCAAGCTCTTCAACTTTTGTCAATGTTGCAGCAAATACAGCTGGTTTACCTTTCAAGTTTTCAGCGTGATAATCTTCCGGGAAGGTTACATTAATATCAAACGAATCACCCGCTTTATGCCCAATAATTGCATCTTCAAAACCTGGGATCATTCGACCTTGTCCTAAAACTAATGCAAAATCATTAGCTTTTCCACCTTCAAACTCTTCTCCATCTACTTTACCCACAAAATCTAAAGTCACTCGATTTTGTTCACCTGCAGCTTGTTCTGTTACTTTCCAAGTACCTTGTTGTTTACGTAGTGTTTCAATCATAGTTTCAACATCTGCATCAACAACTTCTGCAACAGGTTTTTCGACTTCAATTTTATCTAAATCTTTAACTTTAACGTCAGGATAAACTTCGAATTCAACGTCAAATGTGTAATCTTCTCCATTTTTATATTCTTTAGGAGTATAAGTTGGAGCACCAGCTGGATTTAATTTTTCTTGAATAATTGCATCAACAAAACTTTTTTGCATTAAATCACTTAATGCTTCTTGTAAAATTGAAGCACCATAACGCTGTTCAACAAGTTTTAAAGGCACTTTTCCTTTACGGAAACCATCAATCCGAACTTTTTTAGCCGTATTAACTAATTCTTTATCAATAGCTTTTTTAATATTTTCAGCTTTAATAGTAATTGACAAACGTCGACCTAAACCTTGTGTTGTTTCTACCGAAACTTGCATCTTTATACCTCGGAATTATTGAATATATTCAGCCCATAAATAAATCATCAATGATATTTGGGCTTAAAAAAATTATAAAATAGGTTGGCATTATACCGACCGAAACTGGCTACGTCGAGCTATTTAATAGTTTCTTCTCAAGTGATTTCAAACGTTTATTTATTTCATCAATATGTAAAACTAATGAAGCGGTTTTTCGCCATATTTTGTTCTCTTGCAATGGAATACCTGATGAATAGACTCCTGGTTTAGTGATCGGGCGCATAACCATGCCCATTCCAGTCACAGTGACTTGATCACAAATTTCCATATGTCCATTGATTACACTTGCGCCACCAATTAAACAATGACGTCCTATAGTCAGACTTCCTGCCATTATTACACCACCAGCAACGGCAGTATGGTCACCTATAATATCATTATGGGCAATTTGACATTGATTATCAATAATCACCCCATTACCAATCACGGTATCATCAAGTGCACCACGATCTATCGTAGTTGATGCCCCAATTTCGACATTATCACCAATAATAACACGTCCAAGTTGAGGGATTTTAATCCATTTACCTTTGTCGTTCGCATAACCAAATCCATCAGAGCCTATAACGGTTCCAGATTGAATCAGGCAATTTTTACCAATAACGCAATTATGATAAACGGTGACATTAGCCCACAATTTAGTGTCGGCACCAATAGTCGTATTTTTTCCTATAAAACAACCTGCTCCAATAATACAACCATCCCCTAAATGTACACCGCTTTCAATAACGGCATTGGCACCAATCGAAACATTAGCACCTAATTGAGCGGTAGGGTCGATTACAGCGGAAGGTGCGATGTCTTTAGCAGGATCAGGTGTTGTATCAAGATATTGTGCTAATTTTGCATAGGCAAGATAAGGATTTTTAACAATCAATGCAGCACCGTGCCAATACTTAAGGCTATCTTCAGTCATCACAATAGCAGAAGCTTTACATTCTGCTAATTTGCTTTGCAATTTTTGATCCGCCAAAAAAGTGATTTGCCCAGATACAGCGCTTTTCATTGAAGCTATACCGGTAATGAGTATATCTGCATTACCGTGTAATTGTGCGTCAAGATAGTTTGCTAGTTGCTCTAAACGACAAGCCAACATTATTTTTTGACCTTTTCCAATACTTTTTCAGTGATATCAACTGCATCAGAGGCAGAAAGTGCTGCTTCGGCTTTCAAAATAAGGTCATATTTTTCAGTAGCAACAATCTCCTTAACTGCATTTTGAATTTGTTTCAATAATTTTTCTGCTTCTTCATTTTCACGTTTACGATATTTTATTGAAAAATCTTTCGCTTTACTTTCAAAATCAGCAATTGTTTTATTCAATTTGCTTTTTTCCGATGCAGATAGTGTTGGGCCATCTTTTTTCAAACGAGCACTTGCGTTCTTCGCTTTTTCTTCTTGATCTTGTAAAGATTTGATTTGTGATTCAAATTCCTTATCTAATGCTTTACCAACGGCTTCCCGTTGAGGCATTTGTTGTAATACAGACATCACATCTATAACACCAATTTTTATTTCTGCATTAGCTATACCTGTAAAGAGAAGCGCTGCACTAAGACTAATAATAGATATAATTTTTTTCACTTTTTTCACCTATGTGTATTTCATTTAATTACAACATGGTTTTACCATGTTGAACCTATGTTAAACTGGAATTGTTGAGACGAATCGCCGTCATATTTCTTAAGCGGTATTGCGTAAGAAAATACTAATGGTCCAAGTGGTGACATCCACTGTACTGCAAGACCTAGCGAAACTCGTATATTTGAAGGAGAACTGTAATCATGCAAATGATTACCTTTTAAGTTCCATTCGGTATCCCAAACCGTACCTGCATCAACAAAGAACGATGTTCGAATACTATCGGAATACTTTTCACTAATAAATGGCGTTGGAACAATTAATTCAGCACTTGCAAACGCTAATGCATTACCGCCTACCGCATCTTTAGATTCTACACATCCTGAAGTATTATTTAAATTACTACAGTTTGCTCTATTAAAATAGACTGCTTTAGGCCCAACAGTATTGGATTTAAATCCACGAAGAACGGTCGAACCACCTGCATAGAAGTTTTCATAAAATGGTAGCTGTTTTCCACCAAAACCATTTCCATAACCTAATCGACCACGCGTTAAGAATACCCAATTATGATCACTATCAAGAGGATAATAAAAAGATGCATCTGCAACCACTTTATAGAAGCGGTTATCAAATATTGGAGCCGTAATTTTTGCGTTAGCCGATACTTTTAAACCTTCTGTAGGGAAATAACCACGATTTAATGAATTATATGTCCAATTCGCATTTAATAATAAATCATTGGTATTATAGGTCATGGAGTGTTTATTTTTAGTGTTTTCCCCCATTGAATGGAAGTAACGCCACATACCATATTGTGGTTTCATATCGGATAATTTCCGATTAGCATACTCACTACCAAAACGAATAAAATTATTTTCACTAATTGGGAAACCTAAATTAGCTGATGCACCCCATAACTTACTTGAATAAACAGATTCATCATCATCATCATCTGCTTTATAAGTATTGTAATAAATACTTCCGCCTAAGCTCACCCCATCAATCGTAAAGTAAGGATTTACAACTGATATCGATGCAGTTTTATCGGTATTTGTCGTATTTACATCGAATGAAACACTATTACCCGTACCTAACCAGTTATCTTGCGAAATACCAGCATTAAAACTAATACCACTATCAGAACCAATACCCACACCAAGTTTGATGCTTCCTGTGTTACGCTCCGTGACTTTATAAGTAATATCAACTTGATCTTCAGCTCCTGGAACACGCTCAGTTTCAACATCTACTGATTCAAAAAATCCTAATCGACTTAAGCGATCTTTACCTAGTTCTACAAGTCCATTACTCAGCCAAGAACCTTCCATTTGACGAAGTTCACGACGGATAACACCTTCACTTGTTATGGTATTACCTTCTATGTTGATATTACGGACATAATAACGTGGCCCAACATCAACAAACATAATTAATTTTACGGTATGCGTTGAATCATCCATTTCAGGTTGAATACTGACTTTTGGATAAGCATAACCAAAATTTGCAAGTAGCTGTTTTACATTATCTTCAATATCAGTAATTTTTTTACCATTATACAAATCACCTGTCGAAACACGTTCTTTTGCTATTTTAGTAATCGCATCCTTATGTCCGGCAAAATCCCCTTTGAAGTCAAAATCAGATAATTTATATTGTTCACCTTCATGAATATTGATAGTGACATAAATACCTTTTTTATCTGGCGTTAAACTGACTTGAGTGGATTCAATATTGAAACGTGCATAGCCTCGATTTAAGTAGAAGCTTTGTAATTCATCTAAATCAGAAGCTAATTTTTGTTTTTGATATTTGCGATCGCCAAGCATGTTCCACCACGGCACTTCATCTCGCAGTGAAAAGCGTGAAATTAGCTCTTCGGACGAAAATGCCTTAGCCCCGACAATGTTGATTTGATCGATTAACGCTGATTTACCTTCTGCGACAACTAGCTTTAAATCAACGCGGTTACGAGATAATGGTGTGACAACAGCTTTAATTCGAGCATTATATTTACCGACGCTATAATAAAAATCTTCTAGCCCTTTTTCCATGGCAGAAAGCATGGTTCTATCAAGTGCGTCGCCTTCCCGAATACCAGAGCTATCTAAATTCTTTTTCAGCATATCATCTTTAATTGATTTATTACCTGAAAAAGTAATACTCGCAATGGTTGGACGCTCTTCAACATGAATGATTAAGCTATTACCATCTCTAGAAATAGTAATATTATCGAAGTTTCCACTCGAATAAAGTGATTTAACAATATGCCCCAAATCAGACTCACTGACATAATCACCAACTTGGATTGGCATATCAAGCAATGCTGCCCCTTGAGTTACCCGTTGTAATCCTTCAAATTTGATTTCTTTTACTACAAAATCATCAACACAAAATGCATTGGAACTATATACTGCTGTTGTGCTAAACAGCAAAGATGCTATAAGTAATTTATTTATTTTTTTCATTGTAAATGTTTATAACCTCATTCCATCACAATCGTAAAACATCATTAAATAGTGCAATCCCCATTATTACCAGTAAAAAAGCAAATCCGAAACGATAAAAACGTTCTTTTGCTTTAATTGATAGACTTTTACCTTTTATTTTCTCAAACAATAAAAAAATAAGGTGCCCACCATCTAGCATTGGTAATGGAACAAGATTGATTACCCCCAGACTTATACTAATAAATGCCAGAAAATATAAGTAAGGCGTGAAACCATAACTTGCTGTTTGCCCTGCGCTTTTTGCTATTGTTATTGGTCCTGATAAATGATTAAGTCCAATAACACCTGTTACTAACTGATAAAAAGAACGAATTGTTAACTGAGTGGTTAACACTGTTTGTTCTAATCCTTTGCCAAACCCTTCTAAACATCCATACTGCTTAATGACTGCTTCCGAGGTAGGATATAGCCCCGCAATACCTTCACCATTTGCCTGTATTGACGGCATTAAATCAAGGTAAAGATTTTTATTTTCACGCTCAATTTTTAATCTTATTAGATCACCTTTCTTTATTATAGCTGAAAAATCATTCCAATCTACATAAGGGTGTTCATTATAACTTAGAATCTTATCACCAACTTGTAAACCCGCTTTTTCGGCAGCTGAATTTGGTATAATTTTACTCACAATTGGATAAATTTCCAGTGTTTTAGGTAACAATCCAAAGGTCTTTATTGCTGATTCTTTTTCAATATCGAAATACCAATGACGAATATCAACACGTTGACTAACTTCTTTTTGATGATTATTACCAGCATTAATCAAATAGGTAATCGTCACATCATCTTGTCCTAAAATAGACATTAATGCAAAATTTACATCATTCCAACTTTCAATCTGTATATTATTAATCTTTTTTAACTCTGCTCCAGAAGGGATATTCACTGTCGCAACAGGTGTATCGGGTATTGTACTGCCTATTTTAACCGGATAGGTAACAACACCAAGCATAAAAATTATCCAATATAGAATGAAAGCTAAAATAAAGTTAGCAAATGGGCCTGCAAATATAATTGCTGCTCGTTGCCATATCTTTTTTTTATCAAAAACCTGTTTTTCTTCGTCGGTTGATAAGTTTTTTGCATTTCCGTCCAGCATTCTAACATAACCACCTAGTGGAATCATAGCAATGACAAATTCTGTTCCACCTGAAAACTTATGTGACCATATTTTTTTTCCAAATCCAATGGAAAAACATTCAACCCGAACGCCACATAGCCTTGCCACGAAAAAATGCCCAAATTCGTGTACTGTAACTAATATACTAATGGTAATGATAAATAACAACAGAGACCAAAGCAAAGTTAATTACCTTATTTAAAATAAATTGAAAGATAATGCTGCAAAAATAGGCACTGCAGCAGTCAAACTATCAATACGATCTAAAATACCGCCATGTCCAGGGATTAAATTTCCACTATCTTTGATGCCTGCTTCACGTTTGAACATGCTTTCAGTTAAATCACCTAATGCTGATGCAAAAATAGCGAATAAAGAACTCATAATAAAACTGGTCAAATTAATTGAAATAAATCCAGTAAAATAGGCAATAAAACTAATAACAATGGCAACAATCACACCGCCAATAAATCCCTCTAAAGTTTTACCGGGTGAAACTTTTGGTGCTAATTTGCGTTTCCCCATACTGCGCCCAACAAAATAAGCGCCAGTATCTGTTGCCCAGACTAAAATAAAGACATATAACAGACAATAAGCGCCGGTATAAGTATTCGCATTATAATTAATCATTCTAAGTTCGATCATCCCAATAAAAAAAGGAACGATAGTAAAAAAAGCAAATACTAATTTTGCAGTGATAGAACCACGCCAATATTTAGCCGTATTTGGGTAGGTAAGAACTAAAAATAGTGCAACCAACCACCAACATAACGAAAGTAATAATAATCCTGAATATAACTTCAATTTTGCAACAATCGGAATGGGTAATAGATAGAGTAAACTTAATAAAATAATAACGACCAAAGCAAATATAACCCTTTGCTGTTTTTGGGTTATTGCTAAAAACTGCGACCACTCAAACGCTGCAAGACCACAAACAAAAATCATAATATAGGTAAAGAGTGATAATGGCGCGAAAAAAAGTGTAATTATAACAATAGGTATTAGAATAATAGCAGCTAAAATACGGTGAATTAACATGATTGCTCCTCCGCTAAAATACCCCCAAAACGACGATCTCGGGTATTAAAATCACTGATTGCTTGATCAAATAACGCCTGATCGAAATCCGGCCATAAGGTATCAGTAAAATAAAGTTCAGCATAAGCAATTTGCCATAATAAAAAATTACTTATTCTGTATTCACCACCAGTACGAATAACTAAATCAACATCAGGAAAATCACCCATTGACATTTCTAACCCCAAACGTTCCTCAGTAATATCATCTATCATCAACTCACCATGTTTTACTTGTATAGCTATATTGCGGGCTGATTGTAATATATCCCAGCGTCCGCCATAGTTAGCGGCAATATTTAATACCAGTCCCGAATTATTTTTAGTTAATGCCTCTGCATTAACTATCATCGTTTGAAGTTGCTCATTAAAACGCGAAATATCCCCAATGATATTCAAACGAATATTATTTTTATGTAAACTTTTTGTTTCTCGGTTTAATGCATAAATAAAAAGCGAAAGTAAAGATGACACTTCATTGGATGAGCGTTTCCAATTTTCACTACTAAACGCATATAAGGTTAGTACTTTGATACCAATGGTTGCGGCATAACTCACAATTTTACGCACAGCTTTCAAACCGGCACGATGACCAAATGCTCGTAATTGATTTTGTTTTTTTGCCCAGCGACCATTTCCATCCATAATTATAGCCACATGACTTGGAATACATCTTTCTTGTGTCATGTAATATCTCGCGTTATATCAATCATGTTTTGACTAAATTTCGTAATATTTTTCAATTATCGTGTACCATAAACGACAATCGTTTTACCGTGTGCAGAGATGAGATGCTGATCTTCAAGCATTTTTAAAATTCGTCCTACTGTTTCTCGTGAACAACCAACTATCTGACCTATTTCTTGACGAGTAATTTTGATTTGCATGCCATCCGGATGCGTCATCGCATCGGGCTGTTTTGCTAAATTTAACAAAGTTTGTGCAATACGACCAGCAACATCAAGAAAAGCTAAATTACTGACTTTTTCTGAAGTCACTTGTAAACGACTTGCCATTTGGCTTGCCAATCGCATCAAAATATCAGGATTAACTTGTACAAGTTGTCTAAATTTTTTGTACGATATTTCAGCCACTTCGCAACTTGTTTTCGCTTTAACCCAAGCACTTCGTTCTGTGCCTTCTTCAAAAAGTCCTAATTCGCCCAAAAACTGACCTTGATTTAAGTAAGACAAAATCATTTCATTGCCTTCATCATCTTTGATTAAAACCGCAACAGAACCTTTAACAATGTAATAGAGAGTTTCGGCTTTTTCACCTTGGTGAATCAGGGTACTTTTAGCTGGATATTTATGAATATGGCAATGAGACAAAAACCATTCCAACGTTGTATCCGATTGTTGCTTACCGATAATCATTCAGTCCTCTCTATACTATTTTGCAATTTACAACTTGTACACTATAACAAAATTACACAATAAATTATATACTCACAATTAAGATAATCCGTTTTTTATTATTGATAAATCGTTGTTATATCACTTATTATATCTACAATATCAGGACTAAATATTTAAGTTTAATTTTTACACAATTTTTGGAAGACAACGATGAAAAATGGATTCGTGAATTTAATTTAAACAACAATTAAATAGTTATGAAAAATTAATTAGTCAAAAAGTATATTGATTGAATTCTAATTATAATCTAACCAACGTGATGATAAAGTAAGTCATCGTAAGCAATATCAATAACCAATGAAACAACCTAAGCATCAAAATTGCTGTGATTGATCTGTGATTCGCTTTAAATGTTCTGAAATCTCTTTTTGCGTTTTTAGTGTCCTAATTTGACTGAGTAAATCTGATGCAGGTGCATAGTATTGCCGAAAATAAGCAAGCCACTGTTTAATGCGTGCTGAGTGATATAACGGTTTCACATCCTCTATCGTCGTTGTTGCGTAACGCATTAATATTTGTAATACATTTTTCCAGCTTAATGGCGCTTCATTAAAACGTATTATATTCGCTAAATTTGGTATCGTTAATATTCCGCGACCTAGCATAATATCGCTTGTTTGGCTCTGTCTTACACAATCTTGCGCATGTTGTATAGAGAAAATCTCACCATTGGCTATGATCGGAATATTGACCCGCTGCTTAATATTTCCTATTGTCTGCCAATCAATTTTATCGGCTTGATAACCGTCCACTTTAGTTCGACCATGAATAACCAACTCATTTGCACCAGCAAGTGCAATGGCGTCAGCAATTTCATAACAGAAAGATTTATCCGCCCAACCTAAACGAATCTTAACGGATAATATTTCGGATGTCCCCATTGCCTGTCTGACTTGCTGAACAATGTTGAAAATTTGATCCGGATATTGCAATAGATATGCGCCACCATGACTACCAACGACGGTTTTAGCAGGACAGCCAAAATTAATATCTATCCCATGCGAGCCTAATTCAATTGCTTTAACGGCATTTTCTGCCATCCACTCAGGTGATTGCCCAAGAATCTGCACACGAACTGGAGTACCGGATGCCGTTTTTCCGCCATGATGTAGCTCGGGACAAAGTCGATAAAAAGTTCGATTGGATAATTTATGATGGGTGATGCGCACAAATTCGGTCACGCAATAATCTAATACATTTATTTCAGTCAAAATTTGCCGAACATGATAATCAAGTACCCCTTCCATTGGCGCTAAAATAATACGATCGATGTTCATTGTGTTACCTATATTTTATTACTGTTACCACAAACCTGACAATCTGGCTGTTTAGACAAAGATACGTGATTAAATTGCATACTTTTTGCATCAATCATCAGTACACGTCCAACCAAAGGTTGACCATAATCAGTCAAAACTTTAATTGCCTCTAATGCCTGCATTGAACCAAACATGCCAACTAAAGGCGCCATCACCCCTGCTTCAATACAAGTCAGTTGATCCTGCCCAAACAATCGACTTAAACAGTGATAACAAGGCTCATTTGCTTGATAAGTAAAAGTCGTTAATATGCCCTCCATTCGAATTGCAGCACCTGACACTAACGGTTTTTTTACTTGGAAACAGCAGCGGTTTATCTGTTCTCTGGAAGATAAATTATCGGTACAATCAATGACAAGATTATGTTGTTTTATAAGGGAAGTTAACGAAACATCATCTAGTTTTTGATTGATAGTATCGATTTCAATATCAGAATTCATTTTGATTAATGTTTGTTTCGCTACATCTACTTTGAGTTGCTTAATATCTTGATGCGTATATAAAATTTGACGATTTAAATTGGATTCTGATACGGTATCAAAATCAACTAGCGTCAATTTACCTATACCTGCACGGCTCAAATAAAGCGAAGCTGTGCACCCCAAACCGCCTAGCCCGATGATCAATACCGCACTATTTTTTAACATTTGCTGTTTATCGATATCAAAGCCTAGTAAGGAAATTTGCCTGTCATAACGAAGTAATTCTTGATCGGTTAGTGCTAGCATAGGGAATCATCATCGTGATTAATCATAAAGAATCTATTATAGCAGAAACTTGGCACAGCAATGTGCCAAGTCATTAACATTATTTATCAAAACTCGCTAAAAAGCTTAAATACTCGTCTTTAGTCATAAGAGGTTTATAGTTTGATAATAATGTTTGGGCTGGTTTTGCATCATCATAAAGCAAATCAATAATGGTACATGCCATCATCTGAGCAGGACGAATATAGGCCATCTCTTCATCAAAAACCGTATAATCTTTCCCATGTAACACACCTCTAACCGATCCTATCCACGGATGACTAACAGGCATAATATGCGATAAATCGCCCGTATCTGTGCTACCGGTCATATGGGGTGCAACGGACACATTTTCTTCGCCAATTAACGCTTCAGCATTTGCTTTCAAAAAGGCATTTAAGGTTGGATCATTTTGCAATGGAAGATAACCCGGTAAATCTTTAATTTCGCAAGTTGCCCCCACAGCCATTGCCCCAGCTTTTAAAGCCTGATTAATTCGTTCATTAGCATCAATCATTGCCGGAACATTACCCGCTCGAACATAGCTTTCCATTCTGACATCACTTGGTACAACATTCACCAAATCACCGCCTTGGGTAATGATTGGATGAAAACGAATATAATCTTTTTCCTGAAACGTTTCACGTATAGCATGAACGCCCATCATCCCCATCATTGCTGCATTTAACGCATTGACGCCAGCATGAGGAGCCGCCGCCGCATGAGCGGCTTCACCTTTATACTTGATTAATTTACCGATAAATCCATTACTTGTGGTTGAAATCTCAATAAATCCGTCTTGGCGATCGTTTGGAACACTGGTTAAATGAATTTGAAGTGCCATATCCACATCATCAAATTCACCCCGTGAAATAAGTTCGGGTTTACCGCCAATATACTTAATTTTACCTTCTTCAATCAGACGATTACGATACGTAATTTCAACATATTCTTCGGCTGGTACCGCAAAAGGAACAACATCACCGGCTAAAAATTGCATGGCGCCAGAATCGATTAATCCCATGGTGACAGCCATCATATTTGCAATTTGTGCATTATGACCACAACAGTGAGCAGCGCCAGAGGTATCATCGGCAGCTGGATGGTCAGCACAGATAATGGCATCAAGTTCACCAATAATTGCGACACTGCATTGGCTCCCTTTTCCCCCTTTTAAACGCCCTTTCACCCCTGTTAACGCCAATTTATTTTTATAGGGCACACCAAGTTTTTCAAAAGCATCTTCAACTTTTTTTGCGGTTTTGTGTTCTTTATAGCCCAGTTCAGGTTCAGCCCAAATTGCCTCAGCAATCGCTTTTATATCCGCTTTACGATTAGCGATGGCACTGCAAACTTGTCGTTTTAGTTCTTCTTTTGTCATATATTAAATCCTACCTAATATTAAATCACACCTTCCCACTTTAAGGTTATTTGTGCAATGATGGCGGCAAAAAGGAAAGTACCGGAAAACACCGCTAATGAAACGGGAATAATTCGCCAAGAGATACTTTTGAATAAAGCAAGATCTTTACCAATGGCTAATCCAGCGTAAGCAAGCACTGGCGTACAAACAGCAAGTAAAGAGACATGATCAGTTATCGCAACAACTTGCTCATGAAATGGAAATATTGGTGAAGAAGCCATGGCCGCCACGACAGATACCCACAAAATAACAGGAAGTTTATTAAATAAAGGCACTTTGCTTATAAAAAAACCAACAATCGATATTGCAACCAGCACAGCTAAAGCTTGTAATGACAGCATAAAATCGACATGATAACCGACTGTATTGCCGGCAGCCATGATAATTGCGACTAAAATCAATAAAAAAACCGTTTCTAAAATCTTCATGATAGTGAACTCCTTTTACTGCTTTGAAAACGAGCAAAAACATTATAGAGAAAAGAAGCAAACGGTAGTGAGAATAACGTATAAATATAAATACCAACTATACTAGACATTAAATTAGCCGTTGTTGCATAAGCTTTGATGTCACTCGCCATATTAGGATAAAGGTCACTTATCGGCGCAAGTGATGCCGCCATCATACTACCACTACCAACCCCTGCCCCCATGGCTAATGCATAAGGATGAAGAATGTCTAATTTTGCCATTATACTAGCCAAGATACTCATCCAAATCGCCCCATAGAGCGTACCACAAACATACATTGCCATGACACCACGACCTTCGGGCGAATCAAGTCCATATTTATCTGCCACAATGGCAATATTGGGTTCACGTGCAACAGAATAGGTTGCCCCGACCGCTTCTCGCTTCATTCCTAACATCATTGCCAACGGTAAACCGAGTAAAATGGTACCTGCAAAATGCCCTAATTCTTGGAAAATCAATGCCAACTTAGCATCATGCAAAATCATATCAATTTTAGGCCCCACCGCAACACCTAACTTGGCAATCAGTAACATTAACGTCACAATCATCACCGAACTAGCATGAAGCATATTTTTATGTTTTAAGATTTTTAATTTAGGAAGACTGATAAGACCACCAATAATCATGGCAAATAGCATAGGATACAACATGATAATCCAGATAGACTGCTTACCAACAAACTCACATACTAAAACAACTATCAGCGCAAGCAAGTGCACTCTATAGTCTTTTAAAATTTCCATCCTTTCACGCCTCTTTACATAAATTTCCGGTCAATAAAACTATCCATGACAGCTATTATCATAATAATTATTATCTTGCACAGCTAATATACATAACCCAGATTACTTGCGTCAACAGGCATCTACCATTAAATACACATAACCAAACAATATATTTCAATGACGCAAAAATAATTAAAGAATAAATCTCAACAAATGCCTTTATAAGGACACTATTTGATTTATAATACCTCATATTTTTTTATAAGATTGGTATTTAAACAGGATATTTTATGCGTTCAATTTATTGTGGTCATTTAACAGCATCTCATATTAATCAAGAAGTCACATTATGCGGTTGGGTCAATAAGCGTCGAGATTTTGGCGGTATGATATTTATTGATATGCGTGATCGCGAAGGGATTGTACAAGTGTTTTTTGATCCTGAATATCAACAAGCTTATCAACTTGCCAGTGAACTACGTAATGAATTTTGCATTCAAATTAAAGGAAAAGTAAGAGCAAGACCAGAAGGACAAGCAAATAAAGACATGGCTACGGGTGAAGTAGAAATCTTAGCCACCGAACTGACAATTTTCAATCGCAGTGATGTGCTGCCACTTGATTTTAACCAAAACAACAGTGAAGAACAGCGTTTAAAATATCGTTATATCGATTTACGTCGTCCTGAAATGACAAACATCTTTAAAACCCGCGCTCAAATTACTGCATTTGTACGTAACTTTATGAATGAGCATGGTTTTCTTGATATTGAAACCCCTATGTTAACCAAAGCCACGCCAGAAGGTGCACGTGACTACCTTGTACCAAGTCGAATTCACAATGGTGAGTTTTATGCACTGCCACAATCACCGCAATTATTTAAACAACTATTAATGATGTCTGGCTTTGACCGCTATTATCAAATTGTAAAATGTTTTCGTGATGAAGATTTACGTGCAGATCGCCAACCAGAATTTACTCAAATTGATGTTGAAACTTCGTTTATGACCGCAGAGCAAGTCCGTGATGTCATGGAGCAAATGATCCGTGAACTTTGGTTACATGTTAAAAATGTGGATTTAGGTCAATTCCCTATCATGACATTTGCCGAAGCGATGCGCCGTTACGGTAGCGATAAGCCTGATTTACGAAATCCATTAGAAATAATAGATGTTGCCGATTTAGTAAAAGATGTCAATTTTAACGTATTCTCAACCCCAGCAAATGATCCAAAAGGTCGGGTAGCACTACTTTGCGTACCAAACGGAGCCCAGTTAACCCGTAAACAGTTAGATGATTACACACAATTTATTTCGGTCTATGGTGCAAAAGGTATGGCATGGATTAAAGTCAATGACCGCAATAAAGGGCTTGAAGGGGTCCAAAGTCCGGTTGCTAAATTCTTTAATGAAACGCAAATGGAAGCACTATTGAATCGAGCTAATGCCAAAGATGGTGATATTTTATTATTTGGGGCAGATAGTTATAAAGTTGTGAGCGATGCATTAGGTGCACTACGATTAAAAGTAGGTAAAGATTTGAATCTGACTGATGAAAATCAGTGGGCTGTGCTTTGGGTAGTGGATTTTCCAATGTTTGAAGAAACGGATGAAGGACTTAGTGCGATGCACCATCCATTTACATCACCAAAAGACTTGACGCCAGAACAGCTTAAAGAAAATCCTGAAAATGCGATAGCTAACGCTTATGACATGGTTATCAATGGATATGAAGTAGGTGGAGGGTCAGTACGTATCCACCGTAGTGAAATGCAACAAGCTGTCTTTTCTATTTTAGGTATTAATGAACACGATCAACGCGAAAAATTTGGCTTTTTACTTGATGCGCTAAAATATGGTACACCGCCACATGCAGGACTTGCATTTGGTTTAGATAGATTAAGTATGCTATTAACGGGTACCGATAATATCCGGGATGTTATAGCATTTCCTAAAACAACAGCGGCAACCTGTTTAATGACCGATGCACCAAGCCCGGCAAATCCTAATGCATTAGCTGAGCTGGGCATTGAAGTTAGCAAAAAATAGTGATGTTTTAATGCAAAAGTTCAAAAAACCTGAATCTGTTTTAGTTGTTATTTACTGTCAAAAAACTTTGCGCTGTCTCATGCTACAACGCAAAGATGATCCCCATTTTTGGCAGTCAGTAACAGGTAGCATGGAAGATAACGAATTGCCTGTTGAAACTGCCATTCGTGAGGTTTTTGAAGAAACCGGCATTGATATTCTGGGTAAAAATCTTAATTTAATCGATACTAACCATACGGTTGAATTCAAGATTTTTCCACAATTTAGGCACCGATATGCACCTGAAGTTGAAATAAATAAAGAACATTGGTTTTATTTACCGCTCGAAAATGAAATAACACCAACGCTTACTGAACATTTAGCTTATCAATGGTTGACAATTAGTGATGCAGCTAAAATAACAGCATCACCAAATAATCAAGAAGCAATTAATAACATTATTCAATTTAACGAGATTAATTAAGGAGTAGGAAATGAAATTAAATCAGTATGCCATTGTGTTATCAAGCTTATTGTTTTTCATACCTAATAGTTATGCTGAAATAAACATTAAAACATGCCAAACCAACAAAACTGATTATATCATTTTCGATGAAATCGATTCGCAAATCGCCGAAAATATTATCGAACACAAATTACATAATCAACCTGAAATAAGAGAAAATACCATCATCAAAGTTTTTGCTAATGAAAACAATGATGACAGAAACTATTGGATTGCTTCTTTTGAGTTTGAAGATCAAACGACCCAATATCTTTTTTATCAAGTAGATGAAAATAAATTTATTGATATCGACCAACAACAATTTGAAACATTATTACCTAAAATTGTGAAATGCAATCAAAATCAACAAGTGCCTATTTATAGTGAAAATTTTGACGCTGACTAGTTGATAATAAAATAACGTTAACATATAGGATGTTGGACTACCTTAAATTAGTGTAAACAAAGGCAGATTAATAGGGAGTAATTATTTTTATGAACTTTACCAATTTTCGTGATTTTTTAAGTTATCTTGAAGAACAAGGTGAATTAAAACGAATTCCCTATCCTGTTAATCCTTATCTGGAAATGACCGAAATTGCAGATCGTGTTTTACGAGCTAAAGGTCCAGCCTTATTGTTTGAAAATCCTATTGGTTATGACATGCCCGTACTTTGTAACTTATTTGGAACCCCCAAACGTGTTGCGATAGGAATGGGGTTAGAAGATACATCACAATTACGTGAAATTGGTGAATTATTAGCTTTCTTACGTGAGCCTGAACCACCAAAAGGCATTAAGCAATTTTTTCATGTGTTACCCAAATATAAGCAAATATTAAATATGCCTGTTAAGCGACGATCGTCTGCGCCTTGTCAGGAATTGATTTTTAAAAATGAAGAGGTTGATTTAACACGTCTGCCGATCATGCATTGTTGGCCCGATGATGTCGCACCACTATTAACCTGGGGACTAACGATAACAAAAGGACCTTATAAAGAAAGGCAAAATGTCGGCGTTTATCGCTTACAATTATTAGGTAAAAATAAGTTAATCATGCGCTGGCTATCTCATCGAGGTGGAGCGCTCGATTTTGCAGAATGGCAACAAGCGCATCCTAATGAAAAATTTCCTGTTAGCGTTGCCATTGGTGCCGATCCTGCGACCATATTAAGTGCAGTCACTCCCGTACCTGATACGTTACCCGAATACGCCTTTGCAGGTCTATTACGAAATAGTCGAACTGAAGTGGTAAAATCGCTATCTAATGATTTAGATGTACCCACTACCGCCGAAATTATTTTAGAAGGCTATATTGATCCGAATGAATTAGCGCCTGAAGGTCCGTATGGTGATCATACTGGTTACTACAACGAAGTCGAAAAATTTGCAGTCTTCACGGTAACGCATTTAACTCGTCGAAAAGATGCGATTTATCACTCTACCTATACTGGTCGTCCACCCGATGAACCGGCCGTAATGGGACTGGCATTAAATGAGGTATTTATCCCTATTTTACAAAAACAATTTCCTGAAATTGTCGATTTTTATTTACCGCCCGAAGGATGTTCCTACCGGATTGCCATAGTCACCATCAAAAAACAGTATCCTGGTCATGCTAAACGTGTCATGATGGGCGTTTGGTCTTACTTACGTCAATTTATGTATACTAAATTTGTTATTGTATGTGATGATGATATCAATGCCCGAGACTGGAAAGATGTTATGTGGGCTATTTCAACGCGCATGGATCCTCATCGTGATACCACATTTATTGACAATACGCCGATTGATTATTTAGATTTTGCTTCGCCGGTTTCTGGGTTAGGCTCAAAAATGGGATTAGATGCGACCAATAAATGGCAAGGCGAAACTCAGCGAGAATGGGGAAAAATCATCAAAAAAGATCCAAAAGTTGTGGCTTATATCGATGAAATTTGGGATAAACTTGGCTTAGAGTAAACAGACTTAATAAGTTCAATTAAACACTCTAAATTGGGTCAATAGCATCGATATTTAGCATTAATGACAAATAGGAATAAATAATTAGCCGTTATAACAAATAAGTAAGCTTATATTGAACGGTAACAACTTATTGAAATATCGATGATTTTGCATTGAACATAACTTAAAATTGATAAAAACTCAAAACAGATTTAATTATCATCTATAAAGTTATTAGTATATAATTAGTAATAGTTTATTTTTTCCATTTTTAGAAATAAGGGGTTATAGATGGACAAGGAAAAAAATGCCGCACCATCATTTCAAGATGTATTAGAATATATTCGTTTATCACGTCGTTTAAACAAATTAAAACGTGAAATATCCGATAATGAGAAAAAAATTCGAGATAACCAAAAACGAGTATTATTACTTGAAAATTTGAGTGATTATATAAAACCAGATATGACTTATGACGAACTTCAAGCTATTATTGCTAATATGAAAAGTGATTATGATGATCGTGTTGATGATTATATTATCAAAAATGCTGAAATTTCAAAAGAACGCCGTGAAATCAGCAACAAAATGCGTAGCTATCGTTCTCACTAACAAATAGCAGATTTACTCCCATTCAATAATGGGAGTAAAGACAATTACCCTAACTCAACCACCGGCTAACTTTACTTTAAAGCCTTTTTCTTCCAGCAAAGATTTGAGTAAATCACGTTTATCGCCTTGAATTTCAATGCTACCATTTTTAACTGCGCCACCACAACCACAACGTTTTTTGAGTTCCGCTGCTATTTTTTGGAGTTGAGCATCATCAAAATCAAATCCTGAAATGACGCACACACCTTTACCTTTACGTCCGGATGTTTGGCGTTGAATTCGAATAATCCCATCCCCTTTTGGTCGAGATTCTTTTACTTCAACCGATTTAATACGACCTTGATCGGTAGAATAAACAAGTGGATTATCAGACATCATGAAATTAACTCTTACTCAAATCAAGGGTTGATAAAATAGTTCGCAATGCTAAAGAAGGATCATCTGCTTGCGTAATCGGACGCCCAATAACCAAATAATCCGACCCTGCGGCTTGCGCACGTTGTGGCGTCATAATTCGACGCTGATCATCTGCATTTGCACCAGCAGGTCTAATACCTGGGGTCACCAGCTTGAAATCACTCCCTAAGCGAGTTCTAAAACTTTGCACTTCTTTAGCGGAGCATACAACGCCATCAAGCCCACAATTTTTGGCTAACAAAGCTAATTTAGTTGCTTGTTCCAAAGGCGAAATAGGGATACCGATTTCTTGAAGATCAACCGACTCCATGCTGGTTAAAACAGTTACCGCGATTAAAAGAGGTGCATCTTTACCATATGGATAGAGTGCGTCTTTCGCCGCTTGCATCATTCGAGACCCACCACTAGCATGAACATTGGTCATCCAAACACCTAAATCAGCAGCAGCTACGATAGCTTTAGCAACCGTATTTGGAATATCATGAAATTTAAGATCCAAAAAAACATCAAAGCCTTTATTCATAATCTGCTTAATAAAATCGGGGCCAGCATGTGTAAAAAGCTCTTTGCCAATTTTCAAACGACAATCGTTTGGCTCAACACGATCAATAAAATTCCAAGCTGATTTAACATCAGCAAAATCAACAGCAACGATAATAGGTGAAGACATAACAGATTTATTCCTTTTATTAATAACTAATCGCTATTTTTTTTAACAAATTCATTTAAATCATTATAAAAGATTTTGGCACTTTCTTTATAGCCTTGCAAGGTTTGATGTACTAAATCTGACCGAGCCAATCCATACTTAGTCCAAAGCTTAACCGAATGACTTCCCCCCATTGCGGCTTGCCAATCCCAAAACAGTGTTCTTTCTGATTTAGCCACTTGTTTTTGAATTGTTTTTACCAAATGATAGGACTTTGGAATTTCAGTTTGATTAATCATTGTATCAGGCGGTGATATCAATAAAATGGCAGCATTCGGCAATAATTTTCGAATTTTACGAATGTTATAGACTAAATTTTTCCGATATTCATTTGCATCTAACGTTTCATCGAAACTCTCGTTTGTGCCATACTCCAAAATAACCAAATCGCTTTTAGATAACAATAATTCCTGAAACCACTGAGGGCGCCATTTTTGCCAAATTGTTTGCTTAGCCCCATTCGAACCAATCGCAGATACAATAACACCCGACTTGTTGGCACGAGTTAACCAAAATCCGCCAATTTCAGTACTGTCTTTACTTTTAATGGTAATAGGAAGCGTTGAAGTAACCGTTGTCGTTTGCCAACCACCAAATTTATCCTTGAAACTAAAGGCAATTTTATCTTTATTATAAATACTTAATGGATTTTTAGTCATTTTCTTTGTTTTAAAAATAAGGCTAATTTTCCATATATCTCTATCGTCTGCTTTAAGAGCCAACTCAATAGAAGCTTGAGAATTAATAGGTTTAGCGATAAAACCGCCCATAGGAAAATCGAGATTACTTAATACTCGACTACTTAACAATTCCCAATTAGAATCTTTCAAACTTACTCGAGTATGGTTTTGCCCCTTAATCCAAACAGGAGGAATCCAGCCGATACCTGCATCACCATATTTATCTTGCATCAACGTTCTAAATTCGCCTGTAAAAAAATCTGCAGCTGTATGAGAATCACCAAATTGGGTGATATTGACAACTTTATGGGTGGAGTCTTGATTATTGACTAATGAATTTAAGCGTAAAACGAATTGTTTAGCATTTGGATCGCCAAAATCAACAATCACAGACTTAGACGTTGGAATACCTTCAGCCATAGTACTAAAACTGACAGTAAACACCACCGAAAAAACAGCAACCATAGTCTTAATGCATTTATTCAATGTGGGATTCCTCTGATAAAGTGGATGTGATATGGTTCAAAATTGCTTGAGCTAAAAGCTTTTGTCCAGTTATTGTAAAATGAATACCATCGTCTATTCTCACTTTAATTTTTTGCTTATTAGTCTCAATATAGCTGTTAAATTGATCGTAAGAACAACCTAATAAGGTATTGGTTTCCATAAAATGTTGATGCGCCTTTTCAACTTCGGATTCATATAAATGGCTTAAATAATTCATTCCGTCATTCAACTTTGGTTTACGCATACAAGGTGGTGAAAGCCAAAGTACTTTTACATTATGTTGATTCGCTATATCTAATATTGATGCAACACGTAAACGGTACTGTTCTTCCCACAATTGCGATTTAAACTTAGCATATTTAGCATATCCCTTAACAGGAAAATCCCAAGGATCATTAGGGCCTAAAAAAATGACGATTAATCTAATAGAGGGATCAGCACTGATTGCATCATTAATTGTTTTTGGCCAATCAAAAGCTTTTGGATAAGCAAGTCCGGTACTTTGTTTACTCAGATTAATACTTTCTATCTTATATTGTTTAAATAACATTTTTTTAACATATGGTGCAACCCCTTGCATTAATGAATCCCCCGCAAAAAGGACTTTATCATTATTAGTTAAAACAATCGGTGAAAGTTCAGTAAAATCTGTATCATTGCTAAGTGTTGGGTTACGTGATTCATCTAATGTTACCGTATTACCTAACGCTTTATTAGTACGAGTACTGTTTAATTGACTTTCAGAATGAGTTTGACTTTTATTAGTAGTTAGCAGGCTATCCCCCTTAATTAACGGTAATTTTTGTTTATTATTTTCAGTTGTGTGATTGGATTTTATTGTTTTGTTTTGCGGGTTATTTTGTTGTAACTGTTTATCAGCAATTGCGTTTGCGGTCACGACATTAGGATGTGTTTGATTATCCTTTTCAATATTCGTGTTTTCTAATTGCTCTGATTCATCCGATTCATTAGTCCATTTTGTCTGATCACTCTCAGTGACATTAGCATCATCAACCATTAACGCCATATCAAAAAACTCAAAATGGTAAGATTGCTGGCAATAAACCAATATTGATTTATGAAACAAAACCATTAAAGCAATAGCTGTCACGACTAACACTATCACAATATAAAATGCTGATAATGTTTTGTTAGTTGGCATTGATAGCATATTACTTAACTTCATAAAATCCTTCAAATTACTGTTCCTTGTTGAAAACTGATCTTAAAAATTTATAAAACACAATTAAAAACTGGCATAAATAAAATCGGGCATACCTGACGGCGCAAAATAAATGACGCACCACAAAATCATTATTATTATTACGGGTAAATATAATTTATTAACTTTAGATAACAGTACCGTTGCCAAATTAGAAAGATTTTTACACATTGGATAAACTAAATAAGCAACCATGATAATTAAAAAAGCCAGCCAATATTGTGGTTTTATCATCAAATTATGCGTTAATGCCATTAAATAGTCCAAAGCATCAGATAAATTTTCACAATAAAAAAACAACCAAGTAAAACAGACATAATGCCAAGTTAATAAACGCGCAATAAAAGGTGAGCGTTGACTAATCACATCACGACCGAAAAAGCGATCACCAATATTTAGTGCCACAATACCAATACCATGACAAATCCCCCAAATAATAAAATTGAGACCTGCACCATGCCATAATCCCGATAAAAACATTGCCAATAAAACATTGATTTGTGTTCGGGTAAATCCCTTACGGTTACCACCAAGCGGAATATAAATATAATCCCGAATCCATTGAGATAAACTTATGTGCCAACGCGCCCAAAAATGCCTTAAGTTCAAAGATAAATAAGGTTGGTTAAAATTAATTGGCAGACGGAATCCTAACAACAATGCAATACCTGTCACCAAATCCGTATAACCTGAAAAATTGAGATAAATTTGCATTGCATAAGCATATAGCCCCACTAATAAATCAATCACACTAAATTCTAATGGGTTGGCAAAAATGGGGTTAACCCATGCATCATTTATCCAGCCACCTAAACAATAAACTTTAATGATTGACATCATGATTAATATAAAAGCCCGATATGGCTCTAAAATTTGGCGAGGTTGGCAAACTGAAATTTGAGGCAAAAAATCTTTAGCCCGATTGATCGGTCCTGCGACAATACTGGGGAAAAAAGATAAAAAAAGCGCAAAATCCCAAAATTTAGCTACGTCAATCTCTTTTCTTTTAACAGAAACTAAATAACTGACAGAATGGAAAGTATAAAATGAAATACCAATAGGGATTAGCACAGAAAATAATGGTAATAAAATAGGGATATGAAAGACGTTAAGTAAAGCTTGAAGTTCTTGTCGGAAAAAATCAAAATATTTAAATAATGCTAAATTACTGATCGATATAACTAAACCAAAAATTAACCATCTTTTAGCATGATGTTTTGAAACCGATATCATCATCGAAATAAGATAAGTAACACAGGTATAAACACCAAGAATTAACGCAAATTGCCAACTATAACTGCTTACAATTAAATAACTTGAAACAAGTAATAAGGCATTTTGTAATTTAGGTAATAAGTTAAATGCCCAATATACAGCAAAAAAAACGATAAACAACAGACCAAATTCAATAGATAAATAACTCACTATAATCCTTCGTTAAAACGTTTACATCTAAAATAATATCCCTCAATACGCCCATAAAAACGATTTAATCGCAAATCAACTCTGATTGAGAAAGAACATAATAAACCAATAATTCTTTATTCAATCCAGTTATTGACAATAACTGACGTCTGGCATTCAACCATAGTTCATAAAGAGCAGTAATTTTTTCATAACTTAATGTTGCCAATAATCTTACCAATGGCACTTGATCACGATTAATAATATACCGTCCAGCTTTTTGTTTTGCTTTTAATGCATCACTTAATAAAGCACAAAACCAACTAATGCGATCAATAAAATGGTCATGCTCAAATGTTACGCCAAGCGTCCAAAAATCATGATTAGGAATAACACTCAATAAATTTTCACAAAATACTTTACGTTGTTGCCATTTTGTAGGATCCAATAAAGTTTTTGCTGTTAATGGCGCATTTTCGCTTAATAACAAGGCTGACGCAAGTTCATTATCACTATAATGTAAACCCTGTTTATTTTTCAACCAATCCATAGACTGCTCAAGCTTAGGTATCGGTAAAAAATAAGAAAAACAACGACTATAAATAGTTGGTAATAAATGACTATTATGATCGTCACTTAAAATAAAATAAGTATTTGCCGGTGGCTCTTCTAACGTTTTCAATAATGCATTTGCGGCGGCTTCGGTCATTAAGGCAGCATGTTTAATCCAAATCACTTTATTACCGCCTTGCTGTGATTTTTCGTAAACTTTAGCGGTAATACTTCGAATCTGATCGATACCGATCGATTGCTTACCTTGTTCGTTAGTTATCTGATAAAAATCAGGATGATGATGAGACAAAAATAGCTGGCAGCTATGACATTTTAAACAAGGGGCTAGATCGCTTGATGCTTGGCATAATAAACGATTTGCTAATTGCTCGATTAGCTCATCTTCACCACTGCCTTGAATATAATTAATCAATAAAGCATGATGGGCACGATCATGTAAAATACTTGTCGCTAATTGCTGATAGGGCTGTATAAGCCAACTATATCCATTCTTGATCATGCGTTATTAACCTGTATTGATGATAACCATGCAGTTAACACGTCTTCAATTTGCTGTGTTACCGCATCCATTGATTGACTAGCATCAATAGTAATTATGGTAGCATCTTGATTAGCAAGCTCTAAATAACACTGACGTATACGTTTAAAAAAGGCTATAGCTTGCTGTTCAATCCGATCTAATTGTCCACGTGATTTAGCTCGCATTAAGCCAATTTCTGGATCAATATCTAAATATAATGTTAAATCGGGTTTAAAATCCCCTAAAACTTGTTTTTTTAAAGTTTCAATAAAGTGCCTGTCAAGCTGGCGCCCACCACCTTGATACGCCTGTGTTGATAAATCATGGCGATCACCTATAACCCAATTACCTTTGTTTAGCGCAGGTTTAATCACGTTTTCAATAAGTTGAATACGGGCAGCATATAACATCAATAATTCGGCTTTATCGGTTAGTGGTTCATGTTGTAAACCATTTTTAATAATATTACGTAACGCTTCAGCAATCGGGGTTCCACCCGGCTCACGAGTAAACTGTAAATTCTTCACATCGTGTTGCTGTAATACATGAGCAACAGTATTAATTGCTGTGGTTTTTCCTGCACCTTCAAGTCCTTCAATGACAATAAATTTGCCGGTCATACTTATTTCCTAAATTAATTAAGCTGATGAACGAGTGAACATAACGCTATTGTACGCTATTTTTAACGATTATTTTAGTTCGTATCGCAAATACCTTGTTAATACTTACCAAGAATGAATCCTATTTAATAGACCGACAGAGTAGAACATACTATTTACTAATTCGCGATTCGTTTATAACATCAAAATAAATCAAAATAAAAATAGTTTGATGTTGTTCATTAATGGAAAATTTTTGTGTATGTGAACTTTATATTTATTACCTTGTCAAAAAAAATACTGATTGTTTTTTTTGCTACTTATCATTTGTTTAATAAATAATTCATCGTAGTATTAATGAGCAATCAAAGCAGTGTTGAGAAAGAAAAAACGTTTTTAGATAACATAAAATCATTAGGCGTACTTTCAACCATATCTGAACAAGAATATAAAACAAAATTAATCTGGAATAGCAAGGAATGAAAAAAATACTTCTACTATTAGTCACATTTATGTCACTAGTAACATTAACTAGTTGCAACAAAACACCTTTAGAAAAGGTTTTAAAAGATGTAAAAAACAATCATCCTAAAACCATAACACTCTCTGATTATACTAATTTTAAATGGGATGAAGTTTGGTTAATCAGTGGCAGTATTGGTGGAAGGTATATCATATTAATGCGAGAAAAAAATATTGATGTTAAGAAAGTAGAATCTTTTCCAAATTCTAGATATGGAATAGCTCAAGAATTCTCTAATACAGCTGTGTATGTATATAATAACAAAGTAGTTTATTACGAGTTCCCTCCAGATGCCAGAGATTATGTGGCTTTGGCTTCAGAGGGAGCATTAGCTCTTTTAGATTTTAAACTAGAAAGAGGACAGATTATGGTTGTTTCAAGTAATAATTCCGAATGTGAAGTAAAAGATGGAGATTTAGTTCCCATTAAGCCGATTAAGCTCTATGAAAACATGGATGAAAAATTGAAATGATTCCTAATGCATTAATCAATGAATTAGCCATACTAAGTATTAGATTATGATCGTGAAAAATGTGTATAGAATCAAGCAACCTATTCTCTCACTGTTAGAACACATTTTAGCAACAGTTTATCCCTATGTGTATAGGGAACACTTTAGCTAATTCGGATTGTGTTAAATTTAATTCGGTTTATCCCTATGTGTATAGGGAACACATCAACCATAATATTGGTTGTTAACGATTTAACGGTTTATCCCTATGTGCATAGGGAACACAATATGGAGACATAAACAATGGCAATCATTCGCGGTTTATCCCTATGTGCATAGGGAACACATTTATTGTTAGCGTCTGTGGAATGGCAGACCCGGTTTATCCCTATGTGCATAGGGAACACCTCGATAATTCGCCCTCTGCATCGTTTAAACGCGGTTTATCCCTATGTGCATAGGGAACACTTGAGGCCGATCGTATTTGTAATCCGAATGATCGGTTTATCCCTATGTGCATAGGGAACACAGTGATATCGTTCATTAGAATATTGTTTCCATCGGTTTATCCCTATGTGCATAGGGAACACTGTCAGCGACAAGCTTTAAGCCACCAGCAATACGGTTTATCCCTATGTGCATAGGGAACACTCTAATTATAACTTATTGTTTATTAATTAAAATAGAGAGGTGTAAAATTCTACCGATTTATTGATGTTTTTTTAGGCGATTGGTTTTAATAAGCATCAGGAATGTAATTTAATATTTATCATAATGTTAACTATGTTTAAAAAGATTTTTAAGTAGAGCCTGCTTTTGCAACTCCTCGGCGCACCGACCGATTTTGATAGCAATGGTATATTTTACTTTTCGGTAATTGATTTTGACGAATGGTTAAATGCTGATCTTGCCTTTATTTGGGCAAGTATTTAGCATCAATTTATGTTTAATCCTATAACTATCAAAACTAACAATCTGTACGCATTATTATTTATAGATAACTAATTTTATTAAAAATATTTTTGCACATTAACCATTACCATAATCCACCAGTTTGCCTGTCTTTTCGTCACGTACGCCCCATTCTAAACGGCTGTCTAATATGGCTTGTTGTACTTTTGGTGGGTAGTCCGATAAGGTGGTTTCTTTCGGGACTGGTTTGCCTGTTTTTCCTGCTTGACGAATCACTTTCGGCCAACGGGGTTGCCAGCACAAGCATTCCGAAATAAAGTAGCCCACGGTGTAAAACGTTAATAAAATTAAAAATACTGGGATTAATAAAATATACATCCAAAAAGTAGGCGCATTTTTTGCTGCGTGAATCATCGGGCTTACATGACCACTAAAACCGTGGAAAGGCATAGGTAAATGGGTGCTTAAACGGGGTTTAGGCAGATTGTCCCGTCCGTGCTCCATATAACGGCGGATAAATTCCCATTCGTCTTTATAGTCTTGTGGGTTATAAGTGTTTTTGCCAATGCCGGCGGAGTGAGCAATCGGAAAGCAGGTTTTATACGGGTGAAAGCTCATTAAATTAACCATATTGGTACCCCCCATATCCGAGCCTGTTTCGCCAAAGTTCGACGGCATAATATGTTCCCATTTAAACACCACCGTACCACCGCAGTATTTAGGGCGCTGAATATAGACGGTTTATCCCTGTGTGTACAGGGAACACAATTGGTGGTAAATTTAATTTCGATGAAAAAGCGGTTTATCCCTGTGTGTACAGGGAACACGCCTAGATCTATTTTAAAGTCGCCCCCCTGCCCCGGTTTATCCCTGTGTGTACAGGGAACACTGGCAATTCATGGGATTTGATACGGTAAGTTGAGGTTTATCCCTGTGTGTACAGGGAACACCCAGGGTGGCCTGGAGTTCGACGGGCGATATGCGGTTTATCCCTGTGTGTACAGGGAACACTAAACGTAGCTATTTGTTTTATTTAAACTTATAGCGACCATAAAATTCTACCAAATTTTTTTAATTTTTAAAGAACTTTAACTTATTGATTTTCAATAGGTAAAAAAGATACCAATCTGAGTCCATCGAGTTCTACCGGCACTCTTCTGTTGGTACCATAAGTTTGGAAGTCAAATCCAGATTCAGTATTGGTTGCCCAAGCAAGTACAACATTACCTTCTTCAGCAAGTTCGATGATTTGTTGCCAAATCATCTCTCTTATCGGTCTGGAAATATCACCTATGTAAACACCAGCTCTGATTTCTAATAACCAAATAGCTAAGCGTCCTCTTAATCTGGGTGGTACATTTTCAGTCACCACAACACACATACTCATGATTAATGGCTCCTAAAGCCACTATCGGCAAGTGATTGAGGTTCTGGAATCGCAGGTGGTACTACATCATCAGGAGGCGGTGGAGGTTCAATACCTCCAGCGGATAATACCTCTTCAATCAGTGGAATTAATGTCGCCAATGTTTTTTGACTTCTAAAAATATCGCGACAAGCAATGCGCACTTCACGATCAGGGTCAGCTCTATTTTTAGCAGCAATTTCAAACGCTTTGGGTACCACTGTTTCAAATTTTATAATATCGGCAATATCATAAACAAACGAGAGCGGTTTTCCGCTATGCACAAAACCGATAGCTGGTGCATAACCAGCTGCCAAAACCGCTGCTTCGGTAATACCATAAAGACAAGAAGTGGCAGCACTGATACATTGATTGACCGTATCGCCTTTTTGCCAATCTTTTGGATCATATTTACGTCCATGCCACTTAACACGATACTTTTTGGCTAGTAATGCATAAGTTGCACGTACACGAGCGCCTTCAACACCTCGTAATTGTTCAATAGAACGTCGGCTAGGAGCCGGTTCGCCAAATCGCAGTTCAAACATTTTTTTGACAACTTTTAGACGAAGTTCATCATCCAAAGCTAATTTTGCTTGATAAAGTAATTTGTCTGAACGGGCTCCCCCAGGCTGACCTGTCGAATACATTCTGACGCCAGCCTCACCTACCCAGACTAACAGTGTCCCCACAGTTGCGGCTAATCTAACCGCTGCATGTGATACTCGTGTACCGGGCTCAAGCATGATACAAGCAATAGATCCAACGGGAATGTGGGTTCTAACGCCTGTTTTATCTATTAATACAAAAGCACCATCTAAAACATCAATTTGTCCATATTGTAGGAAGATCATTGATGTTCTATTTTTTAAAGGAATAGGATTCAGTGGAACATACACCATATCAAATATCCTATTGACAGTGTTTGATTAAAAATAGCCCACAGCCAAACCCTTTGCTTTTACCAATACCTTGATAGAGTGTAGCTAAAAATAGTTTTGGATCAGTAACAGTTAAAACCCCTTCAAAATCAACACTATTGTAACTAATCGGTTTAAGTCCTGACTTTTTATTAAGCAGATGTTGATTATAACTGATAACATTACAACAGACTGCCGAATGATCACTTTGTTGTAATGAAAATCCACGTTTTTCACTTTGCTTAATTAACCAATCTATAGCCGCTTGATATTGCTGAGCTTTGATCTCATTCGATGATAATCCCTGTTGTTTAGCCTGATACTTAGCGTTCATCATCACATCACAACGTTTTCCTTGTTTCATGACAACAGGATTGGCACGTAATAAAAAACTTAACTTCATTCCTGTTGTTAATTGCGGTGCATAAGGTTTTGTATCAACTTTAAATAACTCATGATTAGCAAGCGGTGCAACTTCAGATAAAAGATAAAACAGAGGTTTTTTAGTCTTCTGATCTTTATGAAATAAGAATGGACGTTTATTTTTATCAGGAAACAGTTGCCATAACCATTGATGCATAGCATATTCACCAGCAGACCACCATTTTTGTTGCATCACATAAGGAAGCCGTTCAAGTTTTAGCTCGACTTTCGAAAAATACATCTATTCGCTCCTTTTTAAGTGTCCTGTATATTGCTGACGATTGATAAATTGCCAACGCTTCCGATTAATGGGCTGATCTTGTCGAAGTTGTATTTTAATTACGTCAAAATGCGCTTCTTGATCAGGATGATCCCAATAGTATTCGTTAGCATCACTATCAATTAAATACTTTAGGACAGGATCAGATTGATGATATTGATGATAATGCTCATCAGCAAAGACAAAAGCATCACTAAGTAGCCCTTCATAAATTACGGGTGCTAATGGCAATGACAATGGCGAGTTTTTCCTGCCCACATAAAGTGGAAAGACAGGCGTTAATAATGCTTGCTTTATCTGATCTACAGAATAAGGAGCGCCTTTTGTTTCGGTAATAATAATTTGATAATAGACATCGTTGTAATATTCACGCTTTGAAATTAAAGTTTCAAGATCTTGAGGATTACGGCGTATTTCATCAAATCGTGTATAAAATACGTCTTTTTTATTCGCTTTTGGCATCTGATTAGTATGAAAATCACTAAACCAACGACTCTTATCAACAAAAGGGCGAACTGCAACATAATAATGCTGATTGAAAGCATTAATACACTCATCATTACGCCGAATACCTAATGCTGCCGCCAAAAAACCTAATACAGCCGAGCGGGAAGGAATAATATTGCTGTGGCGAACTTCGCCAACAGCCGGTTCCCCCCACGATGTGAGCGGTGCATAAATCTGAAAAATAAGATGTTTTATCATCTTGACTGCTCCTTATTTTTCCGCAACAAACTTTAATGCAGCTGCAAGTGTCCCTTCTCCACTTTCAATATTGAGTTTGTAGCGATCATCGGCACATTGACCATAAACTTGATCAAACTTATCCAATTGTTGCTCTAATCTTGTAATAGCATCATTCACCATATCTTGGCTACGGATAGGATTGAAGTAAGCAACAGCAAGTGAACGTGGTTGCTGAGTACCTTTTTCAATCAATAAATAAGAGGTATAAGCACGTGATGCAAAGCTATTTTGCATACCTGTAGGCGCCACTTTTGCAGCTGATTCGGTTAATGCTTTTAGTGTTTTTTCAACCAATGCTTCATCACCATTTAGGTTATTAAGGAGTAAATCACGACTAATACAGATATAAGTATAAAACAGTGCAGAGGCAAATCCACGTTGGCCTAAATGCCCTGAACTCGCATCTTTTTCTTTATTATTTAAATCATCAACAGCAGTGAAAAAATCATCTTCGATTGTGACTGAGCTAACTCCTAGAGCATGAGAAACCTGACAGGCAGCATCCACATTAAATGCAGGACTATCCGCTAACATTCGACCAAACAAGGCTATGTCAACACTGCTATTTTGTTTGCGTAATAGTTTAACTTCGTCATCTGTTGGAATCCTTTTTTCGCTAATTAATTGTTTAACTAACGAGGCAATTGCGTGTTGTTCATCGTTACTGATATGAACTAACTGTTCAATCTCGATATTAGTCAGCGGATCTTTTGGTGTTTTTTCATTTTTAAGTTTACCAAATTGTCCTGCAATTTTAATGGCACTTTCTTTGGCTATTTTTTCAGGAATTCCTTGTTCTTTCATTGGATTAAAAACCCAATCTCTTGCAAATCGACGTGAACGCACACCAATATGATCACTTAAATATTGATAAAAACAATCTGAGGTACGCCATGCTCTTTTTAAACTTTGAGAAGAAATCCGTAGACGATCGCTATTACCCATTACAGCAGTTTTAGGTCGTCCAACTTCATCACGATTTAAATTAGAAGGGGCATAAGCCGTTAGTAAATGTAATTGAATAAATGTACTCATATTAATTATTCCTTAGAAGTTTTTTTAGTTGAGTTATAATCCATTGCCCAACGAACAGAAAGACGTTTAAATGGATCAGAATTGGAAGGTAAATTTTGTTGACGTTCATGCCACTCTTTTACCCATAAAAAGATGCCATCAGCCAACGAAAAGAGATTGACACCATTATCACCACGTATTTTTATCGCTTGAATTAAACGACGACAAAACTCATCGGGCGTTTTGCTCGCTAAAAGTTGATCGAAACGAAAACGGGATAAAAAGTTACGTTCACCCCCTCTAACTTTTTCACTTAATTGTGCAGCAAAAGGCGCATTGTCATTATTGGCATTGGCAAACGAGGCTACCCATGTAAAATAAGCTAATGCTTCTAAATGAATCGGATCATCACAGGATAATGTACTATTTTTATCGAATAAAGCATCCTTCAAAATAGCATAACCTTCTTGTAACATTATTTTATGAAGCAACGTTGTACGACGTAGCTCTGCACGTAATTGTCGTCCATTATAAGTACCTCCATTAAATTCACATAATCGTTGTTGCAACATCGAAAACCAATCATCAATGATTTTTTTGTGATTTTCATTGAGAAGAATCGACTTTCTCATAAAGCTGTTTGACATCTTTTTCTCCATTTCACAAGCAAGGCTATTTGCTATTTTAATTTTCCCGAAATACGTAAGTTTAAAAAAATCAGAACACAACACTTCTCTGGCACTAATCTTAATATAATATTCTTGTTTCGTTTTATTATTTCTAAAGTGTTTTAAAGGTTGATTAGGATCGCCAAATGCGGCTTTATCATAGATTTGGATAATATAATGTAATAATGTCTTAGCCCAATCAACTAACAATGGTTGCCGACCACTAGAATTATCTTTTTGTTCAATTAATTGTTTTACCAATTGATAAAATGGCAATTCCGTTTCTTTCCAAAAGGCAATTTCAAGGATGACTGTCTGCTTATTGATTGTCGTCATCGCTTTACGCAAAATCGGTAATGTATCTTTACTGAGAGCTAAAGCTTGTGCGATTATCTCTCTTAAATCACTGTTAGGATCCGCCAAATCTGGGTAGACAGGGAATGTGTGTTCATACCAACAACGGGCTTTCATATTGTCGAAATCGTAACCAAAACACCATAAATGATAGTGTTGTTTATCTTTAAAGTTTCGATCAAGATGAGAGGTAACCACTCTAGCCGAATGCGTATCATCATTGGCACTCACCATACCTAACCAATCTCGATATATTAAGCCGCCCGGTTGCCCTTTAATGGCAAGTTGCTCACCTGTCTTTTTATCTGTTCGATAGGGTGTTAGTGGATGTAGCCAATGTTGATATTGAATGCCATAATTTTTGGTTTGATATTGGGTAATTAGTTGTGTTGAGGTTTCACCACAAATGTCACATTGCCCTTGCTCAGTTTGGTGAAAATCTAACTCAATTCGCCGAGGCATTCCCCAAAAAGCTTGGCAGTAATTAGCTTGTTCAGGAAATAGACTTAAATTTTTTGGTGGTTCACTGGTTTGCGTTGGCGCTAACCAAGGAAAAACTGATGCATCAAACTGCTGCGGTTTTTCTTCATCATCTAAAGGGATCACATTTAACCACAATTTTTTCCATAATGGAGTCGGTTTATTCAGTTCAGGCATGATTAAAGTCGTGATAGGTCCTCCACCACGCAAACTCACTCGATGTCCTTGACCACCCGACGGAGCATTAGTTTGCAAAGTGAATAGCGCCATAGCAGCACAGTGTGGGCATATTGCCTTGACGAAATCTCGTTTAATAAAGTGATCGGTATTTCGTTTTAATGCATTCTCGCCCGGGGCTTCAACCAATAAACCCGAAATAGGAACTTTATTCCCATTTAACGGTGCAAAATCTTGCATAAAAGAAGGTTTTGTTGCGCCAAATTGCATAGCAGTTCTGACTTGTTCAAACGCTTCGGTTAGTTGTTGTAATGAAAAACCATTATTCCAATATTTTCGCCACTCTGAATTATCTTCGGGTGATAGTGTTGTTTGTAATAAACCAATCAAAAACTGGTAAGCCGCACCTTGAAAATCAGGTCGAAAATAAGCTAAATCTGATATAGTTTCATCAACCAGTTGGCTAGGTTGAATTTTACTAAGATGACCATCGAAATGAACAACCGGTATCCATTTTTCGTCTAATAAAGATAAAGTAGACAAATTTTACTCCTTTATTTCATATAAAATCGATGTCATGATCTGACACCGATTATCGTTATGAGATTATAAAATAACACACAAACAGAATTAATTTATTGATTTTAAAAATGAATGTATAACTGTATTTTTCATTTTCATCTATTTTTTTAGTGAGTTTAAAAAAACAAGATAATTCGTTAAAACGTCCGTAATTTTTAGTTTTAGTCAGTAATTGATAAAAGAATTTTAGAAAATTCACATTATCTCCTTTAAAAATAATATTGTTAAAACATTAGCAATACATGTATACTCAAGGAGCACTAATCCATGGGGGTTACATGAAACGCCAAACCTGTTGGCTATCTTGTAACCAACCATGATTAATATACTACAATAAAAAATCATTGCAACAAAAAAATTAAAGACGGAAGATACGAATTAAAATTTTCTTCTCAAATTACTATCTCAGTATTGTTATGATATAATATTTAATGTTCCTTATATTAATAGGGTTAAACCAACGGAAGATAAAATTTACAATCAGTTCCCCACTATCGTGGGGATTTCCTATGTTAAAATCACCTAAACTTATTTAACCCAAAAATTACATATTTTACGATAAGTTAATGTTAAAAATGTGATCAAGCACAAATCTTTAAAAAATTTTCATTTAATAACTTGTATTGTTTGTTGATTTAATTTTTTTACTTAGCTTTCTAACAATTAAAATCACGCACATTATGTGCAACCTTAGAACGGTAAAATCTTTAACATTACTTATATTAAACTAGCGACATTAAGTCGGTTTGCCACTATAATTGCTTGTTAAAAGCTATTGTGAAACTGATATAAAAAGTAAAAGCTGGTAGATAAATCTAATGTTGAGAGAGTTATGAATTCTAAAAATAACACTAAATTTCCACTAAATAATCATCAAAATCCCCTAGACAATCCTCATCAGCTTGATAATGGGCAGGTAAAAACCAAAGTATCCTTGATTTTTTCGATCATTAGCAAAATAACGCCGTTTTCAATGTTATGGATCAGTTTTGTTTTAACTTATGGGGTAGTTTGTATGTATACGAATGCGGTTGGACAAGATGAGTTTTACCGCTTTATCTTCTTTTTACAAAAACCCGTTGTGGTCGTCCTTAATTGTGTAGCACTTTTGTCGGCACTGTTACATAGCATAATATGGTTTATCAAAGCTCCTAAAGCATTATCATTAACGACTGATAATAAGCAAACTCAAGCTTGGTTACTTATCGCCTGTTTATGGATAATCACAATTGCCGTATCAGTGTTATTAATTAAATTGATATTAAGATGAGTGGTGTTTAAATCATGAAAATTCAAGAATCAGAAACTAAACATTCGAATAATACTGTTATCAAAGGATTATATGCCTTAGGCGGTACGTGGGCAGCTGTTTTTGTTCCGGTTGTAATGATTATCATTGGATTGATTATTCCTTTTGGCGATGCTCAAACTCGTTCCTATATTTTAAAATTAGTTAGTAGCGAACCAGGTAAAATCTTTTTGCTGTTGATGATATGCTTACCCATTTGGTGCGCATTACAACAAATTTTAACTATTTTGCACCTGTTTAATATTCATCCTAAACGTGAAAAACTGTTAACTTTTGGTTTGGCGCTGGCTTGGACAATTCACGCTATTTTTATTTTGTTTATCAGAACATAAAAATTGAAATTGCGATTAGCGTTATTAGATGATAACGCTAATGGTTTCAAGATTAATAATAAGTGATTTGTCTAACGATGTTTACTTGCTTATCTGGTTGAAGTTTATTTACTCTATTTGCTGAAAGCCAATCTTTTTTATCATTGACGGTGAGTAATTGAGTTATATAGTTAGCTGACTCCTTACCGTCTGTAAAATTAGTAGATTGAATTGACGTTAAGCGATTATTTTCATATTGATAAGAAAAATCACTTTCATTGCTTAAACCATTACTAAATTGAGTCACCATTTTTGCGAGTTTTTGATCTTGATATTCATACGTAAATAATGAAACACCATTCAAATCATTACCGGTATAGTTACCTTGCTCATCCGTTTCTTTAAGTTGCCAATGCACATTTTTGTTAACCAAACAATGATTGGTATCATATTGATAACTATCATTTTGAATAAAAATAAAATCAACCGCTTTTTTAACTTGATGAGACTGAATAATTTTACCGTCTTTATCAGTCGTAAACTGGGTAATACTGTTAGTTTTATCTTCAAAATCTTCGATAATATTTTCCCAACCAGTATTTATTTTTTGGAGATGTTCAGAATATAATCGTTTATTTTGAGCTGAATACAGCTCATAATGACTTAACGTAATTAGTCCATTTGGATCATATTCTAATGAATGATTGGCATTCGTTTCATTCTCCTGCATACCTATTTTTTGGGTCGTTGTCGTTCTAATTTCTTGCTTTATTCCCTTTGCAGGTGTATCAAGATAATCATAAAGTTGGAAAATATAATTATTGGCTTCAACTTGATTTTGAGTAATATCATCACGACAATTCAGCGCTAAGACATTAGTTGAAAACAATATGGATAATGGTGCGATAAAAAAAGGTAGTCTTCGTTTTTGCATAATTTATTGATTAAGTTAATTTTAGATAATTTGTAAAAATGCGTGTTAATGTGTTAATTTTCATCATTACTCTTTTCGCATCAACAACGCGTCTGCCCAATTGACTTGATTTTTTAGTTTTTTATTTTCTTTTTCTTCTTGCTCATTGATTTTATCTGAATAAATCAGTGTTTTATTTTTTGCTTTTAGCTTCATCGGTTTATCGAAAAATGATAACAAGGTTTTTGTATATTCATTTTCGGGTTCAGAAAAAACTTTTTCACACAATCCTTGTTCGACAATTTTCCCTTCTTTCATGACAACAACATGATGACACATAGAATAGATTACGCTTAAATCATGACTGATAAAAAGATAACTTAGTTGATACTTTTGTTGCAATGATTTAAGTAAGTGGATAATTTGTTGCTGAATAGTATGATCTAAAGATGAGGTTGGCTCATCTAAGATGAGTAATTCTGGTCGTAAAATCAATGCTCTGGCAATAGCAATGCGCTGACGTTGCCCTCCTGAAAACTCTGTTGGATAACGAAAACGCATTTTTGGGTCAAGACCAACTTCAAGCATGATATCAATCACAGCCTGTTCACGTTCAGATTTACTTAGTTTTTTATAGGTTAACAATCCTTCACTAATAATCTGCTCAACATTAAAACGAGGGTTAAGCGATGAAAAAGGATCTTGAAACACCACTTGAATACGACTACGGAACGGGAGTAATTTTTTAGCGGTTAAATGATCAATATGGTGACCATCAAATAAAATATCGCCGTCAGATTTTATTAACCGAAGTATCGCCATTGCCGTTGTGCTTTTACCTGAGCCTGATTCACCAACCAGCCCCACGGTTTCCCCTTGATGAATGACAAAACCGACATTATCAACAATTTTTTTCTTTTTACTGCTAAATAAGCGTTTTTGTGTTGTTACCTCAACATTTAGATGATTAACACTAAGCAATATCCCCGGTGTTTCAGGTAAAACGATAGGTTCACCACTTGGTTCAGAGTTTAATAATGTTTGAGTATATGGATGTTGCGGACGTAAAAAGATACGTTGTTTATTATTATATTCAACGATTTGACCTTGTTGCATTACCGCCACTTTATCCGCTAATTTTTTTACAATACTTAGATTATGCGAAATAAATAGCATACTCATATTTAGTTCTGTTTTTAATTCTTTTAGTAACTGAATAATTTGCGCCTGTACAGAAACGTCTAAAGCCGTCGTTGGTTCATCAGCAATTAATAGTTTAGGATGTGTTAATATTGCCATAGCAATCATAACTCGTTGCCTTTCTCCTCCTGATAATTGATGAGGATAAGCTGACAATTTATTTTTAGGCTCTTTGATTCCAACCCGATCAAGATATTGCAATATTTCGCTTCTTGCCTCGTTACGTCGCATGCCTCGATGCAATGATAAAACTTCATAAAGCTGCTTTTCAACAGTATGCAATGGATTAAGAGATACCATTGGTTCTTGAAAGATCATACTGATTTGATTACCTCGTACTTTACGAAGTGATTTTTCACTGGCATGCAGTAATGAATTCCCTTCAAACAAAATATCCCCAGTTGGGTAAACTACTTGTTCTTTACGCAATAAACGTAAAATCGACAATGCCGTCACACTTTTACCCGACCCTGATTCCCCAACTAATGCGAGTGTTTCTTGTTCATGAATATCAAAACTGATATGACTGACCACTTGCGAAGTGAGATGAGCTTGTCTTTTAAATGCAATACTTAAATCTTGTACAGATAATAAAGGTAAACTCATTGATACACTCCTTTGTTTGGATCGAATGCATCCCTTACGGCTTCACCAATAAAAATCAGAAGGGAAAGCAACGTTGCAATAATTAGAAAAGCGCTAATGCCAAGCCAGGGGGCTTGCAAATTATTTTTGCCTTGTAGTAGTAACCGACCTAACGATGGCGAATCAATCGGTAAACCAAAGCCTAAAAAATCAAGCGATGTTAATGTGGTAATCGAGCCACAAAGAATAAACGGTAAATAGGTTAAAGTTGCCACCATGGCATTAGGTAAAATATGACGAAACATAATTTTATAATTTCTAACGCCCATTGCTTTTGCTGCACGGATATAATCAAAATTTCGTGTACGTAAAAATTCTGTTCTTACTATGCCAGCTAATGCCATCCAACCAAACAAAACAGTGATACCCAGTAACCACCAAAAATTAAGCGGTAAAATGCTTGCGAGAAGAATAATGACAAATAGGACAGGTAATCCGCTCCAAATTTCGATAAAACGTTGCCCAATCATATCGACTTTACCACCATAATACCCTTGTATAGCCCCAATGATGATGCCGATAATCGAGGTAAAAAGTGTTAAAAGAATGGCAAAAAACATCGATATGCGAAAACCATATAAAATATTAGCTAAAACATCAAAACCGGCATCTGTTGTCCCTAGCCAATGCAATGCAGAAGGTGGCGTCGGAAAGGTACTATTAGTATCGTAAATTAATGTATTATAGGTATAACGAAAAGGTGGCCATAACATCCAACCGTTTTGTTCTATTTTTTCTTGTAGTTGAGGATCTAAAAAGTTAGTTTGCGTTTCAAACTGTCCACCAAATTCAGTTTCTGGATAAAAATGAAAAATAGGTGAATAATAGTTATTCTGGTATTTGATAAAAATTGGTCTGTCATTAACGATAAAATCTGAAAATAAACTAATAACAAAAAAAATCAAAAATAGCCAAAGCGAATAATAACCACGACGATTATGTTTAAATCGTTGCCAACGTTGTTGATTAATAGAGTAGTGAGTGGTCATTAATTACGAGCCTCAAAGTCAATACGTGGATCAATCACCATGTAAGATAGATCACATAACAATTTAGTGATGAGTCCAATTAAGGTAAATATATAAAGTGAACCAAAAATTACCGGATAGTCACGTTGTATAATCGCTTCGTAGCCTAATAATCCTAGACCATTAAGCGAAAAGATAATCTCTATTAACAACGAACCGGTAAATAAAATGCCAACAAATGCAGCAGGAAAGCCTGAAACAATCAGTAAAGTCGCATTACGAAAAACATGCTTATATAAAATTTGTCTTTCGCTTAAGCCTTTAGCTCGAGCAGTAATGACATACTGTTTTCGAATTTCATCTAAAAATAGATTTTTAGTTAACATCGTCAACGAAGCAAAACCGCTGATCACCATAGCAATGGTTGGCAAACAGATATGCCAAGCATAATCCTTTACTTTTCCCCAAAAATCGAGTTGGTCAAAATTATTTGAGATCAATCCTCGAAGCGGAAAAATATCCCAATAACTGCCACCGGCGAACAATACAATTAATAAAACAGCTAGTAAAAAAGCAGGTATTGCATAACCAATGATAATTAACATACTTGACCAAAAATCGAATGCAGTACCATCTTTAACCGCTTTACGAATACCTAAAGGGATAGAAATCATATAAACAATTATCGTACTCCAAAGCCCTAAAGAAATCGAAACAGGCAAGCTTTTAGCAATCAATCCTAAAACCGATTCACTTTTAAAAAAACTATTACCAAAATCAAAGGAAAGATAATTTTTGAGCGTATCAATGTAACGTTCAAAAAGGGGTTTATCAAAGCCAAATTGTTTTTCAATCATCGCCACAACTTGGGGATCAAGTCCTCGGGCACCACGATAATTTGACTCATTTTTTTGATGCAATGACGACGATGCAGAACTTTCACCACCGGGTAACAAACTTTGTCCACCATTGGCATCATTTTCTATCATAGCTAAGGCTTGATCAACTGGGCCACCTGGTGCTACTTGCACAATAAAAAAATTGATCGTTAAAATGACAAACAGTGTTGGAATAATGAATATCAATCGACGAATTAGATAATTGAGCATATCAATGTTCCTTATTCTTAGATAAATTAGCTGCTTTATCAGCATCATACCACCAACTATCCACGCCTATTGCATAAGTGGGTTGGATGTCTGGTTGCCCAAATTTATTCCAGTAAGCATAAAATGTTTGGCTATTATACCACATGGGGATCATGGGGTATTCTTGAGTAAGAATACGATCAAGCGCTCGTCCTAGTGGAATTAGTGCTTCTTGATTATCGACATTCTTGGTGATTTCGGCGATGATACCGTCAATGGCTTGATTATGTAAACCTGACCCATTCCATGACGAATTCAAATACTCACTCCCCCAAAGAATCATCAGATCCGACGTTGGATAATTCACTGCCCCATAATTACGAGCCATCATATCATAATCACGTTCTCGCATACGGCGTAAGTGCTGAGCCGAATCTAACAACGTAATTTTCATTTTAATACCTAGTTGTGCTAAGCTTTGCTGAAATGGAATAGCATATTTAATATCTTCACCAAGGTAAGCAATAAGTTCAAATTCAAACGGTTGCTTTGTTTGTGCATTGACAAGCACGCCATTTTCAATTTTCCAGCCAGCTTGATTAAGTAATTGAGTGGCTTTTAATAAATTTTCACGATTAAAGCCCATCCCGTCACTTCTAGGCAATGAATAAGTATCACCAAAAGCACGTTCGGGGATAATATCTTTATAGATATTAAGCCATTTTAGCTCTTGTTCGGTAGATATTCCTTTTGCAGCATAAATTGTATTTTCAAAAAAACTGGTTGGTCTTTTATAACTGTTATAGTAATAAGCACGATTTAACCACTCAAAATCAAATGCTAACGTAATCGCTTCACGAACTTTAATATCTTTAAACAGATCTTTTTGTAAATTAAAGGCTAACCATCTGGTATCGGTGGCAGTTTTTATCGGCTTTTCCTGCTTGATGATATCGTTTGTGTCAAAATAATGGCCTTGATATTGTGTAAACCAATTTTTAGGTTGAGACTCGCCCCGAAAATCATATTCACCGGCTTTAAAGGCTTCTAATGCAATACTGCTATCCATATAGTACTCAATACGTTTTTCATCAAAATTATCTAACCCTTTATTAACAGGTAAATCTTTTGCCCAATAGTTAGGATTTCGCTGATAAATTACATACTGCCCCATTTTATAATCGCTAATATAGTAAGGCCCACTGCCAACCGGTGGGGTCGTTAAGGGTTCAGAAAAATTAAGATTTTGCCAAAAATGCTTAGGAATAACTCGCATACTGCCGACAAACGAAAATAATTTTTCACGATCGGATTTTGGCAATTCAATACGAACTCGATAAGTATCTAGAGCCTTTACCGTCACGCCTTGATTATAGACTTTATATTGAGGCACACCTTCTGTCATAAATTTATGAAAGGTAAATTCCACATCTTCAGCAGTTATTGGCTGATCATCTTGAAAACGCGCATTAGGATTAATTAAAACCTCAGCCCAGCGGTAACTATCAGAATAAGTAATCGACGTTGCTATCAATGGATAAAAGCTAGTGATATCATCTGCGGTATTCGTAAAAAGGGTATCATATAGTGCACCTGAATTTTTTTCGGGCGCACCACGACTGGCATAGCGATTGAAATTATCAAACGAACCAATCTCAGCTAGTTTAATAATTCCACCTTTCGGCGCATTTGGATTCACATATTCTAAATGTTCAAAATTGTCAGGATATTTAGGTTCGCCTAATAACGAAAAAATAGTTTTATGATAAATCTGTTCGTTCGTTTGAACGGCGTTGCGCACTGCCATTTGCTGACGACTATCTGAAGACTGTTCAGCTGCTTGTGACGCTTGTTGAGTTATTTTGTCTTCTGTTTGATTGGCATTAACAGATTGAGGAATAATAACAAATCCACTCATACAACAAGCAATGAGTACTGATTTTATTTTGGGTTTGATTTGACGAATCATCCTAATTTAATTCCTGTTTTAATCAATTTTAAATTTATTTGTTAGCGCAAAATTTTATTGTCATCGGTAATGACTAAAATTATTTACCCTCATCATTTAAAATATTCTATTTTGCAAAACTACAATTAAGTGAGCAAAATCTAAATATTAGCACTAAATTCACCCTGTACAACAACCATTATAATCTGACTAATTAATTAATCATCAAAAAAGTTTAACATTTACTTTATGTTTCAGTATAAAAGATTTTGTTTCATTTTTATACTAAACAGATTATATTAACAAACTAAATTTTTCAAAATTTAATGAAAATTATTAAGTTAAATAAGTTTGTATAAAAAAACGGACTAAAACAGTAGCAAAACAATCAAGGAATACATTTAGTGACTCAGCCATTTTATCAATATTGGGGCAAATACCATCAAAGTTCTGACAACAATAGTTATCACTTACTTGCTTACCATAACTTAGATGTCGCCGCGTGTGGTTATCAAATAGTTAAACAAAATTTATTTAACTCTTCACAATTATTTGAACAAATTGGTTTTTCTGCGAAAGATATCGATCAAGCAGCGCTTTGGTTTGCTTATTTTTTAGCTTGGCATGATATTGGTAAATTTGCGAATGGATTCCAAGCATTATTTAAACACAATCATCCGCAGCTTGTCAGCGTCGATCCATCTAAAAGCTATAATTCCAGACATGATTCGCTTGGTTTTTGGTTATGGAATAACTCACTTAAACACCAACCAAACCTCAAGCTTGAACAACATAGTGAAGATATTGATGAATTATATGACACATGGCTGCTTATTATGACGGGACATCATGGCAAGCCACCAGAACGAGGTGCAGATGGTAATTTATCATTTAATGAACAAGATAAACAATCGGCTTTAGACTATATTATCGCACTGAATCAATTGTTTATTGTCGATAACAATCTAGCACACTATGCTTGTCAATTTTTTGACATAAATTATCATAAAAAATTAAAACAAATAAGTTGGTTAATTGCGGGTTTAACCGTAATTAGTGATTGGCTTGGTTCAAATGAACAATTTTTTCCGTTTTGTTCACAGCCCATGCCACTTGATGAATATTGGCACAATCATGCGATGTTGAAAGCAGAAAAAGCCATTGCCACTTTACCAACAGCATCGCCAATCACCCCTTTTAGTGATATTAAAAATTTGTTTCCTTTCATTGAAAAACCAACACCACTACAGCAACAAGCGTTAACCTGTCAACTTTCTGATAATGGTGCAGAGCTTTTTATTATGGAGGATGTGACGGGTGCAGGAAAAACGGAAGCGTCAATGATTTTAGCCCATCGGCTTATGACAGCTAAAAAAGCACAGGGTATATATATTGGCTTACCAACGCAAGCAACAGCTAATGCTATTTATCAACGTACCGCTCAAGTCTACGAACAATTATATCAAGCTGATAGCCATCCTTCGCTGGTACTGGCTCATGGGTCTAGCTATATGAATCCGCATTTTACTCAAACAATTTTAAATCACGATGAAATTAGCCAGCAAAAATACCCTAAAGGTGAACAATCGGTGAGTGGAGAATGTAATGAATGGTTTGTTGATACTCGAAAAAAATCGTTATTAGCTGAAGTTGGGGTTGGCACGTTAGATCAAGCATTAATGGCAATTATGCCTTTCAAACATCAATCGTTACGTTTATTAGGATTACGCCATAAATTACTGATATTAGACGAAGTTCATGCTTATGACAGTTACATGGTAAAATTACTCGAAAACTTATTACATTACCATGCGTTACAAGGTGGCAGTGTTATTATTTTGACAGCAACATTACCTTTTTTTCTGCGTCAAAAACTACTCGATGCCTTTTATAAAGGCTTAATTGGCAATAAACAAGCTTTAAAATTAGAACAGTCATTACCTTTTCCACTCATGACACAGCTTAATCATAACGGCTTAGTTGAACAAGCGATTGAAACCCGACAAGAAGTTAAACGCCAAGTAAATATCGAATGGATTAACAATTTTGAAGCAGGAATAGACAAAATCAGTAAAGCAATACAACAAGGTAAAATTATTTGTTGGATCAAAAACAGTGTGCAAGATGCAATTAGTCTATATCAACAAATTCAACTCAATTTACAACTGGATCATACACAAATCCTACTTTTTCATAGCCGTTTTGCGTATTGTGACCGTTTGGAAATTGAAGAAAAAACATTACAATGGGCTGGAAAAACATCGAATCATCAAATTCGTGCAGGAAAAGTCATTATAGCAACGCAAGTGATTGAACAATCCTTGGATCTTGATTTTGATGAAATGATCAGCGATATTGCCCCGATAGATTTATTAATACAACGAGCTGGACGTTTACAACGCCATATTCGCGACAAACAGGGTAATATCAAGTCATATGATGTAAAAAATCAATCGTTTGATGAACGCCATCCCCCTACCCTAACCGTGCTTGCCCCAGATTGGCAAGCTGAACCTAAAGCGAATTGGCTTGACGAACCAGCCTTTCGAAATACCAGTTATGTTTACGCTAATCCGGCTCATTTATGGTATACCCAAAAGACACTATCCGAGCAAGGTTGCATTAAAATGCCGGATGATGCAAGGCAATTAATCGAATCCGTTTATAAACAAGGTCTTGAACCACCAGCAGGATTACAAAAAGGTTATTATGGTGCTCAAGGGGCTAATTTAAGTAAATCGTCAATCGCCAATCAAAACGTATTAAATTTGAATGAAGGTTATAAACGTGATCCAAAAATGGGATGGGATAACGAAGTCGAAGTGGCGACTCGTTTATCAGAAGATAGCGTTGATATCTATTTAGCTTATCAACAAAATGAAAAAATTATTCCTTACTCTAGTCATAGTGAATACGCCTGGGAGCAAAGTCGAATTTCGCTAAGACGTGCAAAATGGGAAAAAATTAAAAATCAGATCCCTCAACTTGATCAAACGAGTTTAGAAAAACTCAGACAACAAATACATAGACCAACAGCGATAATTGTTTTACTCAATGAAAAATCAGACTTTTATTCTAAAAAATTGGGGTTTATCTAGGATAAAATTTTATTCGATTACGGTACTTATTCATTTTGACGTATTTTTTAATAATTATCTGTTTACTGATCAAAATAGGTAAAAAGGAAGTATGTATTAATTGTTTAATTTCTTTTAGCGATAGGATTCGTAGGAGATTTTAGGATTATGGTTTTAAAATTTATTTTATGTAAAACTTTTCATAATAGCGTTTAAACTACCCATTGCTGGTCATACGTGTTTTTATGCATATAAGAAGCAACTAAAATCAGTTACGATATTGTTTTATACAATAGAAGATATTTTGTGTGTAAAAAAGATTGTTAATTGAATGTTTGATACCATTAATAATAAATTTCACTGTTATTTTAACCAACAAAGTTAATCCTTAGTGATAAGGATTAACTTTTTAGTTTTCGTTAACAGTCATTATCAACTTTTGGTTGTTCAAATTGATAGTTTGCTGTTTATATTTTCATGTCAGAAATCATTTAAAATTTAGCTTAATTTTCATCTTTCCAACATTTTTTGGTAATTGGGTAATGTTTAAAATAACCATAACCAAAATTTATTTTTTCCATATGCCCTTTATTTCCTTGACTTTTCCATGCATCATATTCTTTTTTCGGATTTTTTCCTCTAATTATTATCGCACTGTAACCTCGTCGCCAATCTTTGTTTGAGTAATAGGTTCCATCACAATGATAAGTAGGTAGTTTGATATCAGAATAGGCATGGTTGGCTAATGCTTCACAGTAATCTGGTAATTTTGCAATGGTTCTTATACTATCCCCTTTTTTATCTTGCAAGTTGTTTAATTCGTCAGCTGTACAATCTGTTTTTTGGTTTGGAATAATATCGTTGACTAGGTTATTTAAATTTTGGTCATCATTATCAACCGGACACATTGCTAAAAAAGATTTTCTTGCTGTTAGCGTTTTTGTCCAATTGAAAATCCCTCTGGTAATTACTTTTATTGAAAAGAATTTTTTAAGATAAGATGTACATTCACTCGGCCGTGTTACTGAAGATAAACATAAAATAACACCACAAGCTATTGCTTGGTCATTAGAAAGATCTTTTTGGTTTATATTAAATCGATTTTTTTTGTCATTAGTAAAATGAGTCAGGTTATCTGATATTCCCACGTTTTCGCGATAGTCTATATCGTTTGTGTTAGCAGGACTTGAGCTTGTAACTATTGTTGATTCTTTAGTTTCGGCAAGCCTATCGATTATACTTTTGTCATCTTCTTTTAAAGATGGGTTGTTTTTTTCAATGAGTTGTATTTTCTCTTTTAGATCGCTAGCTTTGAGCTGATCTGTTGGCGATATATGTTCTTTTGACATAATTGTTTTATATTCAAACCGGTATCTATCTAAGTCTTCTTTTTCATCAGCAAAACTGTTTAATGAAAAAAAAGCAGTCAATATGATAATTGTCTTGAAATAGTTCATTTTTTTCATAATATTACCTGCTTTTATAGTAATTGAATGTTATCAATTTTGTTTTTTGATATACATTTGTGTTTCATTGTTTTGTTCATTGAATAACATCTTTTAATACGCTTATTATTCGTTATTTTTAGATGTTATCGCTGGTTTTATTTAGTTTTATTATTTTATTGTTTTCCTATTCCCATGTTATTTTTTAATAACATATGTTTTAAATTTTATTTTGATTTTACAATCTTATCCCCCTGTTTTCCTGAAAATATAAATGTGACAAATTCATTTTTATCAACCATTTCTTCTGTTACAAATTGGCATTTAATCCCTATTTTTCTGAAATAATTTTCATAGAGATAAATATTTTTTTTGTTGCCAATTATTTTTATTGAATCGGCATGAGTTGCTAAAAAAATGACAGTTATTTTGTCTGACTCTTTAATTGGCTCGCCTACTACAGTATAAATCACTGATTTATCTTTAAAGTCCTTTATAATTTGTTCATTAGGTGACAGTCGACTTGTCGGATATCGAAATAGTTGATCTTGATATACAGATTTATAGTTGTCACTATTCAATTTAGGTGGTTTAGGTGGATTTGAACAACCTGTTAGGTATCCTATTAATATAATTAATAACCCTTTAATTAAATAACTTTTCATAATCAACATCCTTAAAATAGACTTCTGTAATTTTTCTTGAACCAGAAAAAGCTGACATTTGAATGACTACATCAATTGATAACCCTATCATTTTAGCAACAGTTTTATCACTTAATCCCACGGCTTTAGGATTTTCCATTACATTAGTCACCATTTTTTGAAAAGTCATTTCAACTGTAGGTGAATGATAAGAACATAGTGTTCCATTGTGGCCACTACCAATTACTTTGATGAGATCTAAGGCGACTTGATCTCGTATTTCAGCCAGTAGAATTCTGGTTGGTTTTAATCGTAAACATGCTTTTAGTAATTTTGATGGCGTTACCGGATCTTCTTCTTTGTATTGGCTATCATAGAAAAGTTGGGCATAGTTACCATGATTAAAAAAGGCTAATTCTTCTGTATCTTCGATAGATATTAACCGTGCATTTAATGGTATAAACTCCATTAAGCTTTTCATGAAGGTCGTTTTTCCCGATCCTGTTTCACCACAAAAAATGATGTTTTTACCCACAGCTACGGCTTTTTTTATAAAATCGACGAAATTTCTGCTAAGATAAAGTTCTTTTAACTCTTCATCATCTCTACTTTTATCACCAAATGCTTTGATATCATTAAATAAACCTTGTTCAACATACTTTTGATACGGGACATTGGTTTTATGATTTTTTCGGATATCTACAATTAAGTTTTTAGATGCGGGTGCATAAACTAATTGTATTCTTTCACCACTGATTAATGTCCCACTTAAAAAGGGGTTAGTTTCACCTAATTTTGTATTATTGTAATTTGCCGCGGTCGTCGCAAAAGATTGTAAAAGTGAACCTGGTTTTTTTATATCGTTTTCAATCGATTCTTTTTTTATCCATTCATCGTCAGTTGTTTCAACCCACAATGCACCATCAGGATTGACACAAATTTCTTTTATTTTCGGATCTGATAGGTATTTTCCAAATAGTACTTCTGTATTTTCCCAAAAAATAGTATTCATCATTTTCTGTACTCTAATTTATAAACATCGCTAAAATCAATATCTTGGTTAGTGTAAATACCAACACTATCACCATGATTACGATATATTGTTGGTGGAATATCAACATTTTTCTCAATTATCGATTTAGCAACATCCGTTCCACCTTGAGTGGTATTATTTAAATCAGTAAAAGTGTGTTCTTTTTGTAATCGTGATGCAGCAGCACTTGACAGATCACTCATCAAAGAAACTAACACAGCATTACCAAAACGAGTCCAAAAATGATTATCAACCCAACCACTAATACCTTGACCACCTAATACATCACTCGCCCCTGAATCAATTCTTATTATTAAATTATTGGGTGTTCTGATCTCTTCCCATAAAACAAACACTCTATCGTCACCTTGATTAACACTGGCTCGTCTGAAGGCTCCATTAACTATTGAACCTTTTTCTATGAGTAAAGTCGTACCATTTGCCGAATAAACATCATCACTGATAATGCATCCAACATCACCACTAATTTGGCTAATCAATGCTGTTCTTAATGAGCATTTAATAAATGTTCCCCTGTAAATTGATAAATTAGGGTTAAGTTTTAATACTTCCGCCTTAACAATCTTGGTACCTTGTTTGTTTTTTTCATTATCGACAGAACTTTGTTGTTGAGGTGTTGGTTGAACTATTGGTTGGGTTTCTTGTTGTTTTGCATCTTTATCATCACCTTTAGCTAATCCGAAACGCCCTTTTATAATTATGGGTTTTGACTCTATTTCAACTTCATTTGGGATTGGATTTTCTGGATCAACACCATTTTCTGGATCATTCGGGGGTAAAAGATTATCAGGATTTCTAGTATTTCTTGTAATATTAAATGATCTATTATCAACAGTAACAATTTCGGGTTCTCCTTCATGTCTATCTGCTGTTAATGATGTTTTGAGCGATAAGATTCCCTTTGCTAACATAAATAACACAATAGCGATAACAATCATCAACATGAAAATTGTTTTAAATGATATTCCTTTTGATTTTTTCTCATTTTTCAATTCATCAGCGATATTCGATTTCAAATTTTCTTCATTTGACTCCATATTATTTTGATTGACACTCATTTTCTATCCTTACTGGTTGATCACTCTGATTACATTATCGCTTATTGTTGTTTTATATTCAGGTTTATAGGTTCCGTAAGACTGATTAAAAATCCCAACAACCTTGTTACCATTTCTTAAAATTAATTTTTCTGCCACTTTATGAACCACTAACGTTCGGTAATTATTTAATACATCGGCTCGCATATTGTAGGTGAGCATTTCTTCTGATCTATTTTTATTCACTAAAAATACGCTTGGGATCTCTTTTTCATTGGAAAACCCTAAAAAGGTTAGTATGCCATCATCATAAACAAAATCCGGTACAATACTTTCACTTCCTTTATTAACAGATTTGTAATAATTCCAGTTCACAGGTGTACTTAACTTGCCTAATGATTTTGTTATAAGTTGTTTGTTTTTCTCTTCTTGATATATTTTTGCTTTTCTTATATTTTCATTTTTTATGGCTAAGGCTCTATCCTTCGGATAATTAAAGCGTACAATAAAAGAGTTATTATCTTGTTTTTCATCTATCATTAATTGGAATGAGTATTCCCTTTTATCGGTAATCACAATTAAATTGGTATTCCAATCTGGTGATGATGGTTTATAAAATGTCCCTTCCCCATTGTCGATAGGTTTGGGCATTATGATTAAATAATTATTTTGTATTTTATGTTGCCAACCCTCTTCAAAACCTGTAGTTACATATTGTATGTTTTCATTATCTGAAAATTTTATGGTTGTGGTGTAACCGTCTACTGCAATGATTTTAGTTACATCATCATTATTATAGTCAAGCTCTCGAACACGATAATCAAAATTAGATTTTGGGGGATCGGTTTCGGAATATGCATTAAACGTGATTAATACTATTAAAAATGTAATCAGCTTTTTCATTAAAATTACCTATTTTCTGTATCGACGGTGTAAGATAATATTTGAAATCCTAACGGATTGGATGTTCTATGATTTAACGCTAGTGATAAATTTGGTTTATAGTCATATGCTATGGTAGCAAAGATTCTTTTGCTCACTCTTTCATTGTTAGCTAAGTTTACCCTTGTCAATTCTGCCCGTGCAATTGCAGTCTTCGTGTTAGTCTCTCCTTCACTTACTCCCAAATTTATAGACAAAATTTTTACTTCAATAGCATAACCATCCCCATACAATTTATACGGCGCATTATCTGCATTAAATAAGCCGATATACTGCCGATTAACATTTGCTGATCCATATAATTGCACTCTTTCATAATCTTGTTGAAGAGTTTCATAAACATATTTTTCACGTAATTCAATATAATGAGCTATCCAAAATCGATCGAGTGCTTCATCAGGGGTAAAGGATTGATCCGTTAAGGATGGAATAATATCAGTATAGCCTGTATTGCTATCGACTCGAATAACATAGGGTTGAGTCTCTTTCAATGGTAATAAAAATGCAAATGACCCCGTTAACACTAGCGAATATAAGATAAAAATACTTGCTACTATCCATGCTAATTTTTTGGATTTTTCCTGATTCTGGATAATATTTTTTTCGAAAGTTAGACTTTCTTTTGTAAGTTCATCTATAACTTGTATCCTTTTTTTGTCTGACATTTACTGCGCCTTTATATTTTCTATTAGTTGATAAGTAATAATGTCACTATTCACCGCTTGTAATTGGTTATTTTCAAGAGGAACAGTATTTTTTCTTTTAACACAGCCTACTACTAACGTTAACAACAATAGAGAAATTATAATTATTTTCATTTTTTTACCATGTTTAATTATTTTTTGAATCATAATGCGGCTACCTTGGCTGCAGTGTTAGCTGTGTTAACAACTCCATTCCATGCATTCAGAATTGAACCGCATGTAAACCCAGTTAATGCTTGAGCTAACTTTTTTACTTCTGACATAACATAATAAAAGAAAATGGCAAAGAATAAACATGCAGCACACATTACTCTGTATGATAGGGGAAACCTACCTATGGCATCACAAAGTGTTTTTAAAAATCCTGACATTAATGACATCATCAATCCAGATAATACCATTGTAATTATAGCCCCGACTACTGCAGTCAGCCATCCTTCAAACACTTTTTTGGTATTTTCAAATGATAACGACAAAATTGCCAGTGGAGTAAAGAGCAAAGCAAACGCCAAAATAATTTCAGATGTTAATAATGCAAAAAGACAACTTCCAGACATAATAAAGAAACATGCCCATAAAGATAATGCAACAAAGGGACGATCAAATATAAATGCTTTTTTAATGATCGGTTCAATAGTTCTGTTAAACTTATCTGTTTGACTATCTAGTTGTGCTATTGCTCCTCCCTTTTCAACTAATGCACCTTTAACTTCTTTTACTATATCTATAACTGTTTTTATCCACCCATCAGCATCAAAAGCAATACTCGTTACAATAGAGATTATTAATATTTTATGAATGTGTTCTCCAAGCCTGAAAGGCCTACTCCCCAGCGCAATTTCAATACTTTTATAGGTTACCCATAACAACATGATACTTCCGAATATTTCACTGATTGCACTCACAAAATCCGTAATTTTGGGGGCGGTAACTGCTGCGAGCGACTTATCAACAAACTTCTGAAGTGTAGTAAATACTCCTGCCATTTTAAATTTTCTCCAACCCTATAAGACTATTTTATAATGTAATATTAGCCTATTAGGCATTCCCCAAAAATCTTAAAATATTATCAATATATGTATTGTTAACAATGCAAATAAGCTAAATAATTGAAGAAGACCTAATTATTTTTTTAAACCTTTTTAAAAACCATCAAAACTAACAGTATTACGATTGTTTCTATCTAACTCATCCTGAAAGAACTGAAATGTTGGTGTTGTCGGTCGTAATTCTATTTCATCGATAATTTGCTCTCTTTGCTTATTTATCAATTCTTGATTAGATTCATATTGTTTTTGTGTAAGTGATAGTTTTCGTTCCAATAATGCTAATTGATTGTTAAATACTGTGATTTCATTATTGATATCTGTACTGTTTTTAATATCATCAGATTTTGCGACTTCATCGGCTAGTTTTCCTATTTTTTCTGAAATGACATTTATTTGTTCATTGACTTTTTCCATTGCAATATAGTTAGCCGCTAAGTTCAAATTTTCCGATTTACAAAGATTAATCAGCTCTTTAATATTATTTACACATCGACCATTAATATCTAATTTTGCTGCTAATGCATTAGATTCTTGTGAAAAGTTTCCGCTAATTATTGCATTATAGTCAGGCATAATTTTATCAATGGCATTAATATCCTTAAGTAAGCTTTTAACATTAAAATTTCGAACTTGATCTTTAATACCTCTTAAAGTACCCAGTTGTTCCTGACCTAAAGTAAGATTACTATTATGAAAGCTGTTTGTTGATTGCCATTGTTGTAGTTTTTCTTGCCACTCATTGAGTGCTCTTATACTGGCTGCGCCATCAAATACAGGAACACCTGCAGATAATGCGTTATAAGATATAAAGCATAAACTTAACATTAATAATTTTGTTTTTTTCATTGTTTTCTCTCCCTTTATTGATTTATATTTTCAGCTTGTAATAAATGACCTAATTTTTTAATCCAAATTTGAGGGTCATCTGTTTCTGCTATTAGTTTATCGGCGACTGCTCGTTCTGATGAACCAATGCTCAATATACGTAAATTCTCACCTAGACAACCTAAATTTAATCGACAAACGATACTTTCAGGTTTTCCGGTATCGACACTGGTTTTTTTCACTAAAAATTCTCTATCTGCTTTTTTCAAAGTCTTTAGCAATTGAAACTCTTTTTCAGTAAATTTTAGACGTTCAATAAAATAATCTTCCCGATATACTTTTTCTGGCATAACTATTTTAGTTTCTGTCTGTGTTAGTAGTACCTTGTATGTTTTGGTATGTTCGATCGAAGTCAGATCTTGCGTTGCACCGCCAATAAATCCTTGTAGTTTACGGATAACCCTAAACAGATCGTCGATCATGTTGTCAACCGTAGGACATTCTGCATATTTTTGTATTTCGTCGATAAAAACACCAATCCGTTGACCATTCAATAACAATTTTATTTTGTGGAGAATGTAAAACATTAACGGATCTAAAATTTCCTTATCATCTAAAAACTCTGTGCCATCAATGCCAAAAGTATTGTATTTTTCGATATCAAGATCATCTATTTCATTATCAAATACCCAACCTAAAAAACCATTTCGGCTCCATTTTTGCAGTCTTTCATGAATTGATTTTTCTCGTTTATCCTCTGCCTGTTCTATGTCCAATGTTTGAAGTAATAATGAAATACCAAAACTTCTTTTGCTTCTTTCTCGAGACATGACTTGATTAACGGCTCTATATATCTCTTTATCTTGTAATACAGATACAGGACCACCGTCTAATGAGCAAAGTAGTTTAATAAATGAAACTAAAAAATTAATGTTTTCTTGCGTACTTTCAAGCGCAAAAGGATTTAAATTGGTATTGAAACCTTTTCTGAGACTAATGTATTTTCCGCCTAAGGCTAATATATGCATCTGAACAGCCCTATCTTTATCAAAATAGATAAATCTAAATTTTTTGGTTTGTTCTAATACATTGGTTTTAAACGATGTTGGACTATTAAATTTTAAACTTTGTTCCAATATCCAGGATGCAAGAACCGTTTTACCGGCGCCTGTTCCACCAATGATCATGAAATTTCCGACTAGATCTTTACCTAAATCATTAGTAAATGCGTTTTCTTCATGAATATTGAAATAATAGGGTTGCCCGCCTCTAGTTTGTAATACCGTTAACGCATCTCCCCAACAATTGCCGATTCGTTTGCCAGCTAAAAAATTGTGTAATCCTGTTGTTCCTGCAAAATTTTTACTGGTGATTTCAACGACGCGTGTTCGATATTTAAAATTTGAAGGCAACTGCGCAAAGAAATTAGGTTTTAATGATATTGTGCTATCTTGTGCAATAAACCCTTTATTATTTAGCGATTGTATAATTTCTTTTGATTGGTTTTGGACTTGCTCAAACGTATCGGCACGAATAAATACGTTAAAATGGTATTCTCCAATTGAAATATTGCCACTTGCTAAATCATCAATAAATAAATTAAGAGTCATAACTTGAGACACACCATCATCGTTTGATGATTCAAATTGATTTTTCTTCCTTTTTATTAAATCCACTCCTTTTTTGGCTGATAAAATAGAAAAGGATTGCGTTATACAAATATCTATCGGTAAAGCGAGAAGAAAATCAAAGATACCTTGATTGGTTTCGTTGGAATAAGTTTTTATTTCAACACATTTTATGTATTTAGTTTGATTATTTGACTTTGCGATAACTGTCTGTTCACCAAAATAATAATCAGACGAGGCTAATAGGTTGGATAACCTTGTCGGTTCGATTATTATCGGTCGATCAATACCGCTTAATATTAAGTTATATAATTCAATCAACTCTGAATAAACATAGTCATTTTTGCTATATAACCCTAATCGCCTTGAGCCAAATTCAGATAATCCTTTATCAAATCTGAAGCAAAGATCTTTCATTTGCAATAAGTTATTATCAATGAAATCTTGTTTTTCTTTGACATTAATCGATTTTTTCCCTATCAATTTTGTAATTATACTGGTAATGAAGCTATCTGCTTTATCTTGTAAATCCGCGCCTTTCATCACCAAAGAAACATAAATAAAAGTCTCTTTATTTTGCTGACTTTTTAGGTAATCGAGATATCGATTATTATTTTCTTCAGCAAACCAAAACCCTGTAAAATCACCGCCTATTTTGATATCTGTATTTTTTTTGATGACATTTACATATATTGCTATATTTTCATTTGAAAATGAGCGAATAAAATTATCAAGTTCATTTTTTCTGATATCAAGTTCATCATCGCCTTTTGTTTCAAAGGAAATACCTTTTACTTCCCATGTCGCCACTAAATCACCATTTTTGTTAATAATAATGTGATTATCGATATGACTTGAGTAAGGTATGTTTTTTTCGATAGTTGAAAAATGTTTTAAATTAATATTATTATCCACTTTTATTGCCCGATAAGACGATGATGTTACATAATCTATATTATTGCCATATAGCTTTTTACTTTGTGACAAACTGGTCGTTCCGCTTGAAACCAATAATTTCTTTCCCAATATAGAAAAAAACATTTCATCCTTTTTATTTAAAGCAACACAGGTAATAAAAAGGAAAATACCTAAACCGACAAAAAAGTATGAAATAAACATACATAGCATTACAGTTATCCAAGCGATAAATATGATTAACTGTAACGGTAATCCCAACACTAGTGCGGGTCTGGTTAATGCCTTGTATAAAATATCTTTTTCCATTTATATGACACTTTTATTTTTAAAAGAAAATACCAATTAATTCTGCCGCTCCTCCTGCAAATGCAACCCCAATAACCCATTTAGAGCACTCTTCCCATGTTTTTGTGCCCCGCCAAACTATAACACCAACAAGTAGACCAGTTATAAGAAATACAACCCCAACAATGGCATGTATCGAAGTTTGCAAATCTTTCATACCACCGGTGGTTTTGGATAGTCCTGCTGCAAAACTTGGGTTAGTAATCAAAATCCCGATTGACAACCAAAATAACTTTTTAATTAATTTCATTTTTATCTCCATTAGTTCATATTTATCGTTTTTTTCAAAAACGATTCTTTTTTCTTGTGATTAGAAAAATTTTTTACTTGATTAGTATTTTTAACATTTGATGATCTGGCAATTTGTGTTGATGGTTGATTGTGATGATAATTTTCAACTTGATTTTTGAGTTGATAAAATTGGTCATAATCAAAATTGATGACAACATTTTCTTGCTTATTAGCGTAAGATGTTAAAAATCGTTCAACATAACTATTATTAAAATCACGTTTAAAACCAGTTTTATCATTGCCACTGTAATAACAGCTCAATGCTTTCCCTATATCTTGATAATTTGAGTAACAATCTTTCAATATGACACTTGATAATTTGATGTTGTTACAAGGCTCTACCGCGTCAAGAACAGGAATATTAAATCGATGAAGATTTTTGATGTTGATTTGAGCAAGACCTACCGAATAATTTTTGTTTCTTTTTTCTAAATCATTAATAGTGTGCCAAAAATCATTTAAAGAAGTAGGTTGAGGAACAGAAGCGCCCACAACACCTATAGCATAAGGGTTATAACCGCTTTCTAATTGAATTAATGGTTCTAATAAATCAGAACTTACATTTAAAGCACAAGCTGTTAAAAGCGTAACTAACTCCACTTCCTCATTTCCTTCTATTCCTAATATAATGATATACGATTACAAATTATTGTAATTTTTTTATTATTTTATTTTTTGTTTATAGTTATATGATTTTTATTAATTTATTTTTAAAATCGCACAAATCGCTAATTGAAACGAATTTGTAAAGATGGGTCGTACTATAATAGCTATTTTCAATATTTTCAGTTCTAATTTAGTAAATTTTGTAATTATAATTGTTGTTTGTTAATTATTATCTTTACGAAATATAACGATTTTTTTTTGAAAAAGATAACCAAAAACGAGGCAGAATAAGCTTTTCTCTATAGTTATTAAAACGTAAAAATTTTTTAGTACGTACGTTACCCTTATGTTTTTTTGAAATCGTTATCATAAATTGTTAATCTTTAATCACTTCATGATTTATAATCGTTGGTTGAGCGGTAGGATTACTTTCGATGTCAATCATTATTTCATCAGATAGGTTTTTATCTTTTTTAAGTTTGGATGCTAAAAAATCTTCTAATCCTGTAGTTTGATTAAGTAATTCTTTATCGACAGTGGTCTCATTTTTTTTCTGTTTTTTGACTGGTTGTTTTTCAACCTTATTTTTTGGTGTTGTTTGTTTGTAGGTAAGTTCCAATCTAGGTGCTATCTGTAATACTTTATCTAATTTAGATACGATTATTGGGCTACTGTAAGCTAACTTAGGCAAGCCTTCTAATCCGATAATCAAGCCACAGCGTTTTGGTAAATTCTGTATAACACTCGTTTCAATATAATTGGCTTTTTGTTTAAAGATGGTTGTTTCTTTGCTTGCCATTTCTACGTTTGCATCATTTAAGCTTAAAGTTCTTCTTTCTACATCTTTTAGCGTTTCTGAAGTTAAATTACTTGCCCATTCCGCACTATCTTTTATATCAAGTTTATATATCCATCTTAGTCCAACATTGTCGAGCATGATATTTTTGGTCGATGCAGGATCAAGATCTTGGCTTGCCCCAACTAAATCACCTAACGATTGGTGAGTATAGATAATATTTGCTTTTTTATCTCGTATTGTTCCCATCATTTCTAACGTGTTTTTAGATAAAATATATCGAACTTCATCAAGCATAATATTAATGTGTGTTAAATCTTGTTTTCTGTCCCTTTTTTCGATGATCTGCGTTATTCTCAATAGCAACATTTTTTGTAACATAACAACATTTTCATCTCTTAACGATCCTGTTATATATAACATGCCGGGTTTATTGCCAGATATAATGTCTTTTAAGTTAATTCCTTTATCAGTTTGAATACACTTTAATTCAGATAATTCTTCAAGCTGACCGAAAAAACTTGAACCTTGCTGTTTTAGTTCATTAGGTAGTTTATTCCATTTTTCCATAATCGTGTTGATGTTGATATTATCTGGTTCATCCTCAAACTGATTAGCCAATTCACGACATACTTTTCTATCACCAATTTTATAAAAGTCAGCATTTGTTCCTGTTCTGCCAAGTCCGAAACCGGCTACAAATAATTCATTAAGTTCTGTAACAGTAATATCTTGGAATATATTAAATTGAGGCTCTGCATCTCGATTAAGATCTATATAAAAGAACTGATCTTTCTTTGATTTATTTTTGAAAACACTATAAGCCCATTCGTCGTTTTTAGGATCGAACCATACGTTGAAATCATTATAGTTTTCATAACATTGGATAAATACAGATGTTGCTAATACACCTTTACCACTTCCCATTTTTCCGATTATTTGTACGTTAGTTTCATTCCATACACTTTTTTTATAAAATATGGGAGTCGATTCATCATCAATACCAAGAAATAACGAATCTTTTTGTTTCGCTTCTTGATAATAATCTGATGGATCGTAAATATCGACTTCATTAAATTTTAAATCTTTAACATCTAATAAACTACCGCTTCTTAAATCAGATTTTTTAATATTTGAAATCATTGATTCATTAACTTTCTTATCTAATTCTGAAAAAAACTGTTTTGTATATTTATGATAGATAATCAGATAACAAGTTACCGCTACGACAAATGCAACAAATATCCATGCAATGCCATAAATATTATATTCACTAAAAAGATAGTATTTATAGTACTTTAAATTAATCATTTTACCTAAACCCAAAAAATAAAAAACAATATTTATTAATAAGTTAGATAGAATGATAAAACAAAAAATAATTGATATATAGTTTAAAACAACGCCAAATAGCCTGATGAAAAAGATATTGCTGACAGGGTTATCATAATTGATATATTTGAACGCAAACTTTTTTCTTTTTTTTCCATCGACTGAAAGTTCAAACCTCCCTTCATCTCTTGTCGTTGAAATCATGCCTAATTGATATATATTTTGTGTGATTTTTAATGAAAAAAATATGAATGAAAATAGAAAGAACCAGATTAAAAATAGCATTTCTGCACTATGATAAAAGAAATTCGTTGAAAAAAAGTTCAGAAAATTGGCTAGTTTTATACTGTAAAAAGATTTCATACTTTTACCCATTAAAGATTTAAAACAACTTCAATACTGCTGTTTAGCGATTTTGTTAGAACGGTTATAAACAATTATTCATTTCACTTTCAATTTGTTATTTCTTTGATAATTATTACCAAATTGGTTAGCTCATCTATTAAGCTAAGCAGGTTATTTTTTCGAAAAATAGGATAGGCATCAAGCTGTTTTTAGATAAGATTTGTGATGAAGTGAGTGATAAAGTAAATTTTAACGCATTGAAATTTACTTATATTAACTATTTGTTTTTCATACAATAGAGTTAATTTCCTATTGCCATTGATAAAATTACGATATGATTATTTTGCTAGATTATTAACGTTTTTCAATGCTTCCTCAATAAAATGTTGTGCAAGATTAGCGTATTAATGTTTGATGATTTCATCATTTAATCATAATTCATTAGCTTGTTGTTCTCGTTTTTCAAGCATACACTCAAAACGTCCACTTGCGTAAATATCAGATGTCTTCTTTTTAAATTACTGGCTTGTTTGACCTATTTAAATCGATATGCCAAGAGTTTAATGATAGTGTTATCAATATTATTGATTTCGTTTCGAACATCAAGAATTTCTTTATAATTATTGGATTGGTGATAAAGGCGACATTCAATTGTCATGAATAAGATCCTAAGGTTAATATTACTTTCACTGCACAAAAAACAATAACTTTGCAGTTGTAATTAAAAAAATGATTTGTTCAACTGATTGATCGTTAAATTTCAATTAGGGGGTATTTAGTTACAGTATATATAAAAAAAAGCTTATCCAATAAGAATAAGCTTATAAAGTTAGTTTGTTAGGATTTAATTGTTATTAAAAGTTGTATCGGTAACCTAGGTTGATCTGCTTTTTGTTAAACTTATTCCCTTTAGCGAAATCAACTTCACTGTAGATATGATGATTATTTTGTATGGTTGTGTTTATACCAAGTGCATTTTCAAACCAATGTCCACGATATTGATTAGATTCCTTGATATGATTTAATCGGTAAGAAGTATCACCATCAAACTCTTTAACATACCCTGTTTTTAAGTAAATATTGGTTTGATTTTTGATATTCGGTATCGCATATCCCATTATGACGCTTGTACGTCCTATCAATGAGTTATAGCGATCATATTTAACTTTGAGTGCATTGCTCGCTTTTGTTGAATCAGCACCATTACGAGTATAAACAACTTGTAACTGAGGTTCTGCATATATCCCTTGTTTTTCATCAGAAAGGTAAAAACGTTTCCCTGCTTCTAACGATAAACTTAGTGCGTGGGTATTCCCTTTACCCGAAATATTTTTACCTTGGCTATCTCTAACATCAAATTGATTTTTTAATTTGGATAATTTGAAAATGCCGTCTAAGTAAAAATCGTTATTGGTGATATAAGTAGAATAGAGACCAACATTATAGTTTTTTCCTGAACCACTTCCTTGTTTAAAATCTTGATCTACATTATAGTAGCCAATCATTCCACCTAAATAGAATCGACCCTTTTCAGATTCATAAACCAGTTTATCAATACCACTTTGTAGCCCCCGATAATTCATTTTATAATCATTGTAATCAACTGATGCAAATGAGTTTAATTGACCAACTACGCCTCTCATCCAAAAATCGCCTTGATGATCCGATATATTCCGTAAATCTCCTATTCGTTGTAATAAAGTTTGGATATCAATATAAACAAGCATATAGTTAGTATTTGCAAAGCTTAGCGTTGCTTGAGCCGTTGAAGTTTTTGATGGTTTTGAAGGTTTCTGTTTTGAACCTGTACTATATAACTCCCAACCACCAAGATCGTCTGAATCAGGATCAGTAATTTGTCTGATATCATATTCATAACCACCTAATTCAACTTTATTGATTAATTTGAAATCGGCATGATTTCCATTAGTTTCAATGATGTCAATTTTTTCTGTTCCTGTCGTGCTTTGCGATCCATCATTTTTTACAATGACATAATGTTGCCCATTCGTCCCATCTTTATCGGTTATTATTAATTTATCTGTTTTTTGGTTAACAATATCCGTTTGGAAATAAAAGCGACTATTATTACCCGTTAATTTATTTGTCTCTAATACAGTATAATTTGAAGGCTGGTTAGCATTTTCAAGTAATTTACCTTGCTCATCTTTCCAATTGTCGTAGCGATTAAGGTAAATTTCACTATCTTGGACATTTAAATTAGTCACATTTGAATCACGTTGAATGTACCATGTAGATTGATTATTCAAGCTTATGTTAGATTGACTTGCTTGATTGTCTTTGTCTAAGGTTTTATCCGTAAAGATACTCCCTTTTAAGATCGATGCATTTGATGTTAAATTGAAACTACTTGAAACCTTATCAACCACTTTAGCCGTTCCACCGCCATAAGTAACATTTAATAGATCGGTATTTTCAGCAGCTGTTGCCGAACTATTTTTTAATACCAGCACACCATTTTTTACTGAATCAGCCACAGTCATAGCTAAATTATTATCGTTGATATGCGATAACATACCGACATCAAGGCTGTGATCTCCAACCTGAATTAAATTACCGCTAGCATAGGTATTATTTCCATTTTTGTCACAACCACCAAGTTTACAGATAAAACTGTTATTATCACTGGTGTTAATCAATTCGAACTTGCCTGATTTTCCATCACTGGTAATGTCTACATTTTCGAGCATCATATTTTGAGCAAGATCTTTTGCCGAAGAACCATCTTCATTCAGACTGTAACCATTGCCAAAATTAAAACGTATTGCTGTGGTCGCTGAATGAATCGTACTACGACCTTGTCCATCCAACCCATGCATTTTTATGCTTGCTCCATCACCAATTAAGCGAAGACCATATGAGTTCTCCGCATCCGTTGTTATATGAGTTTCTCCATAAGTTTCAATGCTTGAAGACGCGAGTTCCGATCCTATTTCACCGCCATGCTTAAAGATTTTTCCATCCTTATGCATTGTTCCTAAACGACCAGCGTTAATACCATCAGAAATGCTTCCTGTAGTATGAATTTGCGTGACAAAATTACTGTGTTTGTCGTTATTTAAAATAACAGATGAACCACCCGTTGCTCGAATACCCCGTGAATCCGTGCCGTTAGTCTGTATAATTAAAGATCCTTTATCATAACCTTTGGCTATAACCTGTGACTGTTCCAATGTTCGAATCGCTGAACCGGCACGACTAGCAAGGCTACCAATTTCACCTCCAGCAAATGTGACGGTTGACCCTTTATTTTTAGTATAAATCCCCATGACATAATCTTGAGAAGAATCAGTATTAATTTTAACAAGATCAAGATCTATCGTTCCTTTGCCTTCTGCCCATATGCCGGCACTTGATGCACCTGTGTTAGAAATTGTCGCAATTGACAATCCATGATTACCTTGAATTTTTATACTACCGTTGTTAACACCAATTGTTCCATAAGGTGTTGTGGCATTTTCAACGGATAAATCTAATTTATCAGCAAAAATAGTTAATTGACCGCCAGAGCCTGCCCATAATGCATTGTTTGCATTCCAATCGTTGGTATATTTATCCTTTGATTTGATTGTCACGTTATTTGCTTTAACGGTTGCTGTGGCACCTTTTTCAACAGAAATACCTCGACCTCTTTGATTTTTATTGTCGCCAATATCGATTGTTATATCTTTTGTTGTATCGGAAGTGTTCAATAAATAATTTGCTTTGCTACCAGTTACATTAATTCCGTTACTATTTGACTCAATCCCAGGATTATTGATAATTAAGCTACTAGCGGTATCATGGCTAACTGTCGCCCCTGCGTTAACATTAATATTAGTAAGATTATTCTCATTCGTTTCGCAAGAGTTAGTGGCATTAATTTGACCATTTGCGATACTACATGGTAAAGCATTAACATAAGTCGCGCTGGAAAGCGTTATTAATGCTATAGTTTGATAAACAACAGAAAACTTATGATTTTTCATATAAATTAATAGCCTATAAAATATTTAACCTAAAATTAAATCAAAAAAAACATGATGTAATTTTCATTACATCATGTCGTTCTATTTTTTATTTTCATAAAAACAGAATGTCAGTTTTAAAACTTATTGATCTATTCATCGTTTAAAATAGATGTTTTGTCAGGGAGATTCACAAAACCAACCTTACATAATTATTATAAATTAAATATTATTTACTTACTATATACATTTCTTTACT
>NZ_LZGN01000038.1 GCF_001690185.1 Gilliamella sp. wkB308
TCAAATGGAGTTATATTCTGAGCGACAATTTAAAACTAACCGCATAGACCACACGACATCGGATGTTTACGGGGTGAGTTATAAACCGACGGAAGCCCAATTTATAGAGGGGTCTTACTCGATAGGCCGTGTGAGCAACCGTCACCGCAATCACACCAGTTTAACCGGAAATGATGAAACTCGTCGGGATATTTATGCCGCTGGTTATGGTTATAAAAATGATTTATTTCAAATACGCAATCGTCTGGAATATCGGATAGATGAAGGTAGTGAACGCATAAGACAATGGGTCACCACTAACCGGGTCAAAACGGTAGTTAATGAAAACTTAAGTTGGCTTGGACAATTTGATTTTGCCAAAACGTTTGGTAATCAAGATGATTCAAGTGATGTAGTAAGTAATTACACGGAGTCAATGATCGGTTTTGCCTACCGACCTCAAGTAATCAATAATCTGAACCTTTTTGGCAAAATGACCTATGTGTATGGATTAGACCCGGATGACCAGTTGATAGTGAACTCAACATCATCAAGCGGTAAACGTTATACATCGAGTTTGTATGACCAAAAGAGCTGGGTATGGTCATTAGAAGGTGTTTACGAATGGAATGCGAACTGGGAGACGGCGTTTAAAGCGGCACAAAGACAGGGGCATTTACGTTATAAAGGTGAAAGCGATTGGTATTCATCAGGCGCTGATTTATATGCACTAAGGATTAATTATAAGACGGGTGACTGGGAATATCAGGTTGAAGGTCGAACGTTACGTACTGATCTGGCAGATGACCATAAAGACGGTTTAGTGACCAGTGTTTATCGCAATGTTGGCGACAACATCAAGATGGGCGTGGGTTACAACTTCACGGATTATAACGACAACTTAACACGCTTGAACTACCGTTCACATGGTTGGTTTGTCAATGTAGTGGGGAGTTTCTAATGAACAGTTGGCAAAAATTTAACAGTGGTCAAATACCTTTACCCGTGCAGATAAAATCAGACCTAAAAGCTGAAAATCGAAAAGAAAAGAATTTACGCATATCAGGAGAGAAGATAATGCGAATTAAGTGTAATGCAACAGCGAAAATGAATGCTAAAAAAAGATCTTGGGTTGATGTTTTTTGTTATAAAGCAATATTGCAATGTCTAAAATGGATGTTGCTATCCACCTTTATGTCGTTAGCAGTTGTATCGGTAGCTAATGCAATTCCAATAGCGGGAAGAGTATTTTTAGACTACGATGATACCGCAGCTAATGTAACCTTTCCGTTACAAGGTCTATCCGTTACATTAAAAAACGATCAAGGTATCTTAGTATCAAGTGAACAAACAAATGATAATGGTCAGTATAACTTTGAAGTTAACACCCTAGGAAATTATGTCGTTGAAATAGCAACCAATAATGGGGAAAACGTTTCCAAAAGCGTAACTGTTAGAGGGGCAACAGGTGAATTAGGTCAAAACCTCTTTTTAAAAGGAAAAGGGGGAACTATTCATCTAAAAGTTAAAAATGGAACAGATGCAGGTATTAAAGATATTCCAGTAAAAATACGTACTCAATCAACGTTTGGAATGGTAACCAATACGGATAATAATATAGTATTAAAAACAGATAATAATGGCGAAATAGAGATAAAAAACACATTATTGAACGTTAAATATGAGGCTTATTTTGATGAAGATGTTGATCTTTTTTTAAAAACTCAAAATTATAAATTATGGGATGTAACACTACCAGATAATAGTCATCAATATGCTAAACTCATTTCTTTTAAAATGGAAGGTTCAGATCAAAGCGGACAGTTTAATCTTAAACATCGTAATATCAATTCTGTTGATGGTGTTGTTGTGGTTGATAGAAATAACAACAATACCTATGAAGCTGATATTGATACTGGTCTACAAAACATGAGGGTCGAGCTGTATTATTCCGGTACAACAACCAAAGTAATGGGAACAGATACAGTTATTACAGGTGGTGATGGGAAATACAGCTTTCGAGATCTAGCTGTTGCGACTTATGATATTCAGGTAACAAATGTCACTTCTCCGCCTTTTACTACTGATAGTAAAAACAGGGCAAAAGCGCAATTAACAATACCCGATTCAACTGGGGTGCCTAGTGGTCCTAATTTCTTGTTTCAATTAGATCCTAAGGATACATCTTTATCCAGTATATCTGGAAATGTGTTTGTACTAGGACCTCAGCAATATATTATAGCAGGTCCAGACTCAGGTAAAACGGGCAATAATATTCCGCTTGCGGCTCAAGGCAGTACAGGACTTAATACCACTGTTGATCTTTACCAACATAATGGAACCGATTGGGAAAAAATTGCTTCTCAATTTACCGGAAATTTGGGCGCTTATCAGTTTGTCGGATTAGTAAAAAACAAAGATTATAAAGTTGTTGTCACAGAGTCAAATATAAATTTAAATAATACTGTTTTTGTTAATGACACAGACGGTAAGTCAACCAGTACCTCATCTAATTCAAGAAGTACGCATAAAGGAAAAGTCACATTAAGCAATGGTACACAAGCTAACATTGCGGCTAAAGAGATTATCGTACCTAAACTTGACGAAAGAAGAACTAACCAAAATTTTTGGTATTCACCAATACGTAAAAATTTAGGTAATTTATTAGTCGTTAATTATTTGAAAACAGCTAATGGGAACTGGAGCTGGAGTTCAACGATTAATGGGCTTGAAGCGATTACCGCCAGTACTTATACTAAAATAGCCTTTTTTGAAGAAGATGGCGTTACTCAAGCAACCGATTTACAAGGTAATAAATTAGAAGTTAGCTATCAAAAACCAGGGTTTTATGGCGTAAGAGGCTCACAAAATTATCCTATCGATCATGCCGGTTTGTTTTATTATTCTGTTGTTGAATATGATACGGAAAATTTGGATTATCCCGAATCATATAATGGCGAATATTCGATTAATGTAACCCCAAATAGAACTTGGGAAGATACCATCTATTTTACACCAAAAAGACCCAATACCATTTCGGGATATGTTTATTTAAATAATAGCCATCGAGGGGCTTTAGGCTCTTACAATCCAAATCAAGATACACCAATTAAACAAAATCGGGTTACTCTGGAACGCAAAGTATCGGGAAAATGGACAGTTATCACTGAATTTGCAACAGATAACAAGGGTTATTACAATTTTACCAATTTGCCTAATGGAGAGTATCGTGTTACTGCTAAACAGGAGTATGGTGGTGACAGTAATATCAAGGCTGGTGATGTTGATTTCGAAAATAATGATCAGAATAGCGGTTCGAGTGTCGATCCTAATGATAACAAAAAAACGATATCAAGCATTGTTGTTAATGCGAGTGGTGGTAACAGATATAACAGTGATACTAATATCTGGTATAAATTGAAAATTAACGAAGATGTTCTTCGTGGTTCAGTATTTTTAGATACATGGTTAGGCGATGGTGAGATACAAACAGGGCAAATGTACAATGCTAATGACTTACCATTGAAAAATGCTGTCGTTTTACTTTGTGAAGATGACGGTACTAATGATTGTACTGAAAACGGAAGTAATTTTATTGGCAAAAAACTAACCAATGCTAAGGGTGAATATAGTTTTCAAGGGCAACAAGATGGTATTAATCGAGATGTGACTTACATCGTTAAAGCTATCTATTCAGGTACAACGGCTGTCACAAATACCGCTAAAGAGTTAGCGCCAAGTTATAAAGTACAATTTAAACAACTAGATGTCCCGATGACGAAAAACTTTCTAATGCAAGGAAAAGGACAATTTTCGGGGGCACCGGTTAATGATCTCAATGGCGATATGGACTATGCAGGTGAACAAACACTTGAGAAAGGCGATGGATATTTTGATCTCTATTTCTGGAATGGAAGTAATTATGAAAAATGGAGTGTTATTGGTGATTACTATCGAACAATCAATCTTAAATCATTACCAGAAGGCAAATACCGTATTGTTCATCAAGCAGATAAAACTAAATATTTAGATATTGCCGATAAGGATCCTTCTTCACCTCCTGGTACAGTAAATTTTGAAGTATTAGCTGATGGCACATTAGCAAATATGGATGATAATAATCAATGGTTTATGCAAGCAACGATAGCGCCTTCAGGGCTCACTGAAGCCTTGTCAGGTAATATTTATTTAGACATCACTGGATCAACTGAAAAAAATGAGCAATCGGTTTTATTAACATCAGATGAATTACAACGGTATAACCTTTCAGATTTATCTGTAGAAGGGGTCTTTACACCAAGAATTTATCCTAATTACTATGATAGAACGAAAAGTATAGATTCAATCCTCGCTGATCCTGATTTTGTTGATAACAAAGTAAAACAAAATGGGCGATTTGTTTATAATAAACAAAACTCAACTCGGTATAATAATTTATATCTGACAAGTATGTTATTGCGATTAAATGGATTGGATCATAGTGCTTTCAAATTAGTTGGTAATAGCAGCGCATCTAAAACAGAAAAAACTTATCTTCCAAATGAAATAAAAACAAATTTGGAATATATGCAGGTTTATTTATTACCAAGAGGAGTACCAAATCAATATTGGTTAATTAGAGCCAATAATAATACAGAAATTAGCGGTCAGCTTTATTACGATTATGATGATAATGGTAGTTTTGATGCGTCTAAAGGTGACGTGCCAATTACAGGTGTACGTGTCGAAATTTATCGTAAAGGCAGTAATAAATTATATTCTTATACCAAAACGGACAATAACGGTAAATATCGTTTCAGTCATCTTTTAAATGATAATTACACGATAAAAGTCACGGATACAGGCTTAGATAAACGTTATGAATTGAAAAGTCCTTCTGATACCGTGAACGATGTTCAAATCACTGCATCGACGCCAATTTTATCAGGTGGTGGTTTAGACTTCATTTATAAAAAAGAAGGGGATGCGTCGATATCGGGTTATGTCATGATCGATATCAATAATAATGGTCGACCTGATATCAGTTTCAATAGAACGGGTGATGTTCCTGTTTCAAATGTAACTATCAATTTATATAAAGGAAGTGACGCAACAGGTACGCCATTTAGTACGCTTAAAACCAATGAAATTGGTTATTATAGTTTTAGTTTGAGTAAAGATGATTCGAAAGCTAGCCTTTATACCGTTGAAATTGAACCACCGAGCGGTTATGGCGTGATAGCGAATGCAGATAACAATACGAACAAAACTTTAAATCCGATATCTTTTAATACTAAAGGTGGTAGTCAGAAAGGTAAATACTTCTTATTAGCAGGGAAAACAAATGCTAATCCATCGGCAGGTATAACCAGCACTACCGCAACAAATAGTGGTATTTCGGGCAAAACATTAATTGGTGATCCTGCTGCTGCAACAGGTGAGCCATTAGGTGGGGTATTACTCAGTTTATACGATGCTTCGACGAATAAAGAAATGGTTCGCCAGTATAGTGATGCAAATGGAGAATATCATTTTTATAATTTGCCAGATGGTAACTATAAAGTCAGTGTTATTTTAGCCCCACAAAACTATGTTATTGTTGGGAATAGCGAAAACTCAGTGCAACCGATTGATACCATATCAAATATCATTATCAATAATCGAGGTATTGACGGTAAAATATTCTATTATAATCAGGCTAGCTATGACGGAATTCAAGGTAATGTGTATATCGATTTCAACGATTCTAACCAAGATTTGAATCATACAAATCAATTTGCGCATCCACTTGATGGCTCGGTACAGGCAACTGTTGAATTGTATTCAGGATTAAATGCCAGTGGACAGCCATTGATGACTCAAAAAACCAACAATGGTCATTACCATTTTGCTAATCTTTTATACGGAACGGGTGTTAATTACTCTGTTAAAATCATAATGAATTCGATTAGTGACTATGATTTCAAACAAAGTAAATCAGGCAATCAAGCACAAAATATCGTTATTCCTGTCAGTGGATTACCTTTAGAAGGATCACTTGATAATCATTATCTTGTTTTAGGTAAGCAAAAAATTGGTGGTGATGTCTGGATTGATTTCAATAACAATAAAATCAAAACGGTTGATGAGCTTACTAATGGTGTGAAGGTGAATCTGAATTATAAGGTTCCAGGCTCAAATCAATATAAAACCCTTAAAACAATTGATACGGATAATATTTCTTTAAATGGTAATCCATCGAAAAATGGCCAATATCTTTTCGAAAAACTACCTATAAATTATTATTATCAAGTAGAAGTCATTACACCAGATGGCGCTAAACTTATTCCTGCATCAGAGATAGCAAATAATAAAAATATCATTGATTTTATGCCGCTAACTAATGATGATTTCAGTAGTAGTACTGGATTTAATTATGACGGTATTATCGCAGGACAAGTAACGATTGATGTGGATAATAGTCAAAGTAAAACAGATGTTGATACCAGCTTTGCTGGGGTCAAACTTAATTTGACAAAAGTGCCAAGCCCAAATTCTAATGCGACTAATAATCAAGCAACATTTTCGGTAATAACTGACAGTTCAGGAAATTTTAAATTCGAAAATATGTCACCAGGTCAATGGGTTCTTTCTGCTGATAACTCACAAACTGTGGCAGATTGGAATAATTATGCTTTAAATTATACTTCAATGAATAACAGAACGATTGTTGGGCAGAATAATAGTTTGTCATTAGATATTAACTTAACTGTCAATCAACCTTCAATTGACAATATCGATATCGGTTATCGCGGTAGCAGTAAAATCACAGGTTATGTGGTTATTGACAGAGATAACGATGATCAATATAGTCAAAACGATATGGCATTTGGACAGCTATCTACACCAATAACCCCAGTAATAACCTTAAATTCAGCAAACAATAAATCGGGCTTCACACCTAAAGATATACCGGTTGACCCATCTACAGGTGCTTTTGAAATAGACGGATTAAGTCAACATAATTATGAAATTACAAGCACAGTAAATCATAATGATTATAAACTTGTCTTTAGTCCCGGAAATCCAGCAACGCCATCGGCGATAGCAACGTTTGATATTAATGGTCCGAATGACAGTCGGTATGAACTTAATCCAGAAAAACGTGCTTTCGGTTATCAAATTAAACGCAACTTATCAGGAACAGTTTATTTGGACGCAAGCGGAAATGGTTCTTATCAAACATTCCATACAAAATTAGAGGGTGCTGTTGTAAAAATTGAAGGTGAGTTTAATAACAAAAAAGTGACTTATACCCAAACGGTTGGTAGCGATGGCAACTTCTTATTTAACAATATAACAGAAGGTAAATGGACAGTTTCTGTTTCACATCCAACACGTTCAAGTTTAGTTTATAGCTATTTTGTTGAAAAATCAGTAAGTTCAAGTGGGAACAGTACTAATAGTATTAGTTATCAGGTTGATTCAAATACCGGTCAAGAGATCAAACTTGATCTAGGTATGAAAGGTCAAAGCATAATTACAGGTATGGTTGTTCTGGACAACGATGTCGATGAACAATTGTCACAAGGTGATACCGGTATTGCTAATTTAACCATAAACCTAATTGATCCAACTAATGATACTGTTATCTATAAACAAACGAACACTGGCAGTAATGGCTATTTTGAATTTAATGGTTTATCGAGTGGTAATTATCGAATTCGAGTGACTGACCCTACAAACGCTTTAAGTGGTTATGTCATTAGCTTTAGTCCGACAGGTAAGGCATCGACGAATAATGCATTCGATATTGCTACGATAGTTGTTTCGGCGGACAACGATCAAAAAGTCAATAATGATTTTGGTTATAAAGGTAATATAGGTATCAGTGGTCATATCTATCAAGATATTATGGGTAATTCTGTTCATAATGCTAATTATCCTACATTATCTGGGGTTGAGGTGAGCGCCATCAATCAAAGTAATAACGCAAAAGTTTCGAGCGTTTCACTCGCTGATGGAAGTTATGCAATAAACAATCTAACGTCGGGTGTATGGATTGTTAAAATTACGGGTTATCCTCAAGATTGGAATTATAGTTACGTCAATTATGCTGTTAATTATTCATCCATTGATCAGGTCAATCCTGGCGAGTTGAAACTAACCATTTCTGCCACAGATACCGCAGGTAAAACTATCGACTATGGCTTGAAGGGTAGTGCTAAAATTGCTGGGCGAGTGGTTGTCGATATGGATATCAATGATAATGCTAGTTTGAATTACCATGCGGCAGCTATTGATAGACCTTTAAATGGTATTCCTGTTACCCTCAAAAGTAATGGCTTAAGTGGTGCGCCTGAAATCAGAACGACAACGGATAACAATGGTCATTACCAGTTTGATAATTTAACGGCATATAATCAATATGAAGTGAGCGTTGATGATAGCACCTTATTGCAGTCTGGATATCAAATCAGTTTCAGTCCAGCCATGGTTAATGGTGGAAATGCAAGTAATCATGATATGTTAGTGGTAGCGGGTGTTAATCAACAAGTTGACAATATTGATTATGGCTATAAGAGTCAAAAAGCGTTAAAAGGTAAAATTTATAAAGATTACTCAGGAAAAGGTATACATCAGACATATCATACTACTTTAGCGGGTGTTACCGTTGAAGCAAGGGATGCGAATAATCCTAATATTCTTCTAACCGCTGTGAGTGATGCTAACGGTCAATATGAGATCAATAATATTGCAGAAGGTGAATGGATTATTACTGTTCAACCAGTAGCAGGTTCAGGCTATAGTTATAGCTATGTGGTTAAACCACAAGGTATATCTGCTACTGATGTTCCAAATGGAACAAAACTAGATATGAATGCGGCATCTTCTCCATTAGTCACCAATGTTGATTTTGGTCTAAAAGGTCAAGCAAGCATTAGTGGTCAAGTTGTGATTGATATCGATACCAATGATGGTAACGCAATAACAGCTCAAGATATTGGTATTGATTCACTGTTCCCACATTATACAGTTGAATTATTTGTCGAAAATGATTTGGTTGATAGTGTTGAAGCAATAAGTAAAGGCACAAATATTGATGATCTTGGTCAATATAAGTTTGAAAACTTAGTTGCAGGTGTTAACTATAAAGTTAAAGTCTCTATTCAAAATTCTAGCTATATAAGTAGTTTCTTACTAACAGATAGTAATATTGCTGCAACAACGAATAAGACTGATAACGAAATGGAGGAAATTTACCAGTTTGCGAGTGCAACCGATCATGCTCAAGGAGTGATTTTTGCTTGGAGTGGTATTAGTGGTATTAAAGGTAAAGTGTTCTTAGATAACAATGATGATGGAGAGTACAATCCTTCAATTGATAGCTCAGTTAATGCGCCGGTCACATTACTATTCGAGAATGTAAACAATCCTGCTATCCACTTTACACACACATTGGCAGCGAATGATGTTGATTATGAAATTAACAATATTATTCCGGGTAAATGGAAAATTGAAGTTACCGGTATACCGACGACTTTAAGAGCAAGCTTTGATCCGGATGATGCGCATCATGATCGTAATGGCACCGTAAATACACCTAAAACAGAAAACGTGGCAACATTAGATATTTCGGGTAGTTTAATCGATCAAAACTTTGGTTATATCAATGGAGGATTTATTGAAGGAAGAATTCTTGATGATAATCAGGGTGGAGGGTTAAAAGGTGCTACTAATTATAATGGCTTAAAAGGTGTGAATGTTTACTTATTAGATAGTGATAAACAACACATCTTAGATAAAAATGGTCAACCGGTTAAGTCAATAAGTGGCGAAAATGGTAAATTTAGTTTCCGTAACCTCATTATTGATACCAATAATAATGGTGCAGCACGATACTTTGTTAGAGTCCTGTATGGCGAGTATAACGATGGTAGTGTCAATGTTGGTCGTGGTAATCCTTTATTTGATTTGATACCGTCATTTGATCAATATGCAGACAATAACGGTAAAGTAATTGAACATGACTTAATTAATTTAGCTAATCCACCAGCTTCGGTAATATTCAATGGTGTGGGTGGTGCTCACACTGTGCCTGTCATGTTAAAAGATATGTCAACAACTTTGACACGGTTAGCAAATGAAATGCTATTAGGGTATCGTAATTCGGATGAGGATGTCACGATAATTAAAATGGCACAGAAAGATAATGTCGTTGTAGGTGATATCGTGCCTTACTCAATTCGAATTATCAATAATAGTCCACGTGCTTCAGCTATCAAGATACAAGATATCTTACCGGCAGGCTTTAAGTTTGTTAAAGGTTCAACGCGTCTTGATGGTAAAAAAGTTGCTGATCTTAGTGGCGGAAGAACGGTTACATCTCAGGTCATCAAATTAAAATCTAACGATGAAGTAACGCTTACTTATATGCTGGTGGTCGGTTCGGGAGTGACTCAAGGCGAATATACCAATACAGCGAAAGCGATAAACTCATTAACCGGACGAGTTGTATCCAATACCTCTCATGCAACAGTAACGGTTACGGCTGATCCATTATTTGATGATGCGCTTATTTTCGGAAAAGTGTATGTGGATAAAAATGGTAATGGTATTCAAGATGAAGGTGAAGAAGGATTAGGGGGGATCAAACTGGTTACGGCTCGGGGTGAAATCATTACAACCGATGCAATGGGTCGTTATCATCTAGTCGGTGTATCGGGTGGTCGTTGGGAAAGAGGAGCCAATTTTGTGATTAAATTGGATACCAGAACATTACCAAAAGGCTATGAAGTGATTGGGCGTAATCCTAAAGTGATTCGAGTATCACCAGGGTTACCTAGCAAAGTTGACTTCTTAGTTTCAGAGGTAAGTAATCCATAACAATTGGATTACGGGCAAAATTTGGATAAGGATATCCAAATTGTAACGTGAAGTTACATTTACATATTTATTTAAGACTTGTTCTATTTTATTTTCCTCCTTTTTCGATATATCAGAAAAAGGATGGAAAATTTTTTTATTTAATCCGAATTTATTCAGTCGACAGCAATGCAAAAAAAACGTTTATAATTGCTATCAAATAGTTAACTGTCTGTTTTAAAAGCTTATTAAAATTGTTAAACACTTTTTTAAATCAAAACAGAATGTTATTATTTATGTTAATAAATGTAAAAAAATAAAATAAAAATAATGAGTTATAATTTTTTAAATTTTTTTAACTAAAAAATTGATGATTTGACATAAATTAAGAGTATACTATCCGCCTCATAAAACCCTAGTTTTTTTGAGGATGTTAACATTGAGTAATGATAAGCTTGTGGATTCTCTTTCCCCCGCACAAATGACCCAAATCGCTGAAGAGGTCGGTAATTATAAAGTAAATAAGCACCCTAGTAGCACGATTTTATCTGCCATTATTGCAGGTGTCTTTATCTCAATTGCTTTTGTATTCTATATTACCGTGACAACAGGTACTTCAACCGTTGCGTTTGGACTTGCTAAATTAGTCGGTGGTATTTGTTTCTCATTAGGACTTATGCTCGTTGTTTGCTGTGGAGCAGATCTTTTTACTTCAACAGTTTTAACAATTTTGCCGAAAATGACGCATAAAGTCAGTTGGTTTAGAATGATTCGCAATTGGATTTTAGTCTATATTGGTAATTTTATTGGTGCTATACTGTTTGTTGGCGTGATATGGTTCTCAGGTCAATATATGGTAGCCAATGGGATGTGGGGACTAAATGTTCTGCAAACTGCAGATCATAAATTGCATCATACTTTTATTGAAGCTGTTTTTCTTGGTTTATTAGCCAATCTAATGGTGTGCTTGGCGGCTTGGATGAGTTACGCTGGTCGTAGTTTATTAGATAAAATGCTAATCATGATTTTACCAGTAGCAATGTTTGTTGCTAGTGGTTTTGAGCATAGCATTGCTAATATGTTCATGATCCCAATGGGAATTGTGATCAACAATTTTGCTTCTCCGGAATTTTGGCATGCAATTGGTGTATCACCAGATGCATTTAAAGAATTAACCGTTGAGCATTTTGTGTTAAAGAATTTGATTCCTGTAACAATCGGGAATATTTTAGGTGGTTTAGCCGTTGCGCTGCCTTATTGGGCATTATATTTACGTAAGCCACATTGATTTTTATGATATTTACCCTTATATACAAAAGAGTAGATAGAAATTTTAGTAAACCTGAGGTGAAAAACTATGAGTAATTTAAACGAAGTACAAGCGGTCGCTTGGAAAGGATTTAAAGATGGTGATTGGCAAAATAATGTCAATGTCCGCGACTTCATTCAAAAAAACTACACACCATATGAGGGTGATGAGTCTTTTTTAGCTGGCGCAACTGATGCGACAACTAAATTATGGGATAAAGTTATGGAAGGCATCAAAATTGAAAATGCTACCCATGCCCCTGTAGATTTTGATACGAGTGTTATTTCGACAATTACTGCTCATGATGCAGGTTATATTGAAAAAGATTTAGAAAAAATTGTTGGCCTACAAACTGAGAAACCATTAAAACGTGCGATTATCCCGTTTGGTGGTATCAAAATGATCGAAAACTCTTGTAAAGCTTACAACAGAACACTTGATCCTTTAGTCAAAAAAATCTTTACTGATTATCGTAAAACCCATAACCAAGGTGTTTTCGATATCTATACACCAGATATTCTTCGTTGTCGTAAATCAGGTGTTATCACTGGTCTTCCTGATGCGTATGGTCGTGGTCGTATCATTGGGGATTACCGTCGCGTAGCACTTTACGGTATCGATTATTTGATGCAAGACAAATTTGCTCAATTCAATTCATTACAAGCAGATTTTGAAAATGGTGTTGATTTAGCCATGACAATGCAACGTCGTGAAGAAATCGCTGAACAACATCGTGCGCTTGGTCAAATTAAAGAAATGGCTGCTAAATATGGTTACGACATTTCTGGACCAGCGAAAACGGCACAAGAAGCTGTTCAATGGACTTACTTCGGTTATTTAGCTGCGGTTAAATCTCAAAACGGTGCCGCTATGTCTTTAGGCCGTACTTCAACATTCTTTGATATTTATTTCCAACGTGACCTTGACGCTGGATTAATTACTGAAAAAGACGCTCAAGAAATTGTTGACCACTTCGTAATGAAATTACGTATGGTTCGTTTCTTACGTACTCCAGAATATGATGAATTATTCTCTGGTGACCCTATTTGGGCAACAGAATCTATCGCTGGTATGGGTGTTGATGGTCGTACATTAGTTACTAAGACTTCTTTCCGTTTCTTAAACACTTTATATACTATGGGTCCATCACCAGAACCAAATATGACTATTCTTTGGTCTGAACAGTTACCAAGTGGATTTAAAGAGTTCGCATCAAAAGTATCGATTGATACGTCATCTTTACAATATGAAAATGATGATTTAATGCGTCCAGACTTTAACAACGACGATTATGCAATCGCATGTTGTGTAAGCCCAATGATTGTTGGTAAACAAATGCAATTCTTTGGTGCGCGTGCAAACCTTGCTAAAACGCTTCTATACGCAATCAATGGCGGTGTGGATGAGAAATTAAAAATGCAAGTTGGCCCGAAAGAAGATCCAATCACTGATGAATATCTTGATTTCGACAAAGTCTTTGCTCGTTTAGATCACTTTATGGATTGGTTAGCAAAACAATATGTGACAGCATTAAACGCAATTCACTATATGCACGATAAATACAGCTATGAAGCATCATTAATGGCGCTTCATGACCGTGATATTATTCGTACTATGGCATGTGGTATTGCTGGTCTTTCTGTTGCTGCTGACTCATTATCTGCAATTAAATATGCAAAAGTGAAAACCATTCGTGATGAAGATGGTCTTGCGGTTGATTTTGAAATCGAAGGTGAATATCCACAATTCGGTAACAATGATCCACGTGTAGATGATATCGCTGTAGATTTAGTTGAACGTTTCATGAAGAAAATTCAAAAACTTAAAACTTATCGTAATGCAATTCCTACACAATCTGTATTAACCATTACTTCAAACGTTGTATATGGTAAGAAAACAGGTAATACGCCAGACGGTCGTCGTGCCGGTGCACCATTTGGACCAGGTGCTAACCCAATGCACGGACGTGACCAAAAAGGTGCAGTTGCTTCATTAACATCTGTTGCTAAATTGCCATTTGCTTACGCTAAAGACGGTATTTCTTATACTTTCTCTATCGTACCAAATGCATTAGGTAAAGATGATAATGCACGTAAACGTAACTTGGCTGGTTTAATGGATGGTTACTTCCATCACGAAGCGTCAGTTGAAGGTGGTCAGCACTTAAATGTTAACGTATTGAATCGTGAAACATTGTTAGATGCGATGGAACACCCTGAAAAATATCCACAATTAACCATTCGTGTTTCTGGATATGCAGTGCGTTTCAACTCATTAACTAAAGAACAACAAAAAGACGTGATTACACGTACTTTTACACAATCTATGTAATTTAGTTGATTATAAATTACGACAAAATAGCGTCCTAAAAGGGCGCTATTTTTTTTATAATATTGACTAAATTCATATATTCATTATTCGCAAAAGAGTAGTTGTGTTGATATTATTCATTTTTAACTTTTATAATTACCAAAATTAAAAAAGCGTTTCTGATTAGTGTAATTGGTGAAAGCTAAACCTTATCTGAGTTAAAATAACGTATAAGCAATGTGAGCAACGATTAGAGAAAATTTATGGAACAAAATAACAATATCATTATGACAACAAAACAACCGATTAAAGGTCGTATTCATTCTTTCGAATCTTTTGGTACTGTCGATGGGCCAGGAATTCGCTTCATTGTTTTTTTTCAAGGTTGCTTAATGCGCTGTTTATACTGTCATAATCGTGATACTTGGGATTTGAAAGCAGGACGAGAAGTCACGGTTGATGAACTAATGAAAGAAATTGTTTCTTACAAAAGTTTTATCATGCCTAATGGTGGCGGCGTCACCGCATCGGGTGGTGAAGCAACGTTGCAATCTGAATTTATTACAGAATGGTTTAAGGCTTGTCATGAAGAGGGTATAAGCACCTGTCTAGATACCAACGGTTATGCCAGACAACTCGATCAGACTGTTGATGCGTTAATGGAAGTAACGGATTTAGTGATGCTTGATTTAAAACAGATGAATGATGAAATACATCAGAAACTGGTCGGTGTTTCGAATAAACGGGTACTCGAGTTTGCTAAATATCTTCAAAAAATTAATAAAAAAACGTGGATCCGCTATGTCGTTGTGCCGGGCTGGACGGATGATGATAATTCTGCACATCTACTCGGTCAATTTATTCAAGGAATGGATAATATTGAGCGTGTTGAATTATTGCCTTACCATAAAATGGGAGCTTATAAGTGGGATACGATAGGGGATAAATATCAATTGGAAGGGGTTGAGGCACCTCCAAGAGAAACCTTAGACAGAATCCAAGCGATTATTGAAAGTTATGGTCAGCCGGTCACGTTTAGTAAATAAATCCCACTATACCAAATAAAAGCACATTAAAATGTGCTTTTTTGTTATTTACCGAATTCTTTTACGCTTTATCGCTCGTAAAACAAATAGACTACCTTCTAATGCTAATACACAGACAGACAACCAAATAAGCCCATATGAGATGATATGCTCTGATGATACAGATTCATGCAAAAATAGTACTGATACCATAGAAAGCAGAACAGGTTCAACATATCCGAGTAATCCGAATAATCCCATCGGTAGTAATCGTCTTGCAACAAAATACATTGCAAAAGCAATAGCGGTAATGATTCCTAGCATAGGGATAAAAATAGGAAAACTCGTCATGTCATGAATAATCTCATCCCAACTGTAGTTAAGAATAAAATAGATCAAACAGCCAATAAAAATAAAGAAGAAGTCTGAAAACGTGCCTGCAATGCCCTCTATTTGTAATTTTCGGCGTGTCATAAAATAAACGGGGTATCCTAGGGCAATGACGGCTGTTTCCCACGAAAATGCGCCTGTATTGACAATTTCAATAGCGACCCCTAATGCCGCAAGCCCCACTGCTATTTTTTGTAAAAAACTGAGTTTTTCTTGATAAAACAGTTGTCCTGAAATAACCATGGTTAACGGTAGTAGAAAATAGCCTAAAGAAGCTGACAAGCCATGTCCGTTGATAGGCGCCCAGATAAAGATCATCATCTGGACTGTCAATAATAGTGATGAGCACAATAACCCAATTAAGAGAAGGGGATGTGTTTTTATACGGACAAAAAGTAGATGAATGGCAGACCACTGTTTTTCGATTAAAATTAGAATCACAATCGCAGGAAAAGAAGTCAACAATCGCCAGCAAAAGATATCAATAACTGACAAGGGATGCAATAACACGGGATAATAATAAAGTAAGCCAAAAAGGCATGATGCGAGTATTGACAGGACAACACCTTTTATCATGGTTTCACCTTAATTAATAAAAAAATAGCGCTAATGAATAGCGCTATTATAGGGTTAAAAAACGTTTTTTAGCCTATTACTTCGACACCATTCATGTATGGGACTAAAACGGATGGAACTTTAATGCTTCCATCAGCTTGCTGATAGTTTTCCATAATGGCTACCAATGTACGCCCTACTGCTAATCCAGAACCATTTAACGTATGGACTAGGTATGTTTTGTTGTCTACTTTACTACGATAACGCGCTTGCATACGACGAGCTTGGAAATCCCACATATTGGAGCAGGAAGAGATTTCTCGATAAGTGTTTTGAGCAGGAACCCAAACTTCAAGATCATAAGTCTTACAAGAACCAAAGCCCATATCACCGGTACATAGCACAATTTTTCGATAAGGCAGTTCTAATAACTGCAATACTTTTTCAGCATGAGCAGTAAGCTCTTCTAACGCTTGCATGGATTCTTCTGGATTCACTATTTGCACTAACTCAACTTTATCAAATTGGTGCATACGAATTAAACCACGTGTGTCTTTACCATAAGATCCCGCTTCAGAACGGAAACAAGGTGTATGAGCGGTCATTTTTAATGGAAGCTCATTTTCATCTAAAATTTCATCACGTACTAAGTTTGTCACCGGAACTTCAGCGGTTGGGATTAATGCATAATTACTGCTTTCTGCTTCTTCATCGAGCGGTTTTGTGTGAAATAGGTCACCTGCAAATTTTGGTAATTGACCTGTTCCAAATAAAGTGGCCTTATTAACTAAATAAGGTACGTAAATTTCAGCATAGCCATGCTGCTCGGTATGAAGGTCTAACATAAATTGGGTGATAGCTCGGTGTAAACGCGCAATTTGTGATTTCATCACTACAAAACGAGCTCCAGTGAGTTTTACCCCCGCAGCAAAGTCAAGCCCACCAAATCGTTCCCCTAAAGCAACATGATCTTGTACTGGAAAATCAAATGTTCTTGGCGTACCAAAACGCGATATTTCAACATTATCATTTTCGTCTTTACCGTCAGGTACAGAATCATCAGGAATATTTGGAATATTTGATGCAATATCTTTAATTTGATTCAGTAAGATTTCAAGCTCAGCTTTAGCGCTGTTGAGTCTTTCACCAAGCTTATTGACTTCTTCACGTACGGACGTGATATCTTCACCACGAGCTTTAGCTTCACCAATAGCTTTAGAACGTGCATTACGCTCAGCCTGTAAGCTTTCGGTTTCAACTTGTAGCACTTTACGTTTTTCTTCTAGTTGACGAATACTATCAACATCTAATTTAAATCCACGGCGCGCTAATTTAGTAGCGACAAGATCCAATTCATTTCGGAGTAAATTCGGGTCCAACATAAAAAAAGTCCATTATGATTAATTAAAGATATCTATCTACTTTAATGGTTATTTTAATATAGCGACGACCATATTTAAAATAAAAAAGCAGACTGATTATAAATATTTAAAGTTTGAGCTTAGTATACTCGATTTATATCGGGATTCAACCAGAGTGGTATACCCGAAGAAATCTATTGATATTCGTCAATCAATGTAGTTCAATTGGATAAAAGCAATTATTTTATCATTTATTTTTCTTGCTTATACTGCTGAATATTTTATCTCGACTATTATTCATAAAAGAAAAACAAATACAAGTTATTAACAATCATTTTTTGGTAAATTTTATCATACCGATGTTTCATATTGGTTTTATATCTATTTTCCTATTTTTATATAGTATTAAATCATTATCTAAATCATTTAGTTATTGTTATATGTCTATTGCTGCTGATATCGATCTTATTCGCATCTATCACGAAAATAATTTGAATAGGGGTGATTTATGATTGATAAAGTGAAATATATCTTATATTGATCTGCTAAAACGATAATCTTATACTTAACTGCTATTTATTTTATTTTTCAAAAGTATCAAGGGGCAAAAGATAAATGGATCAACAACAATATAAAGCAACAAGTGGTTTAGCTATAGCGGGGATGAGTTGCGGAATTTCATCACTGGTTTCTATTTTGGTCATCAATATTTTAAGTATTGTCGTCGCTATTGTCGCTATAGTATTGAGTGCTGTTGCTATGAGTGATATAAAAAATAATAATAAAAGAGGTTTTGGTTTTGCAACAACAGGGATAATTTGTGGAATCATAACGCTTTTATTATGGTGTTCATTTTTCATTTTAGTATTAACTTAGAATGTGCACTTTGACTTCTAATCTTGCTTAAAACACTTTTTAGGGCTTGGGTAGGAATAGATGACATTAGATGCCTGAGAAACATAAAAAGCGTTGTAGAGCGTTTTATATAAGCATTTTTAGGGTATTGGTAATTAGGATAAGTTGTAAGAGTAGAGCGTATGATTAATAAATGCGTCTGGAACAATTTTCTAGGCGTTTTTATACATTATAACCTTTGATTGATTAGTACTAATCGAAGAATCTTTTTGGGATGCTTGAATGAATGGCGCACCCGAAGGGATTCGAACCCCTGACCGCTCGGTTCGAAGCCGAGTGCTCTATCCAGCTGAGCTACGGATGCTTGTAAGTTCGTAAAAATGGTGCATCCGAAGGGATTCGAACCCCTGACCGCCCGGTTCGTAGCCGGGTACTCTATCCAGCTGAGCTACGGATGCATATTTTGAATTTTGTTAAAATGGTGCATCCGAAGGGATTCGAACCCCTGACCGCCCGGTTCGTAGCCGGGTACTCTATCCAGCTGAGCTACGGATGCATATTTTAAATTTTAAAAATGGCGGTGAGAGAGGGATTCGAACCCTCGATGCAGCTTTTGACCGCATACTCCCTTAGCAGGGGAGCGCCTTCAGCCTCTCGGCCATCTCACCAAAACAACTATGATTTTATCTGAACAACAAAATCATTATGTGTGGCGCACATATTACGGTTTACAAAAAATAAGTCAAACATTTTTTTGCTTACGCGTTCTAGTTGTTTAATTCGTGCCCAAAAAATTGCTATTCTTTAGGCTCAGAAACCTCATCAGCCTTGTTTTGTGCTTGATGGATTCTGTTATAGATTTCTTCACGATGAATAGAAACTTCTTTAGGTGCATTAATACCAATTCTGACCTGATTGCCTTTCACGCCCAAAATGGTAATAACAACATCGTCACCAATAATTAGTGTTTCACCTACTCTCCGAGTTAAAATTAACATTCGATCTCCTACTCTCAGTTATTTATATATCCAAACTGTTATAAAAAGTAGCTTCGTTAGTCCATCAATAAACACAATAATGGATTTAAAAGACAAACTCTGTTGGCTTGTTTTAAGTCAATCGAATCTATCCTCACTAACTAGCTTGTAATTTATTACTGATTTCCTTTTTCACAGAAGATAACGCTCCTGGTAACGCTGAAAGATCCATTCCACCTGCTTGGGCGAAATCAGGCCGCCCACCACCTTTACCACCTACCATTAATGCTAATTGAGATACTAATTCGCCAGCTTTAACAATATTAATTAAATCATTTGTTACACCAGCAGCTAAATTAATTTTGTCACCATTAACAGCAGCAAGAACAATTACTCCAGACTTCAATTGATTTTTAAGGTCATCAATCATTGTGCGTAATTGTTTCGCTTCGACATTATCAAGTTTAGCGATTAGCAAATTTTTATTACCAATGTTTTCACATTGATTGAGCAGTTGTGCACTTTGTTGGCTAGCTTTTTGTGCATTTAATTGCTCTATGGTTTTCTCTAACTGTTTAGTTTGTTCAAGCAATTGCTCAATACGAACTAAAACTGTAGATTTGTCGCTTTTTACCAATTGTTCAATTTGCGTTAACAAATTGGATTCATGGTGTATGTACTCCATTGCATTTTGCCCTGTTGTAGCTTCAATACGACGAACACCAGAAGCAATGCTGGATTCTGAGGTAATTTTAAATAAACCGATATCACCAGTTCGATCAACATGCGTACCTCCGCACAATTCAATCGAAAAATCTCCCATTGTTAGCACTCTAACAATGTCTTCGTATTTCTCACCAAATAATGCCATAGCGCCTCTATTTTTAGCTTCATCTATTGGCATTAACTCAATATCGACAGGTAAGTTACGACGTATTTGTTGATTCACCAGATTTTCAATCTCAATAATTTGCTCTGCTGTTATGGCTTGATTATGTGAAAAGTCAAAACGCAGATAGCTATCATTGACTAATGAACCTTTTTGATGGACATGATTGCCTAAAATTTGTTGCAGTGCAGCTTGCAATAAATGTGTAGCAGAATGATTACGACGAATGCGTTCACGTAACTCAACATCAATGGCTGCAGTAACATTATCACCAACTTTTAGGGATCCTTTTACGATCTGCCCTAAATGACCAATACTTTTACCATATTTTTGACTATCAAAAACGGTGTATTCAAGGTTAGCATTGGTTAAGACTCCTTTATCGCCAATTTGACCACCAGACTCACCATAGAAAGGGGTTTTATCTAATATAACAATAGCGTCTTCACCTGCATGAATACTGTCAACTTTTTGACCATTTTTAAATATTGCCACAACTTTTGCGGAAGATTCCGTTGCTTGATAACCTAAAAATTCAGTTACATCATCAAGTTTTATCACATTACTATAATCAACACTAAATGAACTTGATTCACGCGCGCGTTTTCGTTGCTCATCCATACAGTTATTAAAACCGACTTCATCAATCGTGATATTTTTTTCACGGCAGACATCAGCCGTTAAGTCTAATGGGAAACCATAAGTATCATAAAGCTTAAAGGCAATATCACCCGGTAAAACATGACCTGTAATTTTTGCTAATTCTTGATCAAGTAAAAATAACCCACGTTCTAATGTTTTTAAAAATTGTTCTTCTTCTAGTCTTAGGGTATTTTCAACATGTTCACGATTATTATTTAATTCTACTGCGGCATTTTCCATTACGTTAATTAATGGTTTTACCAGTTTATAGAAAAATATCCCTTTTGCGCCTAGCATATGACCATGTCGTACTGCGCGTCGAATGATTCGACGTAACACATAGCCACGACCTTCATTAGAAGGCATCACACCATCTGAAATTAAAAACGCACAAGATCGAATATGATCGGCAATAACTCGCAAAGATTTATTTTCTAAATCTTTAGTTTGAATAATTTCAGCTGCATCTTTAATTAACTGTTTAAATAAGTCAATATCATAATTAGAGTTAACATGTTGCAGTACGGCAGCAATACGCTCAAGTCCCATACCTGTATCAACTGAAGGTTTAGGTAAAGGCTCCATGGTACCGTCGGCATGGCGATTAAACTGCATAAAGACGATGTTCCAAATTTCAATGAAACGGTCACCATCTTCTTCTGGGCTACCAGGAGGTCCACCCCATAAATGATCACCATGATCATAAAAAATTTCGGTACACGGACCACAAGGGCCGGTATCACCCATTTGCCAAAAGTTATCAGATGCATAAGGTGCACCTTTATTATCGCCAATTCGTATGATACGTTCTTTTGGAATACCGATATCTTTTTCCCAAATAGCATAAGCTTCGTCATCTGTTTCATACACAGTCACAGTGAGCTTATCTTTCGGAAGATTAAACCATTCTTTACTGGTTAATAATTCCCATGCAAAATGAATTGCATCACGTTTGAAGTAATCACCAAAACTGAAATTACCTAGCATTTCAAAGAAAGTATGATGTCTAGCTGTGTAACCGACATTATCAAGATCGTTATGTTTACCACCAGCGCGTACGCAACGTTGTGCTGTTGTTGCTCGACTATAAGGACGTTTATCTATACCAAGAAATACATCTTTAAATTGATTCATTCCAGCATTAGTGAATAGTAATGTTGGATCATTATGTGGAACAAGGGAACTACTTGCTACGATTTCGTGTCCTTTGCTATTGAAAAAGTCAAGAAAATTTTGACGAATTTCTGCAGTGCTTTTCATTTAGGCTTCCATATAAAAATGATAGATATTTAAATATAGTAATATACCCGTTACAACTAAAGTTGAATAGTAGATGTTCTTTATACTGCAGTGAATCTAGCTAATATTACAAGTAAATAAGGAAAAAATAAAATGACCTAGTGAGCTTTATTCGTAAAGGGTATCGTTCAAACTTCGATGGCATACATTTTAGATATATTACTAGTTTAAGTCAACAAACTGTACACATTTTTTACATCATCTTGTGTATAACCTCGGGTTGTTAAGAATTGTATATTTTTGTACCACAATGGTTTATTTTTGGGATCAATTTGTTTGAATTTTTTAATTAATTGTTGGTGAGCAATTTCAGACCAATTTATATTTGAATTATTTAGCATTTCACGGCTTAAGTCGGTTGGTAAACCTCGTTGTTTAAGTTCTAATGCAATTCGGTATTTTCCATATCCTTTGTTGGCTCGCATAGCAATATATTTTTCAATATATTGGGCATCATTCATCCAATTGTGCTCAATACAATACTCAATAACATCATTAATTTCTGTGCTAAGTTGATGATATTGTTCGTGATACTCTTCGTCCGAATGTTTGATTTTTTTTGCAAAAAATAGTGTTATTTTTTGATTTAATTCATAAGATGAATGGTCACGCTGTGCAAGTAATTGCACAGCTTTATTTAAGATTAATTTATTGAGTTTTTTGCTCATTACTCAAAACTTTCATCTTCTGGTGAAACGTCTTCATCAGAAAAAACCGCAGGACTATTTAATAATAGTTCTCGCAATTTAGTTTCAAGTTCATTGGCAATCTCGGGATGCTCTTGTAAAAATTTAATTGAATTTGCTTTACCTTGACCTACTTTTTCGCCGTTATAGCTATACCATGCACCCGCTTTATCAACTAATTTATGTTTGACACCTAAATCAATTAATTCACCGTCTTTAGAAATACCACAACCATATAGTATTTGAAATTCAGCTTGTCTAAATGGCGCTGCGACTTTATTTTTAACGACTTTAACTCGTGTGTCACTACCAATCACATCTTCGCCTTCTTTTACTGCACCAGTACGACGGATATCTAAACGAACAGATGCGTAGAATTTAAGTGCATTACCACCAGTTGTGGTTTCTGGGTTACCAAACATGACACCAATTTTCATCCGAATTTGGTTAATAAATACGACTAAACAATTCGCATTTTTAATATTTGCAGTAAGTTTTCGCAGGGCTTGTGACATCAAACGAGCTTGTAACCCCATATGCGAATCACCCATTTCACCTTCAATTTCAGCTTTAGGTGTTAATGCTGCTACCGAGTCGACAATGATCACATCAACTGCGCCAGAACGAACTAATGCATCACAAATTTCAAGTGCTTGTTCACCGGTGTCAGGTTGTGAAACTAATAAGTCATCAACTTGTACGCCTAATTTAGCTGCATAAATTGGATCTAAGGCATGTTCAGCATCAATAAATGCGCAAGTTTTACCTTCTTTTTGAGCTTGAGCAATAACTGATAATGTTAATGTGGTTTTACCTGATGATTCTGGTCCAAAAATTTCAACTATTCGCCCCATTGGTAAACCACCAATGCCTAATGCAATATCAAGTCCTAAAGAACCAGTTGAGACGGCATCAACATCTAACGTTTGGGTATCCCCTAAACGCATAATAGAACCTTTACCAAATTGTTTTTCGATTTGACTTAATGCTGCTGAAAGTGCACGTTGTTTGTTTTCGTTCATATAATAAAATTCCACTGAGTTAGCATATTGGGTGGTATTATACTGTATTGTTATACAGTATCAAGCTTTTTTTGCTTTAAATAAAATAGATAATAACTGATACATAATAAAATGTTTTTTTTCATAATGTCGACTAAATTCACGCGCAAATTTAAACTTAAGTGAGGGACTAAAATAGGGAAAGTCTAGTTCAATTTGAGATAAGTGTTAGCCAGCAATAGATTGGGGTAAATAAAAACTAATTTTAACTTGTTTATCAAAAAAAGAATAATTGAAGAAATAGAAAGTAAACAAGGTAAAAATTGGATTTTATTCGCTCGTTTTTCCTGCAAAATGATATTTGTTAATGTGAGTTTAATACGATTAATAAGTAATATACGGATTAAGTTAATCTTATTGAAGTCAATTTTTTGTCGATCAAATTGTTTAAAGCTTTAGACTTAAATGTTATGCTAAACTTAACTTTTTTTACATATCTCATTAGCGCTTACATAAAGGGAAATAATGACCATTGATAAACAATACAATGAATATGAATTGTGCCCAAACTGCGATTTGGTTGTAGAGCTATCTGATATTCTTTTGAAACATAAGGCTGTGTGTCCTCGTTGTAATACAACCTTAGCAAAAAATAATGCAGATATGAAGTTGAAAGCGATGATCTATGCCATATGCGCATTGATAATGGTTATTGCAGCAAGTCATTTTATATTTATTGATATTCGTCTGGTCGGTAATTTTAATGGCGTGAGTGTTATTGATATTCCTCAAACACTCTATGATGATAATTACAGCTATATTTCGGCGCTTTTTGTCGTGTTTGTATTACTTTTTCCCGTTATTAATTTATCAATTATTGCGCTACTTTGTTCTAAAATAGAGCTTTCAAAATATCGCAAAAGAGATCTGTTAGTGGTATACGAAAGATTTCAACATTGGTGTATGCCAGAAATATTTCTAACAGGAGTACTGGTTAGCTTTGTTAAATTGATGAGTTACGGTAATATCGGCGTAACCAGTTCGTTTTGGGCTTTTTGCTTATTCGCCTTTTTTTATATAAAAGCGCTAGTTATTTTTTCCCCTGATGCAATTTGGAATGAGATTAAAACAAATAATTTTGCTAAAGGCGAAATAAAAACAGGTAAAACAGCAATCAGTCAAAAATTAAAGTTATGTAGCTGTTGTCAGGCTATTGTCCCTGTTGACTATGCTAAATGTCCTCGGTGTAAACAGAAAAGTCAGATTCGAAACCGTAATAAAATACAATGGACGATTGCACTACTTACAACTTCATTACTTATTTATATTCCAGCAAATTTATATGGCATTATGATAACGGTTGTATTTGGTTCACCATCGACTTCAACCATTATGGATGGGGTAATTTATATGTGGCAAGCGGGTGATGTACCTGTTGCTCTAATTATTTTTACAGCAAGTGTTGTTATTCCAATTTTGAAAATTATTTCACTTAGCTGGCTTTGTTATTTTGCCTTAGCGGTTAAGCGAAAAAATAAACAAAGTTGTTTGAGAATGAAAAAATTATATAGTGCTGTCGAATTTATCGGTAAATGGTCAATGATTGATATCTTTGTGGTTTCTGTCGTGTGTTCATTAGTTAGAAATCAACAAATGATGGGGGTATATCCTGATATTGGTGTTGTATTTTTTGCCACCGTCGTAATTGTGACAATGATTGCATCGCAAAAATTTGATCCTCGATTAATTTGGGATCGTAGACCAATTAGAAATTAGCGTTATAGGAAACATATGACAAATTCAAATAGATTAGCAAAAATTATCAAAATCAGAGCTATCTCAGCAATATGGATTATCCCTATTGTTACTGTAATTGTTGGGCTTTGGATAATTTACTCTCATTTTGCTGATAGAGGAACATCATTCACTTTGCTGGCAAAAGATGCTAGCGGTATTGTTGCCGGAAAAACGGTGATTAAAAATCGTAGTGTTGATGTAGGCATAATAGATCAAGTGACGTTATCGGATGATTATAATCAAGTTGTCATCAAAGGACGAATCTATAAAAATATGGAGCCTTTGCTTAAAAATGACTCTATATTTTGGGTGGTTAAACCAGAAATAGGGCGTGATGGGGTCACGGGGTTAGGTACGATTTTATCGGGTGTTTATATTGAATTAGTCGCAGGAAATGATAAACATAGCTTCAAAAACGATCCGTTTGAATTGTCCGATTCGCCACCCATATCCGATCCTAGTATTAAGGGTATTCGGTTAAATTTAGAAAGCGATCAAAGTGGAATGATACCGCGTGGTGCTTCAGTGATGTTTAGAGGCTATCGGGTAGGGAATGTAGAAACCTCGTTATTTGATGTTGAAGCGCGTAAAATGAAATATCAAATTTTCATCAAAGAGCCTTACGATGCGCTAGTGACACAAAATGTTAGATTTTGGAAAGAAGGTGGAATTAATTTAACACTTTCTTCTATGGGTGCAAGTTTAAATTTTCCTTCTTTAGATGTTCTGTTATCAGGGGGAATCAGTTTTGATTTACCGGACGGATCTAAATTGGGGGCACCAGCACAGCAGTATGCATTATATCAATTATACGATGATAAAAAGTCGATACAAGAATCTCAATACACTCAATATAAAGAGTTCCTGATTATGATTTCAGATTCAATATCGGGGCTAAATGTTGGCGCACCGGTTGAGTATCATGGAATAAGGCTCGGTACGGTTAGCAAAGTGCCATTTTATACCATAGACATGCTAAATGAATCGTCAATACTGAATCAGAAAGTACCGGTCTTAATTAAGATTGAGCCTGATCGTTTATCCGACTTAGTGGATGAAAAAATCGATATTGCAAAGCAGATCATGGAAGAACAAAAAAATGGTTTAAGAGCTTCGCTTAAAACATCAAATTTATTTACGGGTGCGCTGTATATTGATTTGGATTTTTACCCTGATTTAAAAAATGAATACAATGAAAAAACAGCTGTGCAATATGGTTATGATACCATCGATACTACTTCAACAGGCATAGCACAAATACAAGCTAAAATTTTACAATTATTAGATAACTTTAATAATTTACCACTGAATAAAACAATGGATCAGTTTAATCAATCATTGGCATCGAGTGAGCGTTTAATGAATTCGTTGAATAAGATCATGGCAAGCAAAGAGATGCAAACGATGCCAAAAGATCTGCAAAAAGCGTTACGCTCATTGAACGATACAATGAAAGAATTACAACCCGGTTCAGAGATGAATAATCAAATAAAAGAGAGTTTGCAAAAAATTCAACAAATGATGGATGAGTTAACGCCATTGTTAAGCACATTGAATGATAAAAGCAATGCGTTGATATTCTCTGCACCTGTTAAACAAGATTTGGAACCCAAAGCAAAAGGTAAAAAATAATGAAAAGCATAATAAATCGCATTTTTACAATTGGGATTATGGCATTATTAACGACATTAGTTGGCTGTTCTTCAGGTACCGCTGAAAAACATTACTTTCAATTAGAGAGTCACTTACAAAATCAACGTTCACAAACTTTGAATTCAACACATGGTTTTATATGGATTGAATCCATAGATGTAGCCAGTTTTTTAAACAAACAAGGGATTGTCTTGCAAACGGATAATATTCAGTTTGTTACGGCTTCAAACAATTTATGGGGCTCATCGCTTTCACAACAACTTGGTGATCGTTTAGAACAAGATTTATCGATTTTTCTACCTCATTATTTAGTTTCAACCAAAGCAATTACCACCCCAACATTGACCGTTAAACTATTCATTGATGGATTTCATGGCAGTTACACTGGCGATGCGATAATAAAGGGGCGTTGGGTTGTTAAAGATAGTAAAGATAATATTGAAACAAAATTTTTTGAACATCGTATAGCGTTAAAAAATAATGGCTATGCTGCATTAGTCAATGCATTATCGAAAGGTTGGCAAGATGAAGAGCGTGAGTTTGCTACCTCGATAACACATTAATCTATTCGATAATATTTCGCCAATAAGTTGGCGAAATCGTCACCTTTATATCGTTGCGTTTATTAATTGCTGTTTAAACTGGTTGAAAACTTTATCATCAATTTCTACCCATTTGCGAACACTATTAATGAACGCGATCTTTTCAGCGTGTAATAACTCTTTTTTAGTTAGTGTTTTTTCAATTAATTGCTTTGACTCCAAATAAAATTGCCGCATTGTCCCTGCCAATAATCCAGAGGTGATCTTGGGGGTTACCCATTGATTATCAACCAATAACGCGATATTACCATTAACAAACTCAGTGATTTCGTCATGTTGATTAAAGTTAATATACTCTTTTGCAGGGGGTAGTGCCGGAAAATGATGCCGAATTGATGTTTTGTGGTATAAAAAGAGGTTCTGGTTATTAACACAATTTGGAGCAAACGCAATTTCGGCGATTTGCATAGGTGCGATAATACTATCGTGGTTAATCTCAAAATGCCCATTTTCTCTAAGTAAAATCCGTATTTTATACACATTTTCAGAATAGTTTTTTGCCAGATTAATTAGGGTTAATTTAATGATATGGATATTGCACTCAAAATTAAAATAACTTGCAGAATCAGCTAATCTTGTTAAATGCTGATCCAATAAAAAAAACTGACCCTTTTCAAGTAACAGTGATTCAATAATGTATTCTGGTATGGTTATAGTACGATTTAAAATTGCTGATTTAATTAAAATTTCGTTATATTCATCTTGCGAAGTGGAATCCCAAGTAATCCCTCCACCCACACCATAATGCATATATTGCTGATTTATCGTTAATGTGCGAATTGGCACATTGAATATCATTTTATGCCCAAACGGTTCAATATATCCAATCGTGCCACAATAAACTCCTCGAGCAGTGTTTTCAATTTGTGTAATAATTTGCATCGTACTAACTTTTGGCGCACCGGTAATTGAACCGCATGGAAATAATGCCCGAAAAATGTCAAATAAATGAATATCCTCTATTAATTGTCCCTCAATAGTTGAAGTTAATTGCCACACGGTTGGATATTTTTCAGCAGAAAAGAGCTTTGGTACAACAACCGTGCCGGGTTTGGAAATTTGACTTAAATCATTGCGAAGTAAATCAACAATCATCATATTTTCTGCTAGATTTTTTTCTGACATCAGCAAAATGCGTTGTTGATTATCTTGTTGTGTAGTCAAACCACGCCCTATGGTGCCTTTCATCGGTTTAGTGGTAATCGTTTTATTTTCAATCCTAAAAAATAACTCGGGTGAAATCGATAAAATATGATAATCATCATGTTCAAGATAAGCGCAATAATCTGCCTGATTATTTTTTTGAAGAAAATAGTAATAATCAATTGGATTTCCGTCAAAAGGCGCTTTAAATTGAATGGTATAATTGGTTTGATAAGTATTTCCTAATTCAATTTGAGAATGGATAAAATCAATTTTTTGATTATATTCTTCAATAGTTGTATCACAGCTTAATTCTAATGGTTCTGCCTGATAATGAGGTATTGATGTAGGGGAGTGAGATGTGTATTTATCAAAAATACCAAATAATAGTAGAGGTAAATCGGTATCTTGAGGTGGATTGGATTGGGTTTGATTAGCCTGATTAAAGCCCATTGCACTCTCATAGGCTAAATACCCTACTGCATAAAATCCTTGTGCAATAAATGATTCAATCTCTTCTACGCATTTTTTTATGGATGACACATTAGCTGTTGCCAATATTTTTATGGGATCGCAAAAATATTTATGTTGACCTTCAAAATCGATATGAACTTTCATGTAAATCCTATTGATGAACAAAATTTTTGATGATTTGCAAACCACAATCTGTTTTGATTGCTTCAGGATGAAATTGTACCGACTCAATAGGTAAATGTTTATGGCGTAATCCCATAATCAATCCTTGTTTATTTCGTGCGGTGACAATGAGTGGTGATGATGTAGGTAATAAATTATCCTTTACCATTAAAGAGTGATAACGCACTACCGTCAGTGGATTGTCAATTCCAGTAAATATTCCTTGACCATCATGATTAATATTATCGAGTTTACCATGCATTGGTTGCGGAGATTTGACAATCTCATATCCAAAATATTGTGCTATTGCTTGATGTCCTAAACAGATCCCGAATATTGGGCAGATACGATTGAATTCAGCCAGAACGGAAAGCGTTATGCCTGCATTGCTAGGATTCCCCGGTCCTGGAGAGAGAACAATTTTAGAAAAGTTTAATTTTTTCAATTGGTCAATTGTCATCTCATTATTTTTAATCACTTTAACTTTGGCTTTAGCTCGACAAAGATAATCATAAATATTAAACGTAAAAGAATCATAATTATCAATTAGTATAATCAAAATATTGCCTGCGAGATTTCAAACGATTTATTTCAAATTTTCATGCTGATATATCCTAATATATTTTCTTTTATTTAGAAAAGATTTTAACGATTGAACTGATTATTTTTAACGCATGTCTATTTTTTTATGGACTAAAATAGATTATCGAATTAACATTAGCGCAAACTAAAATACAATAATAGGAAAAATGATGAAAATCAGAGTATTGTTAATTGTAGTAATAAGTTTTATCTTTTCAAATAACGTATTTGCTGAGCAGTTACCGACAGCACAAGAACGAAAGATCAGTGATCAGCAGCTGATTTATCAACAAGAAAGGCAAAAAGCAACAGAAGAGGCATTGTCTAATAAAACACCTAATGTGAGTTTAATGTCACCTTTACAAAAAATTCAGACGATCAATTTTCCTGAAGAGGAATTTTGTTTTCCGATTCAACACGTTGAACTGTTAGAACGTGATGCCTTTCCAATTACCATACCGCTAAATACGTTAGCCAAACAAGCAGAAGGTCGTTGCTTGGGTGGCAAAGGTTTAAATTTACTGATGACGGAATTACAAAATCAGCTTATTAGTTATGGCTATATCACAACACGGGTTTTGGCGCCTCAACAAGATCTCAATTCAGGAACATTTACTTTATTGTTGCTGAAAGGAACGGTAAGAAATATTTTTTATTCATCAGATAGCGACACCAGAGCCAATTTAACAAGTAATATGCCATTAAAAAAAGGCGATTTACTTAACTTACGTGCTATCGAACAAGGACTTGAAAATTTTCAGCGAATCCCAACTGCCAGCGCTCAAATCCAATTATTACCAGGAGAAGAGGCCGGTGAAACAGATATTGTTATCCAACGTCAACAATCGAAATATTGGCGAATAGGATTATCGTTAGATAATTCGGGATCAAAAAGTACAGGTCGCTATCAAGGTGGGCTCACACTCTATTTGGATAATCCACTTGGTCTTAGTGACAGTTTTTATGTTTCTGGTGGACATAATTTAGAGGGAGTGGACGATTATGGCTCAAAAAATTATCTATTCGCCTATTCTGTCCCATTTGGTTATTGGCTTTTTGATGCCTCGATGTATGCAAATACCTACAATCAAAAAATTTCGGATGTGGTCGATTATCAATATAAAGGACGAAGTAAATATTATAATTTTCAAATTAGCCGAGTATTGCACCGTAATGAAGCGCAAAAAACAATATTAAGTTATGGCATCAATTTAAGAGAGTCTCACAATTTCATCAATGATACTGAAATCGAAATTCAGCGGCGCAAAACAAGCAATTGGCGAATTGGCTTACAGCATAGTCACTACTTCGATAATATCGTTTTTTATGCAGGTGCATCTTATCAAAAAGGCGTACGTTGGTTTGGCGCACAAAAAGCATTTGAAGAAAAATCTGAAATCGGTAGTGCTTTAACCGATATCATTAATGCTAATTTGTCCGTTTATGTGCCTTTTAAACTCGGTAATCAAAATTTTGGGTACAGCCTTGATTCACAAGGACAATACACTCGACGTAATAAATTAACTGCACCGGATCGATTTTCGATTGGTAGTCGTTGGACGGTACGAGGATTTGATGGTGAAGAGATGTTAAGCGCTGATAATGGCTGGTTTGTTCGCAATGATTTAATATGGTATACGCCACTAAACCAGCAATTATATTTAGGACTGGATGCCGGTGGCGTATTTGGGGGAAATTCCGAAAATCTGACGGGTAAAAAATTAGTCGGTTCGGCTATCGGAATCAGAGGACGTCACTTTGGTCTTTATTATGATATGTTTGCTGGCGTGCCCCTACATAAACCTGACAAATTTAATACTAATCATTTAACACTCGGATTCTATTTAAATTGGACTTATTAGTGTTACCTATCATTTAGCCAACTATATATTAGTACTTATTATTGTTTTCAATAAACAATAATAAAGTACTAAATAAAATCAATTAAATAACTCCATAATAATTAATGCATTAGTTAATGAAGAAAAATTAAAAAAAATTTTTGTAAAGCTAATGAAGATATTTTAAATAAACCTTTGACTGAAAGTTTATTTAAAGATTATTATATATAAGTTATCTTATCTAAACCGCATAATTATGGGTTTTATCATTACTTTGTAAACTGATGATAAAATGATCAAATATTAATAAATTGATTACAGTTTTTTTAAGTGTTTATTAATCGCGGAAAAGTCTTAACTCTTACCACCAAGATAAGATACATAACATTAAAAAGGTCACTATTTTTGTTGATTGTAAGCATTCAGTCAGCCATAAAAGAATAGCCATCTAATTTCGCTATACAGGTTGTTAGATTCTATTAAATTTCCTTTTTATAACTAGAATTAACCTTATTCGAATAGTCCTATTTTATGAAAGTTAACTATTGATAACTTATACAAAACGATGACTAATGGATATGAGCTTAATTTCACATTACATTTTGCAGTAAAAAGTTATATTAACTATTGATATTAATTGGATTTGATTCAATTCAATTCAATTAACAGATTGTTAATTACACTGTAGTCATTTTTTCATTGTAGTAACTAATTGATATTAGTCATTTTGTAAACCAGTAATCTTAATTTATGCCTTGATTATAGAATAAATTGATTTTTATAAAATGACTGATTTTTAAGAAAATTCCGATTCTTTTTGAGTAAAAAAGAGTAGATCTATGAAAGGTGAGACATACTATGAATAAAAATTTTTATCGCATTGTTTTTAATAAAACTCGTGGATTGTTCGTTGTGGTATCTGAAATTGTAAAATCACATCAGGCGATATCACGTTGCAGCCGAAAAGCTAAAAAAACGGATATTAAACAGAATTCAAATAACGATACAAAATATTGCACATTAAAACCACTTGCATTTTTATCCTATATTGCATTAGGTATGGTAAGTGTTGTTGGTACAACTTATGCAAAAGGTATTGTGGTTGATCCCTTAGCCAATCAAAATCAACGTCCTGTCGTTAAGGAATTACAAAATGGTACAACACAAATCAATATTGTTGCACCGAGTAGAAACGGTGTGTCTCATAATAAATATACTCAATTTGATGTGTCAAAAAAGGGTGTGATTCTTAATAATGCTACTGGTGGCACGAATACACAACTAGCAGGAAATATCAATGGTAATCCATTATTACAAAACAGCGCAAAAGTCATTTTAAATGAAGTTAATTCTAACAATATCAGCCAATTAAATGGTTATATTGAAGTTGCCGGGCAAAAAGCACAGGTGATAATCGCTAATCCAGCTGGGATTACCTGTGATAATTGTGGCTTTATCAATGCAGATAGAGCCACGTTAACAACCGGTAAACCGATTGTAACAAATGGTAACCTAGAAGGCTATTTGGTCGAAAAAGGTCAAATTCAAATTACAGGTAATGGTTTAAATGATACCGGACAAGATTATAGTGATCTGATCGCTCGAAGTGTCAATATCAATGCTAAATTATGGGCAAATAAAGAAATCAATGTCATAACGGGTAAAGCAAAAGTTAGCGCGGATTTAAAACATATTGATACACAAGGCTTTGATAATCACGTTGGACAACCCGAGTTTGGCATAGATGTCTCAAGATTAGGGGGCATGTATGCGGATAAAATTAGAATGGTTGGGACAGAACGTGGTGTTGGTGTACGAAATAATGGGACGTTATTGGCAAATGCAGGAACATTAACTGTAACCAACGATGGCAAAGTAATTAATGCTGGTTATATCAGTTCAGCGCAAAACCTCGAATTCAAAACGACTTATGGTGGAATTGAAAACCATTCAACAATTGAAAGTTCAAAAAACATTGTATTATCCAGTAAAGCAGAAATAAAAAATGTTGATAGATTAAATGCGCAAGGTGATATCACGCTTAATGCGGAAAGTTGGGTTGGTAACCAAGGATTAATATCTTCGGGTAAACAGATTACAACAACGAGTAAAGAGTTTGATAATAGTTATTCAGCAAATATAAAAGCGCAAAATCTAAAAATTAATGCGAATATGGCAAAAAATACAGGCAATATTAACGTAAATGACACAATTAATCTGCTCGCAGATCAGTTTGAAAATAATAAAAAATTAGCTGCTAAAAAAGAAGTCGCTATAAACAGTAGAAAATTCAAAAATGATTGGAAAGGCAAGATTGAATCAAATGATATCAAAATTTTTGGTGACCAATTTGTCAATTATGGTCAACTTATTGCCGACCATAGATTAACTCTGAATGTTAAAAGTATCACGAATCTTAATGAATTAGTGGGAAGATACGAAATCAGGATTAATAGTATAGAATTTTCTAACAAAAAAGACGGAATAATAAAAGCTTATGATGCGGCAGTTGTAACACAAAATTTCGATTCTGATGGTACAATTTCAACTGGCGTATTGGATATATTTGCTCAAATAAACTATAACAATGGCATTAATGGCAAAATAATAGCTGATAATTTCAAGTTAATAAATCAACATAAAAGTGTTAATGAAGGTCTTATCGATGTAGGCTATTTTTATGAATCGGGTAGTGACTTTATTAACACCGCTTTTGGCAAAGTAAAAGTCGGTGAATTATATGCCAATAATGATTATTTTGAAAATAAAGGTTCGGTATACTCATCCAGTGGAATAATCGTTGAAAGTAATGATTTTTACAATAATGGTCAATTTGATGCAAGAAGAACTCTAAAAGTAAATCAGAATAAGAATTTTAAAAATGATTGGCATGGAACAATCAAAGCTAATTTCATTGATTTCGACGAACAGATCGTCAATGAAAGTTTTTCTAACTTTGGTACGATACAGTCAGAAGATCAAATTAAAATTAAATCTAAGGATTTTTATAACCAAGGACAGATATTGGCGAAACATGCATTAAACATTCAAGCTGAAAAACAAAAAAATGAAATGAATGCTTCAATAAACAGTGACAAAATTAATCTATCAGGTTCAACATTAGAAAATAAAGGTTTGATAACTGCTCAAGATTCCCTAAAAATCGATGTTAAACAGTTGTATAACAAATTTAAATTATTATCTGATGAAAATTTAGATATTAATACCTCATATTTTTCAAATGAAGGAAATGAAAGTCTTGTTAAAGCTGATTTAGTGACAATATTTGCTAATAAACTGGACAATCATAGTACCTTTAATGCGACTAATGATCTACAAATCATTGTTAACAACATTTACAATCAAGGTCGGTTTACATCAAATAATCATATTGGTATATATAGTGCAGACTTTAAAAATGATTGGGCTGGTCATGTTGATGCCGATAAACTGGATATCGCCGGTGGAAAAATGAACAACATGAACGAAATAAAAGCTAATCGATATATAACTATCAACGTTAATGATTTCTACAATAACAAGACTTTATTTACATTTGGAGATCTAGAAATAGGCGGCACCAATTTTAAAAATGATTGGTATGGTTTGATTAAAGCTGAAAACCTAGATATTCTTTCGACTCAGTTATCGAATTATGGAAAATTTGAAACAAGTAATTTAATGAATATTGTGACAAAGAATTTTTATAATTACGGACGAGTTGATTCTGATATGCACATCTGGTTATATGCTGATTATTTTAGAAATGATTGGAAAGCTGTGATGAATGCAAAATACATTAAAACGAAAGTGAATCATATTGAGAATTATGGATTAATAACAGGAATTATAAATGATGAAAATCAACTATAACTTCTGGATTGCTAATGTTTTTTAACTTGAACAGTTGTTTATAACTTTAGATTCTGGTTTTCTATATATAAAAATTAGAAAACCAGGGTCTATTTTTCGAAATTTAAATAATCATATACTAAAAATAGAAACCGATTTAACTTGCTCATTAATGTTAGCTATCTTAAAAAGGTGTGATCAAATGTAATGCTTCTTTTCGCTAACATTGCTGTCTTTAGATGCTGCTCATATAAATTTTTACCCCTATAACCACCGCTATTTTTTAAAAAGCAATAAATGTCGAAAAAACGTAGTAAAGTAAAAATAATGGTTAATTAGAAACTAATTTTTTCATCTTATTAAAAATATAAACATTCAAATCGCAAAACATTGATATAAAAATTTACTAAAGTTAAATTTTTTTGATTTAAATTAAAATTGAATTAAATTCTTTCAATAATATATAAAATAATTTAATAAAGTCTTTGACCGAACCTCAAATAAATGTTTATATAGTACACTTTAATTTATCCAATGTATGCCTTGTGGTATAGGCATAATTTCACATCAATCAATAAAAGACACACCATTGTGAAATCAATAAGTTCCAGTATTATTTGTTTTTTTGATATTCATTAGTCATGTTAAATAAGATTAACTTACATTTATATATCAAATAAAAACAATATTTAACCAATAGCTATTTGTTAATAAGATCCAATGAGTGATTTGAAATACTGTTCTTTTTACTTAAATTTTTGAATATAGAGTCAGTGGTCAAACTATTCATATTAACGACATAAAATTGATGATAATCAAAACTAATTAACCTGCTATTGGTTAATAGGAAATCCCCATAAATACCCGAATGATAGAATTTGTATATTTTTTTCAAGTTGTAGTAACCCATTAATATCTTTGCTTATTAATAAAAGGATATTAATTTTTTCTTTTTTAGTTTTTTTATAAATTTAATTAATTTTTAATAACTTAATATGCTTTTGTTTTTAGACATCAGCAATTAGATACAAGGTGAAAAATACTATGAATAAAAATTTTTATCGCATCGTTTTTAATAAAGTTCGTGGATTATTTGTTGTGGTTTCTGAAATAGTTAAATCTCATCAAGTCATGACCAGTCAAAATCAAACCACAAAAAAAATGGAAGGGTATTATAAGCAAAAAGATCAATCCTGTATGTTAAAACCCTTAGTATTTTTATCCTATATCGCATTAGGTATGGTTAGTATTGTTGAATCTAGTTACGCAAATAATATCGTTGTTGATCAAAATGCCAGCCAAGAACAACGTCCAACCGTTCAAGGTTTACCAAACGGTGTAACACAAATTGATATCGCAGCACCAAGCAATAATGGCGTATCCCATAATAAATATACCCAATTTGACGTATCAAAAAATGGTGTCATTTTAAATAACTCTCGTGATGGTAGCCAAACACAATTAGCTGGTAATATTAATGGTAATGCATCACTACAAAATAGCGCCAAGGTAATATTAAACGAAGTGAATTCGCAAAATATCAGCCAATTAAATGGTTATATCGAGGTGGCTGGTCAAAAAGCACAAGTGATTATTGCCAATCCGGCAGGCATAACCTGTAATGGTTGTGGTTTTATTAATGCAGACCGGGCAACCTTAACCACCGGTAAACCGATAATGAATGACGGAAAATTGATTGGTTATCAAGTGGAAAAAGGTGAGATAGCCATTACCGGGGATGGGTTAAAAAATTCAGGGCAAGATTATACCGATTTAATTGCACGCAGTGTAAATGTCAATGCCAAGTTATGGGCTAATAAAGAAATCAATATTGTGACAGGTCAAGTGATTGTGGGGGCAGATCTGAAAAGTATTGAAAAAGTCGCCTCAACCACCAATACTGAACAACCTGAATTTGCACTGGATGTATCAGCGTTAGGTGGAATGTATGCCGGAAAAATTAAGATGGTCGGTACTGAAGCAGGGGTAGGTGTTCGTAATAATGGGGTACTTATGGCCAGTGCAGGAACAATAGATATATTAGCAAATGGCAAAATTTTAAATACCGTAAGTGGTAACCTTAATGCTTTAGAAGACATTTCATTAATCAGTGAACAATTAGAAAATCATGGCACAATTGCCAGTCAAAAAAATGTCGAACTGGTGGGTAAAACAGAGATAAAAAATTATGGTACTGTTGAAGCAAAAGAAGATATCAATCTAAAAGCATTTAAATTGGTTGCCAACGAAAATAAATTATCAGCAGGAAATACTCTTAATTCAGAAAGTAATGAATTTCTTAGTACATGGACTGGGAAAGTGAGTGCCAATACAATTAGCTTATTGGCAAAACACACTAAAAACGTAGGTAAAATCAATGCGGCTGAAAAAATGAACATTCGTGGATCATATGCTGAAAATGCTGGTGATATAACTGCGGGAGAATTTCTTGCGATAGTAACTGATCAAATCAAAAATGATTGGTTTGGCGTGATTCAGTCAAAACATATTGAACTTGTAGGAAAAAATCTAGAAAATTATAAAGAAATTAACGCAACTGACAACTTGATCATTGACGTTGTAGATATAAATAATATTAATACGTTAACCTCAGATAATAAATTAATGCTAGCAGGTCAGAACATTCAAAATCATTCAACAGGTCAGATTCGATCGCAAAAAGAATTATCCATAAAGTCCAAAATGTTATCCAATAACGGTGTGTTAGCATCAATAGAAAATATGAATGTTATTAGTGATGATGTCTTTAATCATTGGAATGGTACAATGCAATCGAAAATCGTTGATTTAAAAGGCAATAACTTTAGAAATTATGGTGCTGTTAATGGTGTACAAGCCATCGATATCGCCGTAAAAGGAATACTTTATAATCAAGGAATTTTATCATCAATTTCACCCGAACCTTCACCACATTCTGAAAGTTCAGAAACACCAAGTTTCAAAATTAATCTATCTTTTGATTCATTTAAAAATGATTGGAACGGTAAAGTTAATGCTGATCAAATAAATCTTGTGAACATTAAAACCAACAATGATCAAGTTAACGAAACGGGTGAATTTATTAATTATAACGAAATGAATGCCAATGACTTACTCAATATTGATGTTAAGAATGTTTACAATCAAGGTAAATTATTGGCAAAAAATGATTTATCTATAACGAGTGACAACTTCAAAAATGATTGGAAAGGCGAAGTACAAGCTAATAATATTGCTTTGGTAGGTGCAAAATTTGACAATTACAATCAAGTTTTTGCTAATTCTGAGCTGAATGTCAATGTCGAAAACGCTTACAATCAAGCTAAGCTCTTAACTGAAGGCAAGTTATTAATTAATAGCAATAATTTCAAAAATGATTGGCTTGGTGAAATAAATTCAAATAACATTGAAATCACAGGTAATAGATTTGATAACCGTAATAAATTAATAGCGAATGATACAATGAATATTAACCTGAATGATTTTAATAACAATGGTGAATTATTGGCTAACCAACAAGTAAAAGTAGTCAGTCACAACCTAAAAAATGATTGGTTTGGTTCAATTAAAGCTGAAAATATTGATCTGAATGTTACAACAAATATGGAAAACTTTGGTGAGGTTGAAGCTGGTGATCAGTTAACTATTAATTCTAATTATACATACAACCAAGGCAATGTGATTTCGAAAAGAGAGATTAAATTAGCGGGTAATCATTTTCTCAATGATTGGCATGGTGTGATTAATGCTGAAATTATTACTGACAATTTATCTGATAAAATCGTTAATCGTGGTCTAATTAATGGAAAGTCCACTAATGCAAAAGATGAATAGATTAATTTGATCAATTAATTCTGTTTTGTTGTAAAGATAAGATCCTAGTTTACTGAAATATATCATCAATAGGTAAGCTAGGATCTTAAAAATTAATTTTTTCAATCTTTGTCAACTTATGAGCTCTCTTCTCATTCACTTTAATCCCCAAAAAACGTAAAAAATTTTATAACTTCGCTAATTAATATCAATAAAATTGCAGATAATAGAAATATCTACACCGAATAAAATTAAAACATCATCAAGAGCCCAAATATTAAAACCGATTTGATCACACCAACTATCTGCTTGATAGAAATACTTTTTTAACAAAACAGAAAACACATTAAGTGATATATTAATAAATTAGAAAAATCTTGTTTTCAAAAGTCTTAGCTAAACCTAAAAATTGTTTGGATTAACAAAGAAATGTAAATTACGGATGCACAAATAAAACTTTGACTAAATATAAATTTAATGTTTATTATACATGCATCAAATTATCTAAATGATGTTAATTTGGTGTGTCTGTTTCTTTCTGTTCTACCAAGGATGATGGTCAATTAGTAGATAACTAGTTAATTTTAAAGCAATTTGTCATCCTGTCGATTTCCTTTTGTTGCATTAAATTCAAAATATTATTTGTATTGCCGTATTTAACTATTTTTGTAGATTTATCGAAGTAATCATTTGTTTAATATGATGATTTTTTTACGTTTTAACAAGATAATAGGTGAAAGGTGTAAATACTATGAATAAGAATTTTTATCGCATCATTTTCAATAAAGTCCGTGGATTGTTTGTCGTTGTATCAGATATAACTAAATCGCATCAAGTCATAACCGACAATGCTAAGCAAATCAAAACAGTTCATGTTAGCCCTAATCCAATCCAGCATGTTCAGTTTTGCAGATTAAAACCTTTAGTCTTTATGTCATATATTGCATTGGGTTTGGTTAGTGTGGTTAATGTCAGTTATGCCAATAATATCGTTGTCGATCCAACGGCTAACCAAGCACAACGTCCTAATGTACACAACTTGCAAAATGGCGTAACACAAATTGATATTGCAACGCCAAGTAATAGCGGTGTCTCTCACAACAAATATAACCAATTTGATGTATCCAAAAATGGTGTCATACTCAATAACGCGACTGGAAGAACTAATACCCAATTAGCTGGCGATATTAATGGTAATAGATTATTACAAAATCGTGCAAAAGTGATTTTAAATGAAGTTAACTCTCCCAATATTAGTCAGTTAAATGGTTATGTTGAAGTCGCAGGTCAAAAAGCGCAGGTCATTATCGCCAATCCTGCCGGTATAACTTGTAATGGTTGCGGTTTTATTAATGCTGATAGAGTCACGTTAACGACGGGTAAACCCATTATGGATAATGGTAAATTGCAAAGTTACCAAGTTGATGGCGGACGTATTGAAATTAATGGCTATGGTTTAAAAAACTCAGGTCAAGACTACACCGATTTAATTGCACGTAGTGTCAATGTTAATGCGGAATTATGGGCAAATAATGAAATTAATGTTATCACAGGACAAGCTAAAGTAAGTGCTGATTTGAGTACCATTGAAAAGCAAGGATTTAATAATCAAGTTGATCAGCCTGAGTTTGGATTAGACGTTTCTGCGCTAGGAGGAATGTATGCAGGTAAAATTAAAATGGTCGGTACCGAAAATGGTGTAGGGGTACGAAATGAAGGGAAACTGATGGCGAGTGCTGGTTCATTGAATCTTTCTGCTGATGGCAAAATTATTAATAAAGGAACGATGCAATCCTCTGAAGGAACTATCCTAACAAGTCAATCTGAAATTAAAAATTTAGGCACAATCACAGCTAAAAATGACCTTAAACTTCAATCCCACACGTTAATTACCAATGAAGGAAAACTGTCTGCAAAAAATTCTCTTTCAACAACCAGTGATGAGTTTATTAGTATTTGGTCAGGGGATGTAAAAGCAAATAACATTGTGATTAATGCTAAGCACGCAAAAAATGTGGGTAAAATGAAAGCCTATGAAACTGTCACCATTAATGCTTCAACTGCAGAAAATAATGGGAACTTAACGGCAGGAAAACAAATTATCCTAACAAGCGATAATATCAAAAATGATTGGCAAGGGATTATTAACGCTAAAAATATTAACTTGAATGGGAAAAATTTTGAAAATTATGGCGAAGTTAATTCTGCTGAAAACTTAGTGATATCGATAGGAAACATAAACAATATCAATAAATTACTATCAGATGAACAATTGTTGTTAAAAGGAACCAATATTACTAATAGCGATACAGGATTGATCAAAGCTGATGACAAAGTTTCATTAGTTGCAAAGAACATCATCAATGATGGCATAATCAATAGTGACTCAGTATTTTTAGGGGAAGGAGAAGTTGGAAAAGTTGTGAATACTTGGCGAGCAAAAATAAATGCTAAGCAATTATTTGATATTCATGCTAACCAATTTGAAAATTCTGGACAGATAAATGCGGATAATGGATTAATGGAATTACAAGATTATATGTATAACCAAGGTCAAATTACGCTAAATAACAATTTGAATTTATACCTTAAAGATTTTAAAAATGATTGGAATGGCAAATTAACCAGTAATTATATGAATATCAACAAAACGAAATCGGACGCTACTATCACTAATTATGGTGTCATCAATGCTGATAATTTAAATATTTTGAATAATAATGTTTATAATTATGGTCAACTTTTAGTGAATCATACTTTATCTGTAGTAAACAATACCTTTGTAAATAGTTGGCAAGGTCTTATCAAATCTGATGAGGTGGATATAAATACGAGCAATTTTGAAAATCATAATGAACTCAAAGCGGGTCAATTGCTGTCAGTTAATGGGAATAACCAGTTTTATAATCAAGGAAAATTATTTGCCAATAAACAAATCATTTTAAAAGGCAATGAAGTTAAAAATGACTGGAAAGGTGAAATCAAAGCCGATTTAATTACAATGGATACCAATAAGTTGGATAATTATAATGAAATTAATGCATTAAATTCATCGGTGATCAAAGTGAAAGACGGCTATAACCAAGGGAAAATTTTTGCATCTGATAAATTGGCAATAAAAACTGATAACTTTAAAAATGATTGGAAAGGCGAAATTAATGCTAATCAAATCGAAATCAAAGGTGGAAATTTTGATAACCGAAATTTCGCAAAAGCCAATGATGATTTCAAATTAAACGTAAGTAGTTTATACAATAATGGTCAGTTACTGGCCAAAAATAAAATACAGTTACACAGTAGAAATTTTCACAATGATTGGTTTGGTTGGATAGCATCAGACACTATTGATTTAGATATTGACTATAATTTTAATAATTATGGAACACTATCTGTCAATAAATCAATCAGTATACTCGCTAACCTCATTTATAACGAAGGAAAAATAACTTCTGATGATTATATCAAGTTAACAGCTAGGACATTGACCAATGACAGCCATGGAATAATTAATGCAAAATATATTGAATCTAAATTATCCTATATTAACAACATTGGCGTGATCAATGGTATTTTCGTTAATCAATAAAATGCATGACAGTAAGCTATAATTGATAAAATTACTCACCTGGTTTACCAAACGTTATTTCTCGTTTGATAAATCAGGTTGTTAAGATTCTATTATGTTAAATGTTATCTAAATTTATCTCTCACCTTTAATCATTCTCATAAAAAGATTTCAATACAAGTCTTCGTTTTTAATCATCTTGAAATTTGAAAATAATATTTTGCTTACAATTCATTAGGTAAAATTCTTTGACTAAATGAAAATTTAAAGTTTAATATATAAACATTAAGTTATCTAAACAATATAAAAATTTTGTTTGTACCGTTAGCTTAATAAAAGTCATTAAGTGTTCTGTAAGTCATTTGCGTGCTTTTTTAAAGCATTAATCATAACGCAGCCGTTTTAGTTGAATTCGTATTAAATTTTTTAATTGTCTTATCTGATTCTGAGGTCATTTTAGAAAATTTGCTGTTCATAATTTAATATTAATATGATTGATTACGGCTATTAACAAAAAGATGAAAGGTAAAATATTATGAATAAAAGTTTTTATCGTATTGTTTTTAATCGGATTCGTGGTTTATTTGTTGTTGTGTCTGATATTGCACAATCACATCACGTTGTTGTCAGCAAGGGGCAGCAAAGCAAATGTGTTCATATTAAAAATGATTCAAAGAAGAGTGCTCAATCTTATCTATTAAAGCCGATAGTCTTTTTATCCTATGTTGCATTAGGTTTTGTCAGTATGACTGGCGTTAGTTACGCAAATAATATCGTTGTCGATCAAAATGCCAATATAGCGCAACGCCCAACGATTCAAGGTTTACCAAACGGTGTAACGCAAATTGATATCGCAGCACCAAGCAATAATGGGGTATCCCATAATAAATATACGCAATTTGACGTTTCAAAAAACGGTGTCATTTTAAATAACTCTCGTGATGGTAGCCAAACACAATTAGCCGGTAATATCAATGGTAATGCATCACTGCAAAATAATGCCAAAGTCATATTGAACGAAGTAAATTCGCAAAATATCAGTCAATTAAATGGTTATATCGAGGTGGCCGGTCAAAAAGCCCAAGTAGTTATCGCTAATCCGGCAGGCATAACCTGTAACGGTTGTGGTTTTATTAATGCAGACCGGGCAACCTTAACTACTGGTAAACCGCTAATGGAAAATGGAAAATTGGCGAGTTATCACGTGGAACAGGGTCAAATAGCCATAACAGGGGATGGATTAAAAAATTCAGGGCAAGATTATACCGATTTAATTGCACGTAGTGTAAAGGTTAATGCGGAATTGTGGGCTAATAAAGAAATCACTATTCTGACAGGTCAAAACAAAGTGAATGCAGATCTGGCAACAATTAAAAATGTGGTATCAGACACGAATACTGTACAACCTGAGTTTGCTCTAGATGTATCAGCGTTAGGCGGAATGTATGCCGGAAAAATTCAGATGGTGGGTACTGACGCAGGGGTAGGTGTTCGTAATAATGGGACACTCATGGCAAGTGCGGGAATGTTGAATCTATTGGTTAGTGGTAAAATTTTAAATAATGTGGGGGGTAATATTAAGGCAACACAAGATATCTTGCTAGACAGTCAACAATTAGAAAATCATGGCACAATTGCCAGTCAAAAAAATGTCGACGTGTTGGGTAGAACAGAGATAAAAAATTATGGGATTATTGAAGCGAAAGAAGATATCAAAATAAAAACTAACACATTGATTGCCAACGAAAATAGATTGTCTGCAGGCAATAATCTTAGCGCAATAAGTGAGGGCTTTCTTAGTACATGGACAGGGAATGTGAGCGCCAACACAATTGTATTAAAATCAGGGCACACTAAAAATGTGGGCAAAATGAATGCAGCTGAAAGTGTTAAAATTAAAGCATCATTTGCCGAAAATGCGGGTGATTTATCAGCAGGAGAAAGCGTTACTGTATCGAGTGATAAAATCAAAAATGATTGGTTTGGTGTAATTCAGTCGAAAAATATTACCTTAGAAGGGAAAGATTTTGAGAATTATAGCGAAGTAAATGCCAAGGCTAATTTAAGCATTGTTGCTGATGTTATGAACGTAAATAAACTAACATCTGGAAAGGAAATATCGGTCGTTAGTGAAAAAAATATTATCAATAAAGATACAGGCTTAATTCAAGCTGGAGAAGAGATTAATTTAAATGGAACTAATATAGTTAATGAAGGTAATATCAAAGGTTCATTGGTAAATTTATATACCGGAAAGGTTGGAACCGTGGTTAATACTTGGCGTGGAAAAATAGAAGCGGATCAAGATTTTTACATAATCGCAAATCAATTTGATAATTGGGGATTGGTAAGTGGTGATTATGGAAATATTCTATCGTATGGGAAAATGTATAACCAAGGTCAAATAGCGATAAAATCAAAATTAGATATTATATATCATCAATTTAAAAATGATTGGAACGGTAAACTATCTTTCGATTCTGCTGTAATTGGGATTGATTCTGCTAATTCTGATAATGATTTTACCAACTATGGCCTAATAGAGGGTGATGAGATGAAAATGCCTTATGGTAATGTTTATAATTATGGAAAAATTTTAGTGAATTATTTATATTTATCAGGCGGTAATTTTGTAAATAATTGGCAAGGCCTAATAAAAACTAATGAAATATATTCCCATTATGAAAATTTTAGAAATTACAATGAAATCACTGCTGCTAACAAGTTAATGATTCAAGTTACAGATGGCTATAACCAAGGAAAAATTCATTCATTAAAAGAATTAGATATAATCAGTAATAACTTTAAAAATGATTGGCAAGGTGAAATCAGTGCCAACACGATTAAAATAGAAGGACAAATAAATGAAGAAGGAATAATTGAAGGACGATTTGATAATCGAAAATCAATCCGTGCTACTGATACATTGAAGATTAACGTAACAGAGTTTTACAATAATGGAGAGTTATTTGCCCAAAATAAAATAGACGGTGTCAGTAAACATTTCAAAAATGATTGGTTTGGCGTTATCGATACTAATCTTCTTGTATTAAAAGTTGAAAATGGGATAGAAAATTTTGGACAGATAAATGCAAAAGAATTACAAGAAATCAGCGATTAGTATTTATCCAACATTTAAAAGTTTTGATCCGGTTAAATAAAATTTTATCTCGGTAAAATATCATATTGGTTTATCAGTTGTGTTTAAATGACTGATAAGCCAATAATGCCACATTTCGTTCCTTTGATAATCCTTTCTTTCAATTTCCTTCCCTTTGTTGACAGATTATTTTGCAATAACATTTTGTTTTTTAATTGATAATTTTGTGCTGAAGGTTTATTAGCAACATTGATCATTTAACTGTTCAAAAGACATCAATGATTTGTTAATCGGATTAATAAAAGCGTCTGATTTGACATAAACTCCTTAATAAGAGGACTATCAAACCAAATATTAAAATTTTATTGTGTGGCATAAACTTCAAAAGAATTAAAGTCTAACTTAGTTAAACTCGAAAATTGACAAAAAAATAAATAAAATCTTTGACTAAATATGAAGTTAAAGTTTATTATAAAAAAATTAAGTTATCTAAATCATATAAAATTTTCCGTTGCTATTTGCCTGTTTATTTTAGGGGCAATCAAATTGTGGTAATAGTTCCAAATATATAAATCTTATCGTTGTCATTTTTAGTTGTATCAATTTCAATAATTATTTGTTTGGTTAATTATAAAAAAAATATGGATTTATTGAGCATGACCCATTGTTTAATAGATAAATATGATTTGTCTTAGCATTTTAGAAAATAGATGAAAGGTGAGAAATACTATGAACAAGAATTTTTTTCGTATTGTTTTTAATAAGACTCGTGGATTGTATGTTGTGGTATCCGAAATGGTTAGTTCCCATCAAGTCATGACAAGTCATAATCAGACTACAAAAAAAATTGAAGTGATTTCTAAACATAAAAATCAATCCTTTATGTTAAAACCCTTAGTATTTTTATCCTATATCGCATTAGGTATGGTTGGCATTGTTGAATCTAGTTACGCAAATAATATCGTTGTCGATCAAAATGCCAATCAAGCACAACGCCCAGCCATTCAAGGATTACCAAACGGTGTAACACAAATTGATATCGCAACGCCAACAAAAGGGGGCGTATCACATAATAAATATACGCAATTTGACGTATCAAAAAATGGGGTTATTTTAAATAACTCTCGTGACGGTAGTAAAACACAATTAGCCGGTGATATTAATGGTAATGCATTACTGCAAAATAGCGCCAAAGTCATATTAAATGAAGTAAATTCGCAAAATATCAGCCAATTAAATGGTTATATCGAGGTGGCTGGTCAAAAAGCCCAAGTGATCATCGCCAATCCGGCAGGCATAACCTGTAATGGTTGTGGTTTTATTAATGCAGATAAGGCAACCTTGACCACCGGTAAACCACTACTGAAAGATGGACAATTGATTGGTTATCATGTAGAAAAAGGTCAAATAGCCATTACAGGAGATGGATTAAAGAATTCAGGGCAAGATTATACCGATTTGATCGCACGCAGTGTAAATGTTAATGCGGAATTGTGGGCGAATAAAGAAATCACTATTGTGACCGGTCAAGGCAAAGTGAAAGCAGATCTGACAAAGATTGAAAAAATTGTATCAGACACCAATACTGCACAACCAGAATTTGCGCTGGATGTTTCAGCGTTAGGCGGAATGTATGCTGGAAAAATTAAGATGATAGGTACCGAAACAGGGGTAGGTGTACGTAATAATGGAATACTTATGGCCAGTGCGGGAACATTGAATCTATCGGTGGATGGTAAAATTTTAAATAATGTCGGTGGTAATCTTAAAGCAACAAAAGACATCTTATTAAACAGTCAACAAATAGAAAATCATGGCACAATTGCCGCTCAAAAAAATGTCAGTTTAATGGCAAAAACAGAGATAAAGAATTATGGAACCGTTGAAGCGGAAGAAGATATCAATCTAAAAGCATCTAAATTGGTTGCGAATGAGGGTAAATTGTCAGCAGGAAAAAATATTACTTCATTTAGTCAAGAATTTATTAGTACATGGACAGGTAATATAAATGCTGTAGCTATTACAATAACAGCCAAACGTACCAAAAATGTTGGAAGATTAAGAGCACAAATGATAAAAATTTCTGCTAATTATACTGAAAATGCGGGAAATGTATCAACCACCGATAAAATTAGTGTATCGGGTGATAATATTAAAAATGATTGGGAAGGGAAAATTGAATCAGCAGATGTAGATTTAGAAGGTAAAAACGTTGAAAATTACGGTGAAGTTGAAGCTAAGGATAAATTAAACATAGTTGCAGATGACGTGACAAATGAGAACAAATTAACCTCAGAAAAAGATTTAATCGTACATAGTGATAATATCACCAATAAGGATAAAGGCTTAATTCAAGCTGGAGAAAATGTTTCATTAGAAGGAAATAATATCGTTAATGAAGGTGAAGTAAAATCACCAACGGTAAACTTAGGAAACACATCTGAATCGAAAATAACCAATACATCGCAAGGTAAAATCATTGCAGAGGATCGAATCAATGTAAACGGTATGCAATTTGATAACCATGGCTGGATTACTGGAGGTTGGGCTAATATAAGATTAACTAACGGAATGTACAATAATGGTAATATCGCATTTAAAGATAAGATGGAATTAAATATCAAAAACTTAAAAAATGATTGGCAAGGTATTTTAAAAAGTTCAAACATAGAGATCAAAAATGATGACTCAGGGACAGATTTAACTAACTTTGGTGTTATTGATGCAGATAACATGAATTTACAACTTGAAGAAGTATCCAACTTTGGTCAATTGTTAGCAAAGGAGTCGCTATCTTTAAACGCTAGCAAATTGGAAAATGGTAGGGAAGGCATCATAAAATCGAATAAAGTTAAATTATCTTCATCAAAAATCTATAATTACAATCAAATTATTGCTAAAGAACAACTTGAAATCAATTCTACTGAAATATTATATAATCAAGGAAAATTATTGGCTCAGGATAAAATAGCAATATCCAGTAATTATTTTAAAAATGATTGGTTAGGAGAGGTGAATGCCGATGAAATAAGTCTAAATGGTATTGCTGTTAATGATTTGGTTTCATTTGAAGATAGTAGGTTTGATAACTACAATAAAGTTACTGCCAACAAAAATTTAAAACTTGATACAGCTGATATTTATAATCAAGCGAAATTAATAGCTGTTGAGCGATTAACGACTAAAAGCACTAATTTTAAAAACGATTGGCAAGCGGAAATCAGCGCTAATAAAATTGAAATAAACAGTGAAAATTTTGACAATCGAAAAATCGTAAACGCAAAGGATAAGCTCGTTATTAAAGCTGGACAAATTTATAATAATGGCGAGATATTTGCCAAAAATGAGATATATACAGAAACTAATCAATTTAAAAATGATTGGTTAGGAATTATCAAAACTAATAATATCAATGTAGCAGGTAGAAATAATATCAACAATCTAGGTACAATTAATGTTGATAAATTAGATAACGCTCAACATAATCAGCGATATAAAATCGAAAATTCGGCTTCAGAGATGTTTTTCACTTTGGATAATAATACTTTTTCCAATGACAAACAAAATACAATAAAAACGGAAACTATCATATCTAATATTACGGATATGATTATTTTCCATATAATGCATCGCGATTATAACAATCAGAAAAATCAATAAAATCTTATCGTTACACTAAGGTTTGATGAGATATCCTATTGTTATTATTCAATAAAACAAAATTCTATATCACAGGGAATTTATCATAATTCCCTCAGTGAGTTGTAATTAACTTAAATTGTTACGCTGTTCCTCCTTATCTAATTTAAATGTTCTTTATGTGACAATAGACTTAACAGATCAATAGATCTTATTGATGATATAAATAAATGATAAAAATTCTTGAGTTTTAATTACTGTATCAAATTTTCTTCAATGTTCACTAAACTTTTATTTATCTAAAAATTAGCTGTATATAACTTAATGCATTAACAATTGATGAAAGGTAGAAATAATATGAATAGAAATTTATATCGAATTATTTTTAATAAAGCTCGAAATGTATTTATTGTTGTATCTGAACTGGTTAAATCGCATCAAATGGTGGCAAGTAATAAAAATAAAGTCGGAATAATTCATCAAAAGCACGGCTCAATTTACCCAGCAAAACCCTTCAAAATAAAACCTTTAATATTTATATCGTATATCGCATTGGGAATGGTTAGTCTGATTGCTAGCTGTTATGCTAGCAATATTGTCGTAGACAATACAGCCGACCGTAGTCAACGCCCCAATATTTATCAACATTCTGACGGTATCAAAATAATTAATATTACTAATCCATCGAGTAGTGGGGTTTCACATAATAAATATACTCAATTTGATGTATCCAAAAAAGGAGTGATATTAAATAATGGAACAGATCGATATAAAACGCAATTAGTGGAGTTTGTTAACCCAAATATATTACTCGCACAAAGCGCTAAAGTCATTTTGAATGAAGTCAATTCACCTAATATTAGTCAGTTGAATGGATACATTGAAGTGGCCGGTCCAAAAGCACAAGTGATCATTGCCAACCCAGCGGGTATAACCTGTAATGGATGTGGTTTTATCAATGCTGACCGAGCAACTTTAACAACCGGTAAACCGCTAGTAGAAAACGGAAAATTGACTGGGTATCAAGTTGAACGTGGACATATTTATGTTACGGGTCAAGGCTTAAAAAATACTGGGCAAGATTATACGGATATCATTGCTCGAAGTGTGAAAATTAATGCTGAATTATGGGCTAATAAAGAAATTAATGTGATAGCAGGTCAAAATAATGTCGGTACAGATTTAAGCTTTACTGAGAATAAAAAAGATGAAATCTATCAAGATAGATTTAATTATGGTATTGATGTATCTGCTTTAGGTGGCATGTACGCAGGTAAAATTACATTGAGTGCAAATGAACAAGGTGTCGGTGTGCGTAATTCAGGAACGTTGGGCGTAAGTGCTGGAGACCTTAACATCAATGCCAATGGTATCATTATTAATAACAATTATATGACGGCAAAGGACTCAATCAATTTTAATAGTTCTGAAATAAGAAACAATACGACTATAGAAAGTGGAAAAAATCTTAATATACAAAGTCAATATGTAGAAAATTTCGGTAAGCTTTCCGCTGGAGAACAATTTACTGCTGATAGCGGTTATATATTAAATACAAATGATATCAAATCAAAAAATGTTCAACTTAAAGCTCAATATGTTAAAAATTATGGTGTTATTGAAGCAAGTAATGATATAACTATGAAAGCTAACAACACGTATAATGCAAACAAAATATTGGCGGAAAATAATATTGCCCTATCTGGTTACACTATTTTTAACGACAAACAAAGTTTGATTCAATCACAGAACCAAAACATCCAACTAAATTCTAGTATTTTTGAAAATCAAGGCACGATAAAATCATATCATCTTTATGTAAATAGTGATGACTTTATAAATAACAGCACTGGAAATATTGAAATTGGTAAATATATTAATATAAAGGGGTCGTCATTTAAAAATTATGGTTTAGTTAAGTCTTCAGTTGATTTAGATAGTTCGGTAATTCATTTAAATAACTATGGAGAACTTTTATCCGATCGCATTAATATAAACGCTTTTTACTTTATAAATGCAGGGAAAGGTGAGTTAACAGCTAATTCAATATCTTTAACTGGTTCAAATTTAGAAAACTACAATGTAATATATGGAGGTGAAAATTTATCTATTTCTGAAAAAGAATATCTTTACAATCAAGGAGAACTGAATTCAAAAGGGGATCTGTCCATTTACGGCAAAATTTTCAAAAATGACTGGAATGGTAGGATTACTTCTTACAATATATCACTATCAAGTGAAAAACTTGAAAATCATAATTTAATTGAAGGGTATAATAACTTAACAATTAACGCTACTGATTTATATAACCAAGGCGAATTATCATCTTTTAAATCAGCGTTGATAAGTCAAGGCTATTTCAAAAATGATTGGAATGGATTCGTTAAAGGTAGCAATATCACGATTACTGGAAAAAATTTTGAAAACCATAACCAAGTTACTGCAGAAAAGTTATTAAGTATAGATTCAACAAAAGTTTATAATCAAGGAACATTAGCTTCTGAACAAACCTTAAATACCAATTCAGATTATTTAATAAATGATTGGAAAGGTCAAATGCAAGGATATGATATCAATATTTCAGGAGAAAAGTTTGAAAATAATAATATTGTTGATGTATACAAAACAATGTCTATAAAATCTAAGGATGTTTATAATCAAGGAAAACTTATTTCTGAACATACGATAGATTTAACACCAACTAAACTGTTCAATGATTGGAACGGTGTAATTATTGCTGGATTAGGATTATCAATATCAGGTAACGAATTTGAAAATCACAATCTAGTTAGATCTAACACTGTACAGAAAATTGATGTTGATAAAGTTTATAATCAAGGTCAACTAATTGGGGATAAAGAGCTTTATATAAAAGCAAAAAAAGTTAATAATGATTGGCACGGTAAAATTTATGGTATTAATATTTATGTTGATGTTCCTGAACTAATCAATAATGGATTGATTATTGGAGATATCAAAAGTAAAGAGTTATAAGTAAATTATTGAACTGCTTTTTTACAAGAAACAATAACGATCCTAGTTTATTGATGGAAAAAACTGGGATCGTAATTAACTATTTATATAAATTATAAATAGTTTTTAAATTTATATTCTCTTAATAATGATTAATTTAACATTAATTTTTACGCAGATAGCCTAAAACCCGAAATGAATCAATCTTCCATAGACCGTCTTTATAAATTAAAGGAATCGTTTCACGAGAGCTAGCATTAGGACCAGGGTTTTGCTGGACAATTTCTATCTCATTATCGCTGACTTTACTGATAATAGCGACATGACCATATCTGCTCCATCCCATGACAATGATATCCTCAACTTGAGGTTTTGACCCTGAACCATTGTGATATTGCAGTAGATTACGTTTGGGATTGATTTTTCCGTCGGCGATAGAATCATCAAAAAAATCTTTCGCATGACCATAACTATCTGGCATCTTATGATCAAAGCGCTCATAGTAATAACGCTTAATAAATTCGACGCATTGGTATTTCAAACCGAGATTATATCCATCTTTAGACGTATTGCGTCCACTCACATTACCTACATGACCATTATAGTAAACTTTGACACCATTAAATTCATCGACAACAACGCCTATTTTATCTTTATCAACCAGAAAATACGCATAAATTTGTTGACAAAAAAGGTAGCTACTTAATGACAAAATCAACATAATTAAAAACAAACTTTTTTTATATTTGAACAGTAGTTTCATTGTTATTCCTTATTTAATCATTTGAGTATTTAGGTTTTGTTTTTTTATTCATCATAGCTTTTTATCAATAAAAGTAAAATATATAAAATATGAATATATTGATTCAAATATCAATATAACTTCATTATTATGGACTAAGAAAATAGTCGTATAAGGTTGTGACATGATAAGACTAATTAAAATTATAGTAAGTGGTTCGGTGCAAGGTGTCGGTTTTCGTTTTTTTACTTATCAACAAGCAGTCAAAATTGGCTTAGTGGGTTATGTTAAAAATTTAGAAAATGGTGCCGTTGAAATAATTGCACAAGGTAATAATCAACAGATTTCACAGCTAATACTGTGGTTAGAGCATGGTGGACCGCGATCTGCTCGCATTACCCAAATTAATATGAGTGAATTACCACCCCAAGAAAATTTAACTTCTTTTAATGTCAGATATTAATTTAATGAAAAATGCAGTAAAATATCTTAAATTTCTGGCTTAATTAAATAATATTTTTTCCTAACTTGTGATTAACTTTATGAGCGTAATTGACTTCTGTTATGAATAAAAAAAACTTAATCTGTATTTTACTTCTCATTATTGTGATTGGCGTTTACTATAATTATCAGAAAGATAATGATGTTGTCACTCAACCTATTACAGATTTATCTAATACGCCTATTTATCAAAGTGATGAAATGATAACTAAAATTTATGATTTATCAGGAGAAATTATTTATAAAATTGAATCAGCACATGTCCGTTATTTTGATGATACGGATAATACCGAATTTGATTTACCTAATTTTACCCTTTATGATGCCGATCATGTTGCCACTTGGCATATTAAAGCAAAAAAAGCAACCTTGACTGATGATAAATTGATTTATCTTTATCAGGATGTTCAGTTAGATAATCTTGTGCCAGATGCTCAATTGCAACAAGTAAAAACGGATAAAGCAGTGGTTGATTTAAATACACAACATGTCACATCTAAAGACCCCGTAATACTCAAAGGCATTGGATTTTACTCAACAGGCATTGGGTTAGATGGTGATTTACAAGCCAAAACGGCTAATATCCTTGAAAATATAAAAACGTATTATAATACTGAGGCAAAATAAAAAATGAGTTCGCAAAAAAAAGTTATTCTTCCATTATTTTTACTATTATCTGTGTCATTTTGTTGTTTTGCGGATCAATCCAATATTCAAATTTCAAATGAAAATCAAGAACAAACGCCAAAAACAACAATTAACAATAAACCGATTGCTATTGATGCCGATAATCAACAAATTGATATTGAAAAAAATACCATTACTTTTAGTGGTAATGTGAATATTGTTCAAGATGAATTAACTATTATTGCAGATAAAGTTGTTATTACAGATATGCAAGATTCATCAAAACAAAAAATCACCGCTTATGGCAAACCAGTAAAGTTTAAGCAAATTTTACCTGAAAAAAATAAAATTGTAACAGGTCACGCTTCACAAGTAATCTACAGCGTTAAGGACAATAAGGTAACTTTGCAAGGTAATGCCCATATGTATCAACAAGATAATCATGTTAGCAGTGAACTCATTACTTATGATGTCAAAAAACAATACATTACTGCACATTCAAATAATAACGCACGAGTTAAGAGCACTATCTTACCTAATCAAGTTAAAGAGATGAATAAATAAAATGTCAATATTAAAGGCAGAAAATTTAGCCAAAGTTTATAAAAAACGGCGCGTTGTGGAAGATGTGAGCTTAACAGTCAATTCTGGCGAAATAGTCGGATTGCTAGGACCTAATGGCGCAGGTAAAACAACCACATTTTATATGGTCGTTGGAATTGTGGCGTTAGATGCGGGTAAAATCTATCTGGATGACGATGATATTAGTATTTTACCATTACATGAACGTGCTCAAAAAGGAATAGGTTACTTACCTCAAGAAGCCTCAATTTTCAGAAAACTATCTGTTATTGATAATATCATGTCGATTTTAGAAACTCGCCGAGACATAGATAAAAATGAAAAATTAGAAAGGGCAGAAGAACTGCTTGAAGAATTTCATATTACGCATATTCGGGATAGTATTGGTCAATCTTTATCGGGTGGTGAACGGCGACGAGTTGAAATTGCCAGAGCTTTAGCGGCTAATCCAAAATTTATTTTGTTGGATGAACCTTTTGCTGGCGTCGATCCGATTTCAGTAATTGATATTAAAAATATTATAAAACATCTACGTGATCGTGGCCTTGGTGTTTTAATCACTGATCACAATGTACGTGAAACTTTAGATGTCTGCGAAAGAGCTTATATCGTCAATAAAGGTCATTTGATTGCCGATGGAACACCAAGTAGTATCTTAAGTAACGAATATGTCAAACGCGTTTACTTAGGAAATGAATTTAGACTATGATAAAACCTAGTTTTCAGCTGAAAGTATCCCAACAATTATCGATGACGCCACAATTACAACTTGCTATTCGATTACTTCAGTTGTCAACGTTGGAATTACAACAAGAAATTCAAACCGCACTGGAAAATAATCCTTTATTAGAAATTGCTGAACACTATGACGAAATTAACGTTGACGAAAGTGCGGTGACTGAAAATTTAGATACCCGTGAAGCATTAGATAGCCAAGAAATACCTGAGGATATACCATTAGATGCATCCTTAGATGATATTTATTCAGCTGGGACACCGTCTGGTACTTATTCGGATTATCGTAACGATGAATTACCTATCTATCAGGGTGAAACTCACGAAACGTTATACGATTATCTAAAATGGCAACTTGATCTTACCCCTTTTAGCGAGACTGATCGCGCCATTGCAATTTCAATCATTCAAGCCATAGATGATCGCGGTTATTTAACGGCGACAACTCAAGAACTGCTTGAAGCGCAAGGTAATGCTGAAATAGAGCTTGATGAAATTGAGGCTGTTTTAAAGCGGATTTGGCATTTTGACCCAATTGGCGTGGGAGCCAGAACGCTACAAGAGTGTCTGTCAATTCAAATTCAATATTTAGATGCCCCAAAATTAGTTAAACAGATAATTGATAATCATTTGGAATTATTGGCAAGCCATGATTATCGAACATTGAAAAAATTACTCAATGTGAGTGATGAACAACTTAAAGCATCGATTGAATTTATCAAGCATTTACATCCTTATCCAGGTGATCTGCTAAATACGACGCAACCTGATTATGTTGTTCCCGATGTACTAGTTAAAAAAGTGGCGGGTAAATGGCAGGTTGAATTGAATACCGATACCATACCCAACCTACGCATTAATCAACACTATGCGAAAATGGCAAAATCGGCTAATGACAGCGATGGTCAATATATTCGTGCAAATTTGCAAGAAGCAAATTGGTTTATAAAAAGTATTGAAAGTCGCAATGAAACTTTATTCAAAGTGAGTCAATTTATTGTTGAACATCAACAAGCTTTTTTTGAACATGGAACAGAGCAGATGAAACCGCTGATTTTATCTGATGTTGCCACGGCAATTGATATGCATGAATCCACTGTTTCGAGAGTAACATCGCAAAAATATTTGCAATGTCCTAGGGGAATATTTGAACTCAAGTTCTTTTTTTCCAGCCATGTTAATACGGAATCGGGTGGCGAAGCTTCATCTACTGCAATTCGAGCTTTAATCAAAAAATATATTTCAGCAGAAGACCGAAAAAAACCGTTAAGTGATAGCAAGTTAGTCTCAATATTTGAAGATCAAGGTATTATTATTGCACGCCGTACCGTCGCCAAATATCGAGAAGCATTATCTATTCCACCGTCAAGCCAACGTAAACAACTTTAGTTATACCGTTTATTTTCATTCAATCATCATTTATGAGTGATAGCTTTACTGCGGGTGATGAAGCACAATCTATCAACCATTGAAAATGATCGCTAGATTATTTAATTGAATTCACTCATCGTGATAATTTATTGCCCTATTTTTTGTTATTTTTATTCCTTATGAACAATTTATAGTCATAATTTTCTGACGTGAAAATAAGTAGCGGGAGTATATATTATAATGGTCATCTAAGTTAAGTGTCGTTGAGTGATTTATTTAAAAAGGGTGATATATCATCGCTTAAATAGTAATAAACGATGATATCTACATTAAGATTTTATGCTAAAAAAGAAGGGATTTTATGTTCAAATGCACTGATTGCATCTTCATGTTGTAGCGTTAAACCAATATTATCTAATCCATTTAATAAACAATGGCGTTTAAACGCATCAATTTTAAAAGGATATTGCTTATCGCCTGCAATCACGACTTCGTTAACCAGATCGATAGTAAATTCGATTCCTTCATTGGCTTCAACAATTTTGAAAAGTTCATCAATGTCTTCTTCTGACAGATTCACTAACAATAGTTGATTGTTAAACGAGTTGTTATAAAAAATATCGGCAAAACTCGAACCTATAATCGTTTTAAATCCATAATCTGCTAATGCCCATGGTGCATGCTCACGGGATGAACCGCAGCCAAAATTTTCACGTGTTAATAAAATACTGGCGCCTTTATAACGAGGTTTATTTAAAACGAAATCAGGATTAGGTTGTTCGCCAATATCATCTAAAAACCGCCATTCATGAAAAGCATGTTTACCAAATCCAGTGCGAGTCACTTTTTGTAAAAATTGTTTTGGAATAATCGCATCAGTATCAACATTAGCCGCATCTAAAGGAACGACTAGTCCTGTGTGTGTTGTAAATTGTGCCATGACTGTCTCCTTAAAATGGTTTGCGAATATCGGTAAAATAGCCAGTGATTGCTGCTGCGGCTGCCATAGCAGGACTGACTAAGTGTGTTCTGGCGTCTCGTCCTTGTCGCCCTTCAAAATTACGATTACTGGTCGATGCACAGCGATCCCCCGGTGCTAATTTATCGTCATTCATGGCTAAACACATAGAACAGCCGGGTAGACGCCACTCAAAACCTGCATCGATAAAAATCTTATCTAAACCTTCGGCTTCAGCTTGTTGCTTCACAGGCCCAGAACCTGGTACCACTAAAGCTTGTACACCGTTGGCGACTTTACGTCCTTGAGCAATTTTTGCAGCAGCACGGAGATCTTCAATTCGAGAATTAGTGCAGGATCCAATAAAGACTTTATTAATCTTAATATCACTCATTTTTGTACCAGCAGTTAACCCCATATAAGTTAAAGCTCGCTGAGCAGACTGTTTTTCAATGGGATCGGCAAAATCATTTGGATTTGGCACGGTGGCATCAATGGATGTGACCTGTCCGGGATTGGTTCCCCAAGTGACTTGTGGGGCAATATCTTTGGCTTCAAGAGTGACAATACGATCAAAATGTGCACCGTCATCGGTTTTCAATGTCTTCCAATAGGCAACCGCTTGTTCAAAATCCTCCCCTTTAGGTGAGAATTGGCGACCTTTTAAGTATGCAAAGGTGACTTCATCGGGTGCTACCAGCCCAGCCTTAGCCCCCATTTCAATTGCCATATTACATAGTGTCATACGTCCTTCCATTGATAAGGCTTTAATGGCTTCACCGCAAAACTCAACGACATGCCCTGTGCCTCCAGCACTGGTTGTTTTACCGATAATGGCTAAAATAATATCTTTAGCGGTAATGCCGTCGGCCACCTGACCTTTCACTTCAATTTTCATGGTTTTAGCACGACCTTGTTTTAAGGTTTGCGTTGCTAATACATGTTCAACTTCTGATGTGCCGATACCAAAAGCCAGTGCGCCAAATGCGCCATGTGTTGCGGTATGTGAATCCCCACAAACTATTGTCATACCAGGTAATGTCATCCCTTGTTCAGGGCCGACAACATGGACGATACCTCGCAATGGACTGTGTAGCCCATAAAGTGAAACACCAAATTCTTCAGCATTTTTTGCCAGTTCAGTTAATTGAATTTGTGCCATTTCGCTACATGCATTTAAATCATTACTTTTGGTCGAGGTATTATGATCCATGGTTGCAAAGGTTTTATGGGGTTGTCTCACTTTTCGATTCATCGCCCGTAAACCATCAAAAGCTTGAGGTGAGGTCACTTCATGAACTAAGTGACGGTCGATATATAAAATAGGTGTTTCATTTGGCGCTTCATACACAACATGCGCATCATATAATTTTTGATACAATGTTTTTGGATTCGTTGACATTGCTTTATTCCTTTATTGTTATCCTGAAGATTAACCGAATTTTTTTAACTTAAGCATAATAAATATTGTTAGATAAAACGGCAGATAGCATCACCCATTTCATCGGTTGAAACATACTGACCACCTCGTGCTAAATCAATTGTTCTGATACCTTGTTCAAGCGCTTGATTAACTGCATTTTCAATTGCTTTAGCAATATCATCTCGTTTTAAGCTATAACGGACTAATAATGCTAAAGAGAGTATTTGCGCGGCTGGATTAGCAATATTTTTTCCTGCTATATCGGGCGCACTACCACCAGCGGGTTCATATAACCCAAAACCTTGCTCATTTAGACTCGCAGAAGGTAGCATTCCCATTGACCCAGTTATCATGGCACATTCATCCGATAAAATGTCACCAAATAGGTTTGAACATAAAAGCACATCAAATTGTGAAGGGTCTTTCACCAGTTGCATAGTGGCATTATCAATATACATATGTTCAAGCGCAACATCAGGATAATCTTTAGCAATTTCTGTGACAACTTCTCGCCATAATATTGATGTTTGCAAGACGTTGGCTTTATCTACCGAGGTAACTTTTTTACGTCGGATTTTAGCAGCTTCAAAAGCCATTTTTGCGATACGTTCAATTTCAAATCGATGATAAACTTCAGTATCGTATGCACGTTCTTGGGCACCTGTGCCTTCACGTCCTTTTGGTAAACCAAAATAGATACCGCCAGTTAATTCACGCATACATAAAATATCAAAGCCACGTTTTGCAATGTCTTCACGCAAAGGACAAAGTTCTTCTAAACCTTGATAAAGACTTGCTGGACGCATATTAGCAAATAATTTGAAATGTTTACGTAGCGGTAATAATGCACCACGTTCTGGCTGTTGGTCAGGGGGTAAATGTGTCCATTTAGGCCCGCCAACAGATCCAAACAATATGGCATCGGCTTTTTCACAACCTTCAAGTGTGTCATTAGGTAGTGGACAGCCATGAATATCAATCGCTGCGCCACCCACATCATATTCACTTGTGGTAATTGAAAGTTGATATTTTTGACGGATAATGTCAAGCACTTTATAGGCTTGTTTCATCACTTCTGGCCCAATTCCATCCCCGGGTAATACTGCAATATGGTAATTTTGTGACATGTTTTTATTCCTTAACAAACTCATTAAAATTGGTTATTTTGTCCCTGATGAACAAAACAAGATTCGTAATCAATCATGATGTAATTTTTGTTTTTCCTCGGCAACTTGGTTTGCTCGATAAACATTATTTAAGACATTTATCAATGCTAAAGCTGACGAATGTACAATATCGGTAGCTAGCCCTACGCCGTGAAATTTTCGACCTTTATATTCAGCAACAATATCAACCTGACCTAGCGCATTTTCGCCTTGACCTTTTGATGCTAATTGATATTTAACAATTGAAATAGGTTCGCCAGTAATACGATTTATTGCTTGATAAACGGCATCGACGGGGCCATTGCCAGTTGCTGCATCAGAGAATTTTTGATCACCAATAATTAAGCTTACTGATGCAGTCGATACGACCGTTGAACCTGATTGAACATTGAAGTAATCTAATTTGTAATGATCTTGTTCATCTTTTAATTGATTAATAAATATTAATGCTTCAAGGTCATAATCAAAAACTTGTCCTTTTTTGTCTGCCAATTCAAGAAAAGCTTCATAAACTTGATCTAAATTATAGTCTGTGTCATGGTAGCCTAATTCTCCTAAGCGATGTTTAACGGCTGCACGACCTGATCGTGAGGTAAGATTTAATTGAACTTGATTTAACCCAATTGATTCAGGGGTCATGATTTCGTAGGTTTCTCGGTTTTTCAGAATACCATCTTGATGAATACCGGATGAGTGCGCAAAAGCATTACTGCCAATAACGGCTTTATTCGCCGGTATTGGCATATTTGTAATTTGACTGACAATTTGACTGGTACGATAAATTTCTTGATGATTGATATTAGTATGAACATTTAGGATATTTTGACGAACTTTGATCGCCATAATCACTTCTTCTAAAGCGGTGTTTCCTGCTCGTTCACCTAAACCATTCATCGCCCCTTCAATTTGCCGAGCACCTTCTTGAATCGCGCTAATCGAGTTAGCCACCGACATACCCAAGTCATCATGACAATGAACAGAGATAATCGCTTTATCAATGTTCGGGACACGTTCAAATAAGGTACGAATAATGCCACCAAATTGATAAGGAACAGTATAACCGACAGTATCTGGGATATTGATCGTCGTTGCCCCGGCTTTAATTGCCGCTTCAACGATCCGACATAAGTTATCAATTGGGGTACGACCTGCATCTTCACAAGAAAACTCCACATCATTAGTATAATTACGTGCACGCTTAATGCAGTGCACAGCCCGTTCAACGACATCATCAAATGTCATTTTTAATTTATCTTGTACATGTAACGTCGATGTTGCCATAAACGTATGAATGCGAAACTGATCCGCTACTTTCAATGCTTCAGCTGCAACATCAATATCCTTATCAATACAGCGTGATAGCGCACAAACCCGGCTATCTTTAATGGTTTTTGCAATGGTTTGTACCGATTCAAAATCACCGGGAGATGAAACAGGAAAACCAACCTCCATAACATCAACTCGCATTCGTTCTAAAGCTAATGCAATTTGCAATTTTTCTTTTACACTTAGACTTGCTTGTAATGCCTGTTCGCCATCACGTAATGTTGTATCAAAAATAATGACTTGATTGCTCATTGTTTTTTTCCTTTTCTTTTTTGCGCTATCTCGGTGTTTAGCGTTATAAAACAAAAAACCCGCACTTTAGCGCGGGTTCTTGTTAATTTGTCGAGTATTTTATATTTAAAACTTTTACTCCAAACACAAGCTATCCGCGCAAGATAATGCGAGGAGGAGGCTGAGGTTGTGAGTTAAAAAGTTAATAAACATAAAAATCTCTAAATTCAACAGTTATACAAAATAAATTGGTGTTATTTTTATCAAATGCTGATGAATGTGTCAACGATTATTTGTCAATGAATAAAAAATATTCTAAACTAAAAATGTCTATGCCTTATTCTAACTATTATTCTCGACTAATTTTCAAAGTTCGTCCTATCAAAATAATATATTGAGCGTCTTATCATTCTGGTTATACTATTTCTTATGGTATTAATTATTTAAATCATTAATTAAGGACATTAAAATGAACATAGTTGAAATTTCAGAAAAACGTTATACCACAAAACATTATGATCCAACTAAAAAAATTCCGGCTGAGGTGATTGAACAACTCTTAACAGTATTAAGAAACAGTCCATCTTCAGTTAACTCTCAACCGTGGCATTTTTATGTTATTGACAACGAAGCCGCTAAAAATAAAATTTTGCCAGCAATAGCTGATTTTAATCAACCACGTGTCACCGGTTCATCACATACTATTGTTTTTTGCATTAAAACCCCGTTGGATGAAGCCCATTTAGTCAATCTCCTTAATCAAGAAGAGAAAGACGGCCGTTTGCCTTCGGCAGAATTAAAAGCGTCTCAAGATCAGGGTCGACGTTATTTTGTAAATTTAAACAGCAAGACGCCTGAATCGCAACAGTGTTGGGAAGGTAAACAAGCCTATATTGCATTAGGGCAATTGCTTTTTGCGGCTGCGGCAATTGGTGTGGATTCTACTGCAATAGAGGGTTACGATTCTGCAAAAATGGATGAAATTTTAGATCTTAAAAACAAAGGATTGAAAAGCATTGTGGTTGCAACATTAGGTTATCGTGCTCAAGATGATGGTAATGCGCATCGTCCTAAATCACGTCTGCCGAAAGATCAAATCTTCACCTTTTTATAATCTGATTAACATCCCACCTTGTATTCGGTGGGATGAGTAATAAGGGTATGGTATTACTTCTCTGAATAATTGCTATAGTCTTTCAGTTTCTCTTCCAGCGCTTGTTGTTCTAAAGTAAACTCTTCATAAAAAAAAAGTAAAAAGCCGAATTTTCGTGGAAGGTAAACACATAACTTTTTGATGTTTTTTTAAATATTATAAAATTCAGCATAGTTGATATTAGTCGAACCCTCTTTTTTGGGTAATTGTTTGCAATATTCTATCATAACTTACTAAATATTAATTTATCTTTAATATTGGGAATTCTTCTAAAACTTTTACTCCATCAAGTGTCAATGGTTTTGGAAATAAAGAAAGCCAACTTATATAAGTTAGCTTTTATTTTTAAGAATTATTAATCATTTAATATTATTTTCTTTTCTCCATTAATATTAGTAGTTTCTATTTTTATTAGTTTATTTTTCTCATAAACGTAAACATACTAAAAAAAAAGATTATTGTTTATATATTTTTCAACTACTTCAAGTCTATTATTTATATAAATAGCTTTTAAATAAATATTTTTATCTTTTAAACTATTAAAATCGATCTCATTGTTTAATTTTACTGGATGATCATATCCAGAAAAACTTTCATAATATTTCACTTCTTCCATACCTATACTTTTTTGAGTGTAGAAAGAGAAAAATAAAACTTGGATTAAAAGAAATATTTTTTTCATTATTTACATTTCCTTATTTCTAAATTCAAATCTTTTAGCATTTTCTCTTGAAAAGAATGACAATTTTGTCCTACGGGACAACTTCAAGTTATCTTTATTTAGCTGCACTATTTTTCATTATCGGAAGTGAAGGTAAAATTACGCATATTATCAGCAATTGAATCATCTAATTTTTGTGTAAACTCATCATCCAAACAATCTTGCAGCGCGTAATAAGTATCGACAATATATTGTCGATCAATATGGCAATTAACTTTGATGTTACTCATTCTTGCTCCTAAAATGGTCTTTATCACTCATACTGTCAATTTAATAGGTTATTAATTATATATAAAACCAATTATATTGCATGTTAAACATAAAAGAGAGTGAATAAATCTAATCAATTCGACAAATAACCCTAGACCCCATTGACAGAATCGTTACAATATACGGCATGACTTTTATAGCAAGTAAAATTAACTTTGCTATGATTAATTTAACAAACGGATGATGTTTTATGGCGCAATATGTTTATACCATGAATCGTGTTGGGAAGATTGTTCCTCCTAAACGTTATATTTTAAAAGATATCTCATTAAGTTTTTTCCCCGGAGCCAAAATTGGTGTTCTTGGCTTAAATGGGGCAGGTAAATCGACATTACTACGAATTATGGCAGGAGTGGATACCGAAATTGAAGGTGAAGCTCGTCCACAGCCGGACATAAAAATAGGTTATTTACCGCAAGAACCTAAACTTGATCCTAAGCAAACTGTACGTGAAGCAATTGAACAAGCCGTTGGTGATGCCAAAAAAGCATTGGCTCGTTTAGATGAAGTTTATGCGGCTTATGCTGATCCAGATGCCGATTTTGACAAACTAGCCAAAGAACAAGCTGAACTTGAAGCAATTATTCAATCGCAAGATGCGCATAATCTGGATAATCAATTAGAACGAGCTGCCGATGCGTTACGCCTGCCTGATTGGGATGCAAAAATCGAAAATTTATCGGGTGGTGAACGCCGTCGAGTGGCGATTTGCCAATTATTGCTGGAAAAACCGGACATGTTATTAATTGACGAACCGACTAACCATTTAGATGCTGAATCTGTAGCTTGGTTAGAACGTTTTTTACATGACTATGAAGGCACTGTTGTCGCTGTAACCCATGACCGTTACTTCTTAGATAATGTTGCTGGTTGGATTTTAGAGCTTGACCGTGGTGAAGGTATTCCATGGGAAGGCAATTACTCATCTTGGCTTGAACAGAAAGATCAGCGTCTAGCGCAAGAAGCGGCAACAGAATCTGCTCGCCGTAAATCGATTGAAAAAGAATTAGAATGGGTGCGCCAAAACCCTAAAGGTCGCCAAGCTAAAAGCAAGGCTCGTTTAGCGCGTTTTGAAGAATTAAACAGTAATGATTACCAAAAACGTAATGAAACTAATGAACTCTTTATTCCGCCTGGGCAACGTTTAGGTGATAAAGTTATCGAAGTGCAAAACTTAACTAAATCCTATGGTGATCGAGTATTAATCGATAATCTGTCATTTAGTATTCCTAAAGGGGCGATTGTTGGGATCATTGGTCCAAATGGTGCGGGTAAATCGACACTATTTAGAATGTTATCGGGCAAAGAACAACCAGATTCAGGAACTATCACATTAGGTGATACCGTACAACTTGCCTCTGTCGATCAATTCCGTGACAGTATGGATGATAAAAAGACCGTTTGGGATGAAATATCCAATGGGCAAGATATCATGCGTATTGGTAACTTCGAAATTCCAAGCCGAGCTTATGTGGGACGCTTTAATTTTAAAGGCGTTGATCAGCAAAAACGAGTGGGTGAGCTGTCTGGTGGTGAACGTGGTCGTGTGCATTTAGCTAAGTTATTACAAGTTGGTGGAAACGTACTATTACTCGATGAGCCAACCAATGATCTAGATGTCGAAACACTGCGCGCGCTTGAAAATGCGTTATTAGAGTTCCCGGGCTGTGCATTAGTTATTTCGCATGACCGTTGGTTCTTAGATCGTATTGCAACCCATATTTTAGATTACCAAGACGAAGGGCATGTGGAGTTCTTTGAAGGTAACTTTACAGAATATGAAGAGTGGAAAAAACGGACTTTAGGGGCAGAAGCCTTAGAGCCGAAACGTGCCAAATACAAACGTATAGCAAAATAGGTTGTATCGACTTCCGCCGATAACCACGGCGGAACATGACAGGGGCTTAACTGGCTATAATGTTGGATCGAGCTTATTTGAGGCTTTAATTATTTTCGAAAAAGCGTCAATTAAAAGAGGAGGAATCGATTTTACTCCTCTTGATTTTGCATCATCACAAACCGCAATCGCTAAATCAGGTTTTGAGCTATTGTGGATCGCTTTTTGAATAATTTTATGGACGGGCAAATCAATATATTCAACAGTATGATAGGCTGCTAATTTATACACATGGCTAAAACCATTTTTAAAAAGAAAATTCTCGATGTCTCGTGCGGGCAAAATAGTTAAATAATCATTTTGGTCTTTATCCGAAGGACACAAAGATTTTAACGTTTCAGCATATTTTTTACCTGCCATATCGCCGTCGGTAATGACATACCAGTGAATCCCCATTTTATTAGCATACTTAATTAATGGTTTCAAACCACATTGAGCAAATTCCAGTAACTGCACGCCTTCAGAACTAAGGTGGTATCCGCTTTGTTCCGCAAGTTCTCGTAGTAACCAGACTTCCGTTTCACCTTCTACTAATAGCCAGCAACGAGCAAAGATAGCACTTGCCCGTCGATAGAGAACGTGAAATAAGATTCGACGGTTATCATCAACGCTCAATGAATTCGGTGCAATATATTTTGTCACTATCTGATCAGGTAGACGAATCAATCGATAAATATTTTCTAATGGAAAAAGAGAGACGAGATCACTTGAATTGGATGTGATGATTTTTTGTGTGGGTAGATTTTTAAGTAATCGGAAACCAATTGATAGAATAATTGGATGAAGTTGGCTTTCTGGTTCTTCTAAAATTAAAATTGGTACCGCGCTTTGCGATAAAGGATTATTACTTTTGGTAATCATGATAGAGCCGAAAATACCTAACAAAGCTGTCCGCAAATAGCGATTATCAAGCTCATCTAAAATATTATTCATGCGTTCAAGTGAATTCCAATCTTCACTACGAGGGCTATTTTTCTTTGCGACATTTTGATAACGTTGTTCAGGATTGCCAAAATAGTATTCTAATAAAGCACGTCCCGCTTTTAAGCCTTGTTGCAATTCATCTTGACTTAACTGTGCTGAGTGTTCGTTTAACTGTTTAGAAAGTTGATCTGTAAAATATTCTGATAAAGGTTGATTGGTGACAGGTAGGTTAGGCGTATTCGTTGCATTTTTAAGAGCGACTACTGGATTAAGTTCAATAAGGGTTGTAATGAATGAATTTGGATCGGAAAGCGTATAGGGCTTTTTGTGATAATCAACTAAATTATGTTGGCTAATAATATTTGTATTGTATTTATTAGCCGTGAGTTGATAAGTAATTCGTCTAAAATTATCTTGTTCTATTTGATAAGCAACAGCCTGTAAAGGTTGATGACTTTGGTTATTTAGTTCATTTTCATAAGATTCGCAATAAGTTGCAGTAATACTAATTCTAGTACCGTAATTTTCATCTTTATCGTGATAAAAATCGGAATCAACAAATTGATAGAATTTTTTATCCAGTGATAAAAGGGTTAGTGCACGGATTAAGCTTGATCTGCCCCAACGGTTTTCACCAATCAGAACACTGGCTTGTGAATTTAATGTTAACGATAATCGGCTTATTCCTTGAAATCCTTCGATATCGATTTGTTCAATAAACATAGTATCTCCTTATTGCTAAAGATGATATTTTTCCGTACGTTTACGAATTCTTTCTGCTTTTTGTTGAGTGTGACTAATCAGCTTGTGTTCATCTCGTAAAATCGTTTTTAACGGCTTATTAAAATAAACTTTTAAAAATAACCAAATATCTCGCGGTGTTAAGCCAATATTACGAGATGAAAAATAGAGTCCAATTAGGTCTTTATCACGCCAACGGGTGGGTACATGCTGACGAATTTGTGCTCGGTGTAAGTCAATAACCGACAATTTTATTTGTTGATGATTTTCAAACAGTGGTAAATCAAGTAAAAAATGGCACAGATAACAATCACGATGATTAACACCTGCTGCATGCATATTGGCAATCATTTGTGCCAGATAGATAATTAATGAACGCTTTAAGTGGTAACTAGGCGGTGTTGTCGCCCATGATTGAGTGAAATCTTCCAAACTAATAGCAGGATTAAGATCACGGGTAATGATAAATGAGTGGCGGGTAAGTGGATTGAAACCTTTACGCCCAAAAGCGCGTCCATCCATCGTATTGACACCGGCTTGCTCTAAACGATGTATTGCATCCCATTCTTGTTTGGCATCTACAACGGGCAATCTGAATGATAACAAATTTTTTAAGATCTCTTTTATTGTTGTACCACGATGAATTTTAATAAAATAAGACTGACCATCTTGTTCAAAATTTAATGTTTTTCGTTGCTTAACTGCTCGATAGATAGTGCCCGAAATCAATTCAACTTCAGTAAACGGATCTTTATCTTTCCATAGCTGATCGAATGGTGATTTAAGTTTGATTTCATTCATAATGTCTGCAACCTAAAATAATGTCTGTGGCATGTTCAGCCAAATGATATAAATCCGCTGTTTCGCCATAGTGAATGGCATTATTATGCCAAGTTAACAATTGTTGTTTATCCGTGATGGCATGATAGACAGCTTGATTAAGTTCTGATTGAACAAACGGTTCGTTAAGCACAACGCCGGCATTGGCATCGTTAATATGATAAGCATAACCAGAAATGCCCGATACAATGACCGGTACACCTGCTGCTAATGCTTCAACTAATACCATGCCTGCGGCTTCTTGTCTTGCCGGATGCAGTAGTAAATCTGCTGAAAATAGAAAATCAGGAATATCATCACGACCCGAAAAAAAATGCACTTGCTGTAAAATACCAAGTTGTTTAGCTAATTTTTGGTAAGCGTCTGGTTTGTCTTGTCCTACAACTAAATAGATCACCTGTTTTTTTAACTCTTCAGGCAATGCAGCAATCGCATATAATGTACGGTCAACCCCTTTGCGTTTAAAGTCTGAACCAATTTGCACGATGACAAAATCATCTTGTTTTATCTGATTGGCTTGTCTAAATTGTTGCCGTTTTATTGGTGAATTAGAATTATATTGACGGTTTTGTGCAATACCGGGTGGTAATAATGAAAAACGTGAAGATTGGGTGTGATAATACTTTTCAAAGTCATGTATTTGCTGTTTAGTAAGAACCATTATTTGTGTATGGTGATGTGGATTAAATACCGCATCTTCGAATGCCAAATAATGCTTACAGCGTGGTGATAATTGATAAAAAAGACCTTTATGTGATACTTTTTCTGCAAAACAAGTATCGCCAGCAAAATAGACATCCAATCCAGGCATTTTATTGAATCCGACTACACTATCAACAGGATTTGCATTTAAATGATCTTTCACCCAATAGTAATAATTTTGGTTTCGACGATGGTTTGAAAGCCCTTTTTGGGGCACTAAGATGATATCAAAATTGACAGGTTTATCGCCTTGCCAGTCCATCACATAGACACGAACTTTATGTCCACGAGCCAGACAAGCATTAGCAATCTGCAAAAAATCACGTTGCAGACCACCAAAAGGAAAATATTTATAGATACAAAAAGCGAGTTGCATGCACATTGCCTCAAGTTTGAAAGGCATATTATATACTTGTTGCTAGACAAGGTACAAAAAATAGATTTTATCGTTAGTTTTTAGCGAAAAAAATAGGTCGTTTTTTGCTTGCGCTTTCAATTTAAAAATATGATGAATTTTATTGTTTGAATGATTTTTAAATGATAATATTCTGCGCCCATAAAGTTAACGCTTTATTTTTATCTAAAAATTATAACAAGGAAAAAAATGGTCGTATATCAATTCAAACAATCACTGCTAACTCCTTGGCAGAAAACTAAAATTGAAATTAATGATGATGTTGTCAAAATTGATGAATTAACTAATTCTTTTAGCAAGAATCCTTTATTTAATCTTGCCGGTAAAAAAAGAGAAATTCCAATAAAAAGTATTCATTCTCTTTCGATTACTCGTACATATAATCTTAAAGGCGGATTGATCGGCGCAATAATAGTCTGTTTAGGAATAAAAGAAATTATCGATTTGTTTTCACATTTTGGGGATATTGGACAAATCATTCTATCTATTTTACTACTGCCATTAGGATTATTAGTATTATTTTGTAGTGTTAATGAAACATTATGCATTAAGTATGATAACAAAGAGTGTGAAATTGATATTTCACTTTTAGAGCGTGAAACATTATCTAAAATTGTCAGCGATATAAATGGACGTTTAAACAATCATTCAAAAGTTTAGATTTGAATCATTTTTATTGAAAATCCCTCTAAATCTTAATGAACCAAAGCGATGTTACATGATTTTAAATCGGTAATCTCGCTTTGGTTATTCCTTATTTCGGGTCCACAACCTAACGATCTTTACACTTTTATTTTAATTCATACTAATACGTTAACATGCATTGTTGTGGGCAATTCTATCAATGTTGATATTGATTCTTAATGCCGTTTTAGATCCTTTTTTAAAGGCACAAAGGATCTAATTTTCACAAAATTATACTCCACAGCTTTATTAGCAAAACTAAACCTTAATGAGGCTGTTCAAAACAATTTATTTAAACAGAATTTTTTATTTTACCTTAGCACCAATTGAATCGTAAATAAAAAGACCATAAAAGATAGATAAGCACAATTAACATATATGTGTATCGGATCATTTTATTTTTAAGTAAAAATAAAATGAGAAAGCAAGGAATTAAAACAATGATGGGTTCAGTTGTTAATCGTCCACCTACTGGTAATTGACATAGATTATTGAACACGCCTGAATCAACCAGCCATTCATATTTATCTGCTGAAAAAATCTTTATTAAAAAGAATAAAAAAATACAGTATATAAATGGAAGAATATTAACTTTAATAACGCTTACAAATCTTTTAGAAGCAATGTTAACTCTTGATGTTTTCATCCTTAAAAAATAGAATCCTTAAATTATTTTGTTTTTTGAAATCTTTGTTAAGAATTAAACCGCTAACTGCCTAAATTGTCAATTGAATCTTTAGATTGTTTAAAATGATATGTGTCGTTAATCGCGCTACCTTGAGCACCAAATTGCCTTAAATTGTGGTCTACAGCATTCATTGATTGCCAGTGATTTTCGCACCAATCAGGGGCAAGTAGGGTAGGTTTACGAGCATTGGCAGAGATGCGGTGATATAAAATATGGGCTGGTGTTTGTCTAATAATATCGCCAGCAATATCGACATACTGCTCTAAAGAAAGTATATCGAGCCGACCTGCACGCCACACTTTAGCCATAATACTGCCTTCTACGATATGTAACGGATGCAGTTTTAAACCATCTACACCACAGTTTAACACTCTATCAAGCGTCATTAAGTTATCTTGCTTGGTTTCTTTAGGCAGACCAATAATTAAGTGAGTACAAACTTTTATGCCAAGACGACGAGCCTTTTGCACAGTTTGATGATAGACATCAAATGTATGTCCACGATTAATATTGTGTAATGTTTTATCGTGTGCGGTTTGTAAGCCAAGCTCAAGCCAAACTTCGAAGCCTTTTGCTTGATAACTGGCAAGTAAATTCAGCGCTTCATCAGGCACACAATCAGGGCGAGTACCAACACAAAGCCCGACAATATCCGCACTATTGAGTGCTTCTTCATACATATTTTTGAGTATTTCAACTTCGGCATAAGTGCTCGTATAAGCTTGAAAATAGGCAAGATAGCGTTTGGATTTTTTCATCTGATGCGCTTGTTGGGCAAGCTGCTGTGAAATCGTATTTACTTGAATGGACTCATCAATGATCGAGGCGACATTACAAAAAGTACAACCACCAACACCGATAGTTCCGTCACGATTAGGACAGCTAAAACCACCATGTAAAGTTAGTTTATAAATTTTTTCGCCGTAACGGCGTTGCAGGTCAGAGCCAAATGTATTAACGACTAAATGAAGTTGCATAATCAGCCAAAAATAAAATTTTGGCTATTTTACGAAGCAAATGGATTAAATTCAACTTGTGGCAAATTTTTATATTCTTGTGCGCCTTTGCGAGTAAAAAATCAACCTTCCAAAGGGAGTTCTATCAATGTCCCTAGCCTGCTAACAGAAATTCGATTAGAAGTATTTTAATTTTGAATAAAAAATAGTGTTAATGGTAAGAGGAATGTGTAACAAAATTTTCAGAGTCGTCATTCAATATGATGAAACCTGCTTATACAAAGTTTATATAACATTTCAGTAATAAATTAAGATATAAGTTGGTTATAAAAAATTTAATTAAAGGTCTTTTAATAGGATTAAAGGCATTAAATCTTTTTTAAAAAATAGATGATGACAAATCAATACGTTAAAAAATTATCGCTAATTTTCTTACTACTTTAATGATAAAAATGATAGTTTGTATTGATAATTGGAATTATTAGCAATAAGATAGCACCTCCATTAGATTACAAAAAAGTCAGAGGTAATTATGCAGTATATTGTGCGAAAAATAGTTGTCATTTTATTCTCATCATTATTTTCTATCTCTTTATGTTATGCCGATATTACTTTACCAGCTCCTCAAACAAAAGATGGCATGAGTTTATTTGAAAGTTTAACAAAACGGTCATCAACCCCTGGTCCTGGTTTTCCTAATGGACAGATTTCGGATGAAGAACTTTCTACTGTGCTTTGGGCTGCCAGTGGTTTGAATCGAGGAACAACCGGATGGACTGTTCCAATGGGTACGGGTAAACAACCTTATGTAAGAATCTATGTTGCAAGTGAAAAAGGAACCTTTTTGTATGAATGGGAAGGGCACTATCTAAAAGAAATAAACAATAAAGATATTCGTGCCGATGTTGGTTTACAAAATTTTGTAAAACGAGCTAATTATGTGCTGATTTTTGTTACTGATTCAGCCGCATTTAATAATATCAAAGAAGAAAAAGCTAATAATTTTGGCAATATTGCTGTAGGTGCAATGAGTCAAAACGTCTACTTGGCTTCAGCGGCTTTGGACTTAAGTGCACGTTATATTCATGCCATAAAACCAGACGTTATTAGTCAAGAATTGCAGTTACCTTCAGATAATAAACCAATAGGTTTAATGTTATTAGGAAAATAAGAGGGTACAGCTGTGAAAAAATATTTAACGCTAACATGGCTAATTTTTGTTAGCGTAGTTGCTTTTGCTTCTTCATCTTATGCGGCTGAAAAAAAATATGAGACATGGAATGCCATTATTGATGAAATGGATGTCATTCTTAATGATGCCTATGATCTCTATTTTATGAAAGATCCTGAAAAGGCTAAAGCGCGTGTTAATAATGCTTATTTTGGTTTTTATGAAAAACACGGTGTTGAACGCGCAGTTATGTCTTATATTTCGGGTAAGCGTGGAACTGATACTGAATATCAATTCGCAAAAATTAAGCGTTTAATGTCAGATGGTGCACCAAACAAAACTGTTCGTGCCGAAATTGATGTTATTTTGAAAATGCTTCATGAAGATGCTAACGAATTAGATGGCAAAAAAGAGAGCGGTTGGAGTGTGTTATTAGCTTCATTTATCATTATCTTCCGTGAAGGTTTAGAAGCAATATTAGTGATTGCTGCTATCTCGGCCTACTTAGTGCGTTCAGGAAATATTCGAATGGTAAAAGTGGTCTATATGAGTTCGCTTTTCGCCGTTTTTGCTAGTGTTCTTGCTGCAATTGCACTTAATTCCATTGTCAATCTTAGCGGAGCTAATCAAGAGATTATTGAAGGTGTCGCAATGTTATTAGCGACAGTTGTCTTATTTTTCATAAGTAATTGGATGTTTTCAAAAGCTGAAGCAGAAGCTTGGAAAAATTATGTAGAAGGCAAGGTGAAAAGTGCTATATCTTCAGGCAGTAGTATTGCATTAGGCTTTGCTGCCTTTTTAGCGGTTTTCCGCGAAGGTGCAGAAACAATCTTATTCTATCAAGCTATGTTGAGTGAAAGTAAAGAACACATGGACATGGTTTGGTATGGGCTAGCAATTGGAACGCTAGTTTTAGCAGTTATCTTCATTATCATTCGTTTTGGAACAATGAGACTGCCTCTCAAACCATTTTTTATTGGCACAAGTATCTTAATGTATATCATGGCTATTGCTTTTGCCGGTGGAGGTGTCAAAGAGTTACAAGAAGCTGATATTATCCATGTAACCCCCGTTGATTTTGTACGTTCAATTGAAGTGCTTGGAATATATCCAACGGTTGAAACATTACTCCCACAAATATTTATGATGATAGTCGTTGCATTTTCCATTTCGTACTATAAAACAAAGTATCTCAAAAGACGGAAAAAATAGAAAAAAAGCAAGTATTGGTAGCGATAGCAATTTAGTTATTTCGTAATAAAGAGTAGTTAAAATTAGAGGAGTTTGAAATGAAAAAAATATTATTAACCGCAGGAATTTCGTCAATACTTGCAATATCTTCGTTTGCTCATGCTGCAGCACCAGCTCCAGGTGAGCAAAAAGGGTTTGAAGAGTTTCCTATTGGTGATGAAGTGACGGTAGGACCTTTGCATATCGGTGCCGTATATTTCCAACCAGTGGATATGGAACCTGCTGGAATGGGAGGACTTCCTGCATCAAAATCGGATATGCACCTTGAAGCTGACATTTCAGCTACTGCTGATAATAATTTAGGGTATGGTGTCGGTGATTTTGTTCCTTACTTAACTGTAAAATATAAAATTCAAAAACAAGGCAGTGATAAAACAATCGAAGGCAACTTCATGCCAATGAATGCTTCTGACGGTCCTCACTATGGTAATAACGTTAAACTTGATGGTGCTGGAAAATATAAAGTTACCTTTACTATTGAAAATCCAGAAAAACAAGGTTACTTATTACATGTAGATCAAGAAACTGGCGTAGAAGGTCGTTTCTGGAGCAAACCTATTGAAGTATCTTGGGACTTTGATTATATCCCACGAGCTTGGTAACTTTCGTTTTGTAACAATAAGAAAATTTCTAAAAAGTACTCTATTATTGACGAGAATTAAACTCGTCAATAATAAATTGTAATGGCTAGGCAATTATTATGCTTCAATACCTTATCAACGTCACTGATAATACTTTTGTTCCCGCAATTATGATAGCGTTGCTTTGTGCGCTACTCACTAAATTCAATACCCGTCCTATCAAAACATTTATCGTTGTTGGTTTTATTCTAGGCTCTATTGTTGCATTAACTTATACAATTTTAAAACGTAACACAGCATTTGCTGTGCGTGAATATTATGATCTTGGTGTCATTATTTGTTGGTTGGTTATTACTATTCCGTTGTTCATTGTCTTACTTATTCAAGTCCGCTCGTCTACGCTATTTTTTAATCGCATGTTTAATGGTTTAGTGGTACTTGCAATTGGATTAATAATGGCGCAGTGCTTACCTAATCTAATGCTTTATCCTTTCCAATTTGATGTGGGAATGGAGTCGATTTTTAATAATGATTATTTGTTTAAATGGATTGGTTATGGTTTTGCGCTACTATTAGCGGTATTAATTGGCCAATTTACTTGTCGAATATGTGAACGGTTATCAACTAAGTGGGTTATTCCCATTTTTGTTTTATCCTTGCTGATATACACGATTGCAAACAGCATTAATTTACTTCAAATTTTAATTGTCAGACGTCTCATCTCCACACAAAAATGGATGATGGATTTAGTTATTTTTATTCTGGCTCATGTCAATTTGTTTACATTTATTTTTATGGCAATTGTGATATTACTCACGGTTGTTTTATATATAAAATCTAAAACGACTTCGTTAGTCGGCAGTAATCCGGCTCAAATTCGTAAACTTAAAGCACAGCTACGCACAGATAGAAGAACCTCGTTATTACTTATGGCAGGTGTGGCAATGACCGCTTATACCGTCACACGTGCGCGTTATATATTTGAAAAAGGGGTAGAGTTAACGCCAGCTGAACCAGTTTCAGCAAATAAAGAGGGGTTAATTGTTATCCCACTCACTCAAGTCAATGATGGTAATTTGCATCGGTATGGTTTTCAAGCAAACGATGGAACGCTAGTACGTTTTATCGTTATCAAGAAGAGTGAAAATGCTTATGGAGTAGGCTTTGATGCTTGTGATATCTGTGGTGCAAGTGGTTATTATCAGCGTGGCAATCAAGTGGTTTGTATTTTATGTGATGTCGTTATGAATATTGCCACTATCGGATTTTCAGGTGGTTGTAATCCGGTTCCACTTAAATATGAAATTATTGACGGTAACATGGTAATTCGTACTGTTCACCTTGAAGCAGAAAAAAGTCGCTTTAAGTAAATGGTCTCCCAAAGGAAGAAGATATGTTTCGCACAATGTTACTAAGCGTATTAGTTCGTCAAAAAAAGAAGCTGTTTTTGATCGCATTAACCGTTGCTTTGGGAGTATCGTTAGCAACCGCCATGTTAAATGTCATGTTTGATGTGGGTGATAAAGTGAATCAAGAACTTAAAGCCTATGGTGCTAATTTAAACATTGTGCCACGTGGAACGGCTTTGGTCAGTGAACTGTATCAAATTGATAATGATGAAAATCAAGCCACTATTCAATATATTAAGCAAGATGATTTAGTCAAAATTAAAATGATTTTCTGGGCATATAATATTGTTGATTTTGCTCCGTACCTCACCACACAAGCAACCTTTAACGATAAGCCAATTACTTTGGTTGGAACATGGTTTAATAAGCATCTTAACATTCCAACGGGTGATGAAGTGGATACGGGAATGTTAGCCATGAAGTCATGGTGGACAATAGAAGGAAGCACCATGAAAGATGATAACTTGCAAGGTGTGATGGTTGGCGAGACAGTCGCTAAACAGTGGAATTTAAAAATCGGTGATACTATTGAACTGGTTTCGCCACACACTAAAAATACCCTAACATTGACCATTAATAACATTTTTCATAGTGGCGGAATTGAGGATTCTCAACTTTATGTTTCTCTCCCTGTTGCGCAACACTTGGCCAATAAAGAAGGGCTTGTTGAACGGGTCGAAGTGAGTGCATTAACAACGCCAGAGAATGAACTGGCTCGTAAAGCAGCACAAGATCCCAATAGCTTATCAAGAGCAGAATGGGATACGTGGTATTGTACAGCATATATTAGTTCGATTGCCTATCAAATAGAAGAGTTGATGCCAGATGTGCGAGTAAAAGCCATTATGCAAGTCGCCGAATCAGAAGGATCTATTTTACAAAAAACGCAGTTATTAATGCTTTTGTTAACGGTTCTATCACTTATTTGTTCAGCACTAGCTATTTCGAATTTAGTAACTGCTAATGTCATTGAGCGGAGTACTGAAATTGGACTTTTAAAAGCCCTTGGTGCAACCAATAAAGCTGTTGCAATGCTAGTATTAACCGAGATTTTTATTATTGCATTATTAGGCGGAATTTTCGGCTATTTTATCGGTCTTGGCTTTGCACAAATAATTGGTCACACGGTATTTGGTTCATTTATTGAGCCTAAAATGCTCATCATCCCATTGGTATTTATTATGGTGAGTTTTATTACGTTTATGGGAAGTTTACCGGCATTGCGTTTTATGATGTTTTTACGCCCAACTGATGTTTTACATGGACGGTAATTGAAAGGTCAAAATCATGATTAATAAAAATCAGCGCTTTATCATTAAAACAGTATTTAGCTCTCTTATCCGTCGCCGTTCACGTATTCTTATTGCTTTACTTGGTGTAGCAATAGGGGCAACAGTTTTACTTGGTATGATAACACTTTGTTATGATATTCCTCGCCAAATGGGAAAAGAGTTTCGCTCCTATGGCGCCAATATGTTGTTTTTGCCTACAGATAATCAATCAATGATGACAATGGCAGATGTTTCGCAAGCGGTAAGTTTATTACCCAAAGAAAAACTACTTGGCGTAACTCCGTTTCGTTATGAATCGATTCGCAGTAACCAACAGCCTTATATTATGGTCGGTACGGATTTTGAACAAGTGATTAAAACAAGTCCTTATTGGAAAATTGAAGGTGAACTACCTAAACATTCCCATGAAGTTTTAATTGGTACCGATATTGCAAACTTTACCAAATTAACCATTGGTAGCACAATGCCGGTTTTAGGAAAAACCAAACAAGACTCTCGCTACAACGAAGAGTTAACAATTACGGGTATTGTTAAAACAGGACGCACTGAAGACGGTTATATTTTTATTAGTTTACATGATTTAGATGAGTTTTTGAAAGATAGCGATAAAGCCGAAGTGGTAGAAGTGAGTATTACAGCTACACAAGATGAGTTAAAACACTATATTGATAAAATAAAAGCAAACTCTTTAACGGTCGATCCTCATTTAATTAAATGGGTAACACAATCGGAATCCTCCGTATTGGGTAAACTGTCTTCATTACTTTATTTAGTCACTTTGGTGGTACTAATATTGACCATGATTTGCGTTGCGACGACTATGATGACGGTTGTCATGGAGCGTCGAAAAGAAATTGGACTGAAAAAAGCCATTGGTGCAAATAATAAAAGTATCGCTAAAGAGTTTTTGGCCGAAGGGTTAATCTTAGGCATTATCGGCGGGATGATAGGCGTCGTGTGTGGACTGATTTTTGCACAGGTGATAAGCACTAATGTATTTGGTCGATCTATTGTAATTGAATTTTATCTTATCCCAACAACAATTGTGATTTCAGCTATGGTGACAGTCATTGCGTGTTTAATTCCTGTAAAACGGGCGCTTGAAGTCGAGCCAGCGCTTGTGTTACGTGGCGAATAGGAAATAAGTATGAATATACTCGAAGTTAATAATGTCTCTAAAATTTATGGTTCACTGCATGCATTATCGGACGTGAATTTAACCGTGGAAGAAGGAAAATGGTTGTCTATAATGGGACCGTCGGGGAGTGGTAAAACCACGTTGATGAATATTATTGGTTGCATGGATAAACCTTCACTTGGGTCAGTAATACTTGATGGGCAGGATATTACTCAACTTTCATTACCACAATTAACCGAAATTCGCCGTGATAAAATTGGATTAATATTTCAGCAGTTTCATTTAGTCTCTTATTTAACGGCACTCGAAAACGTTATGGTAGCGCAATATTATCATAGTATGGTTGACGAAAACGAAGCTTTGCAAGCATTAGAACGAGTAGGGTTGGCTGCAAGAGCTAAACATTTACCGCGTCAGTTGTCTGGTGGTGAACAACAACGTGTATGTATTGCTCGAGCCTTAATTAACTATCCAAAATTAATATTAGCTGACGAACCTACTGGCAATTTAGATGAAAGTAATGAAGCAATGGTGATGAACTTACTTCATCAGCTACATGAAGAGGGCAGTACTATTATTGTCGTAACACATTCGGTTGAAGTTTCAAAACATGCACAAACCACGGTTGTTTTAGAGCATGGCAAAGTTGCCCGTGTGATTAATAATTAATAAGGCTTCAATAATATGAAAAATCGAATAATTTTATCACTATTTATTATGTTTCTTGGATTGATGATTATCCTATTTCCTTTGTATATTTTACCTGTCTGTCCACATCCCGATGCCCTAATAAATACGACTACCGACATACATAATCAGGTTGCTAATGCCGGGCATATGCATACAGGTGCCGGTAAAATTATGAAATGCTTTTGGACAGCCCAAGCCGAATTAGGTATTGGTGTGTTAATTATAGCGGTTGGCACATTAATGTTATTGAGTCGGACAATTTTTGTTCGTCTTGGTTTAAGTATGGCATTAGTGTGTATTTCACTTTTGGCTATTGCTATTCCGACTATTTTAATTGGGGTATGCTCAAACGAGATGATGCGTTGTAATATGGGCGCAAAACCAGCTTTAATTTTACTGTCTGGTGTTCTATTTTTGGTGTCTTCACTTAATGTATTATATTTGAATAAAATCGTTAAAAAAATTTGAATGTGAATTATAAGAATATTAAAAAAATAGTAGATAGATGGACATAAAACATGCAAGAAACCCCTATAACCATTGCTAATTTAGCATGGCGAAATATACAGCGTAGACCTTTTCGTAGCTGTAGTTTAATTATCATTATCATGCTATTTTCGGCGACGTTGTTTGGTGGAAGTGTCTTAATGAAAAACCTGAGTTTAGGGATTTCAGGTATGGCGGATCGTCTAGGAGCGGATATCCTGATTGTCCCTTATGGTTATGAAAAAAATCTTGAAGTGGCATTGTTGCGAGGTGAGCCGAGTAGTTTCTATTTGAAAGTTGATTTAATGGATAAAATAAAAAATATTAAAGGGATACAGTCCATTTCACCGCAACTTTTTATTGCTTCGCTAAATGCTGGATGTTGCAGTTCTAAAGTGCAATTAATTGGGTTTGATCAACATAGCGATTTTGTTATAAAACCTTGGTTGCAAACCCAGCTAACTAAACCATTAAACGATAATGAAGTGGTCGTCGGCGCAAAAATTACATCAAATATTGGGGATGAAATTATGTTTTTTAATCATCCCTATAAAGTGGCAGCAAAAATGGATTCAACTGGTATGGGGTTTGACACCTCTGTATTTATGACCATGTCAGCAGCACAGTCTTTAATGAAAGAAGCAAAATTAATTGAAGGTGATGTTGATCATTTTGCCAATTATGCCTCATCGATTTTTATCAAGGTTGATCCCGATTTTCAACCTAAAGATATCGTCAATCAAATCATGCCCAAATATGCTATAGATTACAATATTGACTTTGTTATGACTAAAGGTATGTTAAGCAATATAGCTAAATATTTAAACAGCTTTTCGACCATTGTCTATAGTTTGTCTGCTACTTTCTGGATACTCGCTATTGCGGTGATCTTTATCATTTTTTCTTCGACATTAAATGAGCGTAAACGAGAAATTGGACTACTTCGTATTTTAGGCGCCTCACGTCGTGATATTGTCAGCATGTTACTACGTGAATCATTAATTATTAGTGCATTAGGCGCTATTGCCGGAATCATCATCTCTGGCGTGTTGTTATATGCATTTAGCTTATTGATTTGCCAATCAATTGGTTTACCGTGTATGAGCATTTCACTGTTAAATGCATTAATCTATGCCACAATAGTGTTTATTCTTACTTTAATTATTGGGCCTCTTTCATGTATCTATTCTGCATTATCTATAACTAAATTTGATACTTATTGCACATTAAGAGAGGGTGAATAATGTTGTTAGAGATTAAAAATTTACGTAAGGATTATCAACGAGGTAAGCAAATTTTCTCGGCAGTGAATAACGTAAGTTTCACAATGAATAAAGATGAATTTGTTTGCATAATGGGAAAATCAGGTAGTGGTAAGACCACCTTACTTAATATGATTGCCGGTTTACTCACCCCTACGCAAGGCAAAATTATGCTTAATAATACCAATTTATTTGAGCTTGATGATCAGCAAGTGTCTGCGTTTCGTAATCAACAAATTGGTTACATTCCACAAGGTAGCAGTTTATTGCCAAATTTAACGGCATTAGAAAATATTCGCTTACCTTTCTATTTAACCAAACGCCAAAACCAACAATGTTTAAGTTATGCTCAAAGCCTACTTGAAAAGGCGAAGGTCAGTTATCTCCAAGATGCCTATCCTGCTAATATGTCAGGCGGTGAAATGCGACGCATTGCTATTTTACGCTCCCTAATTTGCCAGCCTCAAATCATAATCGCTGATGAACCAACAAGTGATTTGGATGATGAAAGTGCAGCCGATATTATGCAACTTTTATCCGATATACATCATCAAGGTACTGCGTTATTAATTGTCACTCATGATAATGATGTGGCAAGTTATAGCCAAAAAATCATGAAAATGTCAGCGGGTCGATTGACCGATAAATAAAGATAAGTCAGTGTGTTATTTAGTGAACACTGACTTAAGAGATCAAAAGTGGATTGTATCCCATTGTTATCATAATTTTATTCAATTTTAACAAGGGTAAACCTACCAACGAATTGATATCCTCACCCTCTAATTTATCAAATAAAGTAATGCCGAGTTCATCACATTTGAAACTACCAGCACACTGTAATGGCATCTCTTTTGAAATATATGCATCAATTTCAGCATCGGTTAACTGGCGAAATGTGACTTTAAAAGGTTCACAAATTGTGGTCGATTGTCCATTGATGGTATTGATAACGGTCATACCAGTATAGAAATAAAATGCTTTGCCACTGCTATTTTTTAATTGCATACGTGCGTTTTCGACAGTATGGGGTTTACAAACAATCTGATCATCTAAAACGCCTACTTGATCAGAACCAATAATTAAGCTATTTGGATATTGTGCCACTAATGATTGAGCTTTAAGCGTTGCTAAACGCACAACTAATTGTTTTGCCGCTTCCCCTTTGAGTGGGGTTTCATCACAAATAGGGGCAACACACTCAAACGGAATGGCTAACTTTTCCAGTACTTTTTTTCGTGAAAGTGATGTCGATGCTAATATGATTCTCATGGTAAGTTATCTTTTAAAATTCAAGCTGAAAGAAGAGCATTAAACCCGATATGATCCTAATAATCAATAATCTTAAGCACAGTAAGTAATGTAATTGCAAAATGTTAATAGATTTTTTAGGGAACTTTTTTATTAATTGGTTATACAAAGGACAATACCAGTCAGTATTTATTTCATACAGTAATAATAATATTAGCATTATCAATGGGATGACGTAGTTATAAGGTACTTTTTATATCCGTTTATTGCTTATGCTAAAGTTGGTTTAATATTACAACTGTAACAAAATTCGACCATTATAAATAAGATCAACACAATTGCATCTTACCTTCAGTTTGATTAATAGTAAGTTAAAACATTAGCAAATAAATTTAAAACTAGTATGATAATTTGTACTAACTCTATTTTTAACATAAAAAAATATGTTATCAGATGTTATTTGCGAGGTACTTATTATGTATAAAAAAATTCTAGTTCCCATTGATATTCTTGAAGATAATCTAACCAAAAAAGTGATTCCACATTTGGAATGTTTAGCCAAATTATCGAATGCGGATGTTATTTTTTTCCACGTTTTACCTATTGCATCCGCTATTGTAAATGCTTATTCATTTGGTTTTGATGAATTTAAAGATAAGGCAACGGTGCAAACAGAACAAGCATTTCACCGATTACTCGATACCATCAATCTTCCGCGCGAAAATTTATCCTTTTCGATAGCATTTGGTAATCCACGTGACGAAATTTTATCAATAGCAAACGAAATCAAACCAGACTTAATTATTTTAGGATCCAGACGTCCTAATATCACCACTCACCTGCTTGGATCGAATGCGTCAGGTGTTGTTCGTGGCGCACAAACATCGGTTTTAGTGGTACGCTAAAGAAAACAAAAACAATTAATTTAACCAAATAGCAAAATATACAATAAGGGATAAAGCAAACCCTCGTAAGAGGGTTTGTAATTATCGATGTTTGACAATAAAACAACAATGAATCTGTTTATTGCGTTTAAAGTCTAATGAAAGTGTTTTATTAGTGATTTCTTGAAAGGTCAAGCCCAATTTTTGCATGCCTTGAGCATCCATTTTAAAACCACGTTTATTATTCGAAAAGACAATAACGCCATTTGGTCTTAATAATCGTTTCAGATCGCTCATTAACTTAAGATGATCGCGTTGAACATCAAATGTCTCATTCATGCGTTTAGAATTTGAAAATGTCGGGGGATCAATAAAAATGAGATCAAACTGTTCATTGCATTGTGCAAGATAGAGCAAACAATCAGCTTGAATTAAGCGATGTTTTTTACCCGTTAAACCATTTTGTTTTAAATTGCGATCAGCCCATTCCAGATAGGTACGTGACATATCCACGGTGGTGGTTGATTTTGCATTGCCCAACCCTGCGTAAACGGTGGCAGTCCCAGTATAAGCAAACAGATTAAGAAAATCTTTATTATCACTCATTTCACCTATCATTTTACGAGCTAAGCGATGATCTAAAAATAGGCCTGTGTCTAAATAATCAGTCACATTTACCCAAAATTGGGTTTTACGGTGATTGATGGGGTATTCATGCACTAAAAAATAATCCTGCTTTTGAGCAAGTTTTTGATATTGTTGTTTACCTTTTTGCTTTTCCCGTGTCTTTAAGATCAATTGATCGGCTGTTAATTCTAATACAGACATAGTCGCATTAATGATATCAAATAGCCGTTGCCGTGTTTTTTGAGGATCAATATTTTTGGGCGCTGCATATTCTTGCACGACAACTTTATCTTTGTAACGGTCAATGGCAACATTATATTCAGGCAGGTCAGCATCATAAAGGCGATAACATTCCAATTGCTCTTGAGTAGCCCATTTTTCCAGTTTCTGTTTATTTTTACGTAATCGATTCGCAAAATCCGCTGCCGGTAAATTAGGATTAGAAACCGGTAGCGTGTTATCACGTTTGGCGATAACATAATTTTTTTGCACACAATCCAATGGGCCATTTTTTGCTTTAAATTGCTTATCTGCACGCATTTGTAAACAATCTAATAGTTGTGGGGCACCACTAAACAGTGATAAGCGCCAACCACCAAAATGTTGTTTTATAAGTTGACCTAACGCAGTATGTAGAGCAATGAGTGCAGGTTCACTTTCTAAACGCTCACCGTAAGGCGGATTGCTGATAATCATGCCTAGTGATTCGGATGGGAGTGGATTGGTTAATAGGGTAACATCTTGTTTGGCAAATCTAATATAATCGCTCACACCTGCATAACGTGCATTTAGTTGTGCACGTTCCAACACTGTTGCATTATTATCATAACCAATAAAAACGCCTTTGGGTTGGCAAATGTTCTGTTTTGCACTCAATAGCAAATCATTCCAAAGTGTAGGATTAAACCCTTTCCATGCTAAAAAGCCCCATTGTTTTCGATGAAGTCCAGGTGGGATTTTAGCGGCAATCATGGCTGCTTCAATTAACAATGTACCCGAACCACACATAGGATCAAGTAGCGGTTCATCAATTTGCCAGCCTGATCGTAAAATGATTGATGTCGCTAAACTCTCTTTTAGTGGTGCTTGACCTGTTTGTTGACGATAACCACGTTGATGCAGACTATCACCACTTAAATCGAGTGATAGCGTAACACGATTTTTGTGAAGATAAGCATGAATGCGAATATCGGGATCGTGTTTTGCAACATTAGGACGCATATTTGTTTGTCGGACAAAATGATCGACAATCGCATCCTTAATTTTCAATGCACCATATTGACTGTTACGAATAAAATCATTTACCCCGACAAAATTGATGACAAATGAATTATCGACGGCAAAAATATCAGTCCATTTTAGATTAAAAACGCAAGAATAGAGATCCAAATCACTATATATATCAAATTCAGCAAGGGGTAATAAAATGCGTGATGCTAACCGAGACCATAATAAAGACTGATATAACGTTGTTTCATCGGCATCATAATAGACGCCACCTTGAGTAATTTTACAATTGATCGAGCCTAACTCTTCTAACTCTTTCTTAAGTAACTCCTCAAGTCCGCGCGAGGTGCTGGCAAATAACGTTTTCATGAATAACCTAATTTACAATAAAATGGTGGCATTATACCGACTAAATGAAAGAGTGGGAAATAAAGCCGATCAATACCACTCATTTTACCAATAAAAACGATTTTTACGTTAAAAAGCCGGTAAAAAATAGTTAATCATGATCTTTATGTTTGGGTTTATTACTAATTCGAAGTATAAGATCGGTGATTGCAATAATCAAAGCTGAACGGATCATTTGCTGATAACGATTTTGTAAAATGGATGATTTAAAATTATCGACAATCCCGAGTTCGGCAACTTGATCATGTTGTAACACCCAATTTTGTGGTAATACCATATCATGCAATAAGCTTATCGGGCCAAGAATTTCGTCGTCACTATAGTGATAGTGTTTATCACTAAGATCCAGTTCATCTAAAATGGCAATAAGTAATTCGATATCTTCATAATCTGCACGGCTCAAAATGCCCAAAGCAAAAAGCAATTTTAAACAAACAGATGTATCATTTAAAGGCCCATTTTTACCAATGAGTGAGGGAATCACAAATTTAATGGCATGGGGTTCCTTACAAAAAATTTTGAGAATCAACCGATTCACACTTTTGTTGATCAGTTTAATGGCGACAGTCAGCAAACTGTGAATATCAGTTTGCTGATTGAGTTTTTCCAGAATTCTATCTTCTTGTAGCCTTTTATCCGACATCTTTTAATAAAAATTGATGATTTTGCATTGCAGTATAAAGTTCTTCGATTGGTTGAACAACTGGATTATGACTATCAATGCTCGAAATTTGACAAAAAGTGGGTATCACTCCATGATTAACAATCTGTTTTGCCAATTGAACAGCTTGTTCATCATCACTATTCCGATAGTTAAGGGCAGCAGCTATACCAATTAATAGATTACGATTGCTAATCTGATATTCAAATGTGCCAAGTAGCGGTTTTATAAGACGATCACTTGCTCCTAATTTTCGTATGGGTTGACGTCCAACTCTGGCAGTATCATCGTGTAAATAGGGATTTTCAAAACGCGATAAAATCTTTTCGATATATGCCATGTGTTTTTGAACATCAAAATTATAGCGATTAATCAATACTTGCCCACTTTCTTCCATTGCTCCACGAACAATGAAACGAATTTGCTCATTCAATATTGCATCACGAATAGTGGCAACATTGTAGTAAAAGCCCAAATAGGCCGTAATGGCATGCCCAGTATTGAGTGTGAATAATTTTCGTTCAACAAATGCCATAAGATTTTCGACAGGCTCCATACCGGCTATATTCGGAATAGTACCAATAAATTGTTTTTTATCAACGATCCATTCTGAAAAGGTTTCAACCGTTACGGCTAATATATCGCCTGATGGTGATAGGGTCGGTGGCACAATGCGATCGACTGCTGAATCAACAAAACCAATATGAGTTTCTACCCATTGATGTAAGGTTTCTGGTAATTGTGCAAAGATTGCTTGTTTAAATTGAGTGGTACCACGAACCATATTTTCACAGGCAATAACATTTAGCGGTGCTTGATTATCGTGTTGATATCTTGTCAAAATACCTTGAGCAACAATTGGGGCAATCTTATTCAATACTTGTGGACCAACAGCGGTTGTAATTAAATCTACCGTTGCAATAAGGTGGCAGATGTTAGGTGATGTACTGTTAATGGCGTCGACATGATAGACTATCTCAGTACTTGCTTCTTCTCCAACTACATTGACTGAATATTGATGACGATGTGCCAATTCATCAATAATTTGCTGATTGACATCAGCAAAAGTGACGTGAAATCCTGCATCGGATAATAATTTACCAATAAAACCGCGTCCAATATTACCCGCGCCAAAGTGTAATGCTTTCATAATTTATACCTTATATCTTGTGAGTTTCAATAATGTTCGAGTTTTCTTACCTAAACGTAAGGCGTACAAAAACGTCATTAGCCTAATAAGGCTAAAACCTCTTTCACGCTGTGAGTGGTTGTGAGTTTTGTAATGGTATTGGGGTCATCGAGAGCGTTGGTCAGCTTTGCAATCACGTCCAAATGTTCGTTGTTTCGTGCAGCTATCCCAATAACAATTTTGGCGTAATCCTCTTTGTTATCTCCGAATTGAACACCTGAGGGGTATTGGCAAAATACGATACCTGTATTAATTACACTGTCTTTAGCTTCAATGGTGCCATGAGGGACAGCGATAAATTCACCTAAATAGGTTGAAGTCAGTTTTTCACGTTTTAGCATCGACTCAATGTAGGCAGGGGCAACATAGCCATTTTCTACTAATTTTTGACCGGCAAATCGGATTGCTTCTTCTTTTGTTTTGGCGGTTAAATTTAAAAAAATATTTTTGTCGGTTAATTGGAAGAGAGAGGAATTTTCGGAAGTTTGGGGAGGATTTTTTGTCGTTATCTTTTGTTCAATTCCTAATGCCTGGTTAAGTTGGTCGACTAATTGACTGTATAGCTCACTATCTAAAAAGTTAGTTAACGATATATGCCAAGCATTGGGGGCATACTGTCTGGCTCGGTGCGTTAAATCTTGATGTGTAATGACGATATCTACATCATCGGGCAGATCATTAATGGCTAGATTGCTAACATTGATTGCCAAGTTGGCATTTTCAATCTTCTTGCGTAAAACACCGGCACCCATTGCACTTGAGCCCATGCCTGCATCGCAAGCCACGATTATTTTTTTGACTTTAGTTAGATCAAACGTTTCATTTTTTCTTCCTTTAGCCTCATCTTTTATGCTTGAAAGACTTAATTTGGCATCATCAAGACTTTTAGACGATGTTTTGGTTGTTTTTAATAAAATCGCTGACATAACAAAAGAGACAGCCGTCGCCGACATGACCGAAAGCGTTACGCCAAGGTAGGAACCTTTTGCCATACTCATCACAGCAAAAATCGAACCGGGCGAAGCTGGAGCTGTTAAACCTGCATGAAAAACTGTTAACGTGAATATTCCGGTCATTCCGCCCATAATAACGGCAATAATTAAGCGGGGATTCATTAATACATAGGGAAAGTAGATCTCATGAATTCCGCCAAAAAAATGAATGATCGCAGCACCACTAGCCGATCCTTTTGCGGCGCCCTTACCAAAAAACATATACGCCAATAAAAGCCCTAAACCGGGACCAGGATTGGCTTCAATTAAAAAGAAAATCGATTTACCGGTTTCTGCTACTTGTGTAACACCCAATGAGGTAAAGACACCATGATTAATGGCATTGTTGAGGAACAAAACTTTAGCCGGTTCCACCAAAATAGAGGTGAGTGGCAATAATCCACGATCAACCATAAATTGGACGGCGATAATCAATATACTTGTTAACCAAGCCACGGCTGGACCAATAGCAAAATAAGCAATTAGTGCAAGCATCATACCAAGAATGCCAGCTGAAAAGTTATTGACTAACATCTCAAAACCACTTTTAACCTTACCATCTATTAAGCAATCAAATTGCTTGATCATAAAGCCGCCTAAAGGACCAGCTATCATTGCGCCTAAAAACATTGGTATAGATGACCCGACAATTACGCCAATAGTCGTAATCGCACCAACAACGGCACCCCGCTCGTTATACATGAGTTTACCGCCGGTATAACCAATTAATAGTGGCAGTAAATAAGAGATCATTGGTCCAATAAACGAGGTTGATACACGCTCATTTGGAAACCATCCCCCAGCACTGGGATCCCTTGCGTTGTATAAAAAAATAGCGGTGATCAACCCCCATGCGATAAATGCGCCAATATTTGGCATAACCATATTGCTTAAAAAACGCCCAAAATTTTGGACTTTAACTTTTATGTTTGAACGACTCATTTTCGTTACCTTCCTTATTGATTGATGTCATTGAATTAACACTATTTTAGATACGTTCATGGCGTGGATTCATTAGAAAAAGTCAGTAAACGTGATCAAGATCACATTGCAAAAGGAGGGGTATTTTTAAAATTTGTGATTTAAATCACATTTTAAGAGTGATGAATTAAAAATATTCAAAAACAGCAGGCAAAAAATCTGAAAAGTTTCGAAAAAACAGTATTTAATATTTTTTAATTGATAATTTAAAACGATAACAAAAATGAATATCAAAAAGACTGATTATAGTTGATCATGGTTATATGTAATCGGTTTAAAATATAACCAATAATAAAAAAAGAAATTTTAAATCATAAAGTTAATTAAATTATTTGCCTTGATAATATCGTTTAATATTTATAAAATCATTACGATCAAAATTTGCTCAATCAATTTAAAAGGAAAGCATACGATGCAAAAATTATTAGCCGTTTTTGGAGATCCTACAACGACTGGAGGTAAAGTTATTTCAGCATCAAACAGGAGTTTTTCACACGGTCAGGGGATTGCATGTCAAGGAGATTATGCTACTTGTCCAAAATGTACCAAGCGAATGGGGCCAATTATTGAAGGTACTTATAATTATACAATAGATGGTAAACCAGCTGCTTATGACGGCTGTATTGTAGCTTGTGGATGTCCAATGGGTCATAATCGAATTATTGCTACCAAAAGTTATGTAATTGTCGGTATTTCAAATGATTCAATTACTAAAATTTCAAATTCATCCAAATTAAACGTTTTACGTACAACTTCTCGTACTTACCATAATGTTGTAAAACCTTTTAGTAATTCAATTGTTGATTCGAATAGGCAAAATTCAAATATTCGTCTTGATGCACAACGTCTCATGGAATGTGCTCATGAGTTATGTGAAAAACACCTTTATTATGATGAAGTTAAACAGTCTTTTATCAAAGAGGTTGACAATTTTGCTATGGATATTGTCGATAAAGTTGAAAATGGTGTGGTAAGCTATGATGAGGGATCAAATGCGATACAGACTGAAAAGCAAAGCTTATTAGAGCAGAGCTGGGAATGGATTAAGAAAGGACTGGCAGTTTTAGGAGCTATTATGTTAGCGGGTAGTGGTTTAGCGCTTTGTGCGACAGGCCCTGGAGGTATTATTATCGGTGTTTATATGATGGCACATGCTACAAGTAATTTACAGGAAGTTGTTACAGGTGAAGATGGTTTTATGAAATCAGCATATCAAAATGTTGCTCAAGCGCTGGGTATGTCTAAATATGTTGGTTCGCTTGCTTATGATTTCGTCGATTTGGGCATTTCAGTTCATGGTAAACTAAAATTAGAACCTAAATTAGATAAAACATTAAAAATCAATGAATTTAATCCAGTAAATAAAGAGGTTTTTAAATTATATTATTATGGTGTTCAGGATTTGCAAAGAGCGTTCAAAAGGATGAGTGGAAAATGGCTAACGGTTGAGATAGTAAGTGATGCTATATCTCTAACTGACATTGTAGATGAAGCTAAAAATATTTTCTTTAAAAATAAAGAGACTGATGAACCTGCATTATATATTCCTCAACCAGAAAATATTAATAATGTAGGTGAAATAATCCATTCATGTAATTTTGTTATGGCAGACAATTCGGATCCTAATAAAAGTTCGGGTTATTACAAATGTATCACACCAGACGGTTCAACATATCCTATATATTCCGATGAAAATAATGAAGAGGTTAATGAATAAACGTGGTGTTTTTAAATTATTTTTTATTTTATTTTTATTCTTTTCTCGGAATTATTATTTCTTTTCAATTTAGAAAATATACCGTTAATGATTATCGATATAATACTAAGTTAATATGGAAGAGGCGTATCAGTCTGATTTATAGCTATATTGTCACTATATCTCATGGTGTTTTATTATCTAAAGGGGGAGATATTTCCAAGTATAATTCAGATTATAATTTTTTAATATGGTCAACGTTTGTATTGTTTTTTATTGATTTTTTTGCGATATGGTGGGTTGAATATCCTAAAGAATTTAACAAAAAATGGAAATAAATCTTTATATTTTTTGCTTGTCATGCTTTCTAATTTAATTTTTAACTTATTCAATTTTTTCCATTTTTACTATAAATTTAGTTATGATGGAGTTTTTTTATGTAATGCCCATTTTATTGTTTTAAATTGGTTCTTGTTTATATATTGCATATGTTGATATATTAGTAAGTTTAAATACCGTAAATTTACGATATATTATTCTTCTGGTTGAGGTTTTATCCACATTTTCTGATTTTTAAAATCAATCTTAACGATATAACTATATAAAAAATCATTGCCAAGTATGCCATCAGAAGGCAAATCATCAGTTAACCCATCAAGTACTATAAAATCATCTTTGAAATTAGGAATATCGACAAACGATAGTTCCGTAATATAAAAAGGAAACTCCTTTAATTTTATTAATTCTTTGTTTTTAGAAAGTTTTTTAGAACTAATTATATTTTTTCCTGCACCAGTATCGAATATTAATGCATAACTTTTGACATCATCAGTAGCATTTAATATTAAATGTCCTTTTGAACCTTTAGTGAAAGGTATTTCTAACCAATCTTTTTCAATTTGTTTTGTAAAATTATCAGATAAAATGAGTTTGTTATTTATGATATCAAAAGTAACGACTTTATTTACAAAAAAGCCTAAACCAGCTACTGCAACATGTTGATAATCAGAATTTTGCTCTTTTTTGGCTTTTTTCTCTCCAGTATTTATATCTAAAATAGCTCCCCAAGGTTTATACTCTTCAATTTCTAATTTTTCATAAAATAAATTATTAATTTTAACGTTTCGTAACATAAATTGACGAGAATATTGGATGTTGCCTAGTATATCAGTGCGCTTTCGTTTATCATCTTTTTCAACTTTATCTTCAATTTTATTAATAATATCTATTGGTAAATTTAAGGCCTCTGTAGTTCCTGTATCTAGTATACATACAAGTTCTTCATCAAGATCATTAATTTTTAATGCTATAATTATTTGACCTTGCTCATCTTCATCTAAGAACCATTCTAATTCTTGGGATTGTGATAAAAATGGAATTATTGTAAAAAAACTACACTTAATAATATTTTTTTCATTTTAACTGTTCTATAATTTGTATGACAAAAAATTATGCAGTAAAAGTTTATATTACTGCATAAATATTAGTGAAACTCAGTTAGAATTTACCATGACGTGCCGATACTTATACCATAATGCCATTCATCTTTACCTTTTTCTATTGAAATTTGACAACCGCTTTTAATGACTTCTCAATGAGTATCGTTAGCTAATTTATCTCATTTTTCGGCAAGGTCATTTATTTGAGACCCATTGAGTTTAGATGTGTCTAGCGATTTGCTTTTTTTATGTAAATAATAGCTTCTTATAATAAATGCGTAAAGAAAATGTTAACAAAGTAAAATTAATGCTAAGTTATTGAATTTTTAAAGTCAACGAAAATTTAAATTATTCGTTAATTTTTTAACATAGGTAAAAATTTAATTTTCAATCGTAGGAAATAATTATTTGAATTAGAAATAATATTGTATTTTTGTAGTTAATCATTATGTTAAATAGCTTTAAATGAGTTAAGAAAAATTAACTTCGTTATATGATTTAATAATTTTTCTTATTTTATATGAATTTAATCAAAGATATTTTAAGTAAATTTTTGCAAACACCTTTTGTATAACTCCGTTTATCGGTAGTTGATTGTTATTGAAGTCCAATTCAAAAAAGATTTTCAGTGGTTTTTTAGCGAAATATTTTAGATAAGTATATGATTCTTATAACTTGATGTAAAGTTAATTTCTGTTTTCATTACCACCTGCCTTTGTAAGGCAGTTTTTATATTTATAATTTCGAAAATGAAACATTCATTTTAGGATTAGTTTTTACATTGATGTATACATTAAATTATTATCTATTTTTATTCCAGTTGGTGGTTTATGGATTGCTATGGGTTGTAGCATTTTAGCTTTAATCACATTTGTCCAATTCCCTACACTTTCAGGCGTTACATTCGGAATCAATATTATTAGTACTGCGTTTTTATCACCTTCATTATTACTAGCAAGTGCAGCTAATAATGGCGAAAATAGCGGTGTTTATTTTTTCTATGTAGGTTTCCATGTCATTTTAATGCTAATCGCATTCATTCTATTTTTTATATTCAAAAAGAAAAAAGCTGCAGCTTAAACTCAAATAATTTTTGAATTAATCAATTTTTGCTTAACCCAATCAGTCTATGGATGATATTGGGTTATTCAAACTCGTTAAAAAAGAGACTCGTCTAATAGATCAATTTGGAACTAAAGGCCGTTAGATAATATATTTAAAAAGCTATTCAACAGTCACCGATTTTGCCAAATTACGAGGTTGATCAACATCTGTACCTTTTATTAAAGCCACATGATACGCTAATAATTGTGTCGGTACGGTGTAGTAGATAGGTGCCGTTAACTCTTCAATATAAGGTAGGTTAAGGATATGCATTGTATCATCGCTTATAAATCCTGCATCTTGTTCGGCAAAAACATAAAGTTGGCCGCCCCGAGCCCGAACTTCTTCAATATTTGATTTTAGCTTTTCTAGCATGTCGTTTGAGGGTGCCATCACTATGACGGGCATATCGGCATCAATAAGAGCTAAAGGCCCATGTTTTAGTTCACCTGCTGCATAGGCTTCTGCATGAATATAAGATATCTCTTTTAATTTTAATGATGCTTCCATGGCAATCGGGTATTGCTCGCCACGACCTAAAAAGAGCGCATGATGTTTATTAACAAATTGTTCGGCCAGTTTTTTGATTTTCGGTTCCGCCATAAGTACTTGTTCAATACGATTGGGCAAGGTTTGGAGAGCATGGACAATTGCTTGTTCCGTACTTTGAGCCATCTGATTTAATCGACCTAATTTTGCAACAAGTAGTAGTAATACAGTCAATTGAGTGGTAAATGCTTTCGTTGAAGCTACACCAATTTCAACCCCTGCTTTGGTTAATAATACCAGTTCGGTTTCACGTACTAACGTTGAAGCAGCGACATTACATATGGCTAGGGTGCTTAAATAGTGATTTTCTTTTGCTAACCTTAATGCGGCAAGTGTATCAGCGGTTTCACCCGATTGAGATATTGAAATAAATAAACTTTTTTTACGCTTAGCAGGTTTACGATAGCGAAATTCTGATGCTATTTCAACATCACAAGGAATCCCTGCTAATGCTTCAAACCAATAGCGAGCAACCATACCAGCATTATAAGCGGTACCGCAAGCAACAATTTGGATATGTTCAACTTGCTTAAGTATCGTGTTAGATTGTTCGCCTAATTCAGATAAATTGACTTTACCATGCTGTATACGACCTTCCAATGTATTTTTGATTGCATTAGGTTGTTCGTATATCTCTTTTTGCATGTAATGGTTATAGCCTGCTTTACTCCCTGCATCATATTTAACATCAGAGGTGACAAATGGGCGCTTAACTTGATTGTTATTTTTATCAAATATAGAAACGGTTTTGTGTGTAATTAGTGCAATATCACCTTCTTCTAAATAGATAAACTGATTGGTCACGGGTAATAAAGCAAGTTGATCTGAGGCAATAAAATGTTCAGCGATACCACAACCAATCACTAATGGGCTACCGGAACGAGCTGCCACAAGTTGGTCAGGGTTTCGTATGTCCATAATTACGGTACCATAAGCTCCTCGTAGTAATGGTATGGCTTTTTTTACCGCATCAAATAATGAACAATTATCAGTTGAAACGATATCGTGAATTAAGTGGGCAATAACTTCCGTATCTGTTTCAGAGCGAAATTGATAGCCTTTAGCAATCAACTTTTCACGGAGTGGTTCATAGTTTTCAATAATACCATTATGAACAACAGCAATATAATCGGAAATATGGGGATGCGCATTGTGTTCTGTCGGTTCACCATGTGTAGCCCAACGTGTATGCGCAATGCCTATCGAGCCTTTTAATGGTTTGCTATCAAGTGCTTCTTTCAGTTTATTGACTTTTCCAACTCGCCTTACCCTTTGTAATTCACCTTGTGGTGATATAATTGCAAGACCAGCCGAATCATAACCCCGATACTCTAATCGTTTTAAGCCTTCTAACAGAATTTCTGCTACATCACGGTTAGCAATGGCACCGACAATTCCACACACAGTTTACTCCTCGCTATTTTGATTTTGTAGGTCGCTTCCAGCCACTAATTTGTCTTTGTTTAACACGGCTTACCACAAGTTCATTGTCCCCTACGTTGTTAGTAACCGTTGTTCCTGCTGCAATGGTTGCGCCTTTACCAATTTTCACTGGGGCAATTAACTGTGTATCAGAGCCAACAAATACATCGTCTTCAATAATGGTTTCAAATTTGTTTGCACCATCATAATTACAAGTGATAGTGCCTGCACCGATATTAACGTTACTCCCTATTTCACTATCTCCAAGGTAACTTAAATGACCCGCTTTACTGGCTTTGCCTAAATGGGCTTTTTTAAGTTCAACAAAGTTGCCGACATGTGCCTTTTCATCGAGTTTTGAGCCTGGTCGTAATCGAGCAAAAGGCCCTATCGTACATTGTTCAGCAATGATTGAATCTTCAATTATGCTATAAGGACTAATTTCACTATTATCGCCAATGATACAGTCTTTTAAGATACATCCAGCACCGATAAAGACGTTATTCCCTAATTTGACATTGCCTTTGAGGATGACGTTACAATCAATGGTGACATCCATACCATGTGAAAGTGTACCTCGTAAGTCAAATCGTTCGGGATCAAGTAGAGTCACGCCTGCATTAAGTAAACGTTTCGCTTGTTGCTGTTGATAGTGGCGTTCTAGTGTGGCCAATTGTAGACGATTATTAACTCCCTCAACTTCAAATTGTTCAATAGGGTGAGCAGTAATAATGTCATATCCATCTTGATAAGCAAAATTGATAATATCAGTGAGATAGTACTCTTTTTGTGCATTATGATTGGTTAAACGAGATAACCAGTTTTTCAATAGTTTTCCTGTTACGATCATAATGCCCGTATTAATTTCATTAATTTTTTTCTGTTCTGGCGTGGCATCTTTTTGTTCAACAATGGCAGTCACTTTGCCATTTTTACGCTCAATACGTCCATAGCCAGTTGGATCATCCAGTTTAACGGTTAACAGTGCAATACCTTGTTTGGGTTTATTGTTAATTAAAGTTTGCAATGTTTGAGCCGATATAAGTGGCGTATCACCATATAAAATCAAAATATCTTCTTCATCTTGAATATAAGGTATGGCTTGCTGGACTGCGTGTCCTGTTCCAAGTTGCTCAGCTTGAAAAACAAGATTTACAGATTGATTTTCCAGTGCCTTTTCAAGCTGATCTTTGCCATGTCCATAGATAATATTGATATAATGGGGATTAAGTTGTTGAACAGTATCAATAACATGTTGTAACATCGGTTTATCGCCGATTTTGTGTAAAACTTTAGGAAGGTTGGAATACATCCGTGTGCCTTTTCCTGCCGCCAAAATAATTGCACTCAGTTTTGGAGGTGAAATCGTCATATTCAGTTCCGGTCTGGTTAAATTAGCTTAATACTATAATCAAAGTTTTGCATGAAATCATCCCGAATTTGTTAATTTTTATCATAAAAAAAGTAATATTGATAATTAGTCGATATTTAAAATAAAGAGGCAATGTTATGACCACTGCTATTAAAGTCTTGTTACTTTATACTACGCACGAAAAACAAACACTCAAAATTATGGAGCGAATAAAAAACCGTTTGGGTCACAAGTGTGATTGTGACGTGATTGAATTATTACCGGATACCAAAATCGATTTAACACCCTATCAAGCTGTGCTACTTGGAAGTTCAATTCGTTATGGTTTTTACAGTAAAATAATGAAAAAATTTATTGATGCTCATTATCAGCAATTAAATCAAATAAAGTCTGGATTTTTTGGGGTGAATATGGTGGCAAGAAAGCCCAATAAAAATACTCCTGAAAACAATTTATATACCAGAAAGTTTTTAGCTAAAATATTATGGAAACCGACCATCAAAGCTGTCTTTGCTGGGGCACTTTATTATCCACAATATAATTGGTTTGACCGTAATATGATCCGTTTTATTATGTGGCTTGGAAAAGGCGATACCGATGTAAGTAAACCCATGATTGAATATACAGATTGGTCAAAAGTAGAAGAGTTTGCTGATCAGTTTTATGCCGAAGTGTGTTAATAATCTAATTTTTTGTAATATAATTTAAAAATTCTAAATGGTTACCAATTTATTGCACTCTTTTAAAGAAACTTTATGATATAGATCAACATTTGGATCAAAAAGGTGTACAATATTGCGCCTAAAGAATCTGTCTCCTAATTGGGATTTTAATTGTGATTGAAAATTTAAGAAACATAGCCATTATTGCTCACGTTGACCATGGTAAAACAACTTTGGTTGATAAATTGTTGAAACAGTCAGGTACGCTTGATAATTTGCGTGGTGACGATAACGAGCGAATAATGGATTCAAATGCGCTTGAAAAAGAGCGTGGTATTACCATTTTAGCTAAAAACACAGCGATTGACTGGAATGGTTACCGAATAAATATTGTTGACACCCCAGGACATGCTGATTTTGGTGGTGAAGTTGAACGTGTTATGTCTATGGTGGATTCTGTGCTATTGCTGGTTGATGCAATGGACGGCCCAATGCCACAAACACGTTTTGTGACACAAAAAGCATTTGCTCATGGTTTAAAGCCAATCGTTGTTATTAATAAAGTTGACCGTCCGGGTGCGCGTCCTGATTGGGTTGTCGATCAAGTGTTTGACTTGTTTGTCAATTTAGGTGCGACTGATGAACAATTAGATTTTCCGATTGTTTATGCTTCCGCTTTAATGGGAATCGCAGGGCTTGACCATGAAAATATGGCTGAAGATATGACGCCATTATTCGAAGCGATTGTAAAATATGTTGAGCCACCGAAAGTTGATTTAGACGGCCCATTCCAAATGCAAATTTCACAACTTGATTATAATAATTATGTTGGTGTTATAGGCATTGGTCGCATTAAACGAGGTCGTGTAAAACCAAATCAACAAGTCACTATTATTGATAGTGAAGGGAATAAACGCACGGGTAAAGTAGGGCAAGTTTTAGGTCATTTAGGCTTGCAACGTTATGAAGCAGAAGTTGCTGAAGCCGGTGATATTATTGCTTTAACTGGATTAGGTGAGTTAGGTATTTCTGATACGATTTGTGATAATAGTTGTGTTGAAGCTTTACCTGCTTTAAGTGTTGATGAACCAACCGTAACGATGTTCTTTAATGTCAACAGTTCTCCTTTTGCTGGTAAAGAAGGTAAATATGTTACTTCACGTCAAATTTTAGAACGTTTAAGAAAAGAACTCGTGCATAACGTTGCGCTTCGTGTTGAAGAAACGCCAGATCCGGATGCATTTAGAGTATCTGGTCGAGGTGAATTGCATTTATCAGTATTAATCGAAAATATGCGTCGGGAAGGTTATGAACTAGGGGTATCACGCCCTAAAGTTATTTATCGTGACATTGACGGTAAAAAACAAGAACCATTTGAACAAGTGACGCTTGATATCGAAGAGCAACATCAAGGTTCAGTGATGGAAGCACTTGGTTTACGTAAAGGTGATTTAACCAATATGTTACCTGATGGTAAAGGACGTGTACGTCTAGATTATGTGATTCCAAGCCGTGGTCTTATCGGTTTTAGAACTGAATTTATGACAATGACGTCGGGTACTGGTCTACTTTATTCTACATTCAGTCATTATGATGATGTGCGCCCAGGTGAAATTGGACAACGTAATAACGGGGTTATGATTTCCAACGGTACCGGTAAAGCATTAGCGTATGCGCTTTATAGCTTGCAAGATCGCGGTAAATTGTTCTTAGGTCATGGTGCTGAAGTTTATGAAGGTCAAATTATTGGTATTCATACTCGATCAAATGATTTAACGGTTAACTGTTTGACAGGTAAAAAATTAACCAATATGCGTGCGTCAGGTACCGATGAAGCGACAACGCTTTCACCACCTGTTAAGATGTCATTAGAACAAGCATTAGAGTTTATTGATGATGATGAATTAGTCGAAGTTACGCCATTATCGATTCGTATTCGTAAACGTCATCTAACTGAAAATGATCGTAAACGAGCATTTAGAAGTGGCAATAAAGACTAATACATGTTTGATGTTAACCGAATGAATAATTGGTTGGCATTAAGTCTTAAATAAAAACCTCGCTATTTAGCGAGGTTTTTTTTGGCTTTTACTCTAGCAATAGCATCAGCAATCGACTGTTTTCGATCGGTTTGGCTTACTACATTTTGAGTATTACTTGCTGGCACAGAGCGAGGAAATAATATTGTCGGTGGAACTAACTGATTGTGATTGAGCCGTTGCTGCTTTTTCTGCGTTAACTGTAACTCTTCTGTGTCACTTAGTCTCATGCCTAAAGTGCTTAAAGTGATACAGTCCGTTGGGCAGGTATTAATACAATTACTACATGCGGTACATAATTGTGGCAAAATGGTATGTAAAACTTGTTTACTGCCAACAATTGCATCGGTTGGGCAAACGCGAATACATTTGCCACAGCCAATACAGTTTTGTTCATCTATAAATGCTTTATATTGTTGTTTGGTTTGCATAATCACTTCTTGCATTAGCTTAAACCTATAATATTACCATCTTTGTCAATATCAATTTGCCTATATGCTGGATTGGTACCAAGTCCTGGCATGGTCATGACGTTTCCTGCATAAACTCGGATAAAACCAGCACCAGCGGATATGGCTAGATGACTGATATCGACATCAAAGTTAGTAGGAACATTTTTTAAGTTGGCATCAGCACTAATTGACATGGGTGTTTTTGCAATACAAAGTGGCAGATGATCCAGTTTCAATGCTTCGATCTCTTTGATGTTTTCCAATGCTTTAGCTGATAAATTTGCTTTGTTAGCACCATATTTTTTTACCATAGTTTGAATCTTATCAATCAATGGCATGTTATCTGGGTAGGGCAATTGAATTTTACTCGGCATAGCACAAGCTTTGATAACATGCTCAGCCAGTTTTTCAGCACCTTTACCACCTTGTGTAAAGACTTCACTAATTTCACACGCCAATGCGCCATGTTCAACCGCGTATTTTTGTAAGAAAGCAAGTTCTTCTTTGCTATCATGTGGAAAGCGGTTTATAGCCACAATGACTTGTAAACCATAACTTTTAGCATTATTGATATGCCACGCCAAGTTAGCTGCACCAATTTCAAGTAATTCAACATTAGATTCCGATATCTCTTTTGGAATGGGTTGACCCGGTTTAATGTTATATTTACCACTGTTAGATTTTAAACTTCGTACAGTCGCTACCAATACAACACAATCGGCTTTGATTCCTGCTTGGCGATATTTGATATTGAAGAATTTTTCCATCCCCATATCCGAGCCAAATCCTGCTTCAGTCACCACATAGTCAGCAAGTTTTAATGCAATGCGATCCGCAATAACAGAAGAGTTACCATGCGCAATATTAGCAAAAGGCCCAGCATGAATTAAAACCGGTGTATTTTCGACAGTTTGCATCAGATTTGGGTTAATGGCATTTTTAAGTAATACTGTCATTGCACCTGCAACTTCAAGTTGCTCAGCCGTTATCGGTTCGCCATTAGTATTATAAGCTAAAATAATACGTCCAATGCGTTCACGCATATCTTGTAAATCCGAAGCTAAAGCTAAAATTGCCATAAGCTCAGAAGCAGCGGTAATTTCAAATCCATCTTGACGTTCAACGCCATTTACACCACCACCGACGCCAACAGTGATTTTACGTAATGCTCGATCGTTATGATCAATGACGCGTTTCCAAACAATGCGATGAATATCAATATTCAAACGAGGTAATCCCGTTTCGTTTGTGAATTCATCACCAAGACGATCTTCGTGATAAAGTCGTGAATCTAATGCTGCCGATGCTAAATCATGCGCTGCTGTTATCGCATGGATATCACCCGTTAAATGTAAATTTAATGTCTCCATCGGTAATACTTCGGCTTGCCCACCACCGGCTGCGCCACCTTTTACGCCAAATACCGGTCCAAGACTGGGTTGACGAATGCAAGCAATCGCTTTTTTGCCTAAGTAATTCAATCCTTCACTTAGCCCAATGGTATTGACCGTTTTACCTTCTCCAAGGGGAGTTGGCGTAATAGCAGTAACAAGTACCAATTTTCCTGTTGTTTTGTTTTGATTTTCTTTGATAATGGATAAATCGATCTTGGCTACATGTTTACCATAAGGAAGGACAAATTCTTCAGGTATATTACAGTGATTGGCAATTTCGGTAATTGGGCGTAAAGACATATTCGTTCTCATATAACAATAAATTGGGCTAACAGTATAAATAATTTGAATTGCCGAATAAAGCGACAATTTTTATCTTTGTTGATTTTCGGCACAATCCTCAATTATATTGTTATAATAAACAAAATATTCAATCAAAGGATAATAGTTAAATGAATTGGTTTTCAGTATATTCTCTTTTCTTAGCTGAAACAGCTACTGTTGTTGTTGCAATTTTAGCTGTGCTTATCTTCATATTAAGTCAGCGTCGCAAATCGTCAACGATTGCCGGTCGCTTATCGGTGAAGGATATCAGTCAAGAGTATGAACAAGTTAAAGATGACATGTTTATGTCGAGCATGGACGAGCTCGAAGCTAAGCAGTTTATGAAAGATCTCAAAAAACAGAAAAAGCTTGAGAAAAAACAGGCAAAATTAGCAGCTAAGCAAAAAAAGAAACAGGAAAAAGCGGGCGAACAGCCTAAAGCAGGGCTTACCGAAGATTCGGCTGATTCACAGACCATTGACCAAACGGGCGAAAAGACCAAACCCAAACTATTTGTGTTGTCTTTTAATGGTAGTATGGATGCGCACGAAGTTGAAGAATTACGTCAAGAAATTACGGCGGTATTAGCGATTATTAAACCTGAAGATGAAGTCGTGATTAAACTTGAAAGCCCTGGTGGTGTGGTACATGGTTATGGATTAGCTGCATCACAATTATTACGTTTCAGAACTCGTAATATTCCTTTTACTGCTGTGGTTGATAAAGTGGCAGCGAGTGGTGGATATATGATGGCATGTACTGCCAATAAAATTGTTGCAGCACCTTTTGCTATCGTTGGTTCGATTGGTGTGGTTGCTCAGATTCCTAACTTTAATCGATTACTTAAAAAGCATGATGTGGATATTGAGTTGCAAACAGCAGGGGAGTATAAACGGACGTTAACTATGTTTGGTGAAAACACTGATGAAGGTCGCCAAAAATTCAAACAAGAACTTGAAGAAACTCATCTGTTATTTAAAGATTTTGTTAAAGAGTATCGTCCCAATATCGATATCGATCAAGTGGCAACGGGTGAACACTGGTTTGCAATGCAAGCGAAAGATAAAGGCTTGGTGGATGAAATAAGTACCAGTGATGATTTTATTTTATCTCATTTAGATTCGCATAAAATTATATCTGTAAGTTATCAACGTAGACAAAAACTTTCTGAGAAAATCTCAAAAAATGTGGTAAAAAGCGTTGAAAGATTGTTTTTCAGACAAGGAAATGGGCTGTAATGCCCTTTTCATTAGTAAGAAACTGAGCGTAGATTGAATATAAAAATGACCGATGAAAAGCATATTCAGATAACCTTAATCCGTCAAGGGAAAACGGAAAAAGCTGAAATTTACTTTGAAAAAACAGAAACTGATGAATACCATTTAAAAATTTTGTTTGGCAATAATGATAGTTTTGAAGTAACTGATAATGATTGTTTTAACTGTTTTTGTCAAATTAGGGATCATTTCACCGATATCACCTTTCTTTGCAAAGGAGCGAAAGAAAACGTTTACCCATCTAGAATGGCGAGAGATATGGGGGGTGGGTTAGTCGCTTATCAATTAACCATTGGTAAACATGCTGAACAAAAAGATTTAGTGCCTATTTTTGATTTTGACGATGAAAATATTGTTTCTACAAAAAAACAAGAAGATTTTTTTAAGACTTGGTTGCACACACCTAGAAAATAACAACTGTAATTAAGTTATACAGTTGTTATTTCAAGAAAAATTAAATACGTTTAATAATAATTGAAGTGTTGATGCCGCCAAAAGCAAAATTATTGGTTTGCATATACTCAATATCCAAATTTCGACCTGAACCGACAATATAATCTAAGTCTCCACAAGCAGGATCAACATTTTCAAGGTTAATAGTTGGGTTGAACCAACCACTATGCATCATTTCGACAGATAACCAAGCTTCTATTGCACCACAAGCCCCAAGTGTATGTCCAAAATAGCTTTTTAATGATGATATTGGGGTTTGGTTACCATAGATATTGGCTACAGCATTACTTTCGGCTATATCGCCTCTGGCTGTTGCTGTTCCGTGTGCACTAATGTAACCAATTTGTTTAGGATCTAATTTGGCTTGTTTTAACGCTTCTTCCATACAAATTTGAATGGTTTCTTGGCGTGGTTGTGTGATATGACTAGCATCACAATTGGTTTTAAAACTGATAATTTCACCATATATTTTAGCACCTCGGGCTTTGGCATGTTCATACTCTTCAAGTATAAGTGCACCGGCTCCTTCACCAATAACCAGTCCGTCTCTATCTCGATCATAAGGTCGTGGTGATTTTTTTGGTTGATCGTTTAATTGGCTTGTTGCGAATAACGTATCAAATACAGCAGCTTCGGAAGGGCATAACTCTTCAGCGCCTCCAGCAACCATAATAGTTTGCATCCCGTATTTAATGGCTTCATAAGCATATCCAATAGCTTGGCTTCCGGAAGTACAAGCACTCGAGGTTGTTATCAATCTACCTTTTAATCCAAAAAACAAGCCAGTGTTTACCGCTGTTGTGTGTGGCATCATTTGTATATAGGTAGTCGCCGTTATGTTGTTAGTATGTTTTTCGTTTAACATAGTTGCAAATTCAGCAACCGGCTGAGTGCTTCCTGTTGAAGAACCAAAAGCGATACCTGTTTCACCATTCGTTAGGATTGGATCATCTAATAATCCTGCTTTTTCTAACGCGAGTTCTGTTGCTTTGGTCGACAGTAATGATACTCTACCCATAGAGCGAGTTTTTTTACGGGTATAATGTTCTGGCAAGGTAAAATTGTCGATAGGGGCACCCAATTTTGTGTGCAGTCCGTCATAAATTTCCCATTCAGGCATATATCTGACGGCATTATTTAATTGCTTTAAATTCGTTTGCACACTCAACCAGTCATTGCCAAATGCCGTGACCCCTCCCATACCTGTTATAACGACTCTTTTGGTCATATCATTCCTCCATTGATTGAAATGACTTGGCGTGTGATATATCCCGCTAAATCTGACATTAAATAGCTGGCAAGCCCCGCAACTTCTTCAACCTGTCCCATTCGTTTTAATGGAATCATTTTCATTGCTTCTTGCAGTGCAATGGGTTCCATATCTAATATGCCAGTATCAATTAATCCCGGAGCAATACAATTAACAGTGATTTTTCGTTTAGCCAGTTCAAGTGCTAAGGCTTTACTTGCGCCGATTACCCCTGCTTTTGCTGCGCTATAATTAACTTGCCCTCGATTGCCTGCTATGCCAGAGACAGATGAGATAACAATAATACGACCGCCACGGCGTAGTCCAATCATTGGCATAATACAAGGATGAAGAACATTATAAAAACTGTCGAGATCTGTATGAATAACATCTTTCCAATCATTTTCTGTTAATGCAGGGAAGGCGCCATCTCGTATGATTCCTGCATTATTAACAACACCATAATAGGCGCCATTAAGTGCAATATCTTGCTCAATCGTTTGTTGACATTGCGAATGGTTACTGACATCAAATTGTATTAAACGTGCTTTACCACCCAATTTTTCAATGGTGACTTGAGTATCAAGCGCTCCTTGCTTATCACTGTGGTAATGAACGGCGATAGTGAAACCATCTTGTGAAAGTTTGTAAGCAATCGCTTGACCAATTCCTTTACTTGCCCCAGTGACAAGTACTGTTCTTTCCATTATTGTTCTTCTCCTATCCAAATCGTTGTTGACCAAATAAATTGTCTAATTCGCATTCATCTGGTTCATAAACATTTAATTTTCCGGTTGTAACGATTTGTTGATTTATCGTAATTTTGCATTCAAAATTAGCCAATTTGGCATCATTAAGTACTAGATCTGCATGAATCATTAAATGACTATTGTATGGAAAGGCGTTTAACGTACTTTTAATTGCGCGTCCGCCTAATAACATACCAAGTGTGGGTTTCTGATAATTCACCATGCCATGATAACCATTCCATACACCTATGGTTTGAGCCATTAACTCGATGGCATAAAAATTTGGTAAAGCATCATCTTCATTTAAAAAAGGGGATAGTATGCCTTGTTTATTGACCTCAACACTGCAAATACATTGCTGCTCATCAACAAAGTGAACCTTTTCAATCATGACCATTGGTTTTTCATGTGGTAAATAATAACTTGCTAAATGATATTGCATTAAACTTTTCCAATTATAAGTGATGTATTATTGCCTCCAAATGCAAAAGAATTTGACATTATGATCGGTTTTTTTAACATCATTTCTTGAGTAACTATGTTAATTTCATCCAGATTTTCATCATATTGCGATATTGAAAAATCTTGTTTAGGTAGATAAATGTTTTGTTCAAGTAATAAATAACTAATTGCTAATTCGGTGGCCGCAGCACTACCTAAAGTATGCCCAGTTAGGTGTTTCGTTGAGCTACAGGGTGGCAATGTTTGATTAAATAGTCGGTAGACTGCTTTACTTTCAGCGATATCATTCAATATGGTTGCTGTACCATGTAAATTGATATAACCAATTTGGCTTGGTTGCAATTTTGCATCATTAAGAGCTAATTGCATCGCTTGTTCAGCACCAATGCCTTCGGGATGAGGTGAAGATATATGATAAGCATCGGAGGATTCGCCAGTACCTAAAACGGCAATGTTACTCGTTTCGGTTTTCGTTAATAAAAATATTGCGCCTGCTTCACCAATATTTATTCCGTTACGATTTTGGGCAAAAGGCATACAAGGATTTTCTGATAGAGCTTCTAAAGCATTAAAACCATTAATAGGCATTCTGCCTAGACTATCTGCACCGCCCACTATTGCAGCATCAACAATACCTGCTTCAATAAGTCGCTTACCACTGATAATTGCTCTGGCGCTCGACGTACAAGCAGTTGATATGGTATAGCTTGGGCCTTGTAATTTTAGTAAAGCCTTAAGGAAGGAAGACGGATCCCCCAACTCTTGTTGATTGTAGGTAAATAAGTTTTGTTGATTATTATTGGTTAAACAATGTTTAATATAAATATCACCTTCATGAATTCCCGATGTGCTGGTTCCCATTATGATAGCAACACGTTGAGTACCGTATTTTTTGATAGTTTGATGAATTTCATGCTGAATTTGTAAATAAGCTGCATACAATAATTGATTATTGCGTGTTCCATATTGGGATAAATGTTCCGGTATATCAGGTAAGTTATCTTTCACTTTGCCTAACCAGGTTTTTTTCCCATTTAATAACCAGTGATTTTCTTCAACTAGACAGTGTCTGGCGCCAGATTTTGCTGTTAAATTTTGTTTTATCTCTGTAAGGTTATTACCTAAAGCATTAATTGCACCAAGTGCCGCTATATATATCATTTAGCTGTATCCATACTTTGTATAATAATTTGATATCCAAATATTTGATGTTCAATTCGGATCGGTTTGCGGATCTGATCAGACAGTTTTTCTTGATAAGTTATGGTCAGTATAGGTTCATTTTTATCATCTGATAAGATTCGATTAAACTCATTATCAACCAGAATCCAACCTTTCGGTAATGAAGATTGCCACGCTTTGGTTGGTAAAATGCTAAACAAAATATCTGATAGAACTTGCTCAGGAGGAGGCAGTTCTTTAACAAAAATGTTCTGTTTCGTTTTAATATTTTTTCCGTCATATTCGAGTTCAAATAGTCGCACTCCTAATGCAGATAGGGCAACAACTTTCAATTGATTTTGATTCGCATCCACTAAAGTAATAATTGAATTTTCGTGATTGTGGTATTTAAATTTAAGAAGTTGTTGGTCGTGATAAGTTTGATCAAACTTAGGCGATGGCAATTTAATGTTAACTTGTTTAGTTAGCCAAGCTTTTGGTTGTTCTGATTGATGTGCACACGCTGAAATGAGTATTGTTAATACTAAAACCAGTAAAACTAAATATTTCTTCATCCAAAATTTCCTGATTATTCTATTTATTTGTGTTCTATGTTTTATTTCTTATAACAAGCGGAGCAAATAAAAAAGCGCCAAATATGCCACTTGTTAAAACTAAACCAAATCCCATAATTGCACTAGTATGGCTAATAATAAGTAAACCAAACGATAATAATGTTGTTAAGGCAGCCAAAGTCACTGCCAGTAGTGCACTTTGAGTTTGACTTTTATCATTACTTAAAAATAGACTATAGTCTATACCGATGCCAATGACAAGAATCAGCGCTAACATTGAGAATAAATTTATTGTTTGTCCAATTATACCATGTACCGATAGCGCGATACCGATTGATAACAGTGTCGGTAATGTGCTTTTTAACGCAAATATCAAACCTTGTTTGATATTATAAAAAATAAAGCACAAACAAATAATTAATACGGCTCCAGTCATTAACTGTGATAAATGAATTCGATAATGGGTAAACATCGTATTAAATTCCGAACGACGATCTAACCAATAAATACCTTGATCTGGTTTGGATAACGCTTTAAGTTCAGTTAATTGCTTAATACCACTAATGGGAATTAATGTTGCACTTTTCCCATCTTTCAATGATAACCAGAGTAACTTTCTACCTTGACTAATTACACTTTGTTGCCATTGTTCGGGAGTGATAACATCAATAGGTTGCACAATGTTTGGTGGATTTGCATTAATACCTAATTGTTGCAATGAAGCTAGGATTTCAGGGGCATATTGCTGAATCAGCGCAACATTTTTTTGCTGTTTTTTAATAGAAGGTAAATTAATTGTTTGATATTGTGCAAATACGCCTTGTTGTTTTGCATGTTCTAATTGTGGGATAAAATTTTCAAGCCGCTGTAATGTTTGCTGAGCATTATCGCCAAAAACAATAAACCACTTTTGTTCGTTTGATTGGTGTGTAATACTGACTATCTGTTTTTCCTGTTGTTGTAGTTCGGCTGGCAAAGTTTGTAATTTACTAATATCATCATCAACTTTTAAATGTATTAATCCATAAGCAATGAAGATTAATGCAAAGATCACCATGCCCCATTGCATCACGCTCGATTGCCAAAGCTGAAGCCAAAAAGTTAATAAATGTTGACCAACTTGTTCACGAACAGGTAATTTTTTAACTAAAAAAGGATACCAACATACGACTGTTAAAAATGCACCAGTTAAACCAAATACAGCAAAAACAGAAAGTTGTTTTAAACCAGGAAATGGGGCAATTAATAAAATAAGATAGGCTATAAAGCTGGTGCATAATGCAATGAACAATGTAGAAATTAATTTTATCAAACTGCTCATTGCTGATTCACGATTGCCATGAAGCAAACGTTCGGTTAGATAGTGCAATGAATAATCAATTGTGATGCCGATGATACTGGTACTCATGACAAGTGTCATAATATGAATTTCACCAAATATAGAGAGTACCGCAACTAATCCACAAATCATACCAATAAAAATTGATAATAATGAAAGAAAAACAGGTCTGACAGAACGGAATACCGTAATCATTAATATAATAATGCCAATAATGGATAAACTGCCAATCGTGGTAATATCTGCTTTTGCCTCAGTACTTGCGTGATCACTATAGAATAGTACGCCCCGTTTTAAAATTTGAGTATCAGGCCACTTTGTTTTTAACTGCTCAGCTAACAAATTGAGTTGTGTCACTATTTGATGGGAACTATTCATATTAAACGATGAACCGTTTAATTCGGCATAAATCATATACCAGATATCACCTTGTGCATCTTGGGCTGCCAGCCAATTATTTTTTACGGTTAAATGATGTGTATCACTTAGTTGATTTAGTTGAGATGAACGGGTAAGTAATAAGGGATCGTGGTTAAGTTCGGTTGCACTAACACCACTAAATGGCGAATAAAGTTGACTTTGAATCCAACTAAATTGGGTACCAGTCTTAAGTCGCTCAATGGTTTTTACATCCAATAATTGGTAACGATATTGATAAGTATAAGCCCCCCAATTTTGTTGAAAATTTTCATCAATTAGCCCATTAACTTGAGCGATGAAAGATTGTTGTTTTAGATTTTGGTACCACCATGCTATGGGGGCTAAATTATTGGGATCAGTCGGTTTGATTAACCAAACCAGTTGTTTATCAAGCCTGTCTTGAAATCCATTAATAAGTTCTGTTGGCACATCGTGAGTTTGTTCTTTCGGTAACAGTGATAGGACACTACTGTTGAGTTTGCTATTCAACATAAGATAACCGAGCGCTAGCATTAAACCCAAAACCGCTAATAGCCACCAAATAGCTCGTTTTTTTGATTTCATTGAATTATTTGAATAATGATAGTTCATGTTCTGTCAAATTAGCCGTTTGATGTTTTGAAAAAGTGATCACTGTTTTATCATGTTGCATATCATTAAGGGTTATCGTATTTAAATGTTTATGACCAGTTAGAATTATCTCTTTAAATATTTTGTTCAATGGCGCAAGTTTGGGGGTAAGGATAAGAGTCCATTGATGATTTTGTTCTGACAAATTTATCATGAAGTTATTTTCTAACTTTTGTTTATCAGCAGTGAAAATAGCTGTTAGCAAATGGTTAAATTCGAATAATTGAGGTTGATTTTCAGCGGTAATAATTTGAGGCGTTTGATCATCGATGCGTTGCTCCATTCTTTGATTATTCATTTTCAAAGTCATCGTAAAAGGTGTTTGTTGTTGCCACCATAGTCCCCATTTTGGGGATAAAATCATCTTTCCGGTTGAATGAAGCGGATTGGATAATCCATTTATATAACGATTTTGTGTAAAATCAGCTCGAATCACCTCATTTTTACTGAATTGGCGTTGCAGTTCATCAAGTGTGATAGCGTAAGTCAGGCTTGAAAAAAATATTGCAAGAGTAGTCAATAGGAGAGCAATAAATTTATTCATTTTTATAATCCAAATTGATTTAAAAAAATTTGAGGGGTGATAAAGCTCATTTCTTGTGTTGAAGCAGAAACGGCAACTTGTATGGTATAGCCCGATGTCATTTTTTTTTCGGTTTTAGCATCTAAAATGAGATAATTAATTTTTATCCGATGTTCGTATTCTACCAAGGTAGCAACAATTTTTAATGTTTGTTCTGCTATTGTCGGCGATATGTATTTTATTCGCGTATCAACAATCGGCCACAAGTAGCCAGAGTCGATCATTTCTTGATAACCGTAATTAAATTTTTGGAATAGGGCTTCTCTTGCCTTTTCAAAAAATTTTAGATAATTACCATGCCATACGACTCCCATTGCATCTGTATCATGGAATGAAGTGGTATATTCGATGGTTACGCTGTGTTTCAAATCATTTTTCATTGCTTTTATTTCTTATATTTAATTTATTGGGATCGGGTTGACTGAGTTGCCAAAAATCAAAAAAATTAAACCAGTCTAAAGGGGATAAAAGGCAGTAATATTCTAATCTTTTTGCGTAAGTTTGGATGATCATTTCCAGTTCAGCTTGGCGATTCTTTCTTGATGTAATTAGTTTATCGGCAAAATGTTCTAAATAGACTTGATAACGCCCATTGGGTTTCAATCCCCAAACTAAATAGACAGGGTAACCTAAAGCTGATGCCAAAACAAAACTACCTTTAGGAAATGGCGCTGGTTTACCCAAAAAATCAGCCCAGATTACGCTGTTTTCTTGAATTCTTTGGTGAGGATTGCTTGATGTTCTATCACCCACAATAGCGACCCATTCACCTGCTTCAAGCTTTTGTTTAAGTAAGATTGCTGTATCTGGCCCTAAGCTATCAACTTCAATTAAATTAAAGGTTGAGGCTTGATTGACTTCTTTTAATACTTGGTTAAATCGAGCGGCATTTTTTTTAAACACTAATGCATTAATTTTTACATCATGTGAACATTCTGCAATGGCTCGGCACATTTCTATGTCACCGAGATGTGAGCAGATCAACACTATGCCCTGTTTTTCATTTATTAAATCGAAAAATATTTGTTTGCTGGATGAATAAATATCTTGAATGTTGATATCACCTTGCCAGCTGGCTAATTTATCTAATAGGGAATCGCCAAAACGCTGAAAATGCCAAAAGGAAGTAAGGTGTTTTTTATCAACTAATGGGACATTTTCATAAAATTGTTTAATTTGTTGCAAATAGTTTTTAGATGCCTGACGTTGTTTTTTTCCGGTTAACCAAAAATAGCTAATAACTGGAAACATGATCGTTTTTGCCACTTTTTTGCCAAAAATTTGGTAAAGTTTGAGGATCAATTTGATTCCCCAAAGACCTTTTCTTTCTTCTATCTGTGACCAATGTGATGGTAAAGTCTTTTGGGATGTGTTTCGCTTAAGTAATGTTGGGATACGTGGCAACATTCCAAAAAATAATCGGGTATGCATCCATGTGATGAGTAAATTATCTTTTAATGGTTTAAAATGAGAAATCCCATCTTTAGGATAAGTAACTTGAGTAGGAACAAAAATCGATGGCATACCTTGCCAATACAACCTCACCATAATATCTGTATCAAAATCCATTCTTTTGCCAATTTGATAATGTGAAATTAAATTACACGTTTGTTGCAAAGGATAGATACGTAATCCACACATGCTATCTTTAATTGAAAATGATAAGGTTTCAACCCAGACCCAAAAATGAGTAATATATCGGGCAATGAGCCGATGTTTAGGAACAGAGCTATCATAAACAGGGCAACCCGAGATAAGTGCATGCGGATTTAATTGTGACTGATGAATCAATTCGGCAATAATGTTGGTATCATGTTGTCCGTCTGCATCGATTTGTATCGCATAGGTATAGCCTTGATTTAAAGCATAATTGAGCCCCGCCATAACCGCCGCTCCTTTACCTTGATTAATCGGTAAATGAATTAAAGTTACCCACGTAAATTGGCTTGTGATTTGTTTAAGTTGCTCCGCTGCATCGGGGTCGCTACCATCATCGACTAGAATACAAGCTAATTGATAAGATTCAATGCGTTTAAGTACGTCTGATAGCGTTTGACTATGATTATAACAAGGAATAACAAAGCAATAATCTGTTGCTGAATGTAATGACGCTACTGACATAAGGTTAGCTTTCCTGAACTCGCAACTTTAAGGCTATCATTGTTGGTAATGGTATATTTAAATTCAAGTTTATTGGATTGTTTATGCCAAACTAAATTTAAAATAATAGGATCATTAGGCAAAACAGGGCATTGAAATTTAACTATATCGATTGATATTAGATTAAATTTTTTGCCAAAGATTTGATTAGCATAATAAATCGCCCAGTTTAGTTGAACAACGCCCGGTAATAATGGTTGAGACGGAAAGTGTCCTTTAAACCAGAAAAGATCATCTGGAACAGTAAATTCAATGCTTGCTTCTGTTTTAGTCAAATGATCTATTTCGCTAACATTGGTTATTATTTCATTTACATATTTTTTATTCATTATTCTTCTTTAACGCATTAAACAATGCTTTTAATTCAATGTAACTGGATTTTCCTTGAGAATTCTTAGGAAGAAACTCAACAAATCGCCATCTTTTGGGCATTTCAATTAATGATAATGTATCTTTTAATAAAAGTCGAAAATATTGTGTTAATTTTAAGTGATTGTGAGTTTGCAAAAGTTTTTTATAGCTTGGCGTTAATTGAATTACAGCACCAAGTATTGTTCGATTATTTTGTTCTAATGGAATAATTATTACTTGTTCAACTTCGTTAAGTTGATTAATTTTATTTTCTATATGGGTAAGTGATACTCGATTTTCAGAGATCTTAATTATTTTGTCTTTCCGTCCCGATAAATGAAAGTGCTGATTATTGACTATTTTAATTTTATCATTCAAAACTTCAGGTTGATCTAATAATGGCGTGTATAAAATGGCATGCTGCAAACTTTGATCATATTCAATTCGCATTGAAGAAAAGATCGTCCATGGCGTGTTCGGCTGGGTTTGTTGTCGAGTAGCGATAATACCGGTTTCACTTGAACCATAGATTTCATTTGGTAAAACGCCCAAATTTTCGAAACAAAATTGTGATTCTTGATAACTTAGTTTACCTGCGGATGAAATCACTTTATCACAATTTATCACGGGTAAATGATTATCTAACGTTTTAATAATCGACGGGGTTGTGATGTATATAATACGTTTATGCTTGAATGTTGCCAAATGTTCTTGATAAAGCACGGGTTCACAAACAAAAGGTATTTTACAGCACAGTGATAACATGATTTTAAACGTTAATCCATACATGTGTTCATGTGACACAGATGCAATGACAAGATCATAAGTTGTTTTTCCCCAATCCTTATTAAGTATTTCAATTTCATGTTGTAACTGATAAACCGATTTTTCAATTGGTTTTGGCAGACCTGTTGAGCCAGAGGTAAAGAGCGTTAATGTCTGCTGTTTAAAATCATAAGTTAATTGTTGGTTTTCATTGCAAAAATTTGGTAAAGGTAATTGATTAATATTGATGATCTTCTTATCGATAAATTGACTGCTATTTAGCTCGTTATCGGTTAAAAGAGCGGTGTAGTATCGGCGCATCTCTTGATGAGATGGATTAAGAAGTAGCGGCTGTTTTCCTGAATAAAATAATGCCAATAATCCCGCTACGAAATTAAAACTATCATGCATTGATAATGCCCATAGTTGGTTATTATCGTGTTTTAATGCATGGCAAATTTCGAATACTTTGGTTTTAAGATCCGCAATTGTTAAAGGTTGTTTGTGCCTAAATGCGATAACTTCTTGTTCTGATCGCAGTAACTGCTGTGATAATAAATTTAACGTTGAAATTTTTGACGGATTAGCCATTCCATACCCATACAAATTCCGATTAAAAGGTAGCTAATTAAGCCATTATAAATTGTCCACCAATACATGTTTTCAAGTAAGCACGTTATTAAGGCGACAGAGCCATTAAAAATAAAAAATAGACTCCAAAAAATAGTCACATTACGTTTATAACGTATAGCCTGATTGGGTAATTGTGGATTGTTCATTCTGGCAAATTTTTCAATTATTGTTTGTGGTTGAGTTAATGAGTAACTAAATACAATAAAAAATATCAAATTAACGGCTACCGGATAAAACAGTAGGAGTTGATATTTTGAAAATAGCCAGCTAATTACGGTCAACAATAACCCAAAGCATGTTACAACTATGCTTAGCCATTTAATATTTGAAACTAGTTTAGGTAATGTGATTAACCTAAAAACAAATAAAAATATCAAATAAAAAATAGCTAATTCAATATGTTGGTAGTGTAGTGATAAGTAAATAATAAATGGATAAAAGACAAATAAAATATTGGTTATCTTGTTTATTATTGACTTAACTTTGTTCATATTATTATTTTATTATTGATTATTAACTAGCTTGTTGACTGCTTCAACAACATCCTGGACTGTTCTTACCGATTTGAATGTCTCAGGATCAACTTTTTTACCAATCTTTTTTTGAAGATGAACGACTAAATCAACAGCATCAATACTATCAAGATCTAACTCTTCGAAAAGTTTTGATTCGGGTGTAATATCGTCTGGCGATAATTCGAACAGTTGTACAAGTGCAGATTGAACTTGTTCAAAAATTTGTTGCTTATCCATATAATTAGGCTCCTTGTTGTTGAGACACGATAAAATCAGCTAATGTTTTAACAGAATAAAACATTTTTTTGGTATCATCACTTTCAGCGGATAATACAATACCAAATTGGTTTTTGATTGCTAAACCAAGTTCTAACGCATCAATAGAGTCTAAGCCTAAACCTTCACCAAATAGGGGAGCTTCAGTATCTATATCCTCAGGCGTGATGTCTTCTAAATTTAATACATTAATTATTAACGTTTTAATTTCATTGTGTAGTTGTTCCATTAAAGTACCTTTATCTTTTCTCTAACTTAAATATTCTCAGCCTGAATCAGGACAGAGGTTAAATATCGTGTTAATTTTCTTGCTGCGACGGTGGTATTGGGTTCGACAAAATCATCAATCGAAATTTTTTCACCAACCGTAACGTTGAATGATGTTTTTTTGATAGGGATGTCATACCATTTTTGTTGCTTTATCAAAAAAGGAGGATCGCACTGGATATGAATAAGCCGAATATCGGCATGACAACGTAATGCAATATTTGCTGCACCTCGTTGTAATTTTATCGGTTGATCAGGAACGGTTCGAGTTCCTTCCGGGAATATGAGTATTCGCCCATTGTTGGATAATATTTGTTGGCATTGTGGTAATATCTTTTCCGATTCCGCATTTAATATATATCCGGCTGTTTTGATAATACGACTAATAAAAACGTTATTTAATAATGCGCCTTTGACTAAACAATCGCAACGTGGCATAACAGACACCAACAGTACCACATCAAGCAAAGAAGGGTGGTTTGCCACAATCAGACAATTTTTATCTTGTTTCAGCTTTTCCAGTCCTTCAAATTGATATTGAATTATCCCTAATGATTTTATAATGCCGATAAAAATTTTAAAGCTAATGCTTATACTATACTGAGCAATCGTTATTCGGTGGTTTTTATTCCAAATGGCTAGTCTTAACAAACTAAACCATAAAATTGATAAGACAACAAAACCAAAAACGCCAAATAATATGAAACCAAATGCTATTGCGAATAATCGCCAACATTGATTGAAAGTATAGATTTTTTTTGAGGTTACTGATTTAATGTCCATTGCCAATCTTGAGAGTTTCCTTGAATAATAAAATGTCTTTGTTTACACAAATAAGCGTGTAAAAAAGCGATTGATTGAGGATAAATAGGTTGGTAAACCTGTGATGATTTATCAATGCTTTGACAACTTAACTGATCACCGCTGGTTAATATATAGCCAACAGCATAAGCAGGAACATGATAATTAATCTGTTTTTGGTAGGTTTCTGGAACAAAACCATCAAAATCGACAAGCAACACCTTTTTGTTACCATGATGTAAGATTGAAAATGCTTCAATTAAACCCTGTTGAAAGCTGTCATTGTGTGCAGAAATTGAGCTAATGGGTATGCTTCTATTACTGATAATAGTGACTAATCCCGATGCCGTATTATGTACAGAAAGTGCGAAGTCGGTCGGTGAAATATCATGATTTTGATTCATCGAAGTTAGGATTTTATGGGTTCTTTCCAATTCACCATGTTGGCTGGTGAAGATCGCTAAATCCAAATGATTATTGTCAATCAGTTCAAGTCCAACGTCCACAGCTAATCGAGAGCCCATACTCATTCTTCGGGCTTGCATCATCGGTATTTTTTTTGTTTTTGGTAAGGGCATATCCCAATTATGATTAAAAGATGTTGACCATAATTCCCAGTCAGATTTTGTTGCGAGACCAGAAGATAAAGCAAACCAATTTTCAATGGTAAAAGAAAAATTCATTTTTATTTCAATTTTTTAATATTTTAATTATTTAATTCTTTACTTAACACTATTTTGTAATATTATTACAAAAAAATATCCTTTAACGGATAATTTACTAATACAATACATTAAATCAACAAAAAGGCAATAGATTGACTGGACAAGAAAACATTAGATATGGATATAACGAAGATAAATACTCTGCGTTAGAGGCGATAACAGAAGCACAAAAAATCGCATTTTCGCCTATTTTATTTCAAGCAGTCCTCTGTATGAGAGATAAAGGAATTTTAGCAAGTATAGACCGAGCAAATACTGACGGAATAACGGTTGATGAAATTATTAAAGAGATTGATTTATCTGAATATGCAATCCAATTATTACTCGATATTGGTTTAAGTATGCATGTCATTTATCAACAGCATTCCCGTTATTTTTTGGCAAAAATTGGTCATTATTTATTGCATGACAAAATGACGAAAGTTAATCTTAATTTTACTCAAGATATTTGTTATGAAAGCATGCGCTATCTTCAATCTGCTCTTGAATCGGGAAAACCAGAAGGTTTAAAAGTTTTTGGGGATTGGTCAACCATATATCCTGCCTTACAAGTGCTACCTGAACAAGCCAAAAAAAGCTGGTTTGAATTTGACCATTTCTATTCTGATCATTCCTTTCCTGCCGCTTTTTCACATATTGAACAATTAAATCCAAAGCATATTTATGATGTGGGAGGCAATACAGGTAAATGGGCACTTTTTTGTGCTAAACAAAATCCGAATATTAGAATAACGCTTTTGGATTTACCACAGCAAATTCATGTTGCCAAGCAAAATATTCAACAAGCAGGTTTATCTGATCGGATTGACGGCTTTGAAGTTGATTTATTGAAAGATGAGATTTTACCCAATCAAGCTGATGTTTGGTGGATGAGTCAGTTTCTTGACTGTTTCAGTCGTGAACAAATTACTCACATTTTAAAACTAATTCATCGCAGTATGAAAAATGATGCAACAGTTTGCATTATGGATTTGTTTTGGGATAGACAGACATTTGAGGCCGGTGCATTAAGTTTGAATGCCTCGTCTTTATATTTCACCTGTTTAGCAAATGGCAATAGTCGTTTTTACCATTCTAAAATATTTTATCAATGTTTAAATGAAGCAGGGTTTCATGTTGAAAAAGATATTGATGGCTTAGGTTATGGACATACGTTGTTAATTTGTAAAAAACGTTAAATCAAAAATTAATCACTTTTATTCAAGGAGTAAACTAATGAAGTTTTTTAAGTTGATAATAGCCACTTTTTTTGTTTGTCTATTATTTGGTTGTGCCAATAAATATGAAACACCAAGAACAGTTGAGTCATCATCGCAGGGTTTGAGTAAAGAGCAGGTTAAAAATGCTATTTTAGCGGTGAATAAAAACCGTGATACTCGATATGGTATTTGGAAACTAGATTTAATTGATAGCAACAATATTCGTGCATCATTATTAAATCTAAAATATGAAGCTACAATGAATATCAATTTCTCTTCAGAAGGCTATAAAATTCAATATAAATCAGTCAGCCCAAATTTAGTCAATAAGAAGGGTGAAGTTCATCGTAACTATAATCGTTGGGTCAATGATCTAGATTATAGAATTCGCCAAAATATCTTCAAAGTCCAGTAAATAAAATCAATTTGGAATAGAATTTAATCTCTACTTAAATTTGTCCAAAATTGATAAAAATTAAGCTCACTTTATAGTGAGCTTAATAATTTCCTATTTTAGTGCCAATTTTATTTAATGATAATGCACTAACCTTCTAAAGTATTCTCGAATTTGTTTAAATAATTTATCATAGTAAAAATTCCTTTTTTTCAAAAAGGAACAAATAAAATTTTTTATCATTTTTCTAACGATGATATCAATTGTTAAAATTAACTTTCTATTCTTTAAATAGCAGTTTAATATATTAATGTATTCATAAAAAAATAGTGAATATTCTTCAAATTCCTTTTTATGCCTTTTCTTATATTCTTAATTCATCATTTTAGCACTTGAGGACAATAATTATGTTTCAATGGCTTTCAAATTGGATTTTAGATGGACTCAAACACTCACCAGAAATATTATTATTTCTCTCATTGAGTTTAGGTTATTTAATTGGTGGGATTCGTATTGGTAAATTTCAGCTTGGTGGCGTAGCCGGTTCATTGCTTGTCGCTGTAGCACTGAGTGTATTTGGTGTAACTGTTGATGCTGGCGTTAAAGCGGTACTTTTCGCACTATTTATTTATGCTGTTGGGTTTGAAAGTGGTCCGCAGTTTTTCCGATCTTTAGGAATTAAAACATTACGAGAAATCTTTTTAGCACTTTTCATTGCGGTTGCAGGTTTTGTGACTGTGGTTGTTTTAGCAAAAATATTTCATTTAGATAAAGGGTTGGCAGCCGGTCTTGCCGCAGGGGGATTGACACAATCCGCTATTATGGGTACTGCTTCTGATGCGTTAACTCAGCTTGGTTTAAGCGCAGAAGAGCTAAGTCGTTTACAAGGTAATGTCACCATTGGCTATGCTGTAACTTATATCTTTGGATCACTCGGTGCCATTATTGTTTGTGTTAATATTTTACCTAAAATCATGGGTAGAGATATCAGCGATGATGCAATTAAGGCGCAGGCTGAACAACTTCATGGCTCGATGTTATTAGGTGCTAATCAAAATTTTGCTTTATCTGATATTAGTGGGCGTTTATATCGGGTGACAAATAAGATCAATCAAAGTGTTTCAGATATTGAAAAAACCGTAAATGGTATTAGCATTGAACGAATAAAACGAGGCAATAAAATTCTTGAGGCGACACCTGAAACCGTGATCAAAGCTAAAGATATTATTTTAGTTGTTGGTCACCGTGATGCCATGATCCAAGCGCATGATCTTTTAGGTACAGAAATTAATTCTACATCGGGTATGGATGTGGTGATGAATACCCAAGATGTTGAAATGCGTAATTCTCGTTATGTTGGTGAGAATTTAACTCAAGTACTTTCATCTGACGAAGTAATCAGTTTAAAACACGGTATCTATTTAGTTGCGATTCATCGCGATGGTCAAAGCCTTCCATTAAACAATGATATTGTTTTAAAACTAGGTGATGTGATAACCATTTATGGGGCGGATAGTGATCTTCGACGTGTTATTGACCGAATTGGCGCACCGATTACCAAAAGCGAAAAAACAGATTGGATATTTCATGGTTTAGGACTTGTCGTTGGGCTGATTATTGGATTAATTGTAATTCGTGTTAGCGATATTCCAATTACCTTAGGCGCTGGTGGTGGTGCATTACTTTCTGGTCTCTTATTTGGTTGGTATCGATCTTTCCATCAAACCGTCGGCAATATTCCAACAGGCGCTCTGCAACTTTTAAAAGATTTTGGTCTAGCAGGCTTTGTGGCAGTTGTCGGTTTAAGTTCTGGTCTTCAAGCAATCGATACCATTAAAGAACAAGGGTTATCACTGTTTTTAATCGGGGTTGTGGTCACGTTGTTACCGATGTTACTGGCGATTTATTTTGGTAAATATGTGCTTGGTTATAAAAACTCTGCCGTATTTGCCGGTGCTTTAGCCGGTTCACGAAGTGCTAATCCAGCCTTTGGTGAAGTACTAAATAAAGCAGGTAATTCAACACCGACTAATTCTTTTGCTATTACCTACGCACTGGCGAATGTGTTCCTAACTTTATTAGGTCCATTGGTTGTGGCTTTTGTTTAAGCAAAAAACTCAAATTAAAGGTAAAAGATTATGAAGAACAAATCAGAGTACGCAAAATATGCTAATTTAAGTCCTTTTGAATTAAAAGATAACTTAATTAAACTTGCCCAAAGTCATCCTGATCATGCTATGTTAAATGCAGGACGCGGTAATCCTAATTTTTTAGCAACTTGGCCTCGTCAAGCTTTTTTCCAGCTTGGTGTTTTTGCTATTCAAGAATCCGAAATGTCTTATTCTTATCTCAATGAAGGGGTAGGTGGTTTTCCAATTAAAGATGGATTAACAGGGCGTTTTGAACATTTTATTCGTCAAAACTACAACACACCAGGTGTTCCATTCTTAGGTAAAGCATTTTCGTATATTCGTGATCAACTTGGTCTTGATGAAAATGCATTTTTACAAGAAATGGTAGAAGGAATTTTAGGTTGTAATTATCCTGTTCCTGATCGAATGCTACGATTCAGTGAAAAAGTCGTTAAATCCTATGTGTTAAGACAAATGGGAGCAAGCTATCTAAATATCGATGATATCGATCTTTTTGCAACCGAAGGTGGTACAGCCGCCATGGCTTATGTTTTCAATTCGATGAAAGAAAACGGTTTGATTCATAATGGCGATAAAATTGCAATTGGTGCGCCAATTTTTACCCCTTATCTTGAAATTCCAGCGTTAAATGATTATCAATTAGTTGAAGTATTAATTAATTCGGATCCTAATTTAAATTGGCAGTATCCTGAATCAGAATTACGTAAATTAGAAGATCCTGCTATTAAAGCTTTCTTCCTTGTTAATCCATCTAATCCACCTTCCGTAAAAATTGATGATAAAAGCTTAAAAATTATAGCTGATATTGTCAAAAAACGTCCTGATCTCATTATTTTAACGGATGATGTGTACGGTACATTTGCCGATGATTTCCAATCTTTATTTGCTATTTGCCCTAAAAATACCATTTTAGTCTATTCATTTTCTAAATATTTTGGGGCAACCGGTTGGCGTTTAGGGGTAATTGCAACAGCACAAGATAATGTCATTGATAAAACAATTCGATCATTGCCAAGTAAAGCAAAACAAGTTTTAAATAAACGTTATAGCTCTATTGTGACCGATCCTGAAAATCTTAAATTTATTGATCGTTTAGTTGCTGACAGTCGTGCAGTTGCATTAAACCATACCGCAGGACTTTCAACACCTCAACAAGTGCAAATGGTATTATTTGCACTCTGTGAAATGATGGACACGGATGAGAGCTATAAAACGACATTAAAAACATTGATTCGTCGTCGTGCGGCTTCGCTATATCAGCATGTGGGACTGAAACATAAAACAGATGGAAACAGTGTAGATTACTATACGCTAATCGACCTTGAACACATTTGTCGTGAACTTTATGATGATAAATTTGCCAAATGGATTCTTAAAAATAAAAATCCGTCTGAATTACTATTCAGAATTGCTGATGAAGCAGGTGTGGTGCTATTACCAGGTAAAGGATTTGCTGTGCAACATCCTTCAGCTCGTGCCTCATTAGCTAATTTAAATGAGTATCAATATGCGGCAATTGGCTTATCGATGCGTAAATTGGCTCAAGAGTATTATGATGAATACAAAGGTAAGAAAAAATAGTTGAAGATTTTAATCGTAATCATGCTTTAAATGAAAAGCCCTAATTATTTAGGGCTTTTTTTATTTAATATCGAAGTTTTAATAATGAACAAAATTAAAAATAGTGTTTATGAAGATTGCAAACTGATTATTTTTTTAATGATTTTTATTATCTCTATTTGGTATAGAAATAATATTTAAGCGATAATTGTGTATCACCTGTTACCTATATTGCTGATTGATTTTTTCAATAATGCAACATTAGGATCTCATTGTTCAATGCTCAGTCAGGGTATTTTTAAAAGATACCTTTCATACCTTCTGGTGTATAGCGGTCTCCTTTAATATCAATACGATTTTTTAAATCATTGAGAATGGTAATATCTTCTTTTTCTAGCGTAACAAAACAGGCATTAACATTTTCGAACAAATATTTTTCTTGTTTGGTACCAGGAATAGGAACAACACCCTCCCATTGCGCAAGCAACCACGCTAAAGCAATTTGACCACTTGTACAATCATATTTAATTGTCATCGGTTTTAGTGCATTTAATAGTAGTTTGTTGTGCTCAATGTTCGCATCTAAAAATCTTGGGTTAGTTTTACGAAAATCACCGTCTGCAAAATCTTTTCCTGACTGATATTTTCCTGTCAAAAAACCACGCCCAAGCGGAGAATAGGGAACCAAGCCAATATTTAACTCTTTTAATAATGGCAATAGATTATCTTCAATATCCCGCGTCCAAAGTGAATATTCAGTTTGAACAACATCGACAGGAAAGACTGAATGTGCGCGAATTAATAAATCTTTTGGTACTTCACAAAGACCAATATGCTTAATTTTTCCCTCTTTTACTAATGTAGCCATCGTTTCCATCGTTTCCTCAATTGGGTTTTCGGGATTGATTCGATGAATATAAAAGAGATCGATTTGTTCAATACCTAATCGTTTTAAAGATGCTTCACAGCATGATTTTATGTATTGAGGAGCATTATTTATTTTTCTTTCATAGCCAATAGTATTGTTTCTATCTATTCCACATTTAGTTGCAATACATAATTGTTCTCGTTGTGATGACGTTAATTCTTTTAACAATGTTCCAATGAGTAATTCATTTTGCCCACGACCATACATATCAGCAGTATCAATCAAGGTTATACCACTATCCACAACGGAATGTAACAACCTAATAGAATGCTGATCATCAGTAGGTCCATAGAACTCACTTAATCCCATAGCTCCATAACCTATTGCACTAACATTAATATCTGAGCCTAACGTTCTTTGTGGTAATTTATGCATTAAAAAGTTCTCCAATTTGTCCATCATAATTAATCATTATTAAAACTATATACCGCCCCATCTCCCCAAGTTCCTATATAATAATGATTATTGTATAAAGCTAATGCAACAGCACCAGATAACGATGAAACTAATGTATCTAATTTTTTAGTTTTTACATCAATTTGACGTACCATATTGGCTCCATTATCAATTACCGCAACCACACTAGGCGAAACCGTGACAATACCAACACCTGGTCGAGTAAATCCACTACCTAACTCAGTTTTATTGCCATTGTGGGCAATCATTGTTAAACGACCGCTATATTGAGAAACTACTAAACTATTATCAGGAAGTTGAGTAACGCCGACGGGAGTAGATAATCCTCGTACGATAATTTCTTTCTGACCACTGTTCAAATTGAGTGATACGATTTCACCCGTCGAACGATTGGTAATAAGCAAATTTCCAGAATTTGAAAATGCAATGCCTGTCGGGGTATGATAACCGTCAGAAATTTTTTGAGCTTCTCCATTTGCGGTAATTTTTAAAATATAATCATCACTATAAGAAGATACATAGATATTATCTTGTTTATCTATAACAATTCCAGCGGGTGAGGAGATATTTGAATAAACGGTTTGTTTATTGCCTTTAGTATCTATTTTAACCACTGAATTACCAGACCAATTGGTCACATACATCGCCCCAGAACTGTCAAAGGCAATTCCGGTTGGAGCATTAAATGATTTAGAAACAGTTTTTAATTCGGCCATACTCATAGCTCCATAAAAAGTAGAAAAGATAAAAATGAGGGTAGATAGTAAAAATTTTTTCATAATAGGTATTCTCCTTAAAATTGTTTTAATAACCGATTGATGCTCCACCATCAAGATTGATTGAAGCACCGTTGATATAACCTGCTTTTTTACTGAATAAAAATACAATGGCATTGCCTATATCATTGACATCAGTAAATTTGTTTAATGGATTCATTTTTCTGAAATCATCATTCAATGATTCCGCAGTTGTTGAGAAAGATTGTGCGAGTCTGGTTGAGGTTTTGTGCCAAGATTCAGATTCGGTAATCCAAGGATTAATGACGTTGATGCGAATTCCATGCTTTCCTAAATACTTTGAAGCAGCTTTAGTAAAGCCTGATAAGGCTGCATTGACGGTACTATTTATAATGAAATCGGGGTTTGGATCGTAACAAAATGTTCCATTAATAATGACAACTTTTCCTTCACGCTTATTGACTGACATTAATTTTGTGACCTGTTTGGTCATATTGATTGAGCCCCAAAGTTTACTTTGAAGGGAGGCTTCCCAATCATTTTTAGAGGATGAAAAATAATCAATTGGTTCTCCCAGACCAGCGGCATTGACTAACCCGTCAATGGGTGTGTTTGCCCAAATGGATGATAATTTTTCAGCAACTTGATCTTCTTGAGTAATATCGATGATCTGAGTAAGAATATTCTTATTGTTTGTTAACAACTCTAATTCTTGATGAATAGCGGATAATTTATCTGAATTTCTTCCTACAAGAATAACCCTGTAATGATTTTCTAGAAGAACCTTTGCAATCCCTTTGCCAATTGACCCAGTTCCACCCGTTACCATAATAGTTTCCATATTATTTTTCCTTAAAATTTTGTTAATTTGAGACCGAATAGTGCTATCGCTATATTGATGATCGTCAGACTAATACAGGTAATCATTACCCCATTCCAATTAAAGTTTTCATAAACAATACCTAATAGATAAGTACCAATACTTCCTCCAGCCAGACAAGATAAAAGATATAAAGAAGAAATAGCACCTCTTGAATTAATCGGTACAATTTGATTAAGTATTGAAATCACTATAGGTTGAAGTCCGAATACAAAAAGAAATAAACAAAAAATACCTAAGGCGATAAAAAATAAATTGCTACTAAATCCGATAGTGATGACTGAAATGCTGACAAATACAAGGCAAATAATTAACAATTTATCTTTAGTCATAAATTGAGATAATTTGCCTGTGATGATAGTACCAATGACGGCGCTAATTCCAGCAAAGTTTAACCATCCTAATACTGTTGATGAGAGATAAAAAGGCGAGCCTTTTAAATAGAAGGTTAATAATGATGATAATCCAAGGTAAACAAAAAACAGAAGAAAACCAACAAACAGAAAAATAAGTACCGTTTGATTTAACAATAATTTAGCAGCGGTCAGATAAGTACTTGCGATACTCATGTTAGAAGTATTGTTGTTCGTGTTTTTTATACCCATTGGAATAAAAAGACAAGCAAAAACAATTAACGATGCATAAATAAAGAAGGCAATCTGCCAAGACCAATAATCAGTCATCATTGCCACTACACTACGGCTAAAAATAATACCGACAATAGAGGCGGAAATCATTACTCCCATAGCTTTAGGCAATTTTTCATTTGGTGTATTTTTAGCCGTATAGGCAAACAACGCAGCCGGAACTGATGCTGCAAAAAAACCAATTAATGACATAATGATTAAATAGAGACTGAATGATTCGATGATACCAGATAAACCAAGACAAATAATGGTCCCAATACTCCCAAATACCACTAACAATCTTGTTGATACTTTATCTGATAACGGCCCATAAATAAAAAAGGAAATAGCATAGAAAAAACAAGATAAGCTAAATATACTTCTTGCATCTAAAATATCAATATTAAAACTTTTTGAAATTTCCTGAAAAATGAGTTGGCTGATATAAACTGAACCGACCAAAAGCACAATAAGTACGGCAGAAACAAGAATACTTGTAGTTGATTGTTCATGTTTCTGTATTGATTTCATGCCTGATTCCATAATCTAATTCCTCTTTAATTTCGATGAATACTCATTGCTACCCCTTCACCTCCACCGACACATAATGCAGCAATACCGACATTGAGTTTCTGTGATATTAGTTGATGTATAAGTGTAACTAAGACACGACAACCCGATGCACCAATGGGATGTCCTAATGCAATTGCACCGCCATTAACATTAAGTTTATCGTTAGGTAACGCTAATACTTTTTGAACCGCTAAAGATTGTGAAGCAAATGCTTCATTACATTCAAACAGATCGACATCATCAATAGACATGCCTGTTTTTTTCAAACAAGCTTCGATGGCACTAATTGGACCCAGCCCCATAACAGAAGGATTGATACCACTATTAGCAAAAGCAGATATCGTGACCAATGGTGTTAATCCTAAAGATTTTGCTTTTTGTTTACTGCATACTATTACCGCTGCTGCACCATCATTAAGGGATGATGCGTTACCAGCAGTGACAACCCCTTCCTTTTTGAAAACAGGTTTTAGTGTTGATAATTTCTCCAGCGTTGTTTCTCTAGGTCCTTCATCTTTATCAATCACGACTTCACCTTTTTTTGTGGCTAAAGTTATTGGCGTAATTTCATTGGCAAAACAATTATTCCGTATTGCATTTAAGGCTTTCTGATGTGAGGACAGTGCAAAAATATCTTGTTCTTCACGAGTAATATGATGACTTTCGGCAACATTTTCAGCTGTTACTCCCATGTGATAATGATTAAAGGCATCGGTTAATCCATCATAAACGAGAGTGTCAATTAATGCCGAATTCCCTAAACGGTTACCTTTACGAATTCCTTTAACAGCATGCGCTGCGGTTGACATGCTTTCTTGTCCTCCTGCGATGATCATTTGCGCATCGCCATTTCTTATTGCTTGAACAGCTAAATTGATAGCCACCAAACCCGAACCGCAGACTTTATTCACCGTTAATCCCGTCACTTTTTCGGATAAACCTGCTTTGATCGCCGTTTGTCTTGCTGGATTTTGTCCACAACCAGCGGTTAAAACTTGTCCCATAATGACTTGATCGATTTCGTTTGCAGGAATATTCGATTCTTTTAGCATATTTTTAATGAGCATTGCGCCTAATTCTGTTGCTGGTATGTCAGCAAAACTACCAAGAAATGCTCCAATAGCGGTTCTTTTTGCCGCTACAATTACAATTTCTTCCATATTAAAATTTCTCCAATCTAAATGTTAATCATCTTTAACATTGCATTTTTTGAATCATAAAACTTGCCAGTTATTTTGTTTGGCAAGTTGTAACATCGTAGGATGATCGCCGACGTAAACAGAATGACCGACACAAGACAACATATTCAAATCTGAAATATCGTCTCCATACCCGTAGCTACTGCTTAAATCGATTCCTTCTTCTAAGGCAAATTTTTCGATTGCGGTGGCTTTACCTGCTCCAATAGTTTGTATCCCTGTAATTTCACCCGTTAAAATTTGCTGTTGGTCAACAACCGGATTAACACATAAAATGTCATCGACTTTTAAATATTCAGCAATCGGTTTTAAAAGCGGTAGCATTGACCCAGAAACAAATACGGTTCGTTCCCCTTTAGCTTGATGTTGATGTAAACGATCAACCGTTTTGCTAATAAAGGCATTCTTGTTGATAACATTTTGCTCAAACCAAATCTTACCGATTGAAATTAGTTCATCCATGCTCATACCCGAAAGTAATCGGTAGTACATGGAATTGAGTTCTTCTCTTGGTCGATTGTTAGCTCTTGCTTGTTTGAATGCGTCATCAAATTGAACTTTGAGATCATGAAGTTTTTTTACTTCAGACAAATATTCAAAAAAATTAAACATACTTTTGATCGTTATAAGTGTTTCATCTACATCAAAAAATGCAGCTATAGCTTGATTTGTATTACTTCTTGTTTGCATCATGCTCAGAATCCTTACTTATATAAGCCCTACTTTTGGTTAGAAAGTTAGGATCGGTTCCTATCACGCCTGCATCTGACCAGCGGGAAGGGGAAACTTCTTGAAGGCTAATCGAGATTTTATCGATTGGGCAACCTAAAATTTTATGAGTCGCAACAGTTATTTCTTCGAGTAATTTCTTAGCTTTTTCATCATCAGATATAGGCCAGCAGATAATATTGATATGTGGCATATTATTTCTCCTTAATTGGGGTTGTAATTAAACGGTCAAATAAATCTATTTGACTCAATTTGAGTTGGGCATGGACATCGCCTCCTAATCCAAAATATCCAATTGCACCGCCATAAGACTGTTGTGAACTCATGAACAGGACAATGACGTTGATAATTCGATTACTGTCTTTTTCATGTTTTGGAAAAGGATTGTTTAAAATGGCATAATAGTTAGCAAAACCGTTACTATCAGTCACAAAAACATTTGGAATTCCTAAAGGTCCCGGGCGGGTTAATTCTTGCGGATTAAGATCTTTTTCTCTTAAGCTCATTACGGTGTAAAGACTATTTGGTATTAAGTTTTTAAAACAAAAATCAAATCGAGCAACTGAACCATCAATTGTTATATCAAGTGTTCCTTGCGCTTTTAACCAATCACTCAGTACAATTTTATTGAGTTTTCGAAGTCCGTCATTTTCCCGATAGTCATAGATATAACCATTACTTAATGGAAGACTAGGGCGTTGGATTTGTGAAGCATTAGGGCATTGTTCTGGTGCAAAGACCATTGGATAATTATTTAAAGGTAGCGGAAGTGGTAATGTAAAAAGCTCTATTTCTGCGAGTCTTTTCTCATTTTTAATATCTAATTCTTCAATAATTGTATAAGCACATGTTTCACCAAATTTGGGTAATTGGCTTTTTGGGGAAACTAACGCCATCCCCCACGAGATGGCATTATTCTCCTTGATTAAATTCCCTACAACGACAAAATTACCATGCTTATCAACCACTTCAGAAGGTGGATATAAGGGGCCTTGTGTTGTAGGAATTAATTGGAATTTTGACATAACGATTTCCTTTTTTTTATGCCATAAAACTTTTATATTCAGTCAAATATAAAGCTACTGCATCTTTAGCTAACTTTGATTCTTTTTCTAAAAGTTCTTTCGCCGGATAAACCACGTAACTGGTCAACATCGTGGCACAAATTTTTTCTGCTTGTTTGATCGTTATTTTTGCTTTCAACTTAGACCGATAATTATTTTGGTCTATGTCGAGAAGTTCAAAATGAATGATGGCTGGTAAAGGAAATAAAAAGTTTTCAAAATTGACATTCATTTCATTGATGACAAAATAGGTGTCTTTTTTATTTTCTTTTGCGAGAAAAAATTCTTCTGTTATTGCAATAAAAGTTTGTCTGAATGCTTCAGTAATAATCATACCCTGTACATGACTACCCGTTTGGTGATCACCCATAAGCATATTTCTTTCATCAAGAATAAAAGGTAATTCAAAATTAGACTGATCCAATTTTTTTGCTTGACCGATTAGCACGTTATAAGTGTTGTGTTGATGAGTATAAATATTTGGCGCAAAATTATTACCATAAAATGAAAATAATGAACTCAAATCCAAATGTTCAGGGCTATTGTTGCTAATGCTAAATTTACTTACTTCATCATTTTTACACCCCAATCCAGGAAATAAATGATTTTTAATGTTAAAAACTTTTGCAGGCATTTGCGCCATTATGGCTAGTTGGCTTAACGTAATTGTCCCATCAAGTTTTGCAAATTCATTGAATTTGTCGCCAACAACAACTAATTTATTCAAAATGATTCTCCTTATAATTAATACTGGAAATCTATTAGTTACCTAATTTTCTATAGATTTTTGTATAAAGTCCTTCTTTACCACCCGTGATGTAGCTGTCTCCTGCTTGTGCAACAATCGTTTTGTAATGCTCATCTGTAAATGGTTTCATGTAATCTTCAATAGCTCCGTTAAAGCATGAGATAAACATTACGCCAGGAATTTGGCTAATGAGTGAATGGTAAGCATCAAAAGAAGTAATTTTGTTAATGTTACTTTTGACAACGTTGAAAATAGTTTCGTTGCGCCATTTTAAATAAGCGTTATAGGCAGTAGGTAATACTTCGACATGACGAAGTTGAACAAAATTTGTTTGCGGAATGACAGTAACGGAACGGATAGGACTTTCTACATAAAAAAGTAATTCACGCTTAATATCGCCGCACAGATAGTTAGCATATTCGGTAAAAGCCTGTGCAAAACTTTTTTCGTAATCTGCTAATTCATTTAACGAGCCTAACGCGATAAATTCAATCAATTCTTCTTTATCATCAGAAATATAAAAACTATGTTTGTTGATAAGATCTTTGGATTTGTTTAAAGCGAATGTTTCAATTTCCTGTCCTTTTTCTTTTTTTACAGGATATCGGTTTATTAATAAATATTGTGATGGCATTTTTTATTTCCTCTTTTTGATATATAAAAGTGATCATTAGTTGTACAACTATTGAAAGACTAAACGGAAATAACAAAATACAAAAATACTTATTTTGTGATATGAAATTGATATCAAAGAGAATATTTTCTGTTTTAAATCGATTTAATTTGATTGAAATTATTAAACTTTAACTTTATGATTTAATTATCAATTAAATGTTTTTCTTAATATGATTTCGTGGTGATGATTAAAAATTTAGAAAGAAAGAGAGAGTGCTATAAACAAATCATTCAAGAAAGTGTTTTTTGATATTGACAGAAAGATTTGAATAAATAAATTCTATTTGTCTGATATAAAAGATGGGTATTGAGTTTTATTATGATTAATCTGCTATCGCCATATTATTATATTGTGATACTGTGAATTGCCATGACAAAACTCGCTAATAGAGATGTTTGTTTAATAATGTGGTCAGTTGCCACACTATTAAATCAGTTTGTGAATATATTAATTAAATCGTTTTGATTATTCCTTCTTCATAACAGTTTTATAAGCACCTGTTGCGCCTATAACGCCACCAATCACCATGATAGCACCGATTAACTGTAAAGCAGTGGGTATCAAGCCGTTTATAAAAGCTAATAACAAAGTAAAAACGGGGACTAAATTGAAAAATATAGACGTTTTTGCCGCGCCAAGCGTTTTTATACCGACGTTCCAGAATAAATAAGCAAGTACTGAACCAATTATTCCCATATAAATAAGTATTAAGTGATGACCCAATGAAATATTAATGATTTCATTCACTAAATTACCTTGAAATACCGTAAATAGAACAATGCCTACTGTACCTATTAACATGGTAAAAGTTGTGGTTTGTAGTGGTGTTGAGTTGCTGATAAATTTACGACATCCGACAGTATAGATTGCCCAGGCTAAATTACCCAATAAAATGATTAAATCACCATGGCTAAAATGCAACTTGATAATATTATTGATATCGCCATTACTGATAACAAAAATCACACCAACTAAACTTATTAACATGCCAATTACTTGTGACCATAACACTCGATATTTATCAACAATTGACGCAATTAACGTTGTTGTTATAGGTGACGTTGCCATGATAAGTGCACCATTAATCGGAGATGTAGTTTGTAATCCTATAAAGAAAGCCAAATTGAATCCGGTGATACCACATAAGCCAAGAAGGGTATACGGTTTCCAATTTGATTTAAATGCAATGAAATTATTTTTATCTTTAATAAGCATAAAAATAAAAATGGCAATAGCGGCGATAATAAAACGTTCAGATGCGGCTGTAAGCGGGGTGACAGATGCTACAACAATCGAGCCCGCATTAAAATTAGAACCCCAAAAAAAGGCAGATAAAGTGACAAGTAAAAATGCTAATTTATTGTTTTTCATTTAATCTTCCTCATTTCCATAAAAAAGCATCTAACGTTATTGATGACACTAATAACTCTTTCGGTGTATTAATTAAAAACATGATTATTTCAGCAACATTACTTGGTTTAAGCATGCGAGATTTTTGTTCATCGGTAAAACTTATATATTTTTCCATATGTTCTCTAAAATCAGTGTCAACTTTATCCAAAACAAGATTGGAAACTTTAATACCTATAGGCTTACAATATTCTTTTAATCCTTCACTAAGACCTTGTACTGCATGTTTAGACACTGAATAAGAATACATATCTTTACTTCCTTTTAATCCCCATATCGATGAAATATTAATTATGTGAGGGTTTTGACTTTTTTTCAAAAACGGAAGTATTCCACGGGTTAAGAAAAAATATCCACTTACATTGACGTTAAGTGTATTTACCCATTCTGTATCTGTTGTTGTCAAAGGATCGTTAAAATATGATACTCCAGCGACATTTATTAGAACATCTATGGTTCCCATATGTATTTCAGCTTCTAAAATAGCATTCTTAATTAAAAGTGGATCTGTCAAATCAAGTTTGTAAGTAAATAGATTATCTGAATTAAGCTCGTTTATTTTTTTCTCTGACAGATAAGTAGCAAAAACTTTGTGCCCTTGTGATAAAGCAATGCTTACAACTTGATGACCAATTCCACTTTCTGTACCAGTAACAAATATATTCATGAATATTTTTCCTCTTAAAATAAAAAATTATAAATAAACTATTTTTCATTCTATTTAGAATTCATTTATAGTACTATGATCAAAATAACAACATTAAATTCCAAAAATGAAATTATCAATCGATGACTTACTCATATTTGTTAATGTAATTAAAGAAGGTAGTATCGTTAAAGCATCAACTAAGCTTTCAATACCATCTCCGACAATCAGTAGGCGCTTAACTCAGTTAGAAGAAGCTATTGGTGGTCTTTTGATGTTCAGAAGCAGTAGAAAAATAACGCTGACGACATTGGGACAAATGTATATTGCTAAATTTACCAACTTAGTAGAGGAGTTTGTCGAAACAGCAGAAAATTTAAATGATTATTATAAAAAATTATCGGGCACAATTAAAATAACAGCACCAATAAGCTTGACACATCAATGGTTTGGTAAGTGTATTTTTTCTTTTATGAAAAAATACCCGGATATAAAAATAGATTTGATGGCAACTAATAAAGTTGTCGATTTGGCTGATATGAATATTGATATTGCTATTCGAGTAGGAGATCTAACCGATAGCAGTTGGGTAGCTAAAAGAATCTTATTATCCAAAAATATATTGTGCACCTCTAAAGAATATTTAGAACGAATAGGTGGTTGTGCTCATCCAATTGATTTATTGGATAAAAATTTAATCAATATTAATCATAACTTAAGTTGGTCACTGACCAATAAAACCCAAAATGAGTATTATGAAGTGAGGTCAATCCCATGTTTAGTCATGGATGATACGGAACTGATCATTGAGGCAGCAAAAGAAGGAATGGGAATTTGCTTTGTCCCATCTCAATTTGTCAAAAAAAGTATATTAAAGGGGGAATTGATACAAATATTACCAGATTGGATTGGCAGCGCTAGACCTATTTATTTAATATTTAAGGATAGAAATTACATGCCTAATAGAGTAAGAATTTTCAAAGAACATATTGAAAATTATGTGGATTTAAATGTATAGAGGTTTAAGGCATAGTGGATATTTATAGTAAAAGATTACCTACTATAAAGCAGTTGCAGTATTTCGTAGCAGTTTGTGAAGAACGTAGTTTTAGAGGAGCGGCTGAAAAGTTAGGCGTAAGCCAACCACCGCTTTCAATTCAAATCAGAGATTTAGAAGAAAAATTAAAGGTCACCCTTTTTTTGAGAAATTCCCATAATGTGGTTTTAACTAAAGAAGGAGAAGATCTTAAATCAAAAGCAACACGATTATTAAATGACCTTTGTTCCATAACTAAATCGATCAAATCGCAAGAGGTAAAAAAGGTTGTACTTGGGACAACTAAAACCCTTTGTTTTGACTTTATTCCTTATTTTAGATTATTTTTGTCGGATTTTAGCGAAGAGACTGAAATTTACAAACATAACTACACATCAAAAGAGCTGTTGTTAGAGCTCCAAAAAGAAAATATTGATTTTGCTTTTGTTTCTGATTACCAAATGAGAGATATCAACGAAAATTCGCAATTAGTCTATAAAGAACCTATGATTTTAGTTTTACCTACTAGCCATCCATGTAGTCAGCAAGAAAGAGTAGATCTTAATGATGTGACCGATTTACCACTCTTTTGGTTCAAACAATATTTAAACCCTGTTTTCTATGAACAGTGTGAACGAGTATTTAAAACGCTCAAACTTCCAATTGTACGCCGAGCAGAATTACAAGATAATTTATCTATGTTACTTGAAGTATCGTTAGGTAAAGGAATGATGCTATTACCTCAGTCGATGACACAAGCAAAAGTGGAAGGTGTTGCATATAAAAAATTAATTAGGAGTCAAGATTTAAAATTAAAAATCGATATTTTTCTTATTTGGCGAAAAAATTTAAGAAAAAATTCTACAACTGACGCAATAATTAATTATTTCAAAAAATCAGAATAGAAGCTGGATAATATAATTAATTAGATCTGAATTGAATGGATATGAAACGTTGATTCTTTGGAGAAGATGGCGGAAGCGCAGAGATTCGAACTCTGGGAGGGTCGCCCCTCGCCGGTTTTCAAGACCGGTGCTTTCAACCGCTCAGCCACACTTCCGCAATGGCTGTGAATATTAAAGGAGTCGGGCTTATTTGTAAATAGCTATTTTTGAAAAAAAGCTTGTTTGCTTTAATTTTCGTCAATTTTAAGCATTATTCGCTTCATACTGTGACTTTAACCATCAAAATTAGTGTTGGATTGCATAGAATTGAGTATAATATCCAGAAAATAAAACAGTGTGCTGAAAAATGTTAGAACAGATAAAAACAGATGATAACGGTTATTTAAAAAATTGGCAGGATTGGTCTGTTGAGCTTGTGCCAGAACTGGCTTTACAAGAATCGATTGAATTAACTCAGGCGCACTGGGATGTTATCTTGTTTGTTCGTGATTTCTATTTGGAATATAAAACGTCACCTGCGATTCGAGCATTAGTCAAAGCGTTAGAAAAAAAATTTGGACCAGAAAAAAGCAATAGCCGTTACTTATATAAATTATTCCCAGAAGGGCCAGCAAAACAAGCAACGAAATTGGCTGGATTACCAAAACCTGTAAAATGTATCTAGATTAAAGGTAAAATTAAACGTATGAGGCAATGGAAAATAGCATTAATATTGCTGGTGTTACTTGGTTATCTGCAATACTCTTTATGGTTTGGAAAAAATAATGTCTATGACTATCAAGAAAATGTGCAAATGCTTGCAAGCTTGCATGAGCAAAACAATAAACTTAAAGTCCGTAATGAACAGATGTTTGCCGAGATTAATGATTTGCAACGTGGTTCAGAAGCGATAGAAGAGCGAGCACGTAGCCATTTAGGCATGGTTAAGCCTAACGAATATTTTTACCGAATAATTATCGACTCAAATTCTCATCAATAATAAGGCATTATGTGAACAACACGAGTAATATTATTGCAATCGTTCCGGCTGCTGGGATTGGTAGCCGAATGAATAGCCAAACGCCTAAACAGTATCTTAAAATTGGTTCAATGACCATTTTAGAACATACATTACAAAAATTATTATCTCATCCACGAATAGGTAAGATTATCGTAGCTATCCATGCTCAAGATCATCTTTTTGCAACTCTACCTATTGCAACTCATCCTCAAATTCATGTTGTCAAAGGTGGTTCAACGCGTGCTGATTCAGTCTTAGCTGGGCTACGGGTTTTAAATGATGAGCAATGGGCTTTAGTGCATGATGCAGCCAGACCTTGTGTTGATCATAATGATATAAATCGTTTGATAAACACCGTGGTTGAAACACAACAGGGTGCTATTTTAGCAACGCGTATCAGTGATACTGTCAAACGAGCTTACCAGACCAATGACAATGTTATCGAATCTTCAGAAGATCGTACGTATTTGTGGGGTGCAGCAACGCCCCAATTATTTAAGGTTGGTGAGTTAAAGTCTTGTTTACAAATTGCTTTAAATAATCATGTACCAATTACTGATGAAGCGTCAGCGATTGAATATGCTGGAGGACATCCTCTATTAGTTGAGTGCCGTCGGGATAATATAAAAATTACACATCCAGAAGATTTAGCGCTGGCCTCATTTTATTTAACTAACCAAATGCAAAAAGGTGATATATGCGAATAGGGCACGGATTTGATGTTCATAAATTTGGAGGGGAAGGACCCATCACCTTAGCTGGTGTAAAAATACCCTATCAATATGGTTTGGTTGCACACTCTGATGGTGATGTTGTGTTACATGCGATTACTGATGCGCTAATCGGCGCATTAGCACTAGGTGATATTGGAAAACTTTTTCCAGATACTGATCCTAAATATAAAGGTATTGATAGTCGAATATTACTTAAAGAGGTCTATGGCATTGTTCAAGCAAAAGGTTACCAGTTGGTCAATTTAGATACCACTATTATTGCACAAGAACCGAAAATGCGTCCTCATGTTGATCAGATGCGAGTTAATATTGCCGAAGATCTCAATGTTCATTTTGATCAAATCAGTGTTAAAGCCACCACGACTGAACAACTAGGCTTTACTGGACGCAAAGAAGGTATTGCATGTGAAGCGGTAGTATTACTCTCTCAAAAACGTTAAATTGATTCATTTACATAATAGGCATTACACGTGTTAGCAGAACTTAATTTTTTATATGGAAAGCCGAAAACAACGGGACAATATAAGCAACAATATGAAGACTTTGTGGTAACAGAAGATCTTGGTTTTGAATTAACCGGCGAAGGTGAACATGTTTTAGTTTATCTTGAAAAAAAAGATTGTAATACTATTTTTGTTGCTGAACAGTTAGCTAAATATGTCGGTATTTCGCCAAAATTGGTGAGCTATGCAGGGCTTAAAGATCGCCATGCAGTGACTCGGCAATGGTTCAGTTTACATATGCCAGGAAAGGAATCACCTGATTTTACTGATTTTGATTTGGCAGGCTGTCAAATTCTAAAGGTTACAAGGCATAATAAAAAATTAAAAATAGGTGCGTTAAAAGGTAATTATTTTAATATAAAACTCACTAACTTAAGTGATACTATTGAACTTGAATCAAAATTAGCTTCCATTAAGCAACATGGCGTACCCAATTATTTTGGCGAACAGCGCTTTGGTCGAGATGATAATAATATAATTCAAGCATTAAAATGGGCTAATGGTGAAATTACCGTTAAAGATCGTAAAAAAAGAAGTTTTTATCTCTCAGCAGCACGTAGTGCCATTTTTAATGATGTTGTCAGTAAACGTATCGAACAAGGTCTGAATCAAACCGTTTTAGATGGTGATATTTTGCAATTAGTCCAACGAGGAAGTTGGTTTGTTGCGCAATCAAATGACCTTTCATTGTTACAATCTCGGTTGTTAAACGGGGAAGTTAATATTACTGCGCCAATGATAGGGGATTCTCAACTTGGTACTCAATCTTGCTCTCTTGAATTTGAGCAAAAATGTTTAGCCAACTGGTCACTATTTACTGAATTATTTAAAAAAGAGCGTCTTGAAACGGCAAGACGTTCGATATTATTGCGTCCTCAGCAACTTAATTGGCAATGGATAAATGATAACAGTATTGAGATTACCTTCTATTTAACATCAGGTTGTTATGCAACAAGTGTAATACGAGAATTGATTACAGGAAATGAGTAACTAATATGCAAAGTTTAAAAATGCAGTCTCTAATTCAATTATTGCGTCAGCAAGGAATCAAAGATGAACGTGTATTAGCCGCGATAGCCTCAACACCACGAGAACATTTTATTGATGAAGCCCTTTCTCATCAAGCTTATGATGATCGTTCTTTGCCCATTGGTAGTGGACAGACTATATCACAACCATATATCGTTGCCCGTATGACTGAATTGTTAAAGCTTGAACCCGATTCAAAAGTTCTTGAAATAGGGACAGGTTCAGGTTATCAAACAGCGATTTTGGCAAAATTAGTTGATCAGGTCTGTTCGATCGAGAGAATCAAAAGTTTACAATGGAATACTAAACGTCGTTTAAAACAACTCGACATTCACAATATTGCCACTCGACATAGTAATGGTTGGTTAGGGTGGCCAGAGCGTGGTCCCTTTGATGGTATTATTGTTACTGCAGCCGCTTCTGAAGTACCGATTAATCTTGTTAAACAATTAGCAGATAAAGGTCGACTAGTCATACCAGTAGGGGTAAACCATCAGGTTTTACAATTAATTGAGCGTAATGGCGATAGTTATATAACGAAAAATATGGGCGAAGTAAAATTTGTACCTTTGGTGAAAGGTGAAATTGAATAATAGCTGTTTATTTATGTTAATGCCAATATCTTGATAGGCTAACTTAAAAATTGCAATATCAATTTAGGTTTATCTCATTGCTAGTCAAAAAAATAGAAAATAAATTTATTATTTTCTATTTTTTGCTTATTAAATTATCCATTTAAAAACAATCTGCTAATGATAAACAATATGTTAGGTCGTTTGTTTTGATTCAGATTGTTTCCATTCACAAATCCCGTAAATGGCATTGAACAGGTAGATTAAGTATTGTGTTGCGATAACGATATTATTTGTATAAATATTTAACCCAATCACTAACACATTTAATATCACCCATAAATACCAATTGAATGAATAACGCATCATTAATAGTAGTTGAGCTACAACGCCTAATCCGAAGATAAAACAGTTCGTAATTAATTGATAAACGGTATTTTCAACACCAATAGCGTTGGTTAAGTAGACGTTGAAAAATACGGCTGCGATCAAAAAAATCAGGGTATATAAAAAAGCATTTTCACTCAACGAACGTACTTTAACATTTTTATGTGTATCTTGATTTTTTTCCCAAGTAATTAACCCAACAATATGCGATCCAAAATAGTAGAAAGTAGGCAAGCCCGCGCCAATATTGTTACCCAAGTAATTGGCATAACACTCAGCAACCACAGCCAGCATTCCGATAACATTTCCCATATTTTTGCGTTTAGCGAGTAAAATAACACAAAGTAGCCCACAAAAAGCACCAACATAAGAGACAAAATAACGTAAATTCAAATGGGTAAAAGGATCAGTATATAAAAAGGCTAACGTAACACAAAGTACACAAAACAGAGGGTAAAATTTATTACGTCCAATAAATATAGCAAGATGACTTAATTTATTCATAATTAATACTCTTTATCATTAATAAGTTGATTAACCAATTCAATACAACGTAAATAGCGCTCTTCGTAATCAGGCGAATCAATCGGAATATATTTGATATTATTTTTTTCAAGAATTGAGATAAGTAATTGTTGAAAATCCTTACGTTGTTTTGGACTACCTAGCGAACGTAGACCGTCAGCAACCCATGGTGTGTTATTACCTAACAGTATCACTAAATCAAAACGATAGTTGTTGATCATCGCCTGTAGAAAAGGGTGTTCTTTACCTTCATATTTTTTACAAAAAGCTTGAGTGGTAACAAAATCAGTGTCAATAAAAGAGACCTTATTGGCATGCTTTATTGCGAAATCAATATATTGTGCATGACCTAATGCGATTTTATCGTAATCAGCATACTGTAAAGCACGTTCATCACCACCAAGTTGTGAAAATACATAATCACGACCATATTCCCATGCACTAGTCGTATTGAATACATTGGCGAGTTTATTAACCAGTGTTGATTTTCCACTGGATTCTCCGCCTAAAATAGCAACAGTTCTAACAAAAAACGGTCTTACTTCTGTCGGAATATATTGCCAATTTTGCAGCGGAGCTTGACGGATTTGAGTCCCACTCACTTGCATAAATTTCCGTTCTGGATCGATAAGTACTGTTTCTAAATCGAATAAATCTTTATACATAGCGACATCTTGCGGTTCACTCGAGTAAACACAATTGGGTTTTATGCCTTTTTCTTTGAATAGTTTTTTGACACGATCACTCCACTCGAGCCAACCGTTTGGATACGCAGGAATCCCATCTTCTTTTAATAATTCAATATGGATATTTTTTTGATATTTAAACGTTTGCAGTAACCAACGTATACGATCATTAATTGTTGGTTGGCGAGACATTGCGCTTTGTTCAAACAGTGCCATATCACGAATAGTATCCGAACAGAGTACTACATAAAGTTCATCGACTTGACTAATCGCCCGTTGAATTAAATGAATATGCCCAGTATGTAGAGGGTAAAACTTACCAAATATAACACCGACTTTTTTATTTATCGTCGATTCTTCTATTTGTAAGTAGTGATGTAGAGATTGTAATTTTTGTGCGCCAGGATTTTTAACTTTATCATTGATAAGTTGACTTAAATAACCTTTTGTCATTTTACAAGCATCGGCAACGGTTTGTAGGGATAAATTTTTTCGCTTAATTGCCTGTTTTAGATAGCTAAAATTACTCATAGCAACACCTCTTTTTTTTGTTTTGTATCTGTAACATAATTTATATTAATTTTATTAAATGTTCAATATATTAAACAAAAAATAATGTCAAAAAATATTAGATTTTTTTATTAATTAAGACAAAATAGTCATGTCCTCGGGAATAGTTCAATAAAATGAAAAATCTAAATTTATTATAAACAAAGGAAAAACAATGAAAAAATTATTATTATTAAGTGCGTTAATATCAAGCAACGTATTAGCCGCTAATGACGTGATACTCAATAAGGTAACGTTGTTTCTACAAGGTGCTGAATTACAAGGTCAGTCGATAGTTTCATTAAAAAAAGGTGAAAATGCAATTGTTTTAACAGGTATTGCCAATGGGGCAAAAGCAAATTCGATAAGTATTGGATTTAATGATAACAACGTAAAAGTATTGTCGACTTCATTAAATAGGAACTATGTTGATAATGATGAACAAAATCATGATACCAAGCCATTACTTGAAAAGTTACAGCAATTACAGGATAAATATGATATTACTGCAATTCAATTAAAAGCTGTATCTGAACAAATCAACCTTTTACAAGGAAACCATTTAGATCAGCTCACTAAAGTGACTAATGATAATGTAAGCGGAATGAAAAATATATTGGATTTTATTAAAGCCAATTTAGTGTCTGCATTGAGTGAACAATACACATTAGAAAAAGAAGTCCAACAACTTGAACAACAAATCGAACAATGTCAGGAAGAATTTGAAAAGTTAGCAAGAACAACAAAAAACTTAACGAATGCAATTGACGTTAAAGTGTACTCAGATCAAGATATCACTTTACCGATTACTATATCTTATGTTACCAATGAAGCAAGTTGGAATCCCACTTATGATGTACGTGTTGATGATATTAATTCTCCAGTACAATTAACTTATAAAGCTGAAATTCATCAAAACAGCGGTTTAGATTGGAAAAACATTGATTTTAAATTATCCACCTCGAATCCTAGCGAAGGGATAACAGCACCTAATTTATCTCCTTGGTATATAAAAACTAGTAATCCCGATATGGGTGATTACAGGCTAGGTATTGGTTATCCAATGTTAGAAGATAGAGATGATATGATGTCATTGAGTCATACAAATACTGTAAATAATGCAACGATTAACACTTTAGGTATAAGTACTATCTTTGAAGTTACCTTACCTTATACTATCAAATCAAATACTAATGATAATATCCTGATCTTACAAAACAAAGAAGTTGTAGCAAATTATCATTACGTTGCAACACCAAAAATCAATAACTATGTCTATTTACAGGCACAAATAACGGATTGGGATAGACTCAATTTTTTACCAGAAAGATTGACGGTTTTTTTTAATGGTAGTTATATTGGCGAAAGTTTTATCGATACCAAATATATTAAAGATACTCTCGACATCGCTTTGGGACGGGATAAAAATATTTTGATCAATCGTAATCGCAATGTGAATTAAACATCTAAACCTTCTTTCTTTGGTAATAATATTTCACAAAAATATGCTTATACCATTGATGTAAAAAACAGTAAATCATTACCGATAGATATTATTGTTTATGATCAGTTACCAGTAATCTTAAATAAAGCCATATCACTGGATGATGTTAAATATGGTAATGCGGACTATGACAAAGATACAGGTAAGCTTACGTGGAAATTTAAGTTAAATCCAAACGAAAGTAAAAATCTTAATTTAAGTTTTAAATTATCTTATTCAAAAGATGATGTTGACGATATAATTGGATTATAAATCAGTTAAAACAGAAACTACGCATGGTAAACGAGTGGTTAAACCAATTTAAACAAGACAGTCAAATTAGTTTACTTGACATTCATTTGGCTGCATTTTTAAGTCATAAAGCAAAATTAAATGATGATCTGACACTTAAACGCTTTAGTTATATGGTGCTATCACTAAGTAAAGAGGTAAGATTAGGGCATGTTTGCCTTGATCTTACTTTATTAAATCAGTCATCTATTGATCCTAAGTTATGGTTAGATTTAGAATCCCCTCAAGATGTTGATTGGAAACATACACTCAAACAAGCTCAAAATAATCAGGTTGTGAGTGATGGTCTTACGCAAACGCCACTAATCTTTATTAACAATAAACTCTATTTTCAACGAATGTGGTTAGATGAAAAAAATGTTGCATACTATTTTAATCATACGACATTTAATGAAAAAACAGATAGCAGCGTTAATTTCAACACTATACTTGATCAATTGTTTACCGAACATCACACCGAAATAGATTGGCAAAAAGTCGCTGTTGCGGTGGCATTAACACGCAAAGTTGCGATCATTTCAGGCGGCCCTGGAACAGGGAAAACCACAACAGTTGCCAAAATTTTAACCGCCATTTTACAAACGCAACCTACCGCTCGAATTGTCACGACAGCACCCACAGGTAAAGCGGCCTCAAGACTGACTGAATCACTAAGCCAAGCCTTAAATAAGCTTCCTTTTGAATCTTTAAATAATAAAACAGAAGCAATAACCTTACATCGGTTATTAGGTGCAAAAGCGGATAACCGATCATTTATCTATCATAAAAAAAATCCACTTAATTTAGATGTATTAGTCATTGATGAAGCATCTATGGTTGATTTAAATATGATGGCGAGAGTGATCGAGGCATTACCGTCGTCAGCGCGTTTAATATTATTAGGAGATAAAGATCAGCTCTCATCAGTTGAAGCGGGTGCTGTATTTGGTGATCTTTGTCATTTTATTGAGAATGGATATAGTGAGTCAAGAGCATCAGAACTGAGCCAATTAACCGGTTATGCCGTTCCTTCTATACCCAGTGTCGCTTCTATTACCGATAGTATTTGTCTGTTAAAAAAGAGTTACCGATTTAATGAATCTTCTGGGATTGGGCTATTAGCTAATGCAGTAAAAGAAGGATATGACAGTAAAGTTATTCAGTTATTAGGCGATGAAATATTGGATGACATTAATTATCATCCATTGTCATCAAAATCATCTTATCAAGCTTTATTACACGATAGTGTAAAACATTATCAGCACTATTTAGATGCAATAGTGCACCATGGCAATAATGATATAGCGTTAATTCTAGAAAAATTTGCACAATATCGTTTATTGTGTGCTGTCAGGGAAGGTTTATTTGGTGTACAAGGTTTAAATAAGCAAATTGAATCGTTACTCATTAAGAATAAATTAATACAGCCAAAGCATAAGGACGGCTGGTACATCGGTCGACCGATTATGATTTTACGAAACAGTACCGCTTTGGGATTGTATAATGGTGATATTGGTATTACGCTCACCGCTGAACATGATAAGTCAAAATTACGGGTCTATTTTCCTTTTTCCGATGGATCAATTAAAGGTTTTTCACCTTATCGATTGCCAGAACACGAAACTGCCTATGCAATGACAATTCATAAATCGCAAGGATCGGAGTTCGATCATGTAAATATTATTTTACCTACTGATTATTCACCATTGTTGAATCGTTCTTTACTTTATACTGCGATTACTCGAGCGAAAAGAACAGTAGCGATTTATGCTGAAAGCAAAATCTTAGCGTTATCGGTAAAAAACCAAATACATCGTGAAAGTGGTTTAGCGCAGCAAATTAAAGGAAGTAATAAAAAATAACGCCAACTTATTATTTTTTTTAAATGATTTAATGTAATAACTTTGAGCGATTTACAATCTTCTTAATCGAAATCAAAAAGATAAATGGCATAACGCTTTATTAGTATCAGTCATTGTCTGTTTTAAAATTTAAGACTTTATTGCTCGGCTTTAAAAGAGAGAAACTAAAAAAAGCACTTGATGATATAGCAAGTGCTTTTTTGTTTTTAAACATTAATGAATAATTTTCGCTAAAAAATCTTTAGCACGATCTGATTCTGGGTTACTAAAGAATTGCTCTTTAGATGTATCTTCAATAATCTCGCCAGCATCCATAAAGATAACACGATGTGCCACTTTTCGAGCAAAGCCCATTTCATGGGTCACCACCATCATGGTCATACCTTCATAAGCTAGTTCGACCATGACATCTAACACTTCATTGACCATTTCAGGATCAAGTGCTGAAGTCGGTTCATCAAACAACATAACAATTGGATCCATACAGAGTGCTCGTGCAATGGCAACACGCTGTTGTTGGCCACCAGAAAGTTGCGCAGGATATTTGTTGGCATGTGCAAGTAAACCAACACGATCTAACAATGATAATGCTTTTTCACGGGCTTCTTTTTCAGATCGTTTTAACACCTTGATTTGAGCTAACGTTAAATTTTTTAAAATCGTTAAATGTGGGAACAATTCAAAATGCTGAAACACCATACCGACTTTAGAACGTAATTTTGCTAAATTGGTTGATTTGCTGGTCACTTCAGTGCCATCAATAATAATTTTACCCTTTTGTACGGGCTCTAAACCATTAACCGTTTTAATCAGCGTTGATTTACCTGATCCAGAAGGACCACAAACTACGACAACTTCACCTTTACCAACTCGTGTAGTACAGTTTTTTAATACCTGAAATTGTCCATACCATTTTGATACATTTTCTAAGGAGATCATCGACTTATCCCTTTTTTGAAATAATTAACTAAACATGAAGCAGTAAAACAAATTATAAAATAAATTGCTGCTGCAAAAATAATCATAGAATATTTGACTGTGCCGCCTTGTACACTACCAATTTGAGTGACACTTGCACCAAACAGGTCAATTAAGCTCATTACATAAACTAAAGACGTATCCTGGAATAAAATAATGCCTTGAGTTAACAGTAATGGAATCATTGATCTAAATGCTTGAGGTAAAATAATCAAACGCATGGATTGGCTTTTTGTCATTCCCAAAGCATAAGCAGCATGATATTGACCTTTAGCAACAGCGCTAATCCCTGCTCGAATAATTTCAGAGTAATAGGCAGCTTCAAAAAGGGCAAAAGCAATCATAGCCGAAGCGATTCGCACGTCTGCATAAGGTGGAAGGTTAAACAGATGTTTAATGACCTGAGGTAATGCCAAATAGAACCATAACAACACTAATAAAAGTGGAATGGAACGAAATAAATTGACATAGCACTTGGCAAAAACATTCAATATTTTAATATTTGATAGACGCATTAACGCCAGTACAGTACCCCAAACTATGCCAAAAACAACGGCAATAAAAGTAATTTTGGTTGTTAACCATAATCCACTTAGTAATAATGGATAATTTTCAATGACCAATGAAGGGATATCGGCAATCCAATTAACTAACTGCATATTATCCTCCTTGACTCATATTTGGTAAACGCATATGTTTTTCAACATTTCGCATAATAAAAAGAACCGCATAGTTAATCAACACGAAAGCAAGCGTTACGCCACATAATACTTCAATAATACAGTTTGTTGCATCATTGATACGTTCGATTTGTCCAATTAAGTCGATCAACCCAATTGTAGAAGCAACGGATGAATTTTTAATAATATTGGTCATCTCGGAAGTTAATGGCGGAATGATGCGCCGATAAGCGTTCGGTAATAAAATATAACAATACGCTTGTCTATTTGTTAAGCCAAGAGCAATTGCTGCATATCGTTGACCTTTTGGCAATGTTTGAATACCTGTTCTTACCTGCTCAGCGATACGTGCAGAGGTAAATAATCCCAACGCAATTGCAGCGGTAATAAACGCACTGATATTTGGGGATAGTTCAGACATAAACCATGTTTTGAAACTTCCGCTTAATAATTCAGGAAATAACATATACCACAAAAACATTTGTACCAATAAAGGAATATTACGGAATAGCTGGACATAGCAAGCAGCAAACTTGTTTAACAGTTTGTTGTCTAATGTTCGGCAAATACCAACTAATGATCCCAGTATAAATGCAATGATCCATGCGGTGATTGCTAACGAAACTGTGACAAAAACGCCATCGAGTAGCCAGTTTAAGTAAATACCGTCTCCATAAGGTGTCGGTTCAAAAAATAGCATCCAATTAAAGCTCATTATGGAATCACAAATATGTTTCCAAAAGGCTGTAAAAGGTTCCAAAGCTAGTATTCGATTAAAACTCATAATATATTTAATTCACATAAATTAGATTATGTACTAAATATTTTCACATTTAGTACATAGGATTAGAAAGAGAAGAAAAGTGTTAATCTAATGCTTTATCATTAGGATTTGCAAATAACTCAACCATTTTTGGTGAAATTTCAAGTTCCATATTGGCCCCTTTTGGTGGCACAGGTTGAGTAAACCATTTGTTATATGATTCTAATGCTTTTCCGGATGTTTGCGCATCAGCAATTGCTTTATCCATTAATTGCTTAAATTGGACATCACCTTTTCTTAACATACAACCATAAGATTCATAAGAAAGTGGTTCGCCAATAATTTTCCATTCACTTGGATTAATGGCACGAGAACGCTCTCCTGCTAATAATGCATCATCCATTAAAAATGCTGCTGCTCGACCGGTTTCAAGCGCATTAAATGCATCACCATGATCTTTTGGTGTAATAATACGAATATTTAATTTTTCTTTATTGTTGATTTGATTTAAACGAATTTCTGACGTTGTTCCTGCCGTCGTCACAACGTTCTTACCTTTAAGGTCTTCAAGACTATTGATATTGCTATCCGCTTTAACTAAAAAACGTGTGCCAACAATAAAGATGCTATTTGAAAAACCAACCGTTTTTTGACGCTCAAGATTATTGGTTGTTGAACCACATTCAAAATCATATGTGTAGTTATTCAGTAATTGTATACGTGTTTTAGACGTAACCGGTAAATATTTTACTTTCAGATCAGGCATATTTAACTCTTTTTTAACTGCTTCAACAATTAGGTTAGAGTAATCTTGTGAATAGCCAATGACTTCTTGGTTTTTACCATAGTAGGAAAATGGAATAGAAGATTCACGATGACCAACAACAATCACACCACTATCTTTAATTTTGGCTAATGTGCCCGTCAGTTCTTCCGCAACTGCTGAACCACTTATTAGACCTAACATTGCAAATGATAACACTAATTTGGTTAATTTTGTTTTTATGTTCATACTCATCTCCTACTGTTTAATTTGTATCATATTAAATATATTTAATATTTTTACAAAGGGCGTATATTATAACTTATTTTTTACTATAAAAGTACTTTTTACTGTTTATTTATATATCATTGGAGCTAGATGCGAACAATTGTGACCAAAATTTTGTCACAACTGAACGAAGTAATTTTAATCAGAATTAGTTAGATTTAAGCAATAATTATGCCAGTCTCAACATCACTTCCTTTTTTTTATAAAAAAGGGAAGTGTCATAAGAATCATGATAATCAAATAAGGTGTGTTGCCCCACCTAGCATAAGGCGTTAAACCAATTGTAGGGGATAAGGTTTGAGATAACACTGATGTTTCAAATTGAGGTAATTGTTGGATGATTTTACCATGATGATCGATAATGGCTGTGATGCCATTATTGGTACTCCGTATCAAAGGACGACCAAACTCTAATGCTCGGGCTTGTGCCATTTGAAGATGTTGCTTAGGTCCAATACTGTCACCGAACCAAGCATCATTAGAAACGGTCAGTAAAAAGTCAGTATCCGCTGAAAAATTTTGCCACATTAAATCAGACAAAATCACTTCATAACAAATCACAGTAGTAAATTTAAACCCTTTCATTATTAATGGTGCCTGCTTTATGTCACCTGATTGCATCGATGACATGGGAATCCCCAATAGATTCGTAATCGGTTTAAGTACGGATTCTAATGGAGTAAATTCACCAAATGGCACTAAGTGGTGTTTTTGATACCGATTATTGGTTGGATATTTATAAGGTGTTTTATCACCTAATACCAGTAGCGTATTATAAACATTACCGTCATCATCATATCTTCCTCCATTGAAACGATAATCGATGATACCAACGGCGATTTCTGTCTCATTTGCTCTGGCTTGATTATCAAGATACTGCAATAATGACTGTTGATTTATTTCAAAATCTGTAATACTGGCTTCTGACCAGATAATGATTTTATCTTTTCCAAAATTTGCTTTGGTCAATTTGGTATAGGTATCAATAGTTTGATTTAGTTGTTGATGAGTCCACCGTAATGATTGTGCTATATTACCTTGTATCAACGCAAAATTAGCCACTCGGTGTTTATCTACCTTAGTCCAATTAATCTGATTGAATAAAAATGGTGCAATCGAGAACGCAAAAAGTGCAATTAATGCACCAAAAAAGTGCTTTGTGAAAGCTTTTTGTTTAAGTTCAAACAAACAATAGGTTATTAAACCACATAAAATGGTGGTTAATAATGTTACACCATTTATACCAACAAGGGGAAAATAAGCTCGTAAAGGGCTGTCAAGTTGGCTGTAACCTAACTGAAGCCATGAAAAACCAGTTAAAATATAACCACGTAAAAACTCAGTTAATTGCCAAAGAATAGGGGCAGCAAAGACTAACTGTTTCAAGGAAAACGGCGGTGAAAATTGTTTTAAGCAGCTAAGTAATAGCGCAAAAAGCATTGGATAAAGTGACAGGTAGAGGATCAAACATCCTAAAATGATTAATGCCACAGATGATGACAATTCGCCGTACTGTTTAATACTAATATAAATCCAATGCACACCAGCTGTAAAATAGCTGATTCCCCAGCAAAGCCCTATCAGCATCGCTTGCTTTTTAGACTTATCAGCTATAAGCCATAACAGTCCTGCAAAGGATATAAATGCTAAAGGCCAGATATGAAAAGGAGCATAGCTAAAAACAGCGATACTCCCGAAAATTACAGCTAATGCCAGATGTTTAAGCATTTTCAGGTAACTCTAAATTAGGAACGGTTGCCCCTTCAGGAATAGTGACATGAAGCTGAATGATCCGTCGACGATCGGCAATGGTGACTTTAAATTGATAACCATCAATAGTGATACTTTCACCTCGTAAAGGTAAACGTCCAAAATGTTGCATGACTAATCCCCCAATGGTATCCATTTCGTCATCACTAAAATCGGTTTTAAAAACATCATTGAAGTCTTCAACAGGTGTCAGTGCTCGCACTGTATAGACTTGAGTGGATAAGCGACGAATATCACGATCTTCAATCTCATCAAATTCATCTTCGATATCACCAACAATCAACTCTAAAATATCTTCAATGGTGACTAAGCCCGAAACACCACCAAATTCATCGATAGCTATAGCCATATGATAGCGTTCCATTCGAAACTCTTTCAACATATGATCAACACGTTTGCTTTCTGGCACAACAACAGTAGGGCGTAAAATTTTTTTCAGATCAAAATTATCCACACCTTGACGAATAAACATAAGAAGATCTTTGGCTAACAAAATACCTTCAATGTGATCTCTATCTTCACTGATGACAGGATAACGAGAGTGTCCATGTTCAGAAATAATATTCAAACACTCATCAAGCGTATAATTATCTTTAATTGTTACAATTTGAGAGCGAGGAATCATAATATCGCGAACACGCTGTTCTGCAATATCCATTACTCCTTCAATCATGTCGAGAGTATCAGGATCAATCAGTTCGTTTTCTTCGGCTTCACGAATTACTTCAATCAGTTCTTCTTTATCTTTGGGTTCTGAATTGAATAACTGACTTAACCATAAAGTAAACCCTTTTTTAGGGCTCCGGTGATTATCATCACTCATTTGCTTGATTCCTTAGTTATTTTGCATGATGTAAATTATTCTTATACTCAGCTTAGTTAATGTGAATTATAAATTGAATGAGAATAGTGTAATGATTTGTTTTAATTAGTCAATGGGTTGATAAGGATCATCAAATCCTAACTGTTTCATAATATCAATTTCGATACTTTCCATTTCTTCCGCTTCTTCGTCAACAATATGATCATAACCGAGTAAATGCAAACAGCCATGCACTATCATATGAGCCCAATGCGAAATTAATAATTTATGTTGTTCTTGTGCTTCTTTTTCGACAACTTGTTTACAAATTATTAGATCACCTAAAAGTGGTACTTCAATATCAATTGGTGACTCAAAAGGAAAAGATAACACATTGGTCGGTTTATTTTTTTGTCGATAGGTATGATTTAATTGTTGGCTTTCTGCTTCATCAACAATACGAATAGTTATTTCTGCTTGATCCATAAATTGAGGCAGAATAACGTTTAACCACTGCATGATTTGTTGTTCAGTGGGCAAGTGATCAGGCTGCGTTGTCGCAATTTGCAGATCTAAGATAATTTCACTCATGATAAACTCTGTCATTATTCTCGATGATAAGGATGATTAGTGGTTAAACTCCATGCTCGATAGAGGCTTTCAGCCACAATGACTCGAACAAGAGGATGAGGTAAAGTAAGAGGGGATAATGACCAGCTTTGTTCTGCTGCTGCTTTGCAAGCTGGTGAAAGTCCTTCAGGCCCACCAATTAATAAACTGACATCACGTCCATCTGTTTTCCAACGTTCCAATTGTTCAGCTAGATTGTGAGTGGTATACGGTTTACCAGGAATATCAAGTGTCACAATACGGTTACCTTTACCACAAGCATTTAGCATCGATTCGCCTTCTTTATCTAAAATACGAACGATATCGGCATTTTTAGTACGTTTTCCTGCCGGTATTTCAATTAATTCTAAAGGCATATCTTTCGGAAAACGAAAGCGATAATCATCAAAGGCTGTTGTGACCCAATTAGGCATTTTAGTGCCAACAGCAATGAGCTGTATTTTCACCTAATTAACCCCAAAGTTTTTCAAGTTCGTAAAGTTGACGACTTTCTTCTTGCATGATGTGCACAATCACAGAATCCATATCGACAACAACCCAGTCAGCATCACTTTGTCCTTCACTACCTAAAACTAGATAGCCATGCTTTTTGGCTTCATCAATTAAATGCCCAGCAATTGAAGACACGTGGCGATTTGATGTACCGGTACAAATGACCATATAATCAGTAATACTTGATTTACCTTTCACATCAAGAATGACAATATCCTTGCCTTTTAAATCATCAATTTTATCTGTAATGAAATCTTGTAATGACTGTTGCAAAATAAACTCTCTATCAATCTAAATAAAGCACTAGTATAACATATTTTAAAAATTGCAGTGTAGATAACCATTAGGCAAAAGTTATCTTACAAAAAATTTAAACATCTTAACTGGTTTGTCGCTTATTGAAGTTTGACTGTTTAACACTTTAAACAGTCAAAATATGAGCGATACGCTAAACTAGAGCGAAATTACCCGATCGAATAACGGATTATCAATTAAACGATGCGTTACCATTAGTAAAGTTTTACTTTTACAGGATTGTTGAATAAGTTTAATGATCTGCTGTTCCGTTTGTTGATCCAAGCTTTCGGTTGGTTCATCCATTAAAATCAAGGGTGAATGATGCAGTAATGCTCGAGCAATCCCAATACGGCGAATTTCACCACCCGATAACGCACGCCCACCTTGCCCAATAAGTAAATCGAGACCTTTTTCAGTGATAAGTAATTTATCCAGTTCAACTTGATGTAAAACATCTATCAATTGCTGATCGGTAGCCTGCTCATTACCAATCAGTAGATTTTGCCGTAACGTATCGCTAAAAATGGTAATAACTTGCGGAACGACAGCAATAGCTTGGCGAAGTGTTTTTTCATCCAACTGGTTAATAGGTGTATCATTCAAATAGATTGACCCCGAATTGGGTTCCCAAATACGATTAATCAGATTGAGCAGTGTTGATTTACCACACCCGGTTTTACCAATCAACCCAATATGCTCACCAGATTCAACCGTTAACGAAAAATCCTTTAATATGATAAAAGGTTGATTTGGATAACTAAAATTAACTTTATCAAATCGTAATTTAGCCATGGTTAAATCAATTGTTTTACCTTCCTTCACAAAGGTAATTTCGGGTGTCTGACTAAAAATAGCCGTTATACGGGACGCTGATGCGATAACTTGCCCTAAAAATATAAAGGCATTAGGAATGGGCATTAAAATTTCTGTACTGGCAAGACAAACAAAGACAAATAAGGCAACTAATGGCGAAAGTGTATATTGAGTAATGAGCCATAATACCAGTAGTGTTAAAAAACCTGAGATTAATAAAATTAATGCACTCGATAGCGCCATTAATGTTGATTGACGTTGTTGATTAGTAAGCCACTGTGATTCAAGTTCATCAAGTTTATCACGATACTTTGCTTGGGCATTAAATAAAGTAAGTTCAGCTTGCCCTTGTAAATAGCTAATCAGTTGCGAACGATAATCGCTTTGTTGTTTTGCCAATGTCTCGCCTAATTGTTTACCGGCATAATAAAAAATCACAGGTACAGTAAGCAAAGTCAACGTGAGAATAATGGTGATGATGAGCGCAATAGGTAGATTAATGTAACTTAATCCGATAAATAAAATCGCAATCATTATCAATGCGGTTACAACGGGCGAAAAAAGTTTTAAATAAAGATGATCAAGCGCATCAATATCGACAATAAATCGATTAAGCAAATCCGCTTTTTGATATTGTGCTAATTGATTGGCACTTAATGGTAATAGTTTGCGAAAAGCTAATGTCCTTAAATAAGCAAGAATTTTAAAGGTTGTATTATGATCAACTAAACGCTCCATATAGCGTGCTGCCGTTCGGGTTATTGCTGCTGCTCGAACGCCAGCAGCAGGGAGCATATAATTGAAACTATACAAACCAGCCACACCGACAAAAGCGGTGGATGCTAAAAACCAACCAGATAAAGAGAGCAAAAACACACTTGCAAACAGGGTGAGAATCGATAAAGATAAACCAATTAAGATTTGCCAAAAATAGTGCTTATACAGAGCAATGTATGGACGCAAAATCGCTAGCATGTGATCTCCTTAACGTTACAATTCAATTGGCCATGGGCTAGTTGCCAAACTTGGTCTGCGTACTGCATATCGTCCGACTGATGGGTAATTGTAATCGTATTAGGGGCAATATTATGTCGTTCTAAATGATTAATTGTTTCCTGATCTAAGCTTGCTGTTGGTTCATCTAAAATCAACAATTGGCACGTTTTTAACATCGCTCTTGCTAAAGCCACACGTTGTGCTTGTCCAATCGATAAACGGATAGCATCTTCGCCAATATGGGTATCTAACCCTTCGGGCAGTTTAGCCACAACGTCAACAAGCTGTGCTTTACAAATGACGGCTTGAAGTTCATCATTATTGGCATGCGGATTACCAAGTAAAATATTATCTCGCACAGAACTATTTAAAAGGTAAGGATTTTGACCAATCCAACTGACTTGTTTTTGCCAATCAGTGATATTTAACTGACTAAATTCAATCCCATTGATTTTTAATGAACCTTGATAAGGTAAAAAACCAAGTAAAACCTGCATTAACGAACTTTTCCCCTCGCCACTCGTTCCTATTAATGCTAATTTAAAAGGCGCCTTTAGCGAAAATGATAAAGGGCCAACAATAGGTTGTCGCTCATTGGATAACACGATTAAGTTATCTGCTTCAATAGATTTTAATGGCTCATTAAAGGGAATCGATTTTATTGGATATTCAGCATTTATTGATGAATTTTCTTCATTTAAAAAAGATTCAATATTATCAGCGGCAGCAATAGCTTCAGCTTTCGCATGATAGTAAGTGCCTAAATCACGTAAAGGCTGAAAAAATTCTGGCGCCAAAATTAACGCAAAAAAACCAGCGAAAAGCGTGACTGTGCCATTATAAGAACCAAAATCAAACTCGCCTAAATAGGAAAAACCAAAATATACCGCCACAATGGCGATTGAAATCGAAGTAAAAAATTCTAAAACAGCAGAAGACAAAAAAGCTACTTTTAAAACTTGCATCGTTTTAACGCGAAAATCTTCTGATGCACGCTTGATCTCTTGAGCTTGTTTTCCGCCTTGATTAAACAGCCGAATGGTATTTAGACCTTTTAATCGATCTAAAAAATGACCGCTAAGATAACTCAATGCTTTAAAGTGGCGACGATTAATATCCGCAGCCCCCATTCCCACTAAAATCATAAAAATCGGAATTAATGGCGCTGTAGCGAGTAAAATAAGTGCTGCTGCCCAATTAAAAGGGAAAATTGCGATACAGATTAAAATAGGTACCATACTCACTAAACGCATTTGCGGTAAATAGCGAGCAAAAAAATCTTGGAGATTATCAACTTGTTCAATAATTAATGTACTCCATGCACCGGTGGTGCTTCGATTTAGATAAGCAGGGCCCAATTTTTCAAGCTGATTAATTAATTGATGACGAATCTGTTTTCTGACTTTTTTTCCTAAAGTAAAATTAATTTTCTCTCGCAAATAAAGTAAAACAGCACGAGCAAGTAACACCATAATCAGAAAGCCAAAATAAGGCAAAATGTCAGAAAAATTTTGTTGTTCAATAATTAATTTTTGTAAGATCGTTGCCAATAAAGCCGCTTGAAAGATCACAAAAATGGTTAACAAAAAGCCGGTTAAAGTTGAGGCGCGCAAGTCCGATTTATACCCTTTTGCATGCTGCTTTAACCAATTTAATAAATAAGTCTGACGTTGTTTATCTAATGACATGTATATCAATATTTTTTATTTTAAATTATCTAAATAGTGCTCTGCATCCAATGCTGCCATACAGCCCGTACCTGCCGAAGTGATAGCTTGGCGATAAATATGATCCATCACATCGCCTGCCGCAAAAATTCCTTCGACACTGGTTTGTGTTGCTCGACCTTCTGTACCGGATTTAACTTTAATATATCCATCTTTTAACTCAAGCTGTCCTTCGAAAATAGTGGTATTCGGTTTATGACCTATGGCGATAAAAACGCCCATGACAGCGACTTCTTCACTGATATTAGGATCTTGAGTACTGAGTAGTCTTACACTCGTTACGCCCATATTATCGCCCAAAATTTCATCAACAATACGATGAGTATGTAAAATCACTTTTCCTTGTTGTACCTTTTCGTGCAATCTATCCATTAATATTTTTTCTGCTCTAAAGGTATCACGGCGATGAATTAAATGAACTTCACTTGCGATGTTTGCTAAGTAAAGTGCTTCTTCGACAGCCGTATTACCACCACCGACGACAGCCACTTTCTGATTACGATAGAAAAATCCATCACAAGTCGCACAAGCCGACACCCCTTTGCTTTTAAAAGCTTCTTCAGAAGGTAAACCAAGATATTGGGCAGAAGCACCTGTTGCTATAATAAGGGCATCACAACTATATTCTGTTTCACTGCCATAAAGTTTATAAGGCTTAGCGCTAAAATCGACACGATCAATTTGATCGAAAATAATCTCTGTATTAAATCGTTCGGCATGTTCTCGCATTTTAACCATCAATTCAGGGCCTGTTAAATCAGGTGCGCCTGCTGGCCAATTTTCGATCTCTGTTGTTGTGGTAAGCTGTCCGCCTTGTTGTAATCCGGTAATTAAGGTGGGGGAAAGGTTTGCTCGTGCGGCATACACCGCTGCAGTATATCCAGCAGGACCTGACCCCAGTATTAACAAACGTACATGTTTAGTCTTCATCTTTGAAATCCTTACTCATTTTTGTTCTGGCATCTTATTATGAATTTTCGTGCAGAAAATTTTTTAATTACTGACAGCCAACAAACAGTCTACCAATTGATATTAACGATATTTCTGGCTCACAAGTCTATCATTATCGATCTCATTCTGGCAAAAAAATTGATTATTGTAGCGATAGGTAGACACAATATATTTATTTAATTGGTTAAACTGCGATTATCTTTTTCTTTTCGGTTTTTTTAATTGAATTTAAGTTTTTTAAAACAACATTTGTTTTATTTTTGTCTTTTTTGCCTTTAAAATGTGTTTTTTTCTTATTCAAAACCTGTTACTTAATTTGATAACTATTATTCATTATTTTTAAAGATGAAATCCTAGCAAGATGGAGGGAAATAAAAGTGAATAATCCTTCAAAAGATAACGTAGAAGCCGTACTACGAAAAATCAATTGGGCGCAAGAAATATTAACGTCATTACAACAAAATATTACCGATCCACAAATTGGTAACATTTTATCTGGTGTGGTGTTTATTATGGATTCGGCATCAACAGATGCCGAAATTTTGTACCAATCGGTTAAATAAATTCGGTGTTGTTTTTTTCATTTTGTTCCTTCCGTCGCCATCAGGCACGGAAGCTTTTTTTTATTTTATAAATACGTTGTAAGATCTTCTAGTGGCCAGCGAATTTTTGCTGTTGGCTCTTTTAATCGGTAACCAAACGCTAAACAAAGTCCAATACCATAGGATTCAGCACTAAATTGTGGCATATATTTTTCAAGTAATTGCACAATTTTGTCGTATTCAAATCCCCCAATGGCACACGAATCAATACCACGATATGCTGCCGCTGTTAGCATATTGGCACAAGCAAGATAATCTTGCATTTCTGATAAATGATTAATAGTTAATCCATCAGCCAACCCATGCTCATAAAAATTGATAAAATATTGGCTAGCTGCATCAATTGCAGTTTGATCATTGGCATTCGGTAAACCACGGGCGACGGTACGACGCAAATACTCACTTTGTAAGGTAAAATTATTGGCTTTACGATAAAGCACAATGACAAAATGTGAACAACTTGTTACCTGTTCTTGATTGTAACAAGCAGGACGTAATTCCCTTTTAATTTTATCATTATTCACAACGACAAAATGCCAAGGCTCAATACCAAAAGAAGACGGTGATAATCGACCTGCTTCTAAAATGTATTCCATATCAGCTTGACCTATTTTTTTCGTTTCATCAAACTTTTTACATGCATGCCTAAAATTTAATGCTTGAGTTAATTGATCCATATTCTCTCCTAAGTTTTTTTATTCCATGGTGCAACCACAAAAAGTAATAACATACCAGGTATAGCAAGAATCGTACATAAACCATAAAAGGATGTCCATCCTAAATCTTCAACAAGGATACCCGTAGTAGCATTAATTAAGGTTCTAGGAATGGATGCAATACTGGTAAATAACGCAAATTGCGTTGCGGTATAAAGTGGGTTAGTGGTTTTTGCAATAAAAGCAACAAAAGCAGATGATCCAAGTCCAACACCAAGGGCTTCAAATCCAATTACAAGTGCTAATATAATTTTCTGGAAGAAAGCGATTTCAGTAAAAGGGCCTTCAATTGATAACCAAGCAAAACCTAATATTGAAACAACCTGTATAAAACCAAAACACCAAAGTGCTCGATTAATGCCAATTTTTATCATTAAAATTCCACCGACTAAAGCACCAAATACACTTGGCCATAACGATGCATTTTTAGCAATTAAGCCGATATCTAATCGATCATATCCCATTTGTAGATAGAATGGCGTTGCTAATGAGGTTGCCATACTATCACCTAATTTATATAAGAAAATAAAGGCTAAAATCAAAAGTGCATTAATCACACCATTGCGTGTAATAAATTCACTAAAGGGTTTAATGATAATATCTTCAATGGAGTGGGTTTTAGGGGTAGGACTCTGAGGTTCTTTAACTAAAAGTGTCATAATAACAGCAGGAATCATAAAGAGCGCTGTAATAATAAAAACACTGCTCCAAGGCAAATAGCTGGATAAAATTAATGATAGCGAACCAGGGACTAGACCTGCTACACGATAAGCATTGGTATGAATACTATTACCTAATCCTAGCTCTTGGTCTGACAATAACTCTCGTCTAAAAGCATCAAGTGAAATATCTTGCGTGGCAGAAAAGAGAGCAATAATGAATGAAATACATGCAATCAACCAGATATTTAACGAAGGAGAAAAGCATCCTAAACTGGCAATGGAAATCACTAATATAATTTGTGAGATAAACATCCATCCACGGCGTCGTCCCAAATTAAATAAAGCAATGTTATCCATAAAGGGTGCCCAAACAAATTTAAAAATATAAGGTATTTGAGTTAACGTAAATGCGCCAATTGTTTTGATATTGACACCTTCACTATCGAGCCAAGCGGGTAATAATTGCAATAAAAGATAAAAAGGTAAACCTGATGCGAATCCAGTAAAAATACATATCAACATTTTAGTCGTAAAAATGGTCTTAACAATGGAGTCTTGCTTTCTATTCATTATTTAACATTATTGGTTAGTTTTTTAGCAAAGTGCTATCATAACATATCATTGTCAAAATGATCACTAAGGTCAAAGTAAACAATTCATTCATAATAGCATTTGGCTGAAATTATTGTATTTAGGTTTACAATGTCTGTATAGTTTTAATAAAACTATAAAAAACAGAGATAACTAAATAGGCGTTAATCACCATAAACAGAGGTGCAACAAAATGAAACATTCAATCAAAATTGCAGTTTTCAGTAGCAAACACTACGACAAAGAACATTTAGAGATTGCCAATAAAAAATTTGGTTTTAATATCGAATACTATGATCATAAACTTAGTCATAAAACTGCGGTAACAGCTCAAGGTTATGATGCCGTTTGTGTATTTGTTAATGATGAAGTTGATAAAACCGTTTTACAAAAACTTGCGCATTGTGGGGTAAAAATCTTAGCGTTACGTTGTGCAGGATTTGATAATGTTGATATTGCTGAAGCCAAAAAATTAGGCATTACGGTTGTCCGTGTACCGGCTTACTCACCTGAAGCAGTAGCCGAACATGCCGTTGCACTCATGATGACGCTCAATCGACGTACGCATAAAGCCTACCAACGTACTCGCGATGCGAATTTTGCCCTTGATGGCTTAACTGGATTTAACATGCATAATCGTACCGCAGGTGTGATTGGTACCGGAAAAATTGGACAAGCGGTGATCCGAATCCTAAAAGGTTTTGGCATGAATATTTTAGCTTACGATCCTTTTCCGAATGATATTGCAGTCGAATTAGGTGCGCAATATGTCCAACTCGATGAACTCTATGCAAAATCTGATGTGATTACGCTTCACTGTCCAATGAGCCCTGAAAACTATCATCTACTTAATAAAGATTCATTTGAAAAGATGAAAAATGGCGTCATGATTATTAATACCAGTCGAGGTGGATTACTGGATGCGACAGCAGCAATCGATGCCTTAAAGCAAACTAAAATTGGCGCGCTAGGAATGGATGTTTATGAAAATGAACGAGACCTCTTTTTTGAAGACAAATCGAATGATGTTATTTTAGATGATGTATTCCGCCGATTATCATCGTGTCATAATGTGATTTTTACAGGGCATCAAGCTTTTCTAACGCAAGAAGCCTTGTTGAATATCTCAGAAACCACATTAACCAATATCAAGCAGATTTCTCAAGGGGAACCTTGTCAAAACATTGTTGAATAGCATGAAATACATTATTATGCTGTTTATTATTTAACTCTTAAAATGTGGATGGGTTATGCAACGTATTGTCATTTTATTCAGTATGGTATGGTTACTTGTTGCTTGCCAAAGTAACGACTCGACAACATCGCCGATGCAACAACATCGAGGTCAATCAAATGTCGCAGGTGGTGTTTATCTTGAAAAAGAGCATGATCTTGTCATTGTCAACGATGCGCCATTAGCTATTGAACAAGAAAAGTTTATCGATCAAATGGTCAATAAACATGGCTTTGATCGAGAACAACTTCGAGAAGTACTAGCACAAACCACAAAACTTGATTGGGTTATAAATTTAATGGATAAACAAGCACCACAGTCAGGGCCTTCGACTGGCCCTAATGGCGCTTGGATCCGTTATAAAAATAAATTTATCACACCAAGCAATTTGCCAAGAGGAGTCGAGTTCTGGCATAAATATGAAAAAGAGTTAGCACGAGCTTATAAAGAGTATGGTGTCCCACCTGAAATTATTGTCGGTATTATTGGCGTTGAAACAGGGTGGGGTAGAGTCATGGGAAAAACAAAAATCATTGACGCACTCTCGACACTTGCTTTTTATTACCCAAGACGTTCTGCCTATTTTGCTAAAGAACTTGAAGACTACTTAATTATGTGTCGAGATGAAAGTGTTGATCCTTTTGATTTAAGTGGATCATTTGCTGGGGCAATGGGATATGGTCAATTTATGCCATCAGCATTTAGAAATCATGCGGTGGATTTTAATCATGACGGTCATGTTGATTTGTGGGATCCGGTAGATGCGATTGGCAGTGTTGCCAACTATTTTAAAGCTTATGGTTGGCAAAAAGGAAAAAAAGTAGCTGTAAAAGCGGAAGGAGAAGCATTATCGCTTGAAACAGGGTTTAGTACCAAATACTCCATTGAAAGATTAGCCAAAGCAGGATTAAAACCACAAAGCACATTAGATGGTTATAAACAGTTTAGCTTGTTACGGCTTGATATGGGCGATCGTTATCAATATTGGTATGGATTACCTAATTTTTATGTCATTACCCGTTATAATCACAGTAGCTATTATGCAATGGCGGTATGGCAGTTAGGCTTAGCCGTAAAAGCGGCAAAATAAGACTACAACCTAAAGACAAAAATAAATGTTTTGCTATGTTCAGGTCACCAAAAGGTGACCTTTTTAATTGGTAAAGAAAGCAAAGAATGAAAATATGACTAGACTTATCAAGAACCATTAAAGAATTTGCGTGAAAAATTTCTTAAATTTATTGTTATCAAACAATTATCATCAGTATTAGCCCTACACAAAAATTTATTAAACTTAACATATTCATTTGTCAATTAAGGTCAGTTGATATATAATGCCCCGTCGATTTCAACCGCCAAATTTTCATGTTCCTTGCTTTCAATGGGTTGCGGTTGCCCCGACAGAAAGCTGATTAATCCGTAGGGAGCGATAATGCGTCATTACGAAATTGTTTTTATGGTTCACCCAGATCAAAGTGAACAAGTACCGGGTATGATCGAACGTTATACTGGTACATTAACGACTGACGGTGGAAAAATTCATCGTTTAGAAGATTGGGGTCGTCGTCAATTAGCCTATCCTATCGAAAAACTGCACAAAGCACATTATGTGTTAATGAATGTTGAAGCGACTCAAGAAGCTGTTAACGAGCTTGAAGATAACTTCCGTTTCAATGATGCAGTCATTCGCAGTTTAATTATGCGTACTAAACATGCTGTAACTGAAACTTCACCAATGTTAAAAGCTAAAGATGAGCGTCGTAACGCTGAAGAAGATTTTAGCGAAGTAAACATGGACGATGATTCCGAAGAATAATCGTTTGGTGTTATCGGGTATTGTTACCAAGACCCCGATAAGAAAAATCAGTCCAAGTGGAGTGTCACACTGCCAATTTTATTTAGAACATGTTTCTGAACAAATAGAAGCAGAACTCACAAGGCAAGCATGGTGCGTAATGCCTGTTATTGCCAGCGGACAACACGAGTTAAGTTACATAAAAAAAGGCAGCAAAGTATTAGTGAGTGGCTTTATTAGTACACACACTAAACGTAATCAAACAAGTCAACTTGTGTTACATGCTGACCAAATTAAACTATTAGGAGAATAGCCAAATGGCACGTTATTTCCGTCGTCGCAAATTCTGCCGTTTTACTGCAGAAGGCGTTAAAGAAATTGATTATAAAGATGTTTCTTTATTAAAAAGCTATATCACAGAAAGTGGTAAAATCGTACCAAGTCGTATTACTGGTACTAGCGCAAAATATCAACGTCAATTAGCTCGCGCTATCAAACGCGCTCGTTACTTGGCATTATTACCATATACTGACAACCATCAGTAATTAGCAACAGAGGGAACATATAATGCAAATTATTCTACTCGATAAAGTTGCTAATTTAGGCAGCTTAGGTGATCAAGTTAATGTTAAAGCGGGTTATGCGCGTAACTTTTTGATTCCACAAGGTAAAGCAGTACCTGCGACTAAAAAGAATATCGAATTCTTTGAAGCGCGTCGTGCTGAATTAGAAGCAAAACTTGCTGAGACATTAAAAGCCGCAGAAGAGCGCGTTGCTGAAATTAATGCACTTGGTAAAGTGACTATTACTTCTAAAGCTGGTGATGAAGGTCGTTTATTTGGTTCTATTGGTACACGTGATATCGCTGATGCGGTTAAAGCTCGTGGTATTAACGTATCAAAAAGCGAAGTTCGCTTGCCAAATGGTGTATTACGTAACACTGGTGAATTTGAAGTGTTATTCCAAGTACACAGCGAAGCTTTTGCTAAAGTTATTGTTGAAATTATTCCAGAATAATTATCTTCAAATCGCGATAAAAAGCCCGTCTAATTGACGGGCTTTTTATTGACTTTCTACAAGGCTCATTTTGAAAAAATCTAATTACAAGCCTAATCATTTGATAACACAATTTACCCAATGCATTGATTAGCTATATAATTTTAAATCTGTCATCTAATTGACGATAATTGATTCACCTCTACCACGAATATCTGACACCGCTTCGGGTTTATTATTGTAAATTTTAATGACTTGAATATCACCGCTAAAATCTTGTTGCACGAAGCGATATCCCATGTTTTCTAACTCTTTTTTAAACGCTTTCGGTACTGTTGTTTGAAACCGCTCAACATAAATCACATTATCGGGCAATAATTGATGATGATAACGTACCGTGTCAACCGCATCTTTTAATGACATATGATTATCAAAAACATTAGCCACAACTTGAAAAATAGAGGTAAAGATGCGCGAACCACCAGGGGTACCTATCACCATTTCCACATTATTATTTTTGATAAATAGGGTTGGAGACATAGATGATAGTGGACGTTTATTGGGGTCGATGGCATTGGCATCATTACCCACCACACCAAATTGATTGGCAATACCGGGCTTGCTACTAAAATCATCCATTTCATTGTTGAGTAAAATACCTGTACCTTTAACAACAATAGCCGAACCAAACCAACCATTTAAGGTATAAGTATTTGATACTGCATTTCCCCACTTATCAACAATTGAAAAATGTGTAGTTTGTAACTTTTCATGTTCCCAATCTAAACCAGGTTTCACTTGATCAGTTTTCGAAATCGCAATAGTGTTGATTTGTTTGGCTCGTTCAACTAAATATTGTTGATCGATAAGTTTTGCAACCGGTACACTGACAAAATCAGGATCGCCCATATATTCAGCACGATCAGCAAAAACACGTTTTTCAATTTCTGCTAATAAATGGATATATTGCGCAGAATTGGGTTCCACATTTTTAAACTTGTCTGCTAATGTTTGCTTCATCAATAATAATTGAATTAATCCAATACCACCTGAACTTGGTGGAGGAGCGGTAACGATTTGCATATCATGCCAATTGGCAATCAAAGGATCACGCCATTTAATCTGATAATTTGCTAAGTCAGCTTCTGTAATTAAACCGTTATTATCTGCCATTTGCTTGGCAATCAGTTTGGCTATTTCACCTTTATAAAAACCGTCACGTCCAGATTGAGCAATTTTATTTAAAACATGACCTAATTCAGGTTGTTTAAATAGTTGATTGGCTTTCATATTACCAAAATATTGCTTAAAATGGCCATTGTTTGGCGCAGACACAGCCGCTTCTTGATAACGTTCAATAAGTTGTGGTGGGACAATAAAACCATCATTAGCAAGGCGGATTGCTGGCGCCATCACTTCTTGCCAGGTTAATTGACCAAAGCGTTGATGTACCGCCCACATACCGGCAACGGTACCCGGTACACCGGAAGCTTGATGAGAATAAAGACTTAAACCAGGTATGACTTCATTATTACTATCTAAAAACATGGTTTTATAGGCATTTTGTGGTGCAATTTCTCGATAATCGATAAAATAAGGTTTTCCATCCATCCAAAGTGTCATAAATCCACCACCGCCAATATTGCCAGCCTCAGGATAGGTCACGGCAAGGGTAAATGCGGTAGCCACGGCTGCATCGGCTGCATTTCCACCTTTTTCAAGTATTTCCTTCGCTGCCATAGCACCATAATTATCCGGTGACGCAACTGCACCTGCTTCTAATTTTAGTTGATGAGTTTCAACAGCAAGCACTTGCTGAGATACCAATAAAAACAGAGCAAAACAGCAATACTTAATGAACAGATTTTTCAAATTGGACATATAACACCTCCTGCTAAATACATGATAACTTCCTCCATTTTTGTCACTAAGCATCGTTATTACTAACTTGATAAGCGAGTCAAAAATTGAATAGGAGGAATAGATGAATATAGCATAGAAGATTTATACATTGAGTAAATTATGTTCAGTGATTGTTAATAGGCGTATTGATAATTCAACACAATTTTTAGTTTGCAAATATCATCAAAAAAGTCACGGTCTATAATTCATTAACCGTGACTTTAATTAACATTTTCAAGTTGATAAAAATGGTTATACTTGTTTATTTTTAATGGGATTCGCTCACATCTTGAACATCATCAACTGGTTTACCTTGCTCTTCTTTAAATAATTTATTGTCATAAAGTTTAACAAACGGAAGATAAATCAATAGCGCTAAAATAGCGGAAAGTATTGCAACAATAGCTGCTTTATAATCTCCACCTGTCCCGATAAAGGCGCCTAATCCCATTGGTGACGGCCAAGGAACTAAAGCAATAATGGGATTCATAATCCCCGAACTAATAGCAAAGTAACCTAATGTTCCACATGCCATCGGCGCTAAAAAGAAAGGTAAAGCTAAATAGGGATTATAAACAATCGGCATACCAAAAATAATCGGCTCATTAATATTAAATATGGCAGGAACAGCGGACGCACGACCTAAAATTTTTAACTGGCTTGATTTAGCAAAAAAAGCAATAAAAAACGTCATTAACAGTGTCGAACCTGAGCCACCTAAAATGACTAACGAATTATTAAATTCCCCTGCGAATGGAATATGTGCCCCTGCGGTATTTTCGGTCATATTGGCTAACATAATTGGCGTAATAAACGCCCCAATAATACTTGCCCCGTGAATACCTACAACCCATAATGCATGAATTAAAAAAAGAATAACCATTATTCCTAACCAGCTTTTGGTTAAATTCGTCACAAACGTAAAAGGAATACTGACAATATCAAAGATATCTGTCCCCATAAATACTAAAAAGCCATTTAAAATAATGATACAAAAAGCAATAACAAACGTTGGAATCAACGCTGTAAAGGATCGTGAAACGCCTAATGGCACGGTTTCGGGCATTTTAACAACCCAATTTCGTCTGACACATAAAAAATAAAGATGCGTGGCGACTATTGCCATGACAATGGCAATAAAAATCCCCGAAGTGCCTAAGCGAAACACGAAAGGCGTTAAACGTAGACCATTAAACACAAGGTTACTTTGATCACTGAGTAATGTAATTACCCCATTTTGCATGACTAATTCCGGTAAAGTCATAAAAAATGCAAAAGCCGATAACATTGCACCATTAAGGGCATTCACTTTTAAGCCTGTCTCTTCCGCTTCAATTTTTGTTAATTCATAGCCCACAACAAAATTAAAGTAGAGCGCTAAAATACCGATTGTAGCGGTATTGGCAATCATGTACAGATCACTGATCCGAAAAAACGTATTTTCAAAAAAACCTTCTAAACCCGTGAATGTCATTGGTAACGTATTAAAAACTAGAAACATAGAGCCAACAATTGAAAAGGGTACTGATGCCATACCGGCAGCCATTACCGCGCGCACAATTTTAAATTGTGATATTTTTGCCATTGGTGTCATTAAATACTTTTGTAAAAACACAAATCCGGTATTCATTTTGTTTTCCTCATCTAATTAATAATTTCTTCGTAAGCTTGGATTCTTTTAAAATGTTTATCCTCGTTACGTTGAATTTTTGCTAATCTTTTAAGCATTAAAAAAGCCATTACACCACTCCCAATTAGTAGCCCCATAATCGTATTTAAAACAGGTTGCGAATCTTTTAAAAATGGAAAAAAGATATGAAATAAAGATGTATAAAGGGTGATAACTAACACGCCACAAATTAAAAGCATCATTTGAAAAAATAACTTAGCAAAAGGCAGAAAGTTATCATGATGGCGATAAAGCTTTACTTGTTCAAAAGCGGTGAATGCACCCAAAGTAAAAAGCATAATGGGCAAAATAGCAGTGTAAGACTTCGAACCAAGCAAAAAAATAGCCCAGTAAAGATTCAAAAATAGCAAAAAAGCAGTCGAGTAACGAATCGCTAAAAAACGATTAAAATAAAGATTGGTTAAACTCAATTTTTTAGACTTATCTAATTGGGCGTTTATCATCGTTGCTTAACCTCTTTAGTTAGCCGATAGCTGATCACATCTTTGGTATAAAAATGACATCTCAATTGCAATTTCTCGCATTGTCATGGTTGTCATTAAATGGTCTTGAGCATGCACCATAATAATTTCCATTTCGATTTGCATACCATTGGCATAAGATTGCAGTAATTCGGTTTGAGATTGATGGGCTGCTAATATTTCATGATTAGCCTCTTCAAGAAGTTGATTAGCATGGTCAAACTTGGCTGTTCGCATTGCCTGAAAGGCTTCATGGATTTTAGTTTTGGCATTGCCGCTATGCAAAATAATATTAAAAGCGACTAATTGAATATCTTCTGAGCTCATTTTTTGAATCATTGTTACGCTCCCTTTTCTATAAGTTTAATAAAGAGTGATTTAAATTCGGAAAAAGTTTGGCATTGTAATAATTGGTGTTGCATCGCTGAATCATCAATCAAATTGACGATTGCTTTCGTCATCATTGCTAAAGAAGGATTTTGATAAACAGACGGTGAAATAAGAAAAATAAAGCGAATATCTGGGTGATATTTATCCCAATAGACCCCATGAGGAATCAGCGCAATCCCCATTTTAGATAATCTTCCGACAGGAACAGCAGGATGTGGTACCACAATGTTAGGACTAAAAAAGATATCTCCCAACGTCATTCGTTTAGCCATTTGCTTAATCATCTTTGATTTATAACAACAGGCTTCATTGACCGCTAAACGATCCAATAAAAGATCTAAAATATCGTCTTTCGTTAATGGACATTGGCAATAATAAAAATAATCAGCAGTTAGCTCTTCAACGACTTGATCAAGATAGGATAAATGACATTTTTCATTGACGATATGAGCCGATGATATCGTGTTTAGATTGGATGAAGTTATGACATGACGTGAAGAAAGATAACGCCGAATTTTTTGCACATCTTCTTCAGTAAAAAAGACAGAAACATGAAAAACCGGAATTTTAAAGACTTTGGCAGAAAGATCGACTGAAGAGATAATAAAATCCACTTCGTTTAACATGTCGGGTTCGATTTCATAATAGCCTCGGGTATCAATAATTTTAATACGTTCATCAAATTCACACTCGACCCGATTTTTTAAAAGCTGAGCGCTACCCAGTCCGGTTGCACAAATAATTAATACTCTAATTTTTTGCGCATTTTTCAGTTTTTCAACGGAAGCTAAAAAGTGCAGGGCTAAATAACCCCATTCATCATCAGAAACTGCTACTTCAGTTAAATTAGGGAGTTGCTTAAAATAGCGCTTAACTAAGTCAAATAATTCTGGCGAGCAAGTTTTGATCTCATTCAGTAATGGATTTTCAAGTTTGATATTTTGCGCTAACCTGACTAACATCGGTTTTAAATGTTGAACCAAGCCATTTTTTAATTGCTCATCTTTCAAAAATTGATAGCCTGTTTCAAGCTGAATCTTAAGTAATAAATCGGTTAACATTAAGCTGAGTTGCGCATCTAAATCTTGTTGGATAAAGTTAGATTTACTCATCAAATGCAAGGTTAAATACATCTGTTCTTCTTTCGGAAAAGCAAAACCAATTACTGTCTCAATGCGATCGATTATTTTTTTCGCAACCTGAAATTCCAATGAATTTTTAGTTGTTTCTGGCATATCCAAATTTTGAATGGTTAGACCAGATTGTAAACGTTTAATACTTAAAGAAAGATGTAACACAATATTTTGCATCATCACATCGGACAATTTTATCTTTGCTTCACGACACTCATCTAAAATAATAATGGTTAACGTGTCAAAACTGATTGCATCACTAAACTTATTTAAATAAGTTAAACGCTGCAAAAAGTTCATGGATTCCTCGTGAAAAAAATAGCTCATAATAAAATGGCGTTTGGCTTTTTCTGCGCCGTCCACATAAAACAGATGTTTATTTTTCTTTAAAGTCAGTTCGAAGGGTTGAAGCTGATTTTTTATTTCCAGCATATCTTTATTGAGTTGTGATGAACTAATAAATAGCTGTTCGGATAATGCTTCAATATCGATTTTTTGACATTCCAGTAATAACAGATTAAGAATGTAGTGTTTACGTTGACAGACTTCCCGTATATTGGCTTGTTCTTCATGCCGATCTAATAAATGATGTTCAATCAAAAACGAATTAAACGCCGTTCTATCCAAGATTTGCAACTGATAACCATAACCTTGTTTACTTACAATTTTGGCACCATTACATTCAATCAGTGCTTTTAAATCGTTAAGATAAGTACGAACAGTTCTATCGGATAATGATAACTCAGTTGCCAGCAACGCACTGCTTTTAAACTGATTTTTTGAGCCGACTAATAGGCTAATAAGATCGCGTTGTTTATTTTTAATCATTATCATCCACACCTATAACAGCTAAAAAGATAAAGAATAGTGTGGTTGCTTTAGTTTGCAAATCAAACATACTCAAAGCAACATCGCCGGGCGCCGACCCTAAAACGGTCAAAAACGGCGCCCCAATCCTTAAAACAGCAATGATCTAAAATTATTGGATATTTTCCTCAATCAATTTCGCTAATTGTTCAATACCCGAAGGGGTAGGGATATAAGCTTGAAAAGGAATACTGACAACAGGCTTACAGACTTCATCGCCCAATTTTTTAAATTTATCTAACATCATCATCGTTTGTGGACTAATTAAAAACAGGGAAAAATCACTATTTTTAATCATATTACTGCCTTCAGTTGCTGAAACAGCATCAACTGAAATTTCCTTATTTTTATTGGTAAAATATTCGGTTGCTTTTTTTGCCATTAACGATGAAGACATACCCGCAGCACAAATAATTAACGCTTTTTTCATAGGTTCTCCTAAAAAGTTATTATCCATAAAATGGGTTATAAATCAAAGTCTTTATAAAATTTCACCATTTGACTCAATCACTTTTTTGTACCATGCAAATGAATCTTTGCGACTACGTTTTAACGTGCCATTCCCTTTGTTGTCCTTATCGACATAGATAAAACCATAACGTTTTTCCATTTCGCCTGTACCTGCCGAAACTAAATCGATACAGCCCCAAGGGGTATAGCCCATTAAGTCAACACCGTCTTGCAAAACAGCCAGCTTCATTTGCTTAATGTGTTCACGCAAATATTCAATACGATAATGATCATGTACTGCACCATTAGCCTCGACTTTGTCATAAGCCCCAAAACCATTTTCCACAATAAATAACGGCAAATGATACATATCTGTAAACCAATTTAATGCGTATCGCAATCCTTCAGGATCGATTTGCCAACCCCAATCCGATTTTTTGACGTATTGATTACCGATCAAATCGGTTTTTTCATTATATTCATAACGATCGTTGCCTGCTTTATGCCTGATCGCATTGGACATATAATAACTAAAGCCAATATAATCGACGGTGCCGTTTGCTAGTACCTCTAAGTCTTGGTTGGTTACATCTAACTTAAAGCCTTTATGCTGCCAATATTTGATAATATGATTTGGATATTGACCATGGACATGCACATCGGCAAAAAAGTATTTACGTTCCATGACTTTTTGCGCCATTAATATATCACTCGGCTTACAGGTTTCGGGGTAGATAGGTACAAAAGCAATCATACAACCGATTTGAAAATCGGGATTGATCGCATGACCAATTTGCACGGCTTTAGCACTGGCAACTAACTCATAATGAGCCGCTTGATACATAATTTCTTCACGATTATCGCCTGCTTGATAATAAATACCTGAATTGGTAAACGGCGCAAAATCCTCATCAAAGTTGGCTTGATTATTAATTTCATTAAACGTCATCCAATATTTGACTTTATCTTTATAACGATCAAAACACACTTCGGCAAAACGAACGAAAAAATCGATTAATTTTCGATTACGAAATCCACCGTATTCGGTGACTAAATAATAAGGCAATTCAAAATGAGAAAGGGTGACAACGGGCTCAATATTGTATTTTAGACACTCATCAAACAGATCATCATAAAACTTCAAGCCTTCTTCATTTGGTGCAAGCTCATCCCCTTTAGGAAAGATCCGTGTCCAAGCAATCGACGTTCGAAAACATTTAAAGCCCATTTCAGCAAAAAGTTTAATGTCTTCTTTATAGTGATGATAAAAGTCGATGGCTTCATGATTAGGATAATACTCACCTTCAATAATTCCTTCGGTAATTTTACGATAACTTTTTGGCGAACCAACAGTCATGACATCGGCAACACTTATTCCTTTTCCTCCAGCTTTCCAACCCCCTTCTAACTGATGAGCAGCAACCGCTCCTCCCCATAAAAAATCTTTTGGTAAACCTTTATTATTCATAATCAAGCACCTATGTTTGTTGACGATTCAAATTTAGTATAAAAGGAAAAATAAAGAATTACTAACCAACATTTTCCGTATTGATAAGGAAAATATCAGCGCAATATGGCAGGTTTAGCAAAACAGCAAATACAAGAAAGGAGAAGATAAAGCATGAGGAAAATAAATCAATTATAGTTGCTAGATATCAACCACAACGCTAAAAGAAATTCACACTATATATTGATCATCGCAATAGAAATCGGTATTAACCATAAAAGAGTCTATTTGACTGAGTAAGAGCTTCAGATTTGACGAAATATCACACTAGATTGAACATATGAATAAGCCAACTATCATAGTTGGCTTTTGTATTGTTCTAATACTCAAATCATATTGATAATATTATTTAGCAACCCATTTGCCATTTTCATCTTTATGATAAAGTTTTTCAACTGCCGACCAAGCAACACGAAAGGCAACTTGCTCAGGCGGACTATTATCTCGGCGTTTTTTCGGATCTTGGTATTCCTTAATCGCATTATTAAATGCTTCTTTAAAAATATCTTGAGCATGTTCTGGCAGTACATGACGTACAGATTCAGGTAAATCATTGCGTGTTTTGTATGGCATATCACATTTCCTCTTTTAAATTATTCATGCGAAGCTGAAAACTTTAATTGGTAATCGTGTATTTCTTTTTCAAAACAATTTGCTCGAATTCGACTGTAGCCATTTTTCTGGCAAAAAACAAGAATTATTATTTAACTCACAACCGTTGTTTAAATACCACAATTTAAATTTATAACTAGAATAAAAAGTAATAAAAATTTGGATACTTTTGAATGAGTTACATGATCAAACTAACATGATGAAATGTAATAAAAAGCTATAATCGTTTATAAAAAGGGAATAGAAAATTCTATTCTTTTTAATGCCAATATCTTTAATTAACTGAGATAATAGTTTTTCGCTATAAAATCTAATGAATGCTCTTTTGTAAAAGATCTAATGTTTAAATTGATATTTTTTGTTAAAAACGGAGTGAATATGAAACTTCGTTTTTAACAAAATGCTACAAACCCAACGTTTAGGAAATCATACTCGTATGATATTTATAAACCTTAAATACATTTATTAACATCAACCACATATCGACCTTTTATTTGCCCTGCTATCATTTTAGTGGCGATATCATTACAGTCATTTAAAGTGATGGTCTTGCCAATATGGGATAGCATTGATGCATCAAGATGTTGGGATAATAACTGCCATGCCGCTAAACGATTTTGATAAGTTGCCATCACACTATCAACACCGGCTAATGTTACGCCACGCAAAATAAACGGCGCAACCGTTGCAGGTAAGTCTATTCCTTGTGCCAATCCACAGCAAGCTACTATGCCACCATATTGTGTTTGTGCACACGCATTTGCAAGTGTGTGTGATCCAACGACATCAACAACGGCTGCCCATTGCTCTTTTTGGAGTGGTTTGCCTGTTTGTTTTAAAGGTTGGCTGTCAATGATATTGGTTGCACCAAGTTTGCGTAGGTAGTCTTGATCATCCATTTTACTGGTCGAAGCGGTCACGCTATAACCTAATTTGCTTAGCAGGGCAACAGCAACGGAACCCACGCCACCACTTGCACCGGTTACAAGAATAGCACCATTTTGTGGTTTTATACCGAAATCAAGCAGTCGTTTTACACATAAGGCGGCGGTATAGCCCGCAGTACCCAAAACCATTGATTGATAAGGTGTGATATTTTGCGGTAATGGAATTAACCATTGTGATTTTAAATAGGCATATTGTCCTAAACACCCCCAGTGGGTTTCACCACATCCCCAACCGTTTAAGATGACCATATCTCCTTTTTGGTAGTGACCATTTGCACTCTCAATAACACAACCCACACCATCAATGCCCGGTATCATTGGCCATTGCCGGACAACGGGGCTTTTGTTAGTGAGTGCTAATGCATCTTTATAGTTAATGCTTGAGTAGTGAACTTCGATTAATGTGTCACCTTGCTGAGCAAGTAATTGTTGTTGGGGGACGGTTTTTATAGAACATGTAAAACCGTGGTTTTCATCTTTTTCTAACACAATAGCTTTAAATGACATGGTTAATCCTTATTACATTTGACAATTTGAGATTGGTTTACTCACTTAATTGGTAGAGCAGGTAGTCAGTGAACATGCTGATTTTATATTGCTAGACAGTCGGTCTAAAAATTATAGACCGATTGTCTAGTCTATTGCAACAGATATTAATCAAGCTATTGAAGCGCTAAAATCGCCATCAATCGTATTAATCAATCGGGTTAATTTTACGCTTATTTTAGTTAGCCTAAATTTGTATAATGGTTTAAATATAAAAAAACCGATATTTGTTTGATCACTAATATCGGTTTTAATGGGATTGTTATATTAATTTACCAGTTGGCTTTGAGGCCTATTGACCCATTTATTGGAGCTTTGACTCTGGCATTTCCTCCATTTGACCAAGTGTGACCCAATTCACCGTAGGCGGTAAATTGAGTGTTGATGTCAACGCTTCCACCAATCGCTAATTCAGTACTGGTATGTGATGCACCACTACGGATTGTCTTGGTGTAACTTGGTGTAGCAAAGTGGGTATGATCAGCACCGTTCGGCGAATAGAACAGGTTTACGCGTGCATAGGGTCGTAACGTGCCAAAATCCGTAACAAAATCGTTTTCGATTCTGCCCCCAATACGGAATAGCCAAGCATTATTATTACTATGTTTGACGGTTGTGTTACCTTTTATATGGCTTTTATCTAAATCGAGCCATTGGTGTATAATCTGTACTTGAGGCTCTAGTTTCCAACTCATATCACTGAATGTAAACGGTTTACCTAATTCGAGTGAAGCGGTGGCGCCATAGCCTTTTTGTTTGCTGTTGGTGTTACTGTTTGGTTTGATATTGATTTTATGTCGTGCTGCTTGCACCACTAAATCCAGATAACTGCCGTCATCATGCGTGTAAGTCCCATAAGCACCAATAAAATACGTGTCAGTCGTATTTTTTCCAACATGTCCATTTACACCACTAGCAAACCCGTTAACTTTTAAGTCACCGTATAGATAACCAAAATAAGCGCCTATACGCCAATCATTATCTTGCCAGATATCACTACCTAATTGTAAACCGGTGTAATTTCCTTTGCTGTGAGTATTCAATACACCGTTTTGTTTGATATCATTGCGTGCTGCAATGAATCTTCCCCATGTGTTAGTGACATCGTTGCTTGGCGTATTACCAATTCGTTGGTGAAGGTTGCTAAGCATGATAATATCCGCTTGACGTAATTGCTTACTCACCGCTGAATAAAGTGGGGCTTCTTTTCGGTAAGTTATGCGTTTGTTGTTGGTATTATGCTTTTCTTCTTTTTGATGATTTGAATCAATAATAGGGTTCAAATCGTGATTATTTTCATCGTTGTTAGAATTAGTTGTTCCCGAGTTATTTTCATTGTTGTTAGAATTAGTTGTTCCCGAGTTATTTTCATTATTGTTAGAATTAGTTGTTCCCGTGTTATTTTCATCATTGTTAGAATTAGTTGTACCCGAGTTATTTTCTTCATTATTTGAATGAGTATTATTCTTGTCGGTATTTTGATCTTCATTTATGTTGTCTAAATAGGAGCGTAAATACCAATTATCATTTTGTTTATTGAGATCACCTTTATAAAGATAATATTCAAAAGCGCCGACATCTAAATGTCCACCTTGAAGATTGAATGCGTCATTGGTACTACTGCCTGTCACATTCACCACTTTAATGCCATTTGTATTTGTGGTGTCCGCTCCAATTCCATTGACATTATTTATCTGTAATTGTGTTTGTCCAGTTACATGACCATTTACATTTAATCTATCGGTATCACTTTCGCTACCTTGTACAACGGTATCCAGTATTAATTTACCATTGTTGCCGACATAGTCACCGTTAATTATTAAATTTTCGCCAGCCTTTGAATTACTCAGCGTTATGGTACCTGCGTTATTGATGGTACCGTTTACAGTAGCTTGATTTAACGATGTTTGTAATTTCAAAACAGAATCAGCGTTTAAGGTAAGGTTTTGGGTATCTAAATCGCCTGTTAATGTAAATGTTATCCCTTGCCCTACATTGATATTTTCCCAATTTTGCACAGATACATCGCCGCTACGTCCCGTACCTGTTGATGATCCTGTCAGATCTTGGTAAAGATTGAGTGTATCGGTTGACGATGATTGTGAACTGCGCATTGTATCACTACCACCATCAATAATAGTGAGATCAGTAATATTCGCATTTTTATGTATGGTAAGGGTATTATTACCCGTGCCAAGTAGGATTAGTCCACTGATTTTTGAACCATCATTGAGGGTAATTATCGCATCACTAATTTCATTTTTAATTGATGCGCCTACTAGGGCTGAAACATCCGATCCTGCATTGAGATTGATATAGGTTTTTGTCCCAACATTACCTGATGAGTAGATGCCAGCACCAGGAAGGTTAAGTTGATTTTGCCCCTTACCAACCACCGTGCCTGCGATATCAATTTTAGTTATGCCTGTCCCGTTATTGGTGACATTAATCCCACTATTTAGACCAATTATTTTACCAGCCGTTTGGGATAAGATAAGATCGCTTGATGTATTACCGTTTTTAACTAATATTCCCGAACCGTTATCACCATTAATATTTCCTGATACAGTAATGGATGAATTCCCTGTTCCTAAATTACTCACATTAATACCATTATCTGAACTGGTTACGCTACTGGTTGCCTTTTGTTCAATATATAAATGTTGAGCTTTATTTTTATTTGACGCAGAGATCGCATCTCCACGCCCTGCTTGAATGTTACCTTCGACAGTAATGCTTGTCGATCCTAATCCTTGGTTAGTCAGATTGATCCCATTTTTACTTCCTTGAATATGTGCCTGATTTTGGAGCGAAAAGATCAGATCTTTTGTTGTGACGTCATTAGCCACAATAATTGCATCTAAAGAATGGCTTAGGACAGATCCATTAATGTTAATAGAAGTTGAACCATGACCTTTATTTACTAAATTGATGCCATTAAGTTGTCCTGTAATGGTGGCATTATTATCAAGTTTTACTGATAAATCATTAGCGGTTAAATCATTTGAAGCGACGATTGCATCATAAGTTGAACCGGTTACATTACCGGTTAATGTTATATAAGATGATCCTTCACCTTTGTTGGTGATATTAATACCGTTTTTTTGGCCTGTGATGTTACCTTGTATATGATTTATCTTCATATCTTTTGTATGGACATCGTTAACAGCATATAACCCGTCGTATTTTGCACCGATTACATCTCCCGACGTGGTAATGTTGGTTTCACCAAGACCACTGTTTGCCATATTGATACCGTTTAATTCACCATAAATATTTCCTGATGATTGCTTAACGGTTAGATCATGTGAATTGGCGCCATTTAAGGCGTACATACCGTCATTTTTCTGTCCTTTTATCACACCTGATGTTGAAATAGAAGTCGATCCATTACCATGATTGGCAATGTTGATCCCATTGGCCTTCCCGTCAATAATGCCTGCCGATTGTGTAATAGATAAATTTTGAGTGTTGGATTGATTCGCCGCATATAAACCGTCGTTATTATTGCCAAATACTTCGCCTGCGGTGGTGATAGTGGTTGAACCTTTACCGCTATTGGCCATATTGATGCCATTTAAATTACCAGAAATTTTTCCACCTTTTTGGTTGACGGTGATGTCTTGTGTGTTGATATCATTAAAGGCATACATACCATCATTATTTTTCCCAATGACTTCACTCGATGTGGTGATTTGGGTTGAACCGTTGCCTTTGTTCGCCATGTTTATGCCATTCTTATTACCTTGAATACTTCCGTCTGATTGTTCGACGGTAAGATGCTGAGTGGTAGTATCATTAAAGGCATACATACCATCATTTTGGTTGCCTAGCACTTTTCCTTGTGTTGTTATGGATGTGGAACCCTTTCCTTTATTAGCAAGATTAATCCCGTTCATATTGCCACTGATTTTGCCGCCGTTTTGTTTAATAGTCAGATCTTGCGTGTTGACATCATTCGCCACATACATGCCATCATTATTGTCACCTATGACATCGCCCACTGAGTTAATGGTGGTTGATCCGTTTCCTTGGTTGGCAAGATTGATGCCATTAAGCTTGCCATTAACAGTGCCCCCTGATTGATGCACAGTAAGGTCATGCGTATTGTTACCGTTATAAGAGTATAGCCCATCATTTTCAGTACCAATAATATTACCTAAGGTGGTAATAAAGGTTGAACCTTTACCATTATTCGCCATATTGATACCGTTTTGCTTACCTTGAATCTTGCCAGATAACTGATTAAGTGTGAGGTCATGGGCATTGGCATGATTAGCATTGTATAACCCGTCATTTTGATCACCGATGACATCGCCTGAAGTCGTGACCAGTGTTGAACCGTTACCATTATTTATCATGTTAATACCATTTGTACTACCATGAATCGTGCCTTCTAATTGATTAACGGTGAGATCTTCTGTACTTTCTTTGTTGACGACAAACATGCCATTTGCTGTTTGACCTTCAACACTTCCTGATGCATTAATCAACGTTGATCCTATACCGCTGTTAATAATATTGACACCATTTGAGTAGCCTTTAATACTACTGCCATTCATTTGTGTAACGGTGATATCTTTGGCTGTGGTATCATTAAATATGTAAATTCCTTCATTTTTGCTACCAATGACTTCGCCAGAGGTAGTGACCGTTGTTGAGCCCGTTCCGCTATTGTTTGCATAAATGCCGTTTGTGCCGCCTGATATACTTCCTATCAGTTGGATAACTTTAAGATCCTTTGCACTAGTCGCATTATCAGCTTGTATTCCATTGGCTTCTTCACCGACAACGCGTCCAGAAGTGGTGAGTGTTGTGGTTCCATTACCTTTATTTTCGGCTTCAATCCCATTTTTTTTACCCTGAATGGTACTGTTAGCCATTTGTGAGACTTTTAAATCTTTTGTGCTTTCGGTATTTTTTACCCCGAGCCCATTATCAGCTTTTCCCGTTATCACGCCTGATAGAATGATGTTACTTGAACCAATACCGCCGTGTGAAATATTGACACCACTGGCTTCACCGGTTATTGAGCCAGCTGCTTGGTTAAAAGTAAGATCACTGGTGTTATTGTCGGTTGTGTAATCGTATCCATCACTTGAGTTTGTAATGTCGTTTGATATGGTGATGTTTTTTGAGGTAGCAAAAGGACTTATGCCAGCGCTGTAATTAATAAAATTCTGTAGTTGATTACCTTTATATGGCAAATTTAATGATTGATTGATCTGGTGTTTTTGTAAAGCAATTGCATTATTTAAATCGTCTGTCGTGTTACTTGCATAACTATAATTTGTTAATACCATACTTAAACTCACAACAGTAAGCAATTTGACCGAAAAACTTTTCCCTTTTGTTTGGGTATTTTCCGAAGTTGGTACATAACTTTGACGTACTGCATCCCAAATAAGCTTATAGACTTTGTTCATTATTCCCTCTCACTTAATCAGAGATAATTATATTTAGGTAAAATATAGTTTTTAATTTGAATGAAAATGCTGATAGAAAATTAACCAAATGACTATTTTTATTAATTTAAAGAGATACAAAAACTATTGAAAATTTAATGCATTATGTAAAGATATGTATAAGTACTAATAAAATCGCTTTATTTACAAATAAAATGATGAAACGAAGTACAAGGTGGAAAGATTGTATATTGAATTTATCGATTATTTTTTGTTTAAAAAAATAGTACGACAATTCGTTATTATTTGTATCATATTGCCTAATGATAGGCAATCAAAATAAAATAAAAATGTCTTTTATAGGTTATTAAAGCGTTTGTAAAACGAATCAATTAAGGAGAGTAAATCAAAATTAACCATTGGTATTATTGAGTCATTTTATCTAAAAAAAGTTGAATAAACAGATCTAAAGGTGCCGATTTTTTTGTTAGTTTGCTACGAGTTACCGCACCTTCCCACCCAATCCAAAAAAATTCTGCAAGGGCTTTACAGTTTACCGCAGAACTTAGTTCTCCGCATTGTTGCGCTTGTAATAAGCATTTTTCTAATTTGGCCTGCCAATTTTGTAAAATTTGTTCAAGTAGTTGTACATAGCCTTCCGGTAATAACGATTCTTCTTGAATTAATTCGCCAATTAAACAACCACGATTAAAATCATATTTTGCCATACCTTGTTTTGCATCTTCATAAAAAGCTTTGATTCTAGCCAGTGGTGATGATATTAAGCTGTCGGTTAGATGTTTATCTAATTTATGACTGAAAAAGCTATCATAAGATGCAATAATGGCTCGCCCAAAATCTTCTTTACTTTTGAAGTAGTAATAAAATGACCCTTTGGGTACGCCAACTTGTTTCAATATGCTTTCTAGATTTGAGGATAGATAGCCATAAGTTGTCATTAACGCCATGCCACTACGGATCAATGCTGCTTTAGTGTCGTTACCTTTTTTTGAGAATGACTGTGTTGACATAGTGATGTATATGGAGTAGTTGAATCGTTTAAAGATTCTCATAATAAATAGTCGTTTTGATAAAAGCAATCTTATTATGCATATTGGCTTTAGACACAAAAGTCAATTGTGTTAATAGCATTCTGAAAAAAATATGATTTTCATCGCAAAGCATGATAAGGGGTAGATTATCATGCCTTTGGGGGGATATTTATAAAACGAAGTATTTTATCTGATTAATTTTTTTAAATAATCCTTCATAAAAAATAAAATTTTAGTTTAATGCCGATTGTTTTTTTTGCGCTGCTGATGATACCGCACCGATAAACACTACATCACTGGATGAGTTTAATGCGGTTTCAACGGAGTCTTGAATGACACCTATTGCAATGCCAATACCAATCACTTTTGCTGAAATTTCATTCGGTATGCCAAACATACTACAGGCAACTGGAATAAGAAGCAGTGAGCCACCGGCAATACCTGATGCACCACAAGCACATATAGACGTAATGATACACAGTAGAAGTGCGGAGTAGATATCGACATGGATATTTGCACTTGCTGGCATTGAGTTTACTGTTGCTAGTGTCAGAACGGTTATTGTGATTGCTGCGCCAGACATATTAATCGCAGCACCAAGTGGTACCGCAACCGAATAGGTGTCTTCATCCATTTTATATTTTTTACAGATTTCAATATTGACAGGAATATTGGCGGCAGAGCTTCGGGTAAAAAAGGCAGGGATCGCACTTTCTTTTAAAGATGTAAATACTAATGGATAAGGGTTTTTACGCATAACCAGAAATGCAAGAAGGGGATTAATCACTAATGCAACAATTAGCATACAAGCGACTAATACAATAAGTAAATGTGCGTATTTTAATAATTCGCCAAAGCCTGTTTTTGCCAATGTTGATGCTACAAGTCCAAATACACCTAAAGGCGCAAAACGGATAATAATTCTCACAATAAATGAGATAGCATAAGATAGATCATTCATCATGGTTTTGGTTGTTTCACTTGAGTGCCTTAAGGCTAAACCAATGCCCACCCCCCATATAATTAAGCCAATATAGTTGGCGTTAATAAGGGCACTAACTGGGTTATCGATCATCTTTTCTAATAAGGTTTTTAATACCGCTGAAATGCCATTAGGTGGAGTAAAGGTTAAATTTTCAAGCGTATCACCAAATGAGATTTGCGACGGAAATAGAAAGCTGGCAACTGTCGCTAATAATGCTGCTAACATCATTCCTGTCAAATAAAGTGCAATTAAGGGTTTCATATTTGCTTGTTTGCCTTGTTGGTGATTGGCAATTGAGGCAATAACAAGAATCAAAACTAATATTGGCGCAACAGATTTAAGCGCATTGATAAATAGTTCTCCAATCAAAGACATATTTAGGGCAGTTTCTTTTGATACGGCAGCTAAAATAATGCCTAAAATTAATCCTAATAGTATCTGTGGTATTAATCCTACTTTCAGATAGAAACGAACTAATGGATTGGATGATTGACTCATAATTGTTTTCCTATTTTGAAACAAATCTGTATAACAAGCCGAAACAGTACCATAATTCATTGGTATCTTTATAGAAAATAATCATTATCATAATGTTTTTTTATATAGTGCTTGAGATAATTATTAAGATTAATTACGCAGTGATTTAAGAAAGATTTTTAATGGTTATTCGACAACAACGATTATTATGAGAAAAGTTTGAAAATGTGTTTTATTTTTTATCGATTGGATGAATGAGTTGGGCTAAATAATGAAAGTAGTGAACAAATATAAAGATAAAACCGATAAGAACAACGTTATCGGTTTTATCTGTTGTTGATTTAGAATGCTAAGTAATTTTACCAATTGGCTTTAATACCTATTGAACTACTGAACGGTGCTTTAACTCTTGCTTTTCCACCATTAGTCCATGTATGCCCCACTTCAGTGTAAATACTCATTTGATTGTTTAATTCATAACTGCCACCAAGGGCAATTTCTGAGCTGAGGTATTTTGCGCCATTACTGAATTTTGTCGATGCACTCTGGCTAGCAAAGTTAATACGATCGGCGCCATTAGGTGAATAGAATAAATTCGCCCTTGCATAGGGACGTAAAATACCGGTTTCGGTTTGGAATAGGCCTTCAAATCGACCACCAACACGGAATAACCATTTATTGATGTGACTTTGTTTAATTTTGGTGTTTCCTTTTACATGACTATCATCCAAATTTAACCATTGGTGAATGATCTGAGCTTGTGGTTCTAATTTCCAGCCACTATCCGATAAATTGAATGGTTTGCCTGTTTCGATCGATGCACTAAACCCGTATCCTTTTTGTTTGCTGTTTTTATTTCCATTCGGTTTTACATCGGTATTATGATGCGCACCTTGTAAAACAATATCCACATATGTGCCATTGTCTTGCATATAGGTACCATATGCACCTAAAAAGTATGAATCGATTTTGTTACTTCCCACTCGACCATTTTTGCCACTCGCAAAGCCATCAACACTTAAATCTCCACGCAAATAACCAAAATAAGCCCCCATACGCCATTCTTCATTCTGCAAAATATCACTACCTAACTGTAAGCCTGTATAATTCCCTTTGCTATGTGCGTTAGCTATACCGCTCTGTTGTAAATTGATTCGTTTATTAATGAATCGGCCCCAAGTCATCGGTGAATCTAAAAATGGCGTGTTACCGATACGTTGATGCATATTGCCTTGCATAATATTATCAGCTTGACGTAATAGGGCGGGAATGGCTGCAAACATTGGGACTTCTTTTCGGTATGTTATTGTTCCAGGTGTGACATTAGGATCTTGCGGATCAGGATCGATACTCGGATCGGTCGGTTCTGTAGGGTTATCTGGGTTGTTCGGGTCATCCGGATTAGTCGGATTTTCGGGGTTGGTTGGGTTGTCCGGATTGGTTGGTTGCTCTGGATCTTTAATCAGAAATGATCGTAAATACCAATTATTATTTTGTTTATTAATATCGCCTTTATATAGGATATATTCGTAAGCACCCACATCGATATGTTGATTTTCAATGCTAAATGCATCATTCGTGCTCGTACCATCAACATGAACGACTTCAATGCCATTCGTATTACCTGTATCCGCACCTAATCCATTAATATTATTGATGCTGATAAATGTATTGCCCGATGTGTTACCGTTTACAATTAATTTATCTGTTGGACTATCACTGTCTTGAACAACCGTGTCTATTATTAATTTACCATTATTACCTATGTAATCACCACTTATTGTCATGTTATCGCCGGCAAAAGCGTTACTTAAAGTAATCGTTCCACCATTGTAGACGTTACCATTGACCTTAACTTGATGAAGAGAAGGTTGAAGATCAACTACTGCACCAGATTCAAGCGTTAGCTTATTGGTGTTAAGATCACCTGTTAATGTTAATCTACCTGTATTTTTAAGTGTGATATCTTCCCAATTATAAATAGCAACATTATTAATGGCACCATCAGAGGTTGAAGAACCAGTAAGATGTAAATTAAGTATGAGCGTATCAAGTTCAGATGCACGCCTGATTTGATTTTTTTTCTCGCTACCATCAATGATAGTGAGTGCAGAAATATCAGCACCTTGATTCATGATCAAGGTATCATTGCCCGAACCTAATCTGATTTCTCCACTTACTTTGGAACCATTATTTAATGAGACGATAGAATCGGTCAATTCATTTCTTATTGCAATATTATTGGCTGATGAAACATCAGCACCTTGATTAAGATTAATATAGGTTTTCGCGTTTTCTTTACCTGAGGTATAAATACCATTACCCGATACATCATCTTGGCTAATCACTTTGCCCGATATATCAATTTGCGTGAAGCCTGAACCATTATTTATCGCTTTAATACCACTATCAAAACCTGAGATTACGCCATTTAATTGAGTAATTGTCATATCGGTTGCTGTTTCGCCATTGATTAAATGAATTCCTGAACCCATGTTAGCTGTAATATTTGATGAAGATGATAATGAGGTAAAGCCTTTTCCTTCATTTAGGGCATTAATACCATTATCAAAACTTTTAATATTACCAGACGATTCAATTTTGAGGCTTTGTGTCAAATTTTTATTTACCACGAAAATACCATTACCACCATTAGAAAGAATTGAACCTTCATTAACAATATGCGTAAATCCACGTCCCTGATTGGTGAGGTAAACACCATTTAAAGCGCCTTCTATATTGCCTTCTTTCTCTTGTTTAAACGAAAGGTTGTTCGTGCTGGTATCATTAACCACAAGGACTGCATCTCGGGTTTGGCTATTTATTTTCCCTGCCACTTTTAATCCTGTTGAACCTTGTCCATTATTTAATAAATTAACGCCGTTAATATATCCCTTAATTTCACTGTTTTTTATCTGTCCAAATATCAAATTATTGGTTGAAGACTGTCCTATAACTTCTACTCCATCAAGCGAGTTACCGGTAACGTTACTGGCTATACTGACTAGGGTTGAACGTGTTCCATTGTTGAGCATTTTTATGCCATTTAATTTACCATTAATTTCGCCAGATGATTGAATCACGGTCAGATCTTTAGCATGAGAATTATTGATAGCATTAATACCATGACCTTCTAATCCATTAACCTTACCTAATGTGGTAATGGTACTGGAATTTTGACCATTATTTAAAATATTAATGCCATGATTTGATCCTGTGATATTGCCGTTTAATTGACCAATTTTTATTTCTTGTGTATTATCATTTCCTACTGCATAAAGGCCGTCTTCTTGACCGCCAACAATATCTCCAGATGTATTAATTGATGTTGATCCTGTTCCATTATTTTCAATGTACACACCATAAAGTAACCCTTTAATCAATCCCGATGTTTGCGAAACAACAAAGTTAGTACTTGATTGATCATTTAATGCATGAATACCATTTTTTTGGCTACCAACCACATCACCCGATGAAATTATTGATGTTGAGCCACTGCCTTTATTTTGTATATTGATTCCATTTAGATATCCATTAATGCTACCTTTCGTTTGCATAACATTCAAATCATGTGTATGAATATCGTTAATTGCATATATACCATCATTTTCTTCACCACTTACACTGCCTGAAGTTGTTATATAGGTTGAGCCATTACCAGAATTGTTATAATTGATACCATTCTCTTTTCCTTGAATCATACCCGAAGATTGTTTAGCGGTTAGATTTTTAGTATTAGTATGATTATTAACAAATAAACCATCTTTACTATCGCCAGTAACGTTGCCAGCTACAGTGATAGAGCTTGAACCATTACCGTTATTATCAAGATAAACACCATAGTTTTTTCCAGAAATGCTTCCAATTGATTGAATCACATTAATATCTTTCGCATTGTTATAATTCATCGAATAGATACCACTTGATGAGCTTGAGGTTATTTCACCTGCAGTTGTAATTAGCGTTGTGCCATTACCCATATTGAAAGTTTCAATCCCATTTAAATTCCCATGGATTGTACCGGATGCTTGGTTTATGGTGATATCATGCGTATTAGTATCATTCTGAACAGATATTCCGCTTAAATTTTGTCCTGTTACGTTACCAGAAGTGGTTATCAGTGTTGAATTTGTGCCGCGATTTTGAGCAAAAATACCAACAGTGTAACCAATAATATTGCCTTTCAATTGATTGATAGTTAATTCTTGAGTATTTGCAGCGCCAAAAGCGGCTATACCATTTGATTGTTGACCAATAATATCCCCATTGGCGGTAATTGACATAGCATCATTACCAGTGTGGATTAAATTAATACCTTGATGATAACCAGTTATACTGCCTTTTAATTGGTTAAATGTAAGTTTTTTGGTATTGCTTAAATTATCGATTATTATCCCATCTCCTTCCTGACTAATAATATCCCCCGACGTGGTTACGACTGTTGAACCATTACCATAGTTTTCCAATTTCATACCGTGGGATTGACTAGTGATATGTCCATTAGACTGGGTAACTGTTAAGTCATGAGTATTGTAATCATTATGAGCGAATATGCCATATTGTGTTTGTGCTGTTATGTTTCCAGCCGTTGTGATTGTAGTTGAACCGTTGCCTGCATTATTAGCAAAAATCCCATTTAGAGCACCTTTGATTGAACCGCCATATTGACCAATAGTAATATCACTTGCGTTTGAATTGTTGATTCCGAAGACTCCATCTCCTGAGTCAGAAATGACTTCTCCCGACGTTGAGATGTTCAATGAACCTTTACCATTATGCATAGCTCTAATCGCTAATATACCATGAATGACGCCAGCCGATTGCGTGATATTTAAACCTTTAGTATCAACGTTATTTTCCACATTAATAGCAATCCCCTTATCAGCGATCACGGATTCTGAGGTGGTAATTGTTGTTACCCCACGCCCGTTATTTATTGCCTGGATACCAAATTCTTGTCCATGAATATTAGCACCAACTAATTCTGTAATATTTAAATCTTGGGCATCAATTGCATGTGTGACTTGTATCCCCGCATTTGTCTTTCCAATAACACTGCCAGAAATGGTAAGATTTGTAGAGCCTTTACCATTATGATTGATGTTAATGCCATATTTACCGCCAATGATTTCACCCGCTGGCTGATTCACAGTTAAATTATCGACATCAGAACTACTTGAGTAATCATAACCATCGTCATTCGATTCAATATGATTTGGCAGTGTGATTTCTACCGAATTGTTTAAATTAGTTATTGAGTAAGGATATTGAAAATATTTTGGAGTTTGCTGGCTAACTTGATGATTGTCGTATGGTTGTTGATCACTTTGCTGCTGGCAATTCGTATTACTGTCTGAAAGATTATCAATACATTGTGCATAGCTTATGGAAATCGAGGCTAACGTTAATGTTGTTATTGACAGTAAATTGGTGAAAAATAATTTACTCTTAGATTGTGCTTTTTCTGAAGTTACGATAAAAGCTTGACGCTGTGCATTCCATACCAACTTATATATTTTATTCATGGTAATCTCTCATTTATATTAACAATTAAACAGAACTCTGAATCGACAGAGCAAATAGTTGAAAATGACAGCTGAGAACTCATTACGTGAATCTGGCAATTATGTTAAAAAACAAAGAGGGCTTAATTTTTTGAACATATACCTACTTATATAACTAATAATTGGAAACGATTTTTTTGACTAGCAACAGATTATTGTTAATGCTAAATATGAAAACAGTTTATATTACTAAAAATGGGAAAGTGTAAAATTGTAATTTGTTTGTTTTTTTACTTAAAGAAATAAAACTAAAAAAGAAGTAACTAAGCTTTTTTTACCATATAGCAATAAAATTGGCAATCAAAAAATAAGCAATCATGATTAGTTAAATTGTTTACTTTTGATATTCATTTAAATAGTTTATTTTTTTATCTAATAAATTTAATCCATTTTCTTAGTCTTTTATTATAAAAAAACTAACTACAATTTTATTGTCAGCGATAGTCAATTACTCCCATTATCAAAAATGGCAATATGTCTAAACAAAGATTAAATCTTAGTTCATGTTTTTGAAATATATTAGGGATATTATGCCAAAACGGTGGTGGCGTTTTTATTATAAAATTTATTTATTAACCTTCCCTTATTTAAAAAAACAATCACAAATTGTGATTAGTTTTTTATTAAGATATAATTTAACCAGCTCGCTTAAGCGATTAATATTAAAGATAAAATGGTTAAAGGAATAAAAAGGATGTCTAGTCAGGTTGTTTCATATGTAGATAGAGCTGTACAATTGTTAAATAAAATCGGAATTATGATTAAGCCTCAAGCCGATGCGCCGATTTTAAAACTATTAGACAATATTGCTGAAATTGATAAAAATCGTATTATTGCCATTGCGCGAACACTTCAACAGCAAAGTGCATTTAATGAAGTGGTTCGGGAGCAAATAGACGGTGTACACGTTTCAGATCGCTATACCAAAATTGTCAGCCATTTTGACAGTATTCGTACGGATATGGAAAAAATGTTGGGTTGGCTGGATGACGGTAAATTGGATTTTATCGAAAAAATCAAAATGGGTTGGATGACCTTTCAACGTGGTTCTATTCCAGATCGATTTAACTTGATTAAGAAAACCTATTTAGAGGTTTCGAAAGAAACTGGTAATCAGGTTCAACGTGAACATGTTATTTTAAATGCTTATCAAGATTTCCGTTTTGGTTTAAAACAAGCTCAAATCGTAGCGCAAGAAGTATTGCAAATTGCTACTGCTCGCCTTGATGACTGCAAACAAAAATTAACAGAAGCTATTGCTGAAGTTGATAATTTTAATGCTGAAGACCCTGTCGCACGTTCTCGCTTAGAATTGTTACGAGATGAAGCATTACGTAATGTTCAACAAGAAGATAGTCGTTATCAAATTGTGTTAGATCTCGCTAATAATTTAACTGTTTCTTATAATTCTGCCGAAGCAGTCTTTGCCCGATTACAGCAAACTACTTCTGTGAAAGAACGTGTTTATCAACAAAGTGTTAGCTTTTTTTCAACCAATGAAATTGTATTTACTGCTTTGAGTGCTTCAATTACTTCATTAACAGGATTAAGTGAAAGTACGAAAACCTTAGAGGCAATGAAAGAAGGTATGAGTAAAGGTATTGAAAGCATTGCGACTTCTGGTAATAAACAACTAGAGGAAGGTTTAAAAGCAGGTTATGGCTCAACCATTAAAGCGGATTCATTGCGAGCTTTGGTCGAATCAATTGTTAATTACCAAGAATCAAGCCAACAATTAATTGCAGAACTCAGAAATGAGTCGATTGATAACGCCAAAGAAATTGATCGAATTGTTGAAGAAGGAAAACAACGCTTTAATAATATCATTTTGAAGGTTGAGGGTTGATGCAGGATATTAAACTGAGTGATCAATTAGGTGCAATGGCAATAATTGATGAGCTTTACCAAAAACAGCAACTATTACTTGAGCATTTGGATCGCGATAAATTACGGAGTAATTTAGAAGAAAGTATTAAATCCTATTATCAAGCTAAAGGGCAAATTGTCGATAATCAAATCATTGAAGAAGGCATTAATCGATGGTTTGATCATCGGTTACGTTTTAATGCCCCTAAGCGTTCTTGGTTTCAGCATTTGTTGGTTCGCTGTTATATTAAAAGAAAGGTGATATCAATAGTTGTCAGTGTTTTTTTGTTTTTTTCTGTCATAGCAGTTTACAGTAAATTAAGTGTGACAAAAGATATCAAAGCCAACATCGATAACTATTATAGTCAAATTTTAACGTCTAAAAACACCTTAACTGAGTTAAAAAATCAGTTTACCAAAATTGATAATTATCCTATTCATTATGCACAGATTCCCGCCAAAAAATTAAAAGCTTCTATTGCAAGTCTGCTTAATCAAGATTTGATTCCAACGTTGGTTAAACCAACGGTTGCAGGTTCTTTTATTACCGAAAGTGAACAAGAAACATATAATAAATTCAAGCAGACCAGTCTTACCGTAAGTGATAAATTATCTGAAATACGTTTACAAATGCAAACGTTAAATAGATTACTTGAAGATGATAAACGATTAGCAGAATTAATTAAAAGTGACCAATTTATTGAGGAAAGTAAGCAGTATCCTGTATTACAACATGCGGTTGATTCAGTTATTGACAATCTGAATCAAGGACAACAGGTTATCGATTTTAGTCAAATTGAAATGCTCTACAATTCTATCGATAGGGCAAAGGCGATAGCAAATAAAATCCAAGCTGATAATAATCATTTTTTAGCACTTAATGTGCCTAATTCGGATATGGGGCCTGTGGTTGCATTACAAGATGTTTTACAAGCAGATTTAAAAAATCTTAGTTTTGATAATGTAGAAAACTATCAAAAAATGATAGCTTATTATCTTAAGCTGGCTCAAACTAATTTGACGTTAACGATTGTTGATAACCCGTATTATAAATCGGGTGTTGAGCGGACACACGAAAATACGAATGGAAAATCTTGGTACATTATTGTTACTCCAACATTGCCGAATGGAGATACCACTTCGTTATGGGTAAAAAGTATCGAAACGGGCGAAACAGAATTTGTGGATATGTTTGGTCAGCAAGTAACTGAAAAAGCCTATAATAGTGTCAGAGCGGATAAAATTGATGATGGGCATATTGATAATAACCAATTATGCAATAAACCGAAAGGACGTTTAACGTTCATTTGCCCAAATTCGGTTAAGTCAGGACGGATTTTGGAGTGGTAAAAAATGCAACCTAAAAAAATTGAAAGAAATATTGAGGATAAACTTTCGGGTGTAAATGTTTCATTAACAAAAGCGAAAAAAGAGTTGCAAGATTCTCGTCAAAAAATTGTGGATATGAAAAATGAACAGGTCGAAAAATATCAGAAGATAGCAACGATTTATTTATTAGAATCGCCTAAAAATGATGATTTTCAGATTCAAAAGTTCATCCGACAATTACAAGAGTTATGCCGTAATTTAGAAGATAAATCGGGTCAATTAGATCATGTCATTGAAGACTATAATCAAAAAATGGCAGAGGTGCTATTGCGATTAGATGAGCTAACAACAAAGAAGATTATGCAACTTGAAAGTGATGCTGATTATGTTTTAATTTTTAATCATTATAACGAAGCTAAACTAGCGTTAACCTCCGAAACAAAAAATTATAATGCGTCAAAACAAGAATTTATAACCAAATTAGCACAATATCATAAGAATCGTTATTACAACTATTTGGTTAATCGCCGATTTGGTGAAAGTAATTATAAAGCTTTTGGGATATTTCGTAAGTTAGATGCTTGGGTAGCCAGATTTGTAAATTTTTCTGAAAACTACAAAAATCAGATAATACTTGAGGCGTTAATAAAAGAGTCTAAATTGCGTTTTGAAAATAAAAAAAACGTATACGAACAAATTTCGAAACAGAAAGAACAAAAAGAATATGAAGTTGAAAAAAGCTTAAAATTACCCGAGACAAAAACCGAATTAGCTCAAACTGAGCAATATTTAGCTGATTATAAAAAACAAAAGCTGGAGACTGAAAATACGTTAGAAGAAGTTCGAAAAGGCGAAAGTTTTCAGTTTAGAACGATTTCAAATCAACTTGCTAAATTGTTCCAAGAACAAACATTTAATAAGTTAGCGGATTTGACTTTGCAGACTCAATCGAAAGAAGATGATGCATTGTTAGAAAGGATTTTAGAACTAAACCAACAAATTAAGGATACGGAAACCCATCTTATCACTTTACTAAAAACGATTAGAGAATTAGAGAATACTTATCATCGCTTTGAACAAGCACTTTATATATTCAAAGAAAATAATATCCCAAGTTCTCTTTATGAATTTAACATATCATCATCAAAACTTGATGATTTATTGAATACATTATTTAATAGTCGTGTTTTTCCTGAAAGCATCATTCAAACACTGTTAGCCTATAGAGTAGTAAGACAAGAAACGCATTCATCAGGTTGGTCAGTAAGTGGTTCATCTTCTAGCCGTTCTTCGTCAAGGAGTTCTTCTTCAAGAAGTAGTGGATTTAGATCGAGTTCCTCATCAGGTGGGGGTGGTTTTAAAACAACAAATAGTTTTTAGTTGTTTAGCAAACAAAATAATATTAGTAAAGCAAACGTTTGGCATTGCAAGTTTACGACGAAATATTGGGTGAGAGTAAGATAAATTCAGTTCTTATTTTGCCAACGTAATTGTTCTATAAGGCAATCATTGCGGCAATGTCACTAAAAATGAGGTCGATGAAATTTATTCAGCATGAAAAAATTAGATGTTAAAGTTGAATTTGCCCCTCAATTGATTTATTTTGATTATGCTTTTGTAGGTAATTATCCTGATGGTCATCGATTTCTAGTATGTGCAACAGATACTCCACAAAAGCCATGAATTCAATCATATCAAAATCTAAAAATTCATTATCAAATGTTGAACATCGACATGGTTAAATTGGAAAATGAGCACATTTAAGTCTGATCACTTGAAATTGATTTTTACAAGTGCAAATAACTTTGTCTTTAATAATGTTAAATAAAATTTTTTTCTATTTTTCTCAATATATTAAATCATTCTCTCTTCAACTTGTTTAACTAAATAATTTTTTTTAAAAAAATTAATATTTATAATAATGTTGTTTAAAAATATTAATACTTATAATTATAAATTTTTAAAAAGTTTAATATTCACAACAATAGTTGTAGTAAATATGATCAATTTACATTATAATGATAATAAAATTTGATTAATCAAATTAGTTATAAATAGTTAACTGAAATATTATGGTTGGCTAAATTTATGGAATATAATTAATGAAAAAAACATTACTTTTGCTTGCTCACCCAAATTTAGATGAATCTATTGTTAATAGAACTTTAATAAAAAAATTAACTCCATTCACATCAGAAAATCTGATTATTCGCAATATATCAGAATGTTGTATAGATAATTACTTTAACATAGCAAATGAACAATTTCATTTATCAAATTCTGAACGAGTAATCTTTCAATTCCCGTTGTATTGGTATTCTTACCCTGCAATATTAAAAAAATGGATTGATGAAGTTTTTCTTCCTGGCTTTGCGTATGGCAGAAAGGGAGAGCAATTGGGAACGAAACTCATTGGAAAGCAGTTCAGTATCATTGTTTCTATCGGTGGAACTGAACAGATGCATACCCCAGGCGGTGTTGTAGGAGTGTCTATTAATGAATTATTAAGAAATTTTCAAACAACAATTGAGTATGTTGGTGGTATATATACCTATCCTTTTTTTATTTACGGTTCAGCTTTTATTAAAGAACAGGCTCAATTGGATGATATTTTTAAAGATTACCAAAAGTATATTTTTTCAGAATATATTCCTAAGGAAAAACAATATAAAAAATTAATTGAGTTAGCTTATGAAAAAAAAGCAAAAGGCTACTATTAAACTACTCAATAGTTTGTTGAATAACATAACATTAATAGATGAAAAGGTTGATTATTTAAGCTATCAGTGTCTGGATGTTTGTAAAAATATTACTGCATACGAGGTCTATAAAATGATGACATCCTATCAACCAAAATGGTTGGTAGGACTGTTTAAAATTAGAGATTTTTTAGGAAAAATTATCGGAATCAAACCTATTAATGGATTTGATAATCTGGTAGAAAAAGAACCCGATATAGGTAGTACAGTTCATTTTTTCACAATTATTGAGAAAAAAAGAGATACGTTTACATTAATTATAAGGGATTTTCATCTCGATGTATGTGTATGTCTTCGTATTATTGAAACTAATGATCATAAAAAAAAATTATACCTCATTACTTCTGTTAAGTTTCATAATTTTTGGGGAAGATTATATATGGTTCCTGTTTCTATTATACATCCATATATTGTTTATAAATTATTTGAAAATATTAATTCTTAAAAGGGAATGGAGATGTACAAGAAAAAGCTTGTTGATACTAATTTAGTTCATAAATCAGAAACAGAAGATGTACTTATTTATGAACCGAATATTGTATTAATTAATAAAATTGCAGAGAATGATTTTAATGATTTAATACTACATAATCCTGAGCAGGAGCACTTATTTAGATCTGTTTATAAACAGTGTAAATATAAAGATCAGTATGTGTATATACTCAGAACCCTACCATTAGAAATAGCAAAAGATGTCGCTTGTACACTCTTTTCTGATATACAGTTATCTGAATTTTATGAAAAAGGTGATGATGAAACGCTAGAGTTGATTGGCTCTTTTATGCCTTTACATTTAGAAGAGATAATTAGAAGCAGGTTATTACCAGATATTCTTTCAATTAGTGATAATGATAAGAAAACAATTTCTGCACTACAAAGTACGGCTACAGTTTATTCTTATCTCTTATTCAATGATACAAAAAATCAATATTTTTATAAAAAGAATCATGAACACGTTCCTGGAATGATGTTAATCGAGGCTGCGAGGCAGGCAGTATATGATTATGTTTATTCATTATCCGGACATGTATTCAAAGATATTTCTATCTCGATATCGAGTCTCCATGTCGATTTCTTAAGTTATACAGTCTCGTCTTATCCAGTTGAATTACTATTTTCACATAAAGATTATGTTCGTAGATATAAGCCCAAAACCATTGAAAAGAAAGCTTGGTTTTATCAAAGGGGTAAACTCACAGGAACGTTCTGTTTGATTGGCGGAATTATTCCCATGAGTATTTTCTCTCGTTTAAGAAATGAAAATTATTCTAAAACGCATGATTTTTATCCTTTTGATAAAAATATTTCGTTAAAAGTATTGAGCGATAACGGCAATGAGTTAATTAAAAAAATAGTATCTCTAACCTTGAAGGGCGTTATAATTGAAGATTATGAAAACGATATTACAAATATTTCTAGTGTTATTCTACAAGATAAGTACGAGTTTTCAATAAAACAGTCTGAAGTAAAAGAAGCTAATAATAATTTGCATCATCTAATATTTAAAGATTTATCTAAATCTCAATTACTGATATTAAATAATATGATAAATACTTCTTTTTTCCACCGCCCTATGTTTGCAGCATTGGATATTTGATGAAGTGAGATAAAAACACACATGAATGATTTATACCTTCTGTCGTCTCTAAAACTGGCAAGCGGGATTTCAATTAAAAATAGACTATTTTTATCATCAATAGGGCTAGATTTAGCAACCCCTTCAGGCGAATGTTCTGGCGAATTAATCAATTTTTATAAAAAGATTATCGATGGCGGTGTGGGAATGCTCAAAATCGGTAATTCAACCGTATCACCATCCTCTCGTTTACATGAAAGAGGATTGGCTTTGTATGACTTAAAACATGCGCAAGCTTTAAAGCCTATATTTGAATATGCACAAGAAAAAAATACATTGGTCGTGGTTCAGCTTCAACATTATGGCGCTCAAGGTTCTTCAAAATATACTGGTTCTCCTCTTTTATCACCCAGCGGGCAATTTTGTCAAAAAATGAAAAAAAAATTCCCAGAGGATAGAGTAATAGAAATGTCATTAAATGATATTGAAACTGTAATCGAAGAATTTGCTCATTCTGCATGGCTAGTTCAGCAGGCAGGCGGAAAAGCCATTCAAATTCAGGCCGCTAATGGGTATTTGATAAGTAGTTTTTTATCACCATATACCAATAAAAGGGTTGATGACTATGGTGGAAATCCTCAAAAGCGATCCCTTATACTAATGCAAATAATTAAGGCGATTCAACTTAAGACAAATAATGATTTAAGTATTTTTGTCCGTCTAGGAATTGATGATTGTTTTGATAATGGGGAAGGACAAAAACCGGAATATTTACAAGAAGTAATTCATGATTTAGAACAATTAAATATTGACGGAATAGAATGTTCGATGTGTGTTGGAGAAACATTTAATCGCTTTTTTAATGGTTATCATCAAGAAATTAAAGACCGAATTTTCTCTGGTGCAAGTATAATCAAGTCTTTTACAACCAAAATTCCTATCGGCTGTACGGGATTGGTCAGTTCAATAGCGGATGCTGAAGAATTACTCCAAAAATATAAAATTGACTATATAGGTATGTCGAGAGCACTGTTTGCCGATCCTAGGCTGTTACCCAAATTTTATGAAAAGAGTAAAGTGAATGCTTGTAGATTTGATGGCTTTTGTTTTCAAGATAAAAGCAATCCAAAACTAGACCAAGTTTATTGTTGTGTTAACCCCGATTATTTGAGAGATCCTCAAGTTAAATATGAGTAATTAAAATGAAATATATCGATTTTGAAAATAAAAATATTGTTGTGAGTGGCGGCACAAATGGAATGGGACTTTATTTAGTACAGAGGCTCGTTGAATTAAAAGCAAATGTGATCGTGTTGGGACGAAACATTGATAAGCCCGAATTGAAAGAGTTAAGACGTAAATGTGATTTTTTTACATGTAATATAGCAAATATTGAAGAGGTTAATGACACTTTTGACCAGATTAAAAGTAAATATAATACCTTGCACTTTGCTGTCAATAATGCGGGGGTGACAGCTCCTTATAGCAATATATCAGAGCTTGATATTATCCAGTGGAAAAAAATTATTGATATTAATTTAACAGGAACTGCACATTGTTTAAAGCGGGAAATTCAATTAATTTCTCAGAACAAAAATGGTGCGATCGTAAATGTCTCATCCTGTGCAGGGTTACAAGCGTTAAAAATGCAAGCTGCATATTCGGTAAGTAAAGCTGCGATAAATATGTTAACTCAAGTTGCTGCTATAGAATGTGCTATTGATCGTGATGATGCTCACTCAATCCGTATTAACGCTGTAGCGCCTGGACCTATATTGGGTGGTATGAATAGTGAAGAAAATTTAGCAAAAAACCCTGAGAAAACACAAAGAAAATTATCAATTACTGCTATGAAAAAGTTTGGTACCGCAGAAGAAGTTGCTAATAGTATTTTGTGGTTGTTAAGCCAACAATCATCATACACGACAGGTATTATATTACCTGTTGATGGTGGTTTCAGCTCGGGTAAATTTAATTAGAAGTTAAAACGATGAAAAAAAATATTTTTATCTCAGGTGTAAGCAAGGGAATTGGTCGAGAACTTGCTCTTTATCATTTAAAACAAGGTGACAGTGTATATGGTATTTCTCGTACCCATTGCGATGAACTACAAGAATATGCGCATTTTCACTATCATAGCGTCGATTTGTCACAATCAAATAATATAATTGAACATTTAGAAGCGTTTTCTGCTTTAAAGCAAATTATGAAGATTGATCGTTTATATTTAAATGCGGGTTTAATCCATAAAATAAGCAGGCTAGATAAACTGAGTGTTGATGATTTTAACTACGTTATGTCCGTAAATCTATTTTCTTACAAAGTATTATTGGATTTTTTTCTAAATAATGAAAAGATATCGTTAGAACAAATTATAATATCAAGTTCGATTGCAGGCGTTCGCCCGAGAGAAGGAATGTCTGTATATGCTGTATCTAAAGCGGCATTAAATATGATGATAAAAATATATGCACTCGAAAATCCACATTTATTTTTTGCAGTCATCGGATTGTGTCTTTTTGATTCAACTGTTTCTCGTGTGTTGGCTTTAGATAATCGAGATATAGACCAGTTTTTAGAACTAAAAAAGTTAACTGAACGTTTATCTAAAATCGAAGGCTATATAGTATCTGCCCAACAGCGAGCGCAAGAATTGATTTATGTTTTAAATAACATTGATAACTTTCACATCACATCTGGCGATTTCTTTGAGATACGAGACCTACTATGTGATATTTAGTTTTTATTATACAAGGAGAATAAAGTGATAATTGTAGCTTTAAAATTTAAAAAACCAATGCCAGAAATCCTTGAAAAATTGGACGAACATAATGTATTTTTAGATAATTATTTCGCTCAAAACAAGTTTTTGGCGTCAGGACTTTTAGAAGATAAAACGGGTGGTATAATTTTAGTAATGAGTGATTCGATTGAAGAGGTAAAAGATATTATGAAAAATGATCCTTTTTACGTTCATGATCTTGTAGATTTTGACTATACTTTCTTTCAGGCATCAAAATTGTCGCCTAGTCTATCGGTCAGATAAATTAAGTAGTGCTCTAACCCATAACTTAATATGTTAAGTTTATGGGATAGATCTCGATTTTCTTTTATTATTGATTATATCGAATCAGTTTATGAAGCTTTTATCTTATGGCGCTTTTTGAAAATCATATAATTTGGGATTTTAATGTGTCTTAATTTTCTTCGTATCTTTACACTGCGGTTTACCTAGCCAACAAAACTAAAAGTGCAAACGTTAATCTGACTTGATTCAGTCTCTAATTCTCCAAACTGGGACTATTTTTTTAGTGTATATAACGGAAAATTCGCTTTCGCACAGTGAATCCCTAAATTCCTTAAACGATTTATACTCATATACTGTTGATAAAAGATAAAACCAAAAAAACAAAACAAAAAATAGAAAACCTCAAGCGGTCAACTTACGAAAAACGCAGTGGAATCAGACTAAATTAGATAATGATTACCAAAGTACTAAATTTGAGAAAAGATGTACTTAATTAAATGATTATTGGTTATCTATTTGAATGTATTTTAATGTCTTTGCTTGGAAATATAGAACAGACATAAAAATTTCATTTAGATAAATTGGATAGGCTATCGTATTTTTGAAGATAAATATTTGGAGCGGGAAACGAGGTTCGAACTCGCGACCTCAACCTTGGCAAGGTTGCGCTCTACCAACTGAGCTATTCCCGCTTTTTGGAATTCTTCGTAAGAAGTGGTGAGCATTATACAAAAAATTTTTGAGGTCGCAAGATTTTTTTTTAACTATTTTTTATTTTTCCAGCTAAGTGATTCAAAAAAACCAAAAATAAAAAGTCTAAGTGGTTTAAATTTGTCCTCTCGCTTTTCTTGGCTGGTCATCGTTGTATATAGAATCCAAGCTTGTAAACCATGTGTTAGCGCAAAAATAAGTAATCCAACATAGGCAACAACGTTAGCTGGAGTGGGGTAGGGGTGGATTAAATTGACGAATAAAAATAGCCAAACTATAGAATAAAAAATCTTACCAAATAATATGAACATCAAATTTCTTCTCGTATAAATAAATAACTATGAACTTGACCGGCGGTTTTTTCACGATGTAAATGCCAGTTATTCGGAATATAACTTAATACATTGTGATCGATTTCCGTCTCAATGTAGAGGTAGGATGAGGCATTTAGCCAGTTATTTTTCTCAAGATAGTTTACCGTATCGGCAACCAGACCTTGATGAAAGGGGGGATCGATAAACACAATATCAAACTTTTTTGAGGCTGGTTTATTCAACCAATTTAAGGTGTCTGTATGGTAGATATCGATAGCGTTACTTGCTATGAGCTGTTTATTTTTGTTGAGTTGGCTTGCAACTTGCTTGTCTTTTTCAAGTAACGTAACGCTTTTAGCCCCGCGTGAAGCAGCTTCGAACCCTAATGAACCACTACCGGAAAAACAATCCAGACAGGTGCTGTCATGAATAACGGGCATTAGCCAGTTAAACAGTGTTTCTTTAATGCGATCTGTGGTCGGACGTAACCCTTGTTTGTCAAGTACAGCCAATTTACGTCCTCGCCATTTTCCGCCAATTATTCTGATTGAACCATTCATTATCATACCTCAATTAGAATAGTTCAGAAATGTTACCGTCCGAATCTGTTGTTTCGGTACCGACTTCTTTAGTTGCATAACGGGTAGGCTCAGTGCCTTTAATAAAATATTCTGTCATGGTGTTTGCACCAGATTGTGGTAATAATCCTGTTTTTTGGTCGATTGTAACACTAATTACGTTTTCCGGTTGAACATCGGTAACAACAGGCACATCTTTTAAAGCTTCTTTCATGTAGTCAACCCATATTGGATTGGCTGTATTGGCACCGCCTTCAGCACGGAAGGTTTTTCCTAATTCACGACGATGATCGTCAAAGCCCATCCATACAGTTGTGACGATATTGGCACCAAATCCAGAAAACCAAACATCTTTAGATGCATTGGTTGTTCCCGTTTTACCGCCTACATCTCGTCGACCTAAAGCTTTAACACGCCATGCCGTACCTTGCCAATCTGAACCACCAAATACCGTTGAACGTAATCCATCTTTCATGATAAATGCAATATCACTACTTAATGTATGCGGTGCATAAATTGGTGTGATAGGCTTATTATTATTTTCATGATTAATTTCAATGTCAGGAATAATGATATTATCATCGGCTCTGAGATTCGCTTGTTCAGGCTCTTCACTGCCAGATTCATTGGTCGCATTTTCCACATCATTATTGGTTTGAGGTGTTGAGTTAGTAATAATGAGATCATCTTGACAATTGTGGCAAGCGATAACAGGTTGATGTTGATAGATAATACTTTTATCACTCGTGTATTCAATCTTTTCGATTAGGTAAGGGGTAATTAAATAGCCGCCATTAACGATAACAGAATACGCTCTTGCTACTTGTAAAGGCGTAAATGATGCAGAACCTAAAGCAAGCGATTCGTTATGCGAAATATTTTCTTTAGGAAAGCCAAATCGTTCTAAATAAGTGGCTGCATAATCGATTCCAACTGCACGTAAAGCACGTACCATCATGACATTTTTAGACATACCTAAACCAATACGTAGACGTAAAGGGCCTGCATATTGCGGTGGTGAGTTTTTGGGTTTCCAGGTCGTGCTGCCTGTTGTTCGAACAATTGGCGCATCATTAAGGAGTGTTGCCATTGTTAAGCCATGTTCTAACGTTGCAGTATAGATAAATGGCTTTATGTTTGAGCCTAATTGACGAAGTGCTTGTGTCGCACGGTTAAATTTACTGAGATTAAAATCAAAACCACCGACAATTGCTTTTATCGCACCATTTTCAGAATCCAATGAAACCAATGCCGCATTGACAGTGGGTAGTTGAGACAGTTCCCATAAGTCGTTAACTTTTCTCACCCAGATAAGCTGGCCCGCTTTTAGCACGTCTGATACTTTATGTGGATAAGCGCCTTGTTTATTATCATTGATAAATGGTCTTGCCCATTTCATGCCATCGAACAAAATCTCAACATGACTATTATCAGTTAAAACAATTGATGCTTGTTTATCCGTAGACTTCAGCACAACGGCTGGGCAAATTCCACTATAACAGGTGTATTTATTTAATGTTTCGAGGATTTTTGAGTCATCCCAAGCGGTTTCATTTTCTTTCCATAAAATTTTATTAGCACCACGATAACCATGTCGTTTGTCGTAATCAATGATCGATTTTTGTATTGATTCTGTTGCGGCAATTTGGTCTTGTTTTGAGATAGTTGTATAAACTTTATAACCGTCCGTATAGGCTTTTTCGCCAAATTTTTCAAACATAAATTGCCGTGCCATTTCAGCAATATAAGGAGCAGAAAAGGCGATCTGTGGAGAATGATAACTGACATTTAGAGGTTTTTTTATGGCTTCATCATATTCCGCTTGCGTAATGTAGGATTGATCTAACATTCGTCCCAATACCCAGTTACGTCTTGTCAATGCTTTATTCGGATGCGAAATTGGATTATATGCAGAAGGCGCATTCGGAAGACCAGCCAATAAAGCAGCTTCATCTAAAGTTAATTGATCAGGTGTTTTACCAAAAAAGGTATAGGAAGCAGCCGCAACGCCATAAGCTCGTGAACCAAAGTTTATCATGTTTAAGTAAAGTGCCATTATATCATCTTTGGACAGCTCTTTTTCCATGCGGATCGCTAAAATCATTTCTTTTACTTTTCGAGAAATACTTTTTTCGGATGTTAAAAAGAAGTTTTTAGCAACTTGCTGAGTAATGGTACTTCCACCTTGTGAAAATCCTTTTTGTTTTAATCCAATATACATGGCGCGAACAATTCCAATTGGATCGATACCAAAGTGTTCATAAAATCGGGAATCTTCGGTTGCAATAACCGCATTAATAACCGTTTTAGGTATTTCATCATATTTAAGAGGCGTACGTCGACGTTCACCAAAAATAGCAATTAACTCACCATCTTTACTGAGTACTTGTAACGGTGTTTGTAATTGCACATCTTTTAGAGTAGCAACATCTGGTAGATCCTTTGAATAATAGGCGTAACCAGCTATACCGATGACTAAGCCACACAGTAAGCAACCAGCAAAAAATTTGAGAAAAAACTTTATTACTCTAACTAACATCACTAATCATTCCTACCTAATTGATTTAAGGTAAATTTGGAAATAATTAAAAAAACTCTATTTCCTGTAAGGTTTATAACTTTTTTTAGGTCGATGAGTATATACTAATTATAGTAAATTGCATAAGACAAAAAGTGATAAGTCCCTTTGTTCGTTTTCAATACTGAGCACTCAATTTAATCGAACAACAAAATAAAATACTCTTTCTAAAAATCTTTCAATCATCTTTCAATTGCACATTAAAAATTTGATCTTAGTGTATCTATCGTAATTTTGAAGTTAACCATTTTAATAAATAACGATTTATCGTATACGATTCTATGTGCGTGTTGTTTCACAATTATTGATTAATTCTAAAATATTTCTAGCAAAATATGAGAAAGTTAGACGTTATTATTTTTGGATGATCATTATGTGGAGTACAAAACTTAAGCAATCTTACTTGCAAATCATCTTTTCATCAAGTTTTTATTTATTGTTAATAATGGCTAGCCTATTTTTATTTGCCGACACATCATTTAACGCTTATACATTTGTGGTGATCTTTTTATTGGTAGTTGAGTGGTGGCGCAGTCTTAGCTATTTTCAAACAATAACAGGTGAATTAGCTTTATTTCATCATATCAATCAGATTTATTGGAATAATCAGCGATGGCATTTAATGCGAAAACCCTTAATACTACGTTATAGTCTTTTTTTGAATTTGAAATCAAGGCGTACAGGGCAACGCTGTACCCTTTTTTTGATGAGCGATAATTTGACAACTGACGATTGGCGAACACTTCGATATTATTTATATCAACTTGATTTTGATTGATAAACATATCCATCTTTAGCGACATGTTAACCTGCATTTAATGCATTTTTTTTATCCAGTAATAGAAAGGTGGGCATTCAATTTGTGAACTTAATAGTTCATGATCCATATGCCGGCAAAAGCTGGGAATATCACGCGTTGTTGCCAAATCATCAGCAATTACAAGAAGAACTTGCCCAACAGCAAGTTCTCTCATCGTTTTGCGAACCATCATTATAGGTTCAGGACAGCGTAATCCAGTTGTGTTAAGTTCTTTGTCTGCTTTCATTTTTATCAATAATATGCTTAGGGATTAATTGAAAAAAGTTTATCAAGATAATGCGGTACGGCATCATCAGCATTTGAACCAATCACTTCTAATTCAGGTAATTTTTGTCGTAAATCTGGTGTGGCATTTTGCATTATACACCCTTTTCCAACCATTTTTAACATTTCATAATCATTCATGCCATCACCGAATGCAATACTATCGTTTAACGCTAATCCTAATTTATCGACCACTTTTTTTAACGCACTGCCTTTGGACACATTAGCGCCCATAATTTCAAGGCAATTTAATGATGAAAAGGCAATACTGACTTGATCACCATATTTTTCATCAAGCCGATTTTTTAATTTGACTAAATGTGGATGAAGGGCATCATCACTTGTTGTGAAATAGATTTTAGCAATGTCATCAGTTTCAAAGTCAAAAGGATTAAAAAACTCATAAGTAAAGCGGCTTTCTTGATGAAAACTAAGAGAATAGGTATCTTCTTTATTAATTAACCACTGATCACCTCGGTAAATATGGGTAAACACTAAAGGATCGTCAGTACACTCTTGGGCGATTTGACTGGCGAGTGTCGGTTCGACATTTTGGCTAAAAATTAAGTTTCCATGACTATCATGAACTCGGGCGCCATTTGACGTTATCATAAATGCATCAATTTCCATATTTTCACGCATTTGCGCAACATCAATATGATGTCGCCCTGTAGCAAAAATAAAATGAATGCCTTTTTGACGTAATGCTTGCAAAACTTGTTTTGTATAAGGTGAAAGACTGTGTTCAGGCGTTAATAAGGTGCCATCTAAATCCGAAGCGACAACATGAAACATAATATTCTCTACTAGTGTAAAAAGTGAAAATCACAATGATTTAAAAAACAATACTTTGAATTCTTTATTGACCTCAAAGTAAAATATAAAATTTAGGGTATGATACAACTCTGTATTCATTTACTCAACTAATTGCGGTGTAATAAAAATGACTAATTCTCGCTTTTGTTGCTTTTTATTTTTGTATTTAAATAAACTACCGATAATAGGGAGTTGGCTAACATAAGGTACATGATGATCGTTTTTGCTATTTATTTGGTGAAAAATACCGCCAAGTACAATTGTTTCGCCACTTTTTACCTTAACTTGGGTTTTAATTTCTTGCGTATCAATAGCGAGTGCTTCACCGCCATCACTGCGTTTAATCGCTTGCCCAGCCGTGTTTTGGGTGATATGGAGATCTAAAATCATCCTTTCTTCCCCAATGATTTTAGGCGTTACTTCTAATCCTAAAACGGCTTGTTTAAATTCAATAGAAGTCGAGCCATTGCTACCGCTTGATACTTCGTAAGGAATTTCAGTGCCTTGTTTAATTGAAGCCATATTTTGATTGGCGGTTAGTAAGTTAGGACTGGCAATAATTTCAAGTTGATTTTCCGCCTGTAGTGCAGATAATTCTAAATTGAGTAAACTGCCAGAAATTTTCGCAAGATTAAAGCCCAGATTAGCCGTTGAACTGGCAGCGCCTAATTTTACATCGAACTTATTGATTAACTGTGAAGGCTGCCCCAAATAACCCCATTTAATCCCCAGTTCTGACATACTTTCATCACTCATATTGACAATATGAGCGGAAATATGGACTTGTGGTACTGATTTATCCAACAATGTGATAAGACTTTTAATCGCTGTCAATTTGGGGGGAATATCAGTGATGATAAGCGAGTTAGTCCGTTTATCAACAATAATTTTACCACGTTCTGACAATAGCGTTTGCTTATGGATGGTATCCAATAATGTGTTTAAATCGGCATGCTGAATACGTATAGGTAAAGTATTTAAGGGTAAACGCTGTTCAAGTGATAATTTATCTAATCGTTGTTTTTGATTAATCTGTTCGGGATCTTCTGCTTTTGAAATAAATAAGATATTGTCATCAATTTTGGCTTGTAAGTTAGCGCTATTGATTATAATCATTAATGCTTTATGCCAATCGACATTTTGAAGCTTAATAGTCTGTTTTTGTGCAACGTCTTCGGTCATAATCATATTAAGTTGTTTACTATCAGCTAATGCTTGCAAAATAATACCAATATCCGTTTGATAAAAATTTAACGTGATAAGTTCCGAATGGTTAACCTTAGATAATTGACTGTTAGTTGCTAAACTCGCATTGACCTGAATAAGAAATAAAACAGTGATAATAATTTGCCATTTTTTAAGGTGTTTTAATAAAAAATATTGGATGTTAGCCATGCGGTAATTCCCTCATATTACTTGTTTAATGGCATCGTCCAGACAATACTTTCTTGACAATATTGAGCCAGATTTGCTTGCCAAACAATGTTTTCATTCGTTAGCGTTTTGATTTGCCAAGGCAATAATATTGGAGGAATTTCATTATTCATTATGGCTAACCATTGCTGTGTTGACGTTAACCAGATTTGATAATAATTATTGTCCTGTGATTGTATGATTCCCTTTAGTTGCCATCTTTGTATTTGTGCTAATAATTGGTCTGTTTGTTCGTGACACGATATCGAATCAGTCTGATTGAATGGATCACGTGCCAAACGGTTATTTGCATCAGCATTAAAGCAAATCATCATGATAAAAATTAAGCTAGAGAATAAATAATGATTCATGTTGTTTCCTGATCGAAAGATAATGTAAACGAAATGATTAGATAATTATGTTGTCGAATAATCCTAAAATCAGATAAATCAATATAATAGCTATTGTGGTTAAAGGTCGATAATAAGTTTAGAAAATTAGCAAATTGTCCATGTAGCTCAATATCCCACATCGTTTTATTATCCGTTCGATAGTATCTGAATGCATGTAAAGTTAACTGGTTTTGTGTAATCGCATGAGCAAAATCTTTTTCTGAAAGTAAAATGAATGATCTATTCATTTGGGTTTGATATCGGTCAATTTGAGTTTGTAGCTGTTTTATTTTTTCACTCTGAATCTGATGCTGTTTAAATTGCTGTTTGGCTTGATTAGCAATATCCTCAATGAAAAATAGATAGCTAATGATGATCATTGTGATGATAGTAACAAAACCGATAGTATATTGTTGCCAAAGTGGGCGATTAAAAAAATCACTCTTCATTAAATGTGATTTCCATTTTAAATGACAAATTGTTTTCTTGTCTGGTTATGTCATAAATTTGACTTGTTAAGATGTTATCGTGCCGTAATAAAGTTTGATTAAAATTGATAATCTCGATATGACGAAAGCTATAACCGGAAATCATTACTTGTTGCGGTTGATAATGGAATGATTCTAACCATATAACAGGTGGTAATTGTTCTGAAAGTAGTGTTAAAAGGTGATAGATTTGTTGTTGGCTAACCGACAGTTTAGGAATAAAGGTTGCTAATTGTTGAGTTAACTGTTTTTCGCTATGTTGCTGTTTGGCATTTAATAGGGTGTAATGGCTGAGCTTAAGTTGCGTTTGATGCCATAAATAACCCATTATGCAGCAAGCGATACCCATTACGCACACCATAGTGACAAGTAACGAAAATTTCTGTTTTTTCTGTTTTTCTTGTCGCCAAGGTAAAAAATTGATTATCTCTTCATTAATTACTCCACCAATCAAGTGTAATTTTAAATTGTGTTTTTTAAATAAATCTAGCCATTCATTGACATAATCACGTTTACATATTGTCACGCTAAGATAAGGTTTGTTAGCAGAATAGATAAAATCATAACAGACGTTTGTAGTAGTGAGTTCAAATAATTTATAAATCGATGCTTCAACATATAAAGCTAGTTCGCCTAAGCCTAATTTGAGTGGTGGAAGTTTGAGTTGTTTGGTTTGGACATCATTTTCATTTAGATAGAGTTCAAAAACCGATTGTTTTGGAATCCGGGTTTTCAGCTCAAGAATTAATTGTTCAACATCATTGAAGTTTTGATAAGGGTAGTTAACAGTTGTCTCATTTTGTTTTGGTTTTTGAGTGTTAACCAAATAGATAATTTGATACTTCAACCACTGGGGTTCAATATATATTTTAATACGACATTTTCGGATAAACATGATCGATTGTGCACTTATGATTTTTAAATTACCTTGTGACCAAGCATAATAAGGATTGATTAAATAGAAATGAGAAAAAAGGATTTTTGCGAAGTATTACGCAAAATAAGATTAAAATTAAATCGAACAAAGTTAATTTTGCGAAATTATGAAAAAAAAGGTTGACTGAAATAAGACGTGCCTTATAATGCACATCCACACGGTAAGGGTGATTAGCTCAGTTGGGAGAGCACCTCCCTTACAAGGAGGGGGTCACTGGTTCGAACCCGGTATCACCCACCAATCTTTACCGTGACGTTTTAGTAATAAAACATTTGGGGTGATTAGCTCAGTTGGGAGAGCACCTCCCTTACAAGGAGGGGGTCACTGGTTCGAACCCGGTATCACCCACCACTTTTAGTTTTCTTATATGGGTTGTTAGCTCAGTCGGTAGAGCAGCGGACTTTTAATCCGTTTGTCGAGCGTTCGAATCGCTCACGACCCACCACTTTCTTTCTTCTTTTTTACATAATCAACAAGATTAATTTAGATAAATCTAAGCGATGAGAACGCAAGCGTTCGACAAATTCGTCTGGAACGAATTTGATATGCATAATATAAAAAGCGAGTCATCATTTTCTATGATGATCAAATTTTCATTTGAATTTATTATCAATCCACTAATCTAACCAACAAAATAAGCTAAAGATTTTAATTTTGCAGATATTTCAGTAATAAAACGCATTAGAGCTAGTTTTCAATGCAAACATAGCCATTGTTTAAAATGAAAGGCCACTATGCCATAGATTAAAGAGAATTGATTAGTCAGGTTAGTTAATAAAATTTGACGGGATTTGCAAATATTTCAACTTAACTTGCAATCATCATAATGATCACAAGTGTTGAAACAATCTTGTTGGTTAATAATAGTATATTAATGATTTAAGTCAATTAAATACCTTGAATAACATACATAATTAATCGATAAGCGATATAAAACATCACCAAACCGACCAAGCAATCTAATATCACCCACATTCTTTTTTGTTTGAATAAGGGGGTTAAAAGTCTGGCGCCATAACCAATACCAAAAAACCAGATAAATGAAACACAAACGGCACCAATTAAAAATGCTATTTTCTGCTCACTGGTTAACGTTCCTGCAATTCCCCCAACAATAACAACGGTATCTAAATAAACGTGTGGATTAAGTAATGTTACTGCTAAAGTTGCAAGCACGACTTTAAGTAAACTATTGTTTTTTGTATCTTGAGATTCAATTTGCATACTACTTGTGCCTTTAATCGCACTTTTTAATGCATTAAATCCATACCATATCAAAAAAAGCGCACCTAAAATGGCAAGAATATTGGTAATTATAGGATTGGCACTAATAAATGTTCCGACTCCCATAATGCCGATTGACATTAATGTAAAATCACATATAAAACAGATAGCTGATACAAAGAATATATGATTTTTTAATAAACCTTGCTTTAGTACAAATAGATTTTGTGCGCCTATAGCAATAATAAGACTACCGGAGATCATCGCTCCCCGTAATATTTCCGCCAACATAGTGTAATAATCCCTTAACTGTCTTTAATGATTATTTTGATATATTCCATTCTATTATTCAATACACTATAGCATCGTTGATAAAAATTTAAGTTGATTAGGTTATATATTAGCTTTAGTGAATGCCGTTAATTGGCATTTTCCTTGATTAAAAATCAGAACAACAATGCCTATTGTTAACCATATAATCCCCACTATTTTGGCTTGATTATCAATATGCAGTAATACCGGTATTAAGACCAAGATACCGATAATAGGCAAGCAAATATCAGATATAAAGGAAGAAATCCCATGGTTTAAACTCTGTCTTTTAAACTTGAAATAGCCGATCACTGAAAGGTGTAACATAATAAATGCAGTGAGTGCACCAATATCAACAAATGAAATTAAAGTTGGCAATCCTTTTGGGCTGATTGCCGCAATCGCTGCCAAGCCTAAATTAAAAATTGCCGCAAATAAAATTGCGACGGTAGGTACACCGCTTTGCTTACCGACTTTCGCAAACATTGCTGGTAGGCGTTTATCTCGACCCATGCTAAATAGTAAACGGCTAGAAGCAGCTTGTCCGACCATGGCAGCAAATGATGCGCCTATTGCTTTCATTAAACCTAAAGCCAATCCAAGCCATAGACTTATCTCTTGGTTAACAATATTGTAAAAGGCTTTTCCTTGTAATTCTGTATGCGTTTGCAGATACTCGGGAGAGTAGGGACTGAGTAATGAACCGATATAAATTTGAATAACAAACAGTAATCCGGCTATGAATAAACAAGTTAGGATAGCTTGACTAACTAAATTACGTTCACCACGATTTTCTTCAGAAAAAGTAGCAATAGCGTCAAAACCTAAATACGATAACACGGCAATGGATACCGCTGTAAATAATTTTTCCCAAGTAAATAATTGTCCTCCTGTAAATGGTCTTAACCAGTCTCGTTCAATATCACTTGTTAATAATATCCAAATTCCCATAGCTAAAATCGCTAATAAAATTAATACTTCAAGAATTAAAATGACTAAAGTGATATTAATCGATTTTTTAATCCCTATTAAATTAAGTGCTGTTGTCACAATAACTGCTAAACCCGTCCATAACCAAACTGGAATATCAGGCATGAGGGCATTAAGAGATATTCCACTAAATAAATAAGCCACAGCTGGAATAAACAAATAATCAAGCAATAATAACCAGCCAACTAAAAAACCAGCATGAGGATGAATTCCCGTAGAACAGTAAGCATAAACCGATCCGGCATGGGGTAACGCATTTGCCATTCTGGCATAAGAATATGCCGTAAATCCCATAACTAATGTTGCTACTATGTACACTAACGCCGTGGCGCCATCACTCATTGCATCTAATACCCCAAATAATCCAACCGGCGCTGCGGGGCCAATAAAAAGCAATCCGAGAATGACCAGATCTCGAAATCGCATACTCTTTGTTAACTGCGGCATAACCATTCTCATATAAAATCAAAACATACATTCAATATGTTAATGGATGAATGGTTACACAGCTAAGATCAACTTGTTATTTATATATAACTTTTCGATCTATACGATTAATGGTGTTCTCTTATTTCATAGGTGTAGCTCATTTTTGCTGTTTTACCTAACATAATTGAGGCGCTACAATATTTTTCGGATGCAAGTTTTATGGCTTTTTCGACGGCTTCGTTGTCAATATTTTTACCTGTGACAACAATATGAAAGTTAATTGTGGTGTAAACTTTAGGAGAAGAATCAGCTTGAGTTTTATCAATATCAATCCACAGATCCCGTATATCTTTTTTAGCTGTTTTTAAAATAGCAACAATATCATAAGCCATACAACCTGCAGCACCATGCAGTAATAGTTCCATTGGACGAGCACCACGATTGCGTCCGCCGTGTTCAATTCCGCCATCCATGATTAAGGCGTGTCCGCTTGCTGTTTCGCCCATAAAACAAAATTCATCAACCCATTTTAATCGATCTTTCATGATGTACTCCTTACCATTTTAATTTTTAAGAATTTATTTTATTCATTGATTGTTTACTAACATAAGCGATTTTTTGTCATCTGTCACTATTTGATCATGACTGAATACATTGTCATGTTAAACTTGCGTGGTCTGTCAAATATAAAATCTGTAAAATCGTACAATTTCGATGTTTAACTAAATGATTATTTGGAATATTCTTTTAGATCTGAATTAATGATCTCGATTTTAATTTTATTCACTAAAACAGAAGGACGCTTTATGATACTAGAATTTATTCTGTTTTTTTGCATTGGGGCGGTAGCCGGTCTGTTAGCTGGTCTGTTTGGTATCGGTGGGGGCGCTTTGATTGTGCCAGCGCTAATTTTTACACTTAACCACTTTACCCTTAATAGTGTTTGGACAAACCATATCGCTATAGCCACGTCTTTAGCGACAATCATTGGGACGAGTTTGTCTTCAAGTTGGATGCATAATAAAAACCACAATATCGAGTGGTCTATTTTAAAAAAAATGGTTTTAGGTTGTATTATTGGTACAATCGGAGGAACCTACATTACGCCTTTAATACCGGGGGTTTGGTTAAAATGGATTTTTGTCATTTTTATGATTTATGTTGGTAGTCAATTTGTTTTTAGAACCCGCCAAGTTGCTCACAATCACGGTAAAGAAGTGGTAAAGTTGAATACTAGTATTTTTATCGCAATGGGCGGGATTATTGGTCTTTTTGCTGCTTTAGTTGGTGTAGGTGGAGGCGTATTAGTCGTGCCTTTTCTAAAAAAATTCGGTATTGGTATGCGTAAAGCAATCGGCACATCAGCGGCTTTTACGCTACCGGTTGCCATAGGTGGAACGATAGGTTATATCATTTCTGGTTGGCAAGTAATGCCCTTACCAAAATATTGCGTTGGTTTTGTTTATGTTCCTGCTGTATTAGCCATTATGCTAGCCAGTATTCCTATGGCAAAAGTGGGAGTCCATATAGCGCAAAAAATTTCAGTGGATAAACTGATTAAGTTGTTTGGGCTGTTCTTACTGGTATTGGCATTAAAATTAATGATTTCTTAGCGTTATACTGTGAATTTTTGAAATGGTAAGCAATTTAGATTGTTTTTTTGTTTCTGTAAATTGTAACGTTATCTATACACTTTTATAATAAAAGTATGTTATGCTTTCACAAATTTAACTTTTATCGGGTTTTATATAAGGAAAATATAATGGCAGAAGAAACTATTTTTAGTAAAATTATCCGACATGAAATTCCCGCAGATATCGTTTTTCAAGATGATAAAGTAACCGCTTTTCGAGATATCTCACCACAAGCCCCCACTCACATTTTGATCATCCCAAACAAACTTATTCCAACCGTTAATCATGTGACTGAACAAGATGAACAGTTACTTGGACATATGGTGATTGTGGCAGCTAACATTGCTAAACAAGAAGGAATTGATGAAAGTGGTTATCGATTAATCATGAATTGTAATAAAGATGCTGGACAAGAGGTCTTTCATATTCATATGCATCTAATCGGTGGAAAAAATTTGGGGCGATTAATAGGTTAATTTAATATGAGAAAAATTATAAGGTTATTAGCAGTTAGTACATTTGTCAGTTTATTGGCGAGTTGTCATCTTCTTGATTCCAAAAAAACAGTCGATACTCCTCCAATTGATAATTCACCAATAGGCATTATAGAAACTCCACCGCAAATTGTTAAAAAAACAGATTGGCGAAGTATTTTATCGCCATTTATTACTAAAATATTACAATCCTCATCAATCCCTGAAGGCAATAGAGTATTATTAATCAGTGATATACAAAATCGCACAGGTGAATTTGTTGCAAATAATCAAATTGATGAAGCGCTACACCAGCTAATGAGTAAGCAACCCATTTTTTCAGTTGTTAATAAGCAATCAATAAATCAAGCTAAACAAGCAATCGGTATTGCTTCGGATGATAAATTTGTGTCTCGAGGAAAAATGATTGGGTTAGCTAAATCAATCAATGCGCAATATGTATTGTTTACCACACTTTATCAATTACCTAATGATGATAATGGTACAGATGCTGATCTTTCAATGGAATTACTTTCTACCCAAAATGGCGAAATTTTAGGGAGAGTAACTTCAAAAGATTTTGCTCAGCCAAAGACGCAAACTGATAATAATCAAACTGAGGCAAATGAGTAATGGGACCGCTATTAATTGATTTTGAGGGGACGACCTTAACCAAAGAAGATCAAACGCTGTTACAAAATCCTTTAGTTGCGGGCGTCATTTTATTTAGCCGTAATTTTCAGAATGTAGAACAATTATCAGAATTAATAAAAGAGATTCGTTCAGTATCCCCAGAACGATTATTAATTTCAGTGGATCATGAAGGGGGGCGGGTTCAGCGTTTTAGACAAGGTTTTACATTAATTCCCCCTGCACAATCGTATGCGTTACTGAATGATATTGAACAAGCAAAGTCCCTAGCTTTTGATGCCGGTTGGTTGTTAGCAATGGAATTAATTGCTTTTGATATTGATTTGAGTTATGCGCCCGTATTAGATTTAGGTCATGAATGTTTAGCTATCGGCTCACGTTCGTTTCATCAAGATGTTGATATCGCATACCAAATTGCATCAGCCATGATTGATGGTATGCATAGTGCAGGAATGAAAACAACCGGTAAACATTTTCCAGGGCATGGTCATGTTATTGCTGATTCTCATAAAGAAACACCAGTTGATCATCGCAATCAATCATTAATTGAACATGATATGCAAATATTTTCCAGGTTAATTGCTGATAAAAAACTTGATGCAATTATGCCTGCGCATGTTATCTATCCAGCGTTTGATGATAAACCAGCGAGCGGTTCAAGCTATTGGCTTAAAACAGTGCTTCGTCAACAATTACATTTTGATGGTGTCATTTTCTCGGATGATTTATCGATGGAAGGGGCTTCTGTCATGGGAAATTACGCTGAGCGAGCCAAAATTGCATTAGCAGCAGGTTGTGATCTGTTGTTAGCGTGTAATAACCGTCAAGGAACTTTTGCGATTTTAGATCAATTGGAAAGTTTAGATAAACAACATTCCCTAAGATCAACCAAAGCGCAATCGCTATTAACAAAAAACAAAATCAGCTATGAGGATTTAATCAAAACAGCTGATTGGCAAAATCGATATAATAATTTGATGAAACTAAACAAAAAATGGGCGGACTATAATGCAAGTAGCCATCATTGAAATTGATCATAATAAACGACTGATAGCATATAACGACAAGGCTCAAGCGTTACTTTCATCGACTTTGTTAACGTTACAGCAACCGTTTGACTTTCAGACAATATTTCAATTGGATAAGATGCAAAGTGTTGATGAGCTAGATGATACCATTATTGTACTTAATGCTCAGTATTATCTGTTGCAAAAAGTTAACGAAACATCAAAAACTATTTTTATTATCCAACCCTTAGAATATCTTAAAAAAAGATTATCTAAAATTCATGTTGTGGCAAGTCAGGCTTTTGACATTTTTGCGATCCAAAGTAATGCCATGCAAAAATTAATTGCACAAGCAAAAGCGTTTTCGATGCAACGTGAACCACTATTAATTTCGGGAGAAACTGGCACCGGTAAAGATCTGCTTGCTTATGCCTGTCATCAATACAGTTCACGAGGGGATCAGACTTTTCTAGCATTAAATTGTGCTGCAATGCCAGACGAAGTGGTTGAAAGCGAACTTTACGGTCATGCAGCCGGTGCTTACCCGGGGGTAATAGAAAGTAAAAAAGGTTTTTTTGAACAGGCTAATGGCGGATCGGTTTTACTTGATGGCATTGACGAAATGTCTTTCCAAATGCAAACCAAGTTATTACGTTTCATTAATGATGGCTATTTTCGTCGGGTTGGTGATGATAATGAGGTGTATGTTGATGTACGTATTATTTGTGCCACAAAAGTTGATTTAGCCGATTTAGTCGAACAAGGAAAATTTAGAAAAGATCTCTATTATCGGCTCAATGTACTTTCATTACATCTTCCTTCATTACGTGAGCGTAAAGAAGACATAGCTCCGCTAACCATGATGTTTGTCAATGAATTTGCCGATAAACAAGGCATCCCTGCCCCGAATGTCGATAATGAAGTTTTTGACTATTTAGCTCGCTACTCATGGCCTGGGAATGTAAGACAACTAAAAAATATCCTTTATTGCGCTCTATCTCAGTTGACTTCAACTAAATTGACCGTCAATGATATTGAGTTACCGGTGCAAACTTCATCAAAAATATCTGGCATTGATAATATCGAAAATAAGACATTAGATGAAATGACCAAACAGTTTGAAAAAGAGATTTTATTACAGTTATACGATAAATATCCAAGTTCCCGTAAATTGGCGAAACGGTTAGGCGTTTCACATACTGCAATCGCCAATAAATTACGGGAATATGGTATGAATCGATGATTATTTTTGAAAAAATCCGATTGAAAATTACGATTGATTTGTTTTATAAAATAAAATTGTTGAACTATTTATTATGGAAAACTAACGAGACAATAAAGAATGATTGAATGCTTCAAACGCCTTAATCGATATAGAAATTTTTTAATTAAAAAGATTAAGAATAATCTGAAAACAAATCAACTTAATAAACGAAAATTAAATCAAACCGTTTTTGATGCTGAAAAATATCACTCATTATTAATAGTCATGTGCGATTTTGGTATTGGTGATGCAATTGTTGCATCTTTTCTTATTAATGAATTAAGACAGAAAAATTATCAAGTAAATGTTGTTGTGGATGAACGGTTAAGCTTTTTATTTAATGGTTTTATTGAAGTCGACAATGCATACTTTTTTAATAAAAAAGAGATAAAAAAATTTTGCAAAACCGCAAAAAATATTTCGATAGATCTTGCCATTGATCTTTATGATGAAGGCGATAACAGTATTAGAAGGGTTGAACTTATCTCATCTTTTAACCCCACGCATACCATAGGGTTTAATCAATCTAAATTCTTACAATATGATACTTCAATTGATTTTAACGAGGTGAACGCTCATATCACTAAACGAAGCTGTATGATTCTAGATCTTCTAAAAATTAGTTATAATTGTGTTCAATATCATCTTAATATTTATCATGATGAATTATTAGCAGCTAAAAAGTTTATTGACCAAGTGTGTAATGGATCGGATAAATTTATTATTGTTTTTAATCCATTTGGATCGTCTGAAGCGAAAAGTTTTTCGCATGAACAAATAAAACGAATTAACGCCTTTTTATCACAACAAAAAAATTGTACTACCATTATTGTCGGAGAACAGAAGCAAATTTGTGGTATTGATGAATTACCGAATATTCATCTTAATAGAAATCCATCTTTTGTTGTGGCATCAGCGCTTGTTTCGCTATGTCATTTAGTCATCAGTGTGGATACATCGGTTGTGCATGTTGCATCAACTTATAATAAACCCATGATAGCCGTTTATAATAATCGTTTTAATGCGGGTTTTAATCTGAATAAAGTTTGGGCACCTATCGGCACGAACGCTAAACTTTTATTTACACAACAAAACAAGATTACAAAGGCAGGCGATCCGATTGCTGAACTAGATATCCAATTAATTATCGAACAGATTAAAGAAACATTAAAAAATTTCAGACCGTTGGTGTAATTTGAGCGTAATATAATTTACGCTTTCGATAATCGTTTGATTTTAGGTCATGTTGATTGCAATTGTTAAGTAAATTAATCATTTTTTATACAAACGAACTTTAAAAATTAATATTTACCAACTTTCATTCCCAATTCAGTAACGAATAGTATAAACTTAGCGCCATCCAATATTGAGTTTGGAATTATTAGTTAACTTTTTTATAAAAATAATGTTGACCAGTTATCAATTATTAAATATAACACTGTAATAAAATTTGAGTATTAAGAGTCAATAAAATCGTTTTGTCGTGAAATAATCTAAAAATCTTTAATAGAGTGTGATTTCTATAGATTGGCATAAAAAATACAGAATGTTGAGTTAAAAATTATAATTGAAATAAAGGCATTTTGTTTTAAATAATTGGCTATAAACTAAATAACATTATAAAAATCAAATTTTTGTCGTACATTGAATACTGATTTTGGTGTTTAATCATGACTGATGTTATTTGACCTATGATTGATAAGTTCACTTTAAACGTTATATTATAATGTTAAACGATACTGTATAGAAAAATGAGATCAGATTTGTGATAAATACCACTTGTATGATCTGTGTCAGTTTTTTGTGTGATTAAAATATATCAAACCTTTAACTAAAATATTAGCTAATTTTACCAAACGAATAATTGAATGTTTCAACCCAATTGCAAAATAGTACGTAATATAGTGATTAGAAAGTTAGAAAAGCGGTAAATTGTCAATGCTATTAACGTTTTGATGTAAACATGAAATGTAGCAACCCATTTAATTGATAGCGTTTATTAAATTACGAATTGTAATGGATGAAAAAATTCAAATTAATACATGGGGTAATATTAATTATGAGTTATCTTAAAGAGTTACAGAGAAAAGTTAATAAATATAAAACAAAATACAAAGTTAATGACAAGAAAATTGCGCTTAAATTAATTTGGTGGAACATTGTTCAAATAATTAGTTTAAAAACCAGTAAAGATAAAATATCTAAGAAAAATCTAAATAAAATAGCCTTAATTTTATCAGGGGGAATCGGTGATATTTTAATTGGTTTTAATTACGCTTGTTATTTACGAGAATATTTAAAGCCTAATAACATTATCATCGATATTTTTGTCAACAATGCCGGTATGGTGAAATCTTTAGATGGTGGAGCAGAATTTAATATTTATCCAGTTTTAGAACCAATAGATGATAAATATCTGTTGAAAATAGGATTAGTAAGATACCCACAAGTTTTAGAAAATAATCTTATTTATTCAAAACATTCCAAAAATAAAAAATTGCTTAAACTTATTGACGTTTACAAAGATTTTTACAAGAAAAATACCCGTTTTTTTGATTATTTACCTTTTATGGACGGCATGACTAATCAGTTTTCGCTTATCAATGGACATAAAAGAATACAACAACCTGATATAGCTAATTTATTAAATATTAGCCGCAATTTTAAGTATACCCCTAAAATATTTCATGAAAACAGAATATTAAACAATTTAAGGCTCCAGCCGGGTAAATATATTACTATTAACAGGGGCGTTGATAATCAAGGTAATGTGATTGAGTCCACTAAACTGTGGAGCTTACACAATTATAATGCTTTAGTGAATCTTATCAAAATCAATTATCCAAATTATAAAATTGTTCAATTAGGCGCATCAACCGATCGATGTCAACTAATTGATAATGTTGATATTAACTTGGTTGGCGAAACGTCATTAGACGCTCTTAAAGTATTGCTTAAGCATTCTGTACTACATATTGATAGTGAAGGAGGAATGGTACATTTAAGAAAGGCTTTAAATGGTGGGGTGTCTGTAGTAATTTTTGGACCTACCTCTGCTGAGTTTTATGGATATGCTGATAATATTAATATCGCTTCTAAAGCTTGCCCATTTAGTTGCGAATGGTTAAATGAAACATGGGCAAAAACTTGCATCAATAGTCTCAACAACCATATCTGTATGAAATCTATAGATACAAATTTTGTTTTTGAACAAGTCAAAAAATTTTTAAAGCATAATGAAAGTATAAATTAATTATTATCAATAGTCGCTTTATTGGAAAGGTCAAAGACTAAACAAGTATAGTTAAAGAACACGATTGTTTACTCAAGTTATAAATATAATTACTTATTTATTCAGTTTTTTTGCTCTAAAAATAATTTTAATTATTAGAAATTTTTCTAAAAATTTTCCTTTATTTTAAGGTATAATACCCCGCCCAAAAGCTAGGTTAATGTAAATATATTTTAATATTGAAACGATATGAGTAAATAAGAAATCAATTATGAACTATTTTGATAAATTACAGCAAAAAGTTAACAAATATAAATCACTTTATTCCAATAAGTATAAAAAAGCTGCATTAAAATTGTTGTGGTGGAATTTGTGTAAACTTTTTGACTTTAAATCAAACAAGCAAAAATTTGATCCGATTACTAATGAACCCTATGAAATTGAATATCGCTTAGATCGTTTATCTTTTTTCATTACAGGGGGTATTGGTGATATCTTAATTAATCTTAATTACTGTAGTTATCTCTTAGATTATTTGAAAGATGAAATTAAAACTATCGATATTTTCGTAAAGAATACCAAATTAGTTAAAGAATTGATTGGGGAATCAGTCTTTAATATCTATCATAAAGATGAGTGGAATCAAGATCGAGTAGCTTACTTACTTGATTTTAAAATAGATCGTTTTCCACTAATAGTTAAAAATAATTTAGTTTTACTCCCGTCAAATGTAAATTTGAAATTAAAAAAATTGGTTAAATTGTATGAAGAATTTTATCGAATAAATGGTAAAATTGTGTACGATCCACCTAAAATTGACTCATTAAGTATTCAGTATTCTATAATCAATAATCAAAATAGATTGCAACAGCCAGATATTTATGGTTTTTTGAATATTGATCGCAACAATTATAAATTTTTACCAGCACTATCTGATGATGAAAAAGTTTTAAAAGATCTAAAATTAGCCGATACCAAGTTTATTACGCTTAATCGTGGGGTGGATGGAACAAATCCTCAAAGTGAATCCACTAAATTATATCCACTTGAATGCTATGATGAATTAGTCAGACTGATAAAAACAGCGTTTCCAGAATACAAAATTGTTCAATTAGGTGTATCGACAGATAGATGTCAGTTAATTAAAGGCACGGATTTAAACTTAGTTGGAAAAACGACCTTAAATCAGTTGAAAGCTATTTTGAAAAATTCCATGTTACATATTGACGGAGAAGGTGGAATGGTTCATTTAAGAAAGTCTTTACAAGGCGGTGTTTCTGTCGTGATTTTTGGTCCGACCTCTGCAGACTTTTATGGTTATTCAGATAATGTCAATATTTCTTCCAGTGCGTGTCCTTTAACATGCGAATGGATAAATAATAAATGGGCATCATATTGTATCAATAAGAATAACAATCATATCTGCATGAAAAGTATCAAACCAAATTCGATTTTCGAAGAAATTAAAAAAATATTGAAATAGCATAAACTGGAAATATTAATATGAATCAATTTTATTCTTACCTTGATAGATTTAGAAATACTAAAGTAACGGTCATTGGGGATATTATGTTGGATCGTTTTTTGTATGGAACGGTAGAGCGGATTTCTCCAGAAGCACCCGTACCCATTTTCAGATTGGATCATGAAGAGGTAATGTTAGGTGGGGCAGGTAATGTGGCGGCAAATTTAGCCTCTCTTGGCTGTAAACCTACTTTTTTAGGATTTGTTGGTTTAGACACAAACGGTAAGCTTGTTACTTCACTTTTGAAAAATGCAGGAAGCCATAGCCATCTTTATCGATTAAAAAATCATCCAACAATTATCAAAACACGATTCATCGCTAATCATAATCATTTACTTCGTGCTGATGCTGAAAAGTTACTTCCTTTTGTACCTGAATTACTCCCTAAATTTTCTAAGTTAGTGAAGCAAGCCATTAAGATGACCGATATTGTTTTGTTATCGGATTACAATAAAGGCATTTTTAATCAAGAAACTACACAGATGATTATTAATCTTTGTAATAAGTTTAATATTCCAGTTATTGTCGATCCTAAAGGCAATGATTATTCTAAGTATCGTGGTGCGACATTAATTAAGCCAAATATCAAAGAATTTTTTGATGCAACTGGCATTAAACTCAATCCGGATAGCCCTCAATTTGATGATGAATTAAAACAAGGTGCTGATATTTTCTTAAAACAATATGGTATTAAAAATATTATTGTGACCTTAAGTGAATATGGAATGGCTTATATTTCATGTGAAAATAAAAATTTCATTGTCAAAATACCAACAGAAGCTAAAGAAGTTTTTGATGTTTCAGGTGCAGGAGACACCTCTTTAGCCACATTAGGTATTGCTTTAGGTGCAAAAGCACCAATCGCTGAAGCAATGCAATTAGCCAATATTGCATCAGGAATTGTGGTCGGAAAACTAGGTACAGCCACAGTTTCATTTAATGAATTAAAAGCAAAATTAGCGACAAAAAAATGTGAAAGTCAATGTCATCGAATAAATAAAATTATTAGTTTATCGGACGCTAAGCCAATTATTGATGAATTAAAAAAACGAGGTAAAAAAATTGGATTTACAAATGGCTGTTTTGATTTGTTACATTTAGGGCATTTAAGTTCTTTGCAACAAGCCAAAAATGTTTGTGATATTCTTATTGTGGGCGTGAACTCAGACGATTCGATAAAAAAATATAAAGGTGCAGATAGACCAATTCAAGATCAAAACACTCGAGCCACGTTACTGGCTTCACTCGAATTAGTTGATTATGTCATCGTATTTAATGAAGATAATGCATGTCATATTGTTGAAGAGCTTCGGCCTGATGTGATTGCGAAAGAAGGCTACACCATTGATAATTGGCCTGAAGCGCAAAAAGTAGTAAGTTATGGTGGCGAGGCTATCATTCTTGAGCGTATAGAAGGTTATTCAACCTCTCAATTAGTTGCTAAATGTAAAAAATAATCGACCATTAGGTGATCAAAATGCATATCGAGCAGATATGCATTTTTTTTGTGAGAAGATTCTATTTTATTTTAACTTAACAAAGTTTAATTGTAGGAATAATTAATTAAGACTCTTTTAAGCATTTATTAAACTAACGAGACATCGTTATTTGTAGTATAATACCTATTATTTTGATAATTTTTAATTAACTTTATGTCGGACAAATATACCTCTTGGAAAACACTTAGACTGCTTTGGCCTTTTGTTGCACCATACAAAAAAGCATTAATTGCGGCCGTGTTTGGATTGCTATTAAATGCCGCTACTGATGCTACGCTAATTTCTCTTACAAAACCGTTATTGGATCATGGTTTAATGGGGAAAAATTATTCGTTATTGATGATCATTGCCGGATCGATCATTGGTTTAATACTGTTAAGAGGATTGTCAAACTACGCATCGACCTACTGTCTATCGTGGTTGTCGGGCAAAGTTGTCACCAAATTTAGGCAGTTAATCTTCAATCATCTTGTTAAAAGCCCCGTTAGCTTCCATGATAAGAGTTCTGTGGGTGATCTTGTGTCAGTTATCACATTTAATACACAACTCTTATCCAAAGCGTCATCCGATGCGTTAATTATCTTGGTTCGAGAAATCACCTATGCCATCGGACTTTGTTGTGTCATGTTTTATGGTAGTTGGAAATTAGCATTAGTGCTATTTATCATTGTTCCTTTAATCATTTTTATCGCACAATTTATTGCCAAAAAATTTAGAGAAACCATTAAATCGATGCAAAAAGGAATGGGTGAAATCACCACTGCTGCCGATGAAATGTTAAACGGGCATAAAGAGGTGCTAATATTTAATGCCAAGGATTACGAAAAACGTAATTTTAGCCAAATAACTGATACTGTGCGACGTGGCGTATTAAAAATTGAATTTGTTTCAAGATTGTCAACGCCAATCATCCAGTTGATTGCAACTTTAGGTTTAGGGGGCATCTTGTATCTGGTTGCCAGTGAAAGTTTGGATATCACGCCAGGATCTTTTACCGTGGTATTTTCTGCTATGGTAGCGGTTATGCGCCCACTTCGTGAATTAACCAGTTTACATGTTGAATTACAAAAAGGTGCGGTAGCTTGTGAATCGTTATTTGGTATCTTAAATTCACCATTAGAGGAAGATGAAGGTAAAATTGAGAAAGATAAAGTTAATGGTAATATAGAGTTTAGACATGTTACCTATACTTATCCTACTCGAAATACCCCCTCACTCAATGATATCAGTTTTACGATAAAAGAGGGGCAAACGGTTGCTTTAGTTGGACGGTCTGGAGCAGGTAAATCCACCATAGCCAGTTTAATTCCTCGTTTTTATGATGTAACAAATGGCGAAATTCTGTTAGATTCGATTAATATAAAAGATTACACGTTAAAATCGTTACGAAGCCAGATTGGATATGTATCGCAACGCGTGCATTTATTCAATGGAACAATAGCCGATAATATTGCTTATGGAGAGAAAGGAAAACATTCTCAAGAAGCCATTATGCACGCTGCAAAATTAGCAAATGCTTTAGAGTTTATTGATAAATTGGAACAAGGTATTAATACTGAAATTGGTGATAACGGCGTATTGCTATCAGGAGGACAGCGACAACGGATTGCAATTGCCAGAGTTCTGTTACGTAATAACCCGATTTTAATTTTAGATGAAGCGACTTCAGCATTAGATAATGAATCCGAACGATTGGTACAGGAAGCCATTGAAATTTTGCAAAAAAATCGTACATCTATCATTATTGCACATCGATTATCAACCATTGAAAAAGCAGATCGAATTTTAGTTATTGATGAGGGAAAAATCGTTGAAGATGGCGATCATGAATCACTTTTAGCGCTGAATGGTATTTATTCTCAAATGCATAAAATGCAATTTAATGCGTAATATCATTAATTTATTTATGAAGAACAATATGACTAAAAAACATCAACAAGAAAAGCATGATCTCGATAAAGATTCATCAACATGGCAAACGTTTTTGAAACTGTGGCCATATATTATTGAGCATAAACTTATTTTATTTGTCTCTGTATTATTACTTTTCTTAAGTGCATTTGCCGATACATCACTCATTGCAATATTAAAACCCCTTTTAGATAGAGGGTTTAGTGATGGTGATAAAAGTTTTTTACTTATGGCTCCCATCTATATTTTTGGGTTGGTTTTATTACGCGGTATCGCTAACTACGGCTATTCGGTTTCGTTAGCATTTATCTCTGGTAAAATTGTCATGCGGATTAGACAAAGGTTATTTAACCATTTTGTCGATGCGCCGGTTAGTTATTACGATCAAAATTCGAATGGTCGATTATTGTCTCGTATAACTTATGATACCGATCAGGTAGCCTCGTCATCATCCGATGCTTTAATTATTATTATTCGTGAATCGGCATTCATTTGTGGACTATTTTATACGATGTTTTATAACAGTTGGCAATTATCATTGTCACTGATCATTATTACTCCCATTGTTATTGGTTTAATTACGTTTATTTCTGTGAAATTCCGACGATTAGCTAAAAACATGCAAAATTCAATGGGTAATGTCACTATGTCTGTTGAACAAATGTTAAAAGGTCATCGTGAGATCATTGTATTTGGTGCTCAAGACGAAGAGTCGAACAATTTTGTTAAAATAAGTAATAAGTTTCGTCGTGACGGTATGAGACTAGTCTCTATTTCAGCGCTCTCTACCCCAATTGTTCAGTTAGTTATCTCATTTGCAATTGCTTTTGTCTTATTAACGGCAAGTAATCCGGATTTAAATATCACAGCGGGTGAGTTTACGGTTGTTTTTTCTTCCTTAGTTGCGCTTATGCAACCTATCAAAAGTTTGACCAGTGTGAATGCGAGTTTTCAAAAAGGTATGGCGGCATGTCAAACACTCTTTTCCATTTTGGAGCAACCGGTCGAAAAAGACACGGGTAAACTTAACATTGAGCGTGTAAAAGGGGATATCGAATTTAAGCATGTCAGTTTTGGTTATGAAACTCGACAACAACTCGCGATCCAAGATATTAGCTTTACTGTTTCGGCAGGAAAAACCGTGGCTTTTGTTGGGCGTTCGGGTTCAGGGAAAACAACGATCACAAATTTACTGACACGTTTTTATGATATTTCTGAAGGTGAAATATTGATTGACGGACATGACATCCAAGACTTAACCCTGTTTTGTTTAAGAAACCAAATTGGATTAGTTTCGCAAAATGTTTTTCTGTTTAATGATACCATTGCCAATAATATTGCGTATGGTCGACTTGATCAGTATTCACAAGCTGAAATAGAAGCAGCCGCTAAAAAGGCTTTTGCTTATGATTTTATCATGAATTTTGAAAAAGGTTTTGACACCAAAGTCGGGGAAAGTGGCGTATTATTATCCGGCGGTCAACGCCAGCGTATTGCTATTGCAAGAGCATTATTGCGTGACAACCCGATTTTAATCTTAGATGAAGCAACTTCTGCATTAGATACGGAATCTGAACGTGCCATCCAAAAAGCATTGGATGAATTACAAAAAGGTCGAACATCTTTAGTGATTGCCCATCGACTCTCAACGATTGAAAATGCCGATGAGATTCTAGTCATTGATGACGGGCATATTATCGAGCAAGGTAATCACGCAGCTTTATTAGAGAAACAAGGAATATACTTTAATTTATACACAGGTAAACAATTCCAATAAATTAAGTAAACATAAACTATAATCAAAGGCTGTATTAGTAAAACCGGAAATATCGCTACTATAGGATTTTTAAGAGTAAAAAGAATAATTGCAAGATATTTAATTTAAAAATATTATTTGTAGTAAATGGTGCATCATGGAAATAATTTAGATGAATAAACAGAATACGATTAACATCGCTTTTTGCTCAGATAAAAATTACTTAAAATATGTAGCGATAGCTATTCAATCAATCTATTTTAACAATTTAAATAATGCGTTAAAATTTCATGTTTTTCTTTATGATGTTGAACAAGACGATATTGATCAATTGAGTCGTTTAAGCTCAGACATTATCGTCTATCCTATACCTAAAGCATGTTTGGACAAATATGATAACGAACATGCGATAAAGCATCTTAATCGTTCCATGTTTATTCGACTACTTGTCCCGCGTTTATTAAATGGAAAAGTGGATAAATTAATTTATCTAGATGCTGACATACTTTGTTTTAAAGATATATCAGCAATAAATGATATCGACATCGATAATGTCGTGTGTGCGGCCAGTATTGATTCACTAAATAATGAAAACGTTTCTAAAAATATTCAACGATTAAACTTATCGACTGCGCATTATTTTAATTCAGGTTTTTTATACATTAATGTAAAAAACTGGAATGATTTTAACACCGAAGATAAAGTAAATACGCTTTTATTATCACATAAAGGTCAGTTGCGTTATCCTGATCAAGATGCGCTTAACATGGTATTACAAAATGATGTGTTAATCGTTGATTCTAGTTGGAACTACTTATTCACATGGATTAACGAAAAAGACAAAGATAAGTTTTTTGAAACTGAAAAAAATTTACCTTACTTTATTCATTTTACGGGAGCGAGAAAACCTTGGTACCATGAGCATGTGGGTGCTGCCCAGAATTGGTATCTTTTTTATAAACATTTTACGCCATGGCGAGATAGTTGTTTAGACAGCTATCAAGATAAAATGAGACCCACTGATTGCCGAGTCTATGCAAAAAAATTCTTTAAAAGTGGTCATGTATTAAAAGCCTTAAAATATGCATTGATGTATATTAAACTTAAAAACAAAAAATAAAGTTAATCAAAATGAAATTAAGTGATGAATTGTTTAAAGTAATCTATCGACTAACGCACACTAAGCGTTATAAACATAACCGTAAACGTTGGCCTCATGTCAAAATCTCTCGTGGGGATTGTGGGCAAATAGTCGATTTTGCTTATAAAGGGATCACGATTCCTATCATCGATCTTAAGTCATTGAAACATGCCTTTACCGGTCAATTAATCATGGTTGCTTCTGGGCCATCTATTAATCAAATAACGTTTAAACACTCTCCATCGGTATTGACTTTAGGGGTAAATGGCTCATATTGTCTAAAGGACAAGATAAATTTTAATTTTTACGTTATCACGGATATTCACTTTTTTTCTCAACGCCCTGAGATTGTAGAACAAATTATTGCTAACCCAGATCTTCTCTTATTTTTACAAGTTGATGGATTAGTGAAAATCATAAACCTTTTCGGTAACCAATCCATTCGTTGTAAAGTAGCGTTAATTGAAGATGCATTCAAACTGACTTATCAACCAATTCAAACATTGTCTGAAATTAAAAAAGATCCTACTCGAAATAAAAGTATTTACTTCTATCATAATGATCATCGGGAACATGAGCCATTAGCCTTTGAGACAAATATTGTCAATGGTGTATTTCCGGCTAAAACTGTCGTTTACTGGGCGCTTCAAATAGCCGTTTACTTAGGCTTTAACCAACTTTATTTAGCTGGTGTTGACTTAAATAATTTCCATTTACCTCGATTTTATGAAACACCTGATAATATCACCTATTCACAATTAGCATCTGATTTTGAAAAAAATATTCTTCCTGCTTTTGAGCATGCAAGTTATGTCATGAAAGCGTTGAAGGTAGAGGTTACAAATATGTCTTTAGATAGTGCTCTTGATACAGATATTTTTGAAAAACAGGCTTATAACGATATTTTTTAATTCATTATAAGTGAGTACTGCTTACGCTGTATAAACATCATGGCAATAAAACTTTTTTATTGAAATCTGATTAAGGATTTATTGCCAGCTGATCTATATAGTGTTTTAAGTTCATAATATCTAAATTTCGGGCTGAGTTATCGGGTGCAATGATCTGTATTGCATTTTCATAATTAGGTTTATACACATCGTTGTTTTTATATCGGGGATCAAAAGTATCTATTTCAGAACTATAAACACTAATTAAAGGTTTATTATAAGCATTGGCAAGATGTACAATAGAGGTATCAACCGAAATAACAAAATCACAATGTTTAACTAACGATGCTGCATGAAAAAAATGATTGAGTGGATTAATTAATATATTTGGTGATGGATGTAATTTACTGATTTTATCTGGCAAACCAATGACAATGGTGACTATATCTGGGTAACTTGACATAAGATCTATGATATCTTGTGCCTGTTTGCTTGAAAAACTTCGGCGATCTGAGGATGCATAAGGATTAAAAATACAGATCTTTTTAGATGGATAATTAGATAAAAGATCTTCAACTTGTAAATCATATTCATCGGAATAATGAAGATCATATTTGTAATCATTTTCGCTTGTTTGTATATTAATTTTATTTAAAATATACATAAACCTTTGACTAAAATGCGCACTAAAATCTGTATAGGTAATGATTGAGTCATATACACGGTAACAATTGGGATAGTTAAAGCCAATAGTATGTTTAGGTTTTATTTTCTTAATGATCTTAAAAATCCAATTGGAATAACTGGTTCTATTGTTTGGATCAATAAATAGATCGCATTCTAAAGATTTTAAAACACGAATCTGCGATTTGGTTAATGGTCTGTCAAGACAAATAACTTGACTGACATAAGGATTAGATTCAAATAAAAAAGCATTGGATTTTTTTGTCAGCACTGTTACTTCAAAACCATGAGTGGCGAGAATTTTAGGCAGTCCTGATATGATAACAGCATCGCCAAGTCCATTTTTACATGCTTGAATGGTGACTTTATTTATTTTTGATAAATCTAATTGAGACCGTTTCAGCTTAAAGGACAAAATAAAAAGTTTTACATTTTTAAATAAATAATTTCGTTTTCTGTTTAATTTGCTAATTGTATTGATAATTTTTTTAAGCATCGGCTAGGTCTAATCGTTTTGTCTTGATTTTTTTATTGTACCAAAATTTGTATCAGTAAAACATAACCATTAATAAGATAAAATGTTTTTCAAATTATGAAAAACAAATAAAGAATATTTAAATCTGATTGAATAAGAACACTCGAAAATAACGATATTATACAATATAATATCTTTATTCATTAATTAAAAAGGTAATTATTATGATTGTTGTGACCGGTGGGGCAGGATTTATTGGTAGTAATATTGTAAGAGGTCTAAATAAAAAAGGATTTAAAGATATCCTTGTTGTTGATGACTTAAAGGATGGGACAAAATTTTCTAATCTTGTTGATCTCGATATTGCTGACTACATGGATAAAGATGATTTTATTGTCACCATTTTATCCAACGAAAATTTAAATATCGATGTCATTTTTCATCAAGGTGCTTGTTCCTCAACGACTGAGTGGGATGGCAAATTTATGATGGAAAACAATTATCAATATTCTAAAGATCTACTACACTACTGTTTAGAATTTGATATACCATTTTTATATGCTTCTTCCGCTGCAACTTATGGTGGACGTAGCGACAACTTTATCGAAGATAGAGCTTATGAAAAACCGTTGAATGTATATGGATATTCAAAATTTTTATTTGATCAATACGTAAGACAAGTATTACCAACGGCTAAATCACAAGTATGTGGTTTTCGCTATTTTAATGTTTATGGACCTCGTGAAACACACAAAGGTAGTATGGCAAGCGTTGCATATCATCTTAATGAACAGCTTCACAAAGGCGAAAAACTTAAATTATTTGCCGGTAGTGACACTTTCAAACGTGATTTTATTTATGTGGAAGATGTGGTTGATGTCAATTTATGGTTTTGGGAAAATAAAGTATCAGGCATTTATAACTGTGGAACCGGTAAAGCTGAATCATTCCAAACAGTAGCCGATGCGGTACTTAACTATCATAAAAAAGGTGAAATTGAGTATATCCCGTTCCCGGAACATTTAGAAGGACGTTATCAACGTTTTACGCAAGCAGATTTAACCAAATTTAGAAATTCGGGTTGTCCGATTCAATTCAAATCAGTGACCGAAGGTACTACCGAATACATGAAATGGTTAAATAACCAATAAAGTTTACGCTTTTTGGGCAATAGCATTTTTAATTATATTAACAACATCGTCCCTTAATAAACCGTTTTATCGTCACATCATTAAGGGACGGGTTGATAACGTAATTATCCTCATGTTTTTAATAATATCTAGTGCTGGCTGTAAATAATTGGTATAGTATATTGGTTATTTAAGTTACGGGTTGTTCAATTCCAATACAATCAATTCATCCCTTTTTTATGAAAATACTAGGTTTTCTTTATATTGAATTATTCCTTAAATAAACTTTCTAGCGTTAACATATAAACTAAATTATCTTTTTAAATTAGGTGCATTTAAGTGATTGATGATTTTTCTGAAAATGGTTTGCTTGCTCAAACTATTCAAGGCTTTGTGGCAAGAGAGCCACAACAAAATATGGCACGTAAAATCTCAGAATCTATAAAAAATCAAACATCATTAGTTGTTGAGGCGGGAACGGGTACCGGAAAAACATTTGCTTATTTAGTCCCTGCACTACGGAGTGATAAAAAAGTTATCATCTCAACCGGTTCGAAAAATCTTCAAGAACAGTTATTTAGTAAAGACCTGCCTATTATCAAAAAAGCGTTAGACTTTACTGGTAAAATTTCGTTATTAAAAGGTCGAGCAAATTATCTTTGTTTGGAACGATTATATCATCAGTATGCGGCAGCCGGTGACCTTGATAAAGGATTACGGGTTGATTTAGCACGCGTTAAAAATTGGTCAATCAAAACCAAAGATGGCGATATTAGTAAATGTACGACAGTAACAGAAGACAATGCGATATGGCCTATATTGACCAGTACCAATGATAGTTGTTTAGGTAGTGATTGTGAACATTATAACGATTGTTATGTAGTTAAAGCGCGTAAAAGAGCCATGAATGCTGATATTGTCGTTGTGAATCATCATCTATTTCTAGCCGATGTTGTTGTGAAAGATACTGGTTTTGGTGAGTTAATTCCTAAAGCGGAAGTGATGATCTTCGATGAAGCGCATCAATTACCCGATCTTGCTTGTCACTATTTTGGGCAACAACTAACCAGTCGACAGCTTTTTGATTTAGCTAAAGAGATTAATCTTACCTATCGAACTGAAGTTAAAGATATGTCGCAGTTGCAGCAGTGTGCCGATAAATTGCAAAAATGCACGCAAGATTTACGTCTTGCGATTAATCAACAAGCACCCAAAGGAAATCTGCGGTTTTTATTCAATCAAGAATCAGTCAAAAAAGAGATAGCTTATCTTTATGATACCTTGAATTTTTGTCATGAAGTTTTGTTATTAGCGGTTGGTCGTTCATCAGCCTTAGATAATTGTTTTGATCGTGTTAATCAATATAAAATGTTGCTTGATAGACTAACAGAAACACATGTAACCGGCTTTAGTTATTGGTATGAGACTAGTTTTAATCATTTTGTTTTTGCTTTAACACCATTATCTGTCTCGGATAAATTTACCGAATTATTAACAGAACGCAAAGGGAGCTGGATATTTACGTCAGCAACCTTGTCTGTAAATAATCAACTTGACTATTTTACCCAGCGTTTAGGGTTAACCAATGCGGATTCGTTAATATTAGAAAGTCCATTTGATTATTTGCATCAAACAATAATGTGCGTTCCTCGTTATATGCCTTCACCCAATGAACATGGCATTGCAGAAAAATTGGTAGAGCTACTGTTACCAGTGATTGAGGCGAATAATGGGCGTTGTTTCTTTCTGTGTACATCCTATGCGATGATGAATGCGTTAGCCAAACGGTTTCGGGAGCTGACAGCGTTACCGGTATTAGTTCAAGGGGAAACCAGTAAAGTTAAACTTCTAGAACAATTTATTAATAGTGGCAATGCGCTATTGATTGCAACCAGTAGCTTTTGGGAAGGAATTGATGTTAGAGGGGATACGCTTTCTTGTGTTATTATAGATAAATTACCTTTTACGTCACCAGATGATCCCTTGATTAAAGCTCGCATGGAAGATTGCCAATTACAAGGTGGCGATGCTTTTAATGATGTGCAATTACCTGAAGCGGTGATCACGCTAAAACAAGGGGTAGGGCGATTGATTCGTCATCATGATGATCGAGGGGCAATCATTATTTGTGATAACCGTTTAGTGATGAGACCTTATGGCGCAATATTTCTTAATAGCTTGCCTCCATCGCCACGAACACGTGATCTGAACAAGGTTATTGATTTTTTGCTAGCTAAACACTAGCTGATAAAAACGGACTATTTTGGAAAAAATATGAGTACTATTTTAGCCATTGATACCTCAACTGAAGCGTGTTCAGTTGCGCTATTATATCAAAATGAAATCACGCATGATTTTCTTGTTTCTGCTCGAGATCATACCAAGCAAATACTGCCTATGGTGGATAAAATATTAAAACAATCCGATTGCCTATTATCACAAGTTGATGCTATCGCTTTTGGACAAGGACCCGGTAGTTTTACGGGTGTAAGAATAGGTATTGGCGTAGCTCAAGGATTAGCGTTAGGTATTGACAGACCGATGATTGGTGTCTCGACATTGATGACGTTAGCTCAAGGCGCACTACGTTTGAATCAAGCCAAAAACGTAATTGCCGCAATCGATGCCAGAATGAACGAAGTTTATTTAGGACAGTATCAATATGTGAATGATCAATGGCAAGCGATGATCGATGAATGCGTGATAGCCCCAGAAAAGGTTGCTGATAGAGTCAATCGAAAATGTATAGATGACTATTTTAGCGCTGGTACTGGTTGGCAAACTTATCCTGAAATGTTAACAGATATTAAAAGCAGCGATCTTTTGTTACCTCATGCACAAGATTTGATCGTTATTGCCAACCAAAAATGGCAAAGACAAGAGTTAGTGAATGTTGAAGATGTCGAACCAACTTATTTGCGTAACGAAGTTACTTGGAAGAAGTTGCCAGGGCGTTAAAAAAAATGCCACTGAAATGGTGGCATAGTATTAATAACCAATCAAGGAAAAGTGTTGAAACTACTCTTTAAATAATCCTAAGTGTGCTTTAGCATAAGCTTCAAAATCAGTACAACCGCCAATCGGTTTTTCATCAATAAAGATTTGAGGTACTGTTTCAACAGGTTTGCCAATACTTTTTGATAAATCTTCTTTAGTGATACCTTCTTCATTGATATCGACATAACGATAAGAAAAATCATCTCGCTCTTGAGAAAGTTTTTCAGCTAATTCTTTTGCTCGTACACAATAAGGACAGCCTGAACGTCCAAAAATTACAGTAAACATTGGTCACCTCGGTTTATATGTTATTTAATAATAGTTACTATACTTAACTTTTCTAGAAAAAAAAGCACTAAATCATATTTAATTTTATAGTTCAAACCTATTAATAATTTATTATTAGCTGTTAAAATTAATGAATACGTCTGATTTTAAACTAATTATTTCTAACAAAGTTTAATTATTAAAAAATGTGTTTACCCAGTTTTAAACTAATATTGTTTGTAAAGATAAGTTTCGTTGTTATTATGCTAAATATGATTTTGTTAATGGCGTTTTTTTATCTCATGCAATTTGTCATTTTATTCTGGCAAATAAAAATTTTGTTATGTTTTTTATTTAAAGTCTGGTTATAATTTAACTAATCTTAATATATAAAAGTTGATATGTTAAAAAAACTATTATTTTTATTATTGTTTAATTCATTCACTGTTTTTGCTGCTAACCAAGAATGTGCAGTAAAACCCAGCTATGATATTGTAATAAGTAAACAGAATGTCCATATTTTTAATGATAAAAATGATTTATTGATTTCACCAACAGGAAAGATTATTTTCAATAATCGGTCTGTTTCGCCTTCCCCTCAATTGAAGCAAAATGCATTAAAATTTCAGCGTGCTTTACGTCAACAACTGCCAGAATTAGAGCAACAAGCATTGAATTTGTTAGATGAAGTTAATACGACCTTTAAAAAAGCCATTATTACAAAATTGGATGATGATAGCGGATTACATGAACAACTCAAAAAATTATATAAACGATTAGTAAACTTATTACACCAATCGATTATCACTGAAAATAATGAAACCCATTTTTATTATAAAAATTTTAATAATTTAAAAAAAGATGGTGAACAGATTGGGCAACGAATTTTTTATAATATTGTCGGTAACAGTATTTTGCATTTTCGCCTGTTCAAAAATTATGGGGGAATTAAACAAATATCGAAAAATGAGTGGAAAACTCAAAAGCCAAAACTCAAAGCCTTTGATAGTAAAATTTGTTCGGTAATTACGAATGTTGATACACAATATCAACAGTTATTATATGAACTTAGTCAAGCAAACGATAAGTGAATAGACATTAATAACAACTTTTGCGAAAATAAAGACTTTAGTGTTTAAGATAAGTAAGTATAGAAGCTCATGACTGCACAAATAATTAATGGTAAAGCGTTAGCACAACAAATACGAAACGAAATTGCTAATAAAGTAAAAGTTCGGGTTGAAAATGGGTTATCTATTCCTGGGCTTGCTGTTATTCAAGTCGGTTCAGATCCTGCATCAAAAATCTACGTAAACAATAAGCAAAAAGCTTGTGATGATGTTGGTTTTGCTTCATTTGCTTATGATTTTCCCACATCTACGACTGAATCATTATTAGCATTGATTGATGAATTAAATCAGCGATCTGATGTGCATGGTATATTAGTGCAACTTCCTCTCCCTGAAAATATTGATAAAACTAAAGTGCTTGAACGAATCGATCCGAATAAAGATGTTGATGGTTTTCATCCGTATAATATTGGTCATTTGTTACAGCGTGATCCCCTTTTACGTCCATGTACACCCTATGGTGTGGTTAAAATGCTTGAATCGACCGGTATCAATTTATCTGGATTAAATGCCACTGTAGTTGGCGCTTCAAGTATTGTTGGTCGTCCTATGGCGTTAGAACTGCTTTTATTGGGTTGTACAACAACAATTACACATAGCAGAACGGTCGATTTAGCAAAGCATGTCAGTAATGCTGATATTGTTATCGCTGGGGTCGGAATTGCCAATTATGTGAAAGGCGAATGGATTAAACCTGGCGCTATTGTCATTGATGTCGGTATTAATCGTTTACCTGACGGTAAGCTTGTTGGCGATGTAGAATTTGATACTGCCGTAAAACGCGCAGGTTGGATAACACCTGTTCCCGGTGGTGTAGGACCAATGACGGTCGCTATGTTAATGAGCAATACACTTCAAGCTTGTGAAAAATTAAGTAATTGAGTTTAATTAATCGAAACTCATTTAAGGTTTATTTGTTAGATTTACATTAAATAAAAATGAAAATAAGGAACATTTATGATCGTATTTCACACTACATATGGTGATATAAAAATTAATACTTTTGATGATAAAGCACCGGAAACGGTTAAAAACTTTGTCGAGTATTGTAAAGAGGGGTTTTATAATAACACTATTTTTCATCGTGTTATTAATAATTTTATGATTCAAGGTGGTGGTTTTGAACCGGGTATGAAACAAAAAAAGACGAAAGCACCGATTCAGAATGAAGCCGCAAATGGATTAAAAAACAATCGTGGTACATTGGCGATGGCACGTACATCAGATCCGCATTCAGCTACAGCACAATTTTTTATCAACGTGGTTGATAATGATTATTTAAATTATCGTTCAGCGGATGTTAACGGGTTTGGCTATTGTGTTTTTGCCGAAGTGGTTGATGGACTTGATGTCGTTGATAAGATCAAAGCGGTTAAAACGGGGCGTAATGGTATGCATTCCGATGTTCCTGTTGAAGACGTAATTATTACGAGTGTCACGGTTGAATAATCCTGTCCGTTATTTTATCGCTGATATCCATTTATCAGATAGTGAGCCTGTGGCTGATTCATTTAATATCAGCGCAGGCTTTTTCTCGTTTCTTGAAACATTACCTAAATACAGTGAACTTTACATTTTAGGTGATTTATTTGATTATTGGGTGGGTGATGATGTTAATTCAAAATTACAAAATCAAGTCGCAGATGCATTAAAATTACTCTCTCAACGTCACATAAAAAAATATTTTGTTCATGGTAATCGTGATTTTTTATTAGGTAAAAGATTCGCTGATTCTTGTGATATGATTTTATTATCGGATATAAATTGCTTAGCAAAACAGAACGGAAAAATTGTTTTTTTACATGGCGATTTGCTCTGTACAGATGATCATCAATATCAAAAGTTTCGTAAAGTGATGCATAATCAATGGTTACAAAAACTCTTTTTAATGATGCCATTATTCATCCGTTTGAAAATTGCTGGAAAATTAAGACAACAAAGCCGTGAACGTAATCAAGTTAAATCAGCGTATATTATGGATGTTAATCAACAAACTGTTGTAAGTATGATGAAGCATTATCATGCAGATATCATGGTACATGGTCATACACATAAACCTGCTGTCCATGATTTTATAGTGGACAATAAACCTGTAAAAAGGCTCGTACTAGGTGCATGGCATGATGGTATTTCGTACATTAAACAAGAAAAAGATAGTGATCAATTAAATCTTTATAACCACTCTTGTAAATAAGCGCTTTGCAAAATAGAATCGGTTTTTCCATAATCTAACAATTTTCCTTGTTCCAAAATAACCACATCGTGAGCGATACGTTTGACTTCGTTTATATTATGAGTAACATAAATTATTGGAATATTTAGTTCATTAACCAATTTTTCGATGTAGCTTAACATCTCTTTTTTGCGCGGCATATCTAATGCTGATAAAGGTTCATCCATTAATAAGAGTTTAGGATGGGTTAATAGTGCTCGACCAATAGCGACTCGTTGCTTTTCACCTCCGGACAACATGGCTGGATAGCGTAATAATAAGGGTCGAATATTGAGTACATCGACGATTTCATCAAATCGTGACATTGTGATTTTTTTGGCACCATAGGTTAAATTTTTTATGACTCGGTAGTGGGGAAAGAGCAAAGGATCTTGAAAAACGGTGCCAATATCTCTTTTTTCAGGCAAAACAAAAATTTTTTGTTCACCATCATATAAGATTGTGCCATTAAGATGGATAAAGCCTCGGTCAGGTTTACTTAACCCATTAATTACATTAATTAGTGTCGATTTACCCGCACCCGATACCCCCAACACGGCAGTCACACTTTGACAAGGAATTTGAAGTTTAAATTCAAATAAAAAACGGGAAAGTTGTTTTTTTACATCAAGATTTAACATAATTTATCAACCTGCTATCTTCTTTTTATGCCAGCGGTTTAACATTTCAGATAAGAATAACGCCACTAACGATAAGATAATGGAGATAATACAAAGCCGGAGAGCAGCGAATTCACCATTTGGTATTTGCAATAGAGTATACATGGCTAAAGGCAATGTACGGGTTTCACCTTGTATATTGGAAACAAAGGTAATCGTTGCACCAAATTCACCTAAACAGCGAGCAAAACCAAGAATTATACCCATTAAAATACCGGGAAAGGCTAATGGCAATGTTATGGTAATAAACACTCGTAACGATTTTGCACCTAACGTGCGAGCAACTTGTTCAAGGCGACCATCAATTGATTCTATCGCCAAGCGAATTGAACGTACCATTAAGGGAAAAGCAACTACGGCTGATGCTAACGCTGCACCTTGCCAATTGAAACTAAAACTAATATCTAAATAATGATAAAGCCATTTACCGATTATTCCCTGTTTGCCCATGGTCAACAGTAACAAGTACCCCAACACAACGGGTGGTAAAACTAAAGGTAGATGAACAATACTATCTAAACAAGATTTTCCCCAAAATTGGCATCTAGCCAAAATCCATGCGATGAAAATACCGATGGGTAAACTGCAAGCAATGGCTACGCCTGCAATTTTTAAACTTAGCAATAAGGTTTGCCATTCAAAGTCTGTCAGTAGCATAATGATAAGTTGTTATTGCGTAATAAATCCATATTTTTCAAAAATTATTTTAGCATTGGGTGATTGCAAATATTGATAGAAATCTTGTGCTTCAGGTTTCAATAACGCAATAGGGTACTCAATCGAGGTAAATGTATTGGCAGGAAACGTCCCCACTATTTTCACTTTATTACTTACTTTAGCATCGGTGCTGTAGACAATCCCAAGTACGGCTTCGTTGCGTTCAACCAACATCAAAGCATCACGAACATTACTTGCAGGTGCAAATTGTGGGGCTAATTGATCATATACCCCTAAATTTGTTAATGACTCTTTAGCATAAAGTCCTGCTGGAACATGATCAGGATCGCCAATAGCCAGTTTTTCATTTTTAGGCAAAATAGCATTCCAATTTGTTGTTGAATTAATCTCTACTTTATCAATCGAAGACTGTTTTGGTGCAATAAGCACTAAAGCATTTTTGAGTAAGTTATCTTTATGGTCAACAAGATGATGATCGATCAAATAAGTCATCCATTTTTGATCAGCAGACATAAAAATATCAGCCGGAGCACCTTGTTCAATCTGTTTGGCTAACACAGATGTTGACGCAAACGAAAACACAATTTCTACATTTTTATGATCGGTTTGATATGCATTTGCAATATCTTGCAAAGCGTTCGTCAGTGAAGCCGCAGCAAAAACAGTTATCTTTTCAATGGCTGATACTGAAATGCTAAATAGGGTGGTTGTTGTTAACAGTGTTACGGCTAGCAACGTTTTTATGTATTTGTTCATCCTCTTCCTCGCTCGATATAGGCTGTTTTAATATGACCTATCATATTGGTTTAACTAAACATGTCATAACAGATAACTAATCGTTATATAAAATATTATATAGCGATGCTATCAAAATTCGTTTATAAAGTACAATTAAACTTTTTGATATTTAGGATTGATTCGACACTCTAACGAGTGTTTAACAGTATAGTGAAATTGTTGAGTCTTTTTATTGCTAATCAATCAATTAGTGAAATCGATTCATTTTTTGGTGGATAGCTAAAAAGCGTTTACAATAACAGAAATCTTTTGGTGACTGGTCGCTTTGAAATAAGCGCAATAATGGCTGAAATCATGTTTTCTCCTGAAATTTTATTAACATTAAATCTGAATCAACACCGGTTTGTCGATCCTCGTCGAATAGCTTTACTTAAAGCTATTGAACAAACAGGCTCATTAAGTCAGGCAGCAAAACAAGTCGGCATGAGTTACAAAACTGCCTGGGATGCTATTAATGAAATGAATTCGCTAGCCCCGACTCCTTTTTTTATTACCTCAATCGGTGGCAAGAAGGGCGGTGGAACAATGCTTAGTCCTTATGCAGTAAGATTTATTCAGCTTTATGAGTTGCTCACACAATTACAGCAAAATGCTTTTAATATATTGAGTGATGATAAAGTTCCGCTCGATGATATTTTAAAAACGACCGCAAAGTTATCTTTGCAGACCAGTGCACGTAATCAATTATATGGAAGTGTTAAGCAATTAGAGATTAATGAGGTCGCTGGCTATGTCACCGTTCTATTAAGCGATAATCAAACTGAATTGAAAGTTAACATTACTCAATCAAGCGTGCAACGATTAAAATTGAGTCCCAATAAGACTGTAATGTTACTCATTAAAGCCCCTTCAATTGAATTTAATCATCTCAATGAAAATTGCTTATCGGCAAAAGTGGTACAAATTAAAAGCGATGAACATTGGAGTGAAATTCAATTATTATTGCCTTCAGGGCTTGCCATTTATGCTACCAAATTAACCCAAGAAATAGAAAAAATGGCAATAACCCAAGACAAGCAAATTATGCTGTCTATTGATCCACAGCAGATTATTATTGCAACCTTAATATAATATTAAATAAATAGAGGTATTCATGTTACGAATTGAAAATGCGGTTTATAAGATTAGTGATTATCGTGTATTTAATATTGAATCTTTGACACTAAACTCAGGCAGTAGTTTAGCATGTATTGGTTGTAACGGCAGCGGTAAATCTGTTTTTGTGAAAGCTATCGCTGGAGAGTTACCCCTATTATCTGGTATAATTGTTAACCAATTTAAATCCATTGCCCGTATCTCGTTTGAGCAACTGCAAAAATTGATAGATGATGAATGGAAGCGAAACAATACTGATATGTTAAGTGAAGGTGAGCATGATACCGGGTTAACGACATCACTAATTATTCAACAAGTCCATTCAAATGAATCTTTGTGTCAGCAATTAGCGCAACAATTTGGTATTAGTGAACTTTTAAGCCGTCGATTTAAATATCTGTCAACGGGTGAAACCCGCAAAGCATTGATTTGTCGAACGTTAATGGTAAAACCTGATTTACTGATTCTAGATGAACCCTTTGACGGATTGGATGTGCAATCACGTGAAAACTTATCTCAAATCCTTGCGGAGTTAGTCAAACAAGGTATCACTATCATATTGGTTTTAAATCGATTTAATGATATTCCCCCATTTATTGAAAATATTGGGCTATTAGCCGATTGTCAACTCTTGAAAATGGGTAAAAAAGATACAATATTAAAGGGTGAAACAATCCAGCAGCTGGTAAATTTGGAAAATCTGCCTGAGATATCATTACCTGAAGCAGATGAATCACCTATTGAACTTGCCGATCACTTAGATCGTATCATTTTAAATAACGGATATGTTTATTATGACGATAAAGCGGTGATTAATGGATTAACTTGGCAGGTTAAAGCGCATCAAAATTGGCAAATTATTGGGCCTAATGGTGCCGGTAAATCGACACTATTAAGTTTAATCACGGGCGATCATCCCCAAGGTTACAGCAATGATTTGACACTTTTTGGTCGTAAACGTGGCTCTGGTGAAACCATTTGGGATATAAAACGTCATATAGGCTATGTTAGTAGTAGCTTCCATTTAGACTATCGAGTGAGTACCAGCGTTAAAAATGTTCTTTTGTCCGGTTATTTTGATTCTATTGGAGTTTATCGAACAGCCAGTGATAAACAAAATAAGCTAGCGGATAAATGGCTACAACTACTTGGTTTACATTCTCAGGTTAATAAACCGTTTCAATCACTTTCTTGGGGGCAACAGCGCTTAGTTTTGATTGCCAGAGCATTGGTTAAACATCCTACATTATTAATACTGGATGAACCCTTGCAAGGACTCGATTATTTGAATCGAGAATTAGTCAAACGTTGGATAGATTGCTTAATTGTTGATGGGCGTACACAATTGTTATTTGTGTCTCATCATGCTGAGGATGCACCTAAATGCATCACTCATCGATTAACTTTTGTGCCTACAACTGATGTTAACTATCAATATCAGGTTGAAGAGATTAATTAGTTTGTTAGTTTTTTGCTATTGAAAACTATTTAAAAATAGAAAAAAACAATTAAATAAATGTGATTTAATCCCTAAATTTTTTGTTGAAATTTGAAAAAATTTTAAAAAGACTATACTTATGGAGTTATCCCCCAACCCTGTGGATAACTCTGTGAGTAGTTTATTCAAAACAGTAAAAAACTCAGTTTCTATAAGGTTTTGTATTGAACTGTTTAGATTGTAAGCGCAATGGATTGAATTGAATAATATCAATAAGTTATCATAAATCAAGTTGTTATTTATAAGTGGTGATTAATTGAATTTATGTTAACTGAACAAAAAATATAACATTTTAAAAGGTCAAGCCCTTTTGGGGATAATTTTTATTAATAGGTAAAATTTTAGGTTACGACGTAATGAAAAAATTCAAATTGTGTTCCGATTTTAAACCTGCCGGCGACCAGCCAGAAGCGATTAAAAGGATTAATCAAAATCTTGATGACGGAATAGCACATCAAACATTATTAGGCGTGACTGGCTCAGGTAAAACGTTTACGATGGCAAATGTCATTGCTAAACATAATCGACCAACGATTATTCTAGCGCCAAATAAAACACTTGCTGCACAATTATATGGCGAGATGAAAGCTTTTTTTCCTGAAAATGCTGTTGAGTACTTTGTTTCTTACTATGATTACTATCAGCCTGAATCTTATGTACCATCAACCGATACATTTATTGAAAAAGATGCATCGATCAATGAACATATCGAACAAATGCGACTTTCGGCAACAAAATCTTTATTGGAACGTCGTGATGTCGTGATTGTCGCGTCAGTTTCGGCGATTTATGGTTTAGGTGCGCCAGAAACTTATATGTCAATGATTCTGCATTTAACTAAAGGTACGATTACTGATCAGCGCTCGATATTAACTCGTTTGGCTGAATTACAATATACGCGTAATGATCTTGGATTTAGTCGTGGTACTTTTCGAGTTCGTGGTGATGTCATCGATATTTTTCTGGCTGATTCGGATGAACTTGCGGTACGAGTAGAACTATTTGATGATGAAGTTGATCGAATTACATTATTTGACCCATTGACAGGTAATAGTGTTAATGAGGTGTCACGTATTACTATCTATCCAAAAACCCACTATGTTACACCAAGAAACATTATGGAAAATGCGATTGCTCAAATTAAGCTCGAACTTAAAGAGCGTCAGAAAGTATTACTTGATAATCAACGGCTGTTAGAAGAACAGCGTTTAACGCAACGTACGTTATTTGATATTGAGATGATGACCGAATTAGGCTACTGTTCGGGCATCGAAAACTATTCACGGTTTTTATCACAGCGTAAACCGGGCGATCCGCCGGCAACGTTATTTGATTATCTACCGGCTGATGGATTATTATTTATTGATGAATCCCATGTTGCTATTCCACAACTAGGTGCAATGTATAATGGCGACCGTTCACGTAAACTTAATTTGGTTGAATATGGTTTTCGTTTACCGTCAGCATTGGATAACCGTCCATTAAAATTTTCTGAATTTGAAAATATTATGCCGCAAACGATTTATGTATCGGCAACACCGGCAAAATATGAAATCGAAAAATCGGGTGGTGAAATCATCGAACAAGTGGTTAGACCAACGGGCTTGTTAGATCCTATTATTGAAATAAGACCGGTGGCAACGCAAGTTGATGACTTACTTTCTGAAATTGAAATCCGTATGCAAAATGAAGAGCGGGTATTAGTTACCACCTTAACCAAAAAAATGGCAGAAAATTTAACCGATTATTTATCGGAGCATAATGTAAAAGTGAAGTATTTGCATTCTGATATTAATACGGTAGAACGCATGGAGATTATTCGGGATTTACGGTTAGGTAAGGTCGATGTGCTTGTTGGAATTAACTTATTGCGTGAGGGATTAGATATTCCTGAAGTTTCGCTCATTGCAATTTTAGATGCTGACCGAGAGGGCTTTTTACGTTCTGAAAGTTCTTTAATTCAGACAGTAGGACGTGCAGCGCGTAATGTGAATGGTAAAGCGATTTTGTATGCTGATAAAATTACGCCAGCAATGCAAAAAACCATTGACGAAACCGCTCGACGTCGAAAAAAACAGGAAGATTTTAATACTGCACATGGCATTACACCAAAATCAGTACGTAAAGAGATTAAAGATATTTTAGAAGCAGGATTAAGCACTAAAAAATCAACGGCGAAAGTCCAAGCTTTTGAACCAGGTAAACCTTATCATTATGTCTCTGTCAAAGAGGTTCAAGCCAGGGTGAAAGAGCTTGAAGCAATGATGTATGAAGCAGCACAAAATCTTGAATTTGAAAAGGCGGGTGTGTTGCGTGATGAGATAAAAAAATTACGTGCTGATTTTATTAAAGTTTCTTAATTAATCATCTAATAAGGAATAAATGATGACAATAACACGAATTGATCCAGCAGATCGTTGGTCTGAAGCGGTAATACACAATGATGTAATTTATTATACCAGTGTACCGACTAATTTAATCGATGATGCTTATGCTCAAACTAAAAGTGCACTGGCTGAAATAGATAATATGTTAGCCAGAGCAAATAGTGATAAAACACAGCTTTTAGATGTCACCATTTTTCTTGCCAACAAAAGTGATTTTACTGCAATGAATAAAGCATGGGATGAATGGGTAGCAAAAGGCAGTGCGCCCGTTCGTTGTACGGTTCATTCTGCGCTGATGGTGGACGCATATTTGGTTGAAATAAAAGTTATTGCTGCGGTTAAAGCGTAAATTCAAATTGATGCACATGCTACCTTTGTTATGCAGACAATGGTGGCATGGTGTATATCCTTAACGATCCTTTTTTTATCCCCATTCATAAAATTTTAGTGTATACTTTATCTACTTAATCTTTTAAATATTCATACAATTTTCTATGCGTATTCAACCTAAAATTGCTATTGTTATGGGCTCCAAAAGTGATTGGGCAACGATGCAACATGCTGCTGATGTGCTTGATACACTCAGTCTTCCTTATCATGTTGAAGTCGTATCTGCTCATCGTACTCCCGATAAACTGTTTCAATTTGCTCAGGACGCAAAGCAAAAGGGCATTGATGTGATTATTGCTGGTGCTGGCGGTGCAGCTCACTTACCGGGTATGTTAGCGGCTAAAACGCTTGTCCCTGTACTGGGTGTACCTGTTCAAACCGCAGCTTTAAGTGGGGTAGATAGTCTTTATTCAATTGTGCAAATGCCTAAAGGCATTCCTGTTGGTACGCTAGCGATTGGTAAAGCTGGGGCCGCAAATGCCGCTTTACTTGCGGCGCAAATTCTTGCCCTGCATGATGCCGATATTTTCCAACGATTATCCCTTTGGCGATTAAGTCAAACGGATGATGTCCTTAATCATCCCGATCCGCGAGTTGAAGATTAACATGACAATGAAAACGGTATGTGTTCTTGGTAACGGGCAATTAGGGCGAATGTTAAGACAAGCGGGTGAGCCTTTGGGTATAAAAGTCTATCCTGTTGGCATAGATGTTGAACCCGATTCAATTCCTTATCAACAGTCGGTGATTACTGCTGAAATTGAACGTTGGCCTGATACGCCTTTTACCAAGCTTTTAGCTAACCATCCACATTTTGTTAATCGCCATGTTTTCCCTATTATTGCAGATCGTTTAACGCAAAAACAGTTACTCGATGAACTTGGTCTACCAACAGCGAAATGGTACTCACTTGAACATCAACAACAGTGGTCAAATCTGTTTGCTCAGCTAGGACAAAGTTTGATTGTCAAACGTCGAACAGGCGGATATGACGGTCGTGGTCAATGGCGGATTAACGATCAGAACAACGTCAATATACCGGATGAAGTTTATGGTCATGCGATCGTTGAGCAAGCCATTAAATTTGAAAAAGAAGTTTCATTAATTGGGGCTCGTAATGCCAATGGGGACAAGGTTTTTTATCCGTTGACTAACAATTTACATCAAGACGGTATTCTAAAAATGAGTGTCGTCTTACCCGATGAATACAAAACATTACAGTCAAAAGCTGAACAAATGTTATCGGCTATTATGGATAAATTAAATTATGTGGGTGTCATGGCGATGGAGTGTTTTGTGATGGGTAATGATTTGCTCATTAACGAACTGGCGCCCCGTGTGCATAATAGTGGACATTGGACACAAAATGGCGCTTCAATTAGTCAATTTGAACTGCATTTAAGGGCTTTATTGGGGTTGCCATTACCTAAGCCTGATGTCTTTGCCCCTTCAATTATGGTGAATTTAATCGGTACAGAACTCAATAAAAAATGGTTATCGATAGATTTAGTGCATCTGCATTGGTACGAAAAAGAAGTTCGAGTTGGGCGTAAAGTAGGGCATATCAATTTAACGCATGATAATCCAGATAAATTAAAGCAAACATTAGCTAATTTGATATCGTTTTTACCTGTAGAATATCAATCGGCTATTGAATGGGCAAAACAGAAATTATAACACTACTGATACAAGGGATTGGGCATGATCGACTTCAATAAAAAAATTAATTATCAACGTAGCGAAAGAAATAAACGAGAAAAGATAACCGATCCCTACTCTATTATTGGTTGTTTTGAAAGCGATCGAGGAAGGATCCTTAACTCTGCTGCGATTCGTCGTTTACAGCAAAAAACTCAAGTTTTTCCATTAGAGCGTAATTCTGTTGTCAGAACGCGCTTAACCCACTCCATGGAAGTACAACAAGTAGGGCGTTATATTGTTAAAGAGATCATTCATCGTCTTAGCAATGCCGGAAAATTGGCGCAATTGAAATTAGAACAAGTTATTATGCCGATTGAAAGTCTGGTTGAAATGGCTTGTTTAATGCATGATATTGGAAATCCTCCTTTTGGACACTTTGGTGAAAAAGCAATTAATCAATGGTTTGGTTCACGATTAAAAATTCATGCATCGTCTTATTATCCCGTGCTTGAAATAAAAGAAACGGATAATACCGAGCTTCAGGAATTGAAAAATAAAATCCGTCAAGACTTATGCAATTTTGAAGGTAATGCACAAGCCATTCGATTAGTTCATACCATTTTGCGATTAAACCTTACCTATTCGCAAATTGCATCAATTTTAAAATATTCCAAACCAGCCTATTGGTTGCAAGAAATACCGGCTAAATTTTCCTATTTGATGAAAAAACCAGGTTATTACTTATCTGAAGAGCTTTTTATCAAAGAGTTATCTGAACAACTTGATATTCAACCTTTCCACCGTTATCCACTCACTTATATTATGGAAGCGGCAGATGATATCTCTTACTGTATTGCTGATCTTGAAGATGCAGTTGAAAAAAAATTATTTTCTGTACAACAACTTTATAACTATTTAGAAGATGCTTGGGGACCAATCAAATCAGGTGATCTTTTTGATAAAGTTGTTAAGCGTTCATACGATGAATATTTAGGACAAAATCAATTTAGAGCGATAGCTATCGGGCAATTTTTTATAAATTTACGGGTCAAGACGATAACTAAGCTTGTCTCTCATGCTGCTGAGCGCTTTATTGAAAATATCGAGGAGATATACCATGGTTCATTTAATAATGCGCTGTTGGAAGGTAAAGGAGCTGAATATAAATTATTAAATATTTTTAAAACGGTTGGGATCAAATATGTATTTAATCATGAATCTGTTGAAAATATTGAATTACAAGGTCACCGAATTATTAGTGGATTATTAGATATTTATAGTCCTTTACTCGATATGCCAACCCATGATTTTTTGAAATTAGTCAAGGACGGTAATCATAAAGAATACCCAATTGAAACACGGCTTTATCATAAACTTTCCGCCAAACATCGGGATGCTTATCAACAAGCCATTAATCATCATGATGTAACGGAAGACAGTTTTCAAAGTTGGGAATTCTATTATCGTTGTCGTTTGTTGCAAGATTATATCAGTGGCATGACTGATCACTTTGCTTATGATGAATACCGCAAATTAATGGTGACCTTTTAATTAAATTAATGAATAGATAAAGAGGCACTACAAAAACGCAATAGCACCAGATTAGTGCATCAAACGCTATCAAGTCAAATCTTCTTGATAACCTAATAGAGCTTATTGGTTCAATCATTTGTTATTCAATTCATGTTTTTATACCTGCATGATAACGCTTCATCATTGTTTATCTAAAATCACAACAAATTTATCTCTATTAAAACTGGCATAACCTTTGCATTATGTTGATTACCCAGAGTAAAAAATGAGGAGTTACACAGATGAAATTAGTGACTGTTGTGATTAAACCGTTCAAATTAGAAGAGGTCAGAGAATCACTTTCAAATATTGGTATCACTGGATTAACTGTTACAGAAGTAAAAGGGTTTGGACGGCAAAAAGGTCATGCCGAACTTTATCGGGGTGCAGAATACACTGTTAATTTTTTACCTAAAGTAAAAATAGAGTTAGCGATTAGCGATGATCAACTCGATGAAGCTATTACCACAATTTGTCAGGCGGCACATACTGGAAAAATTGGCGACGGAAAAATTTTTGTTACGCCATTGACGCACGTCGTTCGGATCCGAACAGGTGAAACCGATGAGTTAGCACTATAAATAGGGATAATATTATGTTGAAAAAAATAAGTTTAGTGTTTGGATTATTGGTTTCTGGTTCAGTATTGGCAAATGAAATTCCTATTGCTGATAAAGCGGATAATGGTTTTATGATGATTTGTACTGCACTGGTACTATTTATGTCCGTACCGGGTATCGCACTTTTTTATGGTGGATTATTACGATCTAAAAACGTGTTATCCATGTTGTCACAAGTATTGGTTACTTTTTCATTAATCACCGTACTTTGGATAATGTATGGCTATACCTTATCCTTTGGTCAAGGAAATTGGTTTTTTGGTAATTTCGACAATTTTTTATTAATTGGCGTAAAGATAACGGACTTGTCGGGAACGATTTATGAGTTGATTTGGATCGCTTTTCAAGGTTCTTTCGCCTGCATTACCTGCTGTTTAATACTGGGGGCTTTTGCTGAACGTATTCGCTTTTCAGCAGTATTAATTTTTATGGTAATTTGGTTTACGTTCGCCTATATACCGATGGCTCATATGGTTTGGGGTGGTGGCATATTAGGAGATGAAGGGTCATTAGATTTTGCTGGTGGTACGGTGGTTCATATTAATGCTTCAGTTGCCGGATTAATTGGCGCCTATCTGCTCAAAAATCGTATCGGTTATAATCGTGAGCCTCTAAAACCTTTTAATTTACCTTATGTGTACTTAGGGGCAGCAATTCTTTATATAGGCTGGTTTGGCTTCAATGCGGGATCGGCAACACAAGCAGACGAGATCGCCAGTCTGGCTTTTATTAATACGGTTGCAGCAACGGCAGCCGCCGTTTTAGCGTGGACAATTGCCGAATGGGTATTACGAGGTAAACCATCGTGTTTAGGTGCTGCTTCAGGGGTCATTGCTGGATTAGTTGGCATAACGCCAGCCGCAGGATTTGTTGGTGTTGGTGGCGCAATGTTAATTGGTTTGATTTGTGGTTTTGCCGGTGTTTGGGGCGTATCTTCTCTTAAAAAAATGTTAAAAATTGATGATACCTGTGATGTGTTTGGGGTACATGGCGTCTGTGGTATTGTAGGTTGTCTGCTAACAGGTATATTTACAGCAGAATCGTTAGGCGGCATTGGTTATGCCCAAGGCATGAATATGCTAAGCCAAGTGGGTATTCAATTATTGAGTGTGATTACCTGTGTTGTTTGGACAGCTATTATCGCGTTGATTGCTTATAAAATTGCCGATTTGTCAGTTGGATTACGGGTATCAGAAGAGCATGAACGTGAGGGATTAGATATTAACAGCCATGGTGAAAGTGCCTTTAATAGTTAACATCGATAAATGGTAGTAATTTATCCTAACAAACCGATTAAATAAATTACAGGGCTTATACCCTGTAATTTATTAGACCTAGTATTAATTATTGTTAAAACTATTTTTTTAATCATCCCAAAGCATAATGGCATTATCTTCAGTTAGGATTAAAGGTGGAGCAAACAAATGTTCTTTTATTTGTGTTGGGATCACATCAACATCACTTAGATCAAGTTCAACATCTGGGTATACTTTAGCCATCTCTTTTAATCGAGTACCAAGTAATTCCTTCACTTTATTGGACTCTTTAGCCAAAGCTATCTCATCTTTTAGCATACCGATTTGTTTCTCATGGTGTTCGGATTCAAATACTTCCCCAAATATAAATGAAAACTCTTTATTGTTACGAAAAGTATTTTTTTCGTTGTACTCTTTTTCTTTATACTCAGTATGATGTAATTTAAGCTCCTTGATACGTAATGCAATGATTTCATCTACGCAATCCGGATAATTTAGTTTAGAGTCTAAATAGCTTAAAGTATTTTGTTTTGTTACTGATTCACTGTTTTGTACTAAGGTAAATAATGGTTTTTTATGTGTCTTCATTCTATAACTTCCTTTCTATTTCAGGACAATAATATAACAATGTGTCGGACAATGAAAAAAACGATTGTTACTTGTTTTCTTAAGATACTTCTTGTTACGGTGCTACATCAGTATAAAATAACTAACTTCCAGTTTTTTTGTAATTTCCTTATAACAAGTCGATTAAATGCTATTCAACAATTAATAAATCAAGTTTAAAAATTATTATTTACTTTATTTTTACAAGACCAAAATTAAATTTTAATGCCTCCTGTCATTACGAATACACTTTATAACGGATAAAACTAACCAAGAACTTAACACTAATTTCGAATAAAAATACCAATAAAATTACCAATTCTGTTCGGCTAACTCGTTTTCATATCACTCTTTAAATCAAATTTAGCTTGCTTTCCATATTGAGATAATATCGACATAGGTATAAGCTTTCCTAAGAAAATAACTATATTGTTAAGCAAATAATTACTTAAACTTTCAAAATGATAGTGTTTTTCTGGAAATAATGTTGTGTTCGATATGATAATTTTATTTGGCTTAATAATTCCTTTTGTTACAGCCGTTTTTGGAGATGATTTATCGTGATAAGAAGTACTTCTTACTGGTTGTTGATCACATTCCATTACGCCTATTTTTGTTAATACTTGAAAAAATAATTTTTGAGTTAAAACGGTTATTTTTCGTTTAGACCAAGAAAATATTGCCAATTTAACAAGGCTAATCACTAAATGGTGGCTTAGTAGACGTTTTTCAAGGTCTTGAAACATCATAATCCTATTCCTCTATATTATTTCATTGATTTAAAAAAATAAAAATGTAGAAACAAGTATAACAAATCAAACTATTAAGGTTACAAAAGCATAGAAATTGTTCATTGCAATAAAGATTGTGGAGGAATATGTCTAAATTAAACATAAAAAATGGATAAGACATTTTGCAAAACCGCATTTAAATTTAATATTTATTCGATCTTATTCGCTCTCACATTCTTATTAAAATATTAGGATGACTATATAGCAGTATCTTAATTTAACGGCTAAGTTGTCTAACCAATATTGACTACAACAAACTTATTGCATTCATCTCAATTTTATCAATCACCATTCTTTTAGGCCGATTTAACTCACTGAATAGGCTAATAAGACCAGATGAATGAATAACAATTAACGACAAAAATTTCAATCTACGTTATACTAATGATTAATTTAGCAAAAATTATAAATTTTGAATTCAAAATGCCGTCTTTTTAAGCTGTTAAATACTGTTATTATTAGATGTTTTTGATTAATATTTGACAAATGATAAATAAACAACTTAACATGAACTGGATTCATCTAAAAAAGTAATTTAAAACCAGCAAGTCCTTCTTTTCAATACTTGTCCTACATATTATTGTTTGTAAATGTAAAGATGAAAGTTGAAAAACAGTTAACTGAAGTTTGACCGTCGAAGTACAGGAGAATTACAGATGTATGATGAAAATAAATATTTGGCACAAAGCCGTATCGTTAATCGTTATCAATTAGCTAAACTACATACTTTTGAATCAGCAGCCCGTCATTTATCATTTGCTTTAGCCGCAGAAGAGCTTTGTATTAGCCCAAGTGCTGTCAGTCATCAAATCAATAAATTAGAAGATGAGCTAGGATTTAAGTTATTCCAGCGTTTTCATCGTCGTATTGAATTAACTTATAATGGTAAAAATCTTTTTAGTGCGGTAAAAAATTCACTTCGTAATTTGAATCAAGAAATTCTGGAAATAACGAATCAAGAGGCGGCCGGAACATTAACGGTCTATGCAAAACCGTCATTTACTCAATGTTGGTTAGTCCCTAAACTCGCTGAATTTACTCGTCAATATCCATATATCAGTTTGAATATTTTGTCCGGTAATGAAGTGAGTAATTTTAATCGTCATCATATTGACCTAGCCATCTACTTTGATGCGCTACGTTATGAAGAAGTTCGTTATGACCATTTGATGAATGAAACCATTATTCCAGTCTGTAGTCACGCTTATGCACTTAAACAGGATTTATATGGAAATGTGGATAAATTGATCAATTGTACATTGTTGCATGACGGACAAGCTTGGGGGCATGACTCCAATTTAGAAGAGTGGAAATCATGGGCAAATAATTTTTCAATACCTTTTGAACTTAATGATATTCCCAAAATCATCTTTGATCGTTCTGATTTAGCTATTATTGCCGCTATTAATCATACCGGTATTGCCATGGGACGCAAACAGTTAATTAGTAAGTATTTGGAAACGAAAGAGTTGGTTATGCCTTTTCCTGATATGGAATTATTATGTAAACAGCGTTATTACATTTTAAGACCACAAACCAAATATAATCCAAAAGCGGATATTTTTATTAAGTGGCTCAAACGCTATGTTTAAGCCGTGATGTCAGAATGTGTATATATGAATAACGCATTAGTTTTATTCGTAAACTATAACGCCATTATGAGCCTTTCTTAAGGTTTTTCAGATTTAACAATGCAATGGCTATTAGAATAATGATGACACCAATCCACTGCGTTAACAGGACAGATTCTTTCAAATAGAAATATGAACAGGTCACGGCTATCGGAAGTTCTGCTGCCGATAATATTGCACTGAATGAAATGCCAATTTTTGGCATACCAACTGAAAATAAAAAGGGTGGTAAGACGGTACCTAATAACGCTAATAAGAATCCTAATACATAAAGTGGTTCTGAAATACTGTATTTAAAAAAGAATAACGGTGGAAAAATTAAAAACGTAATAATACATGCACCAGTTATCATTAAGGCACTTTTTTCAAGTTTTGGTAAATCGTTACCCACATTACTACTGGTAGTGATAAAAAGGGAATACATTAAAGCGGCTAAAAATCCAAATAAACAACCTGAAAAATTTAAATGAATGTTTTGATTAAGCACGCCTGCTGCCAAGCAACTACCGACGATGATAATGGCTACTGTCAAGAGTTGAAAGGTGCTCGGTTTATTTTTAAATATAACAAAATCAATAATGATACTAATCCATAAATATTGCATCAGTAAAATAATGGCTATTGAAGCAGGAACTAATTGAACACACTGATAGTAGCAGATACCAACTAAGCCGGGAAAAATTCCAACAACGCATACTTTCCATTTTGGGGTTGAAGGAGAATGTTTAACAGGGGTTGCTTTGGGTTTATTTAAGCCCTTAACGATTAGGTGACTGCCCCATAGTATCAGCATACCCAAAAAACATTGCACACCGGTAACTTCACCTAATGTATATCCAGCTTGATAAGCGGTTTTCACAATAGAAGAGAGGACACCAAAACTACATGCCCCTAAAAAAACTAGAAAACTGCCTAAAAATTTTTCTTTCATATTTGAATCTCAATACTTTTGTAACAAAAAAACCTCATCGATAATTTTCGATGTAAAACATACTCACAGGGTGATTAGCCCTGTAGTTTATTCAAGTTCATTAAATGAGTGATGATAATGAATACGAATTGATTGGATTTAGAAGATAAACATGTTGTTATAATCCATTATATGAGTTGATTATCCTATTATTTGACCTGTTTATTGTTTGTATGGACATCATGAAAACTAAAGTAAAACACAATAGCTAAAATGAGTGCATAAGATGCAAAAATTAACCATATTGCATGCCAATCTTTTACATTATTATGGGTACACATATCGACAACTAAACCACTGATAATTGAACCTAAATAAGCACCGACACCGTTTACCATAGTCATAAATAAACCTTGTGCGCTGGCTCGTATACTGGCATTAACCTCTTTTTCAATAAAAATTGAACCGGAAATATTAAAGAAATCAAATGCACAACCATAAACAATCATGGATAACATGAGTAAAACAAAACCAAAAGGTGTTGGATCACCAAATGCAAATAGTCCAAATCTTAAAGTCCAAGCGATTAAGCTTATCATTATGACCTTTTTTATCCCTAATTTTTTGAGAAAAAATGGGATAGTCAAGATAAAGGCAACCTCTGCCATTTGTGAAACTGAAGATAAAATAGCCGGGTACTGTGTAATTAGACTATCTTCAAATTGCGGAATCTTATTAAAATCACGTAAAAAGGTAGTACCAAAAGTATTGGTGATTTGCAAAATAGCACCTACTAATACCGAAAATAAAAAAAACACCGCCATCGTCGGGTTTTTAAAAAGTACAAATGCGTCTAATCCTAATCGAGAATGCCATGACTGTTTTATTTTTTTTTGAATCGTTATTTTTGGTAGTGTTGAACTGTAAATGACAAGTATGATTGATGCGATACTGGCTACATAGAGTTGTGCATGACTCTGTTCTAATTTAAGTAGGCTAATTACCCACATTGCAATAATAAAGCCTACGGTACCAAAAACCCTTATTTTAGGAAAAGCTTTTAATGAATCAATATTATTGTTGTCTAAACAGTGATAGCTGATCGAATTCGATAAAGCGATAGTTGGCATAAATGCTAAAGCATTCGCTAACATTACCCAAAATAATGGATTAGGTTGAGTGATTGATGCTGCATAAAAAAGAGCAATGGCACAGATTGTATGACATAGCATGAAAAGGTATTTAGGTTGTAAAAATTTATCTGCAATAATGCCGATAATACATGGCATAATTAATGCGGCAAGTCCCTTTGAACTAAACACTAACCCTATTTCAGTCCCTGAAAAATGTAGAGTATGACTCATATAAGAGCCAAAGGTAACTAGCCAGCTTCCCCAAATAAAGTATTGGAAAAACAACATTATTTTCAATCTATTGCTTATGTTCATTACAGATACCTACAAAGTAAACCCTAAATACAACATCAACACAATAAAACGGTGATTAAAAGCGTGCTATCGTTTTAGTAATTAATTGTAAAAACGTTGATTTTACCCGTTCTGCTGTTTCAATCACTTCTTCATGCCCTAATGGTTGATCCAAAATACCACAAGCCATATTTGTTAAACAGGATATACCTATCGTTTTAATTCCCGAATGATGAGCAATAATGGCTTCAGGTACAGTGGACATACCGACAGCATCAGCACCTAATACGCGAATCATTCTGATTTCTGCAGGCGTCTCATAAGTTGGCCCTGTCCACCAAGCATAAACGCCTTGGCGTAAGGTAATATTGAGTTCTTTGGCAACGTCTAAAACTGTTGCACGTAATTGTTTATTATAAAGTTCACTGACATCTAAAAAACGTACGCCTAGTTCATCGTTATTCGGACCAATTAAAGGATTATTTGCCGTTAAGTTGATATGATCAGTAATCAGCATTAAATCACCAGGGTTAAAACTGGTATTAACGGCACCACAAGCATTGGTAATAATCAGTTTTTCAACGCCCAACATTTTCATGACTCGCACCGGAAAGGTAACTTGATCTAACGAAAACCCTTCGTAGTAATGAAAACGTCCTTTCATGGCAACTACTGTTTTATCACCGCTTTGACCAATAACTAACTCATTAGAATGTCCTACAGCGGCTGATTTTGCAAAATGAGGGATTGTGTCATAAGGAATATGAATTGCATCTTCAAGCGTATCGGCAAAAGGGCCTAATCCTGAACCTAATATAATACCAATAGTTGGTTTTTTATTGGTTTTTTGTTGAATATAGCTGACCGCTTGTTGAATATCAGATGTTTGATGCATGGATGTATCCTTAAATTGTCTGTAGATGTTTGTAAGAATAAATTTTGATGAAGCTAATTCATCTTTTCAAGATTAATGTATTATTAATAAATTTATTTTGAGAATGTGAGATGGTGTTGTTATTTTTGGCACATTCTTAAAATCGCCGTAGTATGTCATATTTAAAAAAATAATTAATCATCTTTTTTTTAAAACGCGAAAAAGATCACATAAAAACTCATCGTTAAACTCGCATTGTTCACCTTTTAACGTATACGGTGACTAGCTGAATAAATCACACCTTTATCATTTTTGAAAAAACCGATTAAGGTGAGATTACTTTTCTTTGCCATATCGACTGCCATCGAGGTTGCAGCAGACACCGCCATTAATATTTCAATTCCACAATGAATGGTTTTTTGTACCATTTCATAACTGGCTCGACTTGAAACGACAATAACACCTTGAGAAAAGGTCGGATTTTTTTTAAGTTGTGTCGCTCGAAAGCCTAATAATTTATCCAGTGCGACATGTCGACCTATATCTTCGAAACCGGCAATAAAATTACCCTCTAAATCTAGTAATATTGCAGCATGGGTACAACCCGTTTGTTCACCAACGGTTTGGACACGTTTTAAGGCTGACAATGCTTGATTAAAATTGGGTAACTCAATGAAATGAGTGGAAGGCAAGGTAGGCAAGATGTTACAGACTTGTTCTATCTGTTCAGTGCCACAAATACCACAACCTGTTCGACCTGTTAAGTTCCGGCGCTTTTGTTTAAGCTCAAAAAATCGTCGTGATGATAGTTCAAGGTGAACTTCAAAACCATTTGTCACTTTAATAATGTCAATGCTGTAGATATCATCTATGGATTGAATAATACCTTCTGTTAATGAAAAGCCGATAGCAAAATAGTTGAGATCTTTAGGGGTTGCCATCATGACAACATGTGAAATGCCGTTATAAACCAATGCAACAGCGGTTTCTAAAGCTAAAACATCATGTTCCGAATGGATGGGTTGATTACTGTTAAATTTTTCAACGGTAATATGTTCTAAACCGATTGTCATAGACTTTCTCTGGCTATCTGTTTTTTATAAAACGTTATGGCTAAGTGGATAGCTATTATACGCTATCTGGATTTGTTGAAAATAGGGTATTAGCATTCTTAAAAATAGTTGTAAGATAATTCATAATGCACTGATAACTTAACGCTAATATTGGCTTATTATGATAAAATAGATCACCATAATCAATTGAAAATTTGTGATGCAATTATGTCTTTAAATGAAATTACACACACAATAATGCAATTTATTGAAAATCATCAAATCTGGGCTTTGCCCATTATATTTTTATTAGCATTTGGTGAATCGCTTGCCATTATTTCTTTAGTGGTTCCAGCAACGGCTATATTATTAGGTGTAGGCGCATTAATTGGAACAGGTACACTTTCTTTCGCACCTGTCTTGATTGCTGCTTCGCTAGGTGCCATTATGGGGGATTTAATTTCATATTGGTTAGGTAAACATTATCATCATCAAGTTATCCATTCTTGGCCACTTAAAAAGTATCCCAAACTGGTTTTTCGAGCAGAGCAATTTTTTCAACGTTATGGCGCGTTAGGAGTTTTTATCGGGCGTTTTTTTGGTCCGTTAAGAGCCGTAGTGCCGTTAGTTGCTGGCGCAATGCATATGCCAACAACTAAGTTTAATTTAGCTAACATTACGTCAGCACCAATATGGGCGTTTGTCTTGTTAGCGCCAGGCGCCTTCGGTGTGCGTTGGTTAGAGACACTTTTTGGTTAAATGGTTCCTACAGTATAACTACGACGCCCACTTTTGCGACCCAGTGCCTCTAAATTGGTTTGTAAGGGTGGGAAAGGTAGTGTCAGACCGTTTTCACGGTAGGCTTCTAAGATTAATTTATGGATTGCACTTCGTAACACCATGCGATGCCCCATTTCAGCAGCAAAAACACGCAGTTCAAATAATTGAATACCTTCTTGAATATCCACTAAAAAAACTTGCGGTTCTGGATCTTTAAGCACATATTCACATTTATCCGAGGCTTTTTGAAGTAATTCAATAACCAGATCGCTATTAGCATCAATTGTAGCCGGTATAGTGAGTACAATTCGTGTAATAGAATCTGACAATGACCAGTTAACCAGTTGTTCGGTAATAAAGGCTTTATTCGGCATCACAATCTCTTTTCGATCCCAATCAACAATAGTGATGGCTCGAGTGTTAATTTTGGTGATATTACCCGTTAGATCTCTGATTGTTACGGTATCGCCTATTCGGACTGGTTTTTCGAAAAGAATGATTAATCCCGAAATGAAATTTGCAAATATTTCTTGTAAACCAAAACCTAAACCAACACCAAGTGCTGCTATAAGCCATTGTATTTTCGACCAATCTATCCCAATAAATGAAAAGGCCATCATTGAGCCAATCATTAAAATGATATATTTTGATAAGGTTGATATTGCATAACTAGTGCCCGGCGCTAAATCTAAGTGTTGCAATATTCCCAATTCCAGTAATGCAGGAAGATTTTTAACTAATTGGACGGTAATTGTCATCACCAAAATGGCAATACATACAGCGCCTAAAGTAATATATTGCTCAACTTCAGTACCATTGATGATCGTGGTAGTTCCCCAAAGTTTGATATTATTCATAAATGCGAATGCTGAATGTAATTCAGACCAAAGTAAAATCATGCTAATTAAGGCAATTAACATGATGATAGAACGCACAAGTTGTAGAGATTGTGCACTAATCGCATCTAAATCGATAACAGGCTCATCGACGTTGTCAGCCAGATCTTCTTCGGGTGTTTTAGCGCGTTGCAGACGTTCAAGACGGCGTTGCTTAGTTCGTTCAAATTCGATACGCCGTTTTTGTATCCACATCCAGCGACGAATCATAAAATAGATAACGAGAAGCCCACACCAAATCACGACCGATGCTTCAAGACGACCTAATAAAACTTGTGCCGTTGATAAATAACCCAAACAAGCAGCAAAAATGGCAAGCCATGGTGCACTAAGAAGTATTAACCAAACGATACGGCTTAATAAATTTTCACCCGATCCTTTTTTATCAATATACAGTGGGACACCTGCTCGGTGAATAGAGTTAGTCATAAACACTAACGCAAAGCAAAGAATGATAAACGCAATACGTCCTATGGTTGCGGCAAATTGACGATTACTGAACTGATCAAAGCTCATGACAACCATTACCAATGGTATGACAAGCCATACCGATAATTGATAATATTTCATGGCTGCACGGACTTTTTTAGATGACCAACCAAAATGACTAATAAATAAGCCGTTTTGTGATGCCAGATGTGCTGTAATAATAAATACCCATAAAATTGGAGCAGCAGCATTAACACCGTATCCTAAAGCAACGGCAACAGGATAATCCCAGTTAAGTTGTAACGCATAGCCGAAGACTGCCCATAAAATAGGAACCGGTAAAGCCATTATTAAAGAATATATGACGACTTCTAAAGTTAATGAAAAATTATCTTGAGTTACTTTACCTACACGGGATGCAGATTTATTCAAAAATGCATAATATTTTTTACGCATTTTAAAATGCACAACGACAAATAATATCGATAAAATAAGTAAAAAAAGTGTTTTCGGGGTAGTCAGTATTTGGATTCCCGCTTTATATAATTGTGAAAGCGAGTCGATCGAAAATATAACATAATTGACGTCTTTAGCTAATTGTAACGGAAAACTTAGTGATACGGGATTCACATCAGCAACCCAGAAAAAATATCGATGAGCAGCATCATTCACTTCGTCAATAGCATTAATTAATTGCTTATTGGCAATTTTTAATTTGGTTAATTCTAAAATAGTGGTATCTGTACCCGCAATTAACGTTTTAAGTAACTCGCTTTGTTCTCGTAATAGACGGCGATATTGCGAGCCTTGTTTTCCAGCGTTAATTTGATTTGATAAGTTTGGATAATTATCCAAATTTTTAAGAACATTACTATAATTGAGTTGTTGAACTTTTGCTTTGGCTATTTCTGCGTCAAGCGCTAAAGATTTTGGTTTTTCAGGTAAACGTAATAATTGTTGACGTAATGTTTCACCTAGTGCCGTTGAAAAGCTTAGCCACTCTCCTTGTTCATCGAGAGTAGCTAGTGTATTTTGAACATGGGAGATTTGCGTTGATATATTTGTCTGTTCATTAATTATACTGGTTAAATGAATCTTTTGGCTTTCCATATTTTGGCGAAGATCTTCATTAGTTTCGTTTAATTTATCAACGATTTCAGTAAGTTGTTGAACATCATCAATAGTCGTTATTTTTTCTTCAGCGAATATGGTTGAAGAAAAAACCATTAATAAAAAACAAAACAATCCACGCATCCACATATTATTAAATCCTTTCAGCTAATTTTTGACCTACACGTGTTATATCACCAACTTTAAGATCGTTTGAAAATTCAATCGCATTTGAAGCAAATAATGTAATAACGGTTGAACCTAATTTAAAACATCCCATGTCTTGACCTTTGCTAAGTTTAATTTCATCAGAATATGTCCAACGTTTCATGATCCCTTCACGTGGTGGTGTGATTATTCCAGCCCAATCTACTTCAATACTTCCAACGATCGTAGCACCAACTAATATTTGTGCCATTGGCCCCAATTCTGTTTCAAAAAGGCATATAACACGTTCATTACGCGCGAAAATATTCGGAATGCTTTCTGTTGTGGCTTTACTGACTGAAAAAAGTGAACCAGGCACATAGATCATCTCGCGTAATGTACCGTCACATGGCATATGAAAACGGTGGTAATTTTTTGGCGATAGATAGGTGGTGGCATAAGATCCATTTTGGAAGTACTTAATCATATCAGGATGACAAGCAACCAAGGATTCCAGTGAATAAAAATGTCCTTTTGCTTGTAATAATTGGCTATCTTGAATTGTACCAAATTGGCTTAACACACCATCGGCAGGCATAATAATTGAATTATCAGCCGTATCAATTTCGCGAGCATCTTCTTTTAATTTCCGCGCAAAAAAATCATTAAATGTTTTATAGTCTGCTGCATTAGTGAGCTTTGCTTCACTTAAGTCGACTCGATATAACTTACAAAAGCCTTTGATCATCCATGTTGTGACTTTTCCTAACTGTTTTTTGGCTAACCATCCAAAGATAATTGTTAAAAACTGTTTTGGAAGAAGATACTGAATAATTGCTTTAAGCTGATTTAACATAAGTCACTCTCAAATTATTGTAAAAATAGGTCATTATAACAATAATTATTAGGAAAGTATAAAACGAACTAAAACCAAAACTGATGCATGATCGTTTATTCGCTTTATTATGAGTAATAAAATGATCGTTTTTGAATGGATTAAGAAAACATAATTGACTTAAACAGATGTTTTATTTAAAGCCTCAAGCAGGACGAACTATTATGCATTTAAATAAAAATTTGCTAATGAATGTTTAGGAATTTTGGATAAATTCGCTATCAATTTAAAACAGTTATTGATGAAATAGTTAAAAGTTAAAAGGTTAAAATATTCATGTTAATTTAGTTGATGCTTTTAAAAACGCCTTTTTTTGCGTTCATAGTTTAGTAATAAAAAAGACTGCAATTTTTATTATAAACTCAACTGCAACCTCATTTTGACATGCCTCAATATAAACAACTCATCTTTTATAAAATGATTTTTGGAAATTTTTGTGAATATCTAAATTCGATAATTGTTAATGAATTAACACAATCTAAACATAAATAAATAATTATTTACAATTATTGAAGTTTGATATTAAATTCTATTTATAAAAAAAGTAAATATTTTTTATAGCATATAAAATTTGGATATTAAGTTGTCATTAATTAATAATTCATTTTTCACAATATTAATTAAATTTTTATTGGAGTTAAAATTATCATATAAGTAAAAATAGGTAATGTATTATTCAGTGAAAATTAAAAAATCAAAATCAGTCAAATGGTTATAATTTTAAGGGGTAAGTTGAAAAAAAACATAAAGAATTTAAGTGTTCTGACCGATATATAAATAAGCTTAAGGCAAGATGGAAATTTTGTGTTTTACATAAAATTAATTGATGGGATTAAATGAGAGTTGTTTTAAATATGGATCAAAAATATAGATTAAAATGGAATGTTGCACTACAACGTTGGATTATGACTTCGGAAGTATTACGACATGGAAAATCAAAATTTAAAAAAATATTAGTATTAACAGCATTAATGGGTACTCCCTATTTTTCTTATGCTGATTGCTATGCTGGTAACAAAGCGTATGCTAACCAAGGTTCAACATGTGAATTTTCAAATGGTGATTACTATGGTACTAATTTATCACGCATTGAGGGTGAAAATACAACAGCAATATTTACTGCTGATAAGGTAAAAATGATAAGCCCTTCTTATTCAAGTAATCACACGCTAGCGATAGGTGGCGGTAATGGCGGACCTCAAGTAGAAGGCGGGACAACAATATTTAATGGTGATTTGGAAATTATTACGGGTAATAAGGTTTCTCGTGGTATTTATATGTACAATAAAGGTACTCTATTAGTTAAAGGTGATTTAACGATAACTAAAAAAACCCCGACTGGCGCACCACTGGAAGTTGTAAAAGATAACAATGTGGTAACGGTCAATGGTGTTGCAACGTTTAACACTGATGGAGCAGATGCGATACGTAATGGGGGAAATATCACCTTTAATAATGATTTAATCATTAATAACAGTCAAGTTAGTGGTATTGGAATCAGCCTAGGCAACAAAGATGGAAATGAAAAATATTCTGGCAATCTAACATTAAATAAAAATACGACAATTACAACCGCAGGAAAGGGTATTCATTTATGGTACGGAACCTTAACGAATAATGGTATTATCACCTTAAATTCAAATAATGATGTATCAATAGTCCATGCAGCTGTCATGGGTGATGATACGACAACATTCAACAATAATGGAACACTTAAAGCAGATCCCGATTCGACATCAATTGAACATATGTTTATTCATGAAGGAACAGGAACGTTTATTGTGAATAACAGCAATAATGGGGATCTTTCTTTTGATAAAGGTTCATTATTTAAAAATATCACGCCAGGTACGATTAATATTAATAATGCAGGTAAACTTAGCGGAACAATGGATGCGAATGTAGGTATTATTAATCTTGATAATAGTGGTCAATGGTATATTAATGGCGACTCAAATTTAAATAATGTCATTAATTCAGGTCTCATTTCATTTGTTCATAAATCGCCAACTGAATTTCATATTATGGATGTGAAGGGTGATTATGTTGGAAATAATGGTATCGTGAAAATGCATACTGTATGGGGCGCTGCTGATAATGAAAGCGATAAGAATATTCAATCTGATACAATAAAAATTGCCGGTTCAGCTAAAGGGCATACCGTTGTTGTTCCTGTTTCTAATGATGGTAAAGAAAATATTATTGATGGTGATATAAAATCAATCACTAAAGTGATAAATACAACGCCTGTCATTTATGTTGCCGAAAGTAATAACGAAAAAGCCTTTAGCGGCACAGCAAAAACGAATGGCGTTGTTGAGTTTCAATTAGCCAAACGCACAACAGAGAGTGGTGATGAATACTTTTGGACTATGGCTGCTAATTCGAAATCAAGCAAAGATGCTCGAAATGCTAAATTTGATAAGTTAATTTACGCAAATCCGGTGTCAGGTTATACATTGATGCCACGTGTCAATTTAGAACAAGGGTATTCAAGTATTGCCAGCTTCAGAGAACGTCGAGGTGACATAACTTGTTATGATTGTAGTGAAGTCAATGGAAATCATTCTTGGGGACGTTTTTTTGGAAAACATCATAAACAAGATGGTAAACAACGTTTAAATCTTGATACAAATATTTATGGTCTACAAATTGGTCATGATTTTTTTGTTAAACAGACAGATAGTCAAGATGTCATGATGTTGGGTGCTTATTTTGCTTATAGTAATGCCAATACTGATTTTTCAGATAAATATCATGCAAAAGATGGCGTTATCACGCATGATAAAAAAACAGGTAATGGTAAATCAGAAAGTTTTAGTTTAGGTTTAACTAATACTTACTATACTCAAGGTGGGAGTTACTTAGATTTAGTGGGTCAATTATCTTATTTAACAAATAAGTATCATGCTAAAAATAGCCATAACCCAGATAGTCAACATGGTTGGGCTGCTGCCGTTTCTGCTGAAGTTGGGCACGCTATTTCAGTGTTTGATAAAAATTGGTCAATAGAACCACAAGCACAATTGATTTACCAACATATCAATTTAAGAAAATTTAAAGATGGTATTCGTCATGTTGATCAAAATGGACAAGACGGTTTACGTAGTCGTTTAGGCTTAAAGTTATCCTATCATGATGATAACCAATTTAGTCAACGCAAATCTTTTTATGTTATCGGAAATTTATGGCATGATTTCGTAAATCCAGAAAAAACCAATATCGGTCGTAATCATATCAACGAAAAGTTTGCACGAACTTGGGGAGAAATGGGTATCGGTATGCAGTTACCTATAGTGACCAACATGAATCTGTATAGTGATGTTCGATATGAACATAACTTTGGTAGCACTCATCGTCAAGGTCTATCAGGGAATGTTGGAATGATGATCCGTTGGTAGAATTGAATATTAACGGTTAATAATAAAAAGGATCGTACATCATTGGTTTTATAATGTTGTACGATCCTGTAAAGTAAAATTCAAAACGATCTAACACCGCTAAATTTGTCTTTTTCCCTTTATATCCTAAGCAACAGTATAAATAGATTACTCTTACCGATTGTATAGCCTATGAATTAGGTTAAATCGACTATTTTTAATATCACATCGTTTTGTCTGTCATTATTGGTTATTGTTAACCAATTTTGATGACGTCACTAAGCCATTTTTAAGGCTAATCTTGGTTCAATTAATTATAGAAAATTAAGTGTTGAATATTCTGCCACATAAATTCAACATGACTTTTATATGGCAGAATAGATTGATGATGATTACCAGTTTATTTTTAAACCGATGTTACCACGAAAACTTTGATGTTTACTACCACCAAAATTGTGTTCGTAGCGGACATCACCATAAAGTTCACTTTGGGTAGTGATTGGAATACTTAAACCTAAACCAATTTCTCCCCAAGTTTTATTGAACTTCTCGCTAAGCTTATCACGTCCAATTTTCACATCATCAGGGTTAAAGAAATCATGCAAGATATTTACGATACCATAAACTGACGTTTTTTGGCTTTCTGTATCTGTTGCATTATAAGCAAACATGACACCAACACGACCACGTAATGTATCAGGATTATTTTGATCGACATGGCGAATATGATCATTAAAACTGTCAAGTTTCAAATATTGATATGTCAATTGTGCTTGAGGTTCAATAGACCAATTCGTTCCACTTAATGGAATTGAATGACCTGCTTCAGCCGATAGCGCTACACCCCAACCATCTTGGGTGGATGGATTTTTACCTGTGCGAGCATTATATTTGTTGCGTAGATAAGATAATTGTCCAACTAAGTCAATATAAGTGCCAGTACCGGTATAGTAGGTATTAGTAATACCCAAGCTGAAGTTGTCTGATTCGCCTTTCCCTGTTTTTTTGTTACTGATAAGAATACCGTCTTTAGTCCGATATTTATCAGAAAAATCAGTTTTAGCTCTGTTGTAAGACAGATAACCACCAAATAAATTCAGACCATTATTTTCCAACGATGTGATGGCGAAGTCGTGCCCAATTTGAAAACCATAGATATTAGTCTCAAAATTGAGGCGATGTTCACCATCTTGTTTTTGATGTTTACCAAAAATTCGAACCCAAGTATTTTGACTATCGTCAGTAGCACAGTCCAGGCAATAGATATCTCCACGACGCTCCCTTAAATTAGCTAACGTTGTGTATCCTTGTTCAAAGTTGACACTTGGCATAAGTGCATAAGCCGCAATTGGATCGGCATAAATAGTTTTATTGGTTTCGACAAGTGACTTGGTTCTTGCTTTCATCGTCCAAAAGTATTCATCATGATTATCGACGGTACGTTTAGCTAACTGAACTTCTGTCAATCCGGTCGTTTGAGCTTTACCGGTAAAGGCAACTTCTGATCCGCTATTAGCGACATTTACAACTATGACACTATTCAAACTTTTTTCAATTTGCTTCACATTACCATCAATAATGCGTTCTGTACCATCAGCAGATAATGGAACGATGGTCGTTGTCCCTTTGGCTGTTCCACTAATATTTAAAACATCTGACTTGTTGCTACTATCATTTTGGTCGTCTGAAGCATTCCATACAGTATGCATTTTCACTGTACCTTGATCACCAACATAATCACCGGCAATATCAATAGAATAGAATTCGTTTGCGCTGCGGTTAAGAGATGTTGGGTGTTTGAAGTGAATGGTTCCGGCATTTTTGACATTGGTGAGAGTAGAATGTTCAGTGATTTCCCAAAGCCCTGAGTTATTTAAATTAATGCTACCATTTCCGGTTTCTATCTTGCCATATAAATTACCTGCATTATTAACGACGATAGTTCCCGTAGATGTGTTGGTAAAAAGATTACCATTGTTAGCATTTAATACACCCGTTTTCGCATTGTTAATTTCTAACGTACCTGTTTTATCATGACTAACAATAGATTGAATGTTATCAATTTTACTGGTATCTAATGTTCCTGCATTATTAAATACCGCTTTTTTGCCAGATTCGACAGTACTATGTAACGCTGCCGTATCCGTCACTGATTCAATAGTCAATTTACCTAAATTAGATAGTGAACCACCATCAAGAATAATAGCGTTATAACCTTGCGGGGATTTAATATTTGTATTTTTTAATATTAAATTTCCACCTGTTTGATAAATGGCGCTTGCTCCTGTCGTGGTTATGTCTAATTGTGAATCATCTGCGGCAATGATGTTACCTCCGCTAAGATAAATACCGTTGCCCGATTGTGTAGTGATAGTTGTTTGCTTATTCAGATTAACTGTACCGTCTTCTACATTTATGCCGTGAGTAGAATGTTTAGCATTAAGTGTAGTATTTTTGGCTAAGCTGACATTACCGCTTCGGACTTTAATTAAATTACCATTATTAGCATTAGAGCTGATGGTTAATTGAACGGCTTTATCACTATTGATTGTGCCACCATTAATGTTGATACCATCGCCCTTTTCGGTGAAAATAGTGGTTTCTCGGTTTAGGTTTAATTTACCTTGCCCCCCCATGGTTATACCATTACCAGAGTCTTTTGCAGTAAGTGTTGTTTTGTCCGCTAGATTAATTTCACCCTGATCTTGTAGTTTTATGACATCACCATTACCTGTATCCGTATTATTGGCATTGGTACTATTGGTTGTTGCAATAAGTTCAGAACCCAAAGACACTTTCCCTTGTCCAGATACATATAATGAGGTTGCAGATGCATAGCGTTGATTTCCTGTACCATAGGATTCAATCTTCGTTATACCATCAACTTTCATCTCGCCACCATAGATATCTATGGAATTATGGCCAGTATTCCCCAATTTGTTTGATACGACATCCAAATCACCTTTGATAAAAATCGAACCAGAAGTTTGAGCTATACCTTTTCCTTCTTTTACATCAATATTTAAATTTTCATGAAAAGTTGTCGTACCTGCACTGTTTTTTAAACCGACATAATTTGCTTGAATATCGACGTTTTTCTCAAAATTAAGGATTCCGCCCAATTGAGTACTATTCAATTCAGAACCATTACGAATACCGTCACCATTCGATTTTATAGTCGTTACACCCTTAACAGTCAATTTTGATGAATTGGCTTTATTAAGAGATACATCAATTGGAGCTCCAGTTTCAAATTCTGTTTGTGACTGATCATTTTTGTCGGGCCAGAAATCGGTGTGATTGATGTTTAAATTACCATTAACCACTAATTCACTATTTTCCCCTAATAGAATACTACTTGGTCGGTATTGTTTTTTCGTATCATCGGGTGGTAACGTTTGACCGTTAAGATTAATTGTTAAATCACCTTTAACAGTTACTTTTCCGCCTAAATTTGGACGGTTATTTATAGGGTTCTGTTTAGGATAAGGCTCTGTCGTCCCAATTACTAAAGCATGATTTTGGTTTTGACTGGTAATGGAAACTTTACCGCTAGTTGGATTAAAAATCAGGTTACCGCCGTTATCAACAGTAATGACTTTATTATCTTGCCCTTTAGTTTCTATGCCCTTATAGCTATCATCAGTTAGTTCACAGTTACTACCATTGACATTTATTTGGTTTTGAGCATTAATTGAACAAGGACCAGCTAATACATTAGCTGACAGCGATGCCAATGCTGTTACGGCTAAAAGTTTTGTACTTTTGGTTTTTCCTTTTTTTGCCAGCTCTGAAACAACAACCCATTGTCGTTTAGATGTGTGCCAGACTATTTTGTAAACTTTATTCATATTTTCATCCTTTTAAGGTATTTCTTAGTCAACTTTGTTAGAAATCATGTCAACAAAGTTTTTTGTTATAATTAGATCTTATTACTTGTCTTTGACGGGTTACGTAAAAATTATCCTAACAATATTTACATTTAAATAATAATTTGATGTGAATTATGTATCTAAATTGATTTTATTGTCAGCAACTCGTTAAAGGCGGTTAATTCTATTATTATTTGATTAATATGTATATATAAAAATCATCTTTTTATGATCATAATTTGATCAGCACAATTAGTGATCAAAATCAAAAATTAAACTTTTGTTAAAATGTGTAAGTGTGCATTTCAACCCGTGATTAGAGGTTAATTTTATTCTGATAAAGCATCGGGTTAACATTAAAAAATAATGCTAATCCCGATAAAATAAAATTAAGTGAAGTGTTTTCACTTGTTGAAAAAGAAATATTTAAAGTTCTTTTAGGATTTATTAACAGGCAAAATTCAACTGATGTCACAGACTAGTCCAATTCCATTTTTACGTTGTCAAATAAAAAATAATAAATTATTAACAATAAAAACAGGGATTAATATGCTAATTGACCATTTCATATACCCAAAAAAACTAGGCATCTCGATTTGATTTTGAGTTGCAATACTTTTAACCATAAAGTTAGGTGCATTACCAATATAGCTTAAAGCCCCCATAAAAACAGAACCCATAGATACGGCTAATAAGGTCTTTTCAAGCGACATCATTAATGTTGTTGCATCACCCGATGCTAAATTAAAAAAGACGAGGTAAGTTGGTGCATTGTCTAAAAAGCCTGATAGGAGCCCGGAAAGCCAAAAGTACATGCTATTAACGGGTTGCGCTTGTGGATTATTAACTAATGAAACAAGTGGGGATAGTGCGCCGTGACTGCCAGCTTTCAAAATTGCAAGAACCGGTACAATTGTAATAAATATACCAATGAATAGTTTAGCCACTTCTATAATAGGTTGCCAATTAAACTCATTAGCTGCGCGAACGGGTTTTGGGGTTATGCAAATAGAAATTAGGGTGATAATGATAAAAACGCCATCTCGAACAAGGTTAGGCAAACTAAGATGTGTTCCAAATAGTGTTATCTCTATAGAAGAATGCCATATTCCAGATAATAAAACCATCGCAATAATCAGGATTAACAGTAACACATTATGTAATCCATAAAACTTTATAGAACTGTTATTTTGGGGCATTGTGGCTGAATGTTGCTTTCCATACTGTAATTGGAAATAGTGGCGGTCAATGAAATAAAAAATCGTGAGTAATAATGTTGAGGTTAACAATACCGGTAATAACATATGGCTCATTGTCCAGAAAAAATCGACACCTTTTAAAAAACCGATAAATAGTGGCGGATCACCAAGTGGTGTCAATCCTCCTCCTATATTAGCCACTAAAAAAATGAAGAAAATAATAATGTGAACGGCTTGTTTTCGATTGCGATTTGCTCGGATAAGTGGTCGTATCATTAGCATGGCAGCACCAGTTGTTCCCATGATGGAAGCTAATAAAGTACCCACAGCTAATAAGCATACATTTAATTTTGGAGTACTGACTATTTCACTTTTAATTAAAATACCACCTGATACGGTAAACAGCGCTAGCAATAACAGAATAAAAGGAAGATATTCAGCGAATATTGCATGAGTAGTTAGCTCAAGAGTTGATTGCCACCCAAAAAAATAACATGCTGATCCCATAAAAAGCAACGTCCATAAAATGGTGATCTTACCGTAATGATGATGCCAGATTTGAGGGGTCAATAATGGCAACAATGCTATCGATAACAAAATTCCAACAAATGGAATTCCCCAAATCAGCGATAAATGTTGACCACTAAAATCATCAGCGTACAAGTCGAAAGGGATGAATGTTAATATAAGCAGTGGTGTGAGTGATATCTTAATCAATGGTTTCATTAGATCTATTTTAATTATTTATTTATCATCTATTATAACAAATATTTCAAAGGTAATAATGATTGCTGATTGTTGTATCCGTTACTGTGCTGAAAAGTTTGAATATTTGCTATGTTAATAGTTGCAATTTGCTAGAAATCTATGTGAATGATGCCTAATTCATCATGTTTGTATTTTTCTCACTGCAAAACGCTATTATAATAGATAATAGTACACATTTCTGGAACAAACATGCCAAACCGATCATCAACTGTTAACGCATCGCCTTTACATATTCGCAATAAACATCGCCATGGATATGACTTTGCACAATTAATTAAAGCTGTGCCAGAATTTTCAGCTTTTGTTAAACGAAATCAATATGGAAATTTATCGATTGATTTTGCTGATCCTGATGCTGTCAGAATGTTAAATAAAGCACTGTTATTGACATATTATCAACTCTCCTATTGGGATATTCCTAGCGATTATTTGTGTCCACCAATACCCGGACGAGCCGATTATATGCATTATTTAGCCGATTTGCTGGCAGAAGATAATCAACATATTATGATGACGGGTAAAAAAGTTCATGTGCTGGATATTGGTATGGGAGCCAATATGATCTATCCTATCATTGGTCGGGCTGAATATGGTTGGTCATTTGTGGGCAGTGATATCAATCCAACAGCCATCAAAGTAGCATCATTGATCACAAAGGCTAATTTGTTACTCAAGGGATCTGTTCAATGTCGATTGCAAAAAAATCGCTTGGCGATTTTTGATGGGATTATTCAACCTAAAGAGTTTTATATGCTTACCCTTTGTAATCCTCCTTTTCATGCATCAGCGCAAGCTGCCTTAGCCAGTAGCCAGAAAAAACTCAAAAATCTAGGAAAATTAGGTGATTCAAAACAAAAAGCAGTACTGAATTTTGGTGGGCAACATATGGAGTTATGGTGTCAAGGTGGTGAAAGTACATTTATCAGTAATATGATAAAAGAGAGTGCCAATTATAAAACACAATGTTTATGGTTTACGACGTTAGTTTCAAAAAAAGAGTCATTACCAGTAATTAGAAAACACTTAAAAGACGCTAAAGCTATTGAGACAAAAATTGTGCCTATGTCACAAGGACAAAAAATTAGCCGTTTTGTAGCATGGACTTACTTTAATAAAGCGGAACGTCAACAGTTTCTAGCAAATTATTAGTGTTTAGTAAAATGTTTCTAACAGCAGACAGCTATTTAAGTACTACAAAAGCAAGTGATTAATCACCCTATGCCATGATTGATTGTCTTGCCAATACCATCTAATAATTTTTTATTGTTAATTGACCTTTTCTTGTTTTATGTAATCAGATGTTTAATCAACATGCTATTTTTACATTAATAAAAAATGATATGTAATCAATGTTTAATATTAAAAAATGTGTATTGATTAATTATATAATTCTTTGTTATAACTAAAAATTATTATTTTTCTTATAAAAAATTAACGATAATTAAATCGCTTTGCAATAAACGGTAATGGTTATAATATAATCAATACTGAAGCGATATCCATTTTGGTATAAGGAAGATAATATGAGTAAGAATACGACGGCAGAACTGATTGAGAAGTTAAAAAGTATTGTGGGTAATAAGCACACATTAACTGATCCTTCCCGTACATTACTTTACCGTAAAGGTATTCGTTTTGGGGAAGGTGATGCTATTGCAGTGGTGTTACCCGGTACTTTAGTTGAACAGTGGCAAGTTTTAAAAGCATGTGTTGAAGCTGATGTCATTGTGATTACTCAATCGGCAAATACAGGATTAACCGGCGGTTCTACACCTGACGGTAATGATTATGATAGACCTGTAGTGATTGTTAGTACTCGTCGACTTGAAGGTATTCAAGTGATTGAAAATGGTGAACAAGTAGTTTGTTTGCCAGGCAGTACGCTATTTAAACTTGAAAAAGAGTTGAAAAAATATAATCGTGGGCCGCATTCGGTAATCGGTTCATCCTGTATCGGCGCCTCCGTTATGGGTGGGGTATGTAATAATTCTGGTGGTGCCTTAATCCAGCATGGACCTGCCTATACACAAATGGCAGTATTTGCTCAATTAGATGATCACGGACAACTGCATCTGGTTAACCATTTAGGGATTGAATTAGGTGACGATCCAGAGACGATCTTGCAAAATCTTCAAAATCATACTTATACTGAAAAAGATATTAATCATGATGCAGGTTTAGGACACGATCATCACTATTGCGATCATGTTCGTGAAATTGATGCCGATACACCAGCGCGTTTTAATGCCGATCCAACTAGACATTACGAAGCTTCGGGCAGTGCAGGTCGGTTAATGGTATTTGCTGTACGATTAGATACGTTTCCACTCGAAAAAAATAGTGCTGTATTTTATATCGGAACAAATAATACTGATGATCTTGATGAAATTCGACGTCATATTTTAGCTCACTTTAAAAATTTGCCGGTATCGGGTGAATATATTCATCGTGATGCATTTGATATCGCCGCTGTATATGGTAAACATATCTATTTAGCCATACAAAAATTAGGAACAAATGTGATTCCTCGCTTATATGCATTTAAAAATTTCGTTGATCGTGTCAGTACAAAAATTCCATTCTTCCCGAATAATTTTTCAGATCGATTTGCGGTGTTTGTGAGTAAATTACTTCCTAACCACTTACCTAAATCTATTCGTGATTATCGTGATCGTTTCGAACATCATCTGATTTTAAAAATGGCAGATGATGGCATAGCGGAAGCTCAGGCTTTTTTGCAAACATTTTTTCAAAACAAACAAAGCGACTATTTTCATTGTAATGAGAAAGAAGCAGAAGCGGCGATGTTGCATCGTTTTGCGACAGCTGGTGCTGCAACTGTTTATCGTAGTGTCCATTCGGATACGGTTGAAGATTTGGTTGCACTTGATATTGCTTTACGACGTAATGATAAAGATTGGTTTGAAACATTACCGGAAGATATAAGTCAGCATTTTATTCATAAATTATATTATGGGCATTTCTTCTGTTCTGTTTTTCACCAAGATTATATCGCCAAAAAAGGAACAGATTGCCACAAAGTGAAAGAAGAGATGTTGACCATTCTAGATCAGCGTGGTGCACAATATCCTGCTGAACATAATGTTGGTCATTTATATCAAGCTAACGCTGATTTGAAAAAATTCTATCAGCAATTAGATCCAACTAATAGCCTCAATCCGGGTATTGGTAAAACATCGAAAAAGAAATACTGGCAGTAATTTGATCTTGAATGAAAACCGCCAGTATTGATAAACTGGCGGTGTTATATTTATAGGACTAAATAATCATAATATTCAATAAATAGATTAATATATCGCCTTGAAAATCATTTGTATATCAGAGTAATTTTTTTAATTGATATAACATTTCTAATGCCTGTTTCGGTGTTAATGCATCAGGATCTATACGTTTTAAAGCCTCTTCAACTTCAGACGGTTCTGGCTCAGTTTCAAACGAAAGTTGCGAGCTATCAACATGGCTGTTCGCTGTCTGTTTTGAAATTATTTCAAGCTCTTTTAATTTCTGTTTAGCCCGTTTTAAAACCGTTTTAGGCACACCAGCTAAACCCGCAACGGCGATACCGAAACTTTTGCTTGCTGCACCTTCAGAAACTTCATGAATAAATGCAACGGTATTATCATGTTCAATAGCATCAAAATGGATGTTATAGACGCCTTGCATATGTTCAGGTAGTTGAGTTAATTCAAAGTAATGAGTAGCAAATAGGGTCATCGCCTTAATGTGATTAGCTAGATTTTCTGCACATGCCCAAGCCAATGAAAGTCCATCATAGGTCGAGGTGCCTCGACCAATTTCATCCATAAGTACCAAACTTTGTTCAGTTGCGTTATGCATAATATTGGCTGTTTCGGTCATTTCAACCATAAAAGTAGAACGCCCGGATGCTAAATCGTCTGATGCACCTATTCGCGTAAATATGCGATCAACAGGTCCAATTACCGCTTTAGAAGCAGGAACAAAACTACCAATATAAGTCAGTAAAACAATCAATGCGGCTTGACGCATATAGGTGCTTTTCCCGCCCATATTGGGGCCCGTAATAATAAGCATTCTTCGGTTTGGTGATAGCAAAAGCGAGTTTGCAATAAATGGTGTTTTTAATACTTGTTCTATAACGACATGTCGACCATCTTTGATTTCAATTCCGGCACTATTAGATAATGTCGGGCGCTGATAGTTAAGTGTTAAAGCACGTTCAGCAAGGTTAGTTAGTACATCAAGTTCAGCTATTGCATCAGCACTCATTTGCATATTAGCCAAATCAGGCAATAGTAACTCAAAAAGTTGATCGTAAAGTTGTTTTTCTAAAGCTAATGCCCGACCTTTAGAGGTTAACACTTTATCTTCATATTCTTTTAATTCTGGAATAATATAACGTTCAACATTCTTCAATGTTTGCCGTCTGGTATAGTGAATCGGCGCTAAATGGCTTTGCCCTCGACTGATTTGAATATAGTAACCATGTACCGCATTAAATCCTACTTTTAAGGTATCGATACCTAGCGTTTCACGCTCACGAATCTCGAGTTGTTCCAGATAATTAGTTGCACCGTCAGCAAGATTACGAAGTTCATCTAATTCGGCATTATAGCCAGTTGCAATGACTCCTCCATCACGAATAATAACGGGAGGGGCTTCAACAATAGCTTGATTTAAAAGATCGGCTATCTGATCAAACTGATTGATTTTAGCTCGTAACGCAATTAAATAAGGTGACGAGTGATGACTTAAAAATTGTTGTAATTCTGGCAATACATTATAAGCATCACGTAAACGAGCAAAATCACGTGGACGTGCCGTTCTTAACGCTAGTCTGGCTAAAATGCGTTCCAGATCACCAATTTGCTTTAAGATCGGTTGTATATCTCCAAGATCTTGTTGTAATTCACTAATGGCTTCCTGTCTATTTTGCAAAATAACCACATTACGGATAGGCGAATGTAACCAACGTTTTAACATTCGGCTTCCCATAGCAGTTTGTGTTTTGTCTAATATATCGGCAACCGTATTTTCAGTGCCACCACACAAATTTTCGGTGATTTCTAAGTTTCGGCGAGTAGCCGCATCTAAAACAACAAAATCATACGCTGACTCTTTAATGATAGAGCGAATATGGGGAAGAGCTGTGCGCTGAGTATCTTTAACATATTGTAACAAACAACCTGCGGCAGACAATGCATAACAACAATCCTCAACCCCAAACCCGACTAAATCATTCGTGCCAAATTGTAACTTAAGCTGTTGTTTCGCTGTTTCAAGATCGAAGTCCCACAATGGGCGTCGTCTTAAGCCATTACGATTGTCAATTAATGACATGGATTCGAAATCTTCAGGATAAAGAAGTTCAACCGGATTTGTCCGCTGTAGTTCTGCTTGCATTGCTTCAACGTTATCGCATTCGAAAACAAAAAAACGACCAGAACTGATATCAAGAGTTGCATAACCAAAATGATTTTTGTGCTGCCAAATAGAAGCCAGCAAATTATCTTTTCGATCTTCTAAAAGTAATTCATCACTTACTGTGCCAGGGGTGACTATACGAACAACCTTACGCTCAACAGGCCCTTTACTGGTAGCAGGATCGCCAATCTGCTCACAAATAGCAACCGACTCACCCAACGCAATGAGTTTTGCTAAATAACTTTCAACCGCATGATAAGGCACACCTGCCATTGGGATAGGTTCACCATTTGAAGAACCTCTTTTAGTTAACGAGATATCAAGAAGTTGCGAAGCCCGTTTAGCATCATCATAAAACATCTCATAAAAATCACCCATACGATAAAACAGTAAAATATCCGGATTTTCTGCTTTCAATTTTAGGTATTGTCGCATCATTGGCGTGTGGTCGGTGAAGTTGTCGTATTCGGTCATATTATCAATTCTTTTTTATCTAAAACTCAGGCAATTACTATATATCTACTCTTACTCACTTATCGCATAATTTTTAATTTTGCTTTTAAGTAACAAGGTAACTGTCTTAAAACCCTAAAAATCGGTGAAACTTATTATTGTATTAGGCATTGTTTAATATTAAATGATTGTATCACTTTATAGGCTGTATTGAAAATGAGGTGATAGAGAAGAAGGTATGTTTCAGTTTTTAAAATTGAGACTAAAATGGCAGATTTTCGTTTGTAATAATTACAATTTTAAGAATAACCTATTTATGATATTTAAAATATGAATTTAAAGTAAGTAATATAAAAAAATGGCTTGAAGGAAAAAAAAGGAAGTTATTACGATATAAAGTTCACGATAAACCAGTATTACTATTGATGCTATTTAATATTTTAACTAGGGTATGTTTGTTTAACCAGAAAAAAGAAAAGTATTTGAGGTAAGATATTATTTTTATAATACAATAAGGTTGTTTAAAAATTATAAAAAACGTATAAAAAAAATTAGATTATCAATTGAACAGTTATTTAATGTATATTTTAATAAGGTCAATAAATGATAGGTTTGTATCATTTCAAATGTAAACGCAGTTAGACATACTTTTTTAATCAGAAGCTCAAACAAAACAGTTAAAAAAGAAATAAAATATTAGCTCATGTTAATTAAGGCATAGAAAGTAGTACTATATTGATTAATCTGAGTTTGTACTGTTCTGTTGAGCATGATGGAGTTAATTTAAATATATCTGTTAACTGGGAACATTCTTCTTAAAGCTAAAATGAAATATAAAAAATATTGCTCTAAATCAATGCCCATTAAGTAAGATATATTACTATATAGTCTTACTAAAAAATTTTATGTTGTCTATTTTATTGGAATGCAGACTCCTTCAACAGCCACATTAAAAAAAGTTTAGTGTTAGGATTTAAATTTATGTACAATTAAATATTGTCTTATTATACGTAGATCGTTTAAAAGTTATGCAAACAGAATTAATTAAGCAGCTTAATCAAGTATTAAAAGCTTTTCCTGAGTATTGGGTCGACGAAGTCTTACAAAGATCAAAGGTCATTCACGATATTAAAGAAAGAAAACCTGATTTAATAAAAGCTTTAATTAGCAATGCTAAAATAAAATCATTGTACAGTACAGAAATTGATGGCGTATTAATTTTTGATTTTCATGCCTTGACGAATTTACTTCAATATAAAGAGTATTGGGCGGATAGTTTTACAAAATACCGTAATAGTATTGGGCTGACCAGTGAAGGTAAATATCTCAATTATAATAGTGATGTTGTGCTTGATTTTCCGTTCAAAGATTGCGTGCTTGAAGGCGGAATGACAAGGGAAGAGCAAGGTAAAAATGAAGTTTACTACAACGAAATTATCGCGCGTGATGAGATAGATAGATTATTTTCTCCAAAGGTACTCACTAATGTTAAACGTTACAGTAACGACGGCGTAGAAGAAAATATTACGGACTTTAGTAATGAAGATAATCTGATCATTAAAGGTAATAATTTAGTCGCATTACATTCACTAAAAGAACGTTATGCAGGCAAAGTAAAACTTATTTATATCGATCCGCCATATAATACAGGCAATGATAGCTTTAAATATAATGATCGTTTTAATCATTCCACATGGCTTACCTTTATGAAAAATAGGTTAGAAGTAGCAAGGGAATTATTGAGTGATGATGGTGCTATTTTTGTGCATTGTGATGACAATGAAAGTGATTATTTAAAAATTATCTTAGATAATTTATTTATAGCAGAAAATTTTATTAATAGAATAACGATAGAAGCAAGATCTCCGTCAGCGTTTAGTACTATTAATCCGGGCGTATTTAAAGCATCTGAATATATTTTGTGGTATGCAAAAAACAAAAAAAACTTTACTGAAAATAGAGTTAGAGTTAAACGAAATCCTGATTACGCATATAACCGTTGGATAATTAACCCAGATGATCATTTTACAGATTGGAAATTTAGTTCTTTATACGAGGCTTATGACCAAAGCTCTTCTAATAAAACAAATATCAGACCGGACAAAACTCTGGAAACATTTAATAAATTTATCATAAAAAATGCTCATAGAATTACAAGACTTGCGAGTATTAATGATAAAAAAGCTGGTTCTGATATTGTAGCTTTAAAAAAAGAATCTTTAAAAAATAAAGATCAAATTTTTCATCTGATTCGTAATGGAATCGATGATGTGTATATTTTAAATGGACAACAAATAATATTTTATTCAAAAAATATCGTTCAAATCGATAATGAGTTAGCAGCATCTTCACCGCTTACAAATATTTGGACTGATATTGCGTGGGAAGGTATAGCAAATGAAGGGCAGGTAATATTAAATCAAGGGAAAAAACCAGAGCGGTTATTGAAGAGAATAATAGAAATATCTTCGAGCAAAAAAGATATTGTTTTAGACTTCCATCTAGGTAGTGGCACTACCGCGGCAGTAGCACATAAAATGGGAAGACGTTATATTGGTATTGAGCAGATGGATTATATTAATGATATTACTGTGCATAGATTACAAAAAGTGATTGAATGCGAGCAAGGTGGAATATCCAAAAATGTTAATTGGCAGGGAGGAGGTAGCTTTGTTTATGCGGAGCTAAAAGAGTTAAATTACACTTATATTCATCAGATACAATCAGCTAAAAGCTATGATGAATTAACTAAGTTATTTGAAGTCATGAAACAAACGGCGCATTTAAATTACCAAGTTGAACTCGATAAAATTTTAAGTGATGCTTATGAAGTTGATGGTATTGGTGAATTGGTGACGTTTAAGGATTTAACGCTTGAGGAACAAAAACGCCTGTTAATTGAATTGCTTGATAAAAATCAACTTTATGTAAATGCTGATGATATGAATGATGAAAATCTAAATGTATCTGAGCAAGATAAAGCCTTTACACGTTGTTTTTATGGAAAAGGTGAATAATGGCAAAAGCAATAAAACAGCAAAGAGATTTGCTTTTTCATCAGTTTAAAAAAGTTGATGAATTAGGGCTTTTTTCTGAATCCTATCAAGTGCCTAGTTATATTAAGAATAACTTGAAAGACACGCTAAGAGCTTATCAAGAAGAATCACTGCGATATTTACACTATGCTCAGCATAATCCTAATGCCAATAGCCTTTATAAACATTTGTTGTTTAATATGGCAACAGGCGCAGGTAAAACAATGGTGATGGCAGCAACAATACTTTATATGTATAAAGAGTATGGCTATCAAAATTTCATTTTTTTTGTGCATACCGATGCGATTATTCAAAAAACTAAAGAGAATTTACTTAATGGTTTATCATCTAAATACCTTTTTAACTCATCAATTGAAATAGAAGGTAATCAAATCCATATTGAAGCCGTTGATACGTTTCCAAACATACCGAACAAAAATACTATTTATCTTAAATTATCAACGATTCATAAAATTCATGATGAATTAAATCACTACAAAGAAAACAGTGTTACCTATGATGATTTAAAAGAGATTCCGCTAGTATTACTAGGTGATGAAGCACACCATTTTAATGCTGAAACCAAAGCAAAAGGTAAAGCTAAAAACTCATCTGAAAACGAGGAGTTAACCTGGGAAAGAACAATTGATAAATTGCTTGCGTTACAGCCTAAAAACCGTTTATTTGAATTTACTGCAACGATTAACTTAGATAATAAAGAGATAAACCAAAAATATAAAAATAAAATTATTTATCAATATGATTTAAAGCAGTTTATGAATGATGGTTATTCTAAACGTGTAATGCTACTTGAAGCGAATCAAAACGATAACGAAAAAATGCTCGATGCGGTATTACTAAGCCAATATCGTAAACTTATTGCGTTAGATAATAATATCACAGGGTTTAAACCTGTTATTTTATTTAAATCTAACCAAATTGCTACTTCAAAAGCTAAACAAGAAGAGTTTATACAAATTATTGATAGTTTAACACCAGAGACAATAACTCATCATTTAACCAATAAAAGGTCACAATTGAGCTCAGCAACAAGCATATGGCATAAAGTTATTGCGCGTTATAATAAGGATGACTTAATCACTATCATTGATATGATAAAAGATGATTTTAATGACATGAATATTCTGAATGTCAATAAAACTGATTTAATGGAAGAGCAGCCTGTCTTACTCAATACGCTTGAACAAATTGATAATCCTATTCGTGCTGTATTTGCAGTTGCAAAAGTAAATGAAGGGTGGGACGTACTAAACCTGTATGACATCGTTCGAATCAGTGAAAAAGCATCAACAACCAAAACCAATACTGACAGTGAAGCGCAGTTAATCGGTCGTGGAGCGCGATACTTTCCGTTTATCTACCAAGATGAGAAAAGTTATAAACGGCGTTTTGACATTAGCAATCATGATTTATCTATTCTTGAACAACTTCATTACCATACGATTAATGAGCCATCCTATATAAAAGTTTTACATGCTTCGCTTGAGCAAGCTGATATTATTGCGCAATCAGATGGTAATGGTATTATTGAGCACGCAAAACTTAAAGAAAGCTTCAAAAAATCACATGTCTATCAATATGGTAAGCTTTACTATAATAAGGTAGAAGAAATTACAGGTGAAAAGCGTTCATGGAAATCTTATTCATTAGAAACACATTTTGAAGAAGAGTACAAAACCTTTAACGAGACATCGCTAAGCGCATTAAATGATGATGATTCAAATGTTCTTTCTAAACTTGAGTCATTACAACTTGATAAACGCTATTTCTTTAAAGCGATGGCAAGACAAAATTTTTATACATTCAACAATCTTCAATACTACTTCCCAAAGCTTACAAGTATGGAAGAGTTTATTTTAAGCGATAATTATTTAGGGAAAGTCAGCATCGATATTAAACTACCACAATCATTAAGCATTGATAATCTTTCCAGTAAAGAAAAACTTATTTGTTTGGAAAACGTATTAAGTAAAATTGCAGATAATATTCGCCGTAACTACCGTAAATATAAAGGTACATATGAGTTTATCAGTCAACCATTGAAAAAAGTTATTACGGATTACAGTTTATATATTGACCCTTCAATTATTGTTAATCAACGTATCACAACTGAAAATTCAACAGGTAAAACGTGGTATGTATTTGATAAGATGATTGTAAACCAATTGGAGCATCGTTTGATAAATTTACTCGATAAGTTTATGAGTAAATTAAGGGTGAAGTATGATGACATTTATCTGATTCGTAATGATGAAAAATCATCACGATTAAAACTAACTGAATTTGATGGCGTAAGAGGCTTTATGCCTGATTTTATCTTATTGATGAAAAGTAAAAATGAGGATGCTTATTATCAAGTATTTTTAGAGCCAAAAGGCGATGATAGATTGCTTGATGATAAATGGAAAGAAGGTATGCTTGAAAAGATTAATTCAGAAAATATCATTTATTTAGAAGGCGAAAATAATATACGCTTAATTGGTATTAAGTTCTTTGCAGACAGTCAACGCGACATGTTTATTAATGACTTTTCAAGTAAATTATATGATGGAGAACCATTAGAAGATAATATATTACTTTGATCTATTCCTTTTTATTTTAAAAGCGTTATTAAATTAACGCTTTAATATCTAAATAATTAATTAAATATGTCCGCACTTAAAGCTCATCTATTTTAGATTTCATGAATGATTTTATTTTATAAAAAAATTACAATCACTTTATTTCAAAAAAATATAAAAATCAATTTATTCACACAAACGCACCAATAATATACGCTCGTATAAACTTTCTTGATCAATTTTTTAACTCACTTCACTAACACCTTACAAATAAACCAACATATTGTTTTATATAATAAAAAATCTGAAATCTCTTTACCTAAAATGATATAAAATCGTATATCAAGTTAGCCTATAATTTTGTTTTAAAAATTTAGCATTAAATGAAAAAAATAAGGTTAATTTTTTTCATAAGATCACTTAATCAAACTGTTTTTATTCTAACTGTCTGATAATTAATTAATAAATAGAGAAAGGAAGTAATATGCGGATAGTTTTAGCGATTTTGTTAGTGTTTTGTTTAACTGCTTGCCATGTTCGTACGGCTGATCAAGCTTATAACGAAGGGAAATATGTAGAAAGTATTAGTTTATTAACGGCTACAATTGGTGAAAAAGGCGAAGCAAAATTTAATGAGGAAAGTGCCGAAAAATTACGGGGGGTGGTCAGTAATGTGATGAAACATTACGAGACAATCATTATTAATAGTGATAACACTGATTATCAAGCACGTATTGATAGTTATGAATCGCTTCGAAAAATCAGTTTAATGTTAGTTAATCGTTTTTATAGTCAAACTGTTGCATTTTTTAACGATAAATATCCAGTGAGTAAATTAGATCAACTTATTGCTAAAGAGTATTACGATTATGGTAATTCGATAAAAGGTACGGATAGTGAAAGTTACAAAATAAAAGCTGACTTATATTTAAAAGGTTCAGAACGGTATAGATACAAAGATATTTTTACTTTATATAAAAATGCTAAAAAGCAACATCTGGATATTGAAGCAAAACACCACTATGATTTAGGTAAAACATTTTCGCAACAGGGTAGTTATCATGAAGCATCCCTAGAATATCTTAAAGCTTGGGAAGTTTATAAGCCAATAGGCGAATATAAAGATAGTTTTAAACTCTATGAAGATAATAAAAGGAAACATGTTACTGCGCTAGCAAAAGAGTATTATGAAAAAGCCTCGTCACTTGAAAAAATAGCTTATAAACGCGAAACTTATCGTGAAGCGGCTAAATATTATGAGGCAGCCAATTCAGCATATGAACAGTTCGGTTCATACCGTGATGCCAGCGCTAGAGCGAGTCGTTGTAAATTAAAGGGACGCGTTAATGTGTATGTTAAAGATTCCGACTATCTTAGCTGGGTAAAACAGGTTTTTAACGCTGATTATATATACTTTGTTAATCATAGTTCACAAGCTAATATCATTATAGAGATTAATGCCAAATCTGACTATATTCATATGAAACCGTATGAAAAAAATGAAGTTAAAACAGAAAAATATGTAGAAAGAATGAGCGAAAAAACCGATGATAAGGGTAATAAAATTAAAGTGCCAATTTATAAAGAGCAAAAATTTAACTTAAAGACTATCACTAATTCGAAAAAATACATTTTTACTACTGATATTGAAATAACAGGAGAAATCACTAATTCTAAACGTTTGATAAGCGAAGCCATCTCTTCTAAAACGGATTATATCTATTCGGGCGATGTTCCAAGTAAATTTCATAACTCACAAGCAGGCGAGTGGAAATCCAAATCAACGTTAAAATCTGAAGCACATTATACGCAAGGTGAGGATATCAGAAACCATTTAAAACAATTTATTGATAAGATGAGTTCTTTATAATAATTGTTAATTATCACCCCAAAATATAATCCCACAAAATTGATAATGTGGGATTTTTTTATTTTAATCGTCTTTTAGTGTAACTTAACGTTTGCTATGGATTAATTGATACCTTTTAATTTATTAAATGTAATCGTGCGATTATCTGATATTGAGCACCTTAATTATGATCAATTTAAGTCTGACAATTTAGTTTAAAATTATCATTGTCATTGCTCAATTCAATCACAGTCTTATATAAAATATAACTAACCTATATCCTATGATTATTAAGATGATTTTCATTTTAATTTATTCTTGCCAATTATTCTGAATCAGCTTGAATAAACCTTAAAAATTTGGTAGTTTACTGTTAGTTATTTTATCATTTAACACAAATAAAGAAGGTAATTTTTATGACAATCAAAGTAGGTATTAATGGATTTGGCCGTATTGGTCGTATTGTTTTCCGTGCTGCACAAAAACGTTCTGATATTGAAATCGTTGCTATCAATGATTTATTAGATGTTGAGTATATGGCGTACATGCTTAAATATGATTCAACTCACGGTCGTTTTGACGGTACTGTTGAAGTTAAAGATGGTAAATTAATCGTTAACGGTAAAACAATCCGCGTTACAGCTGAAAGAGATCCTGCAAACTTAAAATGGAACGAAGTGGGTGTTGATGTTGTTGCTGAAGCAACAGGTTTATTCTTAGATGATGCAACTGCTCGTAAACACATCCAAGCGGGTGCTAAAAAAGTTGTTTTAACTGGTCCTTCTAAAGATAGCACACCTATGTTTGTTATGGGTGTTAATGATAAAGATTATGCTGGTCAAGATATCGTATCTAACGCATCATGTACCACTAACTGTCTTGCGCCTTTAGCGAAAGTAATCAATGATAATTTCGGTATCGTTGAAGGTTTAATGACAACTGTTCATGCAACTACTGCTACTCAAAAAACGGTAGATGGTCCATCTCACAAAGATTGGCGTGGTGGTCGTGGTGCAGCACAAAACATCATCCCTTCATCAACTGGTGCAGCTAAAGCAGTAGGTAAAGTTATTCCTGAATTAAACGGTAAATTAACTGGTATGGCTTTCCGCGTTCCAACTCCAGATGTTTCTGTTGTTGACTTAACTGCTCGTTTAGCAAAACCTGCTAAATATGAAGATATCTGTAAAGTGATCAAAGCAGCTTCAGAAGGCCCAATGAAAGGCGTTCTTGGTTATACTGAAGATGATGTTGTTTCAACTGATTTCTTAGGTGAAGTTTGTACTTCTGTATTTGATGCAAAAGCGGGTATCCAAATTAGCGATACTTTCGTTAAATTAGTTTCTTGGTATGACAACGAAGTTGGTTATTCAAATAAAGTTTTAGATTTAATTGCGGTTGTATCTAAAAAATAATGACTAATTTTTAGTTTTCTAAAAAGTGACCCAGTGGTCACTTTTTTTTCGCTAAAATCTTTCAGCTTTACAAAATAAAAACGCTCATTTTTTAAAAATGAGCGTTTTCACTAATATATATACTACGATATTAATTAGATTACGACAACTTCTGATGCCGCTGGTCCGCGAGGGCTATCTTGAATAGCAAATTCGACTTGTTGACCTTCAGCTAGCGTTTTAAAACCTTCACCCGAGATAGCTGAAAAGTGAACAAATACGTCTTTGCTCCCATCGGTTGGTGTGATAAATCCAAAACCTTTACTCTCGTTAAACCATTTTACTTGGCCTGTTTTCTTATTCATTTACTAGATATCCTAACAATAATTAATATTTTGCCTTTAAGGCACGTATAGACTTTTACGCAATACAGATTAATCAACCGACAAACTAAGATGATGTGTTAAAAACACCCCCTAATTGTTAAACGTTTTCATAAAAAAATATTGCGTCATAAGTCTGTTACTATTACCGCATAATTTATAATCGAAAGCAAGAAATTAATGACAATTTTTTCATCTTAGGATGAAGTTTTTTATAATATTTTTAGATATAATGGTTAAATTTGATAAATAGCAAATTATTGAAGGGTTTTTGATTTAAATTTATTTCGAAAGTAAAGATTATTTAAGCCGATTAAGGCATGTAAGATGTAAATTTAAAAATTAGTATTAACGATTACTTTTAGGTTTCTTTTAAATACATAGTTTTATCGTTTCTTTATATCAAACGTTTACATACGTTTTATCTGTAGGTTTACAACTTACTGTTAAAAATGGGAATCACAATGTAGTTAATTATGTCATTTATGTCATGTATGGCTTGCAACTTGCCCTATTGAGATAAGATTGCCATCGTAAATTATCTAAGCTAAATAGCACTAAATTGGATATCACTGATTTTTCATCTCATCTTTTAAAAAGGTATTGTTATTGATTTAATTGATTTCTGCTATTCTTTATTTAAAAATAAAAGCTATAAGTAAAGACTTATAGCTTTTAATTAACAATAATTATGAAAATTGATAGCAAATATTAATTATTTTTTAGCTCTCTCAAAAGATTCAATAATTTCTTTGCGAGCTGCATCGGCATTTTCCCAACCGTCAACTTTTACCCATTTACCTTTTTCTAATGCTTTGTATTGTTCGAAAAAGTGTTTAATTTGAGATTTTAGTAATTCAGGTAAATCATCCACATCTTTAATGTGATCATACTCTTTAGATAATTTAGTATGTGGCACGGCAACCAATTTCGCATCTTGACCTGCTTCATCAGTCATTTTTAGCACCCCAACAGGTCGGCAACGAATCACTGAACCAGGTTGTAAGGGATACGGTGTTGGAACTAAAACGTCAACAGGATCGCCATCAAGCGATAATGTGTTATTAATATAACCATAGTTACATGGATAAAACATTGCTGTTGCCATAAAACGGTCAACAAAAACTGCACCTGTATCTTTGTCTACTTCATATTTAATTGGATCCGAATTTGCTGGAATTTCAATTACTACATAAATATCATCCGGTAATTCTTTACCTGCTGGTACATTTAAAAGTCCCATTTTTGTATCCTCTATCTTGGTTAATAATTTACAATATTGTTTCTGATAAGAAATGTGCGAACATTATAAAGATTATTCGGCGTTGCTCAATTCTTTTAAGTATTGAAAAATCTGTTTGGCTGTTTTTGGTGGTTTGTTGGATTCTCGTTCTTTTTTAGCCTGACGAGCAAGTGTACGTAGTTGTTGTCTGTCAGCCATAGGAAAGAGTTCGATAATGTTTTCTGCATCACCTGATTCAATCAATTCGTCGCGTAACTTTTCAAGTTTATGAAATAAGGCAACTTGTTGGTTATGACGGTTTTTAAGCTTGTCTAATGCTTGCGTGATAGGATCGATATTACGGCTACGAAGCAATTTGCCAATATATTGTATTTGTCTTCGATATCCCTCTTTTTTGATTTTTTGAGCAAGTTCGATAGCATAAAGTAAATCTTCATCAAGGGGGATTTTAGTCAGTTCATTTTTGCTTAAATTGACCAATTCTACGCCCATTTTTTTTAAAATTTCGGCATCTCGTTTGATTTCACTTTTACTGACATAAATAATTTCATCATCCATATCAGTATCAAATTCTTGGTCAATGATTAAATCTTTAGGGTTATTCATAGGATTTCTTTTGTTAATAGTTAACTAAAATTGAATTCTGGCTTATTATAACGTATCACTAGCAGAATTGTAGAAAATAATAAAATGAGTATTGAACAGATTAAAAAAGATGCCCAAAGACAACAAGATAAGTTATCAAATATTGTTGCTCAAGCTATTGAACTGGCTAAACCTCGTGTCGATTCAGTTGAAGTTTCAATTAACCAAGCAACTGGTATTGGGGTAAGTACTCGACAAGGGGAGACCGAAAATGTTGAATTTAATAGTGATGGCGCATTATCTATAACCGTATATAAAGATCAACGCAAAGGAAATGCATCAACTAATGATCTATCGCCACATGCAATAAATCAAGCTATCGATATGGCAATTAATATTATGCAATATACTTCGGCTGATCCTTGCTCTGGCTTAGGTGACTTCGATCAGATGGCATTGAATCCCCCTGATTTAGATCTTTTTTATCCCAGTGATTTAGACGTGGATAAGGCTATTGAGCAGGCAAAACAAGCTGAGCTAGCAGCCCTTGCCAATGCTGACATTATGAGTAGTGACGGCGGTTATTTTAGTAGTAAATATGGTGTGTATGTCTATGGCAATAGTCTTGGTATGTTACAAGGCTACTGTGCAAGTTCTCATTCGTTGTCTTGTACAGCGATTGCTGAACAGGCAGGAAAAATGGAACGTAACTATGCTTACACTTCATCGCGTGATATTAATGCACTCAAATCCCCTAGTTGGGTTGGGCAGCAAGCAGCAGAAAGAACAATTGCTCATCTAGGGGCTACACAAATTTCTACCATGCAAGTACCCGTTCTTTTTAGTGCAGAAGTTGCCGTTGGATTAATAAGGCACTTAGTGGGTGCAATTAGTGGTGGTGCAATCTATCGCAAATCATCATTTTTACTTGATAGCGTGGGTAAACAGATATTTCCTTCATGGCTAACTATTTTTGAAGATCCACATATTTTAAAAGGTATTGGGTCATCACCTTTTGATAGTGAAGGAACCAAAACAATTAAACGAAACATCATTGAAAACGGTGTATTGCAAACATACTTGCTCAGTCATTATTCAGCCAGAAAACTTGGTTTAACTTCCACAGGTCATGCGGGAGGAATTCATAACTGGCTGGTATCGCCAAGTGAGCAGGATGCTGATTTTAAAACCATGTTGAAAAAGTTGGATAAAGGAGTTGTGATTACTTCGCTTATGGGGCAAGGTGTAAATAATGTTACGGGCGACTATTCACGTGGTGCGACAGGTTTTTGGGTTGAAAATGGTGAAATTCAATATCCAATTAATGAAATAACCGTTGCTAATAACCTAAAAGATATGTATAAAAATATTGTAGCAATAGGGAATGATCTTGAAACACGTAGCAATATTCAATGTGGTTCAATATTGATAGATAAAATGAGTATAGCAGGGAAATAGGATTAAAAATGGGAAAGTTAGTCAGTAGTACGTTTTTCCAAAAAATCACATTATGGATGCCAGGACTAATCAGTTTCTTACATTATAAACGTGAATATTTAAACGCAGATATAAAAGCAGGATTATCTGTCGCGGCGGTATCCTTACCGGTATCGATTGCTTATGCTGAGTTAACAGGTGTTGGTGCAATTGCGGGGCTATACTCAACCATTTTACCGCTTATTGTCTATGCCCTTTTTGGATCGTCTAAACAACTGATTGTAGGGCCCGATACCGCAACGTGTGCGGTGGTTGCTGCGGTGGTTTTTCCATTAGCTGCCGATGATCCCATGTTACGTTGGCAATTGGTGGTGCTGCTGACAATTATGATCGGTATTTGGTGTATTATTGCCGGCAAATTTCATCTTGGCGCCTTAGCGGATTTACTCAGTCAACCTATATTAATTGGGTTGTTAAATGGTATTTCCGTTACAATTATTGTCGATCAATTAGCGAAAACATTTGGTTTTCATTATGACTATTCTTACCTTATCGAACGAGTGGTTTATCTACCGGTTAAGCTTTATCAATCACATTTAGGTACAACATTTATTTCTTTCATAACGTTATTGATTCTAATTGCTTTTAAGAAATATAAACCACGTTACCCGGCACCCCTTTTTGCAGTTGTGATAATGACATTATTTTCATGGTTGTTTAATTTTGAACATTTTGATATCCACATTATTGGTAATATCACTGGTGATTATATACCATTGGAAGCTTGGGTTGATTTTGACAAAGGATTAATGCGTGATTTAGTTGTTCCCTCATTGAACATTGCTGTTATCTGTTTTGTGAGTATGATGATTACCGTACGCAGTTTTGCGACAAAAAATAATTATGAAACAAATGCCGATGTTGAATTTAAGGCATTAGGCATGGCAAATATTGCAGCAGGTCTATCACAAGGATTTGTTGTAAGCGGGACTTCGTCACGAACGGCAGTGAACGATGCGAATGGTGGAAAAACTCAGCTTGTATCGATCATCGCTGCGGCATTAATAGGATTTGTGGTACTCTTTTTGTTGTCACCGTTACAATATATTCCAACAAGTGTCCTTGGCGTGATTTTAATATACTCATCGATCTCGCTAATTAATGTTCAAACAATTTTGCGTTTTTTTAAATATGACCGTGACGCATTTTATTTAAGCTTATCAACATTTATTGCGGTATTACTTATCGGCATTATTCCGGGAATGGCTTTAGCGGTATTATTAGGCATATTTTTGTTTCTACGTCGCGTTTTTCGACCTAAAGATCAGTTATTAGGAGTTGATGATGACGGGCGAATTCATTCATTAGGCAAAGATGTTAAACCTGTTAGTAATACGATAATTTATCGGTTCAATTCACCTTTAACGTATTTCAATATTGCTTATTTTAAACGAAGAATCATTAGTTATATTGACGAATCAGAGCAACCTGTTAATTATGTTATCGTCGATGCGATTCCCTGCTTTACTTATAAAGATGTCAGTGTATTATCGGGTATTAACGAATTAGTTAATGCATTAAAAGTACGTAATGTGGTTTTAATCTTATCAGGTAGACGCAAAACCCTTAAAAATTGGTTTAAACAAATGAATATTTCACCTGATCATAATTACATTGAATTTACTTATGATCTCTATTTTGCTGTTAAATTAGTTCAAAGTAGGGAACATATGGACAATAAAAATGAAGACGAAGATACGGATTAATTAACGCCCCCTTTTTTGTTCAATTAATGATGTCAAAAGGTGCAGAACCATGATGAATAGGAACAATAATCACGTTAAGATCGAAATGATAAGTACCGGCGATGAAATTTTATATGGTCAAATAACCGATACGAATGCAGCTTGGCTTTCTGAACTATTTTTTCAAGAAGGTATTTTAATCACTACTCGCCATACGGTTGGCGATAATCTTAAGCAGCTTACCAAAACATTACAAGAACGTAGTCTGATCAATGATATCATTATTGTTAATGGTGGGCTTGGGCCGACCAGTGATGATTTAACAGCACAAGCGGCAGCTTTAGCCAATCATGAAGCTCTGATACTCAATCAGCAATGGTTGACACAAATTGAACGTTATTTTGCCAGTTGCGGTAACGTGATGCCGTCAAGCAACCTTAAACAAGCTTTATTGCCGCAAAGTGCTGTATTAATCAATAATCCAATTGGAACAGCCTGCGGATTTAAAATGCACATCAGCGGTTGTATTGTGTTTTTTACGCCCGGTGTACCTGCTGAATTTAAAGAGATGATCAAAACTCTTATCTTACCTGAAATTAAATTATCCTTTCCAAAATTAGAAAAAACTCTCTGCTATCGATTAACTATTCTTGGGCGCACTGAAAGTGATTTAGCCACCGAGCTAACATCTAAATTAGATATTCCAAAAGATATCGTTCTTGGTTATCGTGCTGCTATGCCTATTATCGAATTAAAATTGAGTGGTCCTCAACACAAAAAAGAGACGTTGGATAGTTTATGGCGAAAAACTAAAACTATCGTTGATGACAATTTGCTTTACGAAGGCATGATTAGCAAAAACAGTGAACTCGGTTTAGCTAAAGTTGTTTCAGGGCTGTTACATGAAAAAGATTTAACTATCGCAGTGGTCGAACAACAATCAGCAGGGATAATTAGTTATCAATTATTTGAAACCGATGCACCAATCGTAAAATCAGAAGTGGTTCCATTATTATTTGAAGATCCCAAAGATTATCTTTGGCATATTATGACCCAATATAGAGCTGATATTGTATTAGGTATGGTTAATTTCAAAGAAAAGAACAGTCAATTTACGTTAATCATTACAACAGCAAAGCAAACTATCCAAGTTAACTTAAAATATATTGGTCGAAAACTTTCACGACATGAAGAGTTACAAACTTTTTCAGCAATAGCGTTAGATGCTTTACGTCGTTATTTGTTAAATAAACCCATAATCGCTTCTAATGTTTGGCTCGATATTTTGGATTAAGTTAAACGATAATGCGATGTTTTTTTGACTAAGAATGGTTAATTTTAACTATCTTAACAATAGTATGATATTAATATAGACAATTCCCCACAAAATTAAGTAAAATAACGGATCTTCCAAATTACATAAACTAGTAAATACATTAGAGGTAAAAATGGCTCGAGTAACTGTTCAAGATGCTGTAGAAAAAATTGGTAATCGCTTTGATCTAGTTTTAGTTGCAGCAAGACGCGCACGTCAATTGCAAGTTGAAAACAAATCACCATTAATTCCAGAAGAAAACGATAAAGAAACCGTTGTTGCTTTGCGTGAAATTGAAGATGGTCTTGTTAATAAACAAATTCTTGATACAGCTGATTTTCAAGCTCGTCAGGAAGAAGAAGCAGAAGTGCGTACTACACTGCATGAATCGATCCTTCTTGAAAATACGCCATCATACGAATAAGCGCTATAGGAATTGCCTATGCAATATTTTGATAGCTTAAAAGAGGTTGTAGCATCTTATCTTCCACCCAAACAAGTTGAACTTATTAAAGATGCTTATCTTTTTGCTCAGAAAGCACATGAAGGGCAATTTCGATCTAGTGGTGAACCTTATGTCACGCATCCTGTTGCTGTTGCGTCGATTTTAGCCGATATGCGGCTTGATTATGAAACCATCATTGCTGCACTATTACATGATACGATTGAAGATACACCGGTTACTTTCCAAGATATCACAAATCATTTTGGTAAACATGTTGCTGTTTTAGTTGAAGGTGTATCCAAACTTGATAAATTAAAATTTCGTAATCGACAAGAGGCTCAAGCTGAAAATTTTCGGAAAATGGTGCTCGCCATGACCGAAGATGTGCGAGTGATTTTAATTAAACTGGCTGATCGTACGCATAATATGCGAACACTTGCGGCATTAAGACCAGATAAACGCCGTCGTATTGCAAAAGAAACGCTTGAAATTTATGCTCCATTAGCTCACCGTTTAGGTATTCACCATATTAAAACTGAACTCGAAATTTTAGGATTCACGGCAATGCATCCTAATCGAGCCAAAGTAATTGAAAATGTGATAAAAGCAGCTCGAGGTACACGTAAAGAATTAATTCAACAGATTTTATCGGAAATACGTGGTCGTTTAGCTGAAGCACATATCGAGGCGGAAGTTGAAGGATTAGAAAAAAATATCTACGTGATCTATCAAAAAATGCAAATGCGTGAACAGCATTTTCATTCTATTATGGATATTTATATTTTTCGGATCGTTGTGAAAGATGTTGATGCCTGTTATCGTGCACTTGGTCTTGTTCACAATTTGTATAAACCTCGTCTTAATCGCTTCAAGGACTATATTGCAATCCCTAAAGCTAACGGTTATCAGTCTTTGCATTCTTCATTAATCGGCCCACATGGCACGCCAGTTGAAGTGCAAATACGTACTGAAGATATGGATCAAATGGCCGAAATGGGCGTAGCTGCACATTGGGTTTATAATGCCAATGATGAGCTGAATAATACAACGGCGCAAATCAAAGCACAACGTTGGATGCAAAGTCTATTAGAGTTGCAACAAAGTGTGGGTAACTCTTTTGAATTTATCGAAAATGTAAAATCTGACCTGTTTCCAAAAGAAATTTATGTTTTTACCCCTAAAGGCAGGATAGTACAGTTACCCGAAGGTTCAACCGCCGTAGATCTTGCTTACGCTGTCCATTCTGATATTGGGTATCAATGTATCGGCGCAATTGTTGACCGAAAACCTTATCCACTGTCACAGCCATTAAGTAATGGTCAAACTGTTGAAATTATCACTTCGCCTGAAGGTCGTCCGAATGCAAACTGGCTCAATTTTGTTGTGAGTGCTAAAGCCAGATCACGTATCAGACAAGCGTTAAAAATGTTAAAACGTGATGATGCAATTGAATTAGGCAGAAGATTATTGAATCTGTCCTTATTAAAAACAGGTGGCATCAATTCACTTAAAGCTAAACAAATTGCGAAAATTGTTGAGATAACGCAGTTACCATCTTTTGATGATGTCTTAGCCGAGATTGGTCTTGGTAATATAATGAGCCATTTTATTGTCAAAGGGTTAGAACACAAAGAATTGTTTCAAAACAACAACGACACAAATAAAACATTAGTCATTACCGGTAGTGAAGGGGTTTTAGTTACATTTTCGAAATGTTGTCACCCAATCCCTGATGATCCAATTGTCGGTCAAGTGAGTCCTGAAAAAGGATTAATTGTACATCATGAATCATGTCGAAATGTCACGGGATACCAAAACAATCCTGAAAAATATATCTTATTAAAATGGGCGACGGATATCACTCAACAATTTGTTGCTGAAATATGGGTAGATATCTCCAACAACCAAGGCGCACTTGGGCATATTCTTTCTATTATTAATGATGAAAAAGCGCATTTGCAATGGCTTAATACCGAACAGAAAGATCGACAAATTTATACAGTCATTTTGCAAGTTGAAGTTAAAAATCGTCAGCAGCTCAATGAGTTAATGCGTAAAATTTCACTACAACAAGATGTTGTTAGTGTTACTCGTAACATTAATAAGCGATGATGACAAGTCGATTTTTAAGTCAGGTTCCGATAATAAAATTGAGCGGAATTGGTACTAACCTCGAAAAAAAGTTCAATACGCTAGGTATCTATACTGTTCAAGATCTTTTATTACACTTTCCGTTACGTTACGAAGATCGCTCTTCTTCTTGTCCTATTGGTGAGGTTGCTATTGGTGAGCACACTACCATAGAAGGTCGAATCATCAAGTGTGAAGTGGTGCTTAGACGTCGACAAATGTTAATTTGTCATATTCAAGATGATTCGGGCATAGCAATATTAAGATTCATGCATTTCAATGCAGGCATAAAAGCAAGTTTAGCACTTGGCAATTGGGTTAGTGCTTATGGTGAGATAAAAAAAGGAAAATTAGGCGCTGAAATTATTCATCCACAATATAAAATTATTGCTAATCCAGAAGACAAATCGAAAAAATTATTGGATGACCAAGAAAAATATACCCCAGTCTATCCGACCACCTATGGATTAACTCAAAATGTCATTCGTAAATTAATGGCTTCTGCTTTATTACTGTTAAAACGTAATCCACCCAAAGAAATTCTGCCTGAGTCATTAGCCAATCATTTTTTACCGACATTGGAATCGTTAAATATTATTCATAACCCTCCTATTGGTACAAATATTACTCAATTATCTGCAGGGGAACATCCTGCTATCAAACGTTTTATTTTTGAGGAGTTACTTGCTTATCATCTGAGTATGCTAATGCTAAAAGTCGATAACCAAAAACAGCAAGCGCGTATTTTTCGCCCAACGCAACAATTTATTGAGCCTTTTTTAGCATCACTACCCTTTAAACCCACTAACGCACAACAACGTGTGGTACACGATATCTATCTCGATATGGCAAAACCTGTTCCGATGATGCGATTAATTCAAGGGGATGTCGGATCCGGCAAAACCTTAGTGGCGGCTTTAGCGGCATTAAATGCGATCGAAAATGGTGCGCAGGTTGTCTTAATGGCACCGACCGAGATATTAGCTGAGCAACACTATAATAACTTTAAACAATGGTTTGATTCTTTAGGTATTACTGTTGATTGGCTATCAGGGCGTTTGACCGCTAAAAATAAAAAACTGCGTTACGAACAAGTAAAAAGTGGTGACATTAGGTTATTAATTGGAACACATGCCGTTTTTGTTGATAAAGTTGAATTTGCTTCTTTAGGACTGGTGATTATCGATGAACAGCATCGCTTTGGTGTGAATCAAAGACTGAGTTTATGGGAAAAGGGGATCAAAGATAATGACTATCCTCATCAATTAATTATGACAGCCACACCAATTCCCCGTACATTAGCCATGACAGTGTATGCTGATTTAGATGTGTCTATCATTGATGAGTTACCACCGGGTCGTACACCTGTTACGACTGTCGTTATTCCAAATTCTCGGCGTGATGAAATTATTGAACGCGTTAATCAAGCTTGCTTGGAAAATCGTCAAGTCTATTGGGTTTGTACATTAGTTGAAGAGTCGGAAACATTAGATGCCCAAGCTGCTGAAATACTGGTTGAAGAGCTAAGGGAAAAAATGCCTCATTTAACGATTGGGCTGGTTCATGGCAAAATGAAGTCAGACGAAAAACAGTCGGTAATGCAGAATTTTAAACAAGGTATCATACAATTGCTAGTTGCTACAACGGTCATAGAAGTTGGTGTCGATGTGCCAAATGCAAGCTTGATGATTATTGAAAATGCGGAAAGATTAGGGTTGGCGCAATTGCATCAATTACGTGGTCGTGTAGGGCGAGGAACGGCGGTATCTCATTGTGTATTAATGTATCAAGCCCCTTTGAGCAAAGTTGCTCAAGAAAGAATGAAAGTCATGCGTGACAGTAATGATGGTTTTGTGATTGCGCAAAAAGATCTAGAAATACGTGGTAGTGGGGAAATTTTAGGCACGCGTCAAATGGGGATCGCTAACTTTAAAGTTGTGGATTTAATCCGTGATCAACATTTGATAAGCCAAGTTCAAAAAGCCTCTTATTTTTTACAGCAACAGCATCCCGAAAGTGTTAAAGAGTTGATAAATTGTTGGCTTCCGGATAGACAAAAATATATCAATGCCTAGTATTTTCATTTTTTTATCAGTTTATTCGTTAAAACTGATGAATAATTTCAGCGAATTGATTCCACATTTATTCATGGCAGAGGACATAAAAAGTGGACATTGAATCGTATTCGCAGCCCACAAAAAATATTGATCTTAATTTCGAAACAAATTATAAGAAAGAACGATAAGGTAATTCAGGCTCATCGGTAAAGATGTCTCTAAATCCACGATAATGCTGATAATGCATTTTCTTTTTATCTGTTGGATAAGTGTATTTACCGCCAACTTGCCAGAAGAATGGTGTAAATTGATATTCCAAACGATCTTTCTTCATTTGCCAAAGTACTTCAATTTCACGAGGATCACTTTGGAAATTCGCCCAAATATCATGATGAAAAGGAATCACAACTTGGGTTTTCAATGATTCCGCTGCACGCAAAATATCTGAAGAGGTCATTTTATCGGTGACCCCCCGCGGATTTTCACCATAAGAAAGCAACGCCACATCGATTTTATAGTCATTACCATGTTTGGCATAATAGTTAGAGTAATGAGAATCACCCGAGTGATAAAGTGAACCGCCCGAAGTTTCAAACAGGTAATTAACGGCTCTGTCATCCATGCCATCGAGAATCGCTTTATCAGTTGAGGAAACGCCTTTTGGTAGTGTCACTAAAGAAGTTCTATCAAAAGAATCTAAAACTCGAATGGTAATATCGCCGACTTTAATGGTTTCACCAACTTTGGCAACAATACAACGATCTTCAGGTACACCCCAACTTTTCCATAATTCGACACAAGCTTTAGGACCAATAAATTTCACTTTTGGTGAACAGTTTTGAATGACCGCAGCAGCCACATTGACATCAATATGATCCGCATGATCATGGGTTGCCATTACCGCATCAATCTCTTTAATAGCAAAAGGATCTAATACAAAAGGACTGGTTCTTAAATTAGGTTGTAATTCACGTACTCCCCCCATACGCATCATTTGATGTTGTTTATTCATCAAGGGATTAGCGTGTGTTTTTTTACCAGTCCCACACCAAAAATCGACGGAGATATTGGTATTACCGGCAGATTTTAACCAAATGCCAGTACAAGCAAGCCACCACATGGTAAACGTATTGGGTTTAACCTCTGTTGCTTCAATCTCTTCATTTAGCCAAGTACCCCATTCAGGAAAGGTATTTAATATCCACGATTCTCGGGTAATTTCGTTCACTTTACTCATACTTTGTTCCTTTTACATTTTAATAATTAAACTAAAATAACATCTACACCTTGCTCCTTAATGCTTTCAATGACTTCCTTGTTTGCTTGTTTACCGGTAATTAAAATATCGATTTTATTCACAGGACAAAAAAGCATGCCAGAATTGGCTTTGGTTTCAATTTTTGAACTATCGACAACAACAACTAATTTTTCAATTTTTTCAAGTATCTGTTGTTCAGCCACTGCACCTAATATTTCATTCTTATAAAGTCCATTGGGTGTTAACGTCTTGCCACTGGTAAACATCCACTTACCAGCATATGAATCGGTAATGTTCGCAATGGGGTTAAGAATAATATTTTGTGTTTTGTTATATAACCCTCCCATAATGATGACATTTTCATGATCATGTTCAATCAAGTAACACGCTAACGGAAAATAGTTAGTAATGATTGAAACGTTTTTACCACAGAGTTCTCGACCCAATAAAAATGCTGTTGAACCGCAGTTAATAACTACATTTTCATCAGCTCCACACAACGTTGCTGCACGAATAGCAATACGAGCCTTTTCATGATAATGATCGGTATTATTGTTACCGATTGGTGCCCATATAGGTTTTTTCTCTTCAATTCGCATAATACCGTTACGAACTTTTTTTACTCTTCCTTCCTGATCGAGCTTAGTGATATCACGACGAGCTGTAGCGGGAGAGATAGAAAAATATGAAACTAACTCAGTCACTTTTATCATTCCTTTGTCGTTAACCATTGCCACTATTTCGTTATGTCGCGATATTTCGTTCATTATTACCTCTTTATTGAATTAATATGATTAATTTTGATTAAAAATGATAATAATTTTCATTCATAATATTGTCAAATATTTATAATCAATATTTAACTCATTGTTGATTCAATATATTGATAATAATAATTATATTTTTAAGTTTTACCGCTATTTTTTCCTAAAAATGTGATGATAATCACAGATGTGGGTGTGATAGGTTTAGAAAAGTGATCTTTATCAAAATAATCATAAATAATCATTGAATGGTTAATTGTGATTGTAGAATATAACAAGTGTTATTTGAGCATGAATAACGAAGTGTAATCAGAAATTTTATCTATTCATATAACAATAAACATTATAGAAAAATTTAAAAACGAAGTTAGTTCTCCACAGTAAAGCGTTAGATATTTAAAGATGTCGGTAAACCAATGAGAGGAACATATGGAAGTAATCTACAACATATTTTATATTTTTTATAGCCAAGTTATGACAAAAGCGCCTTTGTTGCTTGGCTTGGTGACAATGTTAGGTTATTGCCTTTTACGTAAAGACATAACAACCGTTTTAAAAGGCACCATTAAAACCATTGTTGGTTTTATGTTATTACAAGTCGGTTCAGGGGTATTAGTTTCAACCTTTAAACCCGTCATTGCAAAACTATCAGAATATCATGGTATTAAAGGATCGATTATTGATACGTACGCCTCGATGGTGGCAGTCGAAAAGGGTATGGGCGATCAATATTCGTGGGTTGGCTATGCAGTACTATTGGCGCTTGCTATCAATATTGTACTTGTGCTCTTTCGCCGTTTAACCGGTATCAGAACGATCATGCTGACAGGTCATATTATGTTTCAGCAAGTCGGTCTCATTGCTCTATTTTACTTTTTATTTGGTTATGGTATGTGGGAAACCATTATTTATTCCGCCATTATTACTGCACTCTATTGGGGAATATTCTCAAATATGATGTTTAAACCAACTCAAGCCGTTACAGGTGGTGCTGGTTTTTCGATAGGTCATCAACAGCAACTCGGTTCATGGATAGCGGTAAAATTAGCGCCTAAACTGGGTGATAAAAATGATTCGGTTGATAATCTTAAATTACCTAAATGGTTACATATTTTCCATGATAGTATCGCTGCCACAACCATTGTCATGACATTCTTCTTTGGCATCATCCTTCTTTCATTTGGTTTAGATAATCTTCAAACAATGGCAGGTTCAACCCATTGGACAATCTATATTTTCGAAACTGGGCTTAAATTTGCCGTTGCAATACAGGTTATTGTTGGTGGCGTTCGAATGTTTGTTGCTGAATTATCCGAAGCATTTAAAGGCATTTCTGAAAAGTTAATCCCTAATGCTGTGCTTGCTATTGATTGTGCTGCCATTTATGCATTTTCGCCTAATGCCATGGTGTTTGGATTTATTTGGGGGGCGTTAGGGCAATTCTTAGCGATCGCATTATTACTCATCTTTAAATCGCCAATAATGATTATTCCAGGCTTTATTCCTATGTTCTTCTCAAATGCGACAATCGGCGTATTTGCCAACCATTTTGGTGGTTGGAAAGCAGTTATGAAAATCTGTTTTGCTATGGGAATCATTGAAGTTCTTGGGTCTGCTTGGGTGATCAATATTTTTGCGCAAAACGGCACACCTATTGACTCTTGGATGGGGATGGCGGATTGGTCAATTCTATTCCCACCAATCTTACAAGGGTTATCATTCTCTCATTTGTTTATCTATCTAATCATTGCGTTAGCGTTGGTGTATATGTTCTTTGCCGCTAAAACACTACGAGCAGAAGAAGCACAACAAAAAAATCAACCTATCGAAAACGATATACATCAGGATGTTAATGAAGCAGTAGTTGAAAAAATGGATGAAGTTGCAATAAGTGAAGGCCAACCAATTCGTATTTTGGCGGTATGTGGTAGCGGTCAAGGATCATCAATGATGATGAAAATGAAAATTGCTAATTTTCTGGATAAGAAAGGGATCCCCAATATCATGGACTCTTGTGCAGTTACCGACTACAAATCCCGTTTACCGAATGTTGATATCATCGTGGCATCGAAACATTTGATACATGAAATTGAAGTGAATGAAGGTCAACACGCACTCGGTGTACAAAATATGCTTAATCCACATACGTTTGGCGATGAGCTTATCGAACTAATAAATCAAGTTAATACGAATAAATAGATAGAATAGTAAAAAGGAGCGCAATATGGCTTTCAAAGAATCTTTAATTGAAAATAACTCAATTTTACTCAGCGCAGAAGCGGCGAATTGGGAAGATGCAGTCAAGCTGGGTACCGATATGTTAGTGGCATCGAAAGCAATTGAACCATCTTATCACGATGCCATTATCCGTTGTGTAAAATCGATGGGACCTTACATTATCATTGCGCCAAATCTGGCTATGCCTCATGCCAGACCTGAAGATGGTGTCAATCGTACCGCTTTTGCCTTGGTCACCTTAAAAAAACCTGTCTATTTTGACGGAGAAGATGAACCGGTTGATGTGCTTGTCACTTTAGCTGGAAGTACGTCTGATCAACATATGGAGGGGTTGATGGAAGTTACTCAGATTTTGGATGATGAAAATAGTGAAACGGGTGTTGACCTCGATAAATTAAGACGTTGTAACAGTAAAGAAGATGTCTACGCAGTCATTGATCGGGCTTTAAATGGAGGCTAGTTTATGTATCAAGCTTTAAAAGAAAGAGTTTTACACGCTAATTTACTGTTACCTAAATATAATCTGGTCACTTTTACTTGGGGCAACGTATCAGAAATTGATCGCACAAAAGGCGTTATAGCTATAAAGCCTTCAGGCGTGGAGTACGGTGCGATGACCGTTGATGATATTGTTGTGGTTGCATTAACAGGGGAAATTGTAGAAGGTAAACTCAATCCTTCCAGTGATACAGCCACACATCTTGAACTCTATAAAGCATTTGAAAATATTGGCGGCATTGTCCATACCCATTCGCGCTATGCCACCATTTGGGCTCAAGCAGAGTTAGACATCCCAGCCTTAGGCACAACGCATGCCGATTACTTTTATGGTGATGTACCTTGTACTCGTCGGTTAACTGATAGTGAAATTGCGACCGATTATGAAAAAAATACAGGACTTGTCATCATTGAGGAGTTCAAACGTCGAGGCGTTGATCCAAAAGCCATGCCTGGCGCTGTGATTTCTGGACATGCTCCATTTTGTTGGGGGAAAAATGCTATCGACGCCGTACATAATGCTGTGGTACTGGAAGAAGTCGCTATGATGGCAATTGCAACTCGTCAGCTCAATCAAACAATTAAAATACAACAAACTTTATCTGATAAGCACTATTTTCGCAAACATGGCGCAAACGCTTATTACGGTCAAAAATAAATGAACAAGGAAATGAAAATGACAGCACCTAAATTACAAATCGCCTTAGATCAAACTGAATTAAAACCGGCATTAGATGTTGCTAAAAATGTATCAGGATTTGTCGACATTATTGAAGTCGGCACTATTCTTGCGTTTGGGGCAGGCATGGAAAGTGTAAAAACATTAAGACAACTTTATCCTGATCATATTTTAGTTTGTGACTTAAAAACCACCGATGGCGGAGCAATTTTGGCAAAAATGGCTTTTTCGGCTGGCGCTAATTGGTTAACCGTATCGGCAGCTGCGCACATAGCCACGGTTGAAGCATGTAAGAAAGTTGCCGATGAGTTTAAAGGCGAAATCCAAATCGAATTGTATGGGCATTGGACATTAGAAGATGCGAAAGCTTGGCGAAAACTGGGGATAAAACAGGCAATTTATCATCGTTCTCGAGATGCTGAGTTAGCCGGAGTAGGTTGGGGACAAGAGGATCTGGTTAAAATGCGTCAGCTTTCAGATTTAGGACTAGAGCTTTCAATCACAGGGGGAATTGTACCGGAAGATATCCACTTGTTTGCCGGCATTAAAACCAAAGCCTTTATTGCTGGTCGAGCTCTTGCCAATGAAAATGGTAAAAAAACGGCTCAAGCATTAAGAGAGCAAATAGCAAAATATTGGTAAGTGATAGATTGCAGTCGTTACGGCGACTGCATTTTTAAAATAATAAAGATATGAGCAGGTTTTAACTATGTCAACATTTGCAATCGATCCAAATTTCCAGACCAATCATATTGGCATTTATGAAAAAGCGTTGCCGAATGAACTTTCATGGCAACAAAAATTGCAGGAAGCAAAGTCATTAGGGTTTAATTTTATTGAGATATCAATAGATGAATCAGACGAGCGTCGGGCAAGGCTCGATTGGTCTGATGACGAAATCTATGCACTAAAACGATTATGTGAGCAAAATCAGATACCACTACATTCAATGTGTTTAAGTGCTCATCGTAAATATCCGTTTGGCTCAGCAGATGAAACAATCCGCAACCAAGCTAAAGACATTATGAATAAAGCGCTCATTTTGGCTTATAAGCTTGGAATAAGAGTGATTCAGTTAGCAGGGTATGATGTCTATTATGAACCAGCAAATAACAAGACTCACCAACGTTTTATTGAAGGTATGCAATGGTCAGCTAAACAGGCGGAAAAAGTCGGGATAATGTTAGCAGTTGAAATTATGGATACTAATTACCTGAATTCACTTAGTAAATTTGAAATTCTAAAACGGGAAGTGAATTCCCCTTATTTCATGGCTTATCCTGATGTTGGAAATATTACGGGTTGGAACTACGATACATGTACTGAGCTATTGTTAAGTCGTGACCATATCGTTCAAATTCATCTAAAAGATACCTTAAAAGTGAAAAATAATTATTCTGGACAATTTAGAGATCTTGTCATTGGTGAAGGTGAGGTTGATTTTCTTGCCATATTTAACACACTTAAAATGATGAACTATTCCGCACCGTTAGTCATTGAAATGTGGGCAAAAGATGATAAATGGAAAGAAAATATTATCACCGCTCAAAAAAGATTAAAGGCAATCGGCGAACAGGCAGGGTTTCCTATATTTAATCCAATATAAAATCAAACATGATCTGATTGTAAATCAACGCTTCATCTTATTGAAAAAAGATGAAGCATTCAATGCATTAAGCTTTTTTGACAAAACAAGCTTTAAGCATAATTTTCATGCCATCGATTTTACAATCAATTTCATGATCACCATCGACTAAACGAATCCCTTTCGCTTTTGCCCCTTTTTTTAGCACAGTCGATGAACCTTTTAATTTAAGGTCTTTAATCAATAACACATCATCGCCATCCGCTAATAAATTACCGTTGCTGTCTTTCACTTCACGTTGAGATGATTCAGCCGTTGCTTGATTAGGATCCCACTCATGAGCACACATTGAGCAGACAATTAAATTACCGTCGGGATAAGTATATTCTGATCCACAGGTAGGGCAGTGATTTGTTGATTCCATCTTGTTTCCTGTCGTATTAAAAAGTTTAATTATAGCATAATTATTATCAAATTCCCTGACTTTAGATTTTGCCTTGTTCTTTGGCAAATCTATTATTAGCGCTTTGCACGATTAGGGCTATCGTGTAATATAGTCGTTATCATAAAAATCTAGAATATTGTGAATATTATATGAAATCATTAATAAAATTACTTTCGATGTTTTTACTCATACTATCTATTGTGGGTTGTGGACTTAAAGGGCCGTTATACCATCCTACTGAAGCATCCAATAATCAAACTGATCAATCAACTATGAAGAGTTTGAGTCAAGAACAAATAATAAATAAAGTTGCTTAAATTAGGAATGAAACAATGAATTTTTTGCATTATCAAAATGGTCATTTATTGGCTGAGCAGATTGCTATTAATGATTTAGCCAAACAATATGGTACCCCTTTATATGTTTATTCTGCTGACTATATCACTCAGCAGTTTTTAGCTTACAAACAGGCACTTACTCAGCGTAAACATTTAATTTGTTATGCGGTCAAAGCAAATAGTAACTTAGCGGTATTACAATTGTTAGTTAAGTTAGGTTCAGGATTTGATATTGTTTCACAAGGCGAGTTAGAACGTGTACTTAAAGCGGGCGCAGACCCTAAAAAAGTTGTCTTTTCAGGAGTAGCGAAATCCATTGTCGAAATTGAACGAGCTTTACAAGTCGGTATAAAGTGCTTCAATGTTGAATCAGAAGCAGAATTGTATCGAATCAATGATGTTGCAAAACGTCTTGGCAAAGTTGCTGCTATATCTCTAAGAATTAATCCCGATGTCGATGCAAAAACGCATCCATATATTTCAACCGGTTTACGAGAAAACAAATTTGGTATTAGCTATCAATTAGCGATTGAGGTGTACCGTCAAGCAAAAGCATTATCCAATATTAACATTGTTGGCATAGATTGCCATATTGGCTCGCAACTGACTGAGTTATCGCCGTTTTTGGATGCCGCAGAACGTATACTTTTATTAGTCGATAAATTGAAATCCGAAAATATTCAGATACAACATATTGATCTTGGTGGCGGGTTAGGCGTTTGTTATGATGATGAGCAACCACCGACGGCATCGCTACTGGTGACTGAATTATTGAAAAAATTAGCTGATTATCCAGATCTCGAAGTGATATTTGAACCGGGGCGTTCAATTGTGGCTAATGCGGGTTTACTCATTACGAAAGTGGAATACACTAAACATCAAGATGATAACCATTTTGCAATAGTCGATGCGGGGATGAATGATTTAATTCGTCCAGCGCTTTATGAAGCTTGGATGCGTATATTACCCGAAAAACAGCAACAAGCAGATGATAAAACCTTTGTATACAACGTTGTTGGACCGATTTGTGAATCAAGTGATGTGCTTGCTTATCAACGTGAGCTATCTATCAAACAAGATGATTTAGTAGTGATATGTAGCGCAGGTGCTTATGGATTTAGCATGGCTTCAAATTACAACAGCCATCCTCGCCCGGCAGAAGTGATGCTGATTGACCCACAACAGCATAAGTTAATTCGTCAACGCGAAACGTTTGAAGACTTATGGCGTGGAGAACACGTGTTTTAGCTATCCATTAATGTATAGTTTTAACTGGTTAAATAAAAATGATGAATCTTAATAAGTTGTTTATGACGTTTTTTAGATCAAACGAATCAAAAAACAGTTATTCAAGATATAGTAATCTTTGATGATAAAAGGTAGATGATGATGAACTTTTCAAAAATGCATGGACTGGGAAATGACTTTATGGTTATTGATGCGGTAACGCAAAATGTTCATCTGTCTCCGGATTTAATTAAGCGTCTGGCTAATAGATATACCGGTATTGGGTTTGATCAGTTACTTATTGTTGAACCGCCTTATTCACCTGATAGCGATTTTCACTATCGTATTTTTAATTCGGATGGGACAGAAGTTCAGCAATGTGGTAATGGCGCACGTTGTTTTGCTCGTTTTGTACGTTTGAAAGGCTTGACCAAAAAGCGTGTGTTAAAAGTCAGTACTATGAAAGGGAACATTGTTTTAACCGTTAACGATGATGAAACCGTTCGAGTGAATATGGGGGTACCTATTTTTGAGCCAAATAAAGTACCTTTTAAAGCGATTAAAGAAGAAAAGACCTATATCATCAGAGCACAAGAACAAACCATACTATGCGGAGTTGCCTCAATGGGAAATCCACATTGTGTAATACAAGTCGATAATATTCTAACTGCTCAAGTGAGCACGCTAGGGCCACTATTAGAGCAACACGAACGTTTTCCGGAACGGGCAAATATTGGATTTATGCATATCATTGATCGTAACAACATCAATTTGCGCGTATTCGAACGTGGAGTCGGTGAAACTCAAGCATGTGGGACTGGTGCATGCGCAGCGGTCGCCGTAGGAGTTAATCAAGGCTTGTTAAATTCGACTGTGAATGTCAATTTACCGGGTGGCAAATTGCTGATTGAGTGGAAAGGTGAGAATCAACCACTTTATATGACGGGGCCGGCAACACATGTTTATGATGGTTTTATCTCATTTTAAAATAGTGTTTATTTGGCGATTAATTTATAGCGTGGGTCAATAAAAATCCGTGTTCGCATATTTGAATGTTTAATGAGTCTATTTTTAAGAATGTTAACAAATAAAAAAGAATTTAACTATGGTTGTAAAAAATACGCGGAATTTGAAATCTAAAAACATTCAAACTAAACCACTCAAATTAAATGATGAAGTGGTCAGTCAGTATATTATCAATAATCCTGATTTTTTTATTCGCAATGCTAACCAGATTGAAAATCTCCAAATTCCTCATCCTGTGCGGGGTGTTATCTCATTACCCGAATGGCACATGGCAAGGCAACGAAATAAAATAAAACAACTTGAGTCTGAGATAACGTTATTAATGGAACATGCGACAGCGAATGAGCAGCTGTTTAGCCAATTGATGGATCTTCAATTAAAATTGATCCAAACATCAGATCTCAATGAGTTAATTCAGTCACTTAATTTATGGGCAAAATCATTGGGACTAAACGGCGCGTACCTTTACCTTTTTGACGATAAATGGTTACTTAGTGCGCCATCAAATTATCACTATTTGGCGCTGAATTCTTCACAATTTGATTTTATTCGTGTTCGGCATTTGCAGTATAGCTATCAGTATTTAGGTTCATTAAATTCGACGGAATTAGATTTTTTATTACCGGAACATAACTATGTTGGATCAGTTGCTTTATCGCTATTAGGAAAATTTGGTGATTTAGGTCTTTTGATTTTTACCAGTGCAAATCCACATCATTATCATGCAGGTCAAGGGACACTCTTGTTAGAAAAAATAAGTGAGCTGTTACCGATCTTGATTGAAAAGTGGATTATGCGAATAAAATAAGGAGCAATGATGATTCAGTCTAATCAAGAACAACTATCATTATTAACCCAACCCGTTGAACAATTTTTAAATTACTTAAAATCCGAAAGACAACTCAGTTTAAACACGCAAATCAATTATCGTCGACAACTCTATGCCATTATTGAATTAGCAAAAACAGTCGAAATAGCTAACTGGCAAGATCTCGATTCATCGGCGGTGCGCTTATTAATCGGTAGAAGTAAACAAGCAGGTTTACAGGCAAGAAGCTTATCATTAAGGTTATCGGCATTGCGGAGCTTTTGTGATTGGATGGTTAAGAATCAATTGATCAGCGCGAATCCTGCCCGTGGCGTTTTAAATCCTAAGATCGGTCAACATCTGCCTAAAAATATTGATATTGACGAGATAAATCAATTACTGGATATTGAATATAATGATCCTTTATCTGTGCGTGATCGGGCAATGCTTGAAGTTATGTATGGATCTGGATTACGTTTGTCCGAATTAGTGAATCTAAATTGCCGTGAATTAAACCTAAAAGAGGGGGAAATTCGGGTAATGGGTAAAGGGAATAAGGAACGGAAATTACCGTTAGGTAGAGAATCGATTAAATGGATCCAACACTGGTTATCCATGCGTAACTTATTAGAACCTCAAGATGATGCCTTATTTATATCAAAATTAGGTCGTCGAATCTCACCACGAAATGTTGAAAAAAGATTTGCTGAATGGGGGATCAAACAGGGATTAAGTTCGCATGTTCATCCGCATAAATTGCGTCATTCTTTTGCAACGCATATGTTAGAATCCAGCCGAGATCTGCGTGCAGTCCAAGAGTTACTCGGGCATGCTGATTTGTCTACGACTCAAGTTTATACCCACCTTGATTTTTCACATTTATCAGATGTTTATGATTCGACGCATCCAAGAGCAAAAAGAGGAAGAAAGTAATGCGTTTTTACCGATCAATTAACCGAATTCAAGCAATGACATTTGATCTTGATGATACGTTATATGACAACAGCATGATTGTTGAAAAAGCTGAAGATGAAATCATCAAAACATTAAGACAATATGAACAGCTAAAAAATATCACCTTGTCAGATCTTCATGCTGAAAAACAGCAAGTATTAGCCCTGAATCCCGAAATCTATCACGATGTGGTTATTTGGCGAATTGAAACGATTAAATCTTTACTCCTTAAAATGGGTATATCCACATTGAAAATAGATGATATTGTTCAGCAATCTATGGCGTGCTTTAACTTTTGGCGTCATAAAATGCAAATCCCTGAATCGACACATCAATTATTGGCAACACTCGCCTCTAAAATACCCTTAGCGGTAATCACCAATGGCAATGTCGATATTCATAAAATAGGGTTAGGAGATTACTTTCAATTTTCACTGCGGGGTGGGGCGGATGGTCGTTCTAAACCTTTTCCTGAGATATTCGATTTGGCAGTTAACAAGTTAGCCGTACCAGCAAAGCACGTTTTACATATCGGTGATAATCTACTAACAGATGTTAACGGTGCAGTAAATAATGGTTTATTAGCGTGTTGGATAAATATTTATGGTCAAGATATTTATCATCTTGCAGATGCCAAATGTTTGCCACATATTGAAATCAATCATTTATCAGAACTGGATAATCTGCTATAATTTATTTTAAACATGTATAAATAGACAGTAAGCTACAAGATCATCATCAATTGCTTTAAAAAACGCCTATCTTTACATCCTTTTTGATGACAACCTAAACACGACAGATTAACTGAAAAGAATTGATTGATACTAGGTTTAAACTCAAAACCTATCAAGAATTGCTATGATGACAACAGGTTTTAACATAATGGAAAACAGACAATCATTATTAAACGACCTTAATACCGAGCAGAAAGATGCGGTGACCACTGATAATCAATACACTATTGTTCTTGCAGGGGCTGGCAGTGGTAAAACACGGGTATTAGTTCACCGTATTGCATGGCTCTGTATGGAAAAACACTATTCACCTCATTCCATATTTGCCGTCACTTTCACCAATAAAGCTGCTGCTGAAATGCAAGAGCGTATACAGCATCTGATTGGTGAAGGTTATTTTAATGGTATGTGGGTGGGAACATTCCATGGGTTAACGCATCGTTTATTACGCATGTTCTCTCAGCAAGCTAAACTCCCATCTAACTTTCAACTGATTGATACGGAAGATCAGATCCGTCTGATCAAACGGATTTTTCGTGAATTAAAAATTGACGAAAAACAGTGGTCAGCAAAAGAGTGTGCAAGTTTTATCTCTAATCAAAAAGAGAAAGGCTTACGCGCTAAAGATCTGATACCGGAAGATCCTAAGCAGATCATGTGGCAGACTATCTACAATGACTATCAAGCGATTTGTGACAGAGTTGGCTATGTTGATTTTTCGGAGCTTATTTTACGAGCTTATGAACTATTATGTAATGACAAAGAGGTATTAAGTTACTGCCAACATCGTTTTTCAAATATCTTAATTGATGAATTCCAAGATACGAACCATATTCAATATAGTTTAGTCAAAAAATTAGCGGGCACGACGGCTAATGTCATGATTGTTGGTGATGATGACCAATCAATTTATAGTTGGCGTGGTGCCAATGCTGATAATTTGCAGTTATTTATTAATGATTTTCCTGATACTGAAATCATACGATTAGAACAGAATTATCGTTCAACCAGTACGATTTTAGATGCTGCTAATCAACTTATTGCTAAAAATCAGAATCGATTAGGTAAGAATTTGTGGACAGATCGCAGTGAAGGCGAAAAGATTTCTCTCTATGTTGGTTTCAATGATATTGATGAAGCCAGATTTGTTATTGGGCAGATAAAAAAACACCATGATGCTGGTGAAAAATATTCCAGTTGTGCCATTTTATATCGCAATAATATGCAGTCCCGACTGTTTGAAGACACCTTATTACAAGCTGGGTTACCTTACCAGATCTATGGTTCGATCCGGTTTTATGAGCGGCAAGAAGTCAAATTAGCACTTGCGTATTTACGGCTACTACATGATCACGATAACGATATGGCCTTTGAAGCAACGGTGAATACGCCAACGCGGGGTATTGGTAATGTCACTCTTGATAAAATCAGATTAACAGCCAAACAAAATAATATTTCATTATGGAATGCGTGTTTAATGTTAATTCAAATGAATGGATTAACTGAACGGCAGCGATCTGGGGTAAGTCGTTTTCTTGAACTTATTGGGTCAATTTATGATGAAGTTGCGCAAATGCCGTTTTATCAACAACTCGATATCCTGATAAAATCGTCCGGAATTCAACAAATGTATGAGCAAGAGCCAGGCATTAAAGGACAATCCCGACTTGAAAATCTTGAAGAGTTAGTGTCGGCGGCTGAACAGTTTTATCGTAATAACGAAAATACCGTGATTGAAGATAGTGAAACCGGTCAGACCTTAACCGTGCTTGAATCATTTTTAGCTTATACATCGTTAGAAAGCCGAGACGTGCTAAAAGAACAAGATTCAGTCCAATTGATGACATTACATGCCGCAAAAGGACTTGAATTTGATAATGTTTTCATTGTCGGTCTTGAAGAAGGACTGTTTCCGGCGCAACGTTCAGCACTAGAAATCGACAGAATGGAAGAAGAAAGACGCCTTGCTTATGTTGGTATTACACGAGCACGCAAGCATTTAACCTTATCGCTATGTGAGTTAAGACGCCTTTATGGTCGTGAAGAGCGTAATTTACCTTCTCGCTTTTTAGCTGAATTGCCAGTCGACAGGTTAAACGAAATTAGCTATCGGGGATTTTTTGCGCCCCCTGAAGGCAAATTAGATAATATAAGTCAAGAAAAGCAATTTCAGCAAAATCGCAGACAATCTTATCTGGATAAAAGTCGTGAAAGTGATGGTTATACATTAGGCAGAAAAGTGAAACATCATCGGTTTGGTGAAGGCACAATAATCAATATTGATGGTGAAGGTGATCATCGACGCGTTCAGATTGCGTTTGTTAACGAAGGAATCAAATGGTTAGTGATCAAATTAGCCAATTTAACCCTACTTTGATTATATATGCAAAAAAAATAAATATTTTTTTAACCTGAAAAAGGGATCTTAATAAAGTATTGTATGATCCCTTTTTTAACTGCTTATTTGATTAGTTTGCTTGTTCTGTTACCGCTTCAGAAAAAATGGTTTCAAAGGTTTGATCATTTCGGTTACATATCCACTGCTGATCATGATAATCAAAATGATAACCCTGTTTTGAGGTTGCTAACCAAACTTGATAAAGCGGCTCTTGAGTATTGACAATAATTTTACTGCCATTTGGAAAGCTGATTGTAATCACATTACCATTAGTTTCATAATCAATATCGACATCATGTTCTTGAGCGTAACTATCTAAAAAAACTTCAACACTATTAAATAATTGTTCTGTAAGAATGTGAAATTGCGTAATATTCATTTCATTGTCATCAATTCGTTAAATTAATGTGAGAATATTAGCATAAACGCCTATTCTTCGCTACCATACACCTAAATGCAAAGCACAGAGTCTGTGACTAATTCACAAGGGGTAACGAGCAGGCTATAACCAGTAACACCCGCATATCGGTTCCCGGATTGGTTGCAACCCAACGGTTTATTAGCTGATTTTCAGAAATCAATTTACCGTCACCAAAATAGTTTGCATAAATTTGTATCTTGCCTTCGGCAATTTCCATTTTATCGCAATTAGCAAATTCTTGGATGACCATTGAATGATAAGGTACTTTATTCCCATTAATCTGTTCATAGTTAAGAGACGGAATATAATTAGTCACTTTATTAAATTGACGAATGTTTTTATTATACGGATGCAATTTGACCGAATTTTTATCTATAAAAGTGTAACCGACCGAATCTCTCTCATAACTTTTATTGATTGAAATAAATTGCTCTCCGATACTGGCGTCTTTTAATTTTTGATACTCTTTATTAAAGTCAACTTTATTCACCTCCGTTTTATTTTTTGTTACTCCCTGAAGGCTTAATACAGAAAAAGAAAAAAGAAATAACAGTATTCCTAATTTTTTCATTAAATTTCATCTCCGTTTTTTAATTATTTTTTAAGCTATGGTTAGGCTTAACTTGAGGTTGAAATTGTCTTTTTTGTTCTATTTCTTTCTGTTTATTATCTAGTTTTAACTTCTGTTTACGTTCAAGCTCTATTTTTTTTAAAATTGGTTTTATATCGGGTCTGGTAACATAAAGAATCTGTTTGTCTACATCACCTTGAATCGAGCATGACACCAAGCTTTGTTTATCAGAAATCGGCTCTAAATAAAGTGATTTTTCAATATTGCCAATTTTAGGAAGCACACCGTCTATAGAATAAGGATTATCCTGCCAATTAGGAGAATGAGATTGGGTATCATATATTTTAGTATTTGCAGTATAAATTTGTGTATTAAACTTAGACCAATGGATAGTATCTAAGGCATTTTTTACATCATCAATGGCATTATCAACAATAAATCCCCAGTAATAAAATTGACCTGATGCGGTGGTGGTAAGGTAGACATTTTGATACCCCGATATGGTTAATCCACGATATTGAAACGGCTTTTTAAACATCACTTTGTTTTTATCATGACTTTCGATAGATTCGACAGGAATATAGGTCACATTATCAGCAGTGGTTAAGTCAACATATTGATTAAAACCATCTTTGTATAAAGCGAGTTGCTTAAAAAATTGATTATCACATGCTAAAAAAGCTTTCATTATTTTGTCAGTTTTATTGATATCTTGTTGATTTTGAGCAGAAAAAGCCATGCAAGATATCAATAATGTACTCACAAGCACAGAAAGTTTTTTTAAAAGCATGGTGATGTCCTTTTGGTAATCTTTTTATTAAAAAAGTATAATGATATTGTAAATTATTGTAAATCACGCCGTCAATGTTTACTATTAAAATCTTCAATGAAAATGATTAAATTACCTTGTTGAAAAGTAATTTTAACTGAATCTGATATGGCTTTATTGCGTACGCTAATAAATTTCCCAAAAGTGAGCGTTTGATTGACTAAAGGATACTGCACGCCTGTAATGGTCAAGTCCGTCACTTCACAAAATGGCATAAAAGAAACTATACGATCGTTAATATTAACGATTTCTTGATAATTTTTGGCAAAAAAGAAGTGGCAGTAATTATCATAAAAAGTAATTTGATATTGAGGATGATACTGCAAGGCTACCGATAAATTACCTAAAAAATGGTCGCTTGCATGTCCGGTTGCCCCATAAATATCAAAGTGTTGAATCCCTTTATCCGCTAAAAAAATGATAGCTTTCTCAAAATCAGTTTTATTTTGATCGGGAGTTTGTATTATTTGGATTCTGTCTGGCACAGCAATAGTGTGATGGTAACTGTCTAAATCGCCAATAATAAAATCAGGTATGATAGCGGTTGAGGATAAGTAATTATGATAAGCGCCGTCAGTACAAGCAATATAATGATAACGGGTTAAATCACTTGGAAAATGATGAGGTGGTTCACCATTGACAAAAACTAGAGCCCGATTTGCTATCATTGATTATTCCTTCTGTATTTTATCGTTATGATAAGGTTAATGTGTAAGCCATAATAATAGCATCTTCGTATTTGCCATTAGTAGTTGGATAATAGTTTTTCCTAACGGTAATTTGGTTAAAACCAAGAGAATGATAAAGTTCGATTGCGGGTGTATTTGATCTTCTCACTTCTAACCACAATGTGGAAATCGCAATCGGGTGATCGATGCTAATCAAATGATCAATTAAATGATTCAGTAACGCTTTAGCAAGCCCATGTTGTCGGTATTTTGGATGAATAGCGATATTGAATAAATTAGCTTCGTCAGCAACCATTTGACAAATACAAAAACCAACTATACGGTTATCGATAGTCAATTTAAGATTGTAATAATGATCGCCTTGATTTGAATAGAACGTCTGCTTTGACCAAGGAATCAAGTGGCATTGTTGTTCTAACTCAAAAGCGTCGGGTAAATCATTGTCGGTCAGGGTGGAAATAGTTTTCATATTCGCATAATTGTTGCCAAAGTTGGCGTTTTTGTTGTGGAGCTTTAGCTAAAGAAATTAAATCCGTTGTTTGAATCGTTAATGCACGTTTCCAAGATTCATCAGGATTTATGTCAATAAACCATATTACCTTATCAATATCATCGGAGGGGATGATTAATTGTGAAGGCGTTAAAAAAAGTACCTGCTCTTGATTAAGGCGAATCGCATTTAAAATATCAAAATAAATTTTTTGCGTGGGTTTTTGCTCAGCGACAACAATTAAACGAATTTCATCGTCAATATGGTTTACCACTTCACCTTTAAAAACATTTGCTTTACGCAACACATATTGCGTAATATTGTATTGTTGTAAGTACCAATCACGTTGTGACATTATCGACATTCGGTTTTTATTAGAGATTAAAGATGGTTAATTGTATAATCATCACATCAATTTATAAAGGTTTTTCATTGAGGCATTATGGCAACATCCGCTTTTACTCCTGCAAGTCAAGTTCTTGAACGTCATCAAACATTTTTTAACGATAAAAAGGTCATTATTGCTGGTGATATTCAAGATTGTTATCCTATTGTTATTGTGGCCAATCAAGTAAAAATTCATTGTTCACAATTTCATACCTATTTGCGTCTAAAAAATAGTCGTAAAGGTACTGAAATTGATTTTTCTCTTCTTCCTGATGAAGATTTTTATAACGGCATGAATACGTTAATCTATTATTGGCCAAAAACAAAAAGCGAAGCCCAATTTCAGCTCTCTTATTTATTAAATAATATGCCAAAAGATAGTGATATCTTTATTGTTGGAGAAAATCGAACAGGGGTGAAAAGTGTTGAGTCACTTCTGGCAGATTTTGGTGTCATCCAAAAAATTGACAGCGCAAGACGTTGTGGTTTATATCATTTTCAGGCTGATAGCCGTTTGGCATTTGATCTTAGTGAATGGTGGTTAAATTATCATTTATCCATTGAAGATCAAGAAATTGAAATTAAAAGTTTACCAGGCGTATTTAGTCAAAAAGGGTTAGATGCCGGAAGTGAACTACTATTAAATGCATTAATCGATCATGCTGATATTATTAAAGGCAATGTATTAGATGTAGGATGCGGAGCAGGGGTGTTATCCACCGTATTGGGAAAATTGTATCCTGAAATCAATCTTACGTTGTCTGATGTTAGCGTTGCTGCCCTTGAATCAAGTAAAGCAACGTTAATTGCCAATCATGTTGATGCAACGGTTGTTGCCAGCGATGTATTTTCAAATATCAATGATAAATATCATCTTATTGTGTCTAATCCCCCATTTCATGACGGTAAAGAAACCAGTTATACGGCAGTAAACACACTGATTAAAGAAGCGAAAAAACATTTAAAATTAAATGGTTATCTTTGTATTGTGGCAAACTCATTTTTACCTTATCAAGCTATTTTAGACGAAACCTTCAAAAGCGTTGAAGTCATTGCTCAAACAACCAAATTTAGAGTTTATTTAGCTTGTCATTAATTGATAATACCACGCAAGAAAAAAAGTTACGGTTTTTACCGTAACTTTGTCTTTAATACATCATCGAAAGAGGACGGTTTGACTCGTGACTAAATCACCCTTGAAAACTGCTGTTGCCGGGCTTGTTGTCTCATATAGCTATCAAAACACATGCAAATATTACGGATAAGCAGATGACCTTTAGGATTAACGATAATGGCATCGTCTGTTATTGTGACTAACCCATCTTTTACTAATGGGTCAAGCAAGGTTAAATCTTCATTAAAGTAGTGATCGAATCGGATTTGATACTGCTGTTCAATCGCTTGTTTATCTAAATAGAAATGACAAATAAGCTGTTTTATCACATCACGACGAATTTTATCATCTTCATTTAAGGAAAATCCTTTCCATAAACCATTACCACTTAATTCAACTTGTTGTTGATAAAGTTTAAGATCTTTTTGATTTTGTGCATAACTATCACCCAGCATACTAATTGCTGACACGCCAAGCCCTAATAAATCCGCTCCCCCTTGAGTTGTATAACCTTGGAAATTTCGATGTAATTTATTTTGCTGCTGGGCAATTGCCAGTTCGTCAGTCGGTTTTGCAAAATGATCCATACCAATAAAGCGATACCCTGCTTGGGTTAACTTATGAATACTGGTCTGTAAAATCTGTAATTTTGCATGAGCATTAGGTAGATCGTGGTCTTTAATTTTGCGTTGTGCTGCAAATCGGCTAGGTAAATGGGCATAATTAAAGACACTTAAGCGATCAGGTGAGATATCAATCACTTTATTCAGTGTTTCGGTAAAACTTTCAACCGTTTGTTTAGGTAATCCATAAATAAGATCTAAACTAATAGAATGAAAATGGTTTTTTCTTGCTTGAAGGATCAAGGATCGAATGAGTTGTTCATCTTGTTCACGATTAATTAAATACTGAATTTCATGATTAAAATCCTGAATCCCCATACTTAATCGATTAAAGCCCAATTTGGCTAGATGATCGATAGTTTGTGGCGTAATTTCCCTTGGATCGATTTCGATTGAAAGTTCTGCGTGGGTATCAAAATGGAAGTGCTTTTTTAACGAGGTAATAAGTCGAGTAATCTCGTCATGCGTTAAAAAAGTCGGTGTACCGCCTCCCCAATGCATTTGAGTGACGGTGCGATCTTTAAATAACTGAGAACGTGAAGCTATTTCACGTTCCAGTATATCTAAGTATTGGGTGACTTTTTGGGTTTGCCGAGTGACCAGTTTATTACACCCACAAAAATAACAAAGTTTATGGCAAAACGGGATATGAACATAAAGCGATAAAGGTCTATCCGCAAAGCGGTTGGCGGACAAGATAAAGTCTTGTTGGCTAAAATTTTCATTAAACTCTAATGCAGTAGGATAAGAAGTATAGCGTGGGCCTGAATAATTGTATTTTTCAATTAAACTTTGATCCCACAATTGTGCTTCTGCTAAGCTATTATTTGCGTCTAATTTTGTCTTTAACATGACTTTTTCCATGACCTTTTAAAATCGTTTTCTGTTTTGCTTTAACCCGAAATTTGATCCGATTCGTTTTTCGAAGATAGAGTAAAGTACAAATAAATAGTCCAATATATAAACTAAGCATGATTAACATAGGCATAATTATTGGCTCTCATTAGTAAATATTTGATTGTACATTCATTCGACGGAACAGATTGATGTTGTTATATTAACAGCCAAACTATCACAAATTGATCGCATTATATATCACAATAAATTAATTTAAATTCGTTCAGGTATGAAGTTAATTACGTTTCAATAAACTCACAATATCTTCTTGTTTTTCTTCTTCATCTTCAAAATCATCAACACTATAACCGAGTTGTTGCATCAACTCATCGATACGATTTAATTTAGTATCGAGATATGTTTGTTGCGCTTTCGTTAATTGGCTTCCACTTTCGACTAAATCAAGTAACTGTTCTAATTTAGGATCGTTTTCCAGTTGTTCCAATTCTTGCTCGGGTGATAGAACTAATTTTTGCGTTTTCGGTTGTTTAATTTTATTGGTCGATTTCACTGATTCATCTACAATTAATGAAATCGGTTTTTTACTACCAATACGCGGATCTTTAACGGTTTTAGCCGTTGGTTTATTTTTTTTGGTTTCATTATTGAAACGAGAACCACTTGGTAAGCCTTTATGTTTGCGTTTTCGCTTGAGTGCCCAAGATTCTTCATTAATCTCTTGACGGGTTTTTTTCTGTTTTTGTTTCGATTTGGTTTTTAACATATAATCTCTGTTTAATATTGGGACAAATATTTATTTAGGCTATTTTATCAGTTAGTCTTCAATATAGCTATGATCATGCATCAATGCTAATTTATGATTGTAAAAGTTAAGATTTATGTATAATCTTAACCCAATGAATTTAAATAGATGGAATTTGAGAACACGACATGATGAAAAATCATCTTAGTCCCTATATGCAGTTTAGCCGTCAAGAATGGGCTAGTTTGCGTAATGCTGAACCCATGACATTAACCCCTGAAGAACTTACCTCATTGCAAGGGATTAATGAAGATTTGTCCATAGATGAAGTCAGCGAAATTTACTTACCCTTATCCCGATTGCTCAACTATTATATTAATAATAGTTTTAGCCGTCAGGCTGTTCTTGCCAAATTTTTAGGTAAAACCCAAAAAATCCCTTACGTTATCGGTATAGCTGGGAGTGTAGCAGTGGGTAAAAGTACGACTGCACGTGTTTTACAAGCACTATTAAGTCGTTGGCCTGAACATCGAAAAGTTGCATTAGTCACAACGGATGGTTTTTTATATCCTAATAAATATCTTGAAGAGCGTGGCATAATGAACAAAAAAGGCTTTCCACAATCTTATGATATTAAAAGGTTGATCAATTTTGTTGCTGATGTAAAATCAGGTCAATCTCAAGTTAAAGCACCCGTCTATTCACATCTGGTTTATGATATTGTTGATAATGAAGAAATCATTATAGATAGTCCTGATATTCTCATATTAGAAGGATTAAACGTATTACAAGGAACCTTAAATTTTACACAAAATACCAACCGAGTCTTTGTTTCGGATTATGTTGATTTTTCGATCTATGTCGATGCGGATTTGTCGCTTCTACATGATTGGTATGTGAATCGTTTTTTAAAATTTCGAGCTGGCGCCTTTAGTGATCCTAACTCATATTTTAATCACTATTCACAGCTTCCAGAGCAAGAAGCGATAAATATCGCTAATCGTCTTTGGCGAGAAATCAATGAATTAAATTTGATCGAAAACATTTTACCGACAAGAGAGCGAGCAAGTTTAATATTAACGAAAGGCAAAAACCATAAAGTCGATTGTGTTCAATTAAGAAAATAAACTTAAGAGGAATTATTATGAAATCAACAATTAAGTCGTCTGTATGTAAATTAACACTGCTTTCTTTTTTAACAACGCTTACATTAGGTGTTTGTGCCGCAAACGTTGATGATCATGAAGGGCGAACATGTGCCGGCAAAAAAGAGGCGATTGAAGCGCAAATTACAGAAGCTCAAAAAACCGATAATGTTGAACGTGTTCAAGGATTAGAAAAAGCATTGTTAAATGTCAAAATGCATTGTAAAGATGATAATCTAGAAGCCGAATACAAAAAAAATATCAACGAAAAAACTGAAAAAGTGGCAGAAAGACAAAAAGATTTAGCAGAGGCAAAACTCAAAGGTGACAACCAAAAAATTGCCGAAAAAACCGCAAAATTAAATGATGCTGAAAAAGAACTTGCGGAAGCTAAAGATAAATTGGACAACTTCTACAAAGCAGTGAAATCGAAATAAATCTTAATTTTTAGCCTTAATAACATATCCTTTAAAATAGTCATCATCAAAATAGTGATAACGTTGTGAGTTTTCCCGTTGATGATGACAACTTTCTTATCCTACACTCATTGCTATTTTTTAACCAAAATGACACAATTTTCAAGCAAATTAAGTTAACTTTGCGTTTCACTTCGTTATGGTTAATGATTAAGCAATAAGCTGGACTTTTTTACCAAAAAAAGGTAAGGTGTGCGCCTTATCACGTGGTTCGTAAACCTCCCACGCAAAAAAACTAAGGAAAATTATGAGTAACGTTACACTACTAGGCGATCAGTCTGTTCGCTATCCTACAACTTATTGTCCAGAAATTCTGGAAACCTTTGACAATAAACATCCTGTTAATGACTATTTTGTCAAATTCAATTGTCCTGAATTTACCAGCCTTTGTCCTATCACTGGTCAACCTGATTTTGCAACGATCTATATTTCGTATGTTCCGAATATTAAAATGGTCGAAAGTAAATCACTTAAGCTCTATATGTTCAGCTTCCGTAATCATGGTGATTATCATGAAGATTGCATTAATATCATCATGAAAGATCTAATTAAATTAATGGATCCCAAATACATCGAAGTCTGGGGTAAATTTACGCCACGTGGTGGTATTTCTATTGATCCTTATGCTAATTACGGTAAACCCGGTACTAACTGGGAACAAATTGCGCTTAATCGTTTAGCTAATCACGATCTTTATCCTGAAAAAGTCGATAATCGCTAATCTCATCATCCTAACAGGAATTTTTTCATGCAACATCGAAAAGCAATTGTGATATTTTCGGGTGGGCAAGACTCGACCACTTGCCTGCTGCAAGCCATTGCTGATTATGGACGTGAAAACGTTGAAACAATCAGCTTTCAATACGGTCAACGACATGCCATTGAGCTTGAAAAAGCTAAATGGATTGCTGAAGATCTCGGTGTGAAACAAACCGTTATTGACACTTCAGTGATCAAACAAACGACCAATAATGCTTTGATTGATGACTCACAAGAAATCAAAGCCGCTCAAGAAGGCAATTATCCGAATACCTTTGTTGATGGTCGTAATATGCTATTTTTATTGTTAGCGGGATGTTATGCCAAACAACACGCTATTGAAGATATTATTATTGGCGTATGTGAAACTGATTTTAGTGGTTATCCGGATTGTCGAGACATCTTTATTAAATCCATGAATGTATCGATGAATTTAGCCTTGGATTATACTTTTAATATCATCACGCCGTTAATGTATCTAACCAAAGCGCAGACATGGGAAATGGCTGATAAACTCGGTTATCTTGATTATATCCGGCAACACACTCACACTTGTTATTATGGGGTTGACGGCGGATGTGGTCAGTGCCCAAGTTGTGAGCTGCGAGAAAAAGGGTTAAATCAGTATTTAACCAATATTACAAAATAGTTGTGTCTGAAGGTTAAATGAACACAGGCAAATCATCAACGATTAATTTGTATAAAAAGCATCTTTTTTACAACAAGTTAAAAATATGAGATATCGATGTAATTAAATTCGGACTATTCGACATTTTAACCTTAATTACATCATTTTTACGTTAAACATTATGGGTTCTCTCACCCCATTCAAAAAAGGAAATGAATATGTATTTAAATATTCACTCAGACTCACTACAAGAAAAATTTACGCCAGCTCAGCAGCATAAAGCACTTTGTTGGCTCTCTTTTTTTCATATCTTAGTTATTGCATCAAGCAATTATCTGGTACAAATCCCGTTTGATATCTTCGGTTTTCATACCACTTGGGGAGCATTTACCTTTCCATTTATCTTTTTAACCACCGATTTAACCATTCGGGTATTTGGTGCCAGCCTTGCCAGAAAAATTATCTTTGTTGTTATGATACCGGCATTACTGTTCTCTTATTCCATTTCGGTTGTATTTTTCGAAGGGCATTGGATGGGATTGTCAGCGTTGTGTGATTTTAACAGTTTTGTTTTTCGAATTGCATTAGCCAGTTTTGCTGCTTATTTGGTTGGGCAACTGATGGATATTACCGTGTTTAATTATTTACGAAAAAATAAAGCGTGGTGGGTTGCGCCTTCGGCGTCAGCGGTGTTAGGTAATGGTATTGATACTATTGTCTTTTTTGCCATTGCCTTTTATCAAAGTAACGACGAATTTATGGCGAATCATTGGATCGAAATAGCCTCAATTGACTATAGCTTTAAAATTTTAATTTGTGGATTATTCTTCTTACCCCTTTATGGTGTTATTTTAAATTTTTTAATGAAAAGATTAATGACGTTAGCCAGCACCAATTCATAATTTTGTTCGCTTTTGTAACGAAGCACCTTCCACTATTTACAAAACTCATTTATTTTCATGAATAAATGAGTTTTGTCTCTTCATCTAATGGCAATGATTTCTTTTAACAATATGTTTTAATAAAAGATAATTTTTTATCAGACATACTCGAAGGAGTGCCATTATCTTTAAAAACAACTTTTGCCAAACGTTTTTAGGCAGTGCATAATATAGATAATCGAAAAATGTTGATAATGTAATATTTGGAATAGAAAATAGGTGAAAAATAATGAGCTTTATTAAAGGGTTAAGCGTATTGAGCTTAATTTTGGTTTTAATCGGTTGTGATAATAATAGTAAATCTTCATCGATAGCTAATGAAAACAAAGATAGTCAGACAACAACTCAATCTGTCAATGACAATACTTCAAAGATTAATTCGAATCAAAATAATCAAACTCAAAGTATATTTACTGTTACTCCTGAGTTAAAAGAAAAATATAAAAATAACCCTTTTACTGTCCTTGATACCTCAGAAATGATAGTAGATGGTTCGAGTACTTTAGTTGTTACGTTTTCTGTTCCGGTTAACCCTAAACTCAATTTTTCTAATCTATTAAGACTTGTCGATAAGGAAAAGGGAACGGTTGATGGCGCATGGGAGCTTTCAAATAACGGTTTGGAATTAAGGCATCGATTCCTTGAACCGAATCGTAAGTTAACCTTGACCATTGATAAAATGCTATCTGCTATCAATGATAAGAGTTTACCTTCAGTGTATCAAATTGAAATTAATAGCCAAAATCGTGAGCCTTTTATCGCTTTTTCAAGTAGTGGTGTACTATTACCCAGCAAATCCATGAATGGCTTACCGGTTACGACACTGAATATTGATAAAGTCGATATTAATTTTTATCGAATCAAACCAGAAAAGTTAGCTAAATTTATTACGAATTACGGTTTTATAAACCGTTATTATACTTGGCGTTCACAAAATTTTGAAGAATATATGGATTTATCTTATTCTTCCCGGTTTGATCTGAATCCTACACCCAATACTCAAGAAACACTATTACTGGATTTGTCTAAGTTTTCAGAAATAAATAAAGAAGGCATTTATCTTGCAGTAATGGATAAAGCTGGATCTTATAATGATGAATTGCCTGCCACATTATTTTCAATCAGTAATATTGGGATAGCTATTCATGCTTACCACAATGGTAAATTATTGGTGATGACTCATGGATTAGATAATGGCAAACCATTACCAAACATAAATTTATCGCTACTTTGTGTTAACTCCTCAAATGACAACAATAATAATTGTAATACCCTTTCATTCCAAACGAATAATGAAGGTTTTGCTGAGATCACATTACCAGAAGGATCTAATTATTCTTTATTAACAGCCGATGATGGAAGCCAGACTTCATTTGTCACCATTAATCGTAATGCCCTAAATTTAACGGACTTTAATCTATCTGGTTCAACTTTTTATTCAAAACAATTATTTATTTTTGGACCTCGCGATTTATATCGTCCCGGTGAAACGGTTTATTTTAACGCATTATTACGTGATGCTGACGGACAACAATTACCTGATCAACCAATCATGGTTGAGGTGCTCTCTTCTGACGATAATGTCATAGCAAGTGGTTACGTAAAAAAAGAACCAGACACCCATGGTTTATATCAAGTTGAGTTCACGATACCAAGTGATGCGCCAACAGGTAAATGGTCACTTCGTATTAATGTCGGTGATGACAACTATCGTTTTTCTTATTTTAAAGTAGAAGAGTTCCTACCAGAAAGAATGGCAATGGAAATCAAAGCGCCTTCTAATGAACCTATATCATTTGATCAAGACGTGGAATTTAGTATAAAAGGTTGGTATCTCTATGGTGCCCCAGCTTCTGGCAATAAATTGAATGGTAGGAACTATTATAAAAATTTAAGAACTGTTCAGGGATTAAATGATTTTAAAATCGGAGATGTTCAAGGTGAGACAGATTATACTGAGTTGTCTGAAATTGATGAAACTTTGGATAATAATGGTAAAACAGAAATCAAGCTTAGTGCAGATCAGTGGGCTCGTGTAAAAAAACCTATTAGAATCGTGACAAATATAAGTTTATTGGATTCGGGGGGAAGACCAGTTACTCGTTATGCAACTCAAGATATTTGGCCAGCAAATCAACTTCCCGCTTTACGTGCTTTATTTAGCGACGAACCTTATTACAATTGGGAGATGGATACTTATAGTCAGCGTCCAACCGTTGACATTGGCGCTTTAGCTGAGTTTGAAGTTGCTTACGTGAATAAGCAAGGCGAAAAACTTGCTACTAATAATTTAATAGCCCGGGTCGTGCGTGAGCGTCGAAATTATTATTGGTCTTGGTCTGATGGAAGTGGTTGGGAGCAACATTCAACTTTAAAAGAGTTTGTTGTTTCAGAAAATAAGATATCCATTGATGAAAACGCTACAGCTAAAGTCAGCTATCAACCTGATGATTATGGGGCATATCGGATAGAAATTGTGGATCCAAATACTAATGTAGTAAGTAACATTCGTTTTTGGGCTGGCTATGACTGGGAAGATAATACTCAAGGTACAAATAATTTGCGTCCAGATCAGGTAAAATTGAGTATAGACAAAGCATTTTATTCAGTTGGTGATACAGCTAAAGTACACGTACAAGCGCCGGCTGCCGGTTCTGGTTACATATCACTTGAAACCAACGATGGAACATTATGGAAAAAAGAAATTACCGTTGACGATGAAGGTCTTGAAGTTGAAATCCCAATTAATGATTGGAAACGTCACGATATTTATATAAATGCAATGATTATCCGACCATCGACGAATGCTGAAGTACAAACGGTTAAACGGGCGGTTGGTCTACTTTATTTACCGTTAGACACGTCAAATCGTCAATTAAATATCACGATTGACGCACCGAAAAAAACCGAACCAGAAAAAACCATTCCAATTAAAATAAGAATGGATAAACAAGCAATTAATAAAGATCAGACCGTAACAGTTTTAGTTTCTGCTGTAGATGCAGGCGTGTTAAATATAACTAATTTTGCAACGCCCGATCCTTATACCTCATTTTTAGGACGTAAACGATATAATGTTGATCAGTATGACGTATACGGCAAGTTAATTGAGGCAAAAGGACGAAACATTAAAATGAGTTTTGGTGGTGATGCGGTAGCTGCAGGCGGTAAAAGACCATTAACGGAAGTAAACATCGTTGCTCAACAACTCAAAACGATCCAATTAAATGAAGATGGTGAAGGAATTGTTGAGTTAGCATTACCAAATTTTAATGGAGAATTACGTTTAATGGCGCAAGCATGGGATGACAATCGCTTTGGTAAAGCTGAGCAAGCGATGATTGTTGCTTCTCCTGTGATTGCTGAATTGTCTATTCCTCGATTCTTATCAGGTGGAGATCGTGCTGAATTAGCATTAGATATCCATAATTTGACTGATACAACTCAAACTATGAAAATTGATGTCGCTACCTCAGGATTGGTTTATCAAACGGAATCGAAATCTATCAATCTTAAGCTTGATACAAAGCAGAAAAATATTATTCAAATCCCTATTATTGCTGATTATGGCTATGGTCAAGGAACCATAACAGTCACCGTAACAGGAATTAAATTGAATGATGGATCGGATTATCAAATCAACCGTTCATGGAATTTAGGTGTAAGACCCGCCTATTCAGCAACCTACAAAAGTTATGTTGAAGCAATTGATGCAGGCGAAAGTTGGGTGCTATCCCCATCTAATTTAGATGATTTAATTGATAATACTGTTAGCGCTCAATTAATTGTATCTAATCAGCCACCGTTAAATATTGCCCAATATATCAAAGAATTGTTTGCGTATCCTTATGGATGTCTGGAACAGACAACAAGTGGCTTATTTCCATCTTTATATGCTAATAGTGAACAGCTAGCTGCATTAGGCATCAAAACCGATTCGGATGAAGAACGTCGTCAAAATGTTCAATTAGGGATTTCTCGTATTTTATCAATGCAAAGAAGCAATGGTAGTTTTGGTCTTTGGAGTAGTGAAAGTAATGAGGAATATTGGCTGACTGTCTATGCCACTGATTTTCTACTTCAAGCTAAAGAACGAGGTTATCAAGTGAATGATAAAGCACTCGATTCAGCGATGACACGAATTGGAGAGTATATCTATTCCTCTTCAGTTCTTGATAACATGAGATATTATTATCAGAATTCTGATAGATATTATCATGCAGAGCTTTCGATAAAAGCTTATGCGTTAATGTTAATGGCAAAACAAGATAAAATTACTTCGATAATGCGTAATGAAATTAAAAATCTTTCTCGAAAAATTATAGACAGCAACATAGCGTTATCTCCACTACCTATAATGCAGTTAGCATTAACAGCAAAACTTACCGGTTATGAAGAATTATATCGCGCTTTAATGGAAGAAGTGAAAAATACAAATTACGTAAACGACATTAATAATTATGGTGATTACGGTAGTGAACTTCGTGATGACGCTTTAGTATTAGCGATTCTTGTTGAAAATAAAATTGGTACGAATTTGCAAACTGAATATCTATTTAAATTATCTGATTTATTAAGTGACAAACGTTATCTATCAACGCAAGAATTAAATTCACTGTTTATTGCGGGTTGGTCGTTAGAACAACGCAAAAGCACACAGAAGTTTAAAGTGGCAGTGAATAATGAAGTCACTTCGGCTAGTGGTTCGTTTAAACGTAATTTTAATTTTAACGATATAAATCATGGATTAACTATCAGTAACCCACAAAATGATAAACCGCTATATATTAAATTAACCGTATCAGGTTATGCTAAAACAGCACCTGCACCAACATCAAATGGGAACATCTTAAGGATCAGTCGAAGTTATTATGATATGAAAGGCAACCCTATTATTCCTACAGATGTAAAAGTGGGTACAATGATGCTTGTCATCCTAGATGTAAAATCGCGAGAAAGAATTCAAGATGCGTTAATTGTTGATTTCTTACCTGCTGGATTAGAATTGGAAAATCAAAATCTTATAGGCAGTAATGTCAGTTTAGATTCTATTCCTGGGTTAGCGAATTTACTCAATAATCAAGATAGTAGTCATATCCGTTATCAGCAATATCGTGATGATAGGTACGTAGCGGCTGTTGATATCCAAAATTATATCGGCAGAAATTTGTACGGTGAACGTATGGCTTATTTAGTTAGAGCAGTGACGCCAGGTAGCTATATGGTGCCTTCTCCATTTGTTGAATCAATGTATCGTCCGGAAAGATTTGCGATTGGTCAAACTCTAGATATGATAACAATATTTCAACCTAAAATTAAAAATGATTAGTAGTATAAACGCATTAAATTAATCATCATCAAAACATCCGCCAAGTAAAATTGGCGGTGTTTTTTGTGTAAAAATCTCTGCTAACCCCTGAAATTAGATAATGACAATGAAGATAATAAAACGCCTTTTTAAACTTCTTATTTGGCTATTCATTTTCGGATTTTTTGGGTTAATAATGTTTCTCATCGCTGATTACCTTTATCCCATATCAATTTCAAAAAATAAACCTACTCAAACAATAGTTGCACAGGACGGAACGCCTTTGTGGCGATTTGCTGATGAAAATGGTATTTGGCGTTATTCCGTAAAACTTGATGAAGTCCCTGATTATTATCTGGATGTTTTATTAAATTACGAAGATCGCTATTTTTATGAACATGTTGGAATAAACCCTTTTTCTTTGCTTCGTGCTGCTTGGCAAAATATTAATAATGATAGAATTATATCTGGCGGTAGTACAATATCAATGCAAGTTGCCAGATTACTCTATCCTCATGAACGAACGCTTTCAGGAAAGTTAAAGCAAATATTTCGAACTTTACAACTTGAACTGCATTACAGTAAAAACGAAATACTCACGCTATATATTAACCATGCTCCTTATGGGGGAACAATAGAAGGTATTGGGGCTGCGAGCTGGTCATATTTTGGTAAAAAACCCAGTGCGTTAACTCGTAGCGAAGCTGCTTTATTAGCGGTTTTACCCCAAGCGCCAAGCCGATTAAGACCAGATAAATACCCAGAACGAGCCAAACAAGCACGCGACAAAGTTTTAGATCGCCTAGCAACATATCATGTCTGGACACCTGAAATTATTGAGCAAGTTAAGCAAGATGAAGTGTGGGTACATCCTCGCAAATCCCCACAACTTGCACCATTGCTATCTTATCGTTTAAAGCAACAATATCCTAATGATGAAATTATTCATTCAACCATTGATCCTTCACTTCAATATCATCTTGAAGATATGGTATTAAACCGCAAAAAACAGTTACCCCCTAAAACATCGCTTGCAATATTAGTTGTCGATCATACTGATATGACGGTGAAAGCATATTTAGGATCAGCGGATTTTAATGATAAAGATCGCTTTGGACAGATTGATATGATTAAAGCACTACGATCACCAGGCTCAACATTAAAGCCCTTTATCTATGCTTTTGCGATTGATGATGGAATGATTCATTCTGAATCTTTACTGCAAGATGTGCCGCGTATAAGTACTGATTATCGACCCACTAATTTTGACGAAGATTTTAACGGACCCGTCAGCGCCTCAAATGCATTGCGAAAATCCCTTAATCTTCCGGCAGTACAACTTATTGAACTCTATGGTCCAAAACGATTTGCAGCTAAACTTTTTAGCGTCGGTTTGCCATTGGTTTCACAAGGCAACAATCCTAATATCGCATATATTTTAGGTGGGGCTTCGTTAAGAATGGATAACTTAGTAAGTGCTTACAGTGCCTTTGCTCGTCAAGGTGAAGTTAGTCCATTAAGATTTACGCAAAATGAACCTATCATTAATCAACCGTTTATTTCAGACGGTAGTGCATGGATCACAAAACAAATGCTTATTAATAATAACCGCGTTTATTATAAAACTGGAACCAGCTATGGATATCGAGACGCATGGGCTATCGGCATCAATCCTCGTTACTTAATTGGCGTATGGGTTGGTCGTCCTGACGGAACGCCGGTTGTAGGTCAATATGGTTCAATTTCTGCTACCCCAATTTTGCAACAAGTAAACTCGATATTATTAAATAAAGAAAATCGAATTAATCGACCGTTGCCAATTTCGGTTAAACCGGACTCGGTCACATCAGAAAAAATATGTTGGCCTACTGGACAAATATTACCTGTAACAGATGATAATTGTCACCGTCAAAAAACGGCTTGGGTATTAAATAACATGATTCCACCAACGCAAAACTCATTAAATGAACTGAAAACTATTTATCGTACTGGTTGGATAAATGTATGGGTTAATGATCAAGGAAAACGTGTTGCACCTGATTGTGCAGGTGCTCAGAAAAAAACAATAGCACTTTGGCCTATATCACTGGAAAACTGGTTATTACCGAAAGAACGAAGAAATTCACTTATTCCACCAGTTGATAAAGATTGTCCTATAATGGAAAAAAATATTTTTTCTACATTAACGATTATCGGATTGAAAAACAAGCAATTTGTCAAATCGCTACCGGGACAAAATCAAATAAATATCGAACTATTTGCCGAAGGTGGAGTGGGTGAAAAATGGTGGTTTCTAGATGGCGAACTTGTTGCCCAATCAAATGATAATGATAAAATCGCACTCACAATCGTTAAAAAAGGACAACATCGATTATTATTACTCGATGAAAGTGGACAAATAACACGAATCCAATTTACTTCAGATTAACAAGGATAACGCACAATGGCTATTGAACGTACTTTATCAATTATTAAACCCAATGCCATAAAAAAACATTTAATGGGTGAAATAGAAACTCGAATAACTCAAGCAAATCTTAATATCATTGCAATCAAAATGCTTAAATTGACTCAAACACAAGCAGAAGGTTTCTATGCCGAGCATCAAGGAAAACCATTTTTCAATAACTTAATTAAATTTATGATCTCTGGTCCGATTATTGTGCAAGTATTAGAGGGTGAAAATGCTATCAAACGTTATCGTGATCTTATGGGACCAACCGATCTATCAAAAGCCCCTACAGGCACATTACGTGCAGATTATGCTGACAACGTAACTGAAAATGCAGTTCATGGTTCTGACTCATTATCATCAGCTGAAAAAGAAATTGCCTATTTTTTTGTGGACAGTGAAATCGTTGGCAGCGAACGTGTTTCCCCGCATACACAGGGATAAATCACCGATATACCCCAAATGACATAGAGTTAAAACAAAAATGATAAAACACCTTTTCTTATCTATTTTTTTATTTCTGGTAGGTAGTTATACAACAAATAGTGAAGCTAATAATCTAAAAAAGTTTTCAATAAATTTTATAGAAGAAAAAAGCAGCGCAGAAGAATTCGGTCATATGAAAAAAATTTATGACCCAATGATTGAAAAAAATGATAAAAGATTCATAAAAACAAAATTATACCTAAAAGTGAACAATAAAACCTATATAAATAATTTGAACGATAACGAATCCAAGAAAATTTATGACTATTATGGTTATTGGAAGCCTTTGAATAAGGATATTATTACAGTTTCATATTATGAAGATAGCGAGGTAAAAATTCAGGATAACAAAAATAATACCATTACTTTACAAGGAATACCCTATATAAATAAGGCAAAAACGTATTTTACTACCTTTTATTTGGATTATGAAGAATCAAAAACCATCATAGACTTATATGAGATTAAAAATAATCATATAAAGCATAATTTTAGTTTCGAAACTGAAAAATGGATTATTTGGGATTTGGTTTGGAATGACAATATTCTATACATAAAAGTCACTGATACTATATGGAACAAAAAAGGTTTTTTTAGTACTGATTATCAATATAAAAAATTAATTATTGAGAAACTTAATTAAAACCCCAATGAAATCAGTAAAAGCGATCTTTTTACTTCTTAAAGCATAAAAACTTTTATTAAAAGTTAGAAAATATTATAGATTGACCTTAAGGTTTAGGGCATGTGACTAAATATACAAAACAAAAGGGTCATAGAGAATAGTAATCAAAAAAACTCGTTACAGTAATGCAATGTTACCGCAAGGAATATCCTTATCTAAATTAAATATTGATGATAATAACATAGTTGAAAAAACATATTTTCTAGAGTGGAAAATGACTAGGTTCCATCTCAATAATAAAGGATTTTTTCCGTCTTTTGAAAGTCATTTTTGAAATTTTGATTTTTATATCTCAAGAAAATTAAGGCTAATGTCATGCCAATTATAAAAAAAGTTTTTGCATCACAAAAGCTAGATCAACTTTTAAAAAATAATAATATAAAAAGGCTCGATTACTAACGAGTAAAGACATAATAAGCCAAAAATTGACACAGTTAAGCCGTGCTACAGAAAGAATGACTAACGAATATGCTGATCAACTCACTATTGCTTGGTGCGAACAAAAATTACAGAAACGAATCTCGTACAAAATCCCTTACATATTACGCTTAATATGATGATAATATTATAAATTTAAGTCGATAATGCTCAGATATCGTTTGATTAAAAAAACAACAAAAAATTTGGTGGAATTTTTCACCTCCCTATTTTAATTAATAAACAATAAGTTATAATAAGGGTGTTCCCTGTATACACAGGGATAAACCGGAGCGTATAAAAAAATTACCGTTTGATGGCGGGTGTTCCCTGTATACACAGGGATAAACCGGCGGATGGTTTATCCATGAGATCGGATTATTTGTGTTCCCTGTATACACAGGGATAAACCGATGAATTTTATAAACATATGGATAGCCCAGAAGTGTTCCCTGTATACACAGGGATAAACCGATAAATGCTTTTTAAACCATCAACTAACCCATGTGTTCCCTGTATACACAGGGATAAACCGATGACGGTCTGTCAACCTTGCTTGGTTCACCTGTGTTCCCTGTATACACAGGGATAAACCGATATCAATTGCATTCAGGTGATTAACGAATAAGTGTTCCCTGTATACACAGGGATAAACCGTTATATAAAATACATTTATTTAATATTTTAATGTGTTCCCTGTATACACAGGGATAAACCTGTCGACAATCGATGACGGTGTCGGAGTATCATTGTGTTCCCTGTATACACAGGGATAAACCGCGAACGCAGTCGATCCGCTCAGTTTAGAGCCAGTGTTCCCTGTATACACAGGGATAAACCGTTGGGGGGCAACCGAATAGCCGGCACCTGCGTGTGTTCCCTGTATACACAGGGATAAACCGGAATCAGCTCTTCCTTCAGCTCTTCCTGATAATGTGTTCCCTGTATACACAGGGATAAACCGACGATTTTGTTTTCAACGAGCCCACTAACAACAGTGTTCCCTGTATACACAGGGATAAACCGAGATGTTATCAGGATGTAAAAAATATAAAATTGTGTTCCCTGTATACACAGGGATAAACCGTGGGGATCAACTATGAAACACGGCTTGAATTGGTGTTCCCTGTATACACAGGGATAAACCGAGGCTTTCATTTCAATGATGGAGGGATTGAACGTGTTCCCTGTATACACAGGGATAAACCGGACGGACATTTTCACGGGATGAACTGGATCAAGTGTTCCCTGTATACACAGGGATAAACCGTGAAATGTTTATTAAAAACTAAACTTTTTTTAGTGTTCCCTGTATACACAGGGATAAACCGGGCGAGTTTGAATCAATTCAGCGTATGCAAACGTGTTCCCTGTATACACAGGGATAAACCGAGCGGGATTTGAGACAGTTACAAAATATCGTAGTGTTCCCTGTATAAACAGGGATAAACCACCTAATAATAGTTATCTATCCAACATAACCTAGGGTGAACTAAATCTGCCGACTATAGGCTTTTTACTTTACACTATAGGTCAAGCAAGCAAACCAAACCAATAAAACGGTGACCAAACAATTGGGTCAACAGACCATTACGGCGACTTGTGTGGCATTAACTGACAGAGTAAATATAAATTATATTATTGAAAAATTTGAAAAGTTATATTTAATTTGTTAATTTATGGTTTTATAAATTTTAATTTACAGGAAATATCACATGAAAAAAGTAGTTTTTAGCGCCATTCTGGCTTGTATTGGTTTTAATGTCTCAGCAAATGAAAATGCAAAAAGGATCATTGAATTTTTAATAGAAGATGATATAGAGGTGTTCAGAGAGAATGGAAAATCAGGCTTTATGGATGCAATGCCAACGGTTAGTGCAGCACAGCTAATCAAAGAATATGGTGATAACCAATATGTTTACGAAAAAAAATATGATAAAAATTTGGTTAATATTAAAACAGTTGCATCAGGAGTAAAAACCAGTTTGACAGGCGATCCCTATGTAGTAGCGAATGGAAAAAATCAATTTGAATATGTTTCGCTTGAATTAAAAAATAAAGATGATGCCATGAATATCAATAAAGGAACTAAGCTTGATATGATTTGTCTTGGCTCTAAAAATAATGTCATATTTCCTTCGTTGAAAAGTTGCGTAACCGCTGATAGTTATTTCGATAAGTTCCTCAATTCAGTAATGAGCGATCTAGATAAATTAGATATAAATGATAAACCATCTAACAAACTTGAGGCTGTTTATTTAGCAATGTGGGAATTTGATAAGCAAAAACCAAATACATTAGAGAAATTTAAAACAGCTGAGGATTTTGAAAAAAATCAAGCAGATTTCATCGAAATTATGACAATTGCACAGACTAAAGCGAAAGATGGGGTCAAAAAATTTACATTACCAAAACCATAAAAAAGCCCTTTTAGGGCTTTTTTCTATGCTAGTGACATGTTTTCACGTCAACTCACCAACAAAATATACACCAAATATTATGTAGAATATTAAACAAAATTAAACGATATTTTTCACTTAAATGATATCAACAAAAGAATTGATATCAAATATGTACGGAAAGACGGATAAGGTGAAAGAATACAAAGATGTATAGTGCACGGTAATTTGTCATTAACCTTTAACCAATCGATTACAGACACATGATGATACCAAATTGTTTGGTAGACAAAAAAATTACAAGAATGTGTATCGTAAAAAGCCCCTTATAAATCATATTTAACAGTTTGATTAAATTATAAATTTAAGCTGTTTTTGCTCAATTCTCAATTGCTCAAAAAATAATCAAAAAAATTGGTAGAATTTTATACCTCCCTATTTTAATTAATAAACAATAAGTTATAATAAGGGTGTTCCCTATACACATAGGGATAAACCGAGTTTTTAAAGCTTTGTCCTGCGTCATCAGCTGTGTTCCCTATACACATAGGGATAAACCGATAATTTACCATGAGCCTCTTTAAAGTAATCCGTGTTCCCTATACACATAGGGATAAACCGGAGGCGGGTGCATGGGAAGAACAACAAGAAGAGTGTTCCCTATACACATAGGGATAAACCGGGCGGCGTAATCGTTCAGTGCCGATCACAGAAGTGTTCCCTATACACATAGGGATAAACCGAATGCTCAGAATACGATAGTTATTCGTATGGGGTGTTCCCTATACACATAGGGATAAACCGGTGGCTCCGGGGGGTATGTCTGCCAGCAAACACGTGTTCCCTATACACATAGGGATAAACCGGCATTTTTGTCAGAGGCTCAATTGCAGGGTAAGTGTTCCCTATACACATAGGGATAAACCGCCGAAATCTCAAACATATTGATCAGGGTGCGGGTGTTCCCTATACACATAGGGATAAACCGGTATATATAAATCAAATTTAGCCGTCGCCGTAGTGTTCCCTATACACATAGGGATAAACCGGGTTGCTAAACACGAATTTTTTGGGTACGATTGTGTTCCCTATACACATAGGGATAAACCGTCAATGAGAGAGGCGGGAGAAAACTACAAATTGTGTTCCCTATACACATAGGGATAAACCGTTCGCTTTCGGCATTCGGTATTCGCATGACGGAGTGTTCCCTATACACATAGGGATAAACCGCGTTCGCCGATAAATGGCTGGACCGATTAAAAGTGTTCCCTATACACATAGGGATAAACCGCTCAAAATGCCAACCTCAATATGGCAGCCAAGCGTGTTCCCTATACACATAGGGATAAACCGGAAAACCATTCCGCTGCAAGACACCGAAAGACGTGTTCCCTATACACATAGGGATAAACCGTTCGCATGCGAACAAATGTTTTTACAGTGGTAGTGTTCCCTATACACATAGGGATAAACCGATACCGTTAGTAGAACCAAGAGAATTAAGAATGTGTTCCCTATATACATAGGGATAAACCGTTTTTGGTCGGCGTATCGGCTTTGCTATATAGCTGTTCCCTATAAACATAGGGATCCGCGTTTGTCAAAAAAACGAATAAAACGCCTGCTAATGCTCTAAAAATAGCTAGAACCCGACTACAGGAGATGATTGAAAATGACCACTAGAAAAAAACATAGCACAACATTCGAGGAACTCAAAAATAGGGTTTTAGCAAACCCCACAGCCCTAGCCGCGTATCGCGAATCCCAAAAAACGTGGAAATTGAGGGCATTTCTGATTAACGCGCGTGAACGCGCGGGGTTTACACAAACCGATTTGGCTGCACAGTTAGACGTGTCGCCGTCAAATATCAGTAGAATTGAAAACAACCCAGATCATGCCAATATAAAAACAATTTTTAAATATCTGGACGCGTGTAACGCGGACGTCGATTTTGTAATATCTGGCAACAAATAACGATCGTTTATAATAAGTTATACAAAATTATTAGTTACAGGTTATTGTCAATTAATTGAATTAATCATATAGTTAACAATTATTGATATTGCAAATTGTGATTGAGAATTGTTAATTGATGAAAGTGTTTGTTATAAATTTAAAAAGCGCTGTTGATGTGTTCCCTATAATAAACCGGATTCGCTGGAGCAGGACATAGCAAAAGCGGAGTGTTCCCTATATACATAGGGATAAACCAGGGATTTGTAATAGTAATATATACGATGACTTGAAAAAAATGTTCCCTGTATACACAGGGATAAACCAAAACTTAATTGCGTTGTGTAAAGTGACCAACCCCAAATACAGGCAAAGTTTATCAGCTTAAAATAAAAGATTGTTAAAAATTTGAAACGTGTATCGTGTCATTGTGATAAAAAATAAAATTATTATTCCCCCCTTGATTACCCATACTATTTAAATGGATGTTTTCTTGATTACACTCGTATTTAAATATCTTTGTGATATATCTCTAAAAAATGTATTTTATGAGTATTATTATGTAAATTTTATGATAATATGATGAAAATAAATGCAGAGTTTTGTTATTAAAGTTAAGAAATAGAATATAAGGGAACAAGATTATGAAAACAAAGGAGCAGTTGATAGACAGTTTGTCTTCTTTAGCAGGAAACTTATTAACTGGACATTCAGCGCAAAATAATTATTCCCTTTCAATTGATGGTGTAGATTTACTGACAACAATATCAATATTATCACTTGAAGGTAAAGAAGAATTAAACCAACCATGGCAATATACAATTCATTTTACCAGTCCAAATAAGCATATATCCATTGATTCGATACTTAATCAAACCGCATCGCTTACTTTTCATCCTCGTCAATTACCTTTAAAGTTAACTCAAATCAGTTCCCTTGATAAGCTTGATAAATCAAGAAAAATTTACGGTGTTATCACAGAGTTTAGCCTTGTTTCAATGAGTAAAGACGAAGCACATTATTGCGTTACATTAGTGCCAAGGATAGCCTTATTAGCCAACCATCACCAAAGTGCAATTTATCAAAACACAAGCGTAGTTGATGTGGTTGAAGAAGTATTACGTAATCATGGTTTTACAGGAATTGATTTTCGTTTTGAATTAAACGAAACTTATCCGGCTCGTGAATTTATCACCCAATGGCAAGAATCAGATTTAGCGTTTATACAAAGATTACTTGCCGATGTCGGGATTTGGTTCTATTTCGAAACACATCCTAAGCACCATTGTGATGTTATCGTGATGAGTGATTATGAACAAGGACTGGAAGATGCCGGCAGTATTATAATCAAACAGCCGAGTGGATTAACAGATAATCAACGTCATAGCATATGGGACTTACAATTTAGTACTAAAACCAAACCTAAGCAAGTTAGTGTTAACGACTACAATTATCGCATGGCAAACAGTCAACTACATGGCTCAACCAATAGCCAGCCTAAAGATATCACAACCCATGGCGATGACTACCGTTATGAAGAGCATTATAAAGTATTGGGTGATAAACAAACCGTTGAAAGTGGGCAATGGTATGCGCACATACGTCACCAACACTATATATCAGAACAATTCATTATCTATGGTAAATGTAATGATTATCAACTGGTGCCGGGTCAACGTCTTATTATTGAAGAATGTCCGATTTATGACATAAAAGAAGGTATTATCATTCTTTCTACCAAAAGTCATGGAGATCGAACAGACTCTTACGAAACCCATTTTACTGCCATTCCATATGATGTATTAAAACCTTATCGTCCTTTGCCACTTCCTTGGCCACAAGTTAGCGGTACTTTACCGGCACGGGTAACCAGTCCGGATGATGATACTTATGGTTATATCGATACAAAAGGGCGCTATCGCATCAAATTCAATTTTGATTTAAAAAATTGGAAAAAAGGCGAAGAAAGTTTATGGGTAAGACTGGCAAAACCTTATTCGGGTAATACGTACGGCTTTCATTTTCCGTTAATAGACGGTACAGAAGTGGCGGTTGCATTTACTAATGGTAACCCGGACAGACCTTATATTGCCCATGCTATGCATGACAGCACGCACCCCGATCATGTCACCACAATCAACAAACACCGCAATGTAATTCGTACACCAGCGAACAACAAGCTGCGCATGGATGACAAACGTGGGCAAGAACATATCAAGCTTGCCACTGAGTACGGTAAAACGCAACTCAACATTGGTCATTTAGTAGATAGCGAAAAACATAAACGTGGTGAAGGCTTTGAGTTACGCACTGATGAATGGGGGGCAATGCGTGCTGCTAAAGGGGTCTATATCAGCACCATATCGCAAGAAAAGGCTGAAGGTCAACAACTTGATATGAAACAATCAATCCAACAGGTAGAAAAATCTTTAGAAATTTCTTACACCTTGATTGAATGTGGCAAATTAAGTGGTGCTGAACCGGCTGACATTAACGAACAACAAACACTGCTTAGCGCAACAAATCAATTACAAGAATCAACGGTCGTCATTCACGGTGAAAAAGGGATTGCCCAAACATCACCAAAAAGTATTCAAAGTGCAGCCAGTGAAAATATTATTGTCACAGCAGGTAAAAATGCCAGCGTCAATATTTTAAAAAAATTATCCATGGCTGCTGGCGAAATGGTGTCGATATTCGCACAAAAATTAGGGATCAAACTGATTGCGGCATCGGGTCGCATTCAAATTCAAGCGCAATCTGACGAAATGGAAGTAATATCCCAAAAAAATATGTTTATAACTAGTACCGATGGCAAAGTCACGATCAATGCCAATAAAGAATTATTACTACTCAGTGGTGGGGCAGGCATACGCATTAAAGATGGGACCATTGAGTTAATTGCACCAACCAGTATTTTACAAAAAACCGCACTATTGTCCTATTCTGGGGCGGAAAGTATAAAAGAAGTTACACCTTCTTTCCAAAAAGGCGATTTTGGGCGTAAATTTAAGTTACGTGTAAATGGATCACCCACTCAAGTACTTAAAAATCATCCTTACCGAATTCATTTTAGTGACGGTAGTACGCAAGACGGCATGACGGATGAAAGTGGTAACACCGAACAATTACCGATGACTGAATTAGATGATTTAAAAATTGAAATATTAACAAAGGAATGATGAATGTCGAATAAAACAGACTCAGATAAAGTACTTCATTCAGTTGAAAAGGTGAGTGGCGTTCCATCAAATTCGACCGATGCAATGTTGACGTGTAACGTTGATGTACCGGCACCATTACCTTGTATAGTTATTTTAATCCATGGGGTAAATGATATTGGTGAAGCATTTGAAAATCAGGATCAAGGTATCTGTAAAGGATTAAATAAGCGGTTAGGTCGTTGTGATTTAATTCCCAATGAATGGGCGACGATTCAAGAGGAAAGTGACAACTTTGCACCAAGAATAGCAATAACCAAAAGTCACTACTCCCCAGTTATTCCCTTTTTTTGGGGGTATCGTCCGGTCGATAAACAAATGTATGATGAAGATCAACGCGCTTATGAAAAAAGACTCAAAGATCCGTCGGTGATTGATCCTGAATTACCCTACAGCAGTTATTGGCTAGATCGGGAATTTAAATTAGATACCGGTACCCTTGCTGTCGATAAACTCAATAGTGATAATTTTTTTAATTGGATCGATTATGGTTATCACCGTAATGGGGGGCCGTTTGCCAATGCGACCACCTCGATCCCCGATATGTATGGACCAGGCATGTCAGGTTTACTTGCCTTTGGCGGAAAAATAGTTACCCCTGAAGGTTCAAAAAGTTATGATAACCCGCATCGTATCTATTTTGCATTTGCAGCTTACCGGTTAGCAAAATTGATTAAAAAAATTAGGAAGGATACCGACAGGCAAGATATTCCGATTAACATTGTGGCGCACAGTCAAGGCACTATTATTACTATGCTGGCAACTTTTTTATTAGCAAAAGACAATGTTTTGCCTGCTGATTGCGTAATTTTGGCACACTCACCCTATGCCTTTGACCCGTCGTATGCTGAAGTGTTATCGAAAGATCTCTATATGGGTATTCAAACTGAACAAAGTCGCGAAAAGACGTTTATCAACTTTGTTAAAAAAATTAAAGACTCACAGGATTTGAGAAATAAAAAATTCACGCCAGAAACACTAAAAGAAAACTACATTATTAATACCACCGTTAACCCTGATGAAAAATATATTCAAGCGGACGGTAGCGAAAAACAGTATGATCGCTTGGGCAAAGACGAGGAGATGTTTTATCGCGATAACTTTGGCAAAGTGTATCACTATTTTAGTCCCAATGATCACGTGGTTTCGTTATGGAATGTGCAAGGGATGGGGTGGAAAGGGATTCCTGATCATATCATTAAAGCGTGCCATGAAAATTTAAGGCAGCGAGTGTTTTCTCATAAAGTTATTGCCGGTAACAATCCGATCAATCCAAATTTTATTATTCCTTTAGTGAGCATGACCATTAACGAACAAGACTATCCGGACTATATCAGTTTAGAGGATTACAAACAGCGGGTTACCTATGTTGATATTGGTGTTCGAGGTGGTAAAGTAGCCAACACAGTCGTATTACTTTCTGAACAGCTGCAAAGACTCAAGCAAGAACCGTTATTCAGCAAATTTGAAGGGACAATTGAACATGGTCATTATTTTGCTGGCGGTCGCTCTGTGATTGTGACATATCGCCCGACTTTTGCCGAAATGGCAAAAGACCACCCAGAACAAACCTATAATAAGGTATCGTCTAGTGAAATGAAAGAACAGGGTGCAATGTGCTCAAGTCCGGACGTGCTATTGCGCGATAATCCAAGTTTAAAAATCAGACCCAATAATTCATTCGATGCATCGATACAAATGTTGAAATTTGCAACGGCACAATGTGATAACTATTCCACCGGTGACATTCAAACTGCGCCTTTTATCCTTACAGAGCGGATTATTAATGGTGAAGAAGTGCCCGAAACCATGATTTATCAAGTTGATCAGCCCGGTGATAAAACTAAACTGAGCCGAGCCATACATTATGGGGATATCTATAATAAAAATCCTCAAAAAATAGAAAAACTAAAACAAGGGACAATCAATGTAACCGTACCCCGACCAAGTTATATACCGCCGTCTAACCCGATTGATCTATTCGGGAAACCAGTCATTACCGATCCGGTTTTATTAAAAAAACTTAACGATGATTTGCAACTGTCGGATCGGGGGATTAAATATTTTAGGTATATCGGTAATAACGATATGGGTAAAGATAAAGACCAAATTCGAATTTATTATTATCTATCAAATCAACAATTAAAGGATGCCATTCGTGAACTGGTGGACAGTAAAAAGGATGAAAGTAGTCACCATTCAGGCATCACCAACAGCAAAGATGCACCAGCAAAAATTATGGCTTACGATCTAGCCCTTGGCGTGGTGAACGGCATTACCCTGCAAGACCAGCGGCTTCTTTTTGAATGGCGTGCTATAGCCGATTGGCGCCACCCCGAAAATAACGATACGGAAACAGTCTTATATAGTCGTTATGGCATTTTGCCAGATGATTTAAAAAAAGCGATGAATTATCCAACCAAACACATGCCAATTGGCGATGATTTAGTAGATAATAGTTTTTATCATGATCCTTCTAGCAAAACAATTGTAGCAAAAGAATTGATGAAAGAAAAATATCGCAAATTAAGCGAAAAGCCACAATGGCCATTACCCGATCCCGATATTAAGGAGCCTTAAATGTTAGCATTTTGTTATCTTTTTGTGACAACAGGGTTAGTCATTTACAGTTACGTCCAAAAAAAGCGAGGGTTAATGGCGATTAGCTATTGCGCTTTTCTAATTTGTTTTTTGGCATTAATGCCGATACCGGGTCAAGATCGCACGGTTTTAGGGGCGCCCACCCAAATAGTGTTTAAATTTGACAACTACCGCTCGTTGCAGCTGACCGGCTTAGGGTGTCAAGGGCGGTTATATTATATTGACGAACAAAAACAGATTTACTCGGAATTAGCGCTACATTCAGCCCGAGCACTAACCGAACCGTTTAGCCATATGCCCGAAGATTATATTTTTGTCCCTTTAAGAGATTATTCAGGGATTGACTACTCCCGTGACGGTGGACGTACTTTTCAAACCACGCATTTTGATGATACTTCGGATAAGCTAGAAGGATATTATTACCGTCCAAGGGTTGATACGGTTGAACAAATTGTGGTGCTGAATAATCAAATATTTGTGTTGGATAAAAACAGAGGCATATTTCGTTCGCCACAGCCTTATGGTACAAGAATTGGCTATGATTTATTATCGCCAACCAACCAAGCTATTTTAGAACGGCATACCCGTTATATGGGCCCCCGCTGGGACAATCCGCCTGCAAGCCTGCCAACAATGCCAGACCAGTACACAGGCTGGGACCGTTGGCGGTGTGACCCAAGTCTAAAGCAAGAGGTGATAATCCAAAGTCGCTTTAAACCGTTTCATCAATGGCAAAACAAGTTGCGAGCGGTTTTAGGATTAAGTCATGACGAGGTAACGCATGAATCATAAATTAAAAGGGCTATTTTTGCTGCTGGTTGTGGTGCCGGCAATAATCTGGTTGTCAGTTTATTGGGTTGGGAATGCTCGACCCGATCAGGTTCAAAAAGTGGGGTTAGATATTCCAATGGCTGAGCCACGAGAAGGGTATGAAATCGTCTACCCATATATGTATGACTTACCTAATAAAATCACAACAAGAACCATAACTAATTACGAAAAGGCAACATATTATTATTTAAGCCAAAAGCGTCAGGTGGTTTATCGTTACGACGAACACCGCTATTTAGAGTTACAAGGTGAAAACTGTGAAGGGTTAATGTGGTATCACGATGACGCTAACAATATTCATACCCGAATCAATATTCCGTTTTTCACCAAAACACAATTACCAACGTTTCACTATTACAATCCGGGCAAAAAATATATTGCTATTCCGGCGAATGATATGTCATTTGTTCTGTTTTCGTTAGATCAAGGGCGAACATTTCGCATTGGTGAAGTCACAAGCTATGCCGCAGTGCCGGCAGAAAAGGTCGAGCGTTTTATTGGTATCGACGATAGCCCACTAGATGTACAATTTACGGATATTCGTCGCGAAAATTCGAGAGCTTATACTCGAACCAAAACCATATCAGGTAATACTGGTTATTTTATATTAAACAATGGCGATGTACTTTTTGGAGCAACGGTATTTTATGATCAAGAACCACCGTCTTTTAATGTCCAACCAGGTAATCAGCATAAACAAGCTTTTCACTCTCTTAAAGGTATTGATCTAAGCCTTATCCAGCAAAAAGATCCTAATTTTAAAGGTATGCAATTTTTTGGAAAATACTGGGAAATATATCACAAACCTAACTATATAGAACGGGTGCAAGCTGCACGAAGCATCCACCCCGAACCCTACCAAGGCTGGGATAAGATTCGCTGTGTTGTTGGGGCGGAAAAGTAATATGTTAGCATTTTGTTATCTTTTAGTGACAACAGGGTTAGTCATTTACAGTTATGTCCAAAAAAAGCGAGGGTTAATGGCGATTAGCTATTGCGCTTTTCTAATCTGTTTTTGGGCATTAATGCCAATACCGGGTCAAGACCGCACGGTTTTAGGAGCGCCAACCCAAATAGTGTTTAAATTTGACAACTACCGTTCGTTGCAGCTGACCGGTTTAGGATGTCAAGGGCGGTTATATTATATTGACGAACAAAAACAGATCTATTCGGAATTAGCGCTACATTCAGCCCGAGCACTAACCGAACCGTTTAGCCATATGCCCGAAGATTATATTTTTGTCCCTTTAAGAGATTATTCAGGGATTGACTACTCACGTGACGGCGGGCGTACCTTTCGAACCACCCATTTTCATACTTCGGATAAGGTAAAGGGGTATTACCGCCCAATGGTTGATACGGTTGAACAAATAGTGGTGCTGAATAATCAAATATTTGTGTTGGATAAAAACAGAGGTATATATCGCTCGCCACAGCCTTATGGTACAAGAATTGGCTATGATTTATTATCGCCAATCAACCAAGCCATTTTAGAAGGTTATGATCGCTATATGGGCCCCCGCTGGGACAACCCGCCTGCAAGCCTGCCAACAATGCCAGACCAGTATACGGGCTGGGACCGTTGGCAGTGTGACCCAAGTCTAAAGCAAGAGGTGATAATTCAAAGTCGCTTTAAACCGTTTCATCAATGGCAAAACAAGTTGCGAGCGGTAATAGGATTAAGTCATGACGAGGTAACGCATGAATCATAAATTAAAAGGGCTATTTTTGCTGCTGGTTGTGGTGCCGGCAATAATCTGGTTGTCATTTTATCTGGTTGGGAATGCTCGACCCGATCAGGTTAAAAAAGTGGGGTTAGATATTCCAATGGCTGAGCCACGAGAAGGATATGAAATCGTCTACCCATATATGTATGATTCTCCGAATGAACTCACAATAAGTACCATAACTCATTACGAAAAAGCAACATATTATTATTTAAGCCAAAAGCGTCAGGTGGTTTATCGTTACGACGAACACCGTTATTTAGAGTTACAAGGTGAAAACTGTGAAGGGTTAATGTGGTATCACGATGATGCTAACAATATTCATACCCGAATCAATATTCCGTTTTTCACCAAAACACAATTACCAACGTTTCACTATTACAATCCGGGCAAAAATTATATTGCTATTCCGGCAAATGATATGTCATTTGTTCTGTTTTCGTTAGATCAAGGGCGAACGTTTCACATTGGTGAAGTCACAAGCTATGCCGCAGTGCCGGCAGAAAGGGTTGAGCGTTTTATTGGTGTGGATGATAGTCCACTTAATGTAACATTTGAAGATATAAGAAAGAGTGATTCAAGTGGATTTATGAATACTATCACCATTCCGGGCAATACCGGTTATTTTATATTAAAAAATGGTAATGTACTGTTTGGGGAAACCGTATTTTATGATAATGACAAGTTTGGAACAAAAAATCAGCAGTCATTTCATTCATTAAATGATATTGATCCAAGCCTTATCCAGCAAAAAAATCCTAATTTTTTAGGTATGCAACCATTTGGAGCATACTGGGAAATATATCACAAACCTAATTATTTAGAACGGGTGCAAGCTGCACGAAGCATCCACCCCGAACCCTATCAAGGCTGGGATAAGATTCGCTGTGTTGTCGGGGCGGAAAAGTAAAAATATATAAAAAGGAGTTATTAATATTATGAAAGGTGTGATTCGCTTGGGTGATCCCCATTCACATGGTGGAAATGTCATTAGTGCGTCAGGCGCTAAATTTGATGGAAAACCGGTTGCTTTAGTTGGTGATCAAGTTTCGTGTCCCAAAAAAGGTCATGGGGTGAATAATATTGTTGAAGGTCATCCTACTTGGAAAATGTTTGATCGTAATGTAGCTGTGAATGGTTGTAAATCAGCTTGTGGTTGTTCTTTAATCTCAACTTTACCCGTAGCAGGGAGCGAATAATGCAGTGGAAATTTCCTAATATACCCAAAAAAGCATTGCCTAAAAACTTTTCTGTCTTTTTATATCTATTAGTTTTTGTGGTAAGTATTGCTATTTTTGCTTTTGCTGTAGTACTTATCAATGCTGAAAACATATTACCAAATCTCGGGTTAAGTTGCTTATATTTTGTTATTGCACCACTATGTTTTGGTTTGTCGATTACTGGAATAATGTATAATATTTATCATCATAAATTACTTTACGTTCTTTTTTTTAATAAAAAAATCGAAAGTAAACACGAACAGTGGCAAAATTGGACTCGTCAATCTATTTGGTTAGTTGATTCACAATATCTTACCGATATTGAAAATCTAGGCTTGAAAATTATGGGGTTAGAAGGTAGTCCACCTATGAACCCAGAAAAACAAGTTCCCATTTCGACTTTGCACAATTTGAATAGTTCAGCATTTTTTTATATATTTGAAAAAATACTGCTTCCAATGAAGAAGAAAATTAATCAATTTTCAAATATAAAAGTGCAATTAAATACATTAAAAAATTCAGATTTAGCTATGACTAATCTGATTAATTTTTGTCATATAAATAATATCAGTATTCGTGATTCCAATATCAGTGCGTCAGATCAAATCCCTTCGCCAAAAATGATTAATGAATGGGTAGATGAATATGATAATCAAACAACCTTGATTATTAATTTGGTGTATGATGTCAAAAATAGTTTACCTTTTAGTGAATATTGTTGTGCTTTATTATTTTCAAATGAAAATAAAGCGTCAAAACTTTCAAAATTAAGGGTATTTCGCCCCATTATAACCAAATTAACGGATTTAAGTGATGATATTGAATACTTAATTAAAGCTGAACAGATTGAAAAAAAACAGGTTCGACAATTATGGGCAGCGCATCTGCCTGCTTCTGCATTGAATATTTTAAAGGGAACATTTTTAGATAATGACAGTGAGATCATTATCGAACCGAATAAGCTTTACCATTTGGATGAGAACTTAGGTGTTTTAGATGATAGCCACGCATGGTTGACGTTATCGCTTGCTGCCGAAGCCGTAAATCAAGGTCAAAAAGGGCAAATGGTTGTAGCGCAGTGTGGTGATGAGATTCATATCATGCAGTTGTATGATAAAAATATGCAGCCTTCAAATCAAAAAATTGAATTATTTATTTTACCGGTTGTTTATCTTATAAGTATCATTTCGTTACTGTTTACTTTGATTGCTTTAATTCCGGCAAACGAAAATATTTTGATGACCTGTTTTATCATTATTTTTGTGGCAGCCGTTGCTTTAGCTATTATCATTCCGCTTTCTCAATATGGAGAAATAAAAACTTATGATCATGAATTCCAAGAAATTTGGTCATCTGAACTGGCAAAACTTGATCCATAAATACCAAGTAGACGTAATAAAAAATTGATGATAGCAATGATTATTTAAAGGCATTTTGATATGTTTAGTTTAAACTGAACTTACTATCACTAGTTCTTTTATAAATATAACGTTAAGTTAAAAGCATTTAAATAATCGTTATTATCCCTTCGATACTTTATTGATAAACTTAAAAAACCTATCAAGTCCAAAGGGGGGGGATAATCATATATTTTAACAAAGTCACTGACAGTGGTTACCTTAATCGGCTCATTTTTGGTTGCGAGTTCGGCTTATGATAATTTGAAATATTTTTTTGGCAAAGAGCAGAAATTTATCTTACTTTTCATTTACTTTTTTGAGTATCAAATCCGCCCGAGTGAGTGTAAATAGAAATGTTCTCTAAATTCAGATAATTTTTCGCTTTACTTATAAGACTATAAAACATTTTTAATATAACTTTAAGTTATAAACACCTAAATAATCGTTATTTATTCCCTTCGATTTTTTATTGATAAACTTAAAACCCTATTAAGTCCAAAGGGGGATAATAACAATGAAATTTTTTACTAAGTCACTGTCGGCAGCTGCATTAATCGGCTCGTTATTGGTTGCAAGTTCGGTTTATGCTGATCGTCTTGATGATATCGAAAAAAAAGGGGTAATTAAAATTGCGGTATTTGATAGTAATCCACCCTTTGGATTTGTTGATGAAAAAACGCATAATATTGTCGGGTTAGATGTGGATTATGCCAATGAAATCGGTAAAGCTTTAAAGGTAAAGGTTGAACTTGTACCGACTAATCCTGCTAATCGTATACCATTATTAACTTCACAAAAAGCCGATTTAATTGTGGCTAATTTCACCGTAACTGAAGAGCGTGCCAAAGCGGTCGATTTTAGTGTGCCTTACTTTGCTACCGGACAAAAATTTGTGGCAAAAAAAGGGGTATTAACATCACCGGATGATTTAAAAAATCTTCGTATAGGCGCCGATAAAGGGACAGTAATGGAAATTACCCTACGTGAAAAATATCCTACCGCTAAAGTAATATCGTATGATGATACGCCGTTTGCGTTTGCAGCATTACGTAATGGTGTGGTGCAAGCTATTACGCAAGATGATGCTAAATTGATTGGTTTACTTGCCAATATACCGGAAGATCAACGTGCCGTTTTTGAAATTTCACCCTTTAGTATTACGCAAGAATATCAAGCGGTTGGTATTCCTAAAGGTGAAACTCGTCTAAAAGATAAAGTGGATCAAATCTTGTTAAATCTTGAAACAGACGGTGAAGCAGTGACGATTTATAATCGTTGGTTTGGACCCGAAACGACGTCAGCAATGCCTCGTGGTGATTTCAAAATTGGTAAAGGTCAATAGATAGATGGTTGAGCAATTACTTGAACCACGATATTTGTGGTGGTTGTGGGACGGTTTTTTAGTGACGCTTGCGATTTCGTTATTCACCATAATATTGTCAACCGTGCTGGGTTTTTTGTTAGTCATTGCTCAACAAAGTCATATCAAAATCATCAAAGGAGCAGTAACAGCCTACAATGCTATTTTTCGTTATTCGCCTTTACTGCCCCAACTGTTTTTTTGGTATTTTGGTGTCGGTAATTTATTACCTATTGAATTTAAAGTGTGGTTATTTGATGAACCCCAAATTCAACTCTTTTTTTTAACGTTAAAAATGCCTTCTTTTGAGTTTATTATTGGTTTAATAGCTTTAACTTTTTATTCCAGTGCTTTTATTGCTGAAGAGTTTCGGGCTGGTATTTTAGGCGTAGCAAAGGGTCAACAACAAGCGTCTTTAGCGTTGGGGTTAACGTGGTGGCAAAGTATGCGGTTTATCATTTTACCACAAAGTATTCGCATCGCTTTTCCGCCATTAATTGGGCAATATATGAATGTTATCAAAAATTCATCATTAACCATGGCTATCGGTGTGCTTGAACTTTCTTATGTTTCTCGGCAAGTCGAAACAGAGACGTTAAAGACGTTTCAAGATTTTGCTATTGCAACTTTGTTATATATTTTTGCCATTGTGATAGTAGGAACGCTTGGCAATATTTATCAAGTAAGATTTATCAAGCAAGTCGATTGCAAATAAGTAAAGGTTAGTCAGTTATGGATTTTATGGGATTTGCTGTTATTTGGAATAATTTGGGTTATCTGATGTGGGGTAACTTTCCTGGTGGCATGTTTTTGACGTTGTTAATGAGCATTGTTGCGATTGTTTTTTCAACTCTGTTAGGCATTTTAGCCGGTATCGGTTTGACCGTGCTAAAAGGGGGAATGCGTCAGTTACTCATCACGCTTCTTGCTTTTTTGCGAGCAATCCCAGTCATCATGTTAATTTTTTGGACTTATTTTCTATTGCCTGTGATTTTTAATATCGATGTACCGGCTATTGCGACCGTGATCTTTGCTTTATCATTAATTGGGGCTGCTTATATTGGTCACTCTGTTCATGCCGGTATGATTGCAGTTGGTAAAGATCAGTGGCAAGCTGCTTATTCATTGGGATTGAATAAAGCGCAAGTGATTATCGCTATCATTTTACCGCAAGCATTAAAAATGATGTTGCCGTCGTTTGTTAACCAATGGGTTTCACTGATTAAAGATACTTCTTTGGCCTATATTGTCGGTGTTGCCGAATTTACCTTTGTTGCAACACAAATTAATAATCTTAGTATGGTTTATCCGACTGAGATTTTTTTATTTGTCATTGTGGTTTATTTTTTCATTTGTTGGTTGCTTGATATTACAGTTTCATTTTTGGCTAAATGTTGGTTGCATTATGGCTTCGACCATAAATAAATATGTCTAATTTTTCAGTATTAAAATTAAACCCGTATAACGATAAGTCACTCATGTAAAATAGATTAAAAAGGGTTGTTAAGGTTTTTTTAAGGTTAATACGTTACATTTTTGATATGAATAATTCAGTCTGTTCAACTTTTCATGTGGTATGATATTAATACTAAACTCTTTTTATTGATTAATGCTTCTGATCAAGCATCAAAATCCTTTATCTACTTTGCAATCTTTTGTGCTAATTATTTAATGTTTTTTCCAATTATCATGTTAGCTGGCTATTGGTTTTTAAAACCCGATTATCGACAATCGATTGTTAAAATTATAGTGAGTTTAGTGTTAGCGCTATTAATTTCTTTTGTGATACGTCATCTATTTTATTCGCCTCGCCCTTTTGCGCTAGATGTTGGAACCCATTATCTGTATCACGAAACCAATAGTTCGTTACCAAGCCAACATGCTGTTTTTGTATGGACACTGTTTTTTTCAATTTTTTTTAATGCAAAGCAACAAGTTAAAAAATTATATTATTGCTGTTTTGTGGTTGCATTATTGGTTTGTTGGAGCCGGGTTTATTTAGGTATTCATTGGCCTTTAGATATTATAATCAGTTTTATTATCAGTCTTTTATCGGCTTATTTTGTGTCTAAATTTTGGGTTGCTTTTCTTAAATGATCGAGTGTATTTATCGATAACTCAATAAGGTTAAGTAAGTTAATCCAGTAATTAAATTTTTTAATAACACTATTATTACGTTAATTAAGGAACATTTATTATGAATGTCCAATCGACAATAGGATAACACCTAATGAAAATACTTATTGTTGAAGATGATAGCCTTCTTCAAAAAGGGCTTTATGATGGCATTACCGCTAATGGTTATGTGTGTGAAGTGGCATCTAATGGTAAACAAGCTGAGCAGTTTATTCAATTTGGTCAATTTAGTCTGATAATATTGGATCTGGGTTTACCTGATTGTGACGGCTTAGATTTGCTAACGCGTTGGCGTAAAAAACAGATTGATACCCCGGTGCTTATTTTAACCGCTCGAGATACCATTGAAGATCGAGTTGAAGGATTAGATCATGGTGCCGATGATTATCTTATTAAACCTTTTGCTTTAACTGAACTTTTAGCCCGTGTTAGAGCCTTAATTCGACGTAATCAGGGCACAGCTGATAATGTTATTTGCTTTGGTTCAATTACTATTGATATTAAGCAACAAATTGTCACTCAATATCAGCGTGAAGTAATATTAACGCCTAAAGAGTTTGTTGTACTTTCTCGACTGATGTTAAAAGCTGGTGAAAAAGTACACCGTGATTTATTACAAAATGATTTATATGATTGGCAAAGTGATCCAAGTTCCAATGTACTTGAGGTTTATATTCATGGGTTACGAACTAAATTAGGTAAAAGTTTGATCAAAACTGTGCGGGGCTATGGTTATCAACTCAATAGCGACCATTAAATTATTATTTTTTTATTAAATGAAAAACATGATGATCTTTAAATCCTTAAATAATATTCGTCAAAGTATTCGTTGGAATCTTTTTTTCACTTTGGGGGCGATTATGCTCATTTGCCAGATCATTACGGTGTTATGGTTATGGCATGAAAGTAAAGAACAGATAGATGTATTGGTAAATTTGACCCTAAGTCAAAACAAGATTGATGAAGTGGTCGAACATGAAGAATTAGAAGCTATTTTTGCCTTATTTTGTTCTGCTTTTTCAATGATGTTAGTCACTTTATTCCTTGCATATAAAGCCATTAAATGGATTACAAAACCATTAGAAGTGTTAGAAAAAGATTTAAATGAACGAACCGAAGATAATCTTAGTCCTATTGATCCGATTAGTAATAAGCGAGAGATTAAATCCATTACCACTGTTTTAAATAAGTTGTTTGTCCGATTAAGCAGTACGCTTGCTCAAGAGCGTCTTTTTACGGCTGATGTTGCGCATGAAATGCGAACACCATTAGCCGGTATCCGTTTGCATTTAGAGTTATTAGAATCAACACATCATATCGATTGTCATGAATTAATTGATCGTATCGATCGCTTAGTTAATACCGTCGAACAGTTATTAATGCTTGCCAGAGCTAGTCAAAAATTTACCGTTGGTCACTATCAAAAAATTAATTTTCATGATGATATTATGTTGCCGCTTTTTGAAGAGTTATCAGAGCAAGCATTACATAAGCAACAAGCGATTCAATGGAATATACCCGATAAAAAACTGATGTTTGAAGGAGATACCACTTTAATTAGATTGTTGATTCGAAATTTGGTTGAAAATAGTTGTCGTTATAGTCCGCCCAATACTAAAATTGTCGTTAATTGTTTTAAAGATGCAAAAGGCATTATTATTAATGTCGTCGATGAAGGTAGCGGAATTGACGAGTCTAAAAGCGAAAAATTAACTCAAGCCTTTTTCCGTATGGATCGAAAACATGATGGAATAGGGCTTGGATTAAGTATAGTAAATCGTATTTCAAAGTTACATCATGGGTCGTTTACTTTAGAAAATCGTCATGATCATCATCAAGGTACCGTTGCTCAGCTACGGCTTACTGATTTACCTCATCAATTAACTTAGCCACCAGTGGATTATGCCAATTATCTTTGATGACTGATTTTAAAAAACGTTGCCATGTGCGCTCAATCTTCGATTTAGCAAAATAGGGGACATAGTTGGCAATCGGAATAAAGGTAGAATTACCAATATTATCGATAATGACCAGCCGATTTTTTTGTTCTGAAAGATGTTGAAATAATATATTTTTGCTTTTAATCGTCATCGTAATAATACGATTGTTTAGCAAGTTTGACTTTAGTGCTTTTAACAAAACAATTAATTCATCATAGTATTGTTGCGTTAATTGTTGGTCAGCAAGATATGTTTCGAGTGGTGTAGCAGTTTTTCCATCATAATTACGAATCAATTCGAAAAGATGTCCTTCACCAAAATTTGTTTGCACAGGGCCATAATATTTGGCTAACGCATCCCACGAGATATTGCGTTTAATAAGATGCTTATAATAGGCAATTTCGCGGTTAGTTTCTTGTTCCGCTCCGTCATTATAATTGACTTTAATACATTGAGAAGGATTGCTTGGATGATGATAACATTTACGATGTAATCCTTTGCTAATGTAATCTTTGTCGGTAAGTTGGATTATATGGCTCATCTGGAATAATATGCTTAGATTAATTGAGTTTTAGAGTTTAACAGCAAGCGTTTTTTCTTGCTATAATTTTTTATGACAAATCCTAGCACTTTTACTATATTTCTGTATAATATTGCAACCCACGTTACAACAGTGTTTTCCCAACGCTGTTTTCGGTTGTCAAGGTTAATATAACAACTCGAAGGGGTTAGTTACTTGATCATTGCAATCAAAAAGTGTAAATAAATCGTTTGATTTATTAACGTGAGATTAATTAAAAATTGGATAAATACGAATGAGTACTTTTTCAGCTAAACCAGAAACAGTTAAACGCGACTGGTATGTTGTTGATGCAGCAGGTAAAACGTTAGGTCGTTTAGCTACTGAGATCGCAAGCCGTTTGCGTGGTAAACATAAAGCAGAATATACACCACATGTAGATACAGGTGATTATATTATCGTTATCAATGCAGAAAAAGTTGCTGTAACAGGCAAAAAACGCACTGATAAGATCTATTATCGTCATACTGGTTACATCGGTGGACTTAAAGAAGCGACTTTTAAAGAAATGATTGAACGTCATCCTGAACAAGTCATCGAGATTGCTGTAAAAGGCATGTTACCGAAAGGTCCTCTTGGTCGTGCAATGTACCGTAAACTTAAAGTTTATGCTGGTAGCGAGCACAATCATGCGGCACAACAACCGCAAGTATTAGATATTTAAGGGGATAGAAGATGGCTGATAATCAATATTACGGTACTGGTCGCCGCAAAAGTTCTGCTGCTCGTGTGTTTATCAAACCAGGTAGTGGAAACATCGTTATTAACAAACGTTCATTAGAGCAATACTTTGGTCGTGATACTGCTCGTATGGTTGTGATGCAACCTCTAGAGTTAGTTGAAATGACTGACAAACTTGATCTTTACATCACTGTTAAAGGTGGCGGTATTTCAGGTCAAGCGGGTGCAATTCGTCACGGTATTACTCGTGCATTAATGGAATATGATGAAACTTTACGCTCTTCATTACGTCAAGCGGGCTTTGTTACTCGTGATGCACGTCAAGTTGAACGTAAAAAAGTGGGTCTACGCAAAGCACGTCGTCGTCCACAATTCAGCAAACGTTAATTGCAGACGTTACAAAATTATTTCAAAAACCCAGCATTATCTGGGTTTTTTTATGACTAAATTTTGGTCACATTTCAAATTACCAAAGTCTTTTTGTTCATTTCATCTGATGATTTGTTGTGAGCCTAATTGTTATTGATAAATTGTATTGGTTTTAATTGACTTAAACATTGTAAATTGTCAAAGTTTTTCACAATAAAAACGATTATTTGAAGAAAGATGATAAGAAAATTAATTTTTTTTAACAATTTTGTTATCCAATTTGTTAGAATAGAAGCTCTCTAAACCTATTTTAAATTTTGCATATTTGGAGTGAACATGGTTGTTGCTGTTAATAAACGTTCTGTAATGACATTATTTTGTGATACAACAGATATCTATGGTCATCAGATCCGATTTGTGTTGGCAGAAAAAGGTGTGACTGCTGAAATTGAGTTTGTAACTGCGGATAATTTACCTCAGGAGTTGCTGGATCTTAATCCTTATGGTTCAATTCCAACGTTGATAGATCGCGATTTGACATTATATGAGCCTCATATAGCGTTGGAATATCTCGATGAACGTTTTCCTCATCCACCATTAATGCCTGTTTATCCGATTGTGCGTGCTAATTCTCGATTAACAATGTATCGTATTAAAAGAGAATGGTACAGTGCCTATGAAACCATTATCGCTGATCCAAATAGTGATGCTGCTAAAGTCGCACGTAAAAATCTTCTTGATGATTTAGTCTCAATTTCTGTCATGTTTAAAGAAAAAGACTTTTTTATGAGTGATGATTTTACGTTATGCGATTGTTATTTCGCTCCGCTATTATGGCGATTACCTCAACTTGGTATTGAATTACCTAAAGTTGCTGAAAAAAATTATTTAGCCTACATGGCTAGAATTTTTGAACGTCCAGCTTTTATCAGTTCATTAACTGAAGATGAGAGAAAAATTAGAGTATAATAATTTATCTGCTCTAATTTATGATGTGATTTTAGAAGGTAATCTAAATGGATCCTAACCAAATGACTGCCCGACGCCCTTACTTATTCAGGGCGTTTTATGATTGGATTGTTGATAATGAACTCACTCCTTATATCGTGGTAAATGCTTCGGTATTGGGTGTTCTTGTTCCGCAAGAGTTTGTTAAAGATAATCAGATCGTTTTAAATATTGCTCCCCATTCTGTTGCACAATATATGGCAACGAATGAAAAAATTGAATTTAATGCGCGATTTTCAGGTGTGCCACAACATATTGTTGTGCCGATGTCAGCAGTAGAAGCAATTTATGCTCGTGAAAATGGCGTGGGGATGGGATTTGAAGACGAACCCGAATATAAACAGCAACGCGAAACCGATATTCAGAAATCTGATAAAACCGAGAAGAAATCAACAAACCCATTCCGAGTAGTGAAGTAATAATTTAACCCAAAAACGTGATGATAAATTAAGTTGAACAGTTGGTTAATTATAAAAAGTGATGATCAACTGTTTATTCCCGCCTAATAGTGTATATTTATTTTATTAATCGGGATATGATATAGCAAAATAAATCATATTCCTGTTTAAATTCATGAGTAATGAAATTGAGTTAAAATTCCAGATAAATAATCGTGATATTGCTGATCTACAATCTTTTTTAAATCAATGGGCAAGTAGTGATGAGCTTGAATTTTCCAGCTTATCGAATAATCAGCGTACATTTTCAACCTTATCTTTGTGTAACTGCTACTATGATACAGCGGATAATTATTTGCGAAATCATCATTGTGGATTAAGACTTAGAACAACTGAAAACAACGAAAGTAAACAGTACGAAATGACGTTAAAACGTGATAGTCATGCTATAGCCGGTTTGCATGAACGCGCTGAATATAATGTTGATTTAAATCGTCCACAACTCGATTTATCTCTATTTCCTGTAGGCGTATTTTCTAACGATTGTGACATCGAACAGTTGCAGCAAAATTTAAAACCACTTTTTACTACTAACTTTACTCGTCAAGTGTGGTTAATCTCGTTTGCAAATAGCGAAATTGAAGTTGCTTTAGATATAGGCAAAATAACCTCAAATGATAAATTTCAACCAATACAAGAAGTTGAACTCGAAATAAAACAAGGTAATAAACAAGATTTGATTAACTTTGCGATTGAGTTAAGTCGTTTTAACTTACATCTTTTTTCGCAGAGTAAGGCTTCAAGAGGTTACCGTTTATTATTAAATAAACCAGTTACTTCTGAAATCTTTTCTGCACAAATTGAACAAGATTTATCCAGTTTACTCAACTTTTGGCAACAAAATGAAGAATATGCTTTAGAAAATAATTATTTCACTTATTATAAACAGTTACTTATTCAAATAAACGAAGTATTAATAAACCAAAATCTTCAAATTGAGCCGGAATTTGAGCAATGGCAAATGGCGATACAACGTATTGACTCGATTGCAAAGTTTGCTTATAGCGAGGTAAACACAAAACTCAAACTTAAGCTAATTTCTGAAATAAATGGAATATAGGTATAACAATGGAATTGGACAGGACTTTTTTTAAACTACCACTATTATTAGTTTTATTTTATTGGTTATTTAATATTTTATATATCATAGTCTATGTTACTGGATTTGATGATTATCCTTTATTGTCAGATATGACAAATAATCAATTTATTCGGTATGTAACTAGGCAAGTCGTAATCAACTTCTTCTTCCAAATACCCTGTTCGATTGTTTTATTTGTTGTTTCAATAGTATTATTTAATAAATATTCCATTCATCAAGTCAATTCGAGAAATATTATTAATACTTTATTTGTTGCTATTTTATTTGCCTCAATGGAGGTTGCAGGACGATCGCTTTTCTACAGTGGTATCTTTTCTTGGGTTGGATCTAAACTTAATTATTCAAATTCTGTTATCTCTTCTTCGTCTCTAACTCATGAATCGATTAATTTTGTTAACATATTAATTAGTTATATTTTTATAATACTGTGGACTTATCTTAGTATCAAATTGTTGAATAAAAATTTTATTCGCAGCAATAACGTATTAACTCAATCAGAAAGTCAGCGGTTACATTTTGGGTTATTTATTTCGCTTTATAATTGTTATTTTAGCACGTTGTTATTTCCTCTAATTTTTTTCGGTTATTATCACAGTTTAACAAGTTCAATTATTAATCTAACAATTTTAGTTCTATTTTTATTCATGACTAATTTGATAGGCTATTTTTTGTTGAGAAAATGTTTTACAGGCGTAACAGAAATTTTAAACCTTAAAAAGCTTATATTTAGTTCGCTATGTATATTTATTTTCAATTGTATCTTGGTTGCAATAATTTTTTGGGTATCTGTTTTTCTGTATGAATATTCTCAAGCATTTTATAGATTCTCCAATAACTTTTTATTGTGTTATACATGGATAACGATAGGAATGGTGTTTATTTTAAGTTCGATAATGGTTAGAATTATGACTAAACTGTTATTTAATTCAACCAAAAATAACATTAATATCACGCAATAATACAAGATGTTATAGATGTATTGGTGAAAATGAGTTTTAAAGTAATACTTAGATTATGTTTTCGGTTATAGCAAATGACATCGATAAAATAATCTGACAATTCAAACCCGATAATACCTTGTGTGAGACAGAAAAATGCCCCAATCTAATGTTTTTAAAGATCAACAGCAACGCGTTATCAATCTGCTTCAACAATGCGATCCAGTACTGGTACAATCAAACCTTGATATTTTAGTGCAAAGTAATTTTCTTGTTGAGGCATTTTCTCGTTTTCCACATTGGCTTGCTGATTTTGTACAAAACCCACCACTGGCAGATGAAAGACAATATTATCAATCTTGGTTAAATGAACAGTTAGTTTCAGTCGTGGATGAAGCCGCATTAATGAAAACTTTAAGGCAATTTCGCCATAAAATGCTAATTCGCTTGGCATGGTCTCAATTAATAAAGGCAAGTAGTGATGAACAGATTTTGTTACAACTCAGTGAATTGGCAGAAATAATTGTTGTCACCGCTCGTGATTGGCTTTATACATTAAGTTGTCAAGAATGGGGAACGCCAAGCAATATGCAAGGAAAACCCCAACCGTTATTGATTTTAGGTATGGGTAAATTGGGTGGAGGCGAGCTAAACTTTTCGTCTGATATTGATTTGATTTTCACTTATCCAGAACATGGACAGACACAAGGTGGACGTCGAGAATTGGATAATGCGGTTTTTTTTACACGTTTAGGACAACGTTTAATTAAAACGCTTGATCAGATTACAGAAGATGGATTTGTTTACCGTGTTGATATGCGTTTACGCCCTTTAGGGGATGGTGGTCCATTGGTTCTTAGCTTTTCATCTATGGAAGATTATTATCAAGAACAAGGTCGAGATTGGGAACGTTATGCAATGGTGAAAGCAAAGGTATTAGGTGATCAGCATGATCCTTATACCCAAGAACTCTATCAAATGCTTAAACCTTTTATTTATCGCCGTTATATCGATTTTAGTGTTTTACAGTCACTGCGAAACATGAAAAGTATGATTGAACGTGAAGTCCGTCGTCGTGGTTTAAAAAACAATATTAAACTTGGCGCTGGTGGCATTCGGGAAATTGAGTTTATCGTTCAAGTTTTTCAACTTATTCGAGGTGGTCGAGTGGTTGGATTGCAGACACGTTCGTTATTAAACGCTTTGCAGGTAATTGAACAAGAATCATTACTGAAACTCAGTGAAGTGATTTTACTTCGAGAAAATTATCTTTTTTTACGTCGTTGTGAAAACCTTTTACAAGCGATTAATGATGAGCAAACCCAAACTTTACCAGACAATGAACTAGATCAAATGCGTTTAGCAACCAGTATGGGATTTAATAATTGGGAAAACTTTGAACAAGACTTGTCAAAAAGAATGTTGATCAACCGTGAAATATTCAATGAATTAATTGGCGATGAACAGTCCGAATCCACCCAGTCTAAACAATATAATGATAAGTTTGATGATTTATGGGTACCAGACTTAGAATTAAGTGATGTCAAAGCGGTATTACCTAACTATTCTGATCAAATGGCAACCCAGCTTTGTCAATTGTTAATACAATTTCGCAATGATATTGGTAAACGGACAATTGGAGTGCGTGGGCGAGAAATCCTTGATCAACTTATGCCGAGATTATTAGAAATACTCTGCAATGAAAAAAATGCCTTAACTGTGTTAGCAAGAATTTTTCCTTTATTAGTCAATATTGTTAGCCGTACCACCTATTTAGAATTATTACTTGAATATCCTACCGCATTGAAGCAGTTAATTCGGTTGTGTAGTGCTTCCCCGATGATTAGTGATCAGTTGGCACATTATCCGATCTTGTTAGATGAACTCATCGATATTCATTCACTTTATCAAACAGTTGCCCCTAATGAATATAAAAGTGAACTTTACCAATATTTGCTTCGCATTCAAGTTGATGATGAAGAACAACAACTTGAAGCGCTCCGCCAGTTCAAGCAGATGCAGTTATTGCATATCGCTGCTGCTGATGTTGCACATGTATTAACTACCATGAAAGTCAGTGATCATTTAACGTTTGTGGCCGAAGCTCTCCTTGATTTTGTTGTTCAAATGGCATGGAATCAAATGATAGCTCGATATGGCAAGCCACAACATCTTACTGATGATCATAAAGGTTTAGTGGTTATTGCTTATGGTAAATTAGGCGGTTGGGAGCTGGGTTATGGGTCGGATTTAGATTTAGTTTTTTTACATGACTGTCCTGTTAACAGTATGACTAGGGGTGAAAAACAGATAGATAGTCGTCAATTCTATCTTCGCTTAGTTCAGCGTATTATCCATTTATTCAATGTACGTACCAGTTTTGGTATTTTGTATGAAGTTGATGTTCGTTTACGTCCGCAAGGGGAAGCGGGTTTATTAGCTTGCAGTTTAGCTGCTTTTGAGGACTATCAGATGCAAGACGCATGGACTTGGGAGCATCAAGCATTAGTTCGCGCCAGAGCCATTTATGGCGAAGTTGAACTTATTGAGCGTTTTAAACAAATCCGACATAAAGTGCTTTGTAAAGTACGGGATGAAAGCCAATTAAAAACCGAAGTTAGAGAAATGCGTGAAAAAATGCGTACTCATTTGGGGTCAACTCAACCGGATTCATTCAATTTAAAAATTGATCAGGGTGGAATAGGGGATATTGAATTTTTATCACAGTATCTTGTGCTTAATTATGCACATCATTATCCTAAAATGACAACTTGGAGCGATAACGTTCGGATATTAGAGTTAGCTGCTAATTATCAAATTATGGAACAGGATGAAGCCCAAAAGCTCACTCAAGCTTATATTGATATGCGTAACGAAATTCATCAATTATCATTACAACTGTTACCCAGCACGGTTGATAACACCTGTTTTGTTGAGGAAAAACAAATCGTCAATCAGAGTTGGGCTAAATGGTTAATGGATTGAAAAATATTAATATTGTTAACCAATTTAAAATTTTTCGATGGAATAATCGATTGAATGTTATCAGTGAGTTAACGTTATTAAAATTGACGCAAAAATGATATTTTAGCTTTGTCATCCCACTAAAGTTTTAGTGGGATAATTCGATAAGATAGCGATAATATATAGATTTAGTTAACTTCTTTCCATAAGATCATGTCTTGATCTTCAAGGTCAGATGCATCAAATCCAATCGGTTGTGGCATATCTTCGTGATCAAATGCTATATCTCCTCCATCAATTACACGATCCCCTTTTTTAATTCCTTTGAAATCAAAAAGTGAGGTATCACAAAGATGTGATAGGGTGATATTTTGGGTTGCACGGAACATGGTTTCAATGCGTCCGGGATATTTTTTATCCCATTCATTAAGCATCTCTTTTATCACTTGACGTTGTAAATTAGGCTGTGAACCACAAAGATTACAAGGAATTATTGGAAATTGCTTAATTTCAGCATATTTTGCAATGTCTTTTTCTTTGCAATACGCAAGCGGTCGAATAATGATATGTTCACCTGAATCATTCATTAATTTGGGTGGCATTGCTTTAAGTTTACCGCCGTAGAACATATTTAAAAACAAGGTTTCTAAAATATCGTCACGATGATGACCTAAGGCTATTTTTGTGGCGCCAAGTTCGGTTGCGGTGCGATATAAAATACCACGGCGTAGACGTGAACAAAGCGAACAAGTTGTTTTACCTTCTGGAATTTTTTCTTTAACAATACCATAGGTATTTTCTTGAACTATTTTATATTCAATGCCTAACGACTCAAGGTATTGCGGTAATACATGCTCAGGAAATCCGGGTTGCTTTTGATCTAAATTAACGGCGATGAGATCAAAATCAATAGGCGCACTGATCTTTAAATTTAATAAAATATCAAGCAAAGTATAACTATCTTTACCGCCTGATAAACAGACCATAATACGATCGCCTTCTTCGATCATATTAAAATCAGCGATCGCCTCACCGGTAAGGCGACGCAATCGTTTATGGAGTTTGTTTTGATTATAGGTTTTCATGACAAATTAATACGTTATTCTGATCGTCCCATATAGCGACGTTCGGCGATATGAATTTTGACCTTTTCATTGTTATCAATGTATTCCGGAACTTGAATAACAAGTCCTGTTGATAATGTGGCTGGTTTAGTGCGAGCACTTGCTGATGCACCTTTGATACTTGGTGAGGTCTCAATAATTTCTAGATCAACTGTTTGCGGTAATTCTAACGCAACGACTTCGCCATCGGCCATGAGTACTTGAATGCCGTTCATGCCACCTTCTGGAATAAAAAGCAGTTCTTCTTCAATTTGCGCTTTTTTGAAAATAAAAGGATTATAGTCTTCATTGTCCATAAAGACATATTCATCACCATCAATATAGGAAAAGCTGACCGGACGTCGAAAAAGTTCAATGGTTTCGATAATATCGTCACCTTTAAATCGCTCTTCTACTTTACCGCCTGTCTTGACATCGGTAAAACGCATTTTATAGAGTGTACTTGCACCACGGGCACTTGGACTTTGAACATCAATGTCTTTAACCAGTAATAATTTACCATTATAAGTGACGGCATCGCCACGTTTTATTTCATTTGCTTTTGCCATAATCGTTTCTTTGTAAGGTTTTAAAATTTAGCTCGCTATTTTACCGCTATCTTGCTATTGTCACCATCAAAATTTATCGATGTTCCTTAAATTAAAGGAATCTTATGACAGAATTGGTTAAATGTCGTCAAAATTGTGGGGCCTGCTGTATTGCACCTTCTATCTCGTCGATTATTCCCGGAATGCCGAATGGCAAGCCTGCCGGTGTGCCCTGTATCCATTTAGATAGTCGTTTTCAATGCCAGCTTTTTGGACAATCCTCCAGACCAAGGGTTTGTTGTCGATTAAAGCCGTGTATGGAAATGTGTGGCAATGATCGTGAACAAGCTTTAGATTATTTAACTCAATTAGAACAGGTCACTAGCGCCTAAATATTGCTAATATTTAACAAACTTGCGCTATTATTAGAATTATTTATCTCGTGTTGTTTTTTTTTTGATACACTTCACCGCATTTCATTATTCAATGATAAATATACACAATAATTAAGATAAATAGCGTTTTCTATCAATTTGTTAAAATATACGATTGGAAACTAAAGTTTTCTTAATTACATTTACTCTCTTTAAAAGAAGATTTTTGTTATGAAAAATAAATTAAAACGGGATTTAAAGGCTCGCCATTTAGCCATGATTGCAATCGGTGGTTCAATTGGAACTGGGCTTTTTGTTGCATCCGGTGCGACAGTTGCACAGGCAGGGCCTGGCGGCGCTTTGCTTTCCTATGCCATTATTGGTGTAATGGTGTACTTTTTAATGACCAGCCTTGGTGAACTTGCAGCATATTTACCTGTATCTGGGACATTTGCGACTTATGGCGCTCGTTATGTTGACGAGGCGTTCGGATTTGCGATTGGTTGGAATTATTGGTACAACTGGGCAATTACCGTCGCGGTCGATCTGGTTGCTGCACAGCTGGTGATTTCATATTGGTTTGATGCCGGAGCGTATAGTTGGCTTTGGAGTTTGCTATTTTTAAGCATTATCTTCTGTTTAAATTATATCTCTGTCAAAGGTTTTGGTGAAGCTGAGTTCTGGTTCTCATTAATTAAAGTTGTGACTGTTATCATTTTTATTGCTGTTGGCTTATTGATGATTGTCGGTATTTTACGTGGGGGTGAAAGTACCGGTTTGCAAAATTGGACTGTTGGTGATGCGCCTTTTGTTGGTGGCTTTTCTTCGATGATTGGTGTTGCTATGGTGGTTGGTTTTTCATTCCAAGGCACAGAACTCATTGGTATTGCAGCCGGCGAATCAAAAGATCCTGAAAAAAATATACCTAAAGCCATGAAACAAGTTTTTTGGCGTATTTTGCTATTTTATATTTTTGCAATTTTAGTCATCAGTTTGATTATTCCTTATACCGATCCTAATTTACTTCGTAATGAGGAAACCGACATTAGTGTTAGCCCATTTACATTAGTGTTCCAACATGCGGGCTTACTATCGGCAGCAGCCATAATGAATGCGGTTATTTTAACGTCAGTTTTATCCGCTGGTAATTCTGGTTTATATGCCTCAACACGTATGCTATATGCCTTAGCGAAAGAAGGAAAAGCACCTAAAATCTTTTCAAGATTATCTTCAACGGGTGTACCTCGATTTGCATTGTTAGCCACAACATTTGTTGCGATGTTATGTTTTTTAACCTCAATGTACAAAGATCAGGAAGTGTATTTATGGCTTCTTAATATGTCGGGGATGACCGGATTTATTGCATGGCTTGGGATCGCAATTAGTCATTATCGATTCAGAAAAGGATATATGGCTCAAGGTTTTGATGTTAATAAATTACCTTATCGTTCAAGTTGTTTCCCTTTTGGCCCTATATTTGCTTTTGTACTTTGTCTCACTATCACTCTTGGGCAAAACTATGAAGCATTTTTACAAGATACCATTGATTGGAATGGTGTAATAGCGACTTATGTCGGTATCCCATTATTCTTTATTATTTATTTGGGTTATAAGATTGTGAAGAAAACTAAATGGGTGAAATACGAAGATATGGATTTTTCTCAAACAGATTAGTTTGAGAAAGTTGATAACATTTTTTCTCTTCCGTCGACACTTATGTCGACGGAATTTTATTAAAAAAGAGAAAAATAACCCATAAGGTTAGTTAATTTTTAAATAACAAGTTTGATAACGATATTAGCGACTACGGAAGATGATACGTGCTTTAGAAAGATCGTAAGGCGTCATTTCAACAGTAACTTTATCGCCAGTTAAAATACGAATATAGTTTTTTCGCATTTTGCCAGAAATATGTGCAGTAACGACATGACCATTTTCAAGTTCAACACGAAACATCGTGTTAGGAAGAGTATCAAGTATGGTACCTTGCATTTCAATGTTATCTTCTTTTGCCATTGGGGCCTCTTAATAATAAAAACAAATTAACTATACACAACTCGTTTATGACATCCCTTTAAATTTTGAGGGAAAGAAAAGTCAACTTAGGGTGCTTTTCTTAAATGACTAGATCAGTATTTTATCATAAGAAAAATGATAGTGTGTATAAACATAAAAAAGCTCAACTTACAACATATAAGTATCGCCGCAAAATAATGCCGAAAAAACTCCCAGAAGTAAAGTCATTTCTAAATTTTCTTTGTCTGATAAAGACCTTGTTGGTGGATATATTGCCAAACTTTTAGTGGTAATAGACCTTCACAACTTTGTTGATTCTTAATTTTTTGTCTGATTTGGGTTGCTGAAATATTTTCTAATGGTGTGTGAGAAAAATAGATATATCCCTGAGCAGAATCATGCAAATGTTTTATATTAGTCGTGCGATTTTTATCAATCCATTGTTGAAATTCAATGTTATCAGTCCTTGCTGCATAATTTGGTCGCTGACAAATAATCAAATGGCAATAATCCAGTAATGATTGCCATTTATACCAACTTGGCAAACTCAGTAATGAATCTTGCCCCATAATGAATGCAAGTGATGCTGCTTTCCCGTTTTCATGACGCCATTGCTTTAAAGTATCGATGGTATAAGAAGGACGATTTACAGAGCAAGGAACAATTTCACGCGTGTCAACGGTAAACAAGGGTAAATCTTCAATGGCTAATGCTAACATTGCCAGACGCTGTTGTGTGGTTATTTCTGGTCGCGGTTTATGAGGTGGTATTTTATTGGGTAATAAAACTATCTGTGTCAAGCCCACTTCTTGCGCTAATGAAATTGCAGTGCGTAGATGACCGTAATGAATAGGATCGAACGTGCCACCAAATAAAGCGGTTAGCATTGATTTAATCCCATAAATTGCATCATCAAACTGGTCAAATTGTCCCAAATTTGCAATTGGCTATCGTGCTTTAAACCGATCTCAATATCGGTCAATTTTGCCAAAGTGGTAAATAAATTTTTGATATCACAACGCGTTAAATAGGCGGTATATAAAGCTCTTTTGTTTTGCCATATTTTATATTCATCAAACGTTTGTTTAAGCGATTTTTTTTCTGAAGATTTTTTTAAATTAATAATTAGAATAAGCTCTCTTTGAAAAATTCGCATTAAAATTAGTGGTTCCAAATCATTCATTTTTAGTTGGTGTAATATATGTGTTGCACGTTTAGATTTATTGGCAACCATAGCATCAATCCAATGATAAGGCGTAAATACGGCCGAATCATTAATGTTATTTTCAACTTGATCATAACTAATGGTATGATTTGGATAAAGTAATTTTAATTGTTCAATAATTTGTGTTAATGCGAGTAAATTACCTTCATAGTAATAACAAAGTAGTTCAATCGCTTGTGGTTCGATGCTTATTTGTCTGTGCTGAAGATGACTTTTTATCCAATGAGGTAATTGTAAGGTATCGGGCGTGACGCAATTAACGACCACAAGTTTATCGTTTAACGCTTTATACCATGTTGCGTTTTCTTGAGTTTTAGTGATTTTGTTTAAACTGATTATTAGTGCAATTTCAGGGGTTAAAACGTCACTTAGTGTATTAAGCTTTGTTATTAAAGCAGTATTTAATGCGTTATCACCAAAATCAAGAAAGATAAGCGTGTTATTCGAAAATAGATTCAATGCCTGACAACTGTCATAGATTGCTGACCAATCGGTTTGATTGTCTATCGTGTATGTCAGTTGCTCATCAAATCCTTTCTGTTTAAAAGTATGACGCAATTGCGTTTGTGCATAATGTTGCAGATAGGGATCACCTCCTATTAATAAATAGTAGGGCGATCCTAGGTGATTAGTAATTTGATCAGCATTGATTTTAATCATAACAACGTTTATTTTTTGGCATCTACAGATTTTAATTTACCTATAATCTGTTTTGCTGCTTGTCTATACATTTCGTCTTCGATTAAATTTTGCTCTGCTGTTTTAGACAATGGCGTTGACGGGTTATCAAAGAATGTACGGAATATCCGTACATTAATTGGATAAATTTGCTTACCATTGATCACGGCTTGAGCATGGACGGTTAAAACTAATTGATATTCAGCAGCTTTACCGTCTTGATAAATCGATATGGTATTGCGATCAATATTTTCATTGGTGATATTCAGCGTCGGATATTTGCCTGAAGCATCATCATTGACTAGTGTGATATGATTATCATGCAAGAGTTCTTTAACATATCTTGATAATTTACCGTAAGGATCATAACTTACGTAAGACATGGTTTTAAATCGTGCAGGAATTTCAGTTTCATTTTGCAAATGAAATCCACACCCTGTCAGTGATGTTGCCATTAGCATGATTAAAACGATATATTTTTTCATAAGTATTACCACCAATTTTCGTTATTAACAATATTAACCAACAACCAAATTCAATAATTTACCTGGTACATAAATGACTTTACGAATAGTCACATCTGCCAAATATTTTTGAATATTAGGTTCTTGTTTAGCTTGTTCTACAACAAAATCTTGCTCAGCATTAGCAGGTACAGTGAATTTGCCACGTACTTTACCATTAATTTGTACTACGATGAGTTTTTCATCTTCAATCATCGCTGATTCATCAGCAATCGGCCATGTTGCATTATCGATTGATTCACTATGCCCTAATGCTTGCCACATAACAAAACAAACATGCGGAATCATTGGATAAAGTAGGCGGACAATCGCATTTAAAGCTTCGTTCATTAATGCATAGTCTTGGTCGTTTTCTAAAGGTGCTTTTTGTAGACGATTCATAAACTCCATGACGGCAGCAATTGCTGTATTAAATGTTTGCCGACGTCCAATATCATCACTGACTTTAGCAATGGTTTTATGAAGTTCGCGACGCAAAGTTTTTTGTTCAGCATTTAATTGTGTCACATCTAATTTGACACTTTTACCTTGCTGTGCATACTCATACACTAAACGCCAAACACGTTTAATAAAACGGTTAGCCCCTTCAACACCTGATTCTTGCCATTCAAGCGTCATATCAGCAGGCGAGGCAAACATCATAAATAATCGAACTGTGTCAGCACCATATTTTTCTACCATTTCTTGTGGATCGATGCCGTTATTTTTCGATTTCGACATTTTGGTCATACCTGCATGCACAAGTTCATTGCCTTTGCTGTCGGTTGCTTTACAAATGCGACCTTTTTCATCACGTTCAATGATCACTTCGGTTGGTGATACCCAAATGCGTTCATTAGTCGGACTGGTATAATAAAATGCATCAGCAAGTACCATGCCTTGACAAAGTAATCGTTTAGCTGGTTCATCAGAGCTGACTAAGCCAAAATCACGCATTAATTTATGGAAGAATCTAAAATAAAGTAAATGCATAATGGCATGTTCAATACCACCAACGTACTGATCGACAGGTAACCAGTAATTCGCTGCTTTTTCATCTAACATGCCCTTGTCATAGTGCGGACAAGTATAACGTGCGTAATACCACGATGATTCCATAAAGGTATCAAAGGTATCGGTTTCGCGAAGTGCCGGTTGACCATTAACTGTCGTTTTTGCCCAATTTGGATCGGCTTTAATTGGACTTGTGATCCCATTCATTTCGACATCTTCAGGTAAAATAACCGGTAATTGGTCTTCTGGCGTCGGAATGGTTGTTCCATCTTCAAGGGTGACCATTGGAATTGGTGCGCCCCAATAACGTTGACGGGAAACACCCCAATCACGTAAGCGATAATTGACTTTACGTTGACCAATACCCAATGTAGTCAATTTGTCGGCGATAGCATTGAATGCTTGCTCAAAATTAAGTCCATCAAATTCACCCGAGTTAAATAGCTTACCGTGTTCAGTATAAGCATTTTCGGAAAGGTCAGGAGCTTGCCCATCTTGATTTAAGATAACTGGTTTAATTGGCAGATTATATTTTGATGCAAATTCATAATCGCGCTCATCATGTCCCGGTACTGCCATCACAGCACCAGTGCCATATTCAATCAAGACAAAGTTGGCAATCCATACCGGCACTTTATTCCCCGTTAACGGATGAATTGCATAAAATCCAGTGGCGATGCCTTTTTTCTCCATTGTTGCCATATCGGCTTCTGCGGTTTTGGTATTTTTGCATTCTGCAATAAATTCAGCAATTTTCGGATTATCTTTCGCTGCTAATTGTGCTAATGGGTGCTCAGCGGCAACTGAGACAAAACTTACGCCCATTAAGGTATCAGGGCGAGTTGTATAAACACGCAATTTATCATTGTAGTTTTCTACAGCAAAATCAAATTCGACTCCTTCAGAACGACCAATCCAGTTACGTTGCATTGTTTTAACTTGTTCTGGCCAATCTTCAAGCGTATCTAAATCATTGAGTAGTTCTTCGGCATAGTCAGTAATTTTGATAAACCACTGTGGGATCTCTTTACGCTCGACAGGGGTATTACAGCGCCAACAGCAACCTTCAACGACTTGTTCGTTCGCCAGTACAGTTTGATCGTTAGGGCACCAGTTAACTGCTGAAGTCTTTTTGTAAACTAAACCTTTTTCATAAAGTTTAGTAAAAAACCATTGTTCCCATTTGTAGTATTCCGGTCGGCAAGTGGTGACTTCACGATCCCAATCATAACCAAAACCTAATAACTGTAATTGCTTTTTCATGTAAGCAATATTTTCGTAAGTCCATTTTGCTGGTGCGGTATTGTTTTTTACTGCCGCCCCCTCAGCGGGTAAACCGAAGGCATCCCAACCTATTGGTTGTAATACATTTTTACCATTTAGACGTTGATAACGTGAGATCGTATCACCGATTGTATAATTACGGACATGACCAAGATGTAAACGACCTGAAGGATAAGGAAGCATTGACAAGCAGTAATACTTCTCTTTAGATGCATCTTCAGTAACGTGAAATGTTTTGTTCTCTAGCCAATGTTGTTGAACTTTGGCTTCAATCTCATCTGGGCGATATTGTTCTTGCATGACGAATTAATGTCCTATCTATTATTACTAATAAAAAATAATTTGCTAATTGTATTGGTTATTGGCACGTTTTACAAACGATATATGAAACAAGGAGAATGATTTGATACCAATATTTATAAGAATTAAAATCAATAAAGTTAACAATATAAAAAGAAATACATTTTTGCTTCTCAATAGATTTAAAAAAACTTAAGATATATTCTAAAAAATTTAAGGAATAGCTTCTTATGGAAAATCGTACATTTGAATTTCGTTGTTTCACTCGGCGATCATTTATTGTTTTAGTTATATCAGTTATTAGCTTTGCTTCATTTGTCGCAGGTTATCTCATTCTTTTATTTCTTTCTGATGCTGTCATGCCTTTGATCCCCAAACAATATTTTATGGAGATTCTTTTTGGTGGAATCCTTGTGTTGAGCTTACTTTCTGGCGTTTTGTTTGCTATAAGTATTGTGAGTTTATTCCGTAAAAAAATGACGATTAATTTCAATCCATATTCGATCAATATTGATGACCATAAAAAATTGAATCAAACGTTTCAATGGTCAGCATTACAAAAAGTAATAATGTTTAAAGTCGAAAACGCTGTTTGGATTAATCAGACACTTATCCTTGAGTTTGACAATGAGCGTATTAATATGCAGATAGTAAAGGGAAGAATTCCACTATTATCCAAAAAAGATATCGATCAATTTTTTGAATTTACACAATATCTTCATGAACAAGTTCTCAAACCAGATTTTACATTATTCTCGGTGGATAAAACTTTATCATCTAAAACAGCTGAATTTCTAGTGAATGTTTCACATGATTTAGAATATCGTTACCTTTATGTCAGAAAGTAGCTATTGCGCATTTATTGTTTATAAATTAATGATAAAACAATGGCTATTGAAATGTTTAAATAGCCTTAAACTGTATTGATAAACTTCAACTGCCTTTTAATTGGTCAATATATTAGCTACCATTAAACGCACTTAAGAAACGTAAAGAATGATTTTTCTCTTCAACCGGTATATTTTCGAAATTGGTTTAAATAAGTTCATCGACTTTTTGGGCTTCAATCTTGCTGGGGCGATATTGCTCTTGCGTGATATGTCCTACCTATTATTGCTAATAAAAAAATTTGCTAACTCTATTGGCACGTTATACAAACGATGTAAGAAACAAGGAGAATGATTTGATACCAATATTTATATGAATTAAACTCAATAAAGTTAACAAAATAAAAAGAAATAGATCTTTTCTTCTCAAAGTATTTAAAAAAAACTTAAGATATATTTCTAAAAAAATATAAGGAATAGCTTATGGAAAATCGTACATTTGAATTTCGTTGTTTTACTCAGCGCTCATTTAAAAATTTAATGATACTCATTTGTTGCTTTGGTGTTTTAGTCCTTGGTTGTCTCATGTATTTATTTTTCTCTGATGCGATCATGCCGATGATTCCCAACCGGTACTTTGAGGTCATTTTTATTGTTGGACTGCTTGTTCCGGAATTATTTTCTATCTTTCTATTTGCTATATGTATTGCTCGCTTGTTTCGTAAAAAAATGACGATTAATGTCAATTCATATTCGATTAGTATTGATGACCATAAAACATTGAATCAAACGTTTCAATGGTCAGCATTAAAAACAGTAATAATGTATAAAAGTACCGTAGTGCTATATCAAACGATTATTTTGGAGTTTAACAATAAGCTTATTAATATGATGATGGCAAAAAGTATATATTTATCCAAAAAAGATATTGATCAATTTCTTCAATTTATACAATATGTCGAAGAACAAATTATAAAGCCAGATTTTACATTATCCTCATCGGATACAACTTTATCAACTAAACTTACCCAAGAACTAACAAAAGCATTAACAAATATAAATGATGATCATGGAGTATACCGTTATTTATATGTCAGAAGGTAACGAGGCAATGTTTCTTGATCATAAAATACTAATATGGCTATTTAAACAATTAAATAGCCATACTCGATTTTATACAAATTTGGATATGAAGTGATTAATGGTTAATTAGCCGCCATTAAAGACACTAGTAAACCGTGAAAAGAATGACTTTTGTTCCTCTTTGGGTATGTTTTCAAGATTAGCTTGAATAAGTTTATCAACATTTTCGACTTCTGCAGTTAACCCTAATTCTTGATAAGCATTGCGCATTAACAATAGAGCAGATTTTGTTGAATCTGTATCGGGAAATAGGGATAGCATTTGTGTCACGCGATTAATAACAGCGACATATGCGCCACGTTTGGTATAAAATTCAGCTACTTTTAATTGATAACGAGCTATTCTATTTTTTAAAAAAACTAAGCGTTTTTGCGCATCAGCGGCATAATAACTTGATGGAAAACTGGAAACAAGGTAAGAAAAATCTTTAAAAGCAGTGATCGCATATTGGGAATCGCGATCTGAACGATCAACATTGAACCAACCCTGAATCATATTGTCATCTTGAGCCATATTAGATAGGCCACGCATATATATCACCCAATCAACATTTGGATGAGTTGGATTTAATTTTAAAAAACGGTCTATCAAGGCTACAGCAAGTGGTAAATCTGCAGTTTTGTAATATGCATAAATTAAATCAAGTTGAACTTGTTGAGAATAGGGACCAAAAGGATAACTTTTATCCAATGCTTCTAAAACAGTAATACTTGATTTTAAATTACCATTATCAAGTGCATCTTGTGCTTTACTATGGAGTTCAACCTCTGATACATTTTCAACATCAGGCTTTGTTGATGTACAACCAATAAGCACACCACTTAATGCGATAGCCAATAACGAGTGTAAGCGTAATTTCATTCAGTTTCCAATCCAAAAAATAAACAATAACCGTTATGATTAGTATATAATACTCTAAAACATATCAGCTTAAAATAGATAAATTACATATGCAAGAATTAAAATTATCAAATCAAATTGAGTCAACTCAACTTGGGATGCGTTTAGACCAAGCATTATCAGAACTTTTCCCCGATTATTCACGCTCAAGAATTAAAGACTGGATTATCAATAATAAAGTATTAGTAAACGATGTGATAGTTAATAAACCCAAAGAGAAAGTATTGGGTGGTGAAAAAATTATTATTCATGCTGAGATTGAAGAAGAGACTTATCATCAACCAGAAGATATTAAATTAAATATTGTTTATGAAGATGATGATATTTTAGTGATAAATAAACCACGAGATTTAGTTGTTCACCCCGGTGCAGGTAATCCAAATGGCACAGTTTTAAATGCGTTATTACATTACTTCCCTGAAATTGCTCGCGTTCCACGTGCAGGTATCGTTCATCGGTTGGATAAAGACACGACCGGTTTGATGGTCGTTGCTAAAACTATCGTTGCCCAAACGCATTTAGTCGAATCGCTACAATTAAGAGAAATAACCCGTGAGTATGAAGCGGTAGCTATGGGTATTATTACAGCGGGGGGAACGATAGATCAGCCGATTACCCGACACCCTACCAAACGAACTCATATGGCTGTGTTTCCGACAGGAAAACCTGCTGTAACACATTATCGTGTTTTAGAAAAATATCGATTGCATACAAGATTGCGTTTACGATTAGAAACTGGACGAACACACCAAATTCGAGTACATTTAGCACATATTGCTCATCCTTTGGTCGGTGATCCTCTTTATGGCGGACGTCCAAGACCACCAAAAGGGGCCAGCGAAACACTTATTAACACATTACGAGAATTTGATAGGCAAGCATTACATGCAACCATGTTAAGGTTATATCATCCAGTAACGGGAGAGCAAATGGAATGGCATGCGCCTATACCAGAAGATATGCAAAGACTAGTTAAAGCATTACAAGAAGATACAGAATTATATAAACATGAGCTAGATTGGTGAAAGAAAAATGATTAAATCGATTTATCCTTATTGGTTTGCGCCGAAAAATGTTCGTGCGTTGACCACAACACGAATGGGCGGTGTCAGTATGCCGCCATTTGAAAGTTTGAATATGGGAGGGCGTACTGGTGATAATATAAATGATGTTGCAGAAAACCGAAAACGCTTAATTATCGCTGAACAAATACCTAGCGAACCTTATTGGCTTAATCAAACTCATAGTACTGTCGCCCTCGATATTTCACAAATAAAATTACAACCCCCCACTGGAATCGTTAATAATAAACAAATATTTGAAGCTGACGCGGCTTATACTCATCAAGCAAAGCAAGTGTGTGTTGTTTTAACTGCCGATTGCATGCCTTTATTATTTTGCTCTTCGAAAGGCGATGAGGTTGCGGCAGCGCATGCTGGTTGGCGAGGATTGTGCAATGGAATTTTAGAAGAAACCGTTAAAAAGTTTTCCTGTAAACCATCCGAAATTATGGTTTGGATGGGACCCGCCATAAGTGCCAAAAAATATGAAGTAGGGGAAGAAATAAAAAAACAATTTGAAGCCATTGATCCAGAAGCAAAAAGTGCATTTAAATTAATCAATATACCAGAGCAAAAATATTTGGCCGATCTCTACCTAATTGCCAAACAACGTTTGAATTCAATAGGTGTAAATAAAATATTTGGTGGTGATTATTGTACTTATACAGAACAAGATAAATTCTTTTCTTATCGACGAGAAAACCGAACAGGAAGAATGGCATCAATGATTTGGTTTGAGTGATATTTAAAAAAATGGTGCAAACATTTTCAGATTAGCTGGCAAATAAAGAAACCAATCATGGCGTTCCTCAGGTGTTCTATTTTGGAGACTAAAAAATATAAAATTTCTCTTCTGCCAGCTAAATAATCATTTTTATTTGTTTAACTTAGAGAAGCTAAGTCAATTTTCATTAAAAATTCGTCTTTCAGGTTTTGTACAAGTTAATCTTAACTAATATTATGCAAGATTCAAACACGTTATTCTTATCTTCACAACAAAAAATGTATTAAATTATTAAGTTATAAAACCATCACCATCGTTCAGGGCAAAATGATGAGCCGTTAACGGTAAACAGATGTGCTTTTTCGTGATCAATTATTCAATATTAGCAAATTTGTGTGTTTGGATATTCAGTAACCATTTATTTTCAATACGATTTTGATTAATTTGTCCAAGTAATGTGATAGTTTCATACATGTTAAACTCGCCATTTTTTTCACAAGGCGATAAGTAATAGCGTTTAGCTTGAATATTTTGTTCAATATATTGGCAAAACGAAATGAAGTCAGGATGATTTTCAGCAACGATTCTCACTTCGTTAGCACTAGACTGGACTATTTTTTGATAACGTGATTGATAGCAAAACTTAGGACTGAGAGCGATATAATCAATTAAATCGTCTACTTTACCTAAACCATTACTTTCAATAGCCATAAAATAACCCGCTTGTTTAAGGGGGAAGAGTAATTTAGACAGATTTTTAACTAAGGTTGGCTCGCCACCAGTGATAATGATATTTTTGCTTTTATACTGCTTCACTTTGTCGAGAAGTTGATCTAATGTGAAACGGGTATATTGACGAAAATTGGTATCACACCAACGACAATTCAGATTACAACCTGCCAATCGAATAAAAATGGCGGGCATACCAGTATTATAACCTTCGCCTTGCAGTGATTCGAAGATTTCAACAATACGAAACTCAAGCATAGTTAACTCCGTTGATATTCGCAGTAAGAGCTTGGGGTTTCCCACAGTTTAATCTTTGATATGGGTAAATAGTTCGATAAACAATCAAAAATGTATTGACTCATTCCTTCAGCGGTTGTTCGACACGGAAAAGCAAAGGTTTTCCGATCCATTTCTTGCAATAAGGTAGCAATACGGCATTCATTAACATTATTTTGGTGATAAAGATAAGCATGATCGAGAGGATCAATAATATGTTTTTTTACAATGGATTTGAGATCAGCATAATCCATTACCATATCTTCGCTCGAACCCTTATTAATGAGTTCACCACTAATTTCGACGACTAAACGGTAAGTATGACCATGCAGGTTATGACATTTCTTGTTATGCCCGTCTAACATGTGACAAGCATCAAATTGGAACTCTTTGGCAATTTTGAACATTTTACATTCCTAGTTTTTTTTCGTGGGATGGATTACGAACCACGGTTAGTTAACCTAACAGAAGAAAGCGGTTAATATAATTGATATCAAGTTATTTGTCACCTTTCAATTATTATCTGAAACCAGATATCCTGTTTAGGATGCGATTCTAAATATATTTAAATTTATCATTTTTAGGTCTAAAATGTTTTGCGTTAGTTAATTTTTATTATCTGTAAAAAAATTCTTGACAAGCTCTTGAAATTTTTCCTTCCACACTCATTTAGTCATTATGCAAATGGAATAAGTGTTTAATCATTTATGCCAAATTTATTGCTAAGGAGATAGATAATATGAGGTTAGATAAACTCACAAACAAATTTCAACAAGCTTTAGCTGATGCACAGTCTTTGGCATTAGGTAAAGATAATCAATATATAGAGCCTATTCATGTACTCTCAGCAATGCTTAATCAAGAAGGTAGTAGTGTTAAACCATTATTGGCTGCTGCTGGGGCAAATAATGCCATTTTACAACAAGAATTAAATCAATCTATTGACCGATTACCTCAAGTGCAGGGTGTCGGTGGCGAAGTTATCCCTTCTCAAGATTTAATTAAAGTTTTAAATTTATGCGATAAATTATCTCAAAAAAATGGAGATAGTTATATCTCTTCAGAGCTATTTATATTAGCCGCATTAGACGAAAAAGGGAGCCTTGGCGATATCCTGAAAAAATCGGGTGTCACTAAAGATAAATTTCTTCAAGCAGTCAATCAATTAAGAGGAAGCGACAACGTGAATGATCCAAATGCAGAAGATCAACGTGGTGCGTTGAAAAAGTATACTATTGATTTAACACAGCGTGCAGAACAAGGTAAACTCGATCCGGTTATTGGACGTGATGAAGAGATTCGCCGTACGATACAAGTGTTACAACGTCGTACCAAAAATAACCCTGTGTTAATTGGTGAACCGGGTGTGGGTAAAACTGCGATTGTTGAAGGATTAGCACAACGTATTGTGAATCGTGAAGTCCCCGAAGGATTACGTAATAAACGTGTCTTATCCTTGGATATGGGAGCCTTAATTGCTGGTGCTAAATATCGCGGTGAGTTCGAAGAGCGTTTGAAAGCTGTCCTTAAAGACATCGCTAAAGAAGAAGGTCGTATCATTCTATTTATCGACGAAATTCACACCATGGTCGGTGCAGGTAAAGGCGATGGTGCTATGGATGCCGGTAACATGTTAAAACCAGCTTTAGCGCGAGGTGAATTACACTGCGTTGGGGCAACAACACTTGACGAATATCGTCAATATATTGAAAAAGATCCTGCATTGGAACGTCGTTTTCAAAAAGTTTATGTGGCTGAACCGACTGTTGAAGATACCATTGCCATTTTGCGTGGTTTGAAAGAGCGTTATGAATTGCATCATCATGTTCAAATTACCGATCCAGCCATTGTGGCAGCGGCAACCTTATCGCATCGTTATATTTCAGATCGTATGTTGCCAGATAAAGCCATTGATTTGATTGACGAAGCTGCATCGAGTATTCGTATGCAAATGGATTCTAAACCAGAATCATTAGATCGTCTTGAAAGACGTATCATTCAACTTAAACTTGAGCAACAAGCGCTTAAGAAAGAGTCGGATGATGCCAGTAAAAAACGACTTGAGATGTTAAATAATGAACTTGCTGAAAAAGAAAAGGATTATGCGTCACTTGAAGAAGAGTGGAAATCAGAGAAAGCTGCACTTTCGGGCACTCAGAATATCAAAGCAGAGTTGGAAAAAGCTCGCACTGAGATAGAACAAGCTCGTCGAGCTGGGGATTTAAACAAGATGTCGGAATTGCAATATGGCAAAATTCCGGAACTTGAAAAGAAACTCGCAACAGCTACGCAATTAGAAGGTAAAACCATGAAATTATTGCGTAACAAAGTGACCGATAACGAGATTGCCGAAGTATTATCGAAAGCGACGGGTATTCCTGTTTCAAGAATGCTTGAAAGCGAAAAAGATAAATTATTACACATGGAAGAAGCTTTACATAAACGTGTTATTGGGCAAGATGAAGCCGTTGTCGCTGTTGCAAATGCTATTCGTCGTAGCCGTGCTGGTCTTTCTGATCCGAATAAACCGATTGGGTCTTTCTTATTCTTAGGTCCAACAGGTGTGGGTAAAACCGAACTTTGTAAAGCATTGGCAAACTTTATGTTCGATAGTGAAGATGCCATGGTACGGATTGATATGTCTGAATTCATGGAAAAACATTCCGTTGCTCGCTTAATTGGTGCGCCTCCTGGTTATGTTGGTTATGAAGAGGGCGGCTATTTAACCGAAGCCGTACGACGTCGACCTTATTCAGTGATTCTACTTGATGAAGTGGAAAAAGCGCATCCGGATGTCTTTAATATTTTATTACAAGTCTTAGATGATGGTCGCTTAACTGACGGACAAGGACGTACAGTGGATTTCCGTAATACGGTTATCATCATGACATCTAACTTGGGTTCTGACTTAATTCAAGGACAAGTTGAGCTTAGTTATGACGAAATGAAAGCATTAGTTATGACTGTGGTAACTAAACATTTCAGACCTGAATTTATCAACCGTATTGATGAAACGGTGGTCTTCCATCCACTAGGTCAAGAAAACATCAAAGCGATTGCTAGAATTCAATTGGCACATGTTGAAAAACGCTTAGATGAGCGAGGTTATGAAATGGATATTTCTGATGCAGCGTTAGAGCATCTTGCTAAAGTTGGTTTCGATCCAATTTATGGTGCAAGACCGCTAAAACGCGCTATTCAACAAGAAATAGAAAACCCATTAGCACAACAAATATTGTCCGGTAAATTAGTACCAGGTAAAACCATTCATTTGGATTTAGTTGGTGATAATATCGAAGCTAAACAGTAATCAACAAATAAACCGACCTTAATGGTCGGTTTTTTATTATATTGCTATCACTTTAAGAGTGTATGTTGCGGTAAATAAGTCATCGACAATTTTAGTTCTCTCAATAATCAATCGATCCATTCTCGTTTTTACTCATTTGCACAAATAATAACTTTAATATATTAATAATATTAAGTATTTCCTATTTTAAAAACATCAATAGAATTTAAATTAGTTCATTTTTTGTGATCGTGATCTCATCCTAAACTATTACAATATTGCCAAATCGAGCATAAAGAATCATAATCAATCATATCTTGATTGATTAAATAAAATTGCAATGAAAAAGGATAATAAAATGATTAAATTGATTATAAGTGATCTAGATGGGACATTTTTAAATAGCCAAGGTGATTATGACCGTCAGCTATTTTCGCAAGTGTATGCACTCATGGCTGAACAACAAATTCATTTTGTGGCATGTACCGGTAAACAATGTGAACGGGTTGAAGAACTCTTTGGTGATTACAGCGACAAAATCTGGATAGTCGGTGATAGCGCAACGACCATAAAACATAAAGGTGAATTTATTTATCGCTCATTCATCCCTAATGAACTAGGGCAGCGTATGATAAAAACCTTGGAACAAGTTAGTAAAGAGCACGTTATCATTGCTTGTACTGCTCAAGGAGCCGTCATCAAAGCCCATTTACCTGAACGATTAAAAGCTAAAGTCAGAGGTTCATATGCAACAATAATTGAAGTGGATGATCTTGCTATTATTGGTGATGACTTTATCAAAATCACTGTATATGATGAAAAAGGGCAATGTTTACAAACTCGACAGCATTTAACCCCGTTTGAAAACCAAGCTTATATTGTGGTGTCTGAAGCTGCATGGATTGATATCACTCAGCATGATGTTCATAAAGGAAATACTATCAAAAAATTACAACAGCTACTTAAGGTAAGTTATCATGAAACCATGGCATTTGGTGACGGTTACAACGACATAGAATTACTTGAACAAGCGGAGTACAGTTTTGCAATGCGTAATGCATTTGAAGAAACCAAAGCTGTCGCAAAATTTATCACCGGTTTTAATGATGATAGTGCGGTACTAAATACGATAAAGCAACTAATTGAATTACAAAGCAACTGATGCCATGCTCAGATTCAGTTGATGACAGCTGAATCTATTAAGCGATTTCAATTTTTAGATTAAAATCTTCAAAGCCCTCAATTTTGCTATCTCGACTAGCGATAATGATATCTATATCTTCACAAGTGGCAACTTTATAACGTGCAATTTGAAGCATTTTGTCGGCAATCACCGCGGCTATAACTTCATTGCTTTGCCTAATGACCTCTTTTTTGAAGCAGGCATCATCATAATAAACTGCGCTTAACCCCGCATGTGGGTCAAGTCCACAGACGCCAATAAAGGTTTGATCGAAAACCATATTTCGGATCTGATTAACGGTATCAGCGCCCATTGTTCCCCCAGTTAATGGATTGACTTTGCCACCTAATAAAATGAGTTCACCATTGGTACGGCTACTTAAGACCGAAGCAATTTGAGGTGAATTGGTGACAATCGTTAATGTCAAATTTTGTGGGATATAACTTGCCATTGCTAAATAGGTAGAGCCCGTATCAATAAAAATACAGGAGTTATCTTTGATTAATTTTGCACATTGTATTGCTACCGAAGATTTTTCATCTACACTTTGACTAACACGAGTTTCAAATGTGGCTGATTGTTTTAAATGGCTAACAGCTCCACCATATACACGCTTGCAAACACCATCACGGGCTAGTTTTTGTAAATCTCGACGAATCGTATGTTCTGAAACACCTAACAATTTAATTAAATCAGCACTGACAACACGTCCTTTTTCAGTCAGAAGCTGCCGGATAAAAGATTGGCGTTGTTCAGGAAATAAATTATAATCAATCATCTATTATCCTTTAAAAAATTATGCTGATTTCTAAAAATATCTTTAATGATCATACCGTTTTCTAGCAAATTATCCTATAATTTTTTAGAAAGATAAATTACTTATTCCCCCGAGTTGTTTAATTAACTTATTGATTGTGTGGTTTTTTTGTATTAAAACTTGATTAACCTTTCATTTTTTATTTGTTATTATTTAGAACAGAAATTAAAATATCTTTTTTTACCTGAGTTAGGTTGGAAGTAATGTCTATTGCTGTCGTTAATGTTAACCGTCAAGCTATTCTGCATAATATTGAGTATGTTAGACGAAATTCACCTAATAGCACTTTAATGGCTATTCTTAAAGCAAATGCTTATGGTCATGGGATTGCTGGCATTGCTCAATTATTATCTGATAAGGTCGATTACTTTGGGGTTGCAAGACTTTCTGAAGCGCTTTTGTTACGGCAAATTGGGATTATTACCCCCATTGTTTTGTTGGAAGGTTTTTTTCCTCATGATGAGATAACGGATTTAATTGATTTTAATTTGCAAACAGTAGTTCATTCAAGTTGGCAAATTGATGCGTTAAATGCGATTAAAATTGAAAATCAAATCACAGTTTGGTTCAAAATTGATACGGGTATGCATCGTCTAGGGTTTCGTTTTGATGAGGCTCAAGGTGAATTTAATCGATTAGCAAGTTGTTGCGTTGTGCGTAAACCATTAAATATTATCAGTCATTTTAGTTCTGCTGATGATTTTTCTTCCGACCAAACGTCAAATCAATGTTTGCTGTTGGACGAATTTGTTGAATCAATTTCTAACAAATCATTGCTTCACAAGCAATCTATTGCTGCTTCTGGCGGTATTCTTGCTTGGCCAAATTCACATCGTGATGTGATTCGATTAGGTATTGCTTTGTATGGAGTTTCTCCTTTTGAGAATCCTATTGCGGAATTACACCCAGCAATGACGTTTAAGTCAGAACTAATTGCAGTAAGAAAGCATAAAAAGGGTGAATCTGTGGGGTACGGGCAAATTTGGACAAGTCATAAAGAGACAAAATTAGGTGTTGTTGCAATGGGATATGGTGATGGGTATCCTCGCGGTATACCCGAGAATACGCCTGTGTTAATTAATGGCAGACGTGTTCCTATTGTGGGGCGTGTTTCAATGGACATGATTATTGTTGATCTGGGTCAGAATAGTTCGGATAAACCAGGAGACGAAGTCATTTTTTGGGGAAAGGAGTTGCCGGTAGAAGAAATTGCTAAACATACAGGTATCAGTGCATATGAATTATTAACGCGCTTAACTACACGAGCTAAGGTTCACTATATAGATAAATAAGTTATGATTAAAAAAATATTTTTATACACGTTTTTGGCAATAATTTTAGTTGTCACCGCTTCGCTTGCGTTGGGTTACTATTTTTTACAACAGTTTTCTAAACAGCATATTCATGTTAACGATGATAATAAAGTGTTTATTATCAAAAAAGGAACGTCAATACATCAGTTAGTTGAACAAATAGATCAAGCAAATTTAATGGATAGGGCTTATCTACTTCCTTATTTGTATAAATTAAATCCTGAATTAAGTTCTATTAAAGCTGGGGGATATAAGTTAGAACCCCATATGACTGTTGATGAGTTTCTACAATTATTAGTGTCAGGAAAAGAAAGCAGTTTTACGCTAAGATTTGTAGAAGGGAAGCGAGCCAATGATTGGTTAAATACCATGAAAAATACCCCTTACATTCAACAAACTTTGGTTGATAAATCAAGCGATGATATTGCAAAAATTTTAGGTATTGAGGGGCCTCTTGAAGGGTGGCTTTCGCCAAATACTTATCTTTATACGGTCGACACCTTAGATATTAATATTTTAAAACGTGCTCATCTCACTATGAAAAATAACTTGCAAAGAGTGTGGGAAAATCGTGATAGTGGGCTGCCATATAGCACGCCGTATGAATTACTTATTATTGCCTCAATTATTGAAAAAGAGACTAGTCTTAGTTCTGAACGTGCGAATGTCGCATCTGTTTTTGTTAATCGATTAAAAGCAAAAATGAAGCTGCAAACCGATCCTACAATTATTTATGGTTTAGGTGATAAATATACCGGTAAAATTAGACGTATTGATATGACCGATAAGACTAATCCTTATAATACCTATGTTATTAATGGTTTACCACCTACGCCTATTTCAATGCCAAGTTTAGCGTCGTTAGAAGCTGCGGCACATCCTGCTGATACCAAATATCTATTTTTTGTCGCTAATGGTAAGGGAGGACATACGTTTACGACGAATTACAATAGCCATTTAAAAGCAGTTAATGAGTATCGAAATAAGTTAAAAAAATAAAAATTGTTTTCTTTATTAAAATTACCGCGGACAGAACGCGGTAATTAACTTCTCAGATCTATTCAATATCACCTTTTCAAATGTTTAAGCCATCATTAACTATTTTGATTGGGTCAATTCATCAAGTTGTTTTATTAGATCTAACAAATGGTCAATATTTTTATCTGACTCTTTTAACGCTTCTTCAAAATAGGGGTGTAATGCAAAGGGTGGAATAGCCGAATTTGCATCAATTATAGCTCGAATTCGGGGTATAAAAATCCATTGTAACCATTCGTATGATTTCATGGTATCAAGAGCAAAAGGTTGTTGACTTAAAAAAGCATCCTGACTGGGTGGCAATGCTTGCCATAAATCTATTTTTTTTAACGCTTGCTCAATTCGTTCTAATTGATCTTTAATTAAATTAGCTTGCATTTTGTTAGCAAGCAAATGCCTATAATATTGCCAATCAAAATAAGGTCCGGGATCTGTTTTACGTTCTGGCGCAATGTCACTGTGTCCGGTGATATTGTTAATTGGATAAGTTTGTTGTAGTAAAAGGGTAACTTTTGCCAGTTGTTGATATTGCACTTCGGTAAATTTTTCACTATCACATCCTTCCAATTCGATTCCTATTGAAAAATCATTACAATTTTCTTGTCCTTCAAATGCTGATATACCTGCGTGCCATGCTCGTTTATCAAAAGGCACAAATTGAATCATCTCACCGTCACGGCGAATAAATAGGTGGCTTGATACCTGCATTTGATAGATATCGGCAAAATAAGGGTGTTCATTTGGATCAAGCTGACCTGTGAAAAGCTGTTCTACATAAGGGCCACCAAATTGATTGGGCGGAAGGCTAATATTATGTATTACCAATAATGAAATTGGTTTATCACTTGGTCGATCATTATAAAATGGTGAAATGACCTGTTTTACACCTTGTAACCAACCATTAACGATCTTTAAGGACATATTGACTCCCTATCTTATAAAACTTTGTTATCAAATGACTGATTTGTGATTTGACTTCCAATAATTTGAATAATGATGAAATCAGAAAAACAATTATTGTTATTCTTTTTCCATATTTGGCATACCGTTATTATTTCATTTTTTTTAAACGCTATAAAGTTGCTTGTGTTTCGATAGCAATTTAATAACAGAGAATGAATATGAACAAACAATCGGGATTTTCTTTATTTGAACTCATGATAGCAATTATAGTGATTGCTATTTTAACGGCAATTGGTTTGCCGGCTTATCAAGGTTATGTAAAAAAAGCAGCCATGACCGATATGCTACAAGCCATGACCGCTTATAAAACAGCGGTAGAAATATGTGTGATTGAGCAAGGTGGATTAGCAAATTGTAATAATGCAAGTAATGGTATTCCAATGACTAAATCAACCAATTATGTCACCTCCGTGACTGTCACAAATGGGGTAATTCAATTAGTTGGACAAAATGCTTTATCTACCTTAACAGTAACAATGACACCAACGCTGAATATAAACCATGGTAGTGTTGATTGGTCACGTAGCTGCGTAACCAATCCTGTTGATGTAAGCTTAAATAGTATATGTGAAGATATCTTTAAATTTTAATTAATGCAACATTAAAATGGTTTTAGTCATGCAAGAAGATCAACTAGTCGACAGCATAGATAAATTATTGCTTAAAGCATTAAAAAAACGTGCTTCGGATATTCACTTTGAACCTTATCAACAAAGTTATCGAATTCGTATGCGGATTGACGGTGTATTGCATACCATGCTGGCTCCTCCTTTAACATTGGCAAAGCAAATTGTTGCCAGATTGAAAATAATGGCAAAGTTGAATATCGCAGAACAGCGATTACCCCAAGATGGGCAATTGGTGATAGATCGTTATGCGATGCGGATTTCAACCATACCGGTTATGAATGGTGAAAAAGTGGTATTACGCTTGCTCGATAACCATGATTCACCACGGTCAATTCACGATTTGGGATTAACGGATAGGGATCTTACTCGGTTTCAACAAATATTAAATTACCCACAAGGACTAATTTTAGTTACAGGGCCGACAGGCAGCGGTAAAACAGTAACGCTTTACAGTGGACTGAAAACATTAAACCTGCCTCAGTGTAATATCTGTAGCGTAGAAGATCCGATTGAAATACCGGTTGAAGGTATTAATCAAACCTCTGTAAATATGAAAATTGGGTTAACTTTTGCAACCATTTTACGGGCTTTGTTAAGGCAAGATCCAGACGTAATGATGATTGGTGAAATTCGTGATCATGAAACAGCAGAAATAGCCATTCAAGCTGCACAAACCGGACATTTAGTCCTGTCTACCTTACATACTAATTCAAGTATAGAAGCGATAACACGTTTGAATCAAATGGGAATAGAGCGATATCTCATCTCTGCTTGTGTCAAATTAATTATCGCTCAACGATTAGTACGTAAGTTATGTTGTCATTGTAAAGTGGTGGCGAGCGAGCTGATTAGGCTAGGACAAAAGCCAATTCCACATTATATCGCAATCGGATGTGAGGACTGCGTAGGTGGTTACTCAGGACGAATAGGGTTATATGAATTTTTAACTATCACCCCTGAAATTCAACAACAAATTTTAAATCAACAGGTTATTACACCTTCAAATCAAATTTCTTTAAGGCAATCAGCTGAACAATTAATACAGCAAGGGATAACGACTTTAGCTGAAATAAATAGAGTATTAGGTGAAACATGAAAAGGCTCTATTATTGGTATGACATCAATTTTGTAGAACATAAAATTATAGCTGCTTCACAAAACGAAGCGCGACGGCAATTATTATTGCAAGGGGATATCGCCATAAAATTCAGGGCAGGTCACTATGTATTTTCAAGTAGTTTTAATCGTATTGAATTATTTGTTTTGACAAAACAACTGGCTACCATGCTAAAAGCTGGATTGCCTTTGCTTGAAATTTTGCATTTACTTGCGCATGAACACCCTAAACAGCATTGGCAATGTTTATTGACAGAAATTGCAGAGCAACTAGCTAAAGGGGAACGACTATCAACAGTACTAACTCAACATCAATCTGTCTTTCCTCCACTTTATGCTGAAATTATTGCAACAGGAGAATTAACAGGACAGCTTGATTTGAGTTTTGAACAATTGGCTTTTCAAATAGAGGCATCAATCAATTTACAAAAACGACTAAAAAAAGCATTGCGTTATCCATTATTCCTTTTGTTTATGTCAGTTATTGTAACACTAATTATGTTATTGATTGTATTACCTAAATTTGTAGATATTTATCAAAGTTTTGAAGCTGAACTTCCCTTTTTTACATTATTAATTATTGATTTATCTTACTATATTCAGAATAACTATGGGAAATGGGTCGGCATGATTGGTTTGTTTTGGCTTATTTATCACTATCACTTAAAAAAATATTACCCCTCAAAAATGGATAAATTAATATTGAAATTACCCTTTTTGAATTCGTTAATTCATACTTTGCATTTAACCCAAATATTTCAGACTCTTTCTATCACGCAAATAGCAGGTATTCCTATATTGAGTGGGTTGAATGCGGTTGCAACAATTATGCAAAATTACCATTATCGTCATGTTGTTTATCAAATTATCGCCGGAATTGAACAAGGTCATTCATTCAGTGCTGTTATCGATAAGCAAAGTTTATTGCCTCCATTGTGTAGTCAATTGATCTTGGTTGGTGAAGAGTCAGGTACATTAGATTTGATGCTAAAACAACTAGCAGAATATTATCAGGAACAACATCAAACTTTGACTGATAACATGATACAGTTGTTTGAACCGCTGTTGATGTTAATTTTAGGTTTGATAATTGGTGGCTTAATTATTGCCTTGTATTTACCGATTTTCCAATTGGGGGATGTTATTCATTGATGATTTGGTTGATTATTGGATTGGGAATGTGTTTGGGTAGCTTCATTCATGTGGCTTATTGTCGTTTTAAGCCTAACTATTCAGGGTATGAATATTTGATTGCCATTTCTTTTCATCGCTCTCGTTGTCCGCATTGTCACAAACAACTTAGATTTTGGCAACTGTTTCCTGTTTTTTCTTGGCTATTACTGAAGGGAAAATGCTGGTCATGCAAAGGGAAAATTCATTATCGCTATATCATGTTTGAAGTTTTATTTGCGGTTATTTTTGCTATTCTATTTTTGACAAAAGGTTGGAATTTAAACACGATTTTATTAATGATATTAGCGTGTTATTTTGTCTTGTTGGCAATGATAGATCTAAAATATTATTTATTGCCAGATCGATTTACTCAACCCTTACTATGGTCAGGGATTTTAGTTGGCTATTTTAATCTATTTGGCATTACGTTAAATAAAGCGATCACTGGCATTATTTGGGGGTATTTTTTATTAATAGTCCCTAAAGACTTATTTTATTTGCTGACCAAAAAACAGGGGCTAGGGCAAGGTGATGTTAAGTTATTAGCTGCTTTAGGCGCATGGATATCTTATGATGACCTTCCCTTTTTGTTAGTTTTTTCATCATTTTTAGCTATCGTTTATTATCTTATTTTGCGTTATGGATTCAGTGATCAATCAATAACTCTTATTCCATTTGGTCCGTTTTTGTTAATTTCGGGTTACTTGATTTTTTATTACCATGTGTAAGTTTTTTCAGTTATATACAGTTTTAAAAGCCGTTTTAATGTTCGATTGAAAATAGAGGCATTTAACTAGATTTGAATGTGAAACTTATAACTAAAATTAATAATCATAGTAAAATTAGTTATTTTTATTAAGAATGATATCGTATTATAGTGGCTATTAATTCGAGGTATAACTGGTCAATCAATTAGTTAGAAAGGAATAATTAATGGACTCAATTACACAACTAAAAAATGAGATGATCTCATGGCGTCACTATATTCACTCTCATCCCGAAACCGCATTTGAAGAAACTAATACCACTCAATTTATTATTGAAAAGTTGAAATCATTTGGTATATCAGAATTATACACTGACTTTGCACCAACAGGGGTTGTTGGCATCATAAAAGGTAATAAAGAAGGGCGGATGATTGCCTTACGTGCGGATATCGATGCCTTGGATATTACCGAAGAAAATAATATTGATTATTGTTCAACAATACACGGAAAAATGCATGCTTGTGGTCATGATGGACATACAGCAACGTTATTGGGGACGGCGAAATATTTGAGCCAGCATCGTGATTTTAGTGGAACGGTAGTTGTCATCTTCCAACCAGCCGAAGAAAACGAAGGGGGTGGTCGTGTAATGGCGGAAAATGGGCTATTTGATAAATTGCCTATAGAAGCAGTATATGGAATTCACAATCAGCCAAATATGGCATTAAATCATTTCTATATTAATCATGGTGCCATAATGGCATCCTATGATGTATTTGAAATTACTGTCACTGGTGTTGGCGCACATGCAGCGGCACCGCATTTGGGTAAAGATACAATTTTAACTGCAACACAAATTGTCAATGGATTACAAAGTATTGTGAGCCGTAATGCCGATCCTCTTAGCTCGTTAGTTGTCAGCGTAACACAAATTCATAGTGGTGATACTTGGAATGTATTACCTCAACAAGCTGTAATTCGAGGAACAGTTAGAGCATTTAGTTCTGATGTGCAGGACATGGCTGAATCAAGAATCAAACAGATAGCACAAGGCATAGCATCAACTTTTGATGCCAAAGCGCAAGTCAATTATCAGCGTCGTTATCCTGCTACCATAAACTATGCTAAGCAGGCGGATATAGCCATTATCGCAGCAAGAAAAGTGGTGGGCGATAATAATGTAACGATTGATCCGCCCCCTTCAATGGGATCTGAAGATTTTGCCTTTATGTTACAAAAGGTGCCCGGTGCTTATGTTTGGTTAGGTGCAGGGCAGGGAGCGAATTTGCATAATCCTGCTTATAATTTTAATGATGATCTATTAACAACGGGTGTAAACTATTTTGTGCAAATTGTTTATCAAGAGTTAGGTAAGGGATAATTAAAGATTTCATTGATAGCTAGAAGATATTTATTTAAATTCTAGCTATTTTTATCAATTCAATTTGTTTAATTTCAATGAATATAAATTGAAAAATCGATATCGTTTTTAATTTGAATGATTAATAGCAAACTAACTAATCAATGAAAATTTAGCTTGCTTGTTGATTGTCCTTTAATTCTAAAGTCAGTATTGATATCTATACCATTAGGTAGTACTACTTGTACATACACATCATGATTTTGATTAAGTTTTAGTGCTGCTAGCACTTTTCCCCCTTCTCGCCAATTCCCTTCTATTTGATATTCTATCGTATCACCAATGATAGGTAGTACATCGCTTTTGCCAGATAATAGATAAAGCCCTCGTTTATTTGTGCCACGAAATTGCGCTCTAGCAACCATTTCTTGTCCGCAATAACAACCTTTATCAAAACTAATGGCATTATAGAGTTGTAAATTACACGCTTGCGGTAATAAACTTTCTGTATTTTCACTATCGATAATGGCATAGCCTGCTTCTAAATCGAGTTGTAACCATTTATTGCTTGGTTGTAAATGACTTTCAATAGGCTGTGGCGTAATGACAATGATTCGAGGTTGAGGTAACATTAATTTAATATAAGTAGTGTCATTTTCACTAATACAATTATCATTATCGAATTTTGATAGAATTTTCTCTGGTAATGCATCAGCCATAATTCCATACATATTTAAATCTTGTACCTTTTCAATCGTCACTTTGGAAAAAATAGCATATTTTTTTAGTTCGGCAATTTGCTTATCTGCAACACTTTTACGCACTAAATAATATATCTCAGCACCGCGCATAAATAATAAAAGATTACTCCACATTCTTCCTTTTGCATCACAATGAGCAGCAAACAATGCTGAGTGCTCGGAAAGATTTTTCATATCAATAGTCACTTGACCTTGTAAATATTTAAGATTGTCTTCCCCTATCACTTTTACTAATTGCCAATCAGCCAGCGAGATAGGTTCCAAAGAATAATTGCTCATGATAATACCTTTTAGGAATAATATGTCGGGTTTAGATAAGACTTAAATAGACTCTTCCAAAGTGTATAGAAAAAACATAAAAATAACAATAAAACACAAGAATTATATTTTGCGTTAATTTTTTTAACAGTATGTTTTATATTGACTTTTATTGACATTTGTATACGCTGTTATCTTATAAAGAAAATTAATAACCTTATTCAGTTTATTGATTTAATGTAGTAGTTAATGCAAAATAAATGACTAATTTGTAATATTGGAGGCAACAACGATGGCAAAACTGTCAGGCGCAGAAATGGTCATTCAATCTTTGATTGATCAAGGAGTAAAACAGATATTTGGTTATCCCGGTGGTAGTGTTCTTGATATCTACGATGCAATTCATACTTTAGGTGGCATAGAGCATATATTAGTTCGTCATGAACAAGCCGCTGTACATATGGCAGATGGTTATGCTAGGGCTACAGGTGATGTTGGTGTTGTACTGGTAACATCAGGGCCTGGCGCGACGAATACAATTACCGGTATTGCGACTGCCTACATGGATTCTGTGCCATTGGTTGTTATTTCGGGTCAGGTAGCAAGTAACTTGATTGGAAATGATGCCTTCCAAGAGTGCGATATGGTCGGTATATCACGTCCGATAGTCAAACATAGTTTTCTAATAAAAGACAGTAAAGACATTCCTGAAATCATTAAGAAAGCTTTCTTTATTGCGTCAACAGGTAGACCTGGTCCAGTTGTGATTGATCTACCAAAAGATATTGTTAATCCTGCTAATAAATATAATTACCATTATCCTAAATCTGTTTCAATGCGTTCATATAATCCAACTATTCAAGGACATAAAGGACAAATTAAAAAAACATTAACGACATTATTGGCAGCTAAAAAACCCGTCTTGTTTATTGGTGGCGGAGTAATTAGCGCCGGTGCAAGTGATGCAATTAAAAGTTTAGCCGAAAAATTGAATCTCCCTGTTGCGTCAACATTAATGGGGATAAGTGCTTTTCCTGGTACAGATAAACACTATTTAGGCATGATTGGAATGCATGGGGTGTATGAAGCCAATATGGCGATGCATAATGCCGATGTAATAGTTGCTGTTGGTGCCAGATTTGATGATAGAACAACCAATAATGTTGAAAAATATTGTCCGAAAGCAAAAATAATACATATTGATATTGATCCAACATCAATTTCAAAAACAATTTCTGCCACTATTCCTGTTGTGGGTGATGCTAAAGTAGTGGTTGAAACGATGTTATCCGAACTTAATGAATTGCAAGCTGATCGTGATCTTGATGCATTAGTGGATTGGTGGAAACAAATTGATCATTGGCGTTCACGTCACTGTTTAGCTTATAGTCATGAAGGTGAAAGCATCAAACCACAAGAAGCAATTGAAGTTTTGTATAAATTAACGCAAGGTAATGCATTTGTCACCACTGATGTAGGTCAACATCAAATGTTTACTGCTTTGTATTATCCATTTGATAAACCGCGTCATTTTATTACTTCTGGTGGTCTAGGTACCATGGGGTTTGGTCTTCCTGCTGCGCTCGGGGTGAAACTTGCTTTTCCTGATCAATGTGTCGTATGTGTAACTGGTGATGGTAGTATTCAAATGAATATTCAAGAACTTTCAACTGCTTTACAATATGGTTTACCGGTTATTGTTTTAAATCTGAATAACCGTTTTTTAGGCATGGTTAAACAGTGGCAAGATATGATTTATGCAGGGCGACATTCTTGTTCATATATGGAGTCATTGCCCGATTTTGCAAAAATAGCGGAAGCTTATGGTCATGTTGGTATGGTCATTACCAAACGTGAAGATCTGGAAACAAAACTAAAAAAAGCCTTGTCAATTAAAGATCGATTAGTCTTTATTGATGTCATGACCGATGCAACTGAACATGTCTACCCAATGCAAATACGTGGTGGAGCAATGAACGAAATGTGGCTGAGTAAAACGGAGAGAACCTAATGCGATATATTTTATCAATTTTAACAGAGAATGAACCTGGGGCTTTATCTCGAATTATTGGTCTGTTCTCACAACGTGGTTTTAATATTGAAACCATCACGACAGCACCGACAGAAGATCCGACCATGCACAGAATGACCATTCAAACAACAGGTGATGAACATGTGCTAGAGCAGATTCAAAAGCAGCTTCATAAACTTGTCAATGTTTACCGTGTACATGATTTAACCGAAGGGCCTCATGTTGAACGAGAAATTATGTTAGTGAAAGTGGCCGCTAAAGGGTCTGATGCACGAGATGAAGTCAAACGTTGTGCCGATATTTTTAGAGGCTCGATTGTCGATGTTACCGCAACGCATTACATTGTTCAATTATCGGGTACAAGTGAAAAACTTGATTCTTTCCTATTGTCGATACGTGAAACTTGTCATATTGTCGAAATGGTTCGATCGGGAATTATTGGATTATCGCGTAGTGAAAAAACGGCAAATCACTAAATAAAAGAATAAGATTGACCAATTTTATCGATTAAATATAACTATAATAATGTTTCATAAGGAATAAGTCACAACATGAATATACTTGGTTTAATATTTGTCATTCACATTTTGGTTTTGATCGTTTCATCGATTAGAAAAAACTTTAAAAGTGCCAAAAAAAAGAAAAAGTTAATGGAAAAAAACTATATTGTTGATCTTAAGCCTATCAGGCAATTATCCGCACTAGAAGAACGTCTTATAACACCTTATCTAAAAACAACGAAACATTTATCTTCAGAGGTAAAAGAATCGTCATTAATCAATTCAGATGTAATATCTATATCTGGCAAATTAGTCAAACAAAATATTAATCACTATGTTGGCGAAACACTTTTTTATAAAATTAATAATATTGATGTTGTTATCCCCTATGATATGGATCGTTTTATCTTAGATGATAATGTGGCTGAAGTAGTTTTCACTGAAGACTATGCAATTGTGATCAGGTTAAATGATCACGATATTCGTTATGCAGCGCATCAAAATATCATCAATGAAAAAAAATTAGAAAATGATGAAATGGAGTATTGGGCAAATGAGTTTTTTGATGTTCAACATCCAGAAAATCATAATCATGACAATGAGACGATAAACAATCGCATTGAAAATCAACAAAAATTTGGTTATGAAATTTTAATGACACGACAAGAAACACCGTTAGAATCAGCGTATCGAAATAAAAATAATAAAGGGATAATTGCGGTATTTTTTTGCTTTTTAACAATTAATTATTTTTTAGATTTTTGGCAAAGTAATGAACTATTTGATCTGTTTTTGTTTGGTCTAAATTTAGTTGCAGTTATCTATTTTTATCGCCGTAAACCAAAGTCTAAAGTCAAAATTCAATATGTTAATCGAATAAGAGGAAAAGTTAAAAATAAAAACTCTAAAACGAAACAAATTACTGTTGGTCACAATTCTATTTTAAATTATCCTGATAATTGGCAAGCATATATTCCCGAGCATACGTTAACCAATGTTGAGCTTGATGTTACTTTTGAGGATAAAAAAATAATTCGTTATGGTTATACACTGTCTGTTTCGAAAGAGGTTGAAAATTTTGGGTCGCCAAAGTTTACGGGGCGTAATTTATGGCTTTTTCTTGTAGGTATTATTTTGACATTTATTGTTTATGCAAAAGCCAATGTCAAAGATAATATCTTTTATATGTATCACTTTACGAATCATGATCTAAAAAGTTGGAATTTTGATGATAGTTCACAATTATTAACCAACAATCTAAAAGAGGGCGATTGGGTAAATGTTACCACGGAAGGGGCACTTTGTGATAAATATAACAAAAAGGTAAAAAGTAAGTGTGAAAAAGTAGAAATTCATAATCAAACCGATAATGCTTCTTTCACCATTACGCTGAAAAATAAGTTTTTTAACGAAACGGATAGCAAAGACCAAGAGGATTTAGAATCTAATCGGGTTTCGAATTTCACTTCTTTAAATAGTTTGGATAGCCAATCGGGGCGAGTCAATTTTTCTGGATTAGTTTCAGATATCTATTATCGGGATGATAATTCTATCTCAGGATTTACGATTAATCCTGACATTAGATATCAAATTAATGAACAAGACAGGTTGTTACCCATTATTTTAAGTATCTCTTTATTTGCTTTATTTGCATTGGGTACGATTTTTAATGGTTTAATTTTCGTTTGGAAACGGATACAAAATCGAATTCGTAAAAGTAAGATTAAAAACTTTTATGCTCATCTTACAATTTAGATTTATTGCCGAGGATAATTCTGTTTTCCAATTAAAGTTGATTAGATTGAGTAGCATTAAATATATCTAATCAGCTTAATTAAAACATCTGTTAAAGATAATTATTCAATTGTGAGCAAGGTCAGATTCTGTTATACTATTTTCCCGTCTGATTTATCGTATATTGTGTTGCTTTTATCGTTTGAAAACGACTCAATATTGTTCTTATAAATTAATAATGGTCTGGTATTAATGGTCACGAATTATATTTTTGTTACAGGCGGTGTCGTTTCTTCTCTTGGTAAAGGCATTGCCGCAGCATCACTCGCTGCAATTTTAGAAGCCCGCAATTTAAAAGTCACCATGTTAAAACTTGATCCCTATATTAATGTCGATCCGGGTACAATGAGCCCGATTCAGCATGGTGAAGTTTTTGTGACGGAAGATGGGGCAGAAACGGATCTTGATTTAGGTCATTATGAGCGTTTTATTCGCACTAAAATGACGCGCAAAAATAACTTCACAACAGGGCGTATCTATTCCGATGTATTACGTAAAGAACGTCGTGGGGACTATTTAGGCGCAACTGTTCAAGTCATTCCACATATTACCAATGAGATTAAATCTCGCGTTATTGCAGGAGCTAAAGGCTTCGATGTTGCTATTGTTGAAATCGGTGGCACAGTTGGGGATATTGAATCACTCCCATTTTTAGAAGCTATTCGTCAATTAGCGGTTGATGTGGGTCGAGAACATACCTTATTTATGCATTTAACCCTAGTGCCATATTTAGCTTCTGCTGGAGAAGTTAAAACAAAACCTACACAACACTCAGTCAAAGAGTTGTTATCTATTGGTATTCAACCTGATGTGTTAATCTGTCGTTCAGATCGTATCATTCCAGCTAATGAGCGAGCAAAAATTGCACTATTTTGTAATGTGCCTGAACGTGCAGTTATTTCATTAAAAGATGTCGATTCAATTTATAAAATCCCTGCTCTTTTAAAATCACAAAATTTAGATACTTTTGTCTGCAATCGATTCCATCTTGATTGCGTTGAGGCAGATCTTTCCGAGTGGGAACAAGTGATTTATGAAGAAGCTAATCCTGTTGGTGAAGTCACCATAGGTATGGTAGGTAAATATACTGAATTACCTGATGCTTATAAATCTGTTAACGAAGCATTGAAACATGGTGGACTGAAAAACCGTTTAACAGTTCATATTCGTTATATTGATTCAGAAGATCTTGAATCACGTGGTACGGATTTACTTGCAGGCTTAGATGCGATTTTAATTCCTGGTGGATTTGGGTATCGTGGCGTAGAGGGTAAAATCATTGCTGCACGCTATGCGCGTGAAAACCAAATTCCTTATTTAGGTATTTGTCTTGGAATGCAAGTCGCCATGATTGAGTATGCCCGTAATGTGGCTGGAATTAAAGACGCAAATTCTACCGAATTTGTTAAAGATTGTGCGAATCCAATCATTGCGTTAATCACTGAATGGAGTGATGAATCGGGTAATGTGGTACAACGTAATGAAAATAGTGATTTAGGTGGTACTATGCGACTTGGTTCTCAGATATGTCATTTAGAACCAAACTCATTAGTATTTGACATGTATAAAAAAGAGTCAATCACTGAGCGTCATCGTCATCGTTACGAAGTGAATAACAATTTATTACCTGAAATTGTAAAAGCAGGATTAAAAGTAACCGGGCTTTCAACTGATAGAAAATTAGTCGAAATTATTGAGGTTCCTAATCATCCGTGGTTTGTTGCTTGTCAATTCCATCCAGAATTTACCTCGACACCACGAGATGGGCATCCACTGTTTAGTAGTTTTATAAAAGCTGCCAAGGAGTATCAGCAGCTACAACAAAAATAGTTTTAAAGTTTTACATTTGTAATATATCTGTCATATAGAGGAAAATAACATGGCAAAAATCGTTAAAGTACATGGTCGTGAAGTCATCGACTCTCGTGGGAACCCAACAGTTGAAGCTGAAGTTCATTTAGAAGGTGGTTTTGTTGGTCTAGCAATCGTTCCATCTGGCGCATCAACTGGTTCTCGTGAAGCGTTAGAACTTCGTGATGGTGACAAATCTCGCTTTTTAGGAAAAGGTGTTTTAAAAGCTGTTGAAAACGTAAACGGACCAATTGCGAAAGCGGTTGTTGGTAAAGATGCGTTAGATCAAGCGGCTATCGACCAAATCATGCTTGATTTAGATGGAACTGATTTTAAATCAAACTTAGGTGCAAACTCAATTCTTGCGGTATCATTAGCTAATGCTAAAGCAGCAGCAGCAGCAAAAGGTGTACCACTATATCAACATATTGCTGATTTGAATGGTACTCCAGGTCAATACTCAATGCCATTACCAATGATGAACATTATCAATGGTGGTGAACATGCTGATAATAACATCGATTTGCAAGAATTTATGATCCAACCAGTTGGTGCGAAAACCGTACGTGAAGCAATCCGTATGGGTTCTGAAGTATTCCATAACTTAGCGAAAGTTTTACATGCTAAAGGTATGAATACTGCTGTTGGCGATGAAGGTGGTTTTGCTCCTAATTTAGATTCAAATGCTGAAGCATTAGCTTGTATCAAAGAAGCTGTTGAAAAAGCGGGTTATGTACTAGGTAAAGATATTACTTTAGCGATGGACTGTGCTGCTTCTGAATTCTATAACAAAGAAACAGGTAAATATGTATTAAAAGGTGAAGGTAATAAAGAGTTTACTGCTCAAGAATTTACTCACTATTTAGAAGGTTTAACTGAACAATATCCTATCGTATCAATCGAAGATGGTTTAGATGAAAGCGATTGGGACGGTTGGGCATATCAAACTAAAGCATTAGGTCACAAAATCCAATTAGTGGGTGATGATCTTTTTGTAACCAATACTAAAATCTTCAAACAAGGTATTGAAAAAGGCATCGCTAACTCAATCTTAGTTAAAGTTAACCAAATCGGTACATTAACTGAATCTATCGCAGCGGTTAAAATGGCGAAAGATGCAGGTTATACTGCTGTTATCTCTCACCGCAGTGGTGAAACTGAAGATTCAACTATTGCTGATTTAGCTGTTGGTTTAGCTGCTGGTCAAATAAAAACTGGTTCTATGAGCCGTTCTGACCGTGTTGCTAAATACAACCAATTAATCCGTATTGAAGAAGCATTAGGTGCTAAAGCTCCATTCAACGGACTTAAAGAAGTGAAAGGACAATAATTGAGTTTATAAAACTGAATAATTGTTCAACTAAGAAACGGTGACCAGTTCACCGTTTTTTATTTTCTTTTCTTATAGAATACGATGGCAAAGGTTGCGTTGATTTATGTTGTATTGTACTCTTAATAGTTGGTATTTATGACTAATCTTTGATATCTATTGATATTTTATAATTTAGCCACATATAAAATTTTTATAAATTAACTAACTCAAATTTATTTTTCTGCTTATGAATAATATTACGAATATGTCCCAGCCAAAAAGCAAATGGCAACTTTTTAACTGGCTATGTACCGGTAAACTACCGCTAAATGAACTTTGGCTTAATCCGACTTATCGTTATAAATTTTTTTTTAGAACCTTATTTTTAAGTCCTATTACACTAAAATGGTTAGATAAATTAAGACAATATCCATTACTTGGCTACTATTTTTCTTGCCAAACCAATTTACCGTGTAAATTACAAAGACCCTATTTATCATCAAGTTTGTCGCAACAAGAGCGTTTTGATGCGTTAGCTTGTCATTATGATTTTTTAGCGAATCAGCCTGATAGCATGACTAAGGCTTTTTATGATCCTAAAACTCCTTATGTATTGGCTAACCTAACAGTAAAAAATGAGGCTAATATTCAAATTGCGATTCAAGCTCGTAACAAGTTTGCTCGAGAAGGCGAAATAAGCCTTTATTTTTATGATAATGAGGGTATTGATTTAGCAACATTAACTTTTTCAATCATTCAATATCAACAAAAAACGACTTTATTTATTGCAGGGTTGCAAGGTAGCGGTCATCATGAAGCGCGAGTTCGGGTGCAAAAAGCGACTAAGCAATGTTATGGATTATTTCCAAAACGAGTCGCCGTTGAGGCAGCATTAATCATTGCACATTATTTTCAGCTAGAGCAAATTGTGGCGGTTGGAAATAAAACGCATGTCTATAACAATTGGCGTTATAACAGCAGACAAGAACGAATTTTGTCCGATTATGATGATTTTTGGTTAACGATCGATGGTCAACAAGACGATCGTGAGTTATTTATTTTACCCACTGAAATTAGCCGAAAATCGATAGAAGATATAGCGAGTAAAAAACGTTCTGAATACCGTAATCGTTATGCTTTGTTAGATCAACTCAAACTGAATATTGAAACACAATTAGCATCATTTATATAATAGAGTAAAGGTAATGATTATTACCTTATGTAGTGCCAAATTATCAAAATTGATTACAATCGATATTCAACTTGTTGTTTATCGATTTTTTTAATTAAAGCTTAATAAAATAATCGCCTCAAATTAATTGGTAGGGAATGAAATATGTATTTTGGTATTCTAATAGCACTTGTGCCTTTGTGCATTGGTTATTTAATTAAATGCAAACAAGAAAAATGGATAGCTAAAATTAACCAAATTCTAAGTTGGATGGTTTATTTTATTCTTTTTATCATGGGCGCAGAACTTGCTCATTTAGATAACCTCGCGACGAATTTGCAAAACATTCTATTTTATACTGTTATTATTTTTATCTGTACTTTTGGCGGTAATTTTATCTTTCTTATGTTATTTGACCTATTTTTACCGTGGAAAACTTCAAGTGCTAATCAAACCTTTGGTTCACGCGTAAAAATGATATTGGAATCATTACGTGTCTTTATTGCACTTGTTTTGGGATTTATAGTCGGACTTTTTCCATTGTTTGTATGGCAATATACCGAAAACATTATTCAGGTTGTTTTAGTTTTTTTACTCTTGTTAATTGGTATTCAGTTAAGAAGTAATAATATTTCACTTAAACAAATTTTACTTAACAAAGTCGGTATTGCAACAACGCTAATTGTCATTATAAGCACTTTTATTGGTGGAATGGTAGCCGCTTTATTATTAGATCTCCCTTTGCGTGTAGGATTAGGTATGTCATCTGGATTTGGTTGGTATTCTTTGTCAGGTATTTTAATGACTGAAGCGCATGGAGCAATTATTGGTAGTGCCACATTTTTAAATGATATATTACGTGAACTTTTTGCCATTATACTTATTCCAACATTAATAAAACGGTATAAATTAACAACACTGGGTTTATGTGGTGCAACGTCTATGGATTTTACTTTGCCTATGTTACAAAAAGGAGCTGGTATAATGATAGTGCCACCTGCTATCGTGCAAGGTTTTTTGCTTACATTGCTAATGCCAATATTTATGACGCTGTTTAATTATGGATGATAGATTATTCATTACTTGAGTTAAAAATCATATATTGATGAATTGAAAATGATATAAAAAAGTTAATGGTATGATGAATTGAACAAAATTGCCTGGATTGCAAATTGGCAATATGATTACCTTATGTTACACTGCCGAAATCCGAATGATTTGAGTGAATTATGAATAGTGGATCGATTGATTATTGTGCGATAGGTCAGCGTTTACGGGCGTATCGTATAGCAGCTTCCTTAAAAGCAGAAGACATTGCACAAAATCTTAAAATTTCAAGAGCTGCGGTTTATCGTTTAGAAAAGGGTGAAATTATCAAAATCGAAACATTAGGACGTTTAGCGACTTTGTTAGATACATCCTTAGCGAGCTTGCTTGGTATTGATACGGAATATTATTCAAGTGGTGAAGGCTTTTTTGAACGTATGCGCCAACTTGAAGAACAATCAACACATATTTATTCTCATTTTGATCCTTTTTCTTTTTTACTCACTTCACCAGATTATCTTTCTCATCTTGCTATGATGCTAGATGAATCGGGCGATTCAATTAATTTAAAAAAATATGCAACAACGTTAGCCATTTTAAAAGAACGACAAACACAATTTTATCAATCAGTGCCTAAAGTCATTAATTTAATTAGTTTACGCAATGTAGAGCGTTTTTTACATATTGGTTTAGTCGGTAATTTAAATCTTTCACCAGGTAAAAAGTCCGAACGCATGCTATTAGCTCGCAAAGAAGTCTATCACTTAATTGAATTAATTGAACAACAAATTTATTCGCCAACCATTGCTATTACAGAGCATGCTATTCCATCTATTGCTTTTCAATTATTTTATCAAAATGAAAGCCCGATTTCGTTAGCGATGAGCCCATTTCGATTAGGTGAATTACCAAATGTGACCACAGGGATTGCTTCTATTACCTCATCTTATGATGCGATTAAGCGATACCGTTTGTTATTTGATAAATTGTGGCAAAATAGTGCTAAAGATAAACAAGCAATTGAATTGTTGAAAGCAACTTTAGATAAATTTTAAAAATATAAAGAGAACTATCATGTTATCCCTAACATTACAACCGATAAAAAGATTTAATGGTACGATAAACTTACCAGGTTCAAAAAGCGTGTCTAATCGGGCGCTACTTTTGTCTGCATTGAGTCATGGTAATACACGTTTAACAAATTTATTAGATAGTGATGATGTCCGTTATATGCTTGATGCGCTAAAAGCATTAGGTGTTACGTGTCAATTATCGAATGATCGCACGATTTGTGATGTTGAGGGCGTCGGCGGAAAATTACATTCATCCCACGCATTAGAGCTTTTTTTAGGGAATGCCGGTACGGCGATGCGCCCTCTAACTGCTGCGTTATGTCTTGGCGAAAATAATATTGTGCTTACGGGCGAACCACGTATGAAAGAGCGCCCGATAGGACATTTAGTTGATGCACTACGTCAAGGCGGGGCTAAAATAGATTATCTTGAAAATGAAGGTTATCCACCACTGCATATTCATGGGGGCTTTATTGGCGGAAATATTCAGGTGGATGGCTCTGTTTCAAGTCAATTTTTAACGGCACTATTAATGGCATCCCCACTTGCTGATAACGATACTGAAATTACTATTTTAGGGGATTTAGTCTCTAAACCCTATATTGATATCACGATCAAAATGATGGCGATATTTGGGGTGTCGGTCATCAATGATAATTATCAAAAATTTGTTATCAAAGCAAAACAAACTTATTTATCACCAGGTACGTATTTGGTTGAAGGTGATGCTTCATCAGCTTCGTATTTTTTAGCTGCAGCGGCGATTAAAGGTGGCACTGTTCGCGTCACCGGTATTGGTAAAAAAAGCTTACAAGGTGATACCCAATTTGCTCATGTACTTGAAAAAATGGGTGCCAAAGTAACGTGGGCTGATGATTATATCGAGTGTAGCCGAGGAGAACTTAACGGTATTGATATGGATATGAATCATATCCCTGATGCGGCGATGACAATAGCAACAACCGCTTTGTTTGCCAAAGGATCCACAACTATCCGTAATATCTATAACTGGCGAGTTAAAGAAACTGACCGCTTATCTGCTATGGCAACTGAATTGCGTAAAGTAGGGGCAAAGGTTGAAGAAGGTAACGATTATATAACGATTATCCCGCCTAACTCTTTAACACATGCTGAAATAAAAACCTATAACGATCATCGTATGGCAATGTGTTTTTCATTAGTGGCATTATCCGATACGCCCGTGACTATATTAGATCCTAAATGTACAATGAAAACATTTCCTGACTATTTTGAACAATTTAAACGATTGAGTGAATACTAAATGAATACATTAGTTCCTGTTATAGCTGTTGATGGCCCTAGTGGTGTGGGGAAGGGCACGTTGTGCCAAGCGTTAGCTAATCATTTCAATTGGCATCTTTTAGATTCTGGTGCAATTTATCGAGTGCTTGCGTTATCGGCGCTCAATCATCATATTGCACTGGATGATGAACAACAATTAACTCAATTAGCATTAAATTTACCTTTAAGATTTGATACCCGTCATGGCGAAGTCAAAGTACTATTAAATGGCGTCGATGTCTCTAAAGATATTCGTACTGAAGAGACTGGAGGCGCTGCTTCTAAAGTCGCTTCGCTAAATCAAGTTCGGGCAGCATTATTGCAACGGCAAAGAGATTTCAGGCAAGCACCGGGGTTAATTGCTGATGGGCGAGATATGGGGACAGTTGTATTTACTGATGCGCCGGTAAAAATTTTTCTGGATGCTAGCCCACACTCAAGAGCAGAAAGAAGAATGAAACAGTTGCAAGATAAGCAAAAACATGCTAAATTCGCCGAAATTTTGCAGGAGATAACTGCGCGTGATGAGCGAGATCGTAATCGAGCCGTTGCCCCATTAAAACCTGCAACAGATGCACTAATAATTGATACCACATCACTCTCTATTCAAGATGTATTTAATCAATCTATTACGTATATAAACGAAAAACTTGCGTTGTAAATTTACTTATAACGTGAACAAAGCTCCATTATAAGGACGAGTGGAGTATCATAAACAACCCCACAAGACATGATGTAATGTGGACGTTAATATTAATTTAAGTATATAAATATGACTGAATCTTTTGCTCAACTCTTTGAAGAGTCTTTAAATCAACTAGACACTCGTTCTGGTAACATGATCCGTGGTACTGTCGTTGCAATCGACAAAGATGTTGTTTTAGTTGATGCTGGTTTAAAATCTGAATCAGCAATTCCAGTAGAGCAGTTTAAAAATGCCCAAGGCGAATTAGAAGTTAAAGTTGGCGACGTTGTTGATGTCGTACTTGACTCAATTGAAGATGGCTTTGGTGAAACCATTCTATCTCGTGAAAAAGCTAAACGTCATGAAGCGTGGCTTACATTAGAAAAAGCAGTTGAAGATGCTGCAACAGTTTTAGGTGTTATCAATGGTAAAGTGAAAGGTGGCTTTACGGTTGATCTTAATGGCGTTCGTGCGTTCCTTCCTGGTTCGCTTGTTGATGTACGTCCATTACGCGATACTTCTCATATTGAAAATAGAGAAATCGAATTAAAAGTTATTAAATTAGATCAAAAACGTAACAACGTTGTTGTTTCTCGTCGTGCAGTAATTGAATCTGAAAATAGCGCAGAAAGAGAACAACTTCTTGAAAATCTTCAAGAAGGTTCTGAAGTTAAAGGTATCATCAAAAATCTTACTGATTACGGTGCATTCGTTGATCTTGGTGGCGTTGATGGTTTACTTCATATTACTGATATGGCTTGGAAACGTGTTAAACACCCAAGTGAAGTGGTTGAAGTGGGTCAAGAGTTACTTGTTAAAGTACTTAAATTTGATAAAGACCGTTCACGTGTTTCTCTTGGCTTAAAACAATTAGGCGAAGATCCATGGGTTTCTATTGCTAAACGTTATCCAGAAGGCACTAAAGTAACTGGTAAAGTAACTAACTTAACTGATTACGGTTGTTTCGTAGAAATTGAAACGGGTGTTGAAGGTTTAGTACACGTTTCTGAAATGGATTGGACTAACAAAAACATTCACCCATCTAAAGTGGTTAGCTTAGGTGATGAAGTTGAAGTTATTGTACTTGAAATTGATGAAGAACGTCGTCGTATTTCTCTTGGTCTTAAACAATGTAAACCAAATCCATGGTTACAATTTGCTGAATCACACAATAAAGGTGACAAAGTTAGCGGTAAGATCAAATCAATCACTGATTTCGGTATCTTCATCGGTTTAGATGGTGGTATTGATGGTTTAGTTCATCTTTCTGATATCTCTTGGAATATGCCAGGTGAAGAAGCAGTTAAAGCTTATAAGAAAGGTGATGATATCGAAGCGGTTGTATTACAAGTTGATGCAGAACGTGAGCGTATCTCTTTAGGTATTAAACAACTTGAAGATGATCCATTTAGTAGCTTTGCTTCAAACTTCAAAAAAGGTTCAATTGTTAAAGGTCGTGTAACAGCTGTTGATGCTAAAGGCGCAACAATTGAAATCGCAGAAGGCATTGAAGGTTACTTAAAAGCTCAAGATATCGCACGTGAACGTATTGAAGATGCAACAACTGCATTAAAAGTTGGTGATGAAGTCGAGGCTAAGATTGTTAATATCGATCGTAAAACTCGCGCAATTTCATTATCTGTACGAGCTAAAGATGAAGCTGACGAAAAAGAAGCGCTTGCTGCTGTAAATAATACTTCAACTCAAGAAGAAGCATCATTTACTAATGCAATGGCTGAAGCATTCAAGGCTGCATCAAAAACCGAGTAAAAAATATTCAATTAAAAAGTAAAGAGGGCTTGCCCTCTTTTTCTTTTGTGGTATAAAATGAATAAATTATATATCACATACATAACTTAGGAGTGACCATGAACAGATCAGATTTAGTGGAAAAGATAGTCAACTGGCGGGCACACCTTCCTGTGCAACTTGTTGATGACGCTGTAAGAGATATTATTGAACAGATCGCTTTAGCTATGGAAAGCAACGATCGTGTAGAAATTCGAGGATTTGGTAGTTTCAGCTTAAATTATCGTGCACCACGTAAAGCGAGAAACCCAAGAACTGGTGGTAATGTTGAGGTTAAACATAAATACATTCCTCATTTTAAACCAGGTAAAGAATTACGTGAAAGAGTAAATAATGCCGCTAAAGCATAATCTCTAAAATAATATTTAGTTTTAAAGCCTTTGAGTTATCTCAAAGGCTTTTTTATTACCCCCTCAATTAATATATAGATTACACATTAAACCGTTATTTAAAAATAATTAAAAAGTCTGATGACTATTTAAAGTAATTTTAGCCTTAACACCTATCAAAATACGTTTCAAGAATATTCTTATCATAATGATCGTTTTTTAACAAATGCAAATTAAGATTGGAACCAAGATCGCAATATCTATCAAAAAGTTCTGAGCATAATTTATTGACAGGTTAAGCTAAATTATTATTAATTTGATAGCCTAAATTGAGCCAATGCGGCAAATTTATTCACATGATTTACTTATAATTACATTTTCATTAGGCTGCTTACCATTAATGTTTATGTCTAAATTACTTTCAGACATACTTTGGTATGCGATAGCTTTTGGTGTGATGATTACTGTCATTGTTAGTACATTTCTATTTAGAAAAACATTGTTACTTATCAGTATATTTATGTTAAGTTTCTTATGGTCGACAGCATATTCTAAACAGTATTTAATCAATATCGCTCCTTACATTGACAAAACACTCGTCGTCAAGGCCAAAGTCGAAAGTATCAATATCCGACATCCATTTCACCAAATAAATCCTTACTATCTGCAATGGACTATTCTTGATAGTAATCATCAAACATTATCAACTCCTATCCCAATTTCAATTTATTGGGATAATGTTAATGTACCTAAAATAGGTCAAATTTGGCAATTAACGATAAAAACAAAGGTCGTTCATAGTTACTTAAATGAAGGAGGATTTGATAGCCAGCGTTATGCTATAGCCAATCGGACATTATTATCTGCAAAAATCATTAATGCTAAATTATTGAAAGATAAAAATGATATTAGACAAACGATTGTTGATCATGCTTTGCCTTATATGTATTTGTTTCATTACCGTGGGATATTATTTGCATTGGCTTTTGGTGATCGCTCTCAACTTGATCATCATTATCGGCAAATTATGATGAATACCGGTGTTGCTCACTTAATGGCGATATCGGGTATGCATATTTTGTTAGTCTTTGGTATGTGTTACAGCCTGGTCAAATTAATGTTGTTTTTTATTCCACAGCGATTCAATAATTTATATGTCCCAATCGTAATCGGATGGTTATGCGCCTGTTTTTATGCTTGGTTAACAGGATTCAATCCTCCTGCTTTACGTGCAATAATGGCATTAGGGATATGGATTTATTTACGCTGTAAAAACCAACATATCAGTGCATGGCAGAAAGTTAATCGAATAATAGCCTTATTATTATTAACCGATCCATTAATGATTTTGTCTGAAAGTTTTTGGTTATCTTGTTATGCTGTTGTTAGCTTAATATTTTTATATGAATGGGTTCCGTTATCAAAAAAGAATCAATATAACAAAAGGGGTTACCTAGTTAAATTAATACATCTACAATTAGGTTTAACGGCGTTATTGTTACCAATACAATTATTTGTTTTTCAAGGTGTCAGTATTATGGCACTTTTGGCAAATTTAATTGCGATTCCAATCATATCGCTAATGACTTTTCCATCAATCTTAATAGCACTTTGTTTCAGTTTTTTTGATTGTTTCTATTTCGCATTATGGTTTTGGTTTGTTGCTGAACAGTCACTTGATTATTTATTTTACTGTCTGGAGCTAATTGATTTCCCTTGGTTTACTACTTCATCTGATTTTTATTTATTAAGTATTATTGGATGGCTGGTCATAATTATACTGAAAACGGAATTTTGGCGTCGTCATACTATAACCCTCTGCATTTTACTCATGATAATAGTGAGTCCATTTTTTAAAAAACAGCATTATCTATGGCGAATGGATATGTTAGATGTCGGTCATGGTTTGGCAATTGTCATACATGATGGGAAATCCGCAATATTGTATGACACGGGGGCACAGTGGCAAAATAGTTCTGCTGCGGAACGTATAATCATTCCATTTTTACAAAGGCACAATTTAGATGTTAAGGGAATTATTATTAGCCATCAACACAATGATCATATTGGTGGGCTTTCTCTACTTCAACAACATTATCCCAATGCATGGCTGATGAGTTCATCGTCAAGATTAAAAAATCACTATCACTGTTTATCAGAAAATCATCTGAAATGGAATAATCTGAGTTTAACTGTATTGTGGCCAACTCATCTGGCTGAATATGCGCAAAACGAAGATTCATGTGTGATACACATTACTGATGGTCAATTTTCAGTATTATTATCAGGTGACTTAGAAAAAAATCAAGAGTATCAATTGATTGAAAAATATCGAAATACACTTAAATCAACAATTTTGCAAATTCCTCATCATGGTAGTAATACATCATCAAGTTATGCTTTTTTAAACGCTGTTAACCCTAGCGTGTCCCTTTTGTCGACTGCCCGTTATAATCCTTGGAAATTGCCTTCCAATAAAGTTATAGCACGTTACAAAGATCGACAATTAAATTTTTATACCACATCTCAATCAGGACAAATAAGTTTAGTTTTTTATCATCATAAATGGGAGTTGAAAACAATGAGGAATGAAATAAATCCTCGGTGGTATCATAATTGGTTTGGTCATTTGCCTGTATATTAACTCAATTTCCTTTTAAAAAAATAGTTTAATTTCTTCAATCATCTTCTCTAAAAAACTATCACATAAGATTTGCTAACATGAATTCAACACAAATACTTAATTGTTAATTTTCTGTAATAAAAGTTAATTTATTTTACAAAATAAATTTTTACGCTCTTCTATAAAATCTCAGTAATAGCTCATTTGGCTAATAATATAATTATCTTGAGGATATTGAACTTAATTAAGTAAGTTATATAAAATGATTCGCCATAATTATTCATGCAATTTTAGGGTGCGAATTGGCGTAAAAAATTGATCTAAAAATTTCTAAATTATAGTTTAATAAAAGCGCAATATTTATTAATGCTAACAAAGATAATGGTTTATTATAGTTCTTTTAAATGTTTTTATTTCTAAATAATATTTATTTGGAAATTTTTGAATAAAAAGGTTTCAATTTTTTTAATCAGTATTATAATAAGAATTCATCATATTTTCGTTAAGAAGATTGATGAATATTAATTTTTTATAAAAAATTGGAAAATAAATATAGTAATACTAAATTATGAATGTTTTTATAATTTAGTTTAAGGATGGATAAAGTGAAGTTGAATTCTGTTAAACGATCGATAAGATTTATATTATTGATCCTCTTTGTAATAGTAATAGCTTATGCATATTTTTTTGATGATCTTTTAGAAGCTATTAATCATAATAAAATTATCAATACCGCTATTATTTCAATGCAAGTTATTGGTGTAATTTATACTTTTATTGTTTCTGTTTCACTAATGAGTGGAATCAATAGCTGGAAAAAGTTTTTATCAGTAGCCTCAGAAAATCCCAATAATTTTGATAAATTAAATAACTTTCCTTTTAAAGGTGCAGTTAAAGGGTTAAGAGGGCGTGTATCTGATTTGGCACTTTCAGGTCCAGAAATCCGTAATTCTGTTCTAGACAAATTAAAAGATGGTTTTTCCCACCGTGTATCTGGCGCAGATTATTTATCAGGTTTATTAGTTGGTTTAGGGTTATTAGGTACGTTCATTGGATTAATCTTAACAATGGGCAGTATCCGTGAATCAATGGATATTGTTACTAATAATACCAGTGATATTTCAGCTTTACTTGGTGGTATTGCGGCACCTTTAGGTGGCATGTCAGCAGCATTTACTGCATCATTTCTTGGATTAATGGGTTCTTTAGTAATGGGCTTATTAGCGCATTTATTAGGCTCAATAGTTGATAATATCTATTTTTCAGTTGAAGATTGGGCTAAAACGAATGCTAATGATGTAGGCGTTTCTATATCAAGTGTAATTAATAGTTCTACTGAGTCTGCTCTTGCATCACCTTCTGACGTTAAATTGCAAACAACGAATTTAAATGCAGCTTTATTAGATTCATTTAATCAATTTCTTAATTATCAGAAAAAATTCGAAGATAATCAATTACAACAGATTGAAAGCACCAATAAATTATCTAATTATTTTGATAAGCTCATTCAACAGCAAGAGCAGAGTTTTGCCTCACAAAACCAAATATTCAATTCTATGCAATCTGTGTTGGGGCAAATACAAAGTGAGTTAGAAGGTGTCAATTCAATGCTTGCCTCTATTGATGGTCAACAACCTATTTTAAAAAGTATTCAAGTCGAATTAGAAACAGCGAATAATGCTTTAAATGCAATTGATGAACATACGGTGAAAATTAATGAGGTTCAAAGTCAAACAATTGAAGTTATTGAAAATGTTTATACCTCAACAGATAGAAATCGTACTGCTCTAGTTGAAGCAATTGGTGGAATGAATGCGGATCGCATACAAATAGTTCAAACATTTAAAGAAGTAGCTGAAACACTGACATGTTTGCAATCTGAAATGGAAGGTGTTCGCCAACAGTTATTAACAATTGAATCCGTTGCTCGTATGAAAACAAGTGATTCCGAAGCAGTAGTACAAGTAGTACGTCAACAAAATGAACTTTTGCAAGAATGTGTTAGTCAAATGACTACATTAAGAGCATCTGTTCAAAATTGAGTTAATACTTTGTGTAGCACAGTTAATTAACTCTATTTTATTAAAGATAAGATGGAGTTAATTATTTTTAAATAGTTATTTGTTATATGGATTATGTTGTGAAAAATAAAATTATCGTATTAAGTGTGCTTTCGTCCCTTATGATTGGTTGTACTGTTAAACATGAGCTACCAAATACCCAAAATACTTACGAAGCAAATGAAAATATTCTATTAGCTAATAAACAATTACCTAGTATATTGCAAAATGGTTTTGATATTGAATCAAGAGGATTATCTTTAGCAGAAGCCATAGAACTTGCTCAATATTACTCCTTGCGTACTGTTTCTGCGAACTCGAGATTAGAAGAAGCAGATGCAAGAATAGATGAAATGAAAGCAACATACTATCCTAAAGTTAATGTGTTAGCTAAAACTCGCGATAAAGCCTTCGATCGAATGAGCTCGATATCAAGGTCTAATGATGAATATGCTCAAGCTCAGGTCTCTTTTCAATATAACCTGCTTGATTTTGGTCGTACACGTTATAGTGTAGATAGCGCAAAACAACTTCGTGAATCAGCTAAATATGTTGCTGATTATGAAAAAAATAAAGTTACATTCAATGTAGTGAAAGCTTATTTTAATGTGCGTCGTTACACTCAACAAAAAGATTATGCTCAAGATTATATAAAAGAAATGTCACAACTTGTAAATACTATTGGTGTACAAGTTACAGGAGGGCTTTCACCTCAGTCAGAATTAATCAGGGCACAATTAGCATTAACCAATGCACAAAATGCTTCTAAATCAATTGAACTTCAATTGAAAAAATCGATTCAAGAGTTAAATTCTTTGTTAGGTCGTTCGGCGCCAACCCATCCTGTAAAATTAAAAGAAGTATTTATTACAAGTCAATTATATGACCAAATCTTGAATAATGTGTTGGAAAATAACCCTGATATTAAATCTTCTGAGGCTCAGTTAAACAGTGCTCGTTCAGAAATTGAGGTTGCAAAAAGTGCGCGATATCCGTCAGTTGATGCTGTTGGCTCGTATAGTAAACCTTTCCAACATCCAAGTGATAAAAATGGCAATTTCATCGGTGGCAAAGTTTCATTACAAGTTAGTATGCCTGTATTAGATGGTGGTATTAATTCATCAAGAATCAGTCAAGCAGTAGCTCGATATAGTTATAGTATGGCTTCTTACAATCAACTGGTACGTGATATTAAAGAAGTTTCAAATAATTTGGTAGAAGATGCGCTTAATTCTACTGATACTTACCTAATACAATCGAAAGCCGAAGATGATGCAAGTAGAACTCGCAAATTATATATGGATGAATTTATTTTAGGTAAACGTAATCTAAACGATTTATTAACCGTAGAAACAGATTACTTTAGTGCGAAAGTAAGTCGATCATCAGCATTATATGATTATTATCTTTCTACACTCGGTTTATATTTACTTGCTGATAAGTTAGATGATGGAATGTTCAAACTTAGCTTAAAATAATGAAAAGAAAGGTATTTCTATGAAATCAAATTCACATTTCTGGCCAGCATATGTTGATATGATGACAGTATTATTACTTGTGTATCTTTTAATCACGTTACTTTTTCAAATATTAATGATTATTGCTCAACAAAATGTTGGGATTAAATTGCGTGAGCGTAATCAATTAGTGACTAATGTTTATAAGTATGATCAGGGGGTCAATCCAAATGAATTACGTCTGGATTTTCAGGGACCTAAAAATCGAAATTTCTTAACAGAAGCAAATAAAGAAAAATTGATTAAATGGATTGATGCTAATAAAGACCAAATTGAAGAAAAAGGTGCTGTTATTTTTGCTACCTCCTCAGATGATGCACAAGTTGGTTTTTCTTTAAGTCTACAATATCAACGAAGTTTAGAAGTGTTTAGTATTTTACAATCTCGAAAAGTTTCCGTTCAAAAAGTAAAAATAGAAAATGCTTCTGTTAATAGGAGTGATATTGGATTTGTATCTATCCGTATATTACGCGATGATGAAGTCAATATGGTTGAAAATCAGCCTTCAGAGATTCAAAGTCAAAGAATGATACAGAACTAAAATATAGGCATAATAAATTACTAGAACAGGTAAATTAAAGTGGTCATCGTTGCCAACTAATACCAACAAATTAATGACAATATTTGAATCAAAATGAAAGATAGATTTAGAGAAAAATTTCAAGATGGAGTGGTAGTTTTAAAAAAACTAGCTAACTATATGCCAACAGGAATAGCAGGTAGAACACTACTTGTTATCGTTCTATTTCTAATTTGGATTTCGTTATTTAAAGTTGATGTGTTAGTTAAAGGTGTTGGTGTTATTCGTGTCGAAAGTCGAAATATCACTCTCCAACACCCTGAGGGTGGCGTAATTCAACAACTTTTGGTACATGAAGGGCAACATGTTACTAAAGGACAATTAATTGCGATTGTTGATAATAGCTATGTTAATGAAAGCTTTGCCAAAAATGAAATTGAACGCAAAGCATTATTGGTTAGAATAGAACGACTTAATGCAGAATTAAGTAATGAAAAATTTGAACCTAAATTTACGGGTGACAAATCATTAGATGAAATTATAACGAATGAATTGCATTTATTTGATTCAAGATCCGTAGCTTTAAGGGCTCAAAAACAAGTTATTAATGCTCAAGTAGAACAGAAGAAAGCGCAAATTTTAGAATTGGTCACTAAAATTGATGACCTTAGCAAACAAGCGGAGTTGGCTAAACAAGAAGTACAGCTGTACAAAAACATGGTAGCTAAGGGAGCAGCAGCACAAGGAGCTTTGCTTCAGAAAAAACTTGAAAATCAGCAAATACAAACCGCACTTAATGAGTCCAGATTAAGAGTACCACGATTAAATAGCGAACTTTCAGAATATGAAGCAAGATATGAACAGATTCAAGCTGACTTCATATCTGATGTTCAAAAACAACTAACCCAAGTTAATATCAATTTAAGCGATGTTGATAACTCGCGAACGCACAGTGAAGGACGACGAGAAAATTCAAAAATTGTCAGTCCTGCCGATGGTGTAGTTCAGCGTCTGTTTGTTGCTCATACAGGTGCAGTTATTCGAGCAGGGGGAGAAGTAGTTGAAATAGCACCTTCAGAAGTTCCTCTCATTGCTGAAGTAAAAGTAAGACCAGAAGATAGGGATCGTATTTGGGAAAAAATGGTTGCAAGATTGCATATCAGTGCTTTTGACGTTTCATATGCTAACACACTAGAGGGAAGAGTATCTGTTATCAGTGCAGATGCTGTTTCAGACGAAAATTTAGGTCGATATTACCTTGTTAGTATTGAAGTTCCTTCTGAGAAATATAATGTAACTATGTACCCAGGTATGAGTGTCGATGCATATTTGCTGACTGGAAAAAGGACATTACTGGAATACTTTTTAAAACCCTTATTGTCAAACAGTTCTCTTGTTTTTTCCGAACCTTAACTTATTTAGATGAATGGATATAAATAGATGTCACAATATAATGAATTACCAATGCCTGCATCATCAGAAACAGCTGTTGTTCCTGTTACCTATGCAGAAAACTATATACCCGTTAATTATAAAGATGTTGAATTATTAATTAATGGTACTGATTTGATTGTTCAGTCTGGTGATAAGAAATTAATATTACCATTAGCTGCTAAACTAGCATCATTAGACCCAAATATATTTACTTTTTCATTTAAAGATGGGGTTACAATCAATGCTAATGAGTTGATTTCCAAGTCTCAATCTATTAACACTGCGCCAAAGTTAACTGAAAATAATGAATCTGATGTTACTGAAAAAAATGAGATGAAAGGGCAAGATGAACATGAAGTTATCGAACCTGTCGCTAATGAATCTGTTGAAATTATCGTAGTGAATAATTTAGACAGTCAATTACAAAAAGATGAAGAGAGTGTTGAAGATCTTGAAAAGCTTATTTCAAAAAATTCTTCATCAACTATCAGTGATAATGATAACAATATTTCAGAAAATATCCCGTATCCTTCAACATCCGATACAGCCGAATCTTCTAAGGAAAAATTTATTGCAGAATCTCATGAAATTATCGATATCAATGATAATAATAACAATAACGATGATAGCTCTGATGAAATCGATATTCCTTCAATAAAGTTATTACAAATCAAATCGGTTGTTAATAACTGGAGTAAAATTTGGATAGCGGGTACTGGTAATGATGAAGCAGCTGAATCAGAAAATTTTAATATCCAATATGAGAATATTCATATAGATCTATCGGGAGAAACAGAAAATTGGACAATTTACGCTAATGATGAAACGAAGCTACCTATTGGGCAAATAGGTCGCGTTATAGAAATTAATGATGCAACAAGTGTCGTTTCTGTTACTGGTCAACTCGGAAATATGAAAATTATTACAGCTGATTCGGCACTCGGTAAAGAATTTGGATTAGCTGCAAATCAATTTTTAATTATTTATCCTGAAGGAATAAAATCGTCTTTTAGTCTTGCTTTTAGCTATATTGATAATCAAGGCAATACAGTAAATGAACAGGCTAATTTTGATATTACCGATCACCCAGCAATTATTGTTGATAATACTGGGCATTTTCAACTTTCATCAACCAAAAATAATGTTGATATCACCGCTGGTAGTGGTGATGATACTATTTTCGCAGGCAATCAAAATGGACATTATGATGGAGGTGCAGGTACAAATACAGTTAATTATAGCCAACTTAAAGAATCACTGGTTATTGATTTAAATAATGGAAAAACTGACGCCAAAAATACCCACCATACATTAAAAAATATTCAAAATGTAATTGGAAGCAATAATGGCGATACCATAATTGGGCATAGCCAAGAAAATAATATACTCACTGGCGGTGATGGTAATGATACGATTATGAGTGGTGGGGGTAACAACATTATTGACGGCGGTAAAGGTATCAATACCATTGCCTTTGAAAATGTGACTAGCGGTGTTCACGTTGATTTATCTGCAAATAAAGTCATTAATAACGGTAATGGTGGCTCAGACTCAGTTAAAAATATTCAAAATATCACTGGTAGTGATTTTGATGATATTTTAATAGGCGATGATCAAGACAATCTCATTGTTGGTGGTAAAGGTAATGATACTTTATCAGGTCGAGGTGGAAATAATACACTCGATGGTGGTGAGGGAATTAACACCGCTGACTATTCAGACGCGGAAACTGGAATTGAAGTGGATTTAACAAAAGATAATAACCAAGTTGAAGATAATGGATTCGGTGGAAAAGATACATTAATTAATATCCAAGCTATTGTTGGAAGTGATTATGATGATAAATTCATAACAGGTGTTGGCACTACCATTATTGATGGTGGCGCTGGTGATGATCACTTTAAAGTTAGTGGTAATGAAGCGAGCATCACATTTTTAAGTGGAAATAGTGGTAATAACACCTATGAAGCAGGAGCAGGATTTAACAATTATTTAGGGGGAACAGGTTTTGACACCCTTAGTTATGTAAATGCAGCTTATGGAATTAGCATTGATTTCAATAAAAGTATTGTTTATGACAATGGCTTCTCAGGCATCGATATTTTAAAGGATATTAATAAAGTCATTGGAACTAATTTTGATGATTATTTCGTTTTAGGTAATGGTGATCATTCAGTCGATGGGGGTCTTGGTAATAATACAATCATAGCAGGTTCTGGCAACAATAAAATTGATGGAGGAAGTCAAGGCGCAGGTTTCATTAATACTGTTGATTACAGTAATGCAACTTCAGGTCTGGAAATGGATTTAGTAACGGGTGATGTTGCTAAAAATGGCTTTGGTGGTCAAGATAACATAACAAACATTCAAAAAATTATAGCGACTGATTTTGATGATGTGATCTACAGTAGTGCTAACGATCTAAGTATTTTAGCTGGGGCTGGAAATGACACAGTTTACGGCAATTATGGTAATGACATTCTTGATGGTGGAGAAGGTGTAAACACATTAAGATATGATGCTCTCAGTGACGGTGTTACTATCAATATGAGTAACGGAACTGTTACTAAAACCTCTGGTACAGATAATTTTACCAATTTCAATACTTTTATTGGTTCAAAAGGCAATGATGTTTTCATCGCTGCAGCAGGAAATCAAACAATTGATGGTAGCTCAGGTCATGATGCCATAGATTATAGTGGTATGTCTGGAAGAATGGTCGCACATCTTGATACTAATCAGATTGATGATGATGTTAAAGATAGACATTTATTTCATCACACCGTAAAAAATATTGATGAAGTTAGATTTTCAAATGCTTCAGGTAATATTGGCTATACTAAAACATCGGGTTCAACAAAGTTTGTCGGCGGTTCATTAAATGACACCTTCTATATTTTAGGCGGAAATAATGAAATTTTTGGTGGAAGTGGCACAGATATAATCAGTTATCGATACTCTACTACTGGAAAAGGTGTTGTAGTAGAACTCAATCAAAGTGGTACAGGTTATGCAACACAAAATAGCTATGGTGGTAAAGACCATATTGTGAATGTCGAAACCGTTTATGGTACCGAATTCAATGACTATATTAAATCTTTCGCTGAAATGAGAGGATTTTCTGGTAACGATACACTAGAAGGCGTTGGTAAAAATGCGTGGGTTGATTATGGCGATGCATCAAATGTGGATATCGATTTAGAAAAAGGTATTGCTGTAAAAAGCGGTGGGGGAACCTCAGGTACAGATAAACTAATCAATATCAATAAAGTTGTAACTGGTTCGGGTGATAGTATTGTTCGAGGCAATGATAACGACAATGTTATAACCGGACGATTTGGAAACGATACATTTTACGCTTCTAAAGGAAACGATAGTTATAATGGCGATCGCGGTAATGATACTTTAATTTATAATGAATTAAATAATACTAAAATTGAAGTTAATCTTAATACTAACACAATTGTCAAAACCCATGATAATGGTAATCAAGGTGTGGACAACTATAAAAGTATTGAAAACATCATTGGAACCAATGGTAATGATATATTCAAAATTACCTCATTAGCAGATTTAAATGGCTATCAATGTATTGACGGAGGTCAAGGATTTGATGTTGTTAAAAAATCTGGTCAAACAGATAATTTCTTTTTTGGAAGTTCAACTATTTTTAAACATATAGACAGTTTTGATTTCAAAGACAATAGCATGGATAGAATTTCCATTGATTTATCGACCTTTTTTGATGCTTTGGATACAGATTCAGTTGAATTTGTTTTAGATAGTAATGACAGTTTAGCATTAATAAATTCTTCTTCTTGGTCACATAGTGTAAATGGTTCAAAAGAAATTTGGACAGATGGCACACATGAATTAATCGTTGACCGAGTATAAATAGAGATAAGAAGTGAGACAAGTTTATGAGTAACACAAATACAGCCTTAACACCGATGGAGCCAGCTCTTTCAATTATTCCTTTTACTTATGAAGACAATAAAATTAATGCTTCATGGGAAAAAGATAAAGTATCTTTGTCAATTAATGGTTCGGATTTAATCATTACTACAGGTGACAATCGTAAATTGATTTTAACGATGGGAGCCGAATTAGCTTCTTTAAATGGAGGCGTGCTTTCATTAGCATTTAATGATGGAAAAAAATTAAATTCATATGAAATTATGAGTTTAGCGAAAATTGAAGACATTACACCAGAGATCATTGAAACAAAAGCACCTGAACAACTTACCACTAAAGAGGATGATATCACTGTCGAAAGTGTCGAAGATAAAACGGTTGATCTCACGACAAACATGACAGACAATTTTATTGTTATTGATACAAGTGGTGGTGCAGACACGTCATCAAATGAAATTCAATCTTCACTTGAAAATATGATGGATTTAGACATGCAAGTGAAGCCTACAAAACTTAAGTCACCTCATGCAGATATTGTCTTTAAGAAGAGTTCATCATCCAGTTCAGATTCAGAAAAGTATCAATCAAGTATCGATGGTGAAGTTCCTATTGTTGAAAGTAAACCACCTGCAAGTATTACGCCAAAGATGCCTAATGTTAAACTTTATCAGTGGGAAGGATTAATAGATAGTGCTCAACATGTTTACGACGTCGGTGGTGGTAATCTATCAGCAAGAACGGATGTTACAGCCAATGCGCAGTATTCAACAACACTGGTTGATCTTTCGCAAGAAAATGCTGATTGGACGGTTAACGTAGCAAATCAAAATTATATTGAAGAAGGTAAAATTCTTCGTATTGTCTCTTTTGATGATGCTCAATCAATAGGTAACATAACAGGGCTTCCTTCTGACTATGAAATCATTCGTGGCGGTACAGCGCAGGGTGATAAATATGGTTTATCGCTCAATGAAATCATTATTGTATATCCGAAAGATCAGATTAATAAATTCTCGATTTCGGTAACATACACTGATTCAAATGGAAAAACTGTAACAGAAGACTTTAATTTTTCAGTTGTTGATTCCCCTTCATCACTTATTGATATCGATGGAAACATATTGTTATCAAGTTCCGCTAATAATGTTCATGTTGTTGGCGGTGCTGGCGATGATGTCATTATTGCTGGCACAACACAAGATATTTATGACGGTGGAGCTGGAATTAATACTGTAGATTATAGCCAAGTAAAAGGTGATTTAATTATTGATTTACATACGAAAACTGTTACAGGAGCTGTAAATCAACAAGTTGAAAATATTCAAAATATTATTGGTAACAATGGTGATAATACCTTTATCGGAAGCTTAACAGAAAGTAACAACTTGATTGGTGGTGATGGCAAGGATATCTTTTTTGTTGGTGGCGGCAAAGATAATCAGATAGATGGAAAAGGCGGTATTAATACAATAAGTTATGAAACCACTGATAACGGAGTTAACGTTGATTTAACTAAAGGCACTGTTACCGATGCATTTGGTCGAAATGACTCAATTCGAAATATTAATAACATTACTGGTACACGTTTTGATGATGTCTTAATTGGAGATGATAAAGACAATATTATAATTGGTAATGGTGGTAATGATATCCTAATAGGTATGGGGGGTAACAATACGCTAATAGGCGGTAATGGTGGAAATAGTACAGCCAGTTATCAAGAATCCGCAAAAGGAATTAATGTTGACCTTTCTAAAACAGATAAACAAGTTATCAATAATGGCTTTGATGGTTCTGATACTTTAAAGAATATTCAATCAATAAAAGGTAGTCAACATGATGATATCTTTAAAACTGCCAAAGGTAGTATAACAATATATGGTGGTGAAGGTAATGATACCTTTTATATTGAAGGTGATGCAATTAGTCGAGCTGTAATTCACGGTGAAGCAGGTAATAATCTTTATGTTGCTGGGCAAGGTTATAACTCCTTTATTGGTGGTACAGGAATTGATGTTGTAGATTATCATCTAGCAACTTCGGCCATTGATGTAAATCTTAAAACACGACGTGCCTATTCAAATGGTTTTGGTGGTGCGGATCAGTTAACTAACATAAATGGCATTGTTGGAACAGATTTTGACGATCGTATTGAATTGGCTAATGACACTAATTATCTAATCAGTACTGGCGCTGGCGATGATTATCTTATTGTAGGCAAAGGCGGAATGTCTAATTATTATGATGGTGGAGATGGTGTCGATACTATCGATTATAGTAATGTCGCTAATGGCATTGAAATCAGCCTGAAAAATCAAGTAGCAACCAAAAATGGTACCAAAGATAGCAATGGTAATGATGGTGTAGATAGGGTCTCAAATTTCGAAAATATTGTTGGTTCAGCTTTTGATGATATTATTGAAGGAAGTGATGCTGATAATATTATTCATGTTGGTGGTGGGTCGGAAAATATCATCTACGGTTCGTTGGGTAATGACCAAATTATTGCTAAAAATAATGGAACGAATACGTTAGATTATAGTCGTTATTCTATTGTTGCGCAGAATTCTGGGATTGAGATAGACGCTACTAATGGAACAGTAATAAAAGATATCAACGGACAGGCATTTCAGGATAGTTTTACAGCGGGTGGATTTACAAAATTTGTTGGTACGGAATATGATGATACATTTATCATAAACCAGAGTACAACATTTGTTGACGGTAGTGGTGGAACTAACTCGCTTATTTTAGATGAAACAATGCAAGGATCGTATATTGTTGATTTAGAAAACAATCGTATTACAGCTAATAATTATGATGCTGAAATAAAGAATATAAATAATGTGACCATTAAAGGTGGTACTTTGCAGTTTTATGGAAACGAAACAGAAGGTAATACCGTTATTGCTGGTGCAGGTGATGATCATATCCATGCTAAAGGTGGTGATAATTTCATAGACGGTGGCGCTGGTAATGACTGGCTCTATTACGATGATGGAATTCAAGGTGTAGTTGTTTCGTTAGATGCAAACGGTAATGGTACGGCGACTAATGGTTTTGGCGGAAAAGATACGATAAAAAATATCGAAAACATACATGGTTCACAATATGACGATATAATATCAGGAAAAGGAATTTTAATTGGTGGTGATGGAAACAATACATTAATTGGCATTGGTAATAATGCAGTTGTTCAATATAAATCACCAAATGGAATTAAAGCAAATCTTGACACAGGTATAGTAAGCGATAATGGGTATGGTAAAGAAGATCGTATCGTGAATATACACAAAATCATTGGAACCGATAAAGATGATGAATTTTATGGTAGTAGTGTAAGTGATGAAATTCATACTGGTGCTGGAAATGATATTGTTTACGGCAGTAGTGGTAATGATAGAATAGTGAATACTAGTGGTAATACTAAAATAGATTATACTAATTTAAGAGAAGGTATAAGAGTTTATGTTACTAACAATAAAGATATGACTGTTTCTAAAGGAAATTGGGGGAGAGATACACTTACTTCCATTACCGATATTTCAGGAACTAATTTTAATGACGAGTTTCAATTCACTTCGCTATCCGATTTCAATCGATATCACTCAATTGATGGTGGTTTAGGTATAGATAGTGTTACCAAAAAAGGAAGAGCTGGAACGTTTGATTTTAGTGTCGTTAATAAAAATTTATTTAAACATATTGATATTTTCAATTTTAAAGATGGGGTAGCTGGTGATTTTATCCTCGTAAATTTAAGTGATTTATTTGAGAATATGGATAATAACAATATTCGATTTGATACCGATAGTACTGATTCATTACAAATTTTAGATAGTGCAGGTACTTGGGTACATTCTGAAATTTCACCGGGTGTTGATCAGTGGACAGATGGAACCCATACATTAACTTGGAATCATGTATAGGTATCAAATATCTTTATGAATAGTGAATTATCTACAAATTCTGGTGATATTTTTCAACTAAAGTCGGTCTTGTCAGAGGCCGCAAAAAAATTATCTTTGCCTGTTGGTCAATGGGAATGGCAGGAGCAGATTGGAAAATTAGATCAGACTGCTAACCAAGAGATGTTGTTTGAGTTAGCACAAAAATATCTTGGTATAGAACTATTTCCTTGTTCCGAAGAACATAATGCTGTTAATAAAGGGTTATATGTTGCTTTTGAAGAACAAACAGGATGGTCGCTGCTTACTGTTCATTCTAATAAGATAAAAAATGAAAAAAATGTTAAATTAGAAAAACTGCCAAAAGCGACTTGGCGTGTCTTGCTAACTGAAAGAAAAAATAAATTAAGTTGGCGTTCATTATTGGTTATGGGACAAAAAGAAAATAGGATTATCAGTCGTCTTTTTTGGACAACTCTGATAATCAATCTCTTTATCATGCTCATTCCATTATATTTAAATGCGATATATGATCGGGTAATACCCGGGCAAGCTGACTCTTCACTATGGACACTATCTTTAGGTGTAATGCTGGCTATTTTAGTTGAGTATTACTTTAGAATGGATAGAATAAAATTGGGGTGTGAATATTCATCTTTAGTACAATATCGTTTAGAACCTAAAATTATTTCTGAACTTATTCAAGTTATGCCTAGCTTTAAAACTCAATGGGGACGCAAAGTGATTGAGGCAATGAATAACTGGAATGTGTTTAGAATGCAGTTTTTAACGTTCTTTTCAAGCACGGTATTGGATCTGGTTTTCAGTCTGCTTTATTTTATTGTTATTGCGATTGTTGCGGGTTGGTTAATCGTTGTTCCTATTTTCATTTTTATATGTGCAATCGTTCGTATCACGCTTTTTTATTTTGAAAATAAATCTATTCCAACGATAAATGCTCAAGTTCCTTTTTCACCGACAACCCTTGAATATTATCAGTCTTCGGTTTCTTATAAAGAAGCGACTCATACCTTTCTAGCCGGTAATGAAAAAGCGCAGCAAAATGAACAAAAACGTTATATTATTCATAACCGCTGTAGTTCTTTTTTAATGGGTTTAACTAGTTTACAAACTGTGCTTGCCGTGATTGTCGCTTTTTACCTAATACAGACAGGTCATATGTCGCCAGCAGGTTTATTTGCGACAATTATTATTGGTGGTCGTTTGAGTCAACCGTTTTTCTCGTTAATGCATATGTTACCCAATCTTGAACGTATGACTAACTCCATGAAACAGATTAATGCGCTTCTTGATAAAGAACAAAATGAAAATGGATTATTAAGTGGCTTCAACGGACCTAAAAATGGTTGGGGGGCATCTAAAGTCAGTTTCAAATATCATCCTTCCTTACCTTGTTTAGACGATATCAGTTTGCAAATCAAGTCAGGTGAACGGATAGCAATAGTTGGTGGGCCAGGGTCAGGTAAAAGTACCTTACTAAAATTATTATTAGGTATTTTAGAAGCAGATGAAGGCAACATAACTTGGAATGGTTTTATGTTAACTAAATCTATTGCCGATTCGTTACGAAGTGAAACTCATTATCTATGGCAATATAGTGGTATTATCGGCGAAACAGTATACGAATATCTTACACTAAATAATAAATCTGACAAAATTTCGCATGATCGCGCTTTAGAAGTATTAAAGCAAGTGAATTTGCAAAATTTGTTACCTTTTTTAAATAATGGTCTTGATACTTATTGGCGTCAACTGCCTGTTCCGTTAACGACATTACAACGTCAAAAGTTAGCTTTAGCTCGATTTATTTTATCTCCGCATAATATATCATTTCTAGATAATCCTAGCGCCGAGTTAGACCCGAATACTGAGCAGTTATTGTTAGCACAACTTGATTTACGTGCAAAACAAGGACAAACAATGGTTATTGCAACAGACAGAACTAATCTTCTGAGCTTTGTTGATCGAGTTATTATGCTTAATGGTGGTAATATTGTTTTTGACGGAAATAAGCAAGATTTTCAACAATATTTGCAAAAAACATCTCAAGATAAATAAATTTGATTAATTACTGATAATCAATTCATTTTCTCAGTGATAAAAAAGGATTTGATAAGAATCCTTTTTTATTTATTGTTTCCCTTCTATATTAAAATTATTGTCAGTAATACTGAATGATTAAATATTCTTAAATTTAAACTTTTAACATTGGTTTAATCGATTTTAAAATTATAAAATAGGATAATTTTTTAAAAGGCTTACTTAACTATGCTTTGTTAGATTATTCTCAATGTATAAAGTAAAAATGACTAAAATGATTTGGATTAGTCAATAAACAGCAGAATAGATTACAATAGCAAATTTAATATAAAAGCATAATTCAATGGTGAATAAACAATGATTGAAAAATTATGGTATGGTAAAACACATTTTTATTGGTTACTGATGCCATTATCATGGTTGTATGGATTAATAACATTGGTTAGACGCCAACTCTACAAAACAGGAATATTAAAATCTTGGAAATCACCAGTACCTATCATCGTAATCGGAAACTTATCGGTAGGTGGAAATGGAAAAACTCCCTTGGTAATAGAATTAATTGAAGCTTTAAAGGCTAAAGGTTTAAAAATCGGTGTCGTTTCACGTGGATATGGTGGAAAAGCAGAAAGTTATCCTCTTATTTTAGATGAACAAACAACCACAGCACAAGCAGGGGATGAACCAGTATTAATTTATCAACGAACACATGTGCCTGTTGCCGTTTCTCCCAATCGAAGTCAAGCAGTACAAGCTTTATTAGATAACTATCAACTAGATGCAATTTTAACTGATGATGGTTTACAACATTATGCATTAAAGCGAGATATTGAAATTGTAGTTGTTGACGGTAAACGCTTATTTGGTAACGGTTGGTGGATACCGGCAGGGCCAATGAGGGAGCGACAAAGTCGATTAAAATCTGTTGATATTATTATTATTAATGGCGAAACTAAAAGTCATTTAGCTGAAAGATTTCCCGAAAAAACTTATACAATGCAACTAAAACCGCAATATGCAGTAAATTTATTAACAAAAGAAAAAATAGAATTGCATTTATTAAAAAATATCTGTGCTATGGCCGGTATTGGTGATCCCAACCGTTTTTTTACTATGCTAAATACACTCAAAGCTGATGTGATTAAAACAGTACCATTTGCGGATCACCAAAAATATACATTGCCATTGTTAGCGAATATTGCTACACAAGATCAAACCCTTTTAATGACAGAAAAAGATGCGGTAAAATGTTTCCAATTTACATTACCAAATTGGTGGTATTTACCCATAGAGGCAATATTGCCTAATCAGGTAACTAATCAAATCTGCTCATTGTTAGAAGAAATAAAATCTAAAAGAGAATAAAAATGAAAGAAATCCTCCTTAAGGCGCTAGCTTGTCCTAAATGTCATGGTGAACTTCAATATGATATTGAACAAAATAGTCTAATATGTCCAAAGGATAAACTTGTTTATCTAATCAAAGACAATATTCCTGTGTTACTGGAAAACGAAGCGAAAACACTGGATTCCTCAATTTCAGTTCACGAATAGGTAAAAGGTTTTAATTATGAATTTTTCGGTTATTATACCTGCAAGGTATGCTTCAAGTCGTTTACCGGCAAAACCGCTTGCTGATATTCATGGTAAACCTATGATTGTGCGAGTGATGGAGCAAGCCAAAAAGTCTTCAGCAAATCGGGTCATTATTGCAACTGATCATCAACAAGTATTCGATGTGGTGAAATCTTATGGCGGTGAAGTAATTCTGACTAGCAATAAACATAATTCGGGTACAGAACGATTAGCAGAAGTTATTAATGCCTATCAATTTTCTGATGATGAAATTATTGTGAACGTACAAGGTGACGAGCCGCTAATTCCGCCAATCATCATAGATCAAGTTGCTGAAAACTTAGTACAGTATAAAACAGGAATGGCAACATTAGCTGTTCCAATCGATTCAGCTGCAGAAGCATTTAATCCTGGTGCAGTAAAAGTTGTGACTGATAAAGATGGTTATGCACTCTACTTTTCACGAGCAACCATTCCTTGGGAAAGGGATCGCTTTGCAAAATCTGAAGATCTTTTCAAACAAACCAGTATTGGTGATTTTTATCTTCGACATATCGGGATTTATGCCTATCGAGCTGGTTTTATTCGTCAATATATCAATTGGGCACCTTCTACACTTGAACAGATTGAAATGTTAGAACAGTTGCGTGTACTTTGGTATGGTGAAAAAATTCATGTGGCGGTTGCAAAACAAGCACCTGCTATTGGGGTGGATACGCAAGAAGACTTAGAAAAAGTCAGAAAGTTATTCAAGGATTAAAATATGGCACAATTTTCTGGTTTTACTCAAACAGGACTTAATTTCTTACAAGATGTTTGGATTAATAATAGTAAAGCATGGTTTGAAGAGCACCGATCAATCTATGATAATGAATTGATCAAACCATTCCGGCTGTTAGTAGAACAGTTAACCCCCAACATGCTCAAAATTGATGAATGGTTTGAAACAAAACCCGCTATTGGTAAAACGATATCTCGCATACATCGTGACACACGTTTTTCGAAAGATAAATCGTTATATCGTAGTCGTTTATGGCTCACATTTAAACGACCAAACCGAGATTGGAAAGAAGCGCCAGCTTACTTTTTTGAAATAGCACCAGATTGCTATCGTTATGGACTTGGCTATTATTGTGCATCAAAGCAGACAATGGATATTTTTCGTGAAGAAATTCTTAATGACAGTGCAAAATTTTTAGACATGATTCGCTGTGTTAAAAAACCATTTGAACTTGTTGGTGAAAGTTATAAACGCCCTCTAATTAAAGATCAAGATCCAAAAATAGCAACGTGGTATAATCGAAAAAGTTTAGCCGCAATGGTCACTAACTCCAATATTGAGGATTTGCTAAACGGCGATCTACCTGACAAATTATCAAAGGGTTTTAAACAACTATTACCGCTTTATGATTATTTAATGCGGGTGGAAATGATAAAAAATATTCCTAATTTATGATTTAACACCATGATTAAATGAGCTAACCTAAGTAAACGACATTTTTTTAATAAACAACTTTTTTAAAATGATTTAGTTTCTTAAATATTGGGAAAGCTCATGATTAATTCTTTTACACCATTGATAATAAATTGAGTACCAACACAAACTAATAAGAATCCCATTATTCTTGACGTCGCTTCAATTCCACTTTTTCCCATAAAACGCATAATACTGCCTGCACTTCTCATACAGAACCAAAGGATAATACACAATAAAAGCGGAACAAAGATTGAAGATGTATAAACAACCCAACTTGAAATATCATAACCTCCACTTTTTACTGTTGAAGCCATACTGATAATCATTGCAATCGTTCCAGGACCCGCCGTACTTGGCATGGCTAGCGGTACAAAAGCAATATTATTCGATACTTCTTTCATTTTAGCATCGGCTTCTAATGTTCTATGAGAAGGTTGTTGAGGAAACAGCATTCTAAATCCAATAATACCAACAATCATACCACCAGCAATACGCAAGCCTGGAATGGAAATACCAAAAGTACTCATCACTAGTTGTCCACCATAAAAAGAAACAACCATAATGATAAAAACGTAAATACAAGTCATCTTAGATTGATAATTACGCTCTTCATTGGTCATATCACCCGACAAACCTAATAAAAGTACGACAGTAGTTAACGGATTAGTTAGAGGAATAAATAATATTAAACCAAAGCCAACAGTTTGTATCAGTTCAAACATAACACTATAAAATGAAAAAAATTGGTAGGTTATAAGTATAATTGAAATTAAAAAGATAAGATATATGGGCGCCTAATTACGCCCAATATTTTAAAAGGGAGAGGAAAATTAAAAAGGAATATCGTCATCAAAATCCATTGGTGGTTCAGGTGCTTTAGGTTGAGCAGCGGGTGCGGCTTGAGTTGCTGGGCGAGTTGCAGCGGCAGGCGCAGTTGAAATATTATTCGCACTTTGGCCCCAATTTTGTGCATTATCATCGAAGTTATCATTACCATTTCGTGAACTTAAAATTTGTAATGTGCCACCGATTGGATTAACAACAACTTCTGTCGTATAACGGTCGTTACCAGTTTGATCTTGCCATTTACGGGTTTGTAATTGACCTTCTAAATAAACTTGTGTTCCTTTCTTAATATATTCACCAGCAATTTCAGCTAATTTACCGAAAACAACCACACGATGCCATTCTGTACGATCGCGGTTTTCACCTGTTTGTTTATCTTTCCATGATTCTGAAGTTGCTACGCTAAAATTTGCAACAGCGCTTCCGTTTGGCATATAGCGAACTTCTGGATCCTGACCTAAATTACCCACCAAAATGACTTTATTTATTCCTCGGTTTGCCATTATAAACTCCTAAAAATTGCTTAAATAATTAATTTGCGTATTGTAACATGAGACAACAGCAACATCATCGTTTTTAATTTAATTCTGGAATATTACTTCTATTTTTAACATTACAAAAATAACTTTAGACATAGGAATTTAAAGATATTACGAGTATAATGCGCCACATTTGTTAATAGAATGTTCTAGAAACTTTTCTTTAAGGGGGGCCTTATGATTAATGCGTTTGGACTAAAGAACAAACAATTAGTAAAAGTTAATGAAGGCGACATCAACAATGCGGCTTGGATTGACTTAATTGAACCAGAAGAAGCCGATCGTGATTTTGTTTTAACTCATTTAGGACAAAATTTAGCAACCAGTATTGAATTAGATGATATCGAGGCCTCTGCACGTTTTTTTGAAGATAATGAAGGATTGCATGTTCACTCTTTCTTCTTTTATGAAGATGCTGAAGATCGGGCGGGAAATTCAACCGTTGCTTTTACAGTACACAATGGTCGATTATTTACCTTGCGTGAACGGGATCTGCCTGCTTTTCGTTTATATCGTATGCGATCTCGATATCAAAGCATGGTTGATGGAAATCCTTATGAAATATTGCTGGATTTGTTTGAAGTTAAAGTTGAACAGCTAGCCGATCAAATCGAAAGTATTTATAGTAAATTAGAAGAATTGAGCCAAGTAATTATGGACCGTTCTGCACAAGAGCAATACGACGAAGCTATGACATCGTTAGCTGAACTAGAAGATACGGCTTGGAAAGTAAGATTGTGCTTAATGGATAGCCAACGTGCGGTTAACTACCTTGTTCGCCGAGCAAAAATGCCGGCAGAACAACTTGAGCAAGCACGTGAAGTTATTCGCGATGTTGAATCATTGGTGCCACATAATGAATCATTATTTCAAAAAGTTAACTTTTTAATGCAAGCAGCAACAAGCTTTATCAACATTGAACAAAGTCGAATTATTAAAATTTTCTCAGTGGTATCAGTTGTATTCTTACCGCCAACTGTGGTTGCATCTGCATATGGTATGAACTTTGAGAATATGCCAGAACTGAAATGGGAATACGGTTATCCATTTTCATTATTACTCATGTTATTGGCCGGTGTAGCACCCTATATTTATTTTAAACTTAAAAAATGGTTATAAACATAGACGTTAATTATATGTTAACCTAGCCTTTTTAAGGCAGTGAATAAAAAAATGAGTTAATTTCAAAAGTTAACAAAGGGAACTGAGTGACTCCACGAACAACAAAGAGACAACAAGGTTGCCTTTTATGCTTTTTTAAACTCAATGACCAAATACAATAAGTATTGAAAGATATCGATTTTAGATCATTAGTAAAATTAGTTTGTCAAAAAAGGGAGTAACATGAGTCAGTACGCACTAGTCACCGACATCGGTGGAACCAATGCCCGTTTTGCATTGTTTAATTTAGTTACAAATGAGCTATCGGCAATCACAAAAATTCTCATTTCAAAAGAAGATATATTACTTACATTAATCAAAAATTATCTTCAAGCGCAAACCGTAAAAATTGAAATTGCGTGCATTGCCATCGCTTGTCCAATTGATGATACTGATACTGTTATTATGACAAATAACAATTTGTCATTTTCTCGTCGTGAACTAATTGAAGAACTCAAACTAAAAAAACTTGAGGTGATTAATGATTTTACAGCAGTCTCGACATCCATTCCAAGATTGTCACCGCAAGATTTGGTAAAAATTGGAGGGGATGAGCCTAATTTAAATTATCCTATAGCAATTTATGGTGCGGGAACTGGGCTTGGCGTTTCACATTTGATAAAAGTTAATCAGCATTGGGTAAGTTTGTCCGGTGAAGGTGGGCATACAGAATTACCCATGATAAATGAAGAAGAAGATCGTATTTTGGTTCAGTTGCGTAAAAAATTTGGACGAGTTTCAGCCGAACGATTTTTATCAGGAAATGGTATTATTAACATTTATCAAGCCCTACAGCAAATTAATCATCAACCATTAACTAATATCACTCCAGATATCATTGTCAACAAAGCACTAACAAACAGTTGTGATTTATGTTTGCAAACCTTAAATTACTTTTGTACATTTATGGGAAGATTTGGCGGTAATTTAGCATTAACGCTCAATACTCAAGGGGGAGTATATATTGCCGGTGGTATTGCTCCTCGTTTTATTGAATTTTTTAAAGCTTCGCCGTTTAGATCTGCCTTTGAATATAAAGGGCGAATGTCTACGCTGGTCAAAAAAATTCCTGTATATGTGATTACACATGAAGATCCAGGGCTATTTGGTGCAGGTGTTTATTTACAAAATAGTCTTCTAAATATTGATTAAAGGTTTTATTTTATGATGTGGTGTTATATCTATCGTAGTCCAAAAAAAGAAAATTGTTACTTGTATATGAAAAATGAAAATGATTTTTCTGGTATACCTGAAAGAATACTCTCAATTTTTGGTTCTCCGATATTTGTTATGAAAGTATTATTAGATGGAAAAAGACGTTTTGTAGTTGGGACATCCGAAGAAATCGAAGAAAAGATTAAAACGGATGGGTTTTTCTTACAAATGTTAAAAGAAGATGATTTTAAAGCATGATTGAGCCATTTTGGAAAGGTAAGACTTTAGATCAACTCAGCGATGATGAATGGGAGCAACTATGTGATGGTTGTGGACAATGTTGTCTGAACAAATTAATGGATGAGGACACTGACGAAATCTTATACACTAATGTGGCTTGCAATTTGCTCGACGCCAACACATGCCAATGTAAACACTACGCTAATCGATTCAAATATGAACCCGATTGCATTAAGCTTACTCGAGAAAATTTACTTACTATTGAATGGCTACCTTTGAGTTGTTCTTATCGATATTTCCAAAAAAATGGGGAATTACCTGAATGGCATCCACTGATTGCGGGCAACAAAAAACTAATGCATGAATTAAAAATATCGGTTAAAAATCGAATTGTATATGAAAAAGATGTGATTTGTTGGGAAGATCATATCATTTAAAAAAAGGAGCAACAGCTCCTTTTTTAAATCATCTAAAGAATGATCCACAGCGCACCAAAAATTTTGGTGGCAAAATAGTTCATAAACATAAGCACGACAGCCACAATTGCAAACGTAACATCGATCATGCCAATAGGTGGAATAAAACGACGAATTGGTGCCATTAATGGCTCTGTTAATTGGTAAAGAATTTCGTCAGGTACTGATTGTCCACGACTAATCCAACTCAAAATCGCTCTGAATAGCAATAACCAAAATAGCAGGTAACCCATAGCATGCAAAATTGCTACCAAAGCAAACCATAAATAATTAACATTAAATGGTAAATTTATGGGGATAAAACTAAAGATGAACAAAATTTTAATTAAAGCAACTAAATACAAAAGTAGCCACGTTGCAAAATCAAATTTTCCTACTGAAGGAATAAAACGGCGCATTGGACCGATAATAGGTTGAGTAACTTTTACAATAAATTGAGTGATTGGATTATGAAAATTAACTCTGACTTGCTGCATCCACAAACGTAAAATTAAAACATACAGACAAAACGTTATTACCGTTTTGCCAAGAAAGTAGATCAATTCCATTGAAAACTCCTTAAATGAAAGTCATTGAGCCAATATATCATAAATACTTTCGCTCGCCAAAGATTGCCGTACCAATACGAACCATTGTGCTACCAGCTAAAATCGCCGCTTTCATGTCTCCACTCATTCCCATAGATAATGTATCAACATAAGGAATATCAATTTTTAATTGTTGTAAAAGCGCCGTCATTTTTGAAAAAATAATGAATTGTTTATCGAAATCATCTTCGATTTCAGGGATAGCCATTAAACCACGTAAACAAAGGTTAGGTAATGTAATAATCTGGTTAGCTAAAGCTAACACTTCTTCTGGTTTTACGCCGGATTTGGTGGCTTCTTGACTTATATTAACCTGAATAAGTACATTTAATTTAGCCATATTGGCAGGGCGCTGATCACTTAAACGCTGAGCGATTTTGAAACGATCAATTGTATGCATCCAATCAAAGTGTTCTGCAACCAACTTGCTTTTATTCGACTGCAAAGGGCCAATAAAATGCCAAATAAGAGGACAATTTGGCATCGTTTTTTGAAAATAATTTATTTTCTCTACACCTTCTTGAACATAATTTTCACCAAATGCGAGTTGTCCTGCGTCTATAGCTTCTGTAATTAATGTAACTGGTTTGGTCTTACTTACCGCAATAAGTTCAATTTTTTTGGGATCTCGACCACAATTTGAAGCTATTTTCTCAATATCTTTTTTTATAGCCATTAAATTGTCATGTACTGTATTCATGTTTATACCTAATTATCATTAGTATGTCTAAATTAATATTACATTCTTTATTATCACTTAGTGTAACCCAAAAAGCATCGGATTTGCACCTATCTAGTGGCGAAGTGCCTTGTATGCGAATTAATGGACAACTACAATTTTTGTCTGTTTCTCAACTATCAGCTCAAGTTTTGGAAATAGAATTATTTAAATTACTCAATGATTCCCAAAAAAATCGATTACAACAAAATGGTCAAATTGATATCGCCTATCATCCCGCAAAAATAGGGCGATTTCGAGTAAATATATTTTATCAAATGCGAGGTATTTCAGCTGTCTTTCGTGTCATCAATCACCAAATTCCAAGTTTACAAGAAATTAAAGCCCCAAAAATTTTACCTGAATTAACACAAACTCAAAGCGGGATTGTTTTAGTTACCGGTGCAACGGGTAGCGGTAAATCAACGACGTTGGCGTCATTGATACAATACATCAATATTACAGCAACAAAACATATTATTACTTTAGAAGATCCGATAGAATTTATTTATCAAAATAATAAATCGCTTATTCAACAACGTGAGATTTCTGATTTTGGCTCGGCAATTGATAGTATTTTAAGACAAGATCCCGATATTATCATGCTTGGCGAATTACGGCATAAACAATCTATTCAAGCTGCGTTAACCGCCGCTGAAACAGGACATTTAGTCTTTGCAACTTTACATACAAGCTCGGCAATTAAAAGTATCAACCGAATTATTGATGTCTTTGAAAATCATTCACATAATTTTATACGAGCACAATTATCGACAAGCTTAAAAGCAATTATTACCCAAAAATTAGTCACAAATAACCGGCAGCGTAAAGCGATATTCGAAGTTTTGATTAATACGCCTGCGGTAAGCAACCTTATCAACGAAGGCAAAACTAAACAGATACTTTCATTAATGCAAACGGGTCAACAATATGGTATGCAAATAATGCAAAGTGATGATTTGTAATGATCAGTAATTTAATAAAATTTAAAGTTTTCTAAAAAAATAAATTATACTAATGTTAAAAAGTTCAAATGAAAAAGGGGTAAAAAATGGAACAACGCATTGGTTTAATAGGTTTAGGCAATATGGGTAATGCTATTTTACAAGGTATTTTATCAAGTAAAATTGTATCAGGTAACCAAATCAATATTTATGATACCCATCCAGAAAAAGGGATTTCACTTAATCAATCTTATGGAATTAATAATTTAGATTCAGCCAGAAATGTAGCAAAAGAATCGGATATGGTTATTGTGGCTGTAAAACCCAATGCGATTATCGATGTTTTAAATGATATCCAAAAAGAATTAAAAAAAAGTACTATTGTGATTTCTATTGCTGCAGGAGTTAGTATAAAAACGATTGCAAAATGTGTGGGATATGAACAAAAAATTATTAGAGTCATGCCAAATACACCAGCCTTAGTCAACGCAGCAATGTGCTCAATCACGCCAAATACAGAAGTTACAGAGGAAGAGTTAGCTACGGTTCAAACATTATTTAATTGTATTGGTGAAACTGAAATTGTACCTGAATATTTAATTGATGCTGTAGTAGGTGCAAGTGGATCCTCTCCAGCGTTTGTATTTATGTTTATTGAAGCTATAGCTGATGGGGCAGTAAAAGGGGGGTTATCTCGAAAACAAGCCTATAAATTTGCTGCCCAAACAGTAATGGGGTCAGCAAAGATGTTACTAGAAACGGGTAAACATCCTGGAGAATTAAAAGATATGGTATGTTCACCAGCCGGTACGACCATTGAGGGTGTGCAAATGCTTGAAGAAAAGGGATTCAGAGCGGCGGTTATTGATGCTGTTGAAGCAACAATAAATAAGTCTCAAAGCATGAGTGAAAAATAAGTTAATCTAAAATTTACATTTGGCAAAATGCTAAAAATTAATTAAAACGTAAAAATTAAATTAATTTAACGATTGAAAGTAATTTAGGTTTTGCCTATCAAATAAATTTGTAAAACTTTACAAACAACACTTGCATTAACAATTAATATATGAGTTAATAGTTTACAGCATATAACGTGCAGATTTATTTAGTGACATCTTGATTTAAGCAGTTTGTAGTTTACTTTCTATTTACATTAGTATTAGTTCTCTTCAGCTTTCACGTTTCAGTGTTTATAAGTAGTCCAAGTTTTATGTTTTTTTTAAATTAGCCTTGTTGGCTTAAATTATTTTATAGGAAGATTATTATGTCTAAGAAAACTGGTCAAGTTAAGTGGTTCAACGAAAGTAAAGGTTATGGTTTTATTTCTCCTGCTGATGGTAGCAAAGATGTATTTGTACATTTTTCTGCAATCTCTGGTGAAGGTTTTAAAACTTTAGGTGAAGGTCAACAGGTTGAATTTTCAATTCAAGACAGTGAACGTGGCCCAGCTGCAGCAGATGTTGTTGTAATGTAATTCTGCACCCATCTTTATATTTTATCAGCATATTTTAAATATGCTGATAATTTCCTACATCCTACAAAATATTTTATTTGCTTTTCCAAAATCTCTAATGTATTATTTTCCGCAATATTAGGTGTAATAAATATACTAATATTATCAAAAAGATAATTTTATAAATTGAAAGGAAAAATAAATAATGAAAAAATTTCTAGTTTCTGCTGTACTTTTAAGTTTATCTTCTGCTGCGATGGCTGATTTATCTGATAGTTGTAAAACTTATTTTGAAAAAGTGGATAAATTAGTTGAATCTTTACCTAAAGATGCAGCAACAAAACAGCAAACTGATATGATGAAACAAAATTTAGAAGCAGGTAAAAAACAAGTTGCTGCTATGTCCTCAAGTGATCAAGAAACAGGTTGTAAACAAGGTTTAGAAGCACTTAAACAATTAGAATCTCTTTATCCTGCTTTAAAATAAATTGATAAATTCTTGATGAAAAATTTATTTCTGATTTAAACGTCGGAATTTCCATGGGGCTATTGGGTTTTTATCTTTCCATAGTCCCTTTCTATTTTGTTTGGCTTGCGATTCAAGCGCTATTAATTGCTTATTTTTAGCCACACCTTTATAGCGATATACCCAAGCATATCCACTTGAAACCATTTTCTGATTGATATTTATGCCATTATAAAAAACGGTTCCTAACGTTCTGTTATAAATATCTTTGTTACTTTCTTTAATATAAACTGATTTTCCTGCGATAAGTGAAGCTAGGTATTTTCTAGATGCATTACCATAGGCTTGTTTGCTTTCTGGTGCATCAATATCAACTAAACGGATTCGGATTTTTTGTTTCACAGGCGTTAAAACATCAATTGTGTCACCATCTATTACTTTAACGACTTTTCCACTGAAATTAGCATAGGCAACGGTATTGAAAAAACAAGATAAAATAAAAAAAACAACAAAACGATTAAGTAAACTCATGATTAATAAAGACTATAAAAAATTTACCACATTATACATTGAATACCAAAAAATACTAATGAAAAATCATCAATCTGAAGATAATTTGTAGTTAATAGTTAATTTTGAGAAGATAAAAACGGGCGAAAATATATTTTTATAACAAGGGATAAATGAATTATCAGAAACTGCTTGGATAAACGATATTCAAGATAGCCTTACTGAAATAATGTGTAAGGCTAATAAAAATCAAAAAAATTAAAATTCGCTGGTATCTTTGAACAGCCCAACTTTAAGATCGGTAGCTTCGTAAATCAATTTACCATCTACATAAACTTCGCCATCACCGATTCCCATAATTAATTTGCGGTTAATCACACGTTTAAAATGGATTTTATAGGTAACTTTTTTATTTTTGGGTAATATTTGACCTTTTAATTTTAACTCTCCGACCCCAAGAGCTCGACCTTTACCCTTACCGCCAATCCAACCAAGGTAAAATCCAACTAATTGCCATAAAGCATCAAGCCCAAGACAACCAGGCATGACAGGATCATTTTTAAAATGACATTTGAAAAACCACAAATCTGGATTAATATCAAGTTCGGCTTCCACATAACCTTTATTAAAGTTTCCACCTTCTTCATTCATTTCGACAACACGGTCCATCATAAGCATTAAATCTGATGGTAAAGGCGGTCCGTCATGACCAAAAAGTTCACTATTTCCTGATTTAATCAGATCTGCTTTATCGTATGAAGATTTACGTTCAAATGTCATAAAAAAACCTTTTATTTTCTGTCATTACTTACATGATTATAAAAATAATTATTCAATAAAATATTATGAATAATCAATACTGTAAAATCTTTTGCCGCTTGCTAAAACGTTACATCTCAACCAAATTTGGCTTTCAAGTTTATTGGGTATTACTATTTTTTGCAATATCTTTGCCATTTTGCAAACCAACTATCCTGTTTTTTATCTTGTAAAAGCATAGTTTGCATACGTGCATAAATAAGCTTATAAAGACTAATTGCATTATCATCTTTATAAGGAATTCCTGTTAATAAATAAAGTGCATCCGCAATATGTTCAACAGTCCAAATAGAAAACTTTTCATGAGCTATTGCTTCAATCACATTATCACTCAAGCACAAATGACGTTGATTAGATGCGGGAATAATAACGCCTTGCTGACCGGTTAACCCCTGATGCTGACAAACAGTAAAAAAGCCTTCAATTTTTTCGTTGATACCACCGATTGATTGTACATGACCAAATTGATCTACCGAACCGGTAACCGCTAATTGTTGATCGATAGGCTGACCTGAAAGCGCACTTAAAATAGCACATAGCCCAGCAAGCGATGCACTGTCTCCATCAATTTCATTATAAGATTGTTCAAATACTAAAGAAGTTGAAAAAGGTAATTGATGATTAATAGCAAATTCTGACATAATAAAAGCCTGCATGATCATCATACCTTTAGAATGAATATTTCCTGCAAGTTCAGTTTTACGCTCAATATCAATTAATTCACCGTCGCCAAAATGAACAAGACAACTTAAACGCGTTGGCTCACCAATCGCTAAAGGATAGCCGGGATATTCAACAACAGATAAACCATTAATTTGGCCAACAACCTGATCTTGAGTATTAATCATGATTTGTTTATTAAAAAACTCTTCATGGAATCGTTTTTTCAAATAATCTTCACGCCACAACTTGTTTTCAGTCGACAAAGCCACTGATGACGCATCAATCACATCATTTTGTGCATAATAACTAGCATTAACCAATAACCCATGGACCCAATCAATTGCAAGGGGAAGATAAAACTGATCACCCGTAAAACGCACTGCTTCTTGATAAATTTTGTTATAGGCTGATTGAGCAATACTTGGCAAATGAAATTTATCTGCAATAAACTTCAGATAATCCACCCACATATTGAGCTGATCAGATGAGGTAATCTGCAATTCATTTTCAAATTCAGCGTAGATTGACGTATTATAAAATTCGGGGTCAAAATCCTGTAAATCAGCTAAACTCAGTCGATCACCAACTAATATAATTCTTAAATCAAGTGGCATAGAAGGGATGGATAACGGCAACGGATGCGACTCATCTGCTGAAAACCAATCGAATTCTTGTTGAAATACCATTTGTTTTAATTTAATCAATAGAGTAGGTTGGCTTAATAAAGATCGTAAACCTAAAATTAAAACGCCACCATTAGCCTGATGAACTAAACCTGGATCGAGTTTAATTGGGCTATTTTCCGGTTGTCGAACACAACCAAATAATTTTTCGCCATCAACATAGCTTGATGCTAGACAATCATCTTGAATAGCAAAGTTATCCTGCTTGCTTTTAGCTTCAGTCAACGTAACTTTATTATCATTGATAAAATAACTATAACCCAACCTTGAAGAGGAAGTCTGTAATTTAACTGCTTGTTTTAACAAATCAAAAAAAAGTTCACTTTCTGACGCTTTCAGTAACATAAAACGAGGGTGATAACTTGCTCTTTTACTCGGGCATAACATGGATAATGCTGACGCAATACGAGGTTGCCAAGAAAGAATATTTTTTGACTTTTCTATCGCAGATTCAGTTTTTGCTTTACTGTGATCAACAAGCGTACTAATCTGAGACAAATCAGGTTGGATTTGATGTAATTTAAGTTGTGAGATAGCCAAAATTATTATCTTTGTTGTTAGCGAATTTAATCTTTAAATTATATCAAGTATCGATTATAACGCCAAGATCATACCAAAATCTTTATGCTAACAAATAAAAAAATTACAGAAAGATTTTTCAAAATCAGGTAAACTGTAAAGTATCTTACAGTAAATATTCTTCATTATTATCGTTACCAATAATAAATATGCTCAAACTCAAAAATAATCATATCAAAGATACCCAATCCTCACAAATTGTAAGCTGGGGACACTGGTTTACATTATTTAATATTTTTGTTGTTATATCTTTGGGTAGCCAATATTTAATCATTGCAGACTGGCCAAGGACATTTATGGGGCGGTTTTATGCAATCATTAGTGCAATTGGGCATTTTAGCTTTTTAACGTTTATTACCTACCTCATATTACTTTTTCCGTTAAGCTTTTTTATTCACTCAGCACGTTGGCATCGAATATTAGCAACCATAATTGCAACATTAGGGATTGCCTTACTTTTAGTTGATATTGATATCTTCTCGCATTTTAGAATGCACTTAAATTTATCCATATGGCAGTTATTTACAGCGCAAAACGCCACTTTTTTAAGTAGTGCGTTTATTATCATTCCATTTATTTTATTAATTGAAATATTATTTGCATTATGGAGTTGGAAAAAATTACGTAGCTTAAATAAGCGTAAACGTTATGCAAAACCAGTCGTGGTTATATTTATTCTTTGTTTTGTCTTTTCGCATCTAATTCATATTTGGGCTGATGCTAACTTTTATCGACCAATAACTATGCAACGTTCAAGCTTACCATTATCCTATCCATTGACTGCTCGACACTTCCTTGAACGATATGGATTTATGCCAGAAAATGATTACCGAACTCGAGTCAGTCAAGAAGGTAATCCTTTTGCCATTGCGATAGAATATCCGCTTGCACGGCTGAGTTATGATGAAAAACAAGCAACGCAAAACATATTAATGATAGTCATTGACGGCTGGAATAGTCGTTTATTAAACGACAACATGCCATGGTTAAATGAATTTGCGAAAGAAAATCTTAAATTTACGGATCATTACTCTGCAAGTAACCAAACAAATATTAATAAATTTTCATTATTTTATGGACTCGATCCCAACTATTACAACAGCATATTAGCGGGTCATAAACCTTCAGTACTATTTGATGCTATTAATTACCGTCATTACAACTTAGGGATGTTTTCCTACGATGGATTTGATGAACCATTGTATCGATATGCGTTGCTATCCAATTTTTCAATACCGCCAGCTAAAAAAATGACTAATAAACAGGTTACTGATAATTGGATGGCGTGGCATGATGAACAAAATAAATTAGAAAATCATGCACCACTATTTTCACTGGTACAATATTCACTCGGCGTAAAACATAAAAATATACCGCTAAAAGAACTTGAAACAGAAGCAAAAAAATTAGATCAATATCTTGAATCATTAATAGCGTATTTAAGACTAACCAATACCTACGAAAACACTGTAATTGTCATTACCGGAACCAATGACATTACTATAAAAGAAGCGAAAAAAACAGCGATACGTAATGACGACATTAATTACAGTCGAGAATTGCTTAATGTGCCACTGATAATCTCATGGCCAAATAAAGAACCCGCTCAAATCACCCGACTGACATCGCAAACTGATATTATGCGCACCTTAATGCAAGATGTGCTGTATGTTAACACATCACCACATTTATATAATCAAGGTGAAAACTTATTTAATAGCAAGCCACGGCAATGGATAGTGGCGGGTAACGAAAAAGAAATCGCTGCACTATACAATGATAAAACAATTGTTTTAGATGGATTTGGACGATCTAAAATTTACGATATCAATAATACATTACAAAAAGAAGAAAAAATAAGTCTTCCTATATTTTTACAAATTGTCACGGCAAACCGTCGATTTATGGTGGTGTCTAATTAAAAAATTTGTTTACTTTATATAGAGAAGAAATGAGACTTGAATTTAATTTTATTGAGTTTGATAAAAGTAATCTTGTTTATGAAAAAGAATAAATCATTTTTCGGTTAGCATAATGTACTTTTTGTCAATGTGTTGTTTTTACACATAGGGATAAACTATTTAACCTGTATTATTAAATATCTATCCCTTGTCTTTTAAAAATACTTCGTATCAACATTTATCAACAAAATATTTCATCACCCGATTATCGTTAGATAGCTCGGGATGAAATGAGCAGACTAAAATATTATTTTGTTCTGCCATTACACAGTGATCATCAATAAATGCCAGTTGTTTTACTGGGTTACCTGCATGCATGATATAGGGAGCACGGATAAAGATAGCTGGAATGTGCTCGCCAATTGATGCTATATCTAAAAAGGTTTCAAAACTTGCAACTTGCCGACCAAACCCGTTGCGTTCAACGGTAATATCCATTAATTCAAGAAGTTCAACTTCATGATGAGTGGTCGTTGTACCACAAAGAACTAAACCGGCACAGGTGCCTAAAATACCTTTACCTTGACGGGCAAATTCTTTAATGGGTTCAAATAGTCCATTTTGTTTAATTAGTCGGCTAATCGTGGTAGATTCACCGCCTGGAATAATTAAACCGTCTAATCCCACTAAATGGTCAGGTTTTTTTACTGTTACCGCAATTACATTTTCGATACTCAGTAGCATGGTTATATGTTCACTAACCGCGCCTTGTAAGTTAAGTACGCCAATTTTTTTTAACCGTAAGGGTTTTAGTGATTGCATCGTTACCAACCTCGTTCTTGCATTCTTTCGGATTCAGACAATTTACTGATCTCAATGCCTTTCATTGCCTCACCTAATCCTTTAGATAGTTCTGCTAAGCGTGGATAATCGTCATAGTATGTCGTTGCCTGCACAATCGCTTTCGCAAATTTTTCAGGGTGTTGGGATTTAAAAATACCCGAACCAACAAAAACGCCGTCTGCGCCCAGTTGCATCATCAAGGCTGCATCAGCTGGGGTTGCAATGCCGCCAGCCGCGAAATTAACAACAGGCAATTTCCCCAACTGTTTGATTTGTATTACGAGTTCATAAGGTGCACCGATTTCTTTTGCCAATGTCATTAGTTCATCTTTAGATTTACTGTTTACTAATCGAATTTGTTCGTTAACTCTGCGCATATGGCGTACCGCTTCAACAATATTACCTGTACCCGGTTCCCCTTTTGTGCGTAGCATGGATGCCCCTTCGCCTATACGACGTAGTGCTTCGCCTAAATCACGACACCCGCAAACAAAAGGTACGGTAAATTCATCTTTGAGTAAATGGTATTGTTCATCGGCAGGCGTTAATACTTCGCTTTCATCGATATAATCAACGCCCATTGATTCTAAAATACGGGCTTCAACAATATGACCAATACGTGCTTTTGCCATAACAGGAATTGTTACCGCATTCATCACCGCTTCAACGATAGTTGGATCTGCCATTCGGGCAACACCACCGGCAGCACGAATATCTGAAGGAACTCGTTCCAGTGCCATAACTGCGACAGCGCCAGCTTGTTCAGCAATTTTGGCTTGTTCTGCATTTACCACATCCATAATCACGCCACCTTTTTGCATTTGCGCCATACCCCGTTTTACGGTCTGTGTTCCGGTAATTTTATTCATCACGTCTCCTGATTTAAATTAATTAATGCTTAGTGATGTATTATTTAAAATTAGCGTTAGGGAAGAAACAGCCAATTGGACTATAATTAGGTCATCCAATTTTTGCTCGTTGTCTGGCAAGGTTTTTAATTTTGAGTAATCGATAACATGTGGAATCAACAGAAGTTAAACACTTATCAAGGCGCACTTTTTAATAAAGTAAGTCAACTGATTGAATATTATATTGAGCAAGGCATATTGATTGCTGGCGAACAATTACCTTCAGAACGTGAACTTGCTAATATTTTAAATATCAATCGAACAACGGTGGTTCGAGCTTTGGATAATCTTTCTGAACGAGGACTTTTAATCCGCAGGCAAGGAAGTGGAACATTTGTTAATGATAAAAAATGGGGTGTACAGGCGCATACGACGATAAATTGGCGTTTGCCTGCACGTTTTTACCAAAATAAACAATCTCGTTATCAACAAAAAGTCGAACTAATACGACGTCAACAAACTAACATTATTGATCTTGCTAATGGTGACTTACCCACAATTTGGATGCCTAAATTGTTATTACCCAATATCAGCTCAGATGAGCTTATCATGCATGAAAAAAATAGTGACCAATTACAATTAGGTTTGCCAACACTAAAAACGCAAATAGCCAATTATATGCAACAACGTTTTGCTATGTCGGTCGATACATCTCAAATACTCATTACATCAGGTACACAACAATCACTATTTTTAATTACACAGGGATTACTCAAACCGGGTGATGCAATTGCTATCGAATCGCCTTCTTATTTTTACTCTTTGCCGCTTTTCCAAGCAGCAGGGTTACGATTATATGGTATTGAGTGCGATAATGAAGGTATTACTTTAGACAGTTTAAGGAAAGTCGTCAGTCAGCAACCCATAAAATGGCTGTTTCTTAATCCCATCTTTCAAAATCCATTAGGGTTTGTGATGAGTGATAAACGTAAAAAAGCGATATTAGCATTCTGTCGTTCGCAATGTATTGGTATCGTTGAAGATGATGCTTATAGTGGTCTAGCATTTAATTCTCAATTATCCATCTCACCCATTAAAAAGTTTGACCACCATAATCAGGTCATCTATTTAGGTTCGCTTTCTAAATATATTGGTCGAAATATACGGGTGGGTTGGATGATAGCACCTCGCAATATTATTGAAAATCTTGCGGATATTCGTCAACATATCGATTCAGGTTTAAGCATTTTGCCACAATTACTTGCAGAAGAGTATTTGAAAAATCATTATGTTACTCATCAACGCTTTTTGAGTGAACAGCTCAATCTTAAAGCGAATCAATTAATGAAATGGCTCAATGATTATTTTGGTCACTTATTAAATTATCAAAAACCCTTAGGTGGATTTCATTTATATGCTCAATTATCTGTCAAATCATCACAACAAGAAATCGCTATATTAAATCAATTGCTTGCACAAAATATAATCGTATCACCAGGGAGTGATTATGGTGATAAATTCGGTTGGATACGTTTAAGCTATGGACATTTCAATTAGAATTTGGTTTGATCTTCAAACATTAACTTCATTTATTTAACGTTATGCAATATTCAACTAAACTTTCAATGTCAACAAAAAAACTTTTAATCATTGCCGGTACTGGCTGGCTGTTTGATGCGATGGATGTTGGTTTACTGTCGTTTATACTTGCCGCCTTAAAACAAGATTGGGGGTTAAGCCCTGAACAACTTAGCTTAATTGGTAGTGTCAATTCTATCGGTATGGCGATAGGAGCCTTTCTGTTTGGGATCTATGCGGATAAAAAAGGACGTAAATCCGCATTTTTATTTACTTTATTAATGTTTAGTATTGCCAGCGGATTAAGTGCATTTGCTTGGGGACTGGCAAGTCTGCTTATTTTACGTTTTTTTATTGGTATGGGATTAGGCGGTGAATTACCGGTTGCTTCTACTTTAGTAAGCGAAAGTGTCGAGCCTGAACATCGAGGACGAATTGTCGTACTACTTGAAAGTTTTTGGGCTGTTGGTTGGATTTTAGCCGCTTTAATCGCTTATTTTCTTATTCCTATTCCGGCAATAGGTTGGCGAGGGGCGATGATTATTTGCGCTATTCCTGCGTTTTATGCGCTTTACTTACGTTTTAATTTACCGGATTCATCGGCTTATAATAGTTTGAATTTAAATTTAAAAAAAGAATCGGTAATTAAGAAAGTTAACTCTTTACTTACTTCAGAGTTTCGCCGTTCGACCATCATGTTATGGATAGTATGGTTTTGTGTGGTTTTTTCCTATTATGGTATGTTTTTGTGGTTACCTAGTGTCATGATGATGAAAGGGTTTTCCATGATAAAAAGTTTTCAATATATCTTATTAATGACATTTGCGCAGTTACCGGGTTATTTTTCGGTTGCTTGGTTGATTGAGCGAGTAAGGCGTAAATGGGTGCTAATCACCTATTTATTAGGTACATTAATCAGTGCTTATTTATTTGGTAAGGCAGAATCAGTTAATCTTTTACTTGTGTATGGTGCATTATTGTCTTTTTTCAATTTAGGGGCTTGGGGCGCTATGTATGCCTATACTCCAGAACAGTATTCTACCAATATTCGTGCAACAGGATCAGGTATTGCCGCTTCGGTTGGACGAATAGGGGGAATATTAGGCCCTCTCATGGTTGGGTTCTTAGTGGCTAAAGATATTAGTTTAAGTGTGATTTTTAGGATATTTAGCTTATCTATTTTAATGGCAATAATGGCTATTGTGTTATTAGGTAAAGAAACCAAGCAAACACCATTAATCTAACGATTGCCCAAAATGTGAGTTGTATAAATTCAGCGTTGACCTATACTAGTAAAGTCATCCAGTCACTTCGTGTGATAAACATGAAGCGATAACACTAAATTTATCTTTAACGTTGTTACCGTTGTTTAAATCTTTTCGTTTTTCATTAGTCAATCTTTAGTCATTAATGAGTTTTATATCATTTAAACGTTTTCATTTAAAATCATTAGTATTGCTGTTATTGAAAAATATTGATTCAACTTTAAATTAGGAGGTCATTTTGTATCTTTCAGCAAAAGCTTTCCATTATCTGGGTATTATTGCAACCATTGCTTCACTGGGTATGTACATTTCTTATATTCCACAAATCATTGATAATTTACAGGGAATGAAATCAAATCCTACTCAGCCGTTAGCTGCAGCAATCAACTGTTCCTTATGGGTCAGTTATGGTCTTTTGCGTGAAAAAAAGGATTGGCCTATTGCGATAGCGAATTCACCAGGGGTAATTTTTGGTCTCATCGCTTTTTTTACCGCCTTATAATTGTCAATGAAAGCGGAAGTATTTGCTTCTGCTCATTTATCTGACCCTTCCTTTTTCATCTATTTAATCCGTCTTAATTTAGCCTAATTTTAACAATTTAATACTTGATTTTTTCTTTAAAATAATATCATTTTTGGGGTCGTTTATTATTTAATCTGAATGATAAACCTTTAATAATCAATTAAATAAAGAGTTATCAACAGGTTTGTTAAATACTTATCAAATAGTACAGTGCATAATTTTGATGTTACTCACAGCATCAATAATTATATTTAAAAGTTACTGCCTGTCCGATTATTCGTTTACCTATTTCAAAATTGTATTTGAGTTTATTTGTCTTAAAATCTGCTAAGATAAATATATGGCAAAGTTAATCGTTATCATTTAATAAGTAATTATAACAATTTGATTTATTATATTTTAATTTCATAGAATATTATTAAGGAAATAGATGAAAAAAGTGGTTTCTGTTTTGATGATATGTATGCCAACATTTGCGCTGGCATCAAATTGTGACGCTATTTATACCGATATTGCTGAAAAAATCGAAAATAATGGTGTAAAAACATCTGACTATATTTTAAAAATTTCACCCACTGATATTGCTGATCAAGTTGAAGGCAAAATTGTTGGCTCCTGTGATACTGGAAAGAAAAAAATTATTTATCTTCGTTTAAATAATCAAACAGAGAATTTTTCAGATTTACCATCAGAATTAGATTCTGGGGTCATTGAGTGTAAAAAGCAAGATGATTTGAAGCAAAGCGCAGAAAACAAAATTGAATGAACAACGTGAATAATTGTTCAGGAATAAAGTTACGTTAAGCGGCGATTTCAAGCAGGTAATTTTTCTAATCAGAAGTGAGTAATATCTCTTCTACTATGAAAATAGAAGAGATAATCACTACATTATAATAAATTAGTGTAATTTTGATGAGTTACATCGTTCCAAACACTTGCTTGTACTTGTCCAATATGTTTTTGTTGTAAAAGTAGCATCGCTAAACGAGATTGACCAATTCCACCCCCTATAGTTTGAAGTAGATCACCATCAACTAAAGCTTTATGCCACGCATATTGTAAACGGTCTTCATCATTGGTTGCTTTTAATTGGCGCTTCAACGCTTCTGGATTAACTCGAATTCCCATAGACGAAATTTCAAACGCACTATTTAAAATTGGATTCCAAACTAAAATATCGCCATTTAAACCTTTTGAACCCATTTCATTATCGCTACTCCAATCATCATAGTCCGGTGCACGTACATCGTGTTTTTCATTGTTAGACAAATCACCACCTATACCGATTAGGAACACTGCACCAAGCTCTTTTGTGATGGCATTTTCACGTTCTTTAGGTGATAAATCAGGGTAACGTTTTAATAATTGCTCGCTATCGATAAAAGTAATCGATTCGGGTAAAAATCGTGATAGATGATATTTATCGGATACGGCACTTTCAGTCGCTTTGATGGCGGCATAGATCTTTTCAACAGTTTGCTTTAAATACCCTATATTACGATCTTCCGATCGCATTACTTTCTCCCAATCCCATTGGTCAACATAAACAGAGTGAATAGGGGAGAGTTGATCTTCGTCGGGTCGTAATGCTTTCATATTCGTGTACAAACCTTCGCCGACAGGGAAATGATGCATACTTAATATTTTTCGTTTCCATTTTGCCAGCGAATGAACGACTTCAAATTGTGATTGAGGAATAGCTTTAACTTTAACTTGAACGGCTTTTTCGGTTCCCGATAAATTGTCTTGTATCCCATCACCTACTTGACTTAATATGGGTGCTTGCACTTCAATAAGCGATAAGTTTTTTGCTAATTGTTCAGCAAAAAATTGTTTTACAAAACTGATACGTTGTTGTTGTTCTTTAAATGATATCGTCATGTTTACTCTTCAATTATTAGTTAATCCAGATAGCTAAATTAAACTAGAAAATAAAAATATGCAAGTTAGAACATATCGGCACTTTTTCAAAAATACAAAGCAAAAAAGTTAACGAGTTTAGTTTGGACTTTTCATCGATGATAGGATCCGACATTTAATGTAAAAACTAAAATTAAATCGCCCAATAAGACAATATATTAGGCAATATTTTAATAACACCAGTAAAAGATAATTGGGTTAGTTATTGATTAATATAGGTGGTAATAATATTCGCTAAATTTGGCTTTTGCCATTTCGCAGTCAACACAAAATTAGGTACTTTAAATGGATATCGTTTATTTTCAGTAGTCGTAAATTCAAATTTGCTGTTAATCCAACCTTTTTTGAATGTCATATTTGAAATTGATGTCATCGGTATTTGGAGAACATTATAAGTAAAATCTCCTGTTACAGTTAAACCTATTAAAATAATTTCATTGGAATCAAAATAAATAAGATAATTTTTAATATCTAAAACAGCTAATTCCTGATAAAGTGCAAATTTCCAAAATTTTGGGTTGATACAACCATAAATTACTGATGAGCTGTTAAAATTGGGTAATTCAAATTTTTCAAATAATGCGTTTATGTTTTCTAACTTTAAGCCTTCGTTCATGTTAATATTCCTTATGTATCGAGAATTTATTTTAAGCTGTTATTGAAAAGATTAATTTTTTATCTTATATACTGTTTAATGTTGATTCTAAGGATTTTCGTATTTTACTATAATAGAATGTTTCATAATACTACACAGTAGTGAAATAATTGTTATATTTTTTCGTTTCTTACCATAGGTAACATTCTCTTTTTCAAAAAATTTTGCAAGGATTTTATAGCTGAAGTTTTAGATTCTGAATCTGTTTTAATATCAGCTTCTATTTCTGCATAATATAAACCGTTTTTTTAATTTATTACTTCACTTCTTTACCCATAGCCTGTAAATCAGCATGATAAGATGAACGGACAAAGGGACCACATGCAGCATGAGTAAATCCCATATTTAAGGCAATTTGTTTTAGTTCATCAAATTCTGATGGTGATACATAACGCTCAACAGGAAGATGATATTTACTTGGTTGTAAATATTGCCCTAAGGTTAACATTGTCACACCATGACTACGTAAATCTTTTAAGACTTGAATAAGTTCTTCATTTGTTTCACCCAAACCAACCATTAAGCCCGATTTTGTTGGAATATCGGGATGTTTTTCTTTAAAGGCTTCTAATAACTTTAAAGAGCCTTCATAGCTAGCCCCTGGGCGTATTTTTTTGTATAAACGAGGAATGTTTTCAAGATTATGATTGAATACATCGGGTGGATTTTGACTTAAAACTTCGACAGCTTCATCTATGCAGCCTCGAAAGTCAGGTGTTAAGGTTTCGACTTTAATAGTTGGGCTGAATGCGCGAATCTCTTTAGTACATGCTGCAAAATGACTTGCACCACCATCTTTTAAGTCGTCTCGGTCAACCGAGGTAATAACCACATAGCGCAATCTCATTTCTTGAATTGTTTTAGCAAGTTTAATGGGTTCTTCGTGGTCTGGTGGTAATGGTCTACCGTGCGCAACATCACAAAATGGGCAACGGCGTGTACATATATCACCTAAAATCATGAAAGTAGCCGTTCCGTGATTAAAACATTCCGCTAAATTTGGACAAGAAGCTTCTTCACAAACCGAATGTAAGCCATGTTTGCGCATAGTGTTTTTTATATGCGCAATATTATCGCTGTTAGCGGATAATTTAATTCTCATCCATTCAGGTTTTTTTAAGGGGGCAGAATCTTCCACCGTAATAGTTGGAATTAAACGTGTTTTATCTGCATCACGGTATTTTGAGCTTCGGATTATTGGTTCATCATTTTGCATAATTTTATCTTATTGATTTTTTAACTGGCTAATAAAGTTATCCGTTAATTGTTGTTTAATAACTTTGAGATCGATTGATGTGACATAGTCTTTTAATTGTGTCATTTGCAATCCAGCATAGCCACAAGGATTAATATAAGTAAAGGGAGTAAGATCCATATCAATATTTAAAGCAAGTCCATGCAAAGTGCAACCACGTTGAATGTGTAAACCAAGTGAACAGATTTTTTTTGTATCAATATAGACGCCAGGTGCATCGGGTTTGGCATAGGCTATGATATCATAATGAGCTAAAGTTTGTATGACACTATTTTCCAGATAACTGACTATATCACGAATACCAAGTTTGGCTCTTTTTAAGTCAAACAAAATATACATAATTTGCTGGCCGGGAGCATGGTAGGTGATTTGACCGCCTCGGTCAGTTTGTACAACAGGTATATTAGTTTGTTTAAGTAAGTGTTCAGGTTTACCCACTTTACCTTGAGTAAAAACAGCATTATGTTCGACAAGCCAGATTTGATCTGGCGATTGATTATCACGACGTTGAGTATATTCATGCATGGCTTGATAAGTTTGCATGTAAGGTTGTAGGTTCAAATCTTTGATAATGATGTCTTTGTTTATCATGCTTGTTTTTTCAATCTCTACGTTACATTGCTTTAAAATTTACATTTATATAGCAGATTTTACTATAGCTTGACAACCTATGCTTGAACAAGGTATAACCATATAGATAATTCTCTAGTTTTTCACTTCTTAAAAATTCTTTTATATCAATTAAATATATGTTCAAAGCAATATTTATTGGAATGGTTGATTAATTTGATAGGAATTAACATTCTTTTATAAACTCAGGTTTACTTTACTTTTTTTGTGAAAATGGCAGACTGATATTAGTAAAGCTCCATAGTGCAGAATTGAAGCTTATATATTTAGTTATGCTTTTGTGATAGCTAAGGATAGCAAAAACTGCATTTTTTTTAACAAAAAAGAGGTTTTTATATGTCGGACATGCAAATGAATGATATCGATCCATTTGAAACGCAAGATTGGCTTAAAAGTATCGAGTCAATTATCCGTGAAGAAGGTATCGAACGTGCTCAGTACATTATCGAACAAATAGTCAACAAAGCGAGAGATGGTGGAGTTCCACTACTTTTCGGTTCTTCAACAAGTAATTATATCAATACCATTCCAGTAGAAGAACAACCTGCTTATCCAGGGGACTGGGAGATTGAAAGGCGCATTCGTTCAATTGTTCGTTGGAATGCTATCATGATGGTATTACGAGCATCTAAAAAGGATTTAGAGCTTGGCGGTCATATGGCTTCATTCCAATCGGCAGCCACTTTTTATGAAGTCTGTTTTAACCACTTCTTCCGTGCACGCAACGATAAAGATGGTGGTGACTTGGTCTACTTCCAAGGTCACATTTCACCGGGTATCTATTCTCGTGCTTTCATCGAAGGACGTTTGACTGAAGAACAATTAGATAACTTCCGTCAAGAAATTCATGGTAGAGGTTTACCATCTTATCCGCATCCTAAATTGTTACCAGAATTTTGGCAATTCCCAACGGTATCAATGGGATTAGGGCCGGTAAGTGCTATTTATCAAGCTCGCTTCTTAAAATATTTAAATCATCGTGGACTAAAAGATACCTCTGAACAAACCGTTTACGCTTTCTTAGGTGATGGTGAAATGGATGAGCCAGAATCTAAAGGTGCAATCACGGTGGCAACCCGTGAAAAATTGGATAATTTAGTATTTGTTGTCAACTGTAACTTACAAAGACTTGATGGTCCAGTAACAGGTAATGGTAAGATTATCAACGAACTTGAAGGTATTTTTGCTGGCGCAGGTTGGAATGTTATCAAAGTGCTTTGGGGTGATCGTTGGGATAAATTATTACAAAAAGATAAATCAGGTAAATTGATTCGTTTAATGAACGAAACACTTGACGGTGACTATCAAACTTTCAAATCAAAAGATGGTGCTTATGTGCGTGAGCATTTCTTTGGTAAATATCCTGAAACGGCTGAATTAGTAAAAGACATGAGCGATGAAGAAATCTTCAGACTCAACCGTGGTGGTCAAGATCCAGAGAAGATGTTTGCTGCATTTAGTCGTGCCAAAGAGACTAAAGATCGTCCTACCGTGATTTTAGCGCATACTATTAAAGGCTATGGTATGGGTGAAGCGGCTGAAGGTAAAAATATCGCTCACCAAGTGAAAAAAATGAATATGGACGGCGTTCGTCATGTTCGTGATTTCTTTAACATCCCGGTTAATGATGAATCACTTGAAAAATTACCTTACATTAAATTTGAAGAACATACACCAGAATATAAATATATTCATGAACGTCGCCAAGCATTACATGGTTATGTACCTTCACGATTAACTAAATTCTCAGGCACAGTGTCAATTCCACCATTAAGTGAATTTGCACCACTTTTAGAAGAGCAATCAAAAGAAATTTCGACCACTATTGCTTTTGTTCGTGCGCTTAACATCATGCTTAAAGATAAAGAACTTGCTCCACGTTTAGTGCCAATTTTAGCAGATGAAGCAAGAACATTTGGTATGGAAGGCTTATTCCGTCAAATTGGTATCTATAATCCACACGGTCAACAATATACGCCACAAGACAAAGAACAAGTGGCTTATTATCGTGAAGACGAAAAAGGACAAATTCTACAAGAAGGGATTAATGAATGTGGTGCAACTGCTTCATGGCTTGCAGCGGCAACATCTTACAGTACCAACGACTTACCAATGATTCCATTCTATATTTACTACTCAATGTTTGGTTTCCAACGTATTGGTGATTTAATGTGGGCTGCTGGGGATCAACAAGCACGTGGATTTATGATTGGTGGCACTTCAGGACGAACAACATTAAATGGTGAGGGTCTACAACACCAAGACGGTCACAGTCATATTCAATCTTTAACCATTCCTAATTGTATTTCATATGATCCAGCTTACGCTTATGAAGTAGCGGTGATTATGCAAGATGGTTTACGCCGTATGTATGGTGAGCAAGAAAATGTTTACTATTACATTACCACACTAAATGAAAACTATGCACAACCAGCAATGCCAGAAGGTGTTGAAGACGGTATTCGTCGTGGTATCTATAAACTCGATACGGTTAAAGGTAAAAAAGGTAGTCCAACTGTTCAATTATTAGGTTCAGGGGCAATTTTACGTCATGTTCGTGAAGCGGCAGAAATTTTGGCTAAAGATTACGGCATTGGATCCGATGTATATAGTGTTACTTCGTTCACTGAATTGGCTCGTGAAGGTCAAGATTGTGAGCGTTATAACATGTTACATCCAAGTGAAAAACCAAAAGTACCTTATGTAACACAAATTATGAATAATAACCCAGCAGTGGTTTCAACAGACTATATGAAACTGTTTGCTGAGCAAATCCGTGCCTTTGTACCTGCAGAAAGTTACAGAGTACTTGGTACAGATGGTTTTGGTCGCAGTGATAGCCGTGAAAACTTACGCCATCATTTTGAAGTGGATGCATCTTATGTTGTTGTCGCAGCATTAGGTGAGCTTGCTAAACGTGGTGATATTAAAGCCAGCGTTGTTGATGAAGCGATTAAAAAGTTTGAAATCAATGCTGACAAATTAAACCCACGTATTGCATAAGAGGTAACCAACATGAGTATTGAAATTAAATTACCTGACATTGGCAGTGATGAAGTCGAAGTCACCGAAATTCTTGTAAAAGTGGGAGACAAGGTAGAAGTTGATCAATCATTGTTAACAGTTGAAGGCGATAAAGCCTCAATGGAAATCCCAGCACCACAAGCAGGGATTGTAAAATCTATTTCTGTAAAAGTCGGCGATAAAGTTAAAACTGGTGTCGATATTATGGTATTTGATACCGAGAATGGCGCAGAATCTGCGCCAGCTCAAGCACAATCAGCCCCGAAAGTCGATGTTGCCCCACAAGTGGCAGCAGTGAGCCAAACGGTAGATGTTAATGTACCCGATATTGGTGGTGACGAAGTCGAAGTGACCGAAATTTTAGTGAAAGTCGGTGATACTGTATCGGTTGATGATTCACTTATTACTGTTGAAGGTGATAAAGCCTCAATGGAAATACCTGCATCAATTGCAGGTGTGGTTAAAACAATCACAGTTAAAGTTGGCGATAAAGTGAAGACAGGTTCCAAAATTATGGAATTTGAAACTGCTGCAAACAGTGCGCCTGCTCAAGCTACAACAGCAACGCCAGCACCTGAAAAATCAGCGCCGGTTTCTACACCTGCGAGTAATGTTTCTACTTCGGCTGTCACAGCTTCTTCAACGACAAGTAATGATTTTGTTGAAAATGATGCTTATGCACATGCAACGCCATCTGTTCGTCGTTTAGCGCGTGAATTTGGGGTTAATCTAGCTAAAGTATCACCTACAGGGCCTAAAAACCGAATCCTACGTGAAGACATTCAAGCTTACGTTAAAAATGCGGTGAAACAAGTTGAAGGTGGTACAGCAGGCGGCGCATTACCGGGATTATTACCATGGCCGAAAGTCGATTTTAGCAAATTTGGTGAAACTGAAACCTTGCCACTAACTAAAATCCAAAAAGTGTCAGGCGCAAATTTACATCGTAACTGGGTTATGATTCCACATGTTACTGAATTTGACGAAACAGATATTACGGATTTAGAAGCATTCCGTAAACAACAAAATGCCGAAGCAGAGAAGAAAAAACTCGACCTTAAAATCACGCCGTTAGTGTTTATTATGAAGGCGGTGGCAAGTGCATTAACTGCTTATCCACGTTTTAACAGTTCGCTATCAGAAGATGCACAAACCTTAATTGTTAAAAAATACATCAATATTGGTGTAGCGGTTGATACGCCAAATGGTTTAGTTGTGCCGGTATTTAAAGATGTGAATAAAAAAGGCATCGTTGAGTTATCTCGTGAACTTGCCGAAATCTCGAAAAAAGCTCGTGAAGGTAAATTAACGGGTGCGGATATGCAGGGCGGATGTTTTACTATCTCAAGTTTAGGTGGTATTGGTACAACTTCATTCACGCCAATAGTGAATGCACCTGAAGTTGGTATCTTAGGGGTGTCACGCTCAAGTATGAAACCAGTTTGGAATGGTAAAGAGTTTACGCCACGTTTAATGTTACCTCTATCTCTGTCATTCGATCATCGTGTGATTGATGGTGCAGATGGTGCACGCTTCTTAAGCCATATTGTTAACGTCTTATCTGACTTACGTCGATTAGTGATGTAGTTTAGGAGAATAAATTATGAGTCAAGAAGTTAAAACACAAGTGGTGGTTTTAGGTGCAGGCCCAGCAGGTTATTCTGCAGCGTTCCGTGCCGCCGATCTTGGATTAGACGTAACGTTAGTTGAGCGCTATTCTACATTGGGTGGTGTATGTTTAAATGTGGGGTGTATACCTTCTAAAGCACTTTTGCATGTAGCCAAAGTTATGGACGAAGCCAAATCGCTGACAGAGCATGGAATTCATTTTGGTACACCTAAACTCGAACTGGATAAAGTTCGTGGTTGGAAAGAAAAGGTCATTAATCAGTTAACTAATGGATTAGCAGGTATGGCTAAAATGCGTAAAGTCAATGTTATTCAGGGCGAAGCGCAATTTACTGGTAGTCATACTATGGATGTGACTTCTGCAAAAGGTATTACTAAAATTACGTTTGATAATGCTATTATCGCTGCTGGATCCAGACCAATTAAATTACCTTTTATTCCGCATGATGATCCTCGTATTTGGGATTCAACAGATGCGCTAGCTTTAACAACCATTCCTAAAAAATTATTATTAATGGGTGGGGGAATTATTGGACTTGAAATGGGTACGGTTTATCATGCCTTAGGTTCAGAAGTCGATGTGGTTGAAATGTTTGATCAGGTCATTCCTGCAGCTGATAAAGATGTGATCAAAGTCTTTACTAAGCAGATTCAGGATAAATTCACCCTACGTCTTGAAACAAAAGTGACGACGGTTGAAGCAAAACATGATGCGATTTACGTCACTATGGAGAAAAAAGACGGAACCACTGAAACACACACTTATGATGCAGTATTAGTGGCAATTGGACGTTCGCCAAATGGAAAACTAATTAGTGCTGAAAAAGCAGGCGTGAACGTAACCGATCGTGGTTTTATTGAAGTCGATAAACAAATGCGCACCAATGTACCGCATATCTATGCTATAGGTGATATTGTTGGTCAACCAATGCTTGCGCACAAAGGGGTTCACGAAGGACATGTGGCTGCTGAAGTGATTGCGGGCAAAAAACACTATTTTGATCCAAAAACGATTCCTTCTATTGCTTATACTGAGCCGGAAGTTGCTTGGGTCGGTTTAACCGAAAAAGAAGCGAAAGAAAAGGGTATCGATTATGAAGTGTCTATCTTCCCTTGGGCGGCATCAGGGCGAGCTATCGCATCGGATTGTTCACAAGGGATGACTAAGCTGATCTTCAATAAAGCAGATAATCGCCTTTTAGGTGGCGCAGTAGTTGGTGCTAATGGGGGAGAATTGCTCGGAGAGATTACCCTTGCGGTTGAAATGGGATGTGATGCCGAAGATATCGCCTTAACTATTCATGCGCATCCAACACTTCATGAATCAATTGGACTTGCTGCTGAAATTTATGAAGGAACGGTAACTGATTTACCGAATCCGAAAGCAGTAAAAAAATAGTCTATATTCAGTCATTCTATCTATCTTAAAATTTTTGCCGTCAATAATTGACGGCTTTTTTTTAATTACTCACTTTCGCAAAACATCCTTTCCCGCTATAACTATAATATTGAGCTTGATATGCAATAAATACCGATTCACCTTTATTTAAAGTGAGTACTTCATTTTTTGTTGTCAAAGTAACTGAGCCATCCATACAAAATAGGATTTGAGGGCTGCTGACTTTTTCTTTTCTTAATTGAAGATCACTTTGAATGATTTCAAATTTAAAATCATTAACGGGAACAGGAAAATCAATTTTATTATGATTAATATTTGGATTGCTTAGCAGTTCACTAGCATCAGTACTACTAAAGTTAGTATTCTCAATTAGTGCATCAATATCAATAAACTTATGGGTTAAACCTGCTCTTAAAACATTATCTGAATTTGCCATCACTTCAAACCCCGTCCCCGATAAATAACAATGCGGTGTTTGGGCGTGTAAAAACATTGCTTGCGTTGGCTTAAGTTCAATCACATTTAAAATTAGTGGCATAAACAAACCAATATCATTAGGATAATCTTTTACCAGTGTTTGAACGGTTAAAAAAGGGGCTTGATTGAAACTTCTAATACAGGCTAATAATTGATGAATAGCTTGTAATTTTTGGTCTGGTGAGAGATTTAACAAGAATTGAAAAAAATGTTTCAGTTGTTTTGGATTAGGATTGTTGTGTAATTGTGCTAATTCATGGTTAAAGATGGGGATTTTTATTTGCGAAAAAAATGCCAAGATTTGCTCAATCGGTCGAAATGAATTCATGGCTTTAAATGGCGTGAGTGCATACAATAATTCTGGTTTATGATTAGGATCTTTAAAATTTCGGTTTGGCGAATGAAGGTCAATACCTAATTTATTTTCTTTTTCAAACCCTTTTTGAGCATCAGCTTTAGTCGGATGAACCTGAATTGAAAGGGGTTTATTTGCTGCAAGTACTTTGAATAAATAGGGAAGTGTGCCGAAAAGTTGATAAGTGTTTTTACCCAGTACCTGTAGTGGATTTTGACAAATAAGCTCATCAAGTCTGATCTTTTCACCATTTACGCCGATGGCTTTTGAACACCCTAACGGATGAATTCCCATCCATATTTCTGCCATGGGCTTTTGGCTTGGGTTTTTAATATCAAATAAGGTTGTGATACTATCGATACTTCCCCAATCATAATCTTTAATACAATTTTCAAGTTTCCATATCGTTTGCTTCATATTATCACCTATAATAGAGTGAATGTGATGCGAATATTGATATTTAAGCTTAGCCCTTCTTAACTTTAGTTATCTTTTCCTGTTTTCATAAAAAACGTTGAATAGAGTAAAGACCTTTTAACAAAGTAATCAATCAACTGAATCATAGTAACGACTAAGCAAATTTTTGAAAAGATTAAAAAGTGATTTTTGTGAAATGAATAACACTTTTTGAATGTCTGTATTTAAAATAAAATTCTGAGATATTTCATTGCATTATTCAGAGTTGATAGGATGAAAAAGTAGGGAAACTGTATTTTAAAGGCGATTAAGTATATAATGCCCCGCAAATTCATTTATTCACGATTAAAAATAGACTTTTATATGAAACCCTCAATTATCAGTAAGTTAGAAACTTTACAAGAGCGCTACGAAGAGGTTCAAGCGTTATTGTCTGATGCATCGGTGATTGCCGATCAAAATCGATTCCGTACTCTTTCTAAAGAATATGCGCAATTAACGGGTGTGGTGAAATGTTTTACAAGTTGGAAGCAAACGCAAGAAGATATTGAAACTGCTAAAATGATGCTTGCCGATCCTGAAATGAGTGAAATGGCTCAAGAAGAGTTAAATGAAGCGTTAAACCGTATCGAAGAGCAAGAAAACCAGTTACAAGTTTTATTATTACCTAAAGATCCTAATGATGATTACAACTGCTTTGTTGAAGTCCGAGCTGGAACTGGTGGAGATGAAGCAGCAATCTTTGCTGGCGATCTTGCAAGAATGTATACAAGATATGCAGAATCCCGCCATTGGCGAGTTGAGATTATGAGTGCCAATGAAGGTGAGCATGGTGGCTATAAAGAAGTCATTATGTTAGTCAGTGGCGATGGCGTGTATGGTAACTTAAAATTTGAATCGGGCGGTCATCGTGTGCAGCGTGTCCCTGAAACAGAATCGCAAGGTCGTATTCATACTTCGGCATGTACGGTTGCGGTGTTACCTGAAATTCCTGAAGCAGAAATGCCAGAAATTAATCCTGCCGACTTAAAAATTGACACTTATCGTTCGTCTGGGGCAGGTGGTCAGCACGTTAATACAACCGACTCAGCTATTCGTATTACCCATATTCCAACAGGAATTGTGGTTGAATGCCAAGATGAACGTTCTCAACATAAAAATAAAGCTAAAGCGATGTCGGTCTTAGCAGCACGAATCCAAGACGCTGAAACCCGAAAACGTCAACAAGAAGAAGCATCGACCAGACGTAACCTTTTAGGTACTGGTGATCGTTCAGACCGCATTCGAACCTATAACTATCCACAAGGTCGGGTAACAGATCATCGTATCAATTTGACTATTTACCGCTTAGATGAAGTCATGGAAGGCAAGTTAGAAATGTTGATTGATCCAATTGTACAAGAATATCAGGCAGACCAGCTTGCTGCATTATCGGAACAAGATGAATGACTTATTTAGAGTGGCTTAAATATGCATCTCAGACTTTAAGAGATAGTGAAAGCCCTAAACGTGATGCGGAAATACTATTAAGTTTTGTGACGCACAAAACACGAACATTTTTAATGGCGTTTAGTGAAACTTCATTATCAGACGATGAGTTAACATGCCTCAATGCATATTTAGCGCGTCGGCAAGCGGGTGAACCGATTGCTTACATTACCGGTGAAAAAGAGTTTTGGTCTTTAAAATTTAATGTGTCTGATTGTACTTTGATCCCAAGACCCGATACCGAAAAATTAGTTGAGTTGGGATTAGAATACTTACCTAAAATTCCCTGTGAAGTTTTAGATCTTGGAACAGGTACAGGAGCCATAGCCATTGCTATGGCAACAGAGCGCCGAGATTGCCTTTTTACTGCTGTTGAAAAAAATCGAGATGCGCTAATATTAGCTCAACAAAATGCGACACAAATCGGTGTAAATAATGTTTATTTTTTACAAGGCGATTGGTATAAACCACTCAAAACCCGTAAATTTTCGATGATAACATCAAATCCGCCTTATATTGAGCCAACTGATATTCATCTATCGCAAGGTGATGTTCGTTATGAGCCAAGAACAGCCCTTGTGTCGGACGACGATGGACTTGCGGATATTAAGTTAATTGTCAAAGGAGCTACCAAACATCTGAATCAATATGGTTGGTTACTGATCGAGCATGGTTGGAAGCAAGGCTCTGCGGTACAAACGATTTTCAAACAACATGGATTTCAATTAGTTGAAACCTTCACAGACTATAGTGGCAATGATCGAGTGACGCTTGGTCGTTGGTTCAAACCTTAATTAGGAAACAATATATGATGAAGCAAAAACAAGTAAAAGTTGGGGATATTACGGTCGCAAATGATCTGCCATTTGTATTATTTGGTGGTATGAATGTGCTTGAATCACGTGATTTGGCAATGAAAATTTGCGAGCACTTTGTGACGGTCACAGATAAACTCAACATCCCTTATATTTTCAAAGCTTCGTTTGATAAAGCGAATCGTTCTTCTGTACACTCCTATCGAGGGCCAGGATTGGAAGAAGGCATGAAGATTTTTCAAGAATTAAAACAACATTTTGGCGTAAAAATCATTACTGATGTTCATACAGAACAACAGTGCCAACCTGTTGCCGATGTTGTTGACGTTATTCAATTACCGGCTTTTTTAGCCAGACAAACCGATCTCGTTGTGGCAATGGCGAAGACAGGTGCCGTCATTAACGTTAAAAAACCACAATTTGTGAGTCCCGGACAAATGGGCAATATAGTTGAAAAATTTGAGGAAGCAGGCAATGCTCAAATCATTCTTTGTGATCGTGGTAGCTGCTTTGGTTATGATAATTTAGTGGTTGATATGCTTGGCTTTAACATCATGAAAAAAGCCAGTCATGGTTCACCGGTAATTTTTGATGTCACTCATGCCTTACAATGTCGTGATCCTATGGGAGCAGCATCTGGTGGACGTCGTGGACAAGTGACCGAACTTGCTCGTGCAGGCATGGCAGTGGGTATAGCAGGGCTATTTTTAGAATCACATCCTGATCCAAGTCATGCAAAATGTGATGGACCTTCAGCACTTCCATTAGCTAAACTTGAGCCATTTTTAAAACAGATGAAAGCTATTGATGAGCTAGTAAAAAGTTTTGATGAAATTAACACTGAAAATTAAAACTGATTGATATGATTAAATCCCTATTAATAAATTCAATTTTATCAATAGGGTTTAATCACAGTTTTGGTAAAAATAATTTTTTGATTTTTCTTTTTCCCCTTCCTATCTTTTCATTCCTGACAAGCAAATTTATTTAAACATAGTATTTATACATCCGAATGCGTTAAGCGATCGTATTGGTTAATTCAAAACACTATTAATCATTTCTTATTTTTTAAAATAAAAAAAGTTGTGATATTTATCGAAAAAATAGAAAAAAAAAGGGGTGTTTTGGTGATTCGGATCACGATTTAACAACATTTAATTTGATAACCAAAATATGTTTATGCATTATGGAAATACCTTATTAACAGGTGTTTTAGATTAATTTAGTAAATTTAACCAGATTGTTTGTATAAAAGATTGACATTAATTTTGTCGTATTTAATTGATTTTAGGTAGAAAATGATTTTTTAATCCATAAAGATAAGTTGTTAACGGACTAATCTGATCGTTGATTTAAAAAAGTCATTTCAAGGAAGCAGATATGAATTTTTATAATCCCCTATTAACCACTCGTTCACTCAGTCGTATCACCAAGCTTATTTTGCCTTGCTCCATTTTAATCAGTGCGTTGCCTGCTCAAGCAGAATATACCCATCCATTTGTTGAGGATGCTTCATTAACCGGTAATGTCTTTTTTTGGAATCGTGATCGGGAAAGAAAGAATGTTACTCAACATAAATATGAAAAAAACCTAAGACATACATCTTTCAATACAAATCTGGATTTTAAAACAGGATATATTGCCGATATGTTTGCTTTTGAACTGGGCGGCTATGGTGCTTGGGAAGTCAGTAACGGTGGTAATGGTCATCCTAATGAAATCGGTTTTAGTGGTGCTAATAACCGTTGGGACGAAAATTGGAAAAAAGATATTAGTGGTCTTAGTTTCTATAAAGCTCAACTGAACTTCAAACTTGATGAACTATTTTGGCTTAAAGCTGGGTATATTCAACCGTCGGGACAAACGTTGCTTGCTCCACACTGGAGTTTATTACCGGGCACTTATCGAGGCGTTGAATTTGGTACAAAGCTTGATTTTGACTCTGCGGGAGTGTTATCCATGTCCTATATGTGGGCAGATAAATATAAAGCACCTTGGTATAAACGACTTTATGAATTTAGACAATGGCAAAAAGGAAGAAAGATCGATTACTTACATTCTGCAGGTTTGAAGTATGATTTTAAAAATAATGTCGTAATAGAAGGCGCGTTTGGTCAATCACATAACTATATGAATCAGTTTTTTGGTAAAGCGTCTTATCAATTAGATATTCTTGATAACCCGTTAACAATGAGTTATCAATTTTATGGTGCGAAAGATCAGTCTCATAAGGGAGCAAAAGTATACGATGGTTTAGCATGGTTACAAGCAGCGACATTAGGTTATCAAATGGGACCAGTAGGATTACGTCTTGAAGGTGTTGCAGTTAAAGCAGAAGGTGAACAAGGATTCTTTTTACAACGAATGACGCCTGATTATGCTTCCTCAAATGGTCGTTTAGATGTGTGGTGGAATTCACGTTCAGATTTTAATGCCAATGGTGAAAAAGCCTTATTTGCAGAAGTTACCTATGATTTAAGTCATCTATCACACTATTTATCTGGTTGGAGAACTGGCGCTTCGTATGCTTATGGTTGGGATGCTAAACCAAGTACTAATAAAGATTTTGACCAAAAAAGACGATTGATTGAATCAGCTTATAACTTCGATTTAAGTTATACAGTACCACAGGGTTTTGCTAAAAACACCTCTTTCCAGTTACATTATACCAAATATAACAATCACTCAAAAATACCAAGCTGGAGTGAAGGTTATGGCAATATCTTCCAAGATGAGCGAGATATCAAATTTATTGTTACCGTTCCATTCACTATATTTAATGCAAAACAAAAATAGGTAAAAAAATAATGAAAAAGCTTAAAACTGCAATACTTGCAACCTCGATAGCCTCTTTATTAAGTGTAGGCGTGACACAATCAGCTTATGCAAATCAAAAAACAGTTGATTTAATGAGTGCTCAACTTAATGTTAAATATACTGTTAATGATAATCAGGCAAATGATCATGGTATCAATTGTGCTGCTTTAGGTGCGGACTGGGCTGCATGTAATAAAGTGACTATTTCGTTAACAAATAAAGGTTCAGCAATTAATGATAAAGATTGGGCAATTTATTTTAGTAGTATTCGTATGATTTTGTCCGTTGATAATGATCAGTTTAAAATTACACACCTTACAGGCGATCTTCATAAAATTGAGCCGACGGATAAATTTGTTGGTTTTCCTGCCAAAGGCACCATCGAAATTCCTATGATTGGTGAATATTGGATCTTGAGCGAAAGTGATATTATGCCTCGTTGGTATGTGACATCGACCAATGCAACCCCTAAAGTTATAGCCAATACCGATACAGATTCTGATAATTTATCGGCATTTGTGTCGCCAATTAATCAACACTGGAAAAGAACGGCTGATGATCATAATATTTTAATGACCCCCGTAAATCGTTTTCAATATAATGCCGATATTGAAAACTTATCGGCAGAAGCATTACGTGGGCAAATCTTGCCAACACCAAGTAAAATATCAATTGGAAATGAAGATATAACGCTCAATTCTCAAGGGGTAAATTTAGTTTTAAATGGATTAAATCAAGACAGTTTAGCTGTTATACAGGCTGAATTTAAAGCATTAAATATCCCAATTACTAAACAAGGTTTTAATATTCAGGCAATAATCGAGCCTCAACAGTTTCCCCAAAAGCAAGCAGGGGCTTATCAGCTAGAAATCAACAAAGACAAAGCAACCATTACAGCTTATGATGAGACTGGAATTTTTTATGCGATACAATCTATTCTATCAACAATTTATGTCGATCGTTCTCATACCATTCCAACTCTTAATGTCATTGATTCACCTCGATTTGAATATCGTGGTGTCATGCTTGATATTGGGCGTAATTTTAAATCGAAACAAGCCATTATGCGTTTATTAGATCAAATGGCAAAATATAAAATGAATAAATTTCATTTTCATTTAAGTGATGATGAAGGTTGGCGAATTGAGATCCCAGGATTACCAGAATTAACCGAAATTGGTAGTAAACGTTGCCATGATCTTACTGAACAAAATTGTTTACTTCCTCAATTAGGATCTGGACCTGACAGTAATACATCGGGCTCTGGGTATTTAAGTCGTCAAGACTATATTGAAATTATTAAATACGCTAAAGCTCGGTTTATTGAGGTCATCCCAGAAATTGATATGCCAGCTCATGCTAGAGCTGCGATTGTCTCTATGGAAGCACGTTATAACCGATTAATGAAAGAAGGCAAAGCACAGCAAGCGAACGAATTCCGTTTAGTTGACCCAACGGATACTTCTAACACGACAACTGTTCAATTTTATAACCGATTAAGCTATTTAAACCCTTGTCTTGACTCGTCCAAACGGTTTGTAAATAAAATTATTGATGAAATAGCTAACATGCACATCGAAGCAGGCCAACCTTTGACAACGTGGCATTTTGGTGGTGATGAAGCTAAAAATATCCATTTAGGATCTGGTTACCAAGATTTACAGCTTAATGAAAAAGTTGCTTTTAAAGGCATTATCGATCAAAGCAACGAAGACCATCCATGGGCTAAATCACAAGCTTGCCAAGCTTTTGTATCTAAAGGTGTCGTCAAACAAATTGAACATCTACCAAGTTATTTCGCAGAGCAGGTTAGTACTATCATTAAGGAACATGGTATTGACCATATGCAGGCTTGGCAAGACGGCATGAAACATGCCGACAGTGCTAAATCCTTTGCTGTGGATAAAGTCACGGTGAACTTTTGGGATACTCTTTATTGGGGTGGGGCTGACTCAGTCAACGAATGGGGAAATAAAGGCTATCAAGTCATTATTTCAAATCCGGATTATGTTTATTTAGATATGCCATATGAAGTCAATCCGAAAGAAAGCGGTTATTATTGGGCTACACGTTATAATGATGAACGTAAAATATTTAGTTTTGCGCCTGATAACTTACCTCAAAATGCTGAAACATCGTTAGACCGCGACGGCAATCCATTTACCGCTAAGGGCACACTTAATTGGTCGGGCGCTTACGGATTATCTGCGCAAATTTGGACAGAAGATATTCGTAGCGATAATAAAATGGAATATATGGCATTTCCACGTTTGCTAGCGGTGGCAGAAAGAGCGTGGCACCAAGCCGATTGGGAACTTAGTTATCAAAAAGATCGTGAATTCATACAAGGTAAAACACAGTATGTGGATCAACAAAAATTACGTCAAGACTGGGTACGTTTTGCTAACTTAGTTGGTCAGCGAGAATTAGCGAAATTGGATTTAGTGGGAATAAATTATCGATTACCAATCCCTGGGGCTAAAATTGAGAACAATCAGCTTAATGCTAATATTGTTTTTCCAGGATTAATTATAGAATATTCGACGGATAATGGTAAAAATTGGCATCGATATACCGATCCTGTAACCATTAAAAACGATGATACGGTATTGGTACGTAGCTTATCAGCTGATTTGAAAAGAGTGAGTCGTGTTGAACAAGTAAACGAATAACTAACTAATTTACCATTTTTATCCAAGTATTCTTGGATAAAAATGGAAATGGATTAATGAATAATGTCTAGAATTTAATGTAGCGTTTCATTATCAAAGACGCTTTCGTCTAAAATATCATCACTCCCATCTTCAAAATATGTACCCCAACCGTCATAATTCACATTAAATTGATGCGCCAACGTCATAATTTGGGCAATCTGTGCATTGATTAAATCAGCACTGAGGGGGCTTTCAGCGATGATATCAAAACCAATAATAACATTACCAAAATCATCGACATCTTCATCAGGATCTGTTGCTTCATAACCTAATTTATAGGCTTCTACTGCAACTTTTTCAAGTTTATCAAAGTTTTCTGAAGAAATATGATGTTCTATCAAATACAGCGCATGGGGATCACTTCCATCTTCTAAAAGTTCATCAATAATTGATTGAGTATCTTGTTGGGCAAGCAGAATTTGATCTTTCATAATATACCTTTTAGTGGTCACGCAAATTGTGTGGTATATTACACGTTTAAAAATAATTTTCGAGAAAAAAGTGATCGTAGATTTGCATTCTCATACTATAGCCTCTGATGGTGTTCTATCACCAAGCGAGCTGGTTAAACGTGCTGTCGATAACCAAATTGACATATTAGCGATAACGGATCACGATACCATAAAAGGAATTCCTGAAGCGCAAAAGTTGATCTTAGCTGAAAATCTTCCAATTAAACTGGTGAGTGGCGTTGAGATATCAACCGCGTGGAAAAATAATGAAATTCATATTGTTGGATTAAACATTGATATTGAAAATCAACAATTGTTGACATTACTTCAAGCTCAAGAACAAGGTCGGATTGATCGCGCAATGGCAATTAGCCATAAATTGGCTAAGTTACATATTGATAACGCTTATGAACAAGCAAAGACATTTTCTAAGGGGGATATTGTGTCTCGTGCACACTTTGCCCGATTTCTTGTTGCTCAAGGTTTGGTCAAAGATGTGAAAGCTGCGTTTAAAAAATATCTTGGAAAAAGTGGTTATGCTTATGTGCCAGCAAAATGGTGTAGTATTGAAGAGGCAATCACGGCGATTCATGTAGCAGGTGGACTTGCAGTATTAGCGCACCCGAGCCGTTATGATTTAACTGGTACTAAATTGAAATTATTAATTAATGATTTCAAAAATTGGGGTGGTGATGCTATTGAAGTTTCGCAAAGCCGACAAACACAAGACGACTTACAGCGATTAGCTAAATTAGCCAGCGAATTTGAACTGCTTGCTTCGCAAGGTTCGGATTTTCATGATCTGGTTAACTATTTAGATTTAGGAAAAACGCCCCCTTTGCCAGGCAGTGTCAAACCGATTTGGCATAATTGGAAACTAAATTAATATGGACTAAAATTGCTTTAAGTTAACATGCTATCAACCTCAATGATAGCCAATCTGACATTGTAAAAAGTGTTTTAAATTTAATATTAATATAGAAGAACATTATGAGCCAAACTTTTTATATACATCCGGACAATCCTCAAAATCGATTATTAGAACAGGTTGTTAAAATCTTAAATGATGGTGGCGTTATCGCTTTTCCTACTGATTCTGGTTACTCATTAGGTTGCTTGCTTGATAATAAAAATGGTGTTGAGCGTATTTGCAAAATACGACAGCTTGATAAATATCATAATTTTACATTGATGTGTCGTGATTTATCGGAATTATCTTCCTATGCAATGGTCGATAATATCACATTTCGACTGTTAAAAAATAATACGCCCGGTAAATACGTTTTTATTTTACCTGCAAGTAAAGAAGTACCACGTCGGTTGATGAATGACAAACGAAAAACCATTGGGTTGCGTATACCGGACAATAAAATTGATTTAGCGCTACTGGATCTATTAGGGCAACCATTGATGACCACAACGTTAATTTTACCAAATGAAGAGCAAGCGCAATCCGATCCGGATGAAATTGAGGATAAAATTGGGCATCTGCTTGATGCTGTTGTCCATGGTGGTTATATCGGTCAACAACCAACAACCGTTATTGATTTAACAAATGATTACCCTGATATTATTCGTCAAGGAAGTGGTGATATAAAGCCTTTTGAATCGTGATCAAATTTTTCGAGAATCCACTATTAAAAGCATTATGATTAATGAATCATCGAAGCTATTTAATGGGTAATTTTTAAAATATTGAGGTTCATATTATGGATAATCTGGTGATTTTGTTTGGTGAACACTACTCATTTTTAAGTTAGTGAAGCTAAGCTCAATCGTATTAATTGTAATGCTAGTGAAGCAAAATAAGTAAATCGTCGTTTTTCACAAAACGAACAAAGATATGGTTAATCTGATACCTGTGAAGGTAGCGAGGAAAATATGAAAAAAGTAAATGACAATACTGAAAAGTTGCAAAAAGTGCTAGCTAATTTAGGTAATGGTTCACGTCGTGAAATTGAGGCGATGATTGCCGCAGGAAAAATTAGCGTTGACGGAAAAATTGCAACATTAGGTGACAGGGTTGATGTGAATGCTAACCCTAAAATTCGTATTAATGGACACTTAGTTCAGTTAAGAAGTAAAGAAAAAACGGTTTGTCGTGTTTTAGCCTATTACAAACCTGAAGGGGAAATCTGTTCGCGAAGCGATCCTCAAGGGCGGGCAACGGTTTTTGCGCGTTTGCCGCGTTTAAAAAATGCTCGCTGGATCAATATTGGACGATTGGATATTAATACTTCCGGTTTACTCCTTTTTACCACAGATGGTGAATTAGCTAATCGATTAATGCATCCACGTCATGAAATAGAACGTGAATATGCGGTACGTGTATTTGGAAATGTGACTGATCAACAAGTTAATCAATTACGCAAAGGAGTACAACTTGAAGATGGCCCAGCCTCTTTTAAATCAATTAAAGCGCAAGGTGGTGATGGTTTAAATCAGTGGTTCAATGTCGTTATCACAGAAGGGCGTAATCGTGAAGTGCGACGAATGTGGGAAGCAATTGATGTACAAGTAAGCCGTTTGCTGCGTATTCGTTATGGCAATATAACCTTGCCTAAAGGTTTATCTCGAGGAACTTGGATGGAGTTAAGTATTGATTCGGTTAATTATCTACGTGATATTGTCGGATTAGCAAAAGAATCCAAATCATTCATTGACGCCAAAACGGATAAACGTAGTTTCAGACCAAAAAGAACTAAACTCAACAACTTGTCAAAATCATCAAGACAAGCTACGGCTAAAAAGCCAACACGAATCTAAAAACTAAATCACATCCTCAATAAAAAACATCAATTTATTGGGGATATGATGACATCTATCCAATTTTTCTTACATAGACAGTAAACCACTCATCATTAACTATACTGATTAAGTTGATAAAGTTAATTTTAATTTATAAATTAATTCTGCAACTCAATTGTGGTTTAGACGTTGTTATTGTTGCTGTACATTTTTCGAATTTAGACTTAAATAACTTGAAATTAACGAATATAAATAAAGTACAATGACTTTGAAAACATTAACTGTCAAATGTTCACAATGTGGGCATATTAAGCATATTTCATTAAGTTATGTACAACAACCTGAAAAATAGAACAATAAAATTTTTTTGTTCATTCATAATTAAAAGCCGACATAACGTCGGCTTTGTTATTTTCAATTATTTAATGGCATTTGCCACAATTTGTTGCGCTTCTTCTTGAAGCAAGGCTAAATGCTGATTGCTGATAAAACTTTCCGCATAAATTTTATAAGCATCTTCTGTGCCAGAAGGTCGGGCTGCAAACCAGCCATTTTCAGTGATAACTTTTAATCCACCAATTGGGGCATGATTAGCTGGCGCTGTGGTTAAACATTGTTTAATTTTTTCACCTGCAAGTTGATCGGTTGTCAGTTGGCTTGCATCAAGTTTTGCTAGTTTTTGTTTCTCAGCAAATGTGGCAGGTGCTTGAATTCTGCCATAATAAGAAATACCAAATTTATCCTCAAGTTGTTGATATTGTTCTTGAGGATTTTTGCCTATTTTGGCGGTCATTTCCGCGGCCAGAAGACATAAAATAATTCCATCTTTATCGGTTGACCAAACTTTACCATTCGTTCGTAAAAATGATGCGCCTGCACTTTCTTCACCGGCAAAACCTAATTGACCATCATAAAGTCCTTGGGCATACCATTTAAAACCAACAGGGTATTCTAAAAATTTTCGGTTTAGACTGCTTGCAACGCGATCTATCATTGAACTTGTCACCAGTGTTTTGCCAATGGCAACATCTTTATGCCACAGAGGACGGTGTTGAAATAAATAATTTACACAAGCTGAAAGATAAGCATTTGGGTTCATTAATCCTTTTGGCGTAACGATCCCATGACGATCAAAATCGGTATCATTACCGAATGCTAGATCAAACTTGTCTTTTAAATTCAACAAACCATCCATTGCCCAGCGACTGGAACAATCCATTCTGATCACTTCATCGTGATCTAAATGCATAAAACTAAAGGTAGGATCAATTTTGTTATTTACAATATCAAGATTCAAACCATACTTTTCAGCAATTCGAGGCCAATAAGTAATACCTGCGCCACCTAATGGATCAACACCTATTTTAAGCGTTGAAGATTTAATCAATGCAAGATCAAGAATGTTTTCCAGATCGTTAATATAATCAGTTTCATATTCTTTGGTATGAATAAATTGAGAATGAGTAGCTTTGTCTAATGAGACCCTTTTCACACCGTCCAATTGCTGTTTAAGGAGTTCATTTGCTCGATTTTCGATTTGTTTTGTAATGTCAGTATCAGCAGGGCCACCATTTGTTGGATTATATTTAATTCCACCATCTTCAGGAGGATTATGAGAAGGAGTAATGACAATACCATCAGCAAGCTGTGATTTTTTATCTTGATTATACGTTAATATTGCATGTGAAATAACGGGAGTAGGGGTATAGCCCCAATCATGTGCTATAACAACAGTTTGTTCATTAGCAACGAACACTTCAAGCACTGATTTGAGCGCTAATTCAGATAAAGCATGCGTATCTTGACCAATAAAACAAGGGCCAGTAATACCGTGGGATTTACGGTATTCAGCAATAGCTTGAGCGATAGCGAGAATATGGGCTTCATTGAATGTGCCTTTATTTGAACTTCCACGATGTCCTGAAGTGCCGAAAATTACTAATTGGCTGATATTATCAGTATCGGGTTTAATTCGATAATAGTTATCTTGTAAGGTTTCCACATTGATTAGATCAGAAGGTTTAGCTAATAATCCCGCTCGGCTATGGTTTGCCATGTTTCGCTCCTCTACATAATTTTTTAATCATTTGATAATGGTTACAGCGCTTTTCTGATTAATATGTGACCACAGAATTTTTATTTCACTGATGTTGAAAACACATCTTTAATTTGGTTAATAGTATTTTCTGAAATCCCCATGTCGCTCATGATAGATTCAATAATATAAATTTTTCTTGCCGTATTGGTATTACTGATTACCCAATAAGGTGTGCCAATAATTTCACGAGGTTTAGTATTTTTACCCGAAATTTCTAAAGATTTTTTATCTTTAGCTAGATATTGGCGTTTACTACCATGAAGCGATGTCGCCGCAATGGCAAAAAGTGCTGGATTATAATTATAAAGCGCAGCAAGTAATAATAAAAAACGACTGATAATCGATTTTTCATTCGTAAAGGTATCGCTAGTTAACAAATCATTGAACATCGAGTAATGACTTTCTAAATGAACTTTGGCGTTTGAGTTAACAGGATCTGCTTCTATTTTTAACAAACGTCGTAATATACTAGATGCATCTTCACCGATGTGTTTTGTTTGTCCTGCAATAAATTTATATAATTCGTCGTCAATTTCGATAGTTTTCATTATGTTAATTATGCCTATTAGATTATCTTACTGGACACCCTTGTACAGCAATATTGTCAATTTTATGTAAGTTTTGTGTTACGCTATTATTTAAACAATCATTATGAACCTGATCTTGCGGCTTAATGTTTGTTATTACGTCATTTTTTTGTTGTTGATATGAATTATGACAGGCCGATATCATAACTGATAATAATAATTGAAAAAATAACCGTTTCATATACTTATTGTATGTCATATAAACTATTGACTTGAGTATACTCCAACTTAAATGTAAATTGTATTATCTATTGATAAAATAATGAAAAAGATATTGTTGTTATTGTAAATAAATATTATGCTTAATCTTACTTAAAAAGTATAACTTCAATAATATATATGGGGAATCAAATATGAAAAAAATTGTCTTAACCAGTATCATCGTTGCTATCCTTTCAGGATGTAGCAACGGGGATATCTATTCTGGCGATGTTTATACAACCGATCAAGCCAAACAAGTTCAACAAGTAAGTTATGGTACTGTTGTTTCAGTAAGACCAGTTAAAATTCAAACGAATGCATCTAACGGACGAAGTGAAAATGTGGTAGGTTCATTAGGTGGTGCAGTGATTGGTGGTGTACTTGGTAACACCATTGGTGATGGTGCCGGTAGAGCTTTAGCCGTTGCAACGGGTGCGATTGGCGGTGCATTAATTGGTAACACAATTGAGGATAAAGCAAGCCAATCAAATGCGGTTGAATTAGAAATTAAGCAAGCAAATGGTGCAAATATTGTGATTGTGCAAAAAGGCACAACCAAAGAGTTTTATGTAGGTCAACAAGTTAGATTAGTGAGTAATGGAAGGCAGATCAGTGCTTCTCCTCGTTATCCTACTTCCACACAGTAGTTGTCAATAAAAGAGACTAACCCATTTATTATTAGTTTACATTCCAAGACTTTTGTTTATATTTGGTATAAATAAAAGTCTTTCTATCTAGTTTATCTGAAAGCGATTTCATACTTTACTTCATCCATATTATCAAGCATTTTATCATTCTATTGATAATCTTTTGCCTGCTATGACAGCAAAAAAATTTGCGTCACTAAATATGAACATATAAACTCAATATGAATTTCACTCATAAAAAGGAATATTCTAGCAATGCGAATTTTACATACGATGATACGTGTAGGAGACTTACAACGTTCTATTGACTTTTATACTCAAGTGATGGGAATGAAAGTATTAAGAACAAGTGAAAATACAGAATACAAATACTCGTTAGCTTTCGTCGGTTATGATGATGAATCTGTCAGTTCCGTTATTGAGCTAACGTATAACTGGGGAACGCAAGAGTATGACCATGGTAACGCATTTGGTCATATTGCTATTGGTGTTGATGATGTCGCCAAAATGTGTGAAGACGTTAAACATGCTGGTGGTAACGTAACCCGTGAAGCAGGTCCCGTAAAAGGTGGAACGACCATTATTGCCTTTGTTGAAGATCCCGACGGTTATAAGATAGAACTTATTCAGAATGATCAGGCTGATCAAGGACTAGGTAATTAACGCTACCGCTTTTACACATCGCCGATAACATCGGCGATATGTGTCTTTAATAATTAGAAATGATTAGTACTCAACTTATCAACATGATTATTAATTATTGTGCGTTAAAAGTTTTGTGAAGAATGATTGATGGATTACTTCTTGTTTATCACGCTCTAAACTTGCTGCAATAATGATAGAATTAAGGGCATTTAATGAAGTATTAAAATCATCATTAATAATCACATAATCATATTCATGATAATGTGAAATTTCAGCTTGTGCTTTTGCCATTCTTTTGCGAATAACTTGTTCGGTGTCTTGTCCTCGCTTAATGAGACGATTTTCAAGTTCTGCTAACGAGGGTGGTAAGATAAAAATACTTTTGGATTGAGGCATTTTTTCTCTAACTTGCTGTGCACCTTGCCAATCAATATCTAAAAATACGTTAATTCCTTGTAATAAGCTCTGCTCAATTTCTGCTTTCGAAGTACCATAATAGTGATCAAATACGTTTGCATATTCAACAAATGCCTTATCACTAATCAATGACTCAAAATGATCATGATCTATAAAATAATAATCTTCACCATGTTCTTCGCCTGGTCTTGGCGCTCGGGTGGTATGCGAAATTGAAACTTTTGCCGGATATTGATTTTTTTGCTCTAAATAAGCCCGTATCAAACTAGACTTTCCTGCTCCACTTGGAGCCGAAATAATAAAAAGTGTACCAGTATACTGGTTTGATATGTTATTTTTCATATAAAATCGATTTTGATTATCTTAAAAAAACAATTTAAAGGATTATAACAAATTTACAGGCGGAGTGGTGCAGAGTCCAACTATTTATCTTAATAATTACCATAAACCCGATCAAACTACATAACTGAGTGTAATTATCTTAATGTGATACTGTATATGATGAGTGAATTTTGTCTGGACTGAAAACAGATAACAAACTGGTCAATCACTTCATTTAAAATAAATTTTCAGATTAATCATTAATTGTTTGACAGTGCCGTGTTAATAATTATGATGAAGTTTTTATCAAGAGAATGCGTTAATGTCACTCACATTTAAAGATGGTGTTTATGCTTGTATTCCAACATTATTAGGCTACGTTGGTATAGGTATTGCTGCTGGCGTTGTAGGAAAATCGGCAAATTTAACGATTTTAGAAGTAACTTTACTTGCTGTGATTGTTTATGCTGGAGCAGCACAATTTATCATTGCTGGGTTAATGTTAGTTGCTACACCTATTACAGCCATTATTTTTACTGTTTTTCTGGTTAATTCCCGCCATTTTTTAATGAGCATGGCAACAGCGCCTTATTTTCGCCGTTTTTCGTTACTGAATAATATTGGAATGGGGAGTTTGCTCACGGATGAGAGTTTTGCAGTAGCTATGAATGCCATTGCTAATCATAAACCTGTCAATGCCATATGGATGCATGGACTGAATGTCACCGCTTATGTAGCTTGGATATTATCCTGCTTAATAGGTGCTTTAATCGGTGAATGGTTACCTGATCCTGCTATGTTCGGTCTGGATTATGCTTTAGTGGCTATGTTTATCGGTCTACTTTATTTACAGTTGATAGGTGACAAAACGAAAAGTATTTATAACAAGATTCTTGTTATGCTCACTGTTTCAGTATTGCTGATCATCTTAATGCGATTTGTATCCCCCGAAATGGCAATATTAATTAGCACGTTTGCTGGATGTTTTATGGGAATAGCGATGGAGCGTAATGTATGACTACTTATAGTTTACTCATCATTATAGGATGTGGATTGGTAACATGGTTACCTCGAATTATTCCTTTTATACTTGTTAGAAAGTTACATTTGCCTGATATTATGATTCGATTTTTATCGTATGTTCCACTTTGTATATTAACGGCACTTTTTGTACAAAACCTATTTATGGCAAAACAAGGTCATTTTCCGGATGTTAAGATTGAATACTGTTTAGCAAGTCTTCCCACTATTTTGGTGGCTTTATTAACGAAAAATCTGATGTGTATTGTTGTGACAGGAATGTGCTTTATGGCGTTGATTCGATATTTTTTATAATACAAAATATTTTATACCTAAAAAAACAGGGCTTGTCGCCCTGTTTTTACGTTCTTTCTTGATCTTTAATTTTAGCTACTGATTCCAGCAATTTATCTGCTTCGACAGTTTGACCAAGTTGTTTAAGGTAGTTAGCCATTGCTTTTTGATACGCAGTATTATTAAGTATAGCTTTTGGTTGTGATTTCCACCATTTAATTAACGCAAGCGGATCATTATCGGTTGATAACTGTTTGATTCGAGCAATATAAGCAGCTTGTTTAAACTGATCTAATTGAGAATCACTATACGTTTTCACTTTATACATAATAGGTAATAAATCAATGACAGCTTGATAATTACCCATTTCATAATAAAGTTGATCTGCAAGCCTTAACACTTCGGCATTACGTGGCTTTTCATTTAACAAACTTTCAATAATAGTATGAGCATTATCATATTCATGATTCTTAAGCTGTAAGCGAACTTGAACCAATTGGAAAGCAAATTTTTCGCTAGGTTGGCAAGTCGCAGCTGCTGCTTCGAGCATTTGGTTGGCTTGAATCAACTGATCATTATCAATATTCGCTTGTGCCGCTAATAAATAAGATAATGTTGTATTGGTTGCCCCCTTAGCACTTTTCATAAAAAGTTTAGCAGCTTGTTGATAGTTACCTTCAAGTAATAAAAATTGTGCTTGTTCAATTAATTTTTTTGCTTTATGAGGCGATTTTAAACGGAGCCAATTACCGAAAGCTGTTTTAGAATTGAAGATTTTTTTAAATAATCGATCAATCAAATAAAGACAAAAAAGTGCCAACAATAATAAAATAACAAACGAATTGAAGGACATGCTAATTTTATAATTCGCGATAATAAATACTGCTGAACCTTGATTGAATTGCAATAAAGGTCCTAAAAAGAATCCCCCAACTAATGCTAAGAAAATAACTAATATTTTAATCATTATTATTCTCCTATTTAGCCAACATAGAACGAACACGAGTTTGCATTAACTTCTCAAGTTCACTTAAGCTAGCTAATCTGTCAGGAACGCTTTTATTACTAATTGTTTGATTTTGCAAATTATCAAGATCACTTAGGAAGGCTTTAACACTTGGCGAATTATTATCAAAATAAGCATTAACCCAAACTGCAACATCATTAAGCGAACGTTGATAAATCAATTCTTGATGTCGAGGCACAGCTTGTGCGGCTATTAACAGACGGAAACGAATATTTTCACGAAGATACAGTGATTGTTCTAAATTTAGTGGAGTACTTAAAATATGGCATCTAACGATCTGCTTTTCATCTTTGCCTGCTTGTGACAAACAGGTCGCAAAGTTATTGTCATTTTTATCCAATTTTTCAATGGTAATAAATTTTTGCATAAAAGAATCAATGTTTGCCCATAAATTATGTGACCAATCAGAAATTGACGAAGTGACCTCATTTTCGGAACTTTTAGTTGGGTCAATTTTATTTTCTGAATCAGTATCTGAAGATGCGCTGTGAGAATCATCAACTGGCAACGCATCATTATACTGCGTTAAGCCAAGATCAATATCATTATAATTCTCAACTAAAGGAAGATCAGTCAACGAATCCGAAAGACTAATTAAATTCAAAACAATACCGTCAGAATCGATAAAACTCAGTTCAGAAAGCGAACTGATATCTTTATTAATGGCTTGTCTGGCTGGTAATAAACTAGGATCATTTGTTTGTGCTAAACTTTCATCCGCATTTCTTAATAACAAACGTGCAGTGGTATAATCTTGGTCACTCCAGATTTTTCGAGCGGCTAAATGGACTAAATAGTTAGCTTGCGATATCAGCCAAACATTATTATCCGTGCTCGACATTGCTGACAAACGCTCGTTAAAGTTATGAAGATTTTGTTCATTTAACTTAATTGTGTCATTGATTTGATTGGTTAACTGTCGTTGTAACTTTTGTTGCTCATTTAACTGATTGGTAACACGATCTTCAAGCGATGAAAACTGCTGGTTTTGTTTGGTTACCGCATCGTTGATATTATTTTCTAAATCCTTAACAATACTCTGCTTAGTGCTTTGTTTTAAATTGGCTATTTCCATTTCAAGCATTGAAATAGTGCTGTTTTGTTTTTCAAGTTGCTCATGACCGTGATAAAAAACAAAGCCACCTAAGCCTAAAGTTAAAGCAATAGCTACAAGCGATAGTTTTGAAATGGGTACTTTATTGACATTATTTTTGCTGGATGAAGAAGTCGATTTTTTTTCTGTTTTTGGACTTGAATTTGTTGTTATCGTATTTTTATCTTCTTTCATAATATTGTTCACTTGTGTTAGTGCATCGGTTGTAAAAGGTTGACTAAATGAGGTGGTACTAATCGTTGAACTGGTTGCGTTAGCTCCATAAAATCGAATCGGCATAAAAACCTCATTTAGATGATTTTATATAATTGATATTATTATGACATAGACTTATCATTGTTTTAAATAAAATTTGATTATTTGCGCTTTTGGCTAAAACAATATTTTGCCAGTTTAGGCGTTTAGCTTCCTCAAAAATTCTGAAACTGGTCACCACTAAACAAGCATGTTTTTTATGTTCTGTTTGGCAATACAACTCAAGTTGATGTAAATGTTCAATACTGGTAATGATAACGACCTGATGCTCAATGGCATTACTCAATATGTCAAACGGATAGGATATCGCATGACGAGAATAACATTCTACTAGTTTGACTTGGGCTTGCTTGGCACTTAATGTATCGGCAATTAGCTGTCTTCCTGAATCACCTCGTAAAATTAAAACCCTTCGGTTTTTCACCATATCAGTATCGAATAAGGCAAGTAATCCTTCACTATTTTCTTGTTTCGGAAAACTCACCGATTTATGAACGAATTGACGGATCAGTTCCGCGGTTTTGTTTCCTATAGCAAAGTATTGTAAATGTTTAGGAAAATTAAGATTCGGACTAAACGTTGTGATGACATTTGCGACCTGTGGCGATACTGCAATAACAATATCATTTGGCAATAATTGGTTTAAATCGTTTTGTAAATTCAGCAGATCCTTACCTGCTGAAATTCTAAATAAAGGAAGATGGGTAGCCTGTAAATTGGCTTGATTTAATAATTTAGTCAATTCTTCACCTTGCGGTGAAGGGCGGGTGACGAAAATCATTCGCTATTCAATTCCTCTAAAATTGCGTTAGCTCCAAGCATTAACAATTCATTGGCGACATCTCGTCCTAACTGTTCTGCTTGAGTAATACTACCAGACAGGGGGACTTTGATTATTGTAGAACCATCTGTTTTGCCAACTAAACCCTTTAAAAATAGCTTATCATCCAAAATTTGGCTAAGACAAGCAATCGGAACTTGACAACCCCCTTGCAATTGTTGATTCATCGCTCTTTCAGCTTGTATGCAAATTCGACTATTTGGGTCATCTAAAGGTGCGAGTAAAGCTAAAATTTGCTTATCATTGGCACGTGTTTCAATACCAATTGCCCCTTGACCGACAGCAGGTAAGATTAAATCAGTATCGATATATTGTTTAATACGGTCTTGCAATGATAGACGTTTTAATCCTACTGCTGCTAAAATAATTGCATCATATTCTTGATTGTCTAATTTTGCTAAACGGGTACCAATGTTGCCTCGTAGGTCTTTAATGTGCAAATGTGGATAAAGCGCACGTAATTGACATTGTCGTCGTAAACTTGATGTACCAACCACCGCACCAGAAGGTAACTGTGATAAATTTTGGTAATGATTTGAGATAAATGCATCTCGGACATCATCCCGTTTGCAGATTGTTGCAAGTGTGAGTCCATCGGGAAAATGCACGGGAATATCTTTTATGGAATGCACTGCAATATCAGCTTCATTATTTAAAATGGCTTCTTCCAATTGTTTAACAAATAATCCTTTGCCACCTATTTTTGATAATGGGCTATCGAGTAATATATCACCTTTTGTCACCATAGGGATGAGTTCTACAGACAAATCTGGGTGAATGGCTAATAGCTGCTGTTTAACATAGTTAGCTTGCCAAAGAGCTAAAGGGCTTTTCCTTGTTGCAATGCGGATTTTCAATGGATGTTCCTATTAAATACTTTAAATGTTGTTTTATTATTGATGTCTTAAAGGTTTATAAGAATAAACATATGTTATTTAATCACAAATTGACATCATTCATTCATGTATTGTGATTCAATATAATCTGAAACATTATTCAATGATGTTTCAGATTATTGACCAACAAAAGATAATTAAAGTTTATCAATAAACATTGATGCGTAACCAATATAGTTGGCTGGTGTTAACTGTTTCAAACGTGATTTTTCATTTTCTGGTAAATCTAGCGAATCAATAAACTGCTTCATTCCTTCGGCATCGACACGCTTTCCTCGAGTCAACTCTTTTAGTTTCTCGTAAGGTTTTTCAATACCATAACGTCGCATCACTGTTTGAATAGGTTCAGCTAAGACTTCCCAATTACGATTGAGCTCATCAAGTAAATACTCTTGATTCACTTCAAGTTTACTTAATCCTTTTAAGGTTGATTGATAAGCAATGATTGCATAACCAATACCCACACCAAGATTACGTAAAACGGTTGAATCTGTTAAATCACGTTGAAAACGGGAAATTGGCAGTTTGCTACCTAAATGATTCATAATGGCATTAGCTATGCCAAGGTTGCCTTCAGAGTTTTCAAAATCGATTGGATTGACCTTGTGTGGCATGGTTGATGAACCAATTTCGCCAGCTACCGTTTTTTGTTTAAAGTGATTTAGTGAGATATAACCCCAAATATCACGATTAAAGTCGATCATAATGGTATTAAATCGAGCAACACAATCAAAAAACTCAGCAATATAATCATGCGGTTCAATTTGAGTTGTAAACGGATTCCATTGTAAACCCAAAGAACAGACAAACTCTTCACTAAATTGATGCCAGTCAAGGTGAGGATATGCCACAATATGCGCATTATAGTTACCAGTAGCCCCATTGATTTTACCCAGTATTTCTACAGATTGTAGCTGTTTTAATTGACGTTGTAAGCGATAAGCGACATTAGCAAATTCTTTACCAATAGTTGATGGGGTAGCAGGTTGGCCATGAGTTCTGGAAAGTAAAGGTAAATTACGATACGCTTTAGCCTGATCAGTAATTTTATCAATTACTTTTTTCCAATACGGGATTAAAACACTTTCTTTCGCCATTTTTAACATTAAAGCATACGATAAATTATTAATATCTTCGGATGTACAGGCAAAATGAATAAACTCATTGACAGCGTGTAGCTCTTCATTCGTTTTCACTTTTTCTTTAAGAAAATACTCAACCGCTTTAACATCGTGATTGGTTGTTTTTTCAATCGCTTTAATACGTTTAGCATCATCTTCGTTAAACTGTTCAACAATCTGATTAAGATGCGCCAAGGCTGATTGGCTAAGTGCAGGCACTTCAATAATTTCGGGGTGTGAAGCTAATTTTTGTAACCAACGAACTTCGACTTGTACACGGTATTTTAATAAACCATATTCGCTAAAAATAGTACGTAATTCTGTCGTTTTATCTCCATAACGACCATCAATAGGCGAAAGGGCGGTAAGTGCAGATAATTCCATCGGGATAACTCCGTTACGATGTTAAAATAGTAATAAAAAAATTAAAGTGAATTTGCTTTTTCAATTTCTTGCAAAAGCGTTTGAGCCGTTTTTATTAAGCGTTTTCGTTGAAAAAATAGCTGTAAACGGCTTCCCCCTACTTGGTACCATAAAATAGCAGAACGAATACAACCCAACAACGACGTTCTCACCTTTGCTTGAACTAAAGAGTTTTGTAAATACTCAATTTTACCCATCACTTTGATTTTTGTGGTTAATGGGCTAATAATATCTGAATAAATACCGGCTAACGAATAAGACAGATCATCTACATGTGAACTAATCGTTTCTTCATTCATAACAGGATACAATCCCGAAATACGAGTTAAACGCTGATCAATATTATTTAATGCATCATTATTTTTTATTAATTTACTGGTAATACTTAATGTACTTAAAAGATAGCGAACAACATCCAGTTGTTCTTTTTGCCCTGATGAAAACAGATAAACTAATGTTTGTAAACCCGTTTTAATATTTTTGATACCACCATACACTTCTTCGGTCGTTTGTGGTGAGGTAATAAAAAGGCTCTGAATAGTTTGCTCATAAAGTGTTGAACTACAAATCCCAGTATTGGCCAACTGGGGAACTAAAACAGAACTTTGTATTACACCGGCAAGGGCAATAGTAGTATGATAATACTTATTTGTCACTCGAACTCTCCTTACTTCGAATAATACGTTCCTCAATAATGCCGCCACCTAGACAGACTTCGTCTTGATAAAATACAGCAGATTGCCCGGGTGTCACCGCTGCTACAGGGTGAGCAAAAATCACTTCGATTTTATCTTCTGATACTGGATTGACTTGGCATTGAATATCTTGTTGACGATAACGCGTTTTCACCGTACAAGTAAAAGGTTTGGTCACAGCTTTTCTATCGACCCAATGTAATTGTTGTGCAATCAGACCATCAGAAAATAGCGCAGGGTGATCATGACCTTGAGCAACAATAAGTTCATTATTTTTAATGTCTTTATCCACAACATACCATGGGGTATCATCGGCTTGTTTTAATCCACCAATTCCTAGTCCTTTACGTTGTCCTAAAGTGTGATACATAAGTCCTTGATGTTTACCGATAATCTGTCCATCCACTGTACGAATTGCACCAGCTTGAGCCGGTAAATATCGAGCTAAAAAGTCACTAAACTTTCGTTCGCCAATAAAGCAAATTCCTGTAGAGTCTTTTTTGGATGCAGTAGCTAATCCTAGCTGCTCAGCGATTTTACGAACTTGCGGTTTTTCAAGTTCCCCAACAGGAAACAGACTTTGTCTAACTTGGCCTTCGCTTAACGTATATAAAAAGTAACTTTGGTCTTTATTATTATCTACCCCACGCAATAATTCGACTTTATCACCAGTGGTACGTTTACGAACATAATGACCTGTTGCAATATAATCGGCACCAAGATCTTGCGCTGCATACTCTAAAAATGCTTTAAATTTAATTTCTTTATTACATAAAATATCGGGATTAGGGGTTCGGCCTGCTTTATATTCTGATAAAAAATGTTCAAATACGTTATCCCAATATTCAGCTGCAAAATTAATAGTATAAAGTTTAATATTGAGTTTATCACAAACAGCTTGAGCATCGGCTAAGTCAACAGCCGCTGAACAGTATTCATCTGTATCGTCTTCTTCCCAGTTCTTCATAAATAAACCAACAACTTGATAACCTTGTTGCTGAAGTAAATATGCTGAAACAGAAGAATCAACGCCACCAGACATACCGACGACAACTTTTGGGGAAGTATTCATATTTGGCATAGTAACTAACATGGTCTTTAAAAAATAATGGCTAATTTTAGCATAAATGACCCCAAAAGCATAAATTTATGCCAATAAGAATTCTGATTGAGAACATTTTTTTTACTGGAACATAGACGGATACTTAAACATTTTTACGTTTTTTTACTCATTAATCTTTCTAAAATCTAAAGAAAAAAAACGAGTGCCTAAATTTCTTAATAAGCGATTCTATCAACATTAATCAACAAAACCACTTATTTTATATGCCATAAAAAAATACAATCAATACCCAATATTGTTAATAAAGATCCTTCAACAGATAAACGACATGACCAATAATTTTAAAATCTTGGGGTTCATTTTTGTCTACTCTAATAGATGGATATTTTGGATTATCACAGAGCAAAGCAATGTTAGAACCCTGATTTTGGATGCGTTTAATACTTATCTGATCATCATATTGCACGGCATAAAGATACCCATCAATCGGTTTACTATGGGCAGTATTAATAATCAGAATATCATGATTTGATATCGTCGGCTCCATGCTATCACCTTTAGCCCAAACCGCCCGCAAGTCATCATTGTCAAAAAGTTGATGTTTAATCAATGTGATATCAAACGGTATTGCCTCGATCTGTACTAGAGACTTATTAGTATCAAATTCATTTAATTTATAAAAAGGGATATAGACAAAACCACGACGTTCTGTATCGGGAAGTAACCGACATTCACCTTTACCTGTTGCTAACCACTCAATAGGAATATCACATTTTTGTGCGATAATTGCTAATCTATTCAGAGAAGGGTAAGTTTTACCTGATAAATAGTCACGAATAACGGCTTCAGACATGCCCACTTTTTTGGCAAAGGCATTACCGGATAAACTCTCTAAGACTAAGGTAAGTCGATGTTTAAAATCGATAACACCTGTTTCTTTAAGAATTCGTGTTTTTTCTTGATCTTCAGTTGTTTTTATGTTGCTTTCTTTCATTTTTATAATCCATTTTGCGTTATTTTTTATTTTTCTTGTTTTAATTCGTTTTTTTATGTGTTATTCTTTCGCTTGGAATTTACACCATGCTAGTGTTGTATACCGATAATCTTTTGGATAGCAAAAAAATAAACTTATAGAGGATCTCATAATGAGCGAACAAGATCAAGACTGGACTCCATCAAGAGTAGTAGGCGAAATTAAAATTAGAGGTGGAAATTTAAGAGGTCTATCTCGTGCGAGTGGTTTGCAAGCTGATACTCTACGAAACGCACTTTATCGTCATTGTCCTAAGTATGAACATATTATTTCAGAATATTTAAAAGTTCCTGCTGAACAAATTTGGCCTTCTCGATATAACTCAAAATCGAATAAAGTCAAATACAAATAAAATTATTTAAGTTTCAATTGAAAGACGCCTATTTGGCGTCTTTTATCTTATTATTACGTTGTAAAAAATTAATTTTTTGCTTTTTCCGCTGCTTTAACAATAGCTGCAAATGCATCTGCTTTTAATGATGCGCCACCTACTAATGCACCATCAATATCAGGTTGAGTAAATAACTCAGCGGCATTTTTATCATTGACCGAACCACCGTATTGAATAATGACTTGTTCAGCCACTTTTGCATCTTGTTTTGCAATATGGTCACGAATAAATTTATGAACGGCTTGAGCCTGAGCAGGGGTTGCTGATTTGCCTGTACCAATTGCCCATACAGGTTCATAAGCAATAACTGCGCCATTGAAAGCTTGAACACCTAATGCATTAATTACCGCATCAATCTGACGAGCACAAACAGTTTGAGTTTGACCAGCTTCATTTTCAGCTTCGGTTTCACCAATACAAAGTACAGGAACTAAACCTGCTTCTTTGATGACAGCAAATTTTTTAGCGATAAATTCATCTGATTCTTTATGATAAGTACGACGTTCAGAATGACCAATAATAATATGCGTGACCCCAACTTCTTTTAGCATGTTGATGGATACTTCACCAGTATAAGCGCCAGATAAGTTAATTCCGACATCTTGAGCGCCTAAAAGAATATTTGAACCACCTAATTGGTGCTTAACAAAATCTAAATAAACGACTGGTGGAGCAATCGCAACATCACATTCGACATCCGTCGATAGCTCATTTCTTAGTTCGGCAACTAAGTTTTTAGCCATTTCGATACTACCATTGAGTTTCCAGTTACCCATCACGAGAGGTTTACGCATAATTTTCTCCAACTTAAATTTTAAAAAGGTGTTGATTTTAGAATGAATTCGTTATAATAGTAGACATTATACACCAAGTAAATAAAGTCTGAGGAAAAATATGTCATTAGAAATATTGAATCAATTGGAAACTAAAATCCAACATACTGTGAATACTATCAGTACATTACAACAAGAGATTGCAACGCTAAAACAAGGAAATCAAGAATTAGAACAGTTGATTAATGACAGTTCAGACGAAATGAAAGCACTACGTGATGAAAACGTAAAATTAAAACAAGATCAACAAGTTTGGCAACAACGTATTCAAACTTTATTAAGTAAAATTGGTGAAATAGCACAGTAATATATTTAACTTACACAGCGCGACTTAAGTCGCGTTTCTTTTATGCTTCATTAATCTCATTTTAAGATAAGTATAATGCGAGAAAAGTTAAAATCTTTATGGCTTGCTGAAACGATACGCTTGATTGAAAATGAATCAGGTCGATACGCCGATCAAGATATCAATCGAAAGGCAAGGGCTACACAATCATCATTATCCGATCGAATTATCCTACGAGCGGTGATGTTGTCTAAGCAAAATGGACTTTATACAGCGCAAACTATCTTGCTGCATGCGATAAAAATTTCTTTTGTACTGCTCCTGTTACTTTCCGTTTTTCTAGGCGTGACATTAGCGTTTAGTGCACTCAATCAAAATCCTGTTAATTTATACTGGGCACTTTTCAGCTTATTAGGCGTTCACCTCATCACCTTTTTAATCTGGATTTGTTCCTTTTTTTTCTTTTCCAATATGGGCGGAAGTATTCTTATCCATTGTTGGTTATGGTTAGCTAAAAAGCTATCTCAAAAAAAGACCATACAAGAACTGATTCCTGCGTTTGTACAACTGTTTGGCGGTAAAATTCGATGGCTAATTGGGTTTGTACTCAATCTTTTTTGGACAATCATCTTAAGCTTTGCCCTTGTTGTACTGGTGGTCATGTTTTCGACACAACATTATAGCTTCGAATGGAAATCAACCTTACTTAACCCCGATGAAATTATAAAAGTGACTCATTATTTAGGGGTATTACCTTCAATATTGGGGTTTTCCATTCCGCAAGATGAGATTATTCGATACAGCGAACGCGCCCTTAATGCTAGTGAAGTCCGATCTGCATGGGCGATTTGGTTACTTGGCGTGTTTATTGTTTACGGATTAGCAGTACGTTTTATTTGCATGATCATTTGTGGTATTAACTGGATGGTCAGTTGCCTTAAAGTAAAATTGAATTTAAACTTACCTGAATATCAAATTTTGGCTAATGATTTACAACCGATTTCAATCCATATTGTGGATGAAGATACGCATAAACAAGATCTTAATATTGATTTAACCAAACATTTTATAAACAATGGTGAAGGAATTTTTTTAGTTGCGGTAGATATTCCTGAAAGCTGGACTCCGCCAGCGTCGGTCACTTTTTTAGGTTTTATAAATACCCGTGAACAGCGCAAACAGATTTTAGATTATCTTCAAATAAACCCCGCTAAAAAATTATTAATCGCTATTGATACCGACCGATCACCCGATCGAGGAGTATTAAATTTACTCAGTCAATTAACAGAAAAATCGCAACAAAACCGTATTTGGTTTATCAATCAAGGTCACCAACTTAACAACTGGCAATCTTTACCGTTTGAGTTTGCTCAACCATCATGGTTAAAAGAGGAACTGTAAAATGCTCACCACATTAAAATTAGCCGTTGTTGGTCACGCTAATGTTGGTAAAACCTCATTATTACGGACATTAATTCGCAATAGTCATTTTGGTGAGGTTTCGAATAAACCAGGCACAACAAGGCATGTCGAATCCATAAAAATAAAACTAAGCAATCAAAAATCGATTATCTTTTATGATACACCTGGTTTAGAAGATAGCTTGGCACTATACGATTATATTAATCAACTTTTGCCTACCAATCATAAACTCGATGGCATTGATAAATTAACGATTTTTTTACAAAGCCCAGAGGCAGAAAACCAATTCAACCAAGAAGCAAAAGTGATTAAACAGCTACTAAATAGTGATGCGGCTATCTATGTTATTGATGTGAGAGAGCCTATATTACCTAAGTTTCATGATGAATTAGCTATCTTAGCCAATAGTGATAAACCTATTTTAGCGGTGTTAAATTTTACTGCACAACAAAACCAGAATGAAAAAGAATGGAAAATGTTACTCTCACGAGTCGGAATACATGCTATCATAAGGTTCGACGCGATCGTGCCTCCATTGGATGGTGAAGAAAGATTGTACAAAAGCCTTGCGCTTATGATTGAGCCAGCTAAAGCTATTTTAGATGAATGGCTAAATAAGATAACGGAATTACGAGACTCTCGCAATCAAAGTGCTAACTTAATTATTGCAGAAACACTGGTTGATGTGACTGCATTTTATCAAATGGCAAAAACGGATGATAAGCAAGCCATAGTTGATATGCAAAATAAAGTAAGAAAGCGAGAACAAAAAGCCATTGATGAATTATTGTCGCTTTATCAATTTGATGCTGAGCACGAAAGCGAACAAGGTTTACCCTTAATTAAAGGGCGCTACAAAGCGGATCTTTTCAATATTGATGCGTTAAAAAGCATGGGCGTTCATTTAACCAAAGGTTTTGTATCGGGTGCCACTATCGGTGCAAGCATCGATTTAGCAACCGGAGGATTGACCTTCGGGTCTGCTGCGTTGATTGGTGGCGCTGTAGGCACGCTAATGCAAACGGCCAAACATTATGGATCTAGAATGCGCTACCAGCTATCTGGATACAGTAAATTAAGTGTTGACGATGCAATTATCTGTTTTCTTTCATTGCGATTAATTCGTCTTAAAGAAAATTTGAATAATCGTAGTCATGCAAATACCGACCCGATTCAATTGTCTAATTTGGATAAAAGCGAATGGGAAAAGGGTGTATTACCCAAAAGTCTAAAAATTGCAAGACGTTATTCACACTGGTCAAACTTAAACAAGGGAACCAAAAGATATGACAAAAAAAGGCAATCAACGATACGTGACGTTGCTAAGCAGTTGTTTTAGTCTAAGGAAACGTTGTTTTATTCTCACGTTAATTTTATCTATGTTTATGCTATTTGGCTGTAGCAGTAGTCGGGGACAAGTTACCTCAAATACGCTAAGATCAGAAACGGCTATGTTAGCTAAAATAGAATCCCATTACAAAAAATGGCAAGGTACGCCATACCGTTATGGTGGAACAACCCTAGCAGGAAGCGATTGTTCAGCTTTAGTCATGAATTTTTTTAAAAATAAGCTAGCTAAACGATTGCCAAGAAGTGCAGCTGAGCAAGCCAAACTAGGTTATAAAGTGACGAAACCCAAAGCAGGTGATTTAGTCTTTTTCAAAACCGGTGGACGAGGTAGTGGATTACATGTCGGCATCTATTACACGGATGGAAAATTTTTACATGCCTCGACATCGAAAGGTGTCATCTATTCCAACCTAAACGAGTCTTATTGGAAACAGCGCTATTGGATGGCAAGACGAATAAACGACATCTAAAAAAACGATTAAAATGCTCACTTATCACATCATGACAAGTGAGCATGATACTATCAGCACAATCTGTGATTTCAACTTAAATTAAAGACTGACTTTTCAAATTTCGCATAACATTTGCAACATAAAGCATTTCACTTGGTGTCCCTAATGATATTCGACACCAATTTGTGGCAGGCTCAAAATCTCGTCCTATTAAAATAAAATTTTGTTTCATAAGTTCCCGATATTTTTTTAAATCAATCGGGCTTTTATGAAACAAAAAGTTCGTTTCAGATTTAAGATAATGTAAACCTAAATCTGACAAAGTCTTTTCCATAATTGTGCGTGACACATCAACCGCTTTTTTAGAATAAGTTAAAAACTGAATATCATCCATTGACGCTAAAGCCGCACATACACCGCAATAATTTAACTTTTCGCCTGCTACATACTGAGCAATTTGACGAATATTATCCGCTGAACTCACCACATAACCGACACGTAAACCAGCCATAGCATGAATTTTTGAAAACGTTTTCAATAAAACAATATTATCAAACCCCTTTGAAATTAAGTAATCAACCGACTTAAAAGCTGGATCATTCACAAATTCGGCATAGGCTTCATCGACAATAAATACCGTATTTTTGGGTTTACTTGTCAACCATGATTCTATTTCGCTATTGGCAAATACAGTCGAAGTAGGATTATTAGGGTTGACTAAATAAACGATTGAAGATCCTTGATAATCCTCAACTGCTTTTTGCAAACCCTTAATATCTATTTGCCAATCGGGTAGGCAGGGTACTTTGGTTACTTTTAATTTAAAGATTTTAGCAAAATGTTCACCGTCACTATACGTTAATTCCGGTATCACTAATTGTGTATCCGGTTTCACATAAGCGGCTATTGCACTTCGAATACCTTCGGATGAACCAGCCGTTAGCAAAATGTGATCATCACTTACATTATGATGTTTAGCTAATCGTTTGTTTAGCAGTGGCATTTCAGCTTTCGCATAACGATTGGCTTTAGGAATCGCATCGATGGCTGCTTGTTTAGCTGATCCTGACATACCAAGCGCATTTTCATTAAAATTTAGTCTTACAGGATTATTAAGATTAGGTGTTACTACGTTATCAAGTATTGGTAACGAGTATGACACTGTTTTTTGTGTTTCTTGAGCATAAGCTTTAGATAGTAATTGATTGACAGTCAAACCAGCAATTGCTGCGGAAGACATTGTTAACAATTTTCTTCGATTGATATTCAAACTTGCGACCATTTTTCACCTCACGATTAATTATTGCTTTGCAGGCTAATTAAACAGTGCAAAAAGTATACCAAGTAGAACGATTACAATAAAAATAGGATTGATAGCCTAATCATAGTAAAGAAGGGTAAATGTTGAAGATTAAACGAATTAATTTGGTTAAAAAACGCACTAATCCAGTGCTGTTATGCACTATATAGCATCACAATTTAAGATCAATTGCTTATGTTTAAAAACATAAGCAACTGTCTTGTTATTGATGCAATTACGAATAGTGAATATCGACTAATTAACTATCTGCCGGTGTTTCAATATCCGAATACGTAGATAACATTTGCAAGAACTTAAATTTAGCGTTTACCATTTTGGTGGAACGTTCATGCAAGGTATTGGCAATCACCGGTTCTAACGTCTCTAAACGTCTAAAACGTTGTTCTTTCAATAAAATACTAGATAATAATTCACTATTCGGTGATTTAGAATCAAGCACCAAACCAGGTTTACCTTCTGCCGTACGTCGTGGATCATAACGATATAGCGGCCAGAATCCAGATTTAACTAAATCTTTCATCTGTTCATGCGATTTTGCTAAATCATAACCATGCTCTTCGCAAGGGCTATAAGCAATCACTAAAGAAGGACCATCATAGGCTTCGGCTTCTTGCAAAGCTTTTAACGTTTGATTAAGCTGTGCACCTAATGCAATTTGCGCAACATAAACATGCCCATACATCATCACACTCACGCCTAAATCTTTACGTGCTTTATGTTTACCTAAATCGGCAAATTTAGACACAGCACCCATTGGCGTTGCTTTAGATTGTTGACCACCAGTATTAGAATAGCATTGCGTATCTAACACTAAAATATTAACGTTATCGGTCAAACTCATCACATGATCCAGTCCGCCAAAACCAATATCATATGCCCAACCGTCTCCACCAATTGCCCAAACTGACTTATCGATTAAATAATCCGCATCTTGTATTAACTCTTTGGCTTCAGGTGAGTCCAAATGTGCCAGTTGATCACGCAATAAAGCAACTTGTTTGCGTTTATCATCAATAGTAGAATCAGGGGACTGTAATGCAAGGACAATTTCGGGCGAAATCTCACCCGCTATATGATCAAGCAAACGTAACGCCCTTTTTTTATGTTGGTCATAAGTGATCCGATAACCTAAAGCAAACTCAGCATTATCTTCAAATAACGAATTTGCCCAAGCGGGGCCACGACCATAACGATCGGTCGTATAAGGGGTAGAAGGTAAATTACCGCCATAAATTGAAGAACAACCGGTTGCATTGGCTATCGCAAGGTGATCACCATAAAGTTGCGTTAACAATTTAATGTAAGGGGTTTCACCACAGCCTGCACAAGCGCCCGAATACTCAAACAATGGTGTTAATAACTGCGATGTACGGACATCAATACGTTCAAGTGATTTAATATCACGATCAGGCAAATCATTAAAGAACGCAAAATTAGCGCGTTGCGTATCTAAATTATCAATGCGTGATTGCATATTAATTGCTTTTATATCAAAGTTATTACGATCACGAGACGGACACACCTCGACACATAAATTACAACCCGTACAATCTTCAGGGGCAACTTGTAACACATAGCGCTGACCTCGCATATCGCGTGCTTTTACTTCAAGCGAACTCAATGAATCGGGAGCGTTTGCCAAATCGTCAGGTAATACCACTTTAGCTCGAATCGCGGCATGAGGACATGCAACCGCACAATGATTACATTGGGTACAAAGATCAGGTTGCCAAATTGGAATTGCTTCGGCAATGTTTCGTTTTTCCCATTTTGTGGTGCCCGTTGGCCAAGTGCCATCCGGTGGAAAGGCAGATACGGGCAAGTTATCGCCTAAACCAGCAAGCATTGACGCCGTCACTACTTTCACAAAGTCAGGCGCATTACTTGGTACTACAGAAGGGCGTGATGCGCTACTTTGATCGACACAACTTAACGGAATTTGCTCTAATGACGCAATCGCTAAATCGAGTGCCTTCCAGTTGTTTTCGACTAATTCTTGACCTTTGCTACTGTAACTTTTGGCTATCACTTCTTTAAGCTGTGTGATACTAAAATCGTTTTTAAATATTTCAGAAAGATGAAAGAACGCCGCTTGCATAACGGTATTAATGCGAGCACCTAAATTACATTCACGGGCAATTTTAGCGGCATTAATAATATAAAAGTGTGCTCTTTTCTGAATTAATTGTACTTGAACTTCTTTCGGTAAACGATGCCAAACTTCATCTTTACTATAAGGAGTATTAAGTAAAAAGATCCCGTCATCTTTTAGTTTTTCAACAATTTGATACTTATCGATAAATTGGTCTTGATGACAACCAATAAAATGCGCACTGGTAATTAAATAGGGTGAATCGATAGGCTCTAAACTCACTCGTAAATGCGAAGTCGTTAAGCCACCGGCCTTTTTAGAGTCATAAACAAAATAGCCCTGTACATAAAAAGGTGAGCTATCACCAATAATTTTAATATTATTTTTAGTCGCCGAAACCGTACCGTCACTACCCAAACCATAAAATAATGCTTCAAGCGCAGATTTTTGTGGAATAGATTTTTCGGGTAATGGTAATGATAACCCCGTTACATCATCATAAATCCCAACAGTAAAGCGTGGTTTAGGTTTTTCTGCTAACAGCTCGTTAAAGATAGCCAAGACACAGCGAGGATCAAACTCTTTCGATGACAAACCATAACGCCCACCAACAATGGTTGGTAAACAATGGCGTTCACCTTGGCTAAAGCTTTCGGCAAAAGCGGTCATAATATCTAAGTACAAAGGTTCGGCTTGGGCACCAGGTTCTTTTGTTCTATCTAAAACCGCTATTTTTTTAACAGAATCCGGAATCACCGCTAACAAATGTTTTGCAGAAAAAGGGCGGAATAATCTAACAATCACCACACCGACTTTTTCATGATTATCAAGCAGATAATCGACGACCTCTTTACAGGTACTTACGCCTGAGCCCATTATGACAATCACACGTTCGGCATCACTTGCCCCGTAATACTCAAACGGTTGGTATTGTCTGCCTGTCTCTTTTTCAAACGCTTGCATCGCATCGACAACATGCTGATAAGTCTGATCATAATAAGAATTTACCGCTTCACGACATTGAAAATAGGTATCAGGATTAGCCGACGTGCCACGAATGACAGGATTATCGGGCGTTAAAGCGCGGCTACGATAAGCTTTTATAGCATCATGCGGTAACAGGTTATGAATTTGTTCATCGCTTAAAGGGTGAATTTTATTCACTTCATGAGACGTTCGAAAACCATCAAAAAAGTGGACAAAAGGCACACGACTATTTAATGTTGCTATTTGTGCAATTAACGCAAAATCTTGGGCTTCTTGGACTGAACTTGAACACAACATAGCAAAGCCCGTTTGTCTGATTGACATTACATCGGAATGATCACCAAAAATTGACAGCGCATGGGTTGCAACCGTACGAGCAGCGACATGTAAAACAAAAGGCGTTAATTCACCGGCTATCTTATATAACGAAGGGATCATTAACAACAAGCCTTGCGATGACGTAAACGACGTCGCTAATGCGCCCGTCATTAAAGAACCATGCACAGTTGAAATAGCTCCAGCTTCGGACTGCATTTCAACCACTTTAGGAATATCGCCAAAGACATTAGGCTTATTAAATTCAGCCCAAGTGCTTGCTTGCTCAGCCATCGTTGAGCTAGGTGTAATAGGATAAATGGCTATGACTTCATTGGCACGATAAGCAACGGATGACACCGCACTATTAGCATCAGATATGATCATTAAAAAACCTTGTGTTTTATAGTGTTACGACATTACTTCATTATTATAAATTTAGACTATTGTATCAGAAACCAAGATAGCTTTGAGTTATTTTTGAATTAAAATTTTTTTGACTTTGAATTAGTGTTCAATAATTGGATCAGGAATAAACTAAACCTAAATAAACCCAACTTTTTTAAACATGATTGATGGCTTTGTAGATATTAAAAAAAGAAGCGCATAGTTTTATCTATGTAATTTTACTCAATAATAAACCATTAAATAAATTGTTACTAAGCAATTTATTTAAATTGCATAGTAACAGATGTCTATTTTATTGAATAATGACCTGTTCATCCGATGTTGACTGTTTTATTTCACCGATTAACCACGCTTTTTCGCCATGATTATTGAGTAACGTTAAGGCATCATTAACGCAATGTTGGGGTAAGACAATAATCAAACCTACACCGCAGTTAAAAGTCCGGTACATTTCGTGCCGAGTGACATGACCTGCTTGTTGTAGCCAATTAAATATTGGTGGCCATTGCCAACTGCTTTCGTTAATGATTGCTTGCATATTGTCGGGTAGCACTCGTGGAATGTTTTCCCAGAATCCACCACCTGTAATGTGCGCAATGGCATGTACGTTGAGGTGTTCAATTAAATCAAGAATTGATTTGACGTAGATTTTGGTCGGTGCAAGCAGGTGATCAGCAAGTGGCATACCATTTAATTGTTCAGTAGCCGGATTTACTCCACTGACTTCAATAATTTTTCGAATTAATGAGTAGCCATTAGAGTGCGCTCCACTAGATGCTAACGCAATTATGGCATCACCGTGTTGTACTTGACTGCCGTCGATCATTTTGGATTTTTCAACGACACCCACACAGAATCCAGCTAGATCGTAATCGTTACCCTGATACATGCCTGGCATTTCAGCCGTTTCGCCACCGACTAAGGCACAACCGGCTTGTTTACAACCTTGTGCTATTCCAGTCACTACCGTTGCTGCAATATCAACATTGAGTTTACCTGTTGCATAATAATCAAGAAAGAATAGGGGTTCAGCACCTTGAACAATAAGATCATTCACACACATGGCGACTAAATCAATGCCGATCGAGTCATGGCGTTTTAAGTCCATTGCTAACCGTAATTTAGTCCCGACACCATCTGTACCCGACACAAGAATCGGTTCGTGATATTTTTGTGGGATTGCGCATAATGCGCCAAATCCACCTAATCCACCCATGACTTCAGGACGTTTGGTTTCTTTGACAACTGATTTAATTCGGGTAACCAGTGCATTACCAGCGTCGATATCGACACCGGCATCTTTATAGCTAAGAGGCGTTTTATTTGACACGAGAAGCAGTCCTTAAATAAAAAAACTGCTGATTATTTTAGCAAGTATGTAAATGATTAGCGATGAATTATTTGTAAAATAAATAAAAGGTTAAAATAGTTAATGGTTTTCAAACCAACTTTCTAAAATAATAATTGCCGAAGTGGCATCAATATGACCTTTTTCGAGTGCACGGTAACCACGTGACGCAAAGATGTGCGATTTAGCTTCGACCGTCGATAATCGTTCATCTTGTAGATGAACTTGATAACCAAACATGCCATGTAAACGGTTAGCAAATTTTCGTGCTCTGGCTGTCAGTGGTTGTTCGCTACCGTCCATGTTAAGCGGTAACCCAACTACTAAGTAATCAGGTTTCCATTCTTTAAGTACCTTTTCAATAGCTTGCCAATTAGGAATGCCGTCTCGTGCTTTAAACGAACAAAGCGGATTGGCTGTTTTGGTGATGTCTTGCCCAATCGCAGCCCCAATACTTGAGGTTCCGAAATCAAATGCAATAATGGTTGCCATTGTTTATGCATTTCCCATTTGGTGTGATATACGATTGATATTAATGCCTAACGATTCGGCGGCTTTTTGCCAGCGTTCTTCAATTGCAACGTTAAAAATAATATTGGGATCGGCTTCTGCCACTAACCAGTCGTTGCGGGCAACTTCTGATTCAAGTTGCAGTGATCGCCAACTTGAATAACCTAATGCAAGAAATAGATCTTTCGGTTGTTCAGGTGTTCCAATCGATTTTAATGCATCAAGTGATGTGGTTATCATCACGTCATCCGATATTTGAATGCTGGATGAAAAGCCCGATTGTGGAGTATGTAAAATAAATCCTTGTTCATCCGCTAAAGGGCCACCACAAAATACAGGGTATTCGAGTTCAGCACAGTTTTTTGGTGCCATAATTTCAAGACGAGTCAATACGGTGGCAACATTGAGTTCAACAAGAGGTTTGTTAATGATGATACCCATTGCCCCATCTCGATTATGTTCACAAATATAAACCACCGATCGGCTAAACATCGTTTCGGATACGTTTGGCATTGCAATAATAAAATGATTTTTTAGATTCATATGCTCACATTTTAGTTTTATTTAAAGTGCACACTTGCCGATTTTTACGTTGTGTTCAACTAAGCAACGCATCAATAATTCGGGTTCATTGGTTTCTTCATTGATAGATTCGGAAACAATTTCAAAATTTTGTGAAAGATAAAAATCAATAGCTGTACTATTTTGTTTGTAGACATGAACAAGTAATTCGTTGTAACGCTGTTTGGCTTTATTAACTAGTGCTTTTCCTGTCCCTTGTCGGTGATATTCTTTGTCAACAAATAAACCTGAAATATAGTTTTCGGTTAAGCCAATAAATCCTTTTACGCCATTAAGATCTTGCACGTAAATGGTTGACATTGGGATTAACATTTTAACAAATTCATAATTTTGTTTAAAAAATTCAGGATCTATAAAATCATGGGTTTGTGTATTCCCTTCAAGCCACAGTTGCATAATTTTATCAAGATCCGTTTTTTTATATTCTCTAATCATGGTTAGCTCTATTTATTTAATCGTTTTTCAATGGCATCCATTAACATACCTGTAATTGATATGTCTGGATTTGCCGCTTCAATTTCACGTACACAAGTCGGGCTGGTGACATTTATTTCAGTTAATTTATCACCAATAATATCTAAGCCAACAAACAATAGTCCTTTTTCTTTTAAGGTGGGTGCTACGCTTTTAGCTATTTGCCAATCACTGTCACTGAGTGGTCTTACTTCGCCATATCCACCTGCTGCCAGATTTCCACGGGTTTCGCCTTTTTGGGGTATTCTAGCAAGACAATAAGGTACCGGTTGACCGTCAACAACCAAAACACGTTTGTCACCGTCTTTAATGGCAGGAATATATGCTTGAGCCATGCAATATCGGGTGTTCATGTCGGTTAGGGTTTCGATAATGACCGATATATTCGGATCATCTTGTTTAATTCTAAAAATGGATGATCCACCCATACCGTCAAGTGGTTTTAAGATGATATCTTGGTGTTCTTGATGAAATGCTCGTATTAATTTAGTTTGACGAGTCACGAGAGTTTCTGGCGTAAATTGGGCAAACCAGGCTGTAAATAGTTTTTCGTTACAGTCACGCAAGCTTTGTGGTTTATTTACCACCAGTACACCATTTGCTTCTGCACGTTCTAAAATATACGTTGAATAGATAAATTCAGTATCAAAAGGGGGATCTTTGCGCATTAATATGACATCAAGATCACTTAATGGAAGTGTTTGTTCTTCATCCATATCAAACCAGTGATTGAGATCGTGATGAACGGTTAACTTTCTTGTTGTTGCATAAGGTTGACCATTACGTAAAAACAGGTCGTTCATTTCCATGTAAAAAAGTTGATAACCCCGTTTTTGTGCTTCAAGCAACATTGCAAAACTGGTGTCTTTTTTTATTTTGATATGACTGATTGGATCCATAACAATACCAAGCTTAATCATGGTAACTCCTTTTGTATTGTTCAATTAAATATGTATTGTGACAGATAGTGTTTTTATCACTATGCAATAAGCTTTGGCAACTATCATACTCGTAACAGATTAAGATGCAATGTAAACATGATGAATTATGATTTTTTACAATTAATTATCCTAAATCACCAAATTGAACTTGTAATGCTGTTAAGGCTGTCAGCGCTGCTGTTTCGGTTCGTAGTATTCGTGGCCCAAGTAAAATATCGGTAAATTGATACTGATGTGTCATGTTGATTTCGTCATCAGATAATCCCCCTTCAGGCCCTATCAGTAAACTGATATCCGTTTGTTCGGTAGGTAGGTGTTTTACTCCCTGTTTTGCCTTAGGGTGTAAGTTTAATCGTAAACCACTGTTTAAGTTGGCGCACCAATTTTCTAGTTTCATGACAGGATGAATCACGGGAACGATATTACGACCACACTGTTCACAAGCTGAAATCACAATTTTTTGCCACTGATTTACTTTTTTGTCTAATCGTTCTGCATCGAGTTTCACTCCACAACGTTCAGAAAGTAAAGGTGTAATACTGGTTACGCCTAATTCAACAGATTTTTGTATAGTGAACTCCATTTTTTCACCGCGTGATATGACTTGTCCAAGATGAATGTTTAAAGGGGATTCACGGTTGTCTAAAATGGTGGTCGCCGTTTTGACGGTTACCGATTTTTTGTTGATTTCATGTATTGTTGCTGGTGTGATGTGATTAGTACCGTCAAAAAGGATAATATTTTCACCTGTTTTCATTCGTAAAACCCGAATAAGGTGATTAAATGCATTATCATCTAATGTCATGATGCTATTTTCAATAATCGAAACAGGTTGATAGATACGGGTCATAAGTGCTATGGTTAATTTCATTACAATTTAAAATAAATTATAGCGTAATTTGTTGAGATTCGGTAATCTTCTGTTTAAAGTAGATAAACTTAATCTGTATTTAGGGTGAAATATGCGCATAAATAATCATGATCGTGTTTTGATTGAAGGTTTAACTATTTTTACAACTATTGGGGTCTACAGTTGGGAAAAAGACATTAAGCAAAAGCTCATTTTGGATTTAGAGATGGCTTGGAATAATCAACCTGCAGGCAAAAATGATGATGTTTCGCTCTGTTTAGACTATTTTGTGGTTAGTCAGTCTGTTACTTTGTTTGTTGAAAGTCAGCAGTTTGAATTAATTGAAACCGTTGCTGAGCAGGTTGCTGAGCATGTTATGCAAAAATTTTCAGTTGGTCATATTAAAATTAAAGTATCTAAACCCGATGCTATTGCTAATGCTAGTAATGTCGCTGTGTTGATTGAGCGATACGCAAATTAATAAGGGTCGTTTTAATGAGTTATGAACAGAAAAATATCGTTGATCAATCCCACCATGACGGTAAAAAATTTAAAAATCAGGAGCCGTTTAAGCTTACTTTAAGTGATACTTGTCGTTGGTATTTTAATCGGAAGGTTTTCCCCCCACAGGAAGGTTATCTTGGTTTTCATCATCAATGGTGTCAATCTATTGATATGACGTTAGACGATGATAGAATTTGGTGGATAGGGCATTCAACCACGTTGATTCGTCTTAACGGTAAAATGATTTTAACCGACCCTGTTTTTTCTGATCGTGCTTCACCTTTTCAGTTTTTAGGCCCTAAACGCCGTACACCACCCGCACTAAGTATTGAAGAACTTCCTGACATTGATTTTATTGTGATTTCACATAATCATTATGATCATCTTGATTATCATAGCATTCGACAATTAGTGAGTCGTTTTGCAAATGTGGTTATTTTAGTGCCATTAGGTTTAAAAACTAAACTTCAAAAGTGGGGGGCTAAGACGGTTATTGAGCTGGATTGGTGGGGATCGGCGGATATTGATAATCTTACGTTTACTGCAACACCTGCCAAACATTGGAGTAAACGCGGTTTATTTGATGTGAATAAGGTATTGTGGTGCGGTTGGGTGATTCAATCAAATGTGGCTAATGCCAATCAAACAAAAACTCTCTATTTTATGGGCGATACGGCTTATTCATCAGTTTTAAAGCATATTGGTGAATATTTTTCTCATATTGATTTGGCACTTATTCCAATTGGTGCTTATGCGCCTCGTTGGTTTATGCAGTCACAACATATCGATCCTGAACAAGCAGTACAACTTTATGATGAGTTACATTGCCATGCCGCAATGGCAATACATTGGGGAGCATTTGAATTAGCCGATGAACCTTTAGATGAGCCACCAGCTTTATTATCTCAATATCGTGAAGATCGAGCCTTTCATTTGTTAAAAATAGGTGGTAGTCTATCTATTCATCAAACAGATTCTAAAATAGAATAGCGATTATTAATCTTAATAGCTTCGGTAATCATTTCTACATTAACATCGGAGAAAACCATGAAAACAGTACTTGTTACATTGTCTTGTGTGATACTGAGTTTGAGCTTAATTGCTTGTGGTGGTAAGAATGATCACGGTAAACAATATCGTTGGTCAAAAGCGCACGGTGTGTTAGAAGGTTGTGATGGTGTGATGAGTAATTCACAACAATGCCAAAAAAATTCAAATAACCAGCAATATATGATTCAAATAGACAGGAATTAAAGATGAGTGCTTGGCTTATTTATGCCTTGTTGTCTGCCATTTCTGCGGCTTTCGTGGCAATTTTGGGCAAAATTGGTTTACAGCATCTTGATGCGAATACGGCAACTGCAATTCGAGCTATTGTTATGGCGATATTTTTGATTGGCGTGGTGGCAGTTCAAGGTAAATTAAACTTAATTAATACGTTTTTTAATGATAAAAAAGCGTTACTGATTATTGCATTAAGTGGTATTGCCGGTGCATTGTCATGGCTGTTTTATTTTATGGCAATCAAAGACGGTAAAGTGTCGCAAGTTGCCCCTATTGATAAGCTGAGCGTGGTGTTTGCAGTGGTATTTGCTGCTGTTTTATTTGGTGAAAAAATTTCATTTCTGTCAGGCGTAGGGGTTGTGATGATTGCCGCTGGTGCCATTTTAGTGGCACTATTTTAATAAGTCATTAAACAGGGTAACGGTGACAAATTCTCCTTTACTGACGTTTCCACGTTCTTGCTCTAAAATTATAAAACAGTTAGCTTTATTGAAAGATTGGGTAATATGTGAACCTTGTTGACCTGTTGATTTGACTTCTAACTCGCCTTGGTCATTCGGTTGCACTCTACCACGTTGAAAATCTATGCGCCCCACACTTTTTTTCAGATCGGTAACTGTTTTAACTTGAAAAGTTAAATCCTCTGATAGCGTTTGTTGTCCTGCAAGCGTTAAAATTAAAGGTTGAACGAGTTGATAAAATGTCACTACTGTTGAGACAGGATTACCCGGTAATCCACAAAATAGCGCTTTGCCAATTTGTCCAAAGGCAAACGGTTTACCGGGTTTCATGGCTATTTTCCAAAAATTAATTTGTCCTAACTCTTCTAAAGCGGTTTTGGTGTAGTCAGCATCTCCTACCGATACCCCACCACTTGTAATGATTAAATCGGCTTGGGTTGAGGCTGTCATTAAAGCTTGTTTAATTTGGTTGGGATCATCAGGGATAATACCAAGGTCGATCACTTGACAATTCAGTTTTGTTAATAGCTGTTTTAATGTGAAACCATTACTATCATAAATAGCGCCATTGTCAGTTAACGGTTTACCAATTGATGTGAGTTCGTTTCCAGTTGAAAAGATAGCAACGTTCAATTTTCTATATACGCAAACTTGATGAATGCCAAGCGTTGCTAATGTCGATAAAATAGGAATTGATAAGCGTTGACCTTTGGCAACTGTGACTGCATCTTTTTTGATATCTTCACCGATTCGGCGAATATTATCCCCAGCTTTAATATCTTTAAGAAAAGTAATGTGTTGACCGGTCGCTTGAGTATGCTCTTGCATGACAACCGCATCAGCGTCGTTGGGAACAGGTGCACCAGTCATAATTCGTAAACAACTGCCAATTGACCAGTTGAGATCACTGATATCATCACCGGCATAAACAGTCTTTGAAACCGGTAGGGTTCTTGATTTTTCAACATCTGCTAATCTGACAGCATAACCATCCATAGCCGAATTATCAAAACGTGGGACATTAATGGGTGATATAATGGGTAAAGCGGTAATTCGGTCGAGTGCATCATTTAATAATACTGTTTCGTGTTCAAGGGATTTTACGGTGGTGCAGGCTTGCAATATTTTTTGTTTTGCTTGGTCGAAAGTCAGTAACATAGTTTTTCCTTACCTATTTGATGCATCCATTTTATCGATATTATTAATGTTTTATTAATATGTTATTTGCGTTTCAATGGATCGACTCGATGTGTTTTGATTATCGTTTTATGATTCAGGCTTTGGTTTATAGTGTTTTTATCGTTAAACGTTAACGCCACCATGGGTGACGTTAATATATTTCATCATACGTGTTAATATTAGACATTAAATAAAAAGTTCATAATGTCGCCGTCTTGTACAATGTAGTCTTTACCTTCAGAACGCATTTTACCGGCTTCTTTTGCGCCTTGTTCACCGCCGTATTTGATAAAGTCATCAAATGCGATAGTTTGCGCTCGGATAAATCCTTTTTCAAAATCAGTGTGGATTTTTCCAGCCGCTTGCGGTGCTGTATCACCAACGGATATTGTCCATGCCCGTACTTCTTTCACGCCTGCGGTAAAATAGGTTTGTAAATTAAGTAATTTATAACCTGCACGTATGACACGATTTAACCCCGGTTCAGTTAATCCTAGGTCTTGCATAAATTCATCTCGGTCGGCATCATCAAGTTCTGAAAGTTCCGCTTCAATGGCAGCACAGACAGGCACAACGACCGCTTTTTCTGCTTCTGCAATGGCTTTCACTTTATCTAAATAAGGGTTATTTTCAAAACCGTCTTCGTTAACATTAGCAATATACATGGTTGGTTTTAAGGTTAAGAAGCTAAGATATTTTATTGCGTTTAGCTCTTCTTTACTTAAATCCAAGAGTAATAATTTTTTACCTTGTTCTAAGTGGGGTAGACATTTTTCTAGAATTTCAAGTTCAAATTTGGCATCTTTGTCACCGCCTTTTGCTCGTTTTTGTAGACGAGTCATAGCTCGTTCACACGCTTCAAGGTCAGCTAACGCTAGCTCGGTGTTGATAATTTCAATATCTTCGGCAGGGTCAATTTTACCTGCTACGTGAATGATGTTTTCATTTTCAAAGCATCGTACAACATGACCAATTGCTTCGGTTTCACGGATATTTGCTAAAAACTGGTTTCCAAGTCCTTCACCTTTTGATGCACCTTTCACTAATCCAGCAATATCTACAAATTCCATTGTGGTGGGTAAAGTGCGTTGTGGTTTGACAATTTCAGCAAGCTGATCGAGACGAGGATCGGGCATTGGCACTACACCAGTGTTTGGCTCGATTGTACAAAACGGAAAGTTAGCCGCTTCAATGCCTGCTTTAGTTAGTGCGTTAAAAAGTGTTGACTTACCAACATTTGGTAGTCCGACGATCCCACATTTGAATCCCATACTGTTTGTTACCTTTTATCATTAAATTGCTTAAAAATAGTGGCTAATTATATACTAAATCGCACTATTTGTGCTAATGTTCTTATCGATGTTTTACTGTCTAATCTTATTCGAGTTTAACGCTTATCTTACTATGTAGCTTGTAAGTTTGTTTTAGCTTAATGACTATTTGCTATTAATTTGTTGATGCTTTCATTATTCAAAATTCAATCCAATTTGATAAAGTTGGTTCTTTTTAAGTCCGTATATTTCGGCGGTGATGGCTGCCGCTTTTTTTAATGGAAGCTCTTTGGTTAATAACTTTAATGTGTGAATGACATTAGGATCGATATCCGTGTCAGTTTTAGTATGACCTTCAACAATTAAAACAAATTCCCCTTTTTGACGGGCAATATCTTCATTTAGCCAACTAATTAATTGATTAACCGGATAACTGACTATCGTTTCCCATGTTTTCGTTAGCTCTTTGGCTAATACGATTTGTTTGTCTGCGCCAAATACAGTTTGCATATCATGCAAGGTATCGAGTAAACGATGTGTTGATTCATAAAATATCATCGTTCGTGTTTCATTCACCAGTGTCATTAAATAGTCCTGACGAGCTTTACTTTTAGCGGGTAAAAAACCTTCATAGCTGAATTTATCAGACGGTAGTCCAGCAACCGATAAGGCAGCAATCGCTGCGCAAGCGCCAGGAATAGGAACGACGTTAATCTCATTTTCACGGCAAGCTTTCACTAAATGATAGCCTGGATCATTAATTAAGGGGGTTCCTGCATCAGATATTAATGCTATCGATACGCCAGACTTGAGCTTTTCAATTAATAGTTGGGATTTTTCTTGCTCGTTGTGATCGTGCAGTGCAAAAAGTTTGGCTTTGATTCCCAAATGTTGCAACAGTAATCCACTGTGGCGAGTGTCTTCGGCAGCAACTAAATCAACCTTTTTAAGGATCTCAATTGCGCGAAGCGTGATATCATTTAAGTTTCCAATTGGGGTGGCTACAATATATAAAGTCATTAGATTTGGTCACATTTTAATTTTGAAAAAAATACCACAAATATACTATACGAAAACCTATTTTATTGTATATACTCATTGCGTTCAAAAGAATTTCAGTTTTTATCATTTTATACCCATTGTAAAATTGCATTTTGAATATTTAATCTTAGTTGATAAGCAAGTTTTCTTGTTGATTCTCTAATGGTATAGTGGTGTTAAATTCTTGTCAGAAAGGGCATTCATTTTTATACAGCTTATTAGATATATGGCGTGGGTTTGTCTTAAATTAAGCACTCACCATCATTTTTCGACCATGATCAAATTAGCATGAATATTTTAAAGATAATAGCTTTTTACGGTAAAAACGTTAAAATGTATAATCATGGGCAATTTCTACCAAAATAAGATTAACGAATGAAAGGTATTAAAGTGAAAAAAATTCTCACATTAAGTAGTTTAAGTTTGCTGATTGCTGCGTGTACTCAAACAAACCCTGCTACAATTGTAGATATTTCAGATTCTTCCGAGAGTTCAAATCCGTCTGTTTATAGCCGACCACCGACAAATATTTCGACGGGTAACAGAATATCGAACTCTACTTATCCTAAATCGTCCTCAAGCTCAAGTTCAACCGTGCAATCTTCTAGCTCGTCTGGTCAAAGCGTTGCAGCAACGAATGAACGTATTGTGTATAATCGTAATTATGATGATATTCCTAAAGGTGGCTATAAGGGGGATACTTATACTGTTAAGCGTGGTGACACCCTATTTTATATTGCTTGGGTAACGGGTAACGATTATCGTTCATTAGCCGCAAAAAATAATATTAAAGAACCCTTCGCTGTTAATGTTGGTCAAGTTTTAGATGTCAGTTTTGGAACAACGGTTGTTGAAACTAAAAATAATGTTACCCAAAATGTTGTGACGATCAAAGATAATTCAAATGGTACTTCATCAAACCGTTCATCTGATCAAGGCAGCACCATTCAATCTGTTCAAAGTAATACTATTACATCTGTTCCAAGTAATCCTACATCATCTGATCAAGGTCGTGCTAATGTAGGGAGCACAACAGCCACGGTTGCTAATATTTCTTGGCAATGGCCAGCTAATGGCAAGATTATTGAAAAGTTTTCTAACGCAAGTAAAGGGATTGATATTTCAGGATCGTTAGGTGATAAAGTTGTCGCTGCGGCTGATGGTCGAGTGGTTTATTCAGGTAATGCGTTACCGGGATACGGTAATTTAATTATTGTTAAACATAATGATGATTATTTAACAGCTTATGCGCATAATCAGTCAATCTTAGTTAAGGAACAACAAACAGTTCGAGCCGGTGAGCAAATTGCGACAATGGGCGCAACAGGAACTTCATCAGTTAGACTGCATTTTGAGATTCGTTATAAAGCGCAATCCGTTGATCCTACAAAATATTTACCAAAATAATGTGTGTAGTTTAAAGACGTTTATTGATATAAAATAGCGACATATGATTAAAATAAGGTGTTGCTATTGATAACAAGATACATCAAATTTATCTTACGTAACAAAGGAGTTATATTCATGGCAGTAAAAAAATTAGTTCTTATTCGACATGGAGAAAGTGTTTGGAATCAAGAAAACCGTTTTTGTGGTTGGACTGATGTTGATTTATCTGATAAAGGTAATAAAGAAGCAGCAGAAGCAGGTCAATTACTTAAAAAAGAAGGTTTCGAATTTGATTATGCATATACTTCAGTGTTAAAACGTGCTATTCACACATTATGGCATGTTTTAGATGAAGTCGATCAAGCATGGTTGCCTGTTGAAAAAAGTTGGAAATTAAATGAACGTCACTATGGTGCACTTCAAGGTTTAAATAAAGCAGAAACTGCTGCTAAATATGGCGATGAGCAAGTAAAATTATGGCGTCGTGGTTTTGCAATCACACCACCTGCTTTAGAAAAATCAGATGAGCGTTTTCCTGGACATGATTCACGTTACAGCAAATTACCTGAATCAGAATTACCATTAACTGAAAGCTTAGCATTAACAATTAAACGTGTTCTTCCTTACTGGGAATCAACGATTGCACCACGTGTAGCAAGAGGCGAGCGTGTTATTATTGCAGCTCATGGTAATTCTTTACGTGCTTTAGTTAAACATTTAGATAATATCAGTGATGATGATATTATTGATCTTAACATCCCAACGGGTGTGCCTTTAGTATATGAATTTGATGACAACATGAAAGTGATCAAACATTACTATTTAGGTAATGCTGATGAAATTGCCGCCAAACAAGCAGCTGTTGCAAATCAAGGCAAAGCAAAATAGTTTTTATTTCATTATAATGATAAAAGGTAGGTTTGATAACTTACCTTTTTTATTTTCTAAATTATTCTTGTTCTCTATTAATTTTATTTTGAGGCCTTATTTTGTCGAAAATTTATTATATTTATGCCGTAATGAATGCGGGTAAATCAACGGAATTACTACAAATCGACCATAATTATTTAAGTAATAATATGCAAACATTGCTACTTAAATCGTCTGTCGATACGCGCGATTCTGCCGTTGAAATTGTATCACGTTTAGGATTACGCAAAAAAGCGCTACAGCTTGATGATAATAGTGTTGATGAGATAATTGAATTAATTAAGCAAAATGATTATGCCTGTATACTGATCGACGAAAGTCAGTTTTTATCCCGAAATACCATTTGGAAATTATCCGACGTTTGTGATGAATATGGCGTGCCGATGATGTTTTTTGGATTAAAAACAGATTATATGGGACATCTTTTTGAAGGCTCAAAAACCTTACTTGAAATCGCAGATAATTTTAGAGAGCTTAAAACCGTTTGTTGGTGTGGAAAAAAAGCAACGATGAATTTGCTAGAAGGTAAAGATGGTAAGATTGTTAAGTTTGGTAATTCGATTCATTTAGGTGATAGTGAATTTCATTCTGTTTGCCGTAAACATTGGAAAGCAGGACAGGTTAGACCCAATCGTTGATTGTTGTTAAATAAAATCATTTCATTATAACTAATAGGATTATTGATGTTTTTTTCTGTTTAAAAAATGTGAATAATCTCTCATTTTTGATATTTTCTTTTTGTTGATTTATCTCGTTTTATGCCATATTGACTGAAGCGATTCAGTTTAGTTGTTTTAATAAATTATGAGGAATTAACATGAAAGTTAAAATCATTTCACTTGCAGTATTAGCATGCTTTACAACCATGACAGCTAATGCTAAAGAGTTTGTGCTAATCGATACCGAGAAAGATGTAGCAAAAGGAAATTGGTCTATCTCCAATAAAGATTTAGGGATAAATGCCGAAAAATTTTTTATTGCAAATACTGTACTTAAAGGTGGCAAACAAGAGGGAAGCGAGTTATTAACAATCAACAGTAATGATTTTACCATAAAATTGAGTCCGACTCGTGGACTGGGCATTATTTCAGTTGTTGGTGACGGTATTCGAATGGGGTGGGATTCACCAGTTGACGAAATTGTTCACCCGAAATTTATAAATCTTGAAAGCCGTGCCGGTCTTGGTTGGTTAGATGGTTTTAACGAAATGATGGTTCGTTGTGGTTATGAATGGACAGGTCATGCAGTGCAAGCAGACGGAATGATGTATACATTGCATGGGCGAGCTCAAAACACCCCAGTTTCAAAATTAGTCGTCGAAATTTTAGATAAAGCACCTTACACAATCACGGTTAAAGGTTTAATAAAAGAAAACACATTCAAAAAGAGCAATCTTGAAACATGGGCATCAATAAGTTACATACCAGGAAGTAAAGAGTTTACAGTACATGATGTTGTGACCAATAAAGGTGATTACACAAAAGATTATCAAATCATTTATCATAGCAATTACGGCACACCAATTTTGGAAGAAGGTGCCCAATTTGTTGCGCCAGTCCGAGAAATCTCGCCATTTAACGATTATGCTAAAGATGGGTTGAAAACATGGCAAACTTATCTAGGGCCAACCAAAGGTTTTGACGAAATGGTATTTAACGTTTATCCCTATGCCGATGCTAATGGTAATACGCAAGTGATGTTAACGAATAAAGCAGGGGATAAAGGCACGGGTATTGCTTTTAATACAAAAGAACTTCCTGTACTTTCTTTGTGGAAAAATACCGATACACTTAAGCAAGGTTATGTTACTGGTTTAGAACCGGGAACCAGTTTTGCCTATCCTGTTACGATTGAACGTGAACAAAAACGGGTACGCCAGTTAGAACCGGGACAAAGTACTGAATTTACGTTAACTTATAGTCTGTTATCTGGTAAAGATGCTGTCGCCAAATATGCTCAGCAAATTCAAGCAATTCAAGGTAATCAAGAAACCAAAGTGGTTGAACAGCCAATGGCTAAGGAATAACTGAAAGTATACTACGCCTAAGCCAATTAAATTAGGCGTAGTTAGCGCATTTTATTACATCTCATCTATAATGTTGTCTTTGTGTCGCTAATATTCAAATTCTTAAATTTGATGTAATATCGTTTTATTAAATAAATTTATTTTTTGTTCTCAATTTATTTATAAGCTTCCCCTTGCTTGAAAGCTAAATTCGATATAGGTATGATGTATTATGATAAATCTATCATAATCGATCTTTTTAGTTTGATCGCTTTTTTGTTCAATTAGCTATCAATGATAAGTGATAAGATTTACTTATGCATAATGGCTCAGTTTATCGAATGAAAAAATTGGAATCATCTTATTTTGAACATATCAATGTCAACGGATATTGTTTGTAGTCAAAATACTATAGGAATTAACATGACAGCAAAGCGTATCATTATAGGAATCAGTGGCGCAACGGGGTTTGCTTATGGCATAAAAGCATTAACACTTTTAAAACCATTAGATATTGAAACTCATCTGGTTATCTCTAAAGCTGCCCACATGACCTGTTCTTACGAAGTTCCCAATATGAGCATCAAACAGATAGAGGCGTTAGCCGACAAGGTTTATTCTATTAATAATATTGGGGCAGCAATAGCAAGTGGTTCTTATAAAACAATGGGCATGTTAATTGCACCGTGCTCAATGCGTAGTTTGTCTGCAATTGCTAACAGTTTATCGGATAATTTGCTAACTCGAGCTGCCGATGTAGTTTTAAAAGAACGTCGCCGTCTAGTCTTAATGGTACGTGAAGCACCTTTACATTTAGGACATATTAAAAATATGGAGTCTGTCACTTTAATGGGGGGAGTGATATTTCCTCCTGTGCCAGCACTGTATCAACGTATTGATAGTATTGATGATATGATAACCCATAGTGTAGCCAGAGCGTTAGACCTGTTTGATATCGATATTCCTGCATTACCTCGTTGGGGGGAAGATATGCATTTAAACAACACACCATCTTAATCGAGTTTAACTTTCATTAAATATGTTGCCCAATAAAAAAATCCTTGAATTTATTAATAAACACCATGTGTTATCACTCAGTATGATTCTGCCTGATCATCAACTTTGGGCGTGTAATGCTTTTTATGTTTTTAATGAAGATTCCATGTGTCTTTATATCCTTTCTGACGTGAAAACAATTCATGGTAATGCGATGTTAACTCATTCACACGTGGCGGGTACAATAAGCATTGCACCAAAGACTGTTGCAAAAATACAAGGTATTCAATTTCAAGCCATCGCATCACGACTAGCGGATCACGATGCCACCCAAGCTTATTCACACTATTATCGAAAATTTCCTTTTGCCAGAATGATTAAAGCGCCAATTTGGTCACTTAAATTACAACGAATTAAAATGACCAATAACTTAATGGGATTTGCACATAAAACTCATTGGGTTAGGACAGTGGAATAAATAATGAGTAAGTTTTTTAGTAAAATCCGCTTAGTCCAATAGAGCTAATTAACATAACGATTCGTTATGCAATGATCTAAAATAGCGTCGGTACATAAGCGCATGGCAAGTATAAATATTGCACAAATTCTTTTGCTGATATTGCTTAATAAATTGATAATATTATAAATTTTGTCAAACTCCAGCAGAATCTCAATCGCTTAAAAAAACAGCAAAAAAGTTGGTAGAATTTTACACCTTCCTATTTTAATTAATAAACAATAGGTTATAATTAGAGTGTTCCCTGTATACACAGGGATAAACCGGCCATCATTAACGATCCATTTTTATTTAAAATGTGTTCCCTGTATACACAGGGATAAACCGAGTCCCCTTAACCTCTTTATCATGTGGTGATTGTGTTCCCTGTATACACAGGGATAAACCGATCCCCGTAAAACCTGATGATTGCCATTTCGTGTGTTCCCTGTATACACAGGGATAAACCGCCAACGTAAGAGGATTATCGCTCAACAGCAACGTGTTCCCTGTATACACAGGGATAAACCGTGCGAACATCTCTGACATTATAATACTCCCACGTGTTCCCTGTATACACAGGGATAAACCGGCTTTAAATGATCCATCAGCGACAACGACATCGTGTTCCCTGTATACACAGGGATAAACCGGTGTTTGCCTAACGCAGATAATGCATTACTAAGTGTTCCCTGTATACACAGGGATAAACCGCTCTATATCGACGTTCTCCCATAATTATAATGGTGTTCCCTGTATACACAGGGATAAACCGATAAACTGGTTTTGGTTGTTCTGCGAGAGATTGTGTTCCCTGTATACACAGGGATAAACCGATTAATACGCGAATGGGTAAAACCTAAGGGCGGTGTTCCCTGTATACACAGGGATAAACCGTCTGGCCGTCGCCGTATTCGGCAAATCTGGTGGTGTTCCCTGTATACACAGGGATAAACCGATTTTATAAAAATCTTGTATTTTTCTTTGCTCGTGTTCCCTGTATACACAGGGATAAACCGGCAACAATGAGATGCCTAACCAAGGCTATTTCCGTGTTCCCTGTATACACAGGGATAAACCGAATTCTAATCTTTCGCTGGTTTATCCCTATAAGTGTTCCCTGTATACACAGGGATAAACCGGCGACGAGATAGACGGCTCGAAAGTGTGGGATGTGTTCCCTGTATACACAGGGATAAACCGTCGAATCTGAGGGGGTCGAAACTATGGATATTGTGTTCCCTGTATACACAGGGATAAACCGACGATCTGGTGCAACAATGTTACCGGTATTTGGTGTTCCCTGTATACACAGGGATAAACCGCCAAATAATGGCTGATTGATTTTAAAATTTGTGTGTTCCCTGTATACACAGGGGTAAACCGTAGTTTGTCAGTGTGCAAATCCTGTCCTTAGAGTGTTCCCTGTATACACAGGGATACACCGTTAATAAAATCAATTAATTCTTTAATTAACTATTTTTATGCAACAATAAAAGGTTATTTTTAGCTTGTAATCACTCTTAATGATCAACCCTTTTTATTCTGCAAATTTATTTTTGTGATCGTAACGATCATAGTGAACATCATCGCTAATCAAATATTGATAAATATCATCCACAATTTCGATCCCATTTTTAATATAATCTGCTTCCCGTTTTTTTCCTCTTTCACCGGGGAAGAATACTTCACTATTGCCTTTTGCAGGTTTTACCTGTTTCAATTGATCTAACATCGCAGACATGCTTTTTTTGAATACTTCAAGCCCAACAAAGTATTCCGGGTTAATGACAATATGTAAATGCCCTAGATCACGTCCTTTGGATAAATCGGCATACATCGAAGACACGTTTTTACCAAATGGTAAACCAAGCAATATTCCAGATAACACATCAACCATCATCATTAATCCATATCCTTTTGCATCTGCAATAGGTAATAATGCATTGACTTTATAAGGATCGGTAGTGGCTTCACCATGCTCATCAACAGCCCAAGTAGGGGGGATTGCTGCACCTTTAGAGCGAGCATACAATACTTTACCCCAAGCTTGTACAGTCGTTGCCATATCAAATGATACTACTCTTTCATCAGCAGAAGGGGCGGCAAAGGCGATAGGATTAGTGCCAAAAAATTCTTCGGCACCGCCAAAAGGTACCGCCATCGGATCAGATTGACACATTGAGATAGCAACAAGATTATGAGCGGCTGCCATTTCGGTAAAATAACATAATGAACCACTGTGTGACATGCGTCGAATACCGACAACGGCAACGCCATTTTTTTTGGCTAGTTCAATCGCTTTATCCATACCAATTTTTGCGCCAACCAAACCACATCCATTATCAAAATCGAGAATCGCACTAGCTGGCCCGGTTTCTTTATAGGTCATATTGGGATTTGTGGTCATGCCACCTTTGGCTATCCGCTCAGAATAGTATTCAACTCTTACCGCTCCATGTGAGTGTATTCCCCTTGCATCAGCAAAAGCTAGCGCATCGGCAGCAATATCAGCATGTTCTTTGCTTAATCCTGCTTTATGTAGTTTTTTCGCAATTAAATTATGTAATTTTTTTCGGTCTACTCTCATGTTTGTACTCCTCTGAATGGATTCTATTTATCCATGGAATGGTTTTTTATTACGGTACCTTTTTGACCTTTTAATAAGGATTCAATATCTGTAGGGGTACCGATATAAGCTGTATTCCCTGTTTTTTCGACAAATTCAATGACGGATTTGACTTTAGGGCCAATGGCACCATCATCGATAGCAAGCGGTTTTAGGCGTTCAGTATCAACATGACCAAGTGCTTTTTGTTGTGGTGTCCCCCAGTTTTCATAAACGGCATCAGCATCGGTTAATATCATTAGGTGATCAGCTTGTAGCTGTATGGCTAATTGCGCAGCAGACAGATCTTTATCAATGACCGCTTCCACTCCTTGGTAGCCATGGTCAATGCTGATAACAGGAATACCACCACCCCCATTACAGATCACGATAGTATTGTCATTCAGCAATTTTTGAATGGTTGCAATTTCCAAAATTTTTTTGGGGTTAGGGGAGGGGACTACCCGTCGAATGTATTGACCGTCTTGTTTAAGTATCCAACCATATTGTTGTTTGAGTTGATTTTGTTGTTCGGGGGGATAGACAGGCCCTATAAATTTTGTCGGGTGAGTAAACGAAGGATCACATTTATCAACTTCCACTTGCGTAAGTAACGTGACGACATGGGTAACATTAGGTTGTTGCTGTAAACTTTGACCTATCATATACCCTAACATGCCTTGAGTTTGCGCAACTAATATATCAAGCGGATAAGCCGATACCTTTGAATAAGCTGCATTTTGCAAGGCTAAAAGTCCCACTTGCGGACCATTACCATGTACAATGACTAATCGATATTTACCTGCTAATTTAGCAATTAATTTGGTTGTAGAATGAATATTTTGATATTGATTTTCAACCGATAAAGGTTCATTTCGTTTGGCAATTGCATTACCACCTAAAGCAATGACAATCAGTTCCATATGGTTTCCTTGATAATTTGTTAAATTTAACGGATTTATCCGTTTTTAAGTTTACGTTGTCTAATTATTGATTGATTAGATGGCAACGTCTCGATGACAATCTTTAGAATAGATATAACTTAAAGGCAATTTACCAACGGCATAGCAGGCTTGTAAGGCATATGCACCCATAAAAATATAGTCATCTTTTTTAACGGGGATCCATTCATTATCGAGTAAATACATTCCTTCACCACTTAGCAGATAAGCGCCATGTTCTTGGACATGGGTTTCGATGTAACCATGACTGGCGCCAGGATTAAATGTTAAAATATGAAAATTCATGTCAAACCCCAGTTCTTTAGGCAATAAGTCTTGAATAGAGACGTTATCCATATTTTCATAATTTAAGCTTTCTAACTGATCAACGTGATTGGAAATAATGCGAGTTTGATAATCTGCTAAAGGGATATAATGTCTTTTGTAGAGAAATAATCGTGAACTTTCGGCATGATTGTGTAGATATAATTTTACCCCAGCAGGACAATATAAATAGCCACCTGTCTTTAATCTAAAGGATTGACTATCTGCGGTGGCGGTAATATCTCCACTAAGGACATAGACAAAAAGTTCAATCCCTTCACTGCCAAAACCTTGTACATTTTTTCCGTCTTGATGCATGGTGACAAGATAATCTACGAAGGATGCACCTAACTTAGGTGTCGATAAGATAGTGATATCACAATTTTCGAATCCCGGAATGACATTTTTGACTAATCCATCTGGCGGAATAAGCGCATAATTTTGGCGTTTGATAATGGCTCTGGAAGCCAGCAAATCTTTTGGATAACCAGTATTATGGTTGAAGTACCCCATATTTATCTCCTTGAAAAATAATCATCTTATACTTTGCTGCTCGTTTTTTTTAGGGTAAAAGGCAACTAGCCTGTAAAACAGCATCGTTTTAAATTAATTTAGTTATTGCCGACTACCGTAATGGATCGGCAATGATTGATTTGTTAATTGGTGATATGTTTACGCATGTTGATCAGGAAAAAAAGCAGCGTAGCGATAATTAAAATGCCAATTGCCACGTAAAATCCTGTCATTTTTGTTCCGGTCAGATCAGCTAAGTAACCGGTTAAAGGTGGTGCAATTACCGATGAACTCATACCAAAAAAGTTAAATACCCCAAACGAAGTGCCATAATTTGTTTTCGGTGCTGTATCAGCCACGTGTGAGATGAGGATAGGCTCTACCGCCAATTTACCAAACAGTCCATAAAAAATCAGTCCACCTAGCAATAACGTGATGGTTGTCGCTTGTACGGTCGTTAACAGGGTCGCTGCTGCAATTAACTCAAGTACGATAATGAAAAATAGCCGTTTATTTTGATATTTATCTGATATTTTACTGATGATTAACGCCCCAGGTATGGCTGCAAAGGCAACCAAAGACGATGCAGATCCAATGTTTCCCCCCGTAAAGTCACGCTCGGTTTCGAGAAAGTTAGGTAACCAACTGACTATCATGTAATACCCATAGCAAGTTGCAAAATACATAATGTAAGAAGCCACCATTTGACTACTAAAAAATCGGTGTTTAGCGTTTGGTTCGTCAGCGGATGTGACCGCTTCTTTTACTGGCGATGATTGATTTTGTTTTTGTTTTGGCGTTTCCTTAATAATCAGGGCAAACCCTGCTACTAAACAAAGTAATAAGGCTGCAATGATATATAGCATATACTCCCAAGGCATTCCCCATGATTTGACCAAAAAGCTGGTGGCAAGCAGACTGATTCCCATTCCTAATGCTGAGCCGGTATTAATAATGGCAGAAGCAAAACCGCGATGTTCCGAAGGAATGTTTTCCGCAGAAAGCGACCAAGCTGATCCATAATAAGAGCCACATCCTAATCCAGCCAATAAGCTACCGACATAAATCATCATAATTGAATGTGCATTACCAATGATTAATGCTGCTATGGTAAAGAGTAAAAATCCCGGAATCACCACGGCTTTTTTACCAAATCGATCGACAAGAATGCCTGCCGGAATTTGCATTGCGGTGTAAGCAAAAAAATAGCAACTTGCAATAAGTCCAAGTTCCGTATTGGATTGAGGGCCTATAGTTTGTTGAACTTCAGGAAAGATAGCGGTTAACACAGGGCGATAGATCCACATCACTGTCCAACCCAGACATAATAATACGACGATTTTATGCCAATATTGAATACCGCCTGTTTTTTCTGTCGTAGTCATATTGATTCCTCTTACTCTTGATAAGCTAGTTTATATAAGGCATAAGTGAGCGCTTTAATACCTTCAACTAAATCTTCGGTTTTGGTATCTTCGGCAATATTGTGACTGATGCCTTTTATACTCGGCACAAATAGCATGGCTGTTGGAACACGAGGTGCGAAAATCTGTGAGTCATGACCTGCACCGCTGTGCATTACCCGATAACTTAATCCTTCTTGATCACAAATTTCTTCTAGCAGATGAATTAATTTAGTGTCCATAGGAATGGGATCTTCATCCATCCAGCGATTGATTTCGATCTCAAGATCAAGTTGTTTGGCGATACGAATCATATCCGCTTCAATCTCTTCGGTGAAGGCGACGAGTTCCGCTTTATTGGTATGTCGACAATCCATCGTGAATAGCACTTCACCCGGCACGACGTTCACAACATTCGGTTTAGGTTCAACATGCCCAAAAGTCAGGACTAAGGGAGCACCCACTTTAATGGCTTTATTAATTGATTGATAACAGATTTGACTAAAGGCATAAACTGCATCTTTACGATAACCCATTGGTGTTGTGCCGGCATGGTTAGCTTCGCCAATTAAGCGGATGTTATAACGGCGCTGACCAACTATACTTGTCACCACACCGATACTTTTTTGTTCTTTTTCAAGCACGCCACCTTGTTCGATATGAATTTCTAGAAAAGCTTTAATGTCGTTGCGTGCAGGCTGAGTTTTGAAAGTAAATCCACATGCTTTCATGGCATCAACAAATTTGATTCCGTTACTATCTTCAATGTCATTAACATCACGATGATCGGCAATGGCAAACACATTTTTACTTCCCCAAAAAACATACGGAAAACGGCTACCTTCTTCTTCTGCCATTGAGATAAGCTCTAGTGTTCGTAACGGTTGACCATAGTGTTGATGTAAGTATTGCATGGCAAGTAACGCAGCAATAATACCAAGTTGCCCGTCAAGTTTGCCACCGTTAAAAACGGTATCAACATGCGACCCAGACATAATGACTTCATCCGGATATTTGCTACCTTTGAATCGTCCATAAAGATTGCCTATTTCATCAAAGTCGCTTTCCATACCGATTTGTGTCATTCTGTCTTTTAAGGCATTTTGGGCTGCCAGCCATTCTGGTGTATATAGCAGTCGGGTGGTTCCGCCTTGCTCAAGCCCGCCAAAACTTGATATCCATTTAACTGCATTAGCCACATCATCATACAAGATATTCATAAGCATTTACCTGTCATTAACCATTCGTTTAGAAAAATTGCTTTAACTCTTTTTAACTTCTCGTTTTTAATTAGGTTTTTAAATATGGAACAGATTCGATAATTGTTTATTTGCCGTTTAGACTATCTATTAATAGCAGAGAATAATGTGATCAAACTAACTATTTTAGATTTATAAAATTTAATTAAATTAATGGGTTATTATTATAAAAAATTTTTTAATAATAATTTATCTTCATGATTATATTCATGTTTATTTAATGATGTAGATGATTGTTTTGTGACTTATGACCTATTTATTCCGCTTTTTTTACGTAATATATAAATATAGTCTGATAGTTAGATTTAATAGGTTAACGCAATATTGTTGTTGTAAAACAGATTCAAAGCGGATAGTAGGGGATGACTGAGTAGGATAATTTATCGCGTCAATGAAAATGTCTTTTAACATCTAGCAAGCGCATATCTATTTATTTCCAATTACCATTACAGCATCTATTACAATAATTTAATAACTGAGAGGTCCAATTCTCATGATTCAATCTTTCATAAAAAAAGGTAGTTTTCAGGATTCTGTTAGCCTCATGTTGATATCTAAAAAGCTGAGTAACCTTGAAGAAGTCGATGAAGTTTCCGTTATGATGGGAACACCAGCCAATAAATCATTGCTTGTCGCCACGGGGTTTTGGAGTGATACTTTCAATCAAGCAACGCCCAATGATATCTGTGTAGCAATTAAAACGCATGATGATGCTACCGATGCCATAGATTTAATTCGTTCACAACTTGAAGAGGCTTTAAAAAATATTGCTCAGCAACAGCAAGGGGGCAGTAAATTACTAAAAGCAAGGCGTTTGGCAACCGCTAATCGAAAACTGCCTGATGCTAATTTGGTGCTTATTTCAATTGCCGGTGAATATGCAGCTGAATTGGCAGAACAAGCGTTAGATGAAAATAAAAATGTCATGATATTTTCCGATAATGTGTCGCTTGAAGATGAAATCCGTCTGAAAAATAGCGCAGCAGCAAAAGATCTTATTGTCATGGGGCCGGATTGTGGAACGGCAATCATAGCCGGGGCGCCATTGGCATTTTCTAACGTGATACCCAAGGGTAACATTGGGGTGATTGGGGCATCGGGAACCGGCATTCAAGAAGTGATTTCACAAATTGCATTACTCAATCAGGGAATTACACAAGCAATTGGACTTGGCGGACGTGATTTATCGCAAGCAGTAGGGGGGATTAGCGCATTAACTGCATTAACTATGCTAGCGGCTGACAAGCAAACTCAAGTCATTACTTTTATTTCTAAACCGCCAGCAGAAAGTGTCCGTATAAAAGTGATTAATGCAATGAAGCAAATAGCTAAACCTATTGTAGCGCTCTTTTTAGGTTCCCGTATTGATAAACGGCAAGATGATAATATCTTTTTTGCCAGCACGTTAGATGAAGCAGCTAGATTAGCTTGTTTATTAGCCAAAGTTGAAAGTGCGATGAACACGTTGCCTAATGTGGCTCATCAAACCATTATGGGATTATATACCGGTGGTACATTAGCATCGGAAGCCGCAATGTTACTGGCTAATCAACTCAATCTTTTGCTCAGTGATAACCACGATAAAGGCATTATGTTCGATCAACAAGGTCATAAAATTATCGATCTGGGCGATGACTTTTATACCGTTGGACGCCCACATCCCATGATTGACCTATCCATACGTGAACATGCTATAGCACAATTGGGCGAGCAAACAGGCGTGGGGGTATTGTTGCTTGATCTGGTCATCGGCTATGGTGCAAATGCGAATCCTGCTGAATCAATAATCTCAGGTTACAACAAGGCTATCGCTAAACGATCTTCTCATCGTCCATTAATTGCTATTGCCACGGTGACAGGATCTGAATCCGATCCACAATGTCGTAGCAAACAAATTGCAGCACTTCAATCGGCAGGTATTACCGTAATGGATAATTTACCCGAAGCCATTTTATTAGCCACAAAATTAATTACGCCAGTAAATAAAATTGATTGCTTAAAACCTTACCCTTTACTTGATCATATCAGTGTGATTAATGCCGGTTTGCGGAGTTTTGCAGAAGATCTGCAATCATCAAATATTCCTGTGGTGCATTATCAATGGGCACCCTTAGCTGGTGGCAATCAAAAATTAGCGGCTATTTTGAAAAAATTAAACTAAGAGGTTGTGACAATGAATTCATCAATTAATGAAGCGAATCAGGCCATTATTGAAATAATTAAAGCGGCAAGACCGCATTGGGTTGGTGTTATTGCAGCCAAAGAAGCTATCCCAACTTTGGCACAAGGCTACAAATTATTACATGCAGGCCCACCGATAATATGGCAGGACATGACCGGACCAATGCAAGGTGCCTGTATTGGTGCATGTTTATTTGAAGGCTGGGCGCAAAATGAAGAACAGGCACTAGCTTTGCTAGCAACAGGTAAAGTGGAATTTATACCTTGTCATTCGGTTCATGCTGTTGGCCCCATGGGTGGCATTACTTCGGCAAATATGCCTGTTGTTGTGGTTGAAAATATTACTCATGGCAACCGAGCTTACTGTAATTTGAATGAAGGTATTGGAAAAGTCATGCGTTTTGGTGCCTATGGGCAAGAGGTGTTAAATCGTCATCACTGGATGAAAACGTCATTAGCACCGGCACTTAACGAGGCATTAAAATTATTTGAAAAAGGAATCGACTTAACCGCATTGATGGCTCAAGCCATTTCAATGGGTGATGAGTTTCATCAACGAAATATTGCTGCATCGGCATTATTACTTCGAACCTTATCACCTAAATTAGCTCTGCTTAATCGTAGTAAAGAGGAAATGGCGAAAATTTTTGATTTTTTAAGTGTCACCGACCAATTCTTTTTGAATTTAGCCATGGCATATTGTAAATCAGTTATGGATAGCGCAGCACAGATCCAAGCCGGCACTATTATTACGGCGATGACACGTAATGGTAAAGATTTTGGCATTAAAGTCAGTGGACTGGGTGATGAATGGTTTACTGCACCTGTTAATACACCACAAGGACTTTTCTTTACCGGATACTCCCAAAAGGATGCTAACCCCGATATTGGTGATAGTGCGATAACTGAAACATTTGGTATTGGCGGGGCGGCAATGGTTGCTGCACCAGGGGTAACCCGTTTTGTTGGTGCAGGTGGCGCGGATGTTGCATATGAAGTATCAGAAGAGATGAGCGAAATCTTTTTAGAACATAATATGCAACTACAAATACCGTCTTGGAACTTTCAAGGATGTTGTATGGGATTAGATTTGCGTCTGATTGTAGAAACCGGTATTACGCCCTTAATTAATACAGGTATTGCCCACAAACAAGCAGGCGTGGGTCAAATTGGTGCAGGAACGGTGCGTGCGCCGTTAGCCTGTTTTGAAAAAGCGCTTGAGGCATTAGCGATAAAATTGAAAGTGTAATTTATGAATCAGGAACTTGCAGATTGTTATAGTACCGATAAACAAGGTGAAAATCAGCAATGGCTCTCACCATTCTCTGCCGATTTTAATCGGCAGGGACTTTGCCATACATCAAAACAATCTATAAAGCCATTGCTTAAAAGTGCCCATGTGCCGGTTGTTGTGAGTGATTTATCCCTATTTAGTCTGCATGAACATACTATTAATTTGATTAACAATGCAAAGCAGCTTATCACTTTACACCGTTATGGGCATGGTTTGTCGCCAATGGGTTGGGTACTAAAAAGTGCTCAGTTTGATTTAATCAAACATACGCTAACTCAACGTCATAAACCAATCGAACAATTAGCAACGGGTGACTTAATTATCGGACAAATTCAAATTAGTACGAAAACACATATCTGCTCTTTGCAATTACTTCCTTACTCGATTATCAATTATGATAAAAATGGCGTTGCTCAATTATTCAAGCAGATCAATAATCCTACAGGATTGTTTGGCGAGTTAAGACAAAATATAACTGAAAAAAGGGCGCCTGAATTGTGCCAGTTTTGTGACAAAATTGACGCATTATTAAATGGATATTCTGATGATATTACCCCTTTTATTGGTCTAGGAGCAGGATTAACCCCCAGCTTTGATGATATTTTGATTGGCATTATTGCAGTACTATTAAGTGATCAGCGTTTTTATCGCCGATGTAACTTGTTACAACGTGCCATACTTAAGCTTGATCTGGATTCTTTAACGACAACTATTAGTGCGACTTTTTTACGTCATGCCCTGCAAGGAAGATTTTCATTACAAGTACTGCAAGTTTTAACCGCACTCAATCAACAAAAATATCAACATCGATCTTTGGCTCAGATATCAAATTATGGTCATACTTCAGGGGCTGATCTGTTGCTTGGTATTTGGCTTGGTATTGATCGTTTTGTCATAAGGGATTGAAGTATGTTAGATACAGAAACCATGCGCACATTTACTAAAGTTGTCGAGTGTAACAGTTTTTCTAAAGCTGCGAAGTTATTATATAAAACCCCAGCCGCAATTAGCTATCGAATAAAATCATTAGAAGCTGAACTTAACACTCAGCTATTTGAACGAACCACTCGAACCGTTTCACTTACGCTTGCCGGTCAACACCTTTATGAGCACTGTAGTCAGTGGTTATTATGGTTAAATTCAATGCCCGAAGAGTTACAACAAATTCGTGATGGCGTTGAACGTAGAGTCAATTTAACCATTAATAACCTATTATATGACAGCGACGCCATTACTGACCTACTTGATTATCTACTGGAAAAATTTCCTTTTACCCATTTTACGATTAATCGCCAAGTTTATATGGGGGTGTGGGATTCACTGTTACATGGAGAATGTCATCTTGCTATTGGAGCAACAGGAACGGAATCACTGGATAATATGATTAATATCTTTCCATTAGGCGAAATAACTTGGGCATTTGTAGCTGCTAAGCATCATCCTATCACTCGTATAGATAGCCCTTTATCAAATGATGCCCTGCGTAAATATCCTGCAATCAATGTTGAAGACACCTCTATTCACATGAATAAACGTGTGGCGTGGTTATTGCCAAGTCAGACCGAAATTATCGTACCGGATATTTCAACTAAATTGGCTTGTCATTTAAAAGGGCTTGGTATTGGATTTCTGCCTCGCTCTTTGTGTCAATCCTATTTGGACACGGGAGAATTAATTGAATGCAAAGTGATTAATGAACGCAAACCCTCACCACTTTCGTTAGCATGGAAAAAATCGAATATGGGTAAAGTGATGAATGAAATCGTCAATTTGTTTAAATATCATCATCCTATTGCGCTTCGTTTTTTAAAAAATATCGATAAAAAAAGGTAATCCAATTTGTTCTAAAAGTAGACATTGTTAATTAACAAATTTGATATTAATAAAGGAAAAATAATATGTTAGACCTAGATAAGTATGATCAAATTAATCCGCCAATGCGTTTACTTATGGGGCCAGGTCCAATTAATGCCGATCCAAGAGTGACCCGAGCTATGGCTGCGCCATTAATTGGTCAATTTGATCCAGTTATGACGGATTATATGAATCAAACAATGGCACTATATCGTGATATTTTCAAAACAAACAATGAGCAAACCTTTGTGATTGACGGCACAGCACGAGCAGGGATTGAAGCGGTTTTAATTTCAACTATTCGTCCGGATGATAAAGTTTTGGTACCAGTTTTTGGTCGGTTTGGATTATTGCTATGTGAAATTGCCCATCGTTGTCGGGCACAAGTCCACACTATTGAAGTACCATGGGGTGAAGTGTTTGATCCTAATGTGATAGAAGATGCGATCAAAAAAGTGAAACCAAGATTATTACTTTGTGTTCAGGGGGATACTTCGACAACGTTACTTCAACCGCTTGATAAAATAGGTGAAATTTGTCGCCAACATGGTGTGTTGTCGTATGTTGATGCGACTGCTTCAATCGTCGGTAATACTTTGGAAGTGGATAAATGGCAACTTGATGGGGTATCAGTCAGTTTACAAAAATGTTTAAGTGGCCCACCGGGTGTTGCTCCATTAACCTTAAGCCCAGCGATGGTTGATGTTATTCAAGCTCGCAAGTGCGTTGAATTAGGCATTCGTGCAGAGGGTGATACCAGTGGTAATGACGAAATCATCTATTCTAACTATTTTGACATCGATATGATCATCCGCTATTGGGGGGCGGAACGAATTAATCATCACACGGAAGCAACTTCGATGCTTTACGCCGCAAGAGAGTGTGCCCGTATTGTGTTACAAGAAGGATTAGATAATGTCATTGAGCGTCATCGTATTAATGGCGAGGCAATGGTCGCAGGTTTGCAAGCGATGGGGCTTAAACTTTTTGGTGATCTTAAATACAAAATGAATAACGTGGTTGGGGTAATGCGTCCGGAAAATATCGATGACCAGCAAGTTCGTAACTTAATGCTTAATGATTTCGGTATCGAAATAGGGGCATCTTTTGGTCCACTTAAAGGGAATGTTTGGCGTATTGGAACAATGGGTTATAACGCCAGAAAACAGTGTGTTTTACAAACCTTGACCGCATTTGAAGCCGTGTTAAACCGTCTTGGTTTTAAAACCGTACAAGGTGCTGGTCTTCAGGCTGCCTGGAACATTTATCAAAATTCGTAATATATCGTCATCGTTATAAAGTTCACCAAGGTGAGCTGACCTTATAATCATTATAAGTAATAGATACACAATTTATATCGAAAAGTAAGTTAGTTGTTATTGGTTGCAATAAAAGCAGATTATCAAATTAGCGTCTAAAAGCGTTGTGATTCGTTGCTCATTGATTTGAGTAATTGAGAACAATAGCCTAATTATACTTAAGGAAATTCTATGAGTATCTTAACAAATAAAAAACCGGCATCGGGATATCATCCTAAAAAATGGAAAGGACGTTATAGCGTCTTATTGTTATTATGGTCTGCTTGGTTAGTGTCATTTCTCGATCGAATGGTGATGAATGTATCGCTTCCCTTTATTGGTGAAGATTTAGGGTTGGATAAAATAGAACAAGCATCAATTATCAGTGCTTTTTTTATTGGTTACGCCCTTTTTCAGATACCTGGCGGGTATTTATCCGATAGGTTTGGAGCTCGTAAAGTCATGGCATGTGCCATCGTTTGGTGGTCAGTTTTTACTTTTTTCACAGGTCTAATCTATATTCTGCCTTTAATGTTATTAGTCAGATTTCTGTTTGGTATAGGAGAAGGAGGGTTTCCAGCTTCATCATGGAAAACCATTGCTACTTATTTTCCGAGTCAAGAACGAGGTCGAGCCACTGCGATTCAATCTTCTGTTAATACGTTAGGGCCTGCTATTTCGGTCATCGTTGCGGTGACGATTATCGAATGGTTAGGTTGGCGTGCCGTTTTTATTCTGTTAAGTCTGCCCGGATTAGTATTAGGTTATCTTATCTACCGAATGATACACAATCATCCTGCTGAAAATCCCTTAATCAAGCCTGAAGAACTGCATGAAATACAAAAATACAATGACAATTTTAATACACCTGATAATAACGTCAATTTGCGCAATAATAGCCAGTCGCTAGCTGATGTGTTGAAAATGCCGTTATTATGGAAGCTGTCGCTAATCTGGTTTTTATTTGATATTACTTTTTGGGGATTTACGACTTGGTTACCCAGTTATTTACTGGAAGCAAGAGGATTATCGTTATCCAAAACTGGGATATGGGCAGCTATCCCATTTTTATTTGGTGCAGTAGGTACCTTGATCGGTGGCTATCTTGCCGATAAATTTGTACAACGACTCAAAATTATCTATGGCGTTACCGCAATCTTGTCTGCCAGTTTTTTATTTTTCATGTTTAACGTTGAAAATCTTAATGCAGCCATTGCTTTTCAATGTATTTCAGCGTTATTTATGTTTATTGCTTTTGCTATTTTTTGGGGAATGTTAATGCAACTCATTCCAACGGTCATTATGGGTAAAGCTTCCAGTATCGTTAATTTTGGTGGACAAGTTGCCGGAATTGTTTCACCCTTTATCATCGGTTTCTTAATTGAAAAATCAGATGGAGGATACCAAAGTGGTTTTTTATTTATGGTGCTATCACTGATTGCTTCGGCAATTTTAACGTTATTTATCCAAAAAATAACACGTTAAAAAAGTGGAGTAATGGTCTGCTTTTTGTTATTGCTATTCAATCAATTAATATGGTTGCCATAAGGTTTGATTAAATGTGTTGAATATAAAGTAGTCAGTATCAATAAGAAGAAATCTATACGATTAACCTAATCGCAATAGTCAAATTATTTTATTCTCTTTGAAAATCATCGTATTGTAAAAGCGATAAAAGTATCAGCGAGATTTATTGATTACTATATGATTCAAAAATAAGTCAGGTTAAAGTAACGCCTTAATTAGTTAACCGATGAAAATAGGGTGATGATAAAATGAATGTTGGCGATATTTTTGTTTATGAATAAAAAAACCGTTCCAAAGAGAACGGTTTTTATTTAACTAAAACGCTAGACTAAGCTTTATATTTTTTCATGACAATTGAAGCATTAGTCCCACCAAATCCAAAGCTATTTGACATGACTGTCGTTAATTCACGCTCGGTTGGTTCAGTAATAATGTTCATGCCAATAGCGGCTTCATCCAGTTCATCGATGTTAATACTTGGCGTTATAAAGCCATGCTCTAACATTAATAATGAATAAATTAATTCTTGTGCACCTGTCGCACTCAATGAGTGACCTGTCATTGATTTAGTGGATGAAATCGCAGGGATATTATCACCAAATACTTGCTTGATAGCCCATAGCTCTTTAACGTCACCAACAGGAGTTGATGTACCGTGTGTATTGATATAATCAACAGGCACATCTAAATCTTGGATCGCAAGTTGCATACAACGCATTGCACCTTCACCAGATGGGGCTACCATGTCATAACCGTCAGATGTAGCAGCATAACCAACCAGTTCACCATAAATATGGGCACCACGAGCAAGCGCATGCTCTAACTCTTCAACTACGACCATACCGGCACCACCGGCAATCACAAATCCATCACGGTTAGCATCATAAGCACGAGATGCTTTTTCAGGTGTATCATTATATTTAGTTGATAACGCACCCATTGCATCAAATTCACATGACATTTCCCAACAAAGTTCTTCACCACCACCGGCAAAAACAATATCTTGTTTACCGAGTTGAATCAGCTCAGCAGCATGACCAATACAGTGTACAGACGTTGCACAAGCTGACGTCATAGAATAGCTAATCCCTTTGATTTTAAAAGGTGTTGCTAAACAAGCTGAAATTGCTGACGACATTGATTTTGTCACTGCGTAAGGCCCCACGCCACGTAACCCCTTTTCTTTCATACCGGCAACGACGTTATATTGAGTTTTGGTTGAGCCACCATAGCCAGCAATTAAACCAGTTCGAGGATTTGAGACTTGTTCAGGAGTCAATTTTGCATCGTCAATAGCTTGTTGTAGAGCAAGATAACCATAGATAGAAGCATCATTCATAAAGCGCACGATTTTGCGATCGATAAGCCCTGTAGTATCTAATTTAACATTACCGCAAACATGGCTTCGCATTCCGCTATCTTTCATTTCTTGAGAAAAAGTGATTCCGCTACGACCCACTTTTAATGATTCTAAAACCTCTTTAGTATTGTTCCCAATACTTGAAAGAATACCTAATCCGGTAATAACAACTCGTTTCATGTAATATTCTGCTCCTAAATTAACTGGCTTCATAAGAAAAATTGATGTGATTATAGCGTACACTTGTAAGCTGAACAATACCTAACGAAGCTATTTTATTTATAATATTAAATCAAGTAATTTCGAACGAAAAAATATTGCAATTATCTTTTAAATTATATTAATTATTATTTTGTATTAACAATACATCTCTTCCTTTGTTAAATACCTAAAATTACACTTTTCTGATTGTTTATTTACTTGCTAATTGATAAGTGATTAGTATAATACTGTTTTTTTATACAGTATCAAGGGGTTGGCAATGAATGAAAAGATGATATCAAAGCTTGAAATATTAGCTGAATCAGCAAAGTATGATATTTCTTGTGCTTCAAGCGGCTCATCTCGAACTAATAAAAATAAAGGGATTGGCAGTGCTCATCGTTGTGGGATTTGTCATTCATTCACTGCTGATGGCCGTTGTGTCTCCTTGCTAAAAATCATGTTAACCAACTATTGCATGTTTGATTGTGCATATTGTATAAATCGCCAAAGTAATGATATCCCCAGAGCAGGATTTACACCCAAAGAATTAGCCGATTTAACCATTGAATTTTATCGTCGCAACTATATTGAAGGACTTTTCTTAAGTTCTGGCATCGTCAGAAGCCCTGATCACACGATGGAAAAAATGATTAGAGTAGTAAAAATATTGCGCAATGAGCATGGGTTTAATGGTTATATCCACATGAAAGCCATCCCTGGTGCCAGTAATGATCTTATTGTTCAGGCTGGTTTGTTGGTTGATCGAATGAGTGTTAACTTAGAGATCCCGACAGAAAAAAATCTTAAGTTATTAGCGCCCGATAAAGATCATAAAAGCATTTATCAGCCGATGCGCCATATTCATCAAAACTTACTTGAAAATATTGAAGATCGAAAAAAAATTAAGTCTACGCCAAAATTTGTCCCAGCAGGGCAGAGCACTCAAGTCATTATCGGGGCAACAGATGAGACAGACAGCCAGATTTTACAACTAACGGCTAAGCTTTATAAACGACCAAGTATGAAACGTGTTTATTATTCAGGGTTTATTCCTGTTAATGGTTACGATAAAAGATTACCCATATTGCAAGAAGTCCCAAGAGTGCGTGAAAATCGCCTTTATCAAGCCGATTGGTTATTACGATTCTACGATTTTAGTGTTGATGAAATTGTCAATGATCAATATCCTGATCTTGATTTAACTGTCGACCCTAAACTAGCGTGGGCTATTCGAAATCCCCAATTTTTTCCAGTTGATATAAACCGTGATAGTTATCAAAAAATTTTACGGGTACCGGGTATTGGTGTTAAATCGGCAAAATTAATAGTTTTAGCAAGGCGACACCGTAAACTAAATTTAGAAGCCTTAAAACGAATAGGCGTTGTTCTAAAAAGAGCCCAATTTTTTATTATTTGCCATGAAATGCGAAAATTTAAATTATTAGACTCCTCCGAAGAGTATATTCGGCTTTCCTTGCAAGAAAAACCGTTGCTTGAAGTCAAAAATGACAATATTCCTCAGCAATTAGTCATGGGTTGGTAAATCATGTTAGCTTTTCAATATGATAAAAGTTTTGAAGGATTGCTATGCGCAGTGTTTGATGCGTTTGAGCAAAAAAAGATGCCCGATTGTTTGTTGGCGCATAATGAACTTGTGCCTTTGTTAGTATCCGATACGCATTATGTGGAAGTACGTAATAGCAAATATGAACGGGTGCAAGTAGCTTTGAACAAAAAGTTATCTCACGTTGCGCTTAATCAATTAAAGTATGTGTGGCTTTCTGAATTACCAGAAAGTGATTTAGTTATTTTTCGTTATATCTGTAAAGTTTTCAAATCAAAGCATGCGATAGAAACAGATTTTGGTGATCCTGATGTACTAACCGTTCATGACATAGCTAAAAAAGTGAGTCGGGAACGGCATCATTTAATGCAATTTGTTCGTTTCAATACTATTGAAAATCCAATTGATAACACGAATGACGGACAAAATGAAAAGATCTATTTTTCGGTGATTGCTCCCATCTATAACGCATTGCCTTTAGTCTTAGATTTTTTTAAAGATCGTTATGCCGATCAGAAATGGGCGATTTATGATGAAAAACGTAAATATGGCTACTTTTATGATCTCGACAAACTTGAAAAAATTTCACTTGTTGATCATGAGGAGTTGATCGTAGATAACAAAGTCAATCAACGCTATTTAACGAAAGATGAACAACTATTTCAAACCCTATGGCATCGTTACTTTAATGCCTTATCTATCAAAGAAAGAGAAAATCCTAAATTACAACGTCAACAGATGCCAAAACGCTTTTGGCACAATTTACCTGAAATGAAAGGCAAATAAAAAACCGCTTTTGAAGTAGCGGTTTTTTTATAAATCATGATATAACAAATTATTGTGAATCGATATCATTAATAAAGCTATTGATGCTTTCTTCGCGTTGTTGCTGTTTCTTTTCATCGACTTTACCGCCAGAAGCAATAAAATCATTACGTTGGAAATAAGCATTACGCATAAAGTTATAAGGATCGTCACTGTTTTTAATCAGATCTTCGTATTCAATTGCTACCGCACGAGCCTCAATACCGTCGAACACACCTCGTACTAATGCCCATTTCCAATTTAACCAAGCTAAAGGTGGATAAAGTGTATCAACTAAAGCACCGCCTTCCTCTCTAAGCGTTGCTGAACCATAGAATGGTAAAACCACATAGGGACCATAAGGTACTTCGTAGTGACCAAGCACATCACCAAAAGTATGCCTATTGCCCTTTTGTAATTGTGGATCGGCTAAACTTGCCACATCAAATAACCCTGCAACACCAAAAACAGTGTTTAAAAAGAATCGTGCTAAGTGTTTTCCGGCTTGGTGGACATTTCCTTGTAAAAGATTATTCACCATTGAAGCAGGTTCAGAAAGGTTTGAAGAAAAGTTCACGACACCTTTACGAATTGGTGTTGGTACATAATCTTTCCAAACGACAGCCGCTGGACGCAAAACATACGGATCTAATGCATAATAGTTAACATTAAACATTGCTTTATTGAATCCAGATAAAGGATCACTGTATGAATTGCTTTCAGGATCATATGAAGCGCAACTTGTTAGCGCCATAACAGAGAACAGCATACCAATTATTCTTTTTTTCATAGGATTTTCAACTAAACAAAATTCAGGTTATTGATTTTTTAATTGTATCATGTTTACACATAATACAAAATTTTTCATTATTTAAATGGTATTATTTTTTTAAATTTATTAAAATGGGCGCCCCCGATGACCTCATAGTTAAATGGATATAACGAGCCCCTCCTAAGGGCTAGTTGCAGGTTCGATTCCTGCTGGGGTCGATATTTCATCAACGACTCACAACGACCGATCACGATTAAAAACCTATTCATACTTGCTTTTTAGAATTTTGGACACGACCCAATACGACCGTAAACGATTGACAACGACAATCTATTAACGGTATTTTTAATGTCTTAACTAAAAATACCGTAAATCATGCTAATAATTAGGGCTATTGAGTCCGCAAAACCTAAAAAAGATAAAGCCTACAATCTACCCGATTATGAAAGACTGTACCTGTACATTACCCCAGCAGAAACCAAATCTTGGAGATATGATTATCAATTCAACGGCAAACGAAAAACCTTAACCATAGATAAATATCCGTATATCAGTTTATCCGATGCTCGCAATGAAAAAGATATAGCTAAACTATTATTGGCGCACGAACGTGACCCATCTATCGAACGCAAAAAGAAAACCTTGCTCTCAAACATGGCGCAGGGTAACACGTTCAGTACAATAGCTTTGGAATGGTTTGAAAACAAAAAAAGAAGTTGGTCGCTAAACACCAGAAAAGGCATAATTACCTATTTTGAAAAAGATATATTTCCGTATATCGGTGATATGGAAATTTCGCAAATAAAACCTATTGAAATGCTAAATTATTTGAAACAGAATGAAAATCGAGGGACATTAAAGGTTGCTAAAAAGATGAGGAAAAGGTGTACTGAGGTTTTCCAATATGCAATTGTTACTGAACAGGCGGAGAATGATCCTGCTCGAGAACTGTCAAAAGCAATGGTGACACGGACACCTGAAAATTACGCATTTTTAATTGAGGACGATATGCGGGAGTTTATGAAAGCCTTGCAAACCTACTTGGGCAATATACTTGTACGGTACGCAACCGAATTATTGATATTAACAGAGGTACGAACGGTAAAATTGTTTAGGTGTAAATGGGATTATGTCAACTTTGAAAAACGTTACATTTTACTACCTGAGGAATTGATAAAAAAGGACAGGGCGCACATAGTTCCTTCGTCAAAACAGGCTATTAATATCCTATGATTTTTACACCCTATTACTGATAAAAGTGATTTTATTTTTCCCAGGCTAAATAATAACCAGGAACCTATGTCCAATGGGACCATTTAAGGGTTGATAAAATGTTTAGGTTTTGTCAAACATGCAACCGGGCATGGGTTTAGGCATCAATTTTCCAGTGTATTAAATGAGTGGGGATTTAATCGTGATTAGATAGAAAAACAATTAAATCACGAGGAGTACACTGTGCGTGGCATTTATAACCACGCACAATATTTGGAAAGTAGGCGTGAGATGATGCAGTGCTATGCGGACTATATAGATAGTTTAACTGCATGATTGGTGGTCTTGTTCTTTTTGAGCAAGATACGCATTAACGGTAGACAATTTCCAACGCGGATGTCTGCCTAAATATAAATCGGGTTTTTGGAATTTTCCCGCAGCGATCCATTTGTCTAACGTAGTTAGATCTAACCCCCCATATACTCACAAACTTGCATTCTGTTGTATCTTGGGTCTTCAATTGTATAATCTTTTGGCTTTCTCGTGTCCTAATATTTAATAAATGAAATCCAATGCGTATTGGAGCGTTTACCGCTAATGTGTCCAAAAAGCGGTTAGCGTTCGGTTAGTGATAAATTATCTTTAACCGGTATATCTGTTTCATTCCATTTAAAAACCAATGCGCCATTTGTTTTGAGTTTGCGGAAACATTTAGTAAATCCTGCCTTAAATCATCTTGCCTCGTTGATGTATTAAATTGTCCATATTTTTTCTAACCAACTTTCTTGTCCGACATTTAATTAAATGTGGAGGGTCGAAACAAAAAAAATAAAATGTTTCGGCTGGGAATGGCAATTTTGTAAAATCCAACTGAACATCAGGCTTAATTTCTAATGCTCATCCATCACATAAAATGTGGCTCTCTTTTCTTTAATCACAAAACAATATACGATTATCTTGTTTATCAAAATAGGACATACGAGAGCCACAACACACATCAATAACAAATTTATTAATTATGTTCATTACGTATCTTTATGGGTAATGTTATTTTTCTTGCGTGCAGGTTTGCTTGGTTGCTAAATCCAGTTTCGTTATTGCTCTTAATGCTGGGCGTAGTTCTACAGGGTAGGGCGAATAATTATTTTGATTGAATCAGACATTTTCATTTCTGGTTATTAGCTGTAGGTTTTCTATGTTACAGTTTTGTCTATCACTATCAATAAACACAATACAGTGATTTTTCGTTACAACCCCGTATACTGATTCCCAATTCAATACATATTTTAATTTCCATGTTTTGGGGTTTCGTACATTTACCTGAATATATCCATTTTTTGAAATACGTTCAGAACCAACAGGGCGATAATTATGTAGGATATCCCCCCGTTTTAAATGATGTCTTATTTGGTCCCGTATGACCTTTTAGACCTTTATTAAATGGCAAACCCCCTTATTGAAATGCCAGTATTCTTTATTCATCAGCCAACCGTTATGTTTAAACATGCCATGAATAGCGGATTTACTTTGATTTGTACCGAATGTTTTATTAAATAAATCAGTTAGCTCTTTTCTTGGCGTATCACAAAATTCTAGTTACTTGACAGTGTATCTCATTTTGATTCAATTCCTATTACGTCCAGAACCGCATTTATAACGCAGTTGTCTTTCAGTTTTACCGCATCTAATACTAGTTTGGCATTATCAACAAGGGTTTTCGCAACCTCGTTACAACCCGATAAAATTTTTGTCAAAAGTACACAGTTAAGCGCCCTCAAAATATTTGTAAAGTACACTCAAAAGTATCAAAACGCTTTTTGAAATGTATGAAAGCGTTATTTTGCGTTATTTTGCGTTTCTTTTTGTTAAAATGTTTGCGTTTGCGATTCTTTGTGCTAAAATCGATTTAATTGATGAATATGTGATCAATGATCAGGAATTCCTATTATGAATGATAAAAATGAATTTATAGATTTCATTGTAAATACTTTGCCTTCTTTAGATGTAATCAGTCTTACTACTGCTAATAACTTAAGAGTTGTGTTAAATAGAGTTAAGGGGTATATTCCCGAAAGTATACCTTATACATCTTGGAGTATTGATAGTATTGTTGATATTTTTGCAAAAAACGAAAATATATCAGATAGCGCAGCAGCAGGTTACAAAACTAGGTTTAGGAGCGCACTTTCAAAATTTGATGGTTATAAAAATGGAAACCTTTCAAAACTGTCAAAATTGCCAAAAAATAAAGTAGCCAATTCTACGAATTTAGTAACGCAGGCGCTAAACAGGCATAATACCTTTGCATTGCCAATCCCTCTTAGAGAAGGTTTAATTTTAAATATTGGCAATTTACCATTAGATTTAACAGAGGATGAAGCTGAAAAAATTACTAGGATTATTAAATCTTATGCAGTTATAAAGGATTAAGGCTCAATTAAGAGCCTTAAAGGGTTCAGTGTACCACCACTGAATATTAAGGTTACCCCGATCACCGTATAGAAAGTGAGCTACCCTAACGCAAATTGATGATAACTTACTTTTCCCTGATAAGCAAGAGCATCGGCTATCTTCTTAGATTGAGAGACTAAGTTATGTCTAATAAAAAAGAAAAAACAGGTTTCGTCGCATCTATTACGTTACGAAATGGTAAAGTGATATATGCAAAAGATTACGGTTTAAAAGCTTTTCCGATTTTTCGAAAAAAGAAATAATTTAAGCTGTTTTTAATGTAAAACCCTCAATAGAGGGTTTTTGTAGTACTACACGCTCAACTCTTCTTCGTTATCGACGGACAGATCATCGAAATTATCAGCTGATGCGACACCGCTACTGGTGAACGTATGCCCGTCTTTGTAGAATTGGACACCAGATAGCGAGGCGCAGACCTGTTTTTCGAATTTGTTGTCCATTGCCCAAATATCAACAAACGCATAAACGCAACAACCCACATAAATGCTGATGCCGTCGGGGTTTAGCTGTGTTTCATCTCTGTCGATGACATACGGATGGGTGTTGTTGGCGTTAATGAAGAGGTTGCGCGCGTACCCCTCGATATCCGCTTTCACATCCCTATCGTTTAAAAATGTTTTACGTTCCAGTTTAATTTTTTTCAGCACCGCGTCAGCCTTGTCTGCCCATAACCATTTTAAACCCGAGTACAGGGTTGCCATGTTGTAGTTCTAAATGTACCCGGGTTTCACCCGCTGTGATCCAGTTCTTGATTAATCCGATAGACCTAAATTTGTTGGGCAATGCCGCGCTTTCTAACATATCCACCTGCTGGATAAATGTTTCATCTAGGTTTTCGATAAATTCATCATCTAGGTATACAAAATCGGAGTTTACGATCTGCACAACATGGTTTGCTAGCGTTTCGCATTTGCCTGCCGGTTACGGCTTTTTTGATATTAATGGAGTGCCTGTCGATACTGCCATGAACGATCGTGTCATTGGTCTAAGTATTGAGGAATTACGCAATATTACATGTGTTATTTGAAAATACTAAAGCGACAGCTATACTTGGCGCATTACGATCTGGCGTCATTGATATCATTGCAACGAGTGTTTCAAATGCCAGAACAGTGTTAAGCTTGCAACAAAATAGAAACTGATGGTGATTATCTCGTCAAACCTTTAAAGCTATAAAGATTAAATTTAACTAACATCATTTATTGTTATTTTTTAAATGATTTATAAATTTTACTCTTTATAGCTTATTTTAGTTGATGTTTTACTTACTTCTTATAGCTTATTCTCTTTATAATAAGCGTTTTATAATTCGATCAACACGTATGCGGGTTAATCTTTTAATTAACTTATGTACGTGAGGTGGGTAAAACTGGCTGGCTTGAATCTGTTGAAAATGTGTCACCAATGTGGTTTTTTCTCGGATTGTGTCAAGTTCTTTATCAAACTGATCTTGCAATTCTTGTTTAGGATCATGAATTAAAATACCATTTTCAAGATCTAATCGCCATGCCCTTGGGTTAAGATTATTACCCGTAATTAATACCCATTTTTTATCGACCCAAATACCTTTAAGATGATAAGTTTGTTCGCCATCTTTCCATAATCGAATAATAAGTTGTTCTTTATCAATAAAAGGTTGCAGGCGTTCGATAAATTTTCTTAAATTAATTTCATATAAATAAGGTAATCCACCTGAAATATTGAAAGGTTTATCTTCTGGAATATAAAAATCATTGGCGATTTTGTCACCGATTATAATTTCTACTTGTTTACCTTTCCGGAGTAAGCGAATAATGTCACGAACTAAAATATTAGGTAAGTTGAAATAAGGGGTACAAAAGATAATTTTTTGCTGAGTAATATTAATCAGATGATGTATCGTTCTATTTAATGGGTTATTACGACCTAAACCTGAAATAGGGGATACAGAAAGGGATTGATTATCGGCATCGCCCGTATAATGATATTTTGCATTCATTAAATGTTGACGAAGGGCTTTAATCTCAGCTTTTAGCTGTTTTCTGGTTTTATGGTTTTCACAGTCCAGCCGTTGTAATCCGCTAAAAGGTAAAAAGTTGTCATCAATATAATTCACCATGCTATCGGCGAGTACTTTATTGGTAATAAAGTGGTAGCGATCGTAGCGATATTTATCCAGCTTATGTAAATAGACGTTATTTATACTTGCACCGCTATAAATCACGGTATCATCGATAATAAACCCTTTCAGGTGAAGAACGCCAAGCACTTCACGGCGATTAACGGGGACACCATAAATAGGAATATCAACTTGAGGATTTTCTTGTTTTAATTGGTAATAATATTTTGCATTAGTTTGACTTTTGTCTTCACCAATCCTACCGCGTTGTGCTCGATGCCAATCGACAAAGATTTTTATGTCTAAATTGGGTTTTTGTCGCTTAACATTATATAATTCTTTAAGAAATTCTTTTCCTGCTTCATCTTGCTCTAAATATAACGCAACAATATAGATGCGTTCTTTGGCATTTTTAATTGCATCAAGCAAAGCAAGCCGATAGTCTGTAGGATTATATATGATACGGTATTGATCGGCATGTTGAGAAATTTTTGCTAATTCATCAAGCTGTTTTTGGTGATTATATTTTATAAATGGTATTCGCATGATTTCTATATCATTTTAACTGACGCATATCGTTGAGTATTACGAATTATATCAGAAAATAATTCTCCTTTTTATACAACATTTGTTAATGTGTTTAGTCACAACGTTATAAAACCTTATTTTCGGGATGATAATAAATTGTTTAAGATTGTTCATCAACCCATGTCTGAATAATTTTATAGGTTAAGGCTAATACGATTGGCCCGATGAATAATCCCATAATACCAAATCCGAGTAATCCACCAATAACACCAAATAGAATAAGTAAAAAAGGTAAATCAGCCCCTTTTTTGATTAAATAAGCACGCATAACACTATCAAGTGTCGTCAGTATTACTGCGACGACAATTAAGATAATACCTGAAGCGGTATGACCACTCCAAAATTGCCAAATAATGCAACCTAACATCACGACAACTGGCCCAATTTGGGCAACACAACATATAAATAGTACTAAAGTTAATAGACCCGCTAACGGCATATTCGTTAACACAAAGCTTAAACCACCAATTAAGGCTAAAGTAATGGCGGTTACCACTACGCCTAATGCGACTGCACGAATTGATTGACCTGCTAGAGTGACGGTCGTTTCGCCATATTGTTTAGAGAGTCGATTCGCAAATACATAAACATATTTAGTAATACTTTCACCTTTTAAGAAAAGTAACAGGCTAAAGATGATCATGACACCAGCATGGAAAATGAAAATACCTAAATTAGTTACTTGCTCGATCAACCATTTAATCATGGTGCCAATATAGGGTTGAACATTGCTAATTAAATCTGAACCATCGGTTTTGATCAGCTCTAACCATTTTTGATGTAATTCTTCACCAAACATTGGGATGCTATTTAGCCAATCAAGAGTGGGTAACTCGTGATGAGATAGTGATTTTGCCCATTCAATCAGATAGTGTCCATTTTGTGCTACACTACTAATAATGAGAAGAAAAGGAATGACACAAACAAAGGCTAAAATTAAAGCCATAACCAACAAAGATAACCACCGTTTATTGAAAAGTTTATTTTGGATTTTAATCATAAGTGGCCAAGTTGCAATCACGACCATGACCGCCCAGAAGAATCCAAACAAAAAAGGTTCAACAATCCGATAAGTAATGATGATAAATAATCCAATTAATAGCAGATTAAGAATTAATTTTAATAAATCATTAGTATTTTTTTCTTTAGGCATTTTATAACCATAGTAAATAATAAATATAATGCTATTATACGCATTATCATTTAAAAAGCATATCATGCAATATTAATGAACCTATTTTTACAGGAGACAAAAAAATGAAAAAAATAATATTGGTAGCCTTAATGGGCGTATCTTTATTTGCTTGTGCTGAAAAAACTAAATTGCCAGAAACAGTGCAAAATGTGAATGACATTGCGCCTTATCCTGAAGCGAAAGCTGGTTACACCCGTTTTGCGATTAATCTTCCTGCATTGCCTGATGAGAATAATGCTCGTATCGAATTACTAATTGGTAAAGAAATGAATGTTGATTGTAATTCTCAACGTTTGGCAGGGACAGTTAAAGAGGAAGAATTAAAAGGTTGGGGTTATTCTTATTACGTTGTAGAAGCAGGTAACGGTGTTCTATCAACCATGATGGCTTGCCCGGCAGGTTCTAATAAAAATCAGTTTGTTACTCTTCATCATAATTTGGGTTGGTTAGACTATAATAGCCGCTTACCTATTGTTATTTATGCACCGAATGATTTCCAAATTAAATATCGTGTTTGGCAACCCGATGCAAAAATTCTACCTGCTAAAGCTGAATAAAATTGAAAAGGGTACCATTGGCGTTACCCATTTTTAGTATCGTTAAAAAGGGTTGAGTGAACAAAATATCGTCACTCAATCTCAAATCTTAAGTTATTTTACATTTTATGTGGACTTCTTTGAAAAAAAAGGTATTTTATGCCACGTAATGCAAAGCTAACAATTTATTTTTATCACGATAATAATAAATAATTTGCTTGCTTACCTCGGTTTCGCCAGACTATGTTTTTTAACAGGTTTTTTGGTAAAATTTGGGGGTCCATTGTTTTGATTCAGTGGGCTTGTGTTTAACATGTAATATCCCTATTACTAGAGGAGAAGTGGTGAGCATGTTTACTCAACGTAAAACAATTCTTTCAATTCTTGCTGGTGTCACACTAGCGTTATCTCAATCTGCTATTGCTAAAGATCGTGTCGTACATTTTTATAATTGGGCAGGTCAAATTGGTCATGAAACCATTAATGATTTTGAAAAATCAACAGGTATTAAACTTGTGTACGATGTTTATGACTCTAATGAAGCACTTGAAGGAAAACTCATGGCGGGGCATTCCGGCTTTGATGTTGTTTCACCTTCTGATAGCTTTTTAGCAAGACAGATTAAGTCTGGTATTTATCTTCCATTAGATAAAAGTAAATTACCGAATTGGAAAAATCTTGATCCTAACTTAATGAAACTAATGGCGACCCATGACCCAGATAATACCTATGCTATTCCTTATGTCTGGATGACAACGGGTATCGGTTATAATATCGATAAAGTAAAAGAGCGTTTAGGTGAAGATGCCCCAGTTAATAGTTGGGATTTAGTCTTTAAACCTGAAAACATGGAAAAACTTAAAGATTGTGGTGTTGCATTTTTAGATGCGCCTACTGAAATTTTTGCCAGTGCGTTACAATATTTAGGTAAAGATCCTAATAGCACTGATGCCAAAGATTATACTGGTGCGGCTTATGATCTTTTAGCAAAAGTAAGACCAAATATTCGTTATTTTCATTCATCTCAATATATAACCGATCTTGCTAATGGCGATATTTGTGTGATTTTAGGTTGGTCTGGCGATATTTTGCAAGCTCGAGATCGCGCAAATGAGGCTAAAAATGGTGTCCATATCGGTTATCAAATACCTAAAGAAGGGGCGTTAGTCTTTTTTGATACTTTTGCGATTCCAAAAGATGCGGCTAATGTTGATGAAGCCCATGAATTTTTAAACTTTATCATGAAGCCAGAAATCGCTGCACAAGTGACGAATGATGTTAATTTTGCGAGTGCCAATAAAGTCGCAAATGACAATTTTGTTAAACCGGAAATTAAAAACGATCCTGCGGTTTATCCATCACCTGAAGTCATGGAAAAATTGTTTACATTAAAAGTTAAAGAACCTAAACTTGAACGCGTGATTACTCGTACGTGGACCAAACTTAAAACTGGTCGATAAAGTTTTAACAAATAATTGATTATTAAGTGTTATTTATTATAGACGGAGAGATTGATTTAATCTTTCCGTTTCGTTTTTTATGGCTTGTTGTTATGAGGAAAAAAGAGTGAATAATAAAACAACAATTCAGGTTCAGCCTAAAAAAAAGATGGTTACGCCATTATTGGAGATCAAAAATTTAACCAAAGTTTTTAATGATGATTATTATGCTGTTGATGATATTAATCTTACTATCTACACCGGTGAAATTTTTGCTTTGCTTGGTGCTTCAGGTAGTGGTAAATCGACCCTATTACGAATGTTAGCAGGATTTGAACAACCTACATCCGGGCAAATTATTTTAGATGGTAAAGATTTGTCGCAAGTTCCGCCTTATAATCGTCCAATCAATATGATGTTTCAATCGTATGCTCTCTTTCCTCACATGACGGTTGAGCAAAATATTGCTTTTGGTTTGAAGCAAGATAGATTAGACAATAAAGAGATCAAACACCGTGTTGAAGAAATGCTTGCGCTGGTGCATATGGAACAATTTGGAAAACGTAAGCCACATCAATTATCTGGTGGTCAAAGACAACGCGTAGCGTTAGCACGTAGTTTAGCTAAACGTCCAAAATTATTGCTTCTTGACGAACCGATGGGGGCGTTAGATAAGCAACTTCGTGATCGTATGCAACTTGAAGTTGTCAGTATTTTAGAGCAAGTAGGGGCAACTTGTGTTATGGTTACCCATGATCAAGAAGAAGCCATGACCATGGCTGGTCGTATTGCCATTATGAATAAAGGTCAATTTGTTCAAATTGGTGAGCCTGAAGAAATTTATGAACATCCAAACAGTCGTTACAGTGCTGAGTTTATTGGATCGGTAAATGTGTTTGATGGCATTTTACAAGAAACACTTGAAGACGGATTGATTATTAGCTGTCCAATGATTAAACATCCAATAAAAGTTGATTATGATTCGCCAGCGGTTGAAGGTGTGCCAATTCAAGTTGCGCTTCGTCCGGAAAAAATCAAATTATGTGACGACATTCCTGAAGACGGTTATAACGTTGCAACAGGTGAAGTAGTTGAAATTGCCTATTTAGGGGATTTATCAATTTATCACGTGAAGTTATCAAGTGGGCAAATTATTATTGCACAACTACAAAATGAGCACCGTTATCGAAAAGGAATGCCTACTTGGGGAGATATAGTTAACCTAAGTTGGGAAGTTGATAGCTGTGTGGTACTTACCGAATAAACAAAAGAGGATATAACGATGCGTTCCATTTTTTGGAGTGTAGTATTAAATGCATTTGTCTTGCTCTGTGTTTATTGGCGTTTTGTCACCACAGATGCATTTGATAACTTATTTTTAGATGCACTATTTTCTGGGTTAGTATTAAGTTTTTTAATGTCATGTTTTGGTTTATTTTTAGCAAATTATAAACCTTCTAGACTTGCTTATCGAATGATTATTGCTGGTAGTATTTTATTTATACCCGCTGGTTTAGTTGCGATTTATTTTGCCATTAAGAAAATTAAAAAACAGCCTGATGATACAGATTTGATGACGCTTTATGGTCGTTTAGCAGTCATTGCAATTCCATATTTATGGATGTTACTACTGTTTTTATTACCATTTTTAATTGTTTTTAGAATCAGTTTTTCCGAAATAGCATCCGCTGTTCCGCCGTATACCGATTTATTTAGCTTTGACGATGGATTGCTCAATATAACCTTAAATTTTGGTAATTATCTCAATTTATTGAGCGATACCATCTATTTTGATTCTTATTTGCAATCATTAAAAATTGCGGCTATATCAACTTTATTATGTATTTTAATTGGTTATCCACTAGCTTGGGCTATTTCGCAATGTAAACCGTCAACGCGAAATATTTTGCTACTACTGATTATTTTACCGTCATGGACCTCCTTTTTAATTCGAGTTTATGCGTGGATAGGTATTTTAAATCCTAATGGGCTTTTGAATCATTTTTTAATGTGGTTAGGTGTTATCGATCAGCCGTTAATCATTATGAAAACGTATTTCGCTGTGTATATAGGAATTGTTTATTCTTATTTGCCGTTTGTCGTTTTACCGATTTACACATCGTTAATCAAAGTTGATTCAACGTTAATTGAAGCGTCGTTAGATTTAGGCTGTAAACCGATTAAGACCTTCTTTCAAATCATTGTACCATTAACAAAAAATGGGGTAATTGCAGGGGGAATGTTAGTCTTTATTCCTGCCGTTGGTGAATATGTGATTCCTGAATTATTGGGGCCGTCAGAAGGAATCATGATAGGTACTCAATTATGGACAGAGTTCTTTAATAATCATGATTGGCCTGCTGCTTCAGCGGTTGCATCGGTGATGTTGTTAATATTGATTGTACCGATTTACTATTTCAATAAATTCCAAAATCGACAAATGGGAGGTAAATAAATGAATAATTTACCTATTATCCTACGTTCAGCTTTGATTGTCTTTGTATCATTGTTGATCGGTTCTTTTATATTAACGCTGTTAATTTCATCATCGGGATTTGAACTTATTACAAATGGCAGTGTATATGTCGGTTGTTTTGTTTTTAGCCTGATTGTCACGTTAATTATTACATTAGCGTTAGCTTGCCGATGTCTAAAAGGGCTTATATTATTGGCGGTATTCTCTTTTTTATATATCCCAATGATTATTTTGATTGTTTATTCATTTAATAGTTCGCGTTTGGTGACTGTTTGGGCAGAATTTTCAACCAAATGGTATGTTGAATTAATTCATAATCAAACCTTACTTAAGGCGGTTGGTTTAAGTTTAACTATCGCAGCTTGTGCAGCAACATTTGCGATTGTACTTGGTACATTAGCTGCTTTTGCCATTATCCGTTTTAGGCGTTTTCGTGGGTCAAATCTGTTTTCTTTTATGACAACAGCACCGTTGGTTATGCCTGATGTGATAACGGGTTTAGCTTTGCTATTGCTCTTTGTTGGAATGGGGCAGGTACTGGGTTGGCCAAGAGATCGGGGAGCGATCACGATTTGGATGGCACATACTACATTTTGTACAGCTTATGTCACCGTCGTTATTAGCGCACGGCTACGAGAGTTGGATAAATCTATTGAAGAAGCTGCATTAGATTTAGGTGCAAATCCATTAAAAGTCTTTTTTGTGATTACTTTACCTATGATTGCGCCAGCATTAGTGTCTGGATGGTTGCTAGCATTCACATTATCACTTGACGATGTGGTTATTGCTAATTTTGTGACCGGCCCGGGCGCCATGACATTACCTAAACTGATCTTCTCCAAAGTTCGCTTAGGCGTGGATCCTCAAGTTAATGCACTTGCCACAATTATTTTGTTAATTGTTGGCATCATTGGATTTATTTCGTGGTTATGGATGCGTAAGTCTGAACGTCGTCGATTGCGTGAAACACGCATGCATTAAACGCTTTTATATACAATATTGCCGCTTTATGCGGCAATTTTTTTCTTTTTAAAATCTCCGTGTTTTTTCTTCGGTTTTGTATTATAGTGTCGAGTGTTAGTTAACTAACAAAATTCTCAGGGCGGGGTGTAAGTCCCCACCGGTGGTATAGCCCACGAGCGCTTAATATTTTAGTCAGTCAATATTTCGAATAGCTAAAATTATTTTGATTATTATGCGAAATGATTTGAAATGAATTTGAAGATGATTAATGGGTATTAAGGTCTAGCAGATTTGGTGAAATTCCAAAGCCGACAGTAAAAGTCTGGATAAAAGAGAGTTGCTTATCTTTTCTTAATTTGCTATTGGTTGCATAGTTAACTTTTTTAGCAATATCACTATGGTCAAGCACAGCCCTGATTCTGGTATTGAGTTTATTTTTAATTAAATTAGCTTGAGAATGCATAAAATACGATTGATAAGTATTAATTTTGGATTATCAGGATAATTTAGAAAAATAATAAATATATTAAAAAAGGACCTAGGTATTTACCATGAATCAGTTTAATTTAAATGAATTTGGAACCCCATTAGAACGTGTCAAAAATGCGATTGCATCCATTCAAGCAGGGCAAGGCGTGTTAGTTTTAGATGATGAAGATCGGGAAAATGAAGGTGATATTATTTGGGCAGCGCAAACCATAACGACAGAACAAATGGCACTGACAATCCGTCATGGAAGCGGAATTGTTTGCTTATGTATGCCAAAAGAACAGTGTGATAAATTGAATCTTTCTATGATGGTGGCAAATAATACCAGTAAAAATCATACAGCCTTTACTATTTCAATTGAAGCGGCTGAGGGAGTGTCAACTGGCGTATCAGCGGCAGATCGCGTTACCACAATTAAAGCTGCCGTAGCCGATGAAGCTAAACCCAGTGACTTAAATCATCCTGGTCATGTTTTTCCACTGGTAGCAAAAGAAGGTGGAGTTCTTGCTCGTCGAGGACACACCGAAGCATCGGTTGATTTGGTTAAACTAGCCGGATTCAAACCTGCCGCTGTGATTTGCGAATTAACGAATGATGATGGTTCAATGGCAAGAGCGCCCCAAGTGGTTGAGTTCGCTAAAAAGCATCAATTGCCTGTGGTGACAATAGAAGATATAGCAAACTATTTACAGTCTTTATAACCATTACGTTAGAAGTTTACTTCCTTTTATACAGGGAAGTAAATTTACTTGAAATTGTGTGCTTAAACATTTATTCATTTATGTTTAAACTGTTTCAATCAACTTATCTTCAACTTTGAGATGAAACGCTGAGAAAGCGAATAATCAGGGTTAGCCTTGCCAATTGTGTATCTTCATTATAGAATTGAATAAGAATAAGCTAAGTAAATTAGTAGTGATATATCAAAATGTTTTAGTGCGACTTAAGTTAGTTTAATCTTAAACCACGTAGTTTTTCTGCATTAACATGTTGATCTTTCGGTGGCAAACCTTCATGTTTGCGAACCATCTTTTTTTTCAACGATATAAACATCGGTAGAAAAAGCAAAATCAAGCAATAAGTAAAAATGATAGCAGCGAGGTAGCTATGTTTAGCATTAATAAAGAGTGGGGATTTGTTATATTGACCTGCTTTTTTGAATTATGTTGGATTTTAGGATTTAGTGTTGCAACGGAGTATTGGCATTGGATAATAATTATTACATTAATTATTGTCGATTTTACATTTTTAACTAATGCCTGTAAGACCATTCCAACAGGTACTGTTTATGCCATATTTTCTGGCGTTGGTGCCGTTGAGGCAACGATTATTGATATGGTGCTTTTTGGTAAAGAAATCAAAATGATGCAACTCTTTTTTGTAGCATTAATCATAATTGGCGTTGTGCAACTTAAACGTACAGATAGTTAATCGGCAAAGGTAAGATTGAGGATTTTATTATGGGATGGCTTTTAATATTAACGGCATCATTTTTTGAAGTGATAGGGGCAATAGGATTGAAGCTCTATGCTGAACAAAAAAAAGTAATAAGATTAGTTTTATATTGGGGCGGATTTTTTGTTTCTTTTGTTCTTTTTTATTTCTCTCTGCATTATCTTGAACTCAGTATTGTTTACCCCGTATGGGTTGGACTTGGCACATCCGGTGCGGTATTTGCCAATATGTTTTTATTCAATGAGCCTAAAAATTTACCGCGTTTATTGGGATTGGTCATTATTATTGTTGGTGTGGTTGGGCTGCATATGACAATGTAAAACGCAATGTTAAAGTATTTTCCATTTTTGTTTTTAATTGTTCGCAAACTATTTTCAACTAGATAACTCAAAATTGATAAAGTATTTTTATTTATAAAAGATCCGTTTCAAGTCACAGAATTCATCTAAATAGACATTAATTTTAATCTTATAGTCTTCTACTTAATGCATACAAAACTATTAAATGAAATTCTTCACTGTAAAAAAGGAATAATGTAAAAAAGGAATTAAGAATAAAAAACCGGAGAATATCTCCGGCTTATCAAAGTAACTTGAATTGAAAATCAATCTTTTCAATAAGTTATTCAGTATAGAGTAGAATATTAAAGTTCGTTAGCGTGTTGTTTTAAGTAACTTGCAACACCATTAGGATTGCCTTGCATACCTTGTTTACCTTTAGTCCATTGTGCTGGGCAAACTTCGCCGTGTTCTTCATGGAATTGGAAAGCATCAACAATACGGATCATCTCATCAATATTACGCCCAATAGGTAAATCATTAATAGTCTCGTGACGAACAATTCCATTTTTATCAATAAAGAATGATGCACGAAGCGCTACACCTGCTTCTGGATGTTCAACACCATAAGCTTGCATAATAGTGTGCTTGATATCGGCAACAATTGGGAATTTAACTTCACCAATCCCACCTTTATCTTGCGGAGTGTTTCGCCATGCGTTATGAACATATTCTGAGTCCATTGAAACACCAATAACTTCAACACCACGTTTTTTGAATTCTTCAAGACGATGATCGAAAGCAATAATTTCTGATGGACAAACAAAAGTAAAATCCATTGGCCAAAAGAATACAACGGCATATTTACCTTGAATATGCTGTGCTAAATTAAAGTTATTTACAATTTCACCAGAACCTAAAACTGCTGATGAAGTAAAATCAGGTGCTTTTCGCGTGACTAATGTCATGTGTTTCTCCTTGTTTAAAACCAAAAATATTGTAAACCTTGATGGAATGTATTATAGCAACTGATAAAAATTGTCCAAGTTGTTATTAACAATCGCTTTCATAAGCTCTGACTATGTCAGACTTATGAATTATTCGATTTGCTTAATTTGTGTTTGGGTTTACCTTTATTTTTAGTGTCACGTAAACGGACTTTAACTTTTTTCTTGGCTGTTTCATCCTGTTTTTTTGCACCACGCTTCAATTTTGATTTATTTGAAGGTTTTTTCTTACTAGTCGGTTTTGGTGCTTTAGTTTTAGGACGTAATCCTTCAATCGTTCTCAATTTTATGGGTTCTTGAATATAGCGTTCAATTTTCAGTAATAGATCATTGTCATGTGCTTCAACTAACATGATAGCCGTACCTTTTTTACCTGCTCTTGCTGTACGACCAATACGGTGTAGATAGACATCTGCTGTTCTTGGCGCATCAAAATTGATGACATGCGTCACATCATCAATATCGATTCCCCGAGCAGCCACATCGGTAGCTACTAAGACGTTGACAGTGTTGTTACTGATTCTTTTTATCGCTTCATTGCGTTTTGCTTGTACCATCTCGCCTTCTAAATAACAACTTTGTATACCGGCTTGATGTAACCAAGTTACCAGTTCGTGTACACGTTCACGTTTTCGAACAAATACAATTGTTTTTTGAAATTCCTCTTGCTTGAGAAGATGGGTTAATAATGCAACTTTATGATTAAGATCATCAGCACGATAATAAAATTGGATGATTTTTTTACGCTCTTTACGGGAAGGGGTCGCATTAATCTCAACGGGGTGATTGAGAATTCGACTGGCAAAATTGAATAAACCTTCACCTTCCAGTGTCGCTGAAAAAAGTAAGGTTTGTTTGCGCCAACGTGTTTCGGCAGAAATCGTTTCCACATCTTGCGAAAAGCCCATATCTAACATGCGATCGGCTTCATCTAAGATCAACATTTCCACCGCTCGGCAGTCGAAGTTTTCTTCTTTAATATACTGCAGTAGTCGTCCGGTTGTGGCAATGACAATATCTTGGTTTTTACTAAATACTTCTGCATGATTCATATAAGCGACACCACCAGTAATTGTCGCAATACTCAGATGCGTTGATTGCGTGAGGTTTTTTGCCTGTTCTGCAATTTGCATTGCAAGTTCACGCGTTGGCGTTAAAATTAAAATTCTTGGTGGCCCCGGTTTTCGACGCGGAAAATCTAAAAGATGCTGTACCGCTGGGATTAAAAAAGCAAGTGTTTTACCGGTACCGGTTGGTGCCGATCCTAAGATATCTTTGCCATCTAAAGCTACAGGGATCGTTTGCGCTTGAATTACGGTAGGGGTAATAATATTTTGGGCTTCGAGATTGTTAATTAATACATCATCTAATTGTAAATCGGAAAAAGTTTGCGTTGTCATAATGACCTTTATAACGAGAAATTTAAAACACATTATAACGGCAATCAATATAACTACAATATTATAACACCAATGATTGTCTATGGTGATAACAACATTTACACCAGATGAAAGCTTAATGCGCTAATTTTAGCAAATTCTCAGATAATTAATGTCACTGAATGAAAATAACTCATTTAAGTGAATGTAATGTTCATTAAGAAATAAGCATCAATTTTGACTAACTGCATAAATTGAATTTCGTCATGCAAATTTGATGCAAAGTGACTTAAAGTTATCGTTGGATGGTATCAGGCTTACCATTGATAGTGGTTTATGATAACATAGATAAAATAATGGGGCTAAAATCTGTTGTGATATAATAAGCGAAAATCAATTTTTATATCTCTGTTTAGTCTATGGCATTAAATCAAATTGACTATTTTTTTATAACCACTTTCTAATAATCTGAAATTAAAATGGCAGAATGTTTCTCTAACGAAAAATATCAACAACAGCTTGAAAATAAAGTCACAAATTTAAAAGCGCTTTTATCACATTTTTCATTACCTGATTTAACCGTGTATTCGTCTCCAATCAGTCATTATCGTATGCGTGCAGAATTTAGAATATGGCATGATAAAGATGACCTTTATCATATCATGTACGATAAAAATACAAAAAAACGAATAAAAGTAGAAACTTTCCCGATTGCAACAGCACTTATAAATGATGCTATGCAAAAGATTATTCCGCTTTTAAAACCTAATTATTTGCTTCGCCATATGCTTTTCCAAATCGATTATTTTTCGACATTAAGTGGTGAATTGCTTATTACACTTTTATATCACAAAAAATTATCCGATGAATGGCGGGCAGAAGCTGAAAAGTTAAAGCAACAGTTAGCCGAACAAGGTGTTAATTGCCATATTATCGGTCGAGCAAGTAATCAAAAAATAGTTATTGATGTTGATTATGTTGATGAAGTTTTACCAGTCATGGGTAAAAATTTGATTTATCGCCAAGTTGAAAATAGTTTTACGCAGCCTAATGCAGCGGTCAATATTAAAATGCTTGAGTGGGCTATTTCGGTTACGCAAGGTTTAGCCGGTGATCTGCTAGAATTTTATTGTGGAAATGGTAATTTTTCAATAGCGTTGGCTCGAAATTTCCGAAAAGTATTAGCCACTGAAATTGCCAAAGCTTCGGTCTATTCGGCACAACATAATATTGCGGTCAATCATATTAATAATTTGATTATTGTTCGATTATCGGCTGAAGAGTTTACGTCAGCGATAAGAAAAGAACGAGAATTTAATCGATTGAAAGGCATTAACTTAGATGACTATCAGTGTGATACGGTACTTGTTGATCCACCTCGTGCAGGATTAGACATAGAAACATTAAATAATTTAAAAAGTTATAAAACCATTATTTATATTTCTTGTAACCCTCATACATTGCGTGAAAATTTACAGCAATTGACAGAAACGCATTCGATTAAACATTTTGCTTTATTTGATCAGTTTCCTTATACAGAACACATCGAAACAGGCATCGTTTTGCATAAAAATAACTGAATTTGATATTCAGATTCAGTTATTTTTGTTAAAATGCCGAGATTTTAAAGTCAATCATTTATTGTTTCAGAGATTAATTCGAGCTTATTGTGTTTTATAAGCAAAAAAAAACCCTAGATAAACTAGGGCTGCATTAAATTGCAAGGAATGGATGAAAGGAAATAAAACAATGAAACAATAATGTCTAGCCTCATGAATCATTGTGTGGATACTATAACAAACACATTCAAACGGATTAATGACAAGTAGATTACAAAATAGTCATGGAAATATCATGAATGTTTTTGAACTTTTCATATATCATAGGAACAGTATTATGTAAGTTAGATAACCTGATACTTTGGCAAAGGAAATATTTAAAATGAAATTGTTAGTTGTTGAAGATGAACAGAAAACAGGTGAATACCTTCGTCAAGGATTAATTGAATCAGGCTTTATTGTTGACCTAACCAAAAATGGTTTAGATGGCTATCATCGGGCAATGACAGAAGATTATGATTTAATTATCCTGGATGTAATGTTACCGGATATTGTTGGTTGGAAAATTGTTCAGTCATTGCGTGAAGCGGGTAAAGATACCCAAATTATATTGTTGACAGCAATGGGAAGTGTTGAAGATAAAGTTAAAGGATTAAATTTAGGTGCCGACGATTATTTAGTGAAGCCTTTTTCATTTGCTGAATTATTAGCGAGAGTCAAATCGTTATTAAGACGAAATGTGCCGCAAGTAAACAATTATCAATTAAGTATTGCTGATTTAGTCATGGATTTGCCAAAGCGAACAGTGACACGTTCAGATAAACGTATCGACCTCACCAATAAAGAGTTTTTACTACTCGAATACTTCTTACGTTACCCAGGTGAAGTGTTACCGCGATCGTTAATTGCTTCACAAGTTTGGGATATGAATTTTGATAGCGATACTAATGTGATTGATGTAGCCATAAGACGGTTACGTAACAAAATTGATGCCGGATTCGAACCTAAACTTATTCATACTGTGCGTGGAATGGGTTATAAAATAGATGTATTGGATGAAACAGAGTAAATTAATTTCCGTTCGGTTACCCATTATTGTTTGTCTGATAACATGTGGACTACTTTACTGTTTCAGTTATTTGATCGAGCGGTCTTTTGAAAAATTTTCAATCAGACAAAATGTGACCGAATTAAATTCGGTTATTACCTCTATTGAAAGAGAACTAACTTATTATTCACCGAATGATAATCGTGATGAATTTATCCAAAATTTATTGCTAATCCTTACTGGGCATCATCACTTATTTGTTTATATCATTGATGATATGGGGAAAATAGTCTATCGCACTCGAGGCCCCAATTTAGCGATAGCATTAAAATCACAAGAGTTAGAACGAATTATTGAAAATGACAGTACTTCTATTGAGACGATAGATAAATCATCTTATCGAATTGCGGCGTCAAGGGTGATAGGGGAAGACGGTAAACGATTCACTACGATTGTTGCCGTTCGTCGTGATGTGCAACTTGAATTTATTAATCGGTTAAGAAACGGATTAGGTCTGCTAATTATTATTTCTTGTGTGTTAGCATTAATTGGTTCATTCATCAGTATTTACTATACTCAAAAACCAATCAATCGCTTAATCAAGAAGATTGAAAGAATTAGTTTAAATAATTTAAATTATCGTATTCCAACCTCGTCAGTACCGGTTAAATATGTAAGCTTGGTCAGAGCATTTAATAACATGCTTAATCGTATGGAAGATGTTTTTACTCGTCAGCATAATTTTACTGCCGACATTGCACATGAGATGCGTACACCGATTACTAATCTTACCACGCAAACGCAAATTGTACTCAATAACGCTCGTACAACAAATGAATACCGTGAAATTTTATATTCTAATTTAGAAGAATATGAAAAAATGTCACAAATGATTTCTGATATGTTATTTTTGGCGCAGGCAGACAATCGCCAGCTTGTGCCTAATTTGATTGACATTGATCTCACTAACATGATTATGATGATGTGTGATTATTTTGAGCCTCTCACCGATGAAAAAAATATTACTTTCCAACTCGACGGTCACTGTTCTCACATACAAGGCGATAAAATGATGTTAGGGCGTGCAATTGGTAATATTTTGTCTAATGCGATTCGTTATACACCGAATAACGAGGTCATAACTATCACATTAAGTCAAATGAGTGAAAAACGGGTTAAGATTATCATCTCTAATCCGGGCAAAAAAATTGATAAAAAACATTTACCACATCTTTTTGACCGATTCTATCGTGTCGATGAATCACGCCATCGTAATGACAGTTCCGGTGCAGGTATTGGGCTTGCCATTGTTAAATCCATTATTGAGACCCATAAGGGATCAATTTATGTAGAATCAGATGATAAATCGATACGTTTTATTATCAATTTACCAACGGCTATTTAATATCAAAGTCACTCATTAATAAGTTAGCTGCTGCATAAGCAGCTTTCTCTCTAAGTTCAGCAGGTACTTGTTTATCACCTGCAACTTCATTTAAAACCAACATAACGGCACCTAAAGCATCTTCAACATAGCCTAATTCATTACTGCCGATTTGAGCATATTTTTCCCGAATGAGATCACAATATTTATTCATAAGTTAGATTCCTTTAATCTTTTTAAATAACGCTATTTCAATTTTATCTCATTTTACAAAAAACGGGCTAATTGCTCATATACCTTCGTTGCTGAGATAGTTTGCATCTTCTGATCTGGAGAGACAAGACTAAATTGATTTTTACCATAACCGCCAATTAATTTAGGATCGGTTTGACCAAATAAAGTAATGTTTGGGCGATCGAGTGCCGCCGTTAAATGACTTAATCCAGTATCGACTGAAACCACAGCTTTAGCCCCAGCAAGTTTAGTTGCTACTTGAGAAAGAGACAATTTTGGTAACACTTCGACATGATTAAATCCTTGTGCTAAGCGTTGAGCGCTTTGCATTTCATGCGCCGTTCCCCAAGGTAATTTAATTTTTAAACCGGTTGGCGCTATCAATTGTATTAATTGACGCCAGGCGTCTTCTGTCCAGTGTTTTTCATATCTGGTGGTGGCATGTAAAAATATCAAATATTGTCCATGATCAGACGGTAATTCTGATAAAAAATGGCTTGCGATTGCATAGTCACCCATGTCACCGGATAGCTCGTACCCAAGGCTTTTTGCAAAGAGTTGTCTTACTCGTTCAATGGCATGCATCGATTTTGGAACAGAATGTTTAACATCATAAAACCAACTGGCAATCGGTTCTCTTATGCTATGACGATCTAAACCGTGCTTAATGCCTCTTGCTTTACGTGTGATAAAAAAAGCACTTTTTATTAATCCTTGCGCATCAATAATACAGTCATATTCCCGTTCACGTAATGATTGAATAAATTGGTGACGCTCTTGACGAATAGATTTACCGAACCAGTTTTTACGCCAGCGCCGAATAGCCACAGGGATCACTTTATCTACCGCAAAATGCCATGTTGGAATTTGCGCAAAATTCTCTTCAACTACCCAATCAAAAGTCATATCAGGTAAATGATGGGCAGCATCAGTTAACGCGGGTAAAGTATGAAGTACATCGCCCATTGAAGATGTTTTAACAATAAGTACACGCATAATTAATGACTCTTTTCACAACGAGCTATAAGCTTCATTAAAGTTTCAAATACAGTTTCAGGTTTTATATCAATCAAACTTTGATGGTAGCCTTGTTCTGCATCACCTTTACGGACTTTATGATACCCTGTTATTAAGCGAATAACTTCAGCTTTATCAGAAAGAGGTGGGGTAAAGTCTGGACTACTTGGGCCATAAAGCGCAACCAAAGGGCGATCCAAAGCTGCGGCGACATGCATCAATCCCGAATCATTAGTCACAATTGCTTTACAAGCCGCAATTAAGTTAACCGCTTGCTCCAATTTTGTTTTACCGGCAAGATTAATACACTGATCGCCTTGTGTCATTTGCGCAATAATTTTTTCGCCAACTTGGCGATCATTATCAGAACCAAAAATAACAATTTTGGCATGTTGTTTTACAAGCATATCACCAAGCGCGGCATAATGATAATCCGGCCAACGTTTTGCAGGACCGAATTCAGCACCAGGACAAAAACCAATTAACGGCAAATTATCATTGATCTTAAACGTGGTAAGCGTATCATTGATGTCTGTTTGACTAACTTTAAGTTTAGGCCAAAGTATGGGTTGTGGTATTTGCTCTGCTGTGTGGATCTGATCCTTAGGGTAGGCAAGGGCAACATAACGTTGAACCATTAATGGAAAGGCTTGTTTATTAAGTTTACGAAGATCGTTAATCAGTCCATAACGCATTTCACCTTTCCAACCTGTTCGCTGATGAATTCTGGCAAAAAAAGGGATTAAAGCTGATTTAAACGAATTAGGTAAAATAATCGCTTGGTCGTAATGATTATGACGGAGTGATTTGCCGAGTCGATAACGTTGGGTTAAACCAAATTTACCATGACCAATTGGCATTTCAATAGCTTGATTCACTTCTGGCATTTTATTCAATAGTGCTTGGCACCATGCTGGTGCCATAACATCAATTTCAATATTAGAATGAAGTTGTTTTAACGTTCGATATAAACTTTGCGACATCATCATATCGCCAACCCATGAAGGACCAATAATTAGTGTTTTCATTTAATGTCCTTTTATAATCGTTGAAGAACAAACATTGTGATGAAATATTGCGTTAATGTCTAACTGCTGATCGGCAACGATAGCTGTAATAAAGTCATCTTTATCCATAAAATCAGCCCTATTTAAATCAAGTAAATTGGCAAATTTTGTCTCATCAGTTAAATTATCAACGTTTAGAACATCTTTAATTTTTTGATTATTCATACTATTAACAATATTACTTTCGATAGAGACAATACCATCAGTTATGATGATTACCATTATTTTCCTTAATTAATTAAATTACGCTGTTTATCATACCGAGTTAAGCCAATATTTTCGAGTGAAGTTTAACTATTTCAAGCTTAGTATCAGTATGATGAAAAGTGTTAACCATTTTTTGCAGTAACTAAAATGTATCGAGCAAGACTTAGATACGGTTCTGCTTGGCAGTACTGCTTTTCAAGTGCCAATAACTGATCAAAATGACTATTTATTTTTTCTTTATTATTCATGTAATCATGAAATAGACGAATTCCCGTTTTTTTAATAATATGAAAATCTAGCGTGGTTAACCATTGATAGACATCATCTGGTATTCGAGGGAAATCGGGTGATAATGTTTTTTTCTTACGTTTTGCAAGCCCTGATTGGGTATAACCAAAATTACCAAGTGTCACCGTTTTAAAAAGAAGTGCATGATAATTATAGAACATCAAGGATAAATAACCTTCGGGTTTGAGGTGTTTTTTTAATGATTTAAGAACACTGATCGGATCGGCAACCCACTCTAATACTGCATGACAAATCACCATATCATATTGTTCATTAATGATATGATCAATATCTTGAATAGCACAACAATGACAATTAATATTTAACTTTTCTGCTTGGGCATTTTTTTGTGCCAGTGCTAGCATTTGCATAGAAATATCACATAATGTGACATGATGTCCTAATTTTGCCAATCGACAAGCCATTTGTCCTTGTCCACCACCTGCATCAAGAATTTTCAACGGTTTGGTTGTTGGAAATGTGGCTAATATATTTTCTAATTCTTGCCAGACAATGGCTTCACGAATTTTTCCTTTACTTGTGCCATAAATATTTTGTGCAAACTTATGACTGATATCATCAAAATTACGGTCTTGCATATTCATTAATTATTTTTTACTGTTTAGTTGCTTAACTTCATTGTTGATTTCAATTAATTTTTCAGTCATTTGTTGATAACATTGTTCCATTAATGTTCTGGCGTCTTCTTTACGTAACGATTTGGTGTCAATAGGATCCAACATTTCAACAATCATATGACCGTTATTTAAACGATTTAATTGAATGTTATTGGTATCAGAGACGCAAATAGGCACAATAGGTACGCCTGCCGCAATTGCTGCTTTAAATGCACCTGTTTTAAATGGTAATAATCCACGTCCGCGACTTCGTGTTCCTTCAGGAAACATCCAAATCGATATGCCACGTGTTTTAATTTCTTTAACAACTTGTCCAATGGTATCGTGGGCTTTTGATTTATTATTACGATCAATTAAAATATTACCAGTCAGATAATATAATTGCCCAAAAAAAGGAATCCACGCTAAACTTTTTTTTCCGACAGTCACTGTTTTCGGTTGGACAACGTCTGCGGCAACAACCATATCAAAGTTGTTTTGATGATTAGCGATATAAACACAACTACCTATTTTACTAATATCAGGATAGAGACGAGTATCAACTTTAACGCCCAAAATAGGTTTAAAGAAAAAACTAAATAAATGTGCAAATCTGGCTACGTTTTTGGGATTCCGAGGATTGAATAGGCAAAATATAACGCCCAGTACACAAACTACAATACCTATCAACACAACTGTAATTAAGCGGAAAAGAAAAACCATAATTTACCTCATAAATTGATTTAGCGTATTATATACATAAACTGTGTCAATATACAGTTTGATCAACGATAACTGAGTAAAGAGGCGTCATGCAAAAATCAACAATTATTTGGAACGAAAATCAAGCCCCAGTTTCTGTCTATTTTGATGATATCTATTTCAACACACAAGGTGCAGTTGCTGAAACAAAATATGTTTTTATTGAAGGCAATCATCTACACCAACGTTTTATCCAACATGATAAAGAGACTTTTATTATTGGTGAAACGGGTTTTGGTTCGGGGCTAAGTTTTCTCATAGCCTGGCAAACGTTTTTAGCTTTTAAAAAAGAATATCCCAATCATCAACTCCAGCAACTTAAATTTATCAGTATTGAAAAATATCCGTTATCAGTGACAGAAATGAAGATGATGCATCAAACCGCCATAGAAGATGAACGCCAACTTCAAATATTAGCCAAGCAGTTATATGCCTATCTAACGGATAACACCTGTCATTTAGACAAGGTCAGTTTGGATGTACTTTATGATGACATTCAATATTTTCCGGAATTTTTGGCTAAACAAAATGGGTTGATTGATGCTTGGTTCTTTGATGGATTTTCACCTGCTAAAAATCCTGACATGTGGTCAGAATCCTTGTTTAAAAGCTGTTTTCAATATACGTCACAAAAGGGAACGTTTGCAACTTTTAGTGCGGCTGGATTTGTTCGGCGAAACTTAATCAATGCTGGATTCAATGTGATAAAACAAAAAGGTTTTGGTTTAAAAAGAGAAATGTTAACCGGCAGTAAAAATGAGATAGCCTTAAACAAATAATCGTTAAGGCTAACTCAATTATTCTAATAAGTGATTAGAATTCAAATTGGTAGATAAAATCTAGAGTTTGCGCAAGTCCAGATGTTGCCTCTAAATAGAGTCTTGGCATCAATCGGTATCGTAAAGTAAATGTCGCCAGTGAATCAAAAATACCTACACCATACTTCAGTTGTAAGTTAGGCAAAATGTACCCACTAACAACCACTTTAGAGTTATTACCGGCTCCTTGCGTGTCTAAAGAAAGATTTTTTATTCCAAAGACATTACCAATATCACCAATATATTTGCCTGTTTTTGCCGTACCGATACCAACGAGTAGGGCGGTCATCATATCATTATCGCTTTGGTCGGTGCTTTCAAGTCCTTGACCTCGTATTAGATAAGATAATGCTTCTTGCTGGGACATAGCAGGATCTGAAAATATTTCAATTTTGGGCTCTTCCGAAGATCCAGTTACACGAATACCCGCTGTAATACTACTGTTATCAATTGAGTCTGGATTACGAATAGCTTCAATATCTAACTTAGCTTGGTCAGTAGGGCCCGAAAAAGTGATAATACCTTTACGGATAACTAAATCTTGACCATAAGCGTGAAATCTTCCTGTTGGAATCAAAACTTGCCCATGCAGATCTAAGCCTTTGTTGGTTTGTGCCGCAAGGAGATTGCCTTTAAGTGACGCGTTTAACCCAAAAGCATCGACAGTCACATGTTCACCAATGTCAATTTCAATATGGCTACTGATTTTTATGCCAAGTTTCTGTTTTTCGATTACTTGATAATTTTTATCTAACATAACTTCGTCAGGCGATACATCAACACTGGATGCTGGTAAAGATTCGACGGTGATCTTACCTTTAGGAATACTAACTTTTCCGGAAAGAATTATCTCATCTTGCGTCGCATCAATTTGAATATTGGGGATAATACTTAACACAACCATTGGCGGTACGGTAACTTCCATTGCTGCACCTGTGACAGAAAGATCCGCTTGCCATTTATTAAATGTATCCCAATTGGCGTGACCGTTAATATCAATATTACCAGACTTGGTGGTTAAAACTCCCTTTAAGGTGGAGGATTTACCATTGAAATTAAGATCTACCTTTGCTGATTTCAAATCAATTGGTAATTGACTGGATTTTATTTCACTGTGTTTTAAATCAATATTACCTGTTAAATAAGGATCCATTAACGACCCGGAAAAATTAACGTTGCCATTTATCGAGCCTTTAGCAAAATCATCTTTATCTAATAAGGGATTGATTATCGCTAAGGCAAGATGATCAATGTTTAATTTTCCATTTAATTTTTTTTGTTGAGTGGGATCGATAATAGTTACATTACCGCTTATTTTACCTAATTGTTTTAAGCTAAATAACCAATCAAATTTTGCTTGTTGTTGATTAAATTCAGCATTGATAGTAAATATTTCAAATGGAATAGATAATGATTGTGATGTGACCATCTGTTGAATATAGACTTCATTTCCTTTGATATTAGCCTTGATACTCGGCATTTCACTATTTGCATTGAATTTTATATAAGCTTTACCATTAATCAAGCCAGCTAATTTTGTTTCACCGTCGTTTGGAATAGGGAGTTTTGCCAGATCAATATCTTTTAAAGTGATACTTGTATTACTATTAGCTGTTGGAGATAGTGCTTGATCTAAACAAATACTTGAACCTTGGTTAGACCAACAATGAGCGCCTATAGTGGGCACTTGATGAGTAACATCATAAGATAAAGGTAAGGTTTTAACCAATTGCCAATGATTTTTATCACCTAAATTTAATAAAGCGTGGGATAAATTCCCCGTCCATTTTGTTCGATCAGGATCTAATCTTCCATTAAGCGATGTTGTAAATGAGGCGGGTGTTCCTGTAAGATTGATATCTAAAACATGATGACTTTCGTTACCTTTAAGCTCAATATTGGCATTTTTTATGCTTTGATTTGGAAGTTCTATATCGTGTGCTAGGAGTTTTAAATATCCACTGATTTGTTTGTTATATTCAATTTTTCCAGAAAGTTGGGCTGAGGATATTGACATATTCATCAAACTTAATTGGTGAATATTGATATCTGTATCCACGTTTGGTTCATTAAAACTGCCATTCATTTTCAATGTGCCTACAATTGAACCTTGTAAGTCATCAGCCAATAATGATAAAGATGATAAATCTAACTTAGCGTTTAAATTTCCTTTATCTGAAGCACCATTGATATTGATATGATTTTTTCCCCAATCTAGAACAAAATTATTCGCACTGATTGATTGATGAGAATTAATGTGCATACTGCCATTAGTTGTAAAATCAGCGTGATTAATATTACCCTTTAATTGAATTTCGGGAAGATTCAATTGCCATTTATCACCTTCTAACTGACCATCGGTTTTAAGTTGACCATTTAACCGTATAGGAAAATTTGGTAAATCTTTGCTGGTATCAACATCAGTTAAGTTTACTTTTGCATCCCAGTGTAAAGCTTTTTGCCAGTCAAGATTACCTGAAACATTGATTTCACCTTGAGGTAATTTCAATATTCCATGATCGAATATGGCTGATTGATTAGTTCCTTTGCCTATAACATCAAAAGATGTATCGGGTAGATCGTCTCCTTTAATTTTGCCTTTAGCGGTTAAGTCATACTGTTGAACGTTACCACCAATTGAGAAATTAAAATTATCAAGCTGGTATTGGGCTTGTCCTTCAATTGGCCATTGAAGGTGTTTACCCTTTAAGTCGGTCATCACAGGTAAATATTTTTCAATAAAAATGATTTTTGCATTAATTTTGGCTGAATTCAGTCCTTCAAGTACCGTGTTTGTTGTCAATTCACCCAATAATTTACCTGAAAATTGGCTATGCAGTTGATTGCTCGCTGTTTTTAATTGAATAAATGCCAAAACAGGCCAATCATCCCCTAATGTAATCTCTCCCGAAACAAATGCATGTCCATTAGCATAAGGAGTTGTCGCATCCGTATTCACCTGTTGAACGATAATATGATTATTGATGATATTGGTTTGAATAGTCACATTGTTAAATCGATAATCTTCTCCGCCAATATGTAAAAGCCAATTGTTACCCGTTAAGCGTCCGACATTGATATCGAGAGGAATAGTAACTTGGGGTAATGATTCGATTAACGGCTGATTGAATAATTGATTTATCTTTTCATTAACAGGCAAATCATTCTGAACTGAATCTGTTGTTGATTTTACTTGTGGGTGATCAGCAAAAATAGCACTTAAATCCTGTGCTTCAGCAGGAAATACATAAATCTTTTCGTTTACCCAAGTCGCCCTGCCCGTAAAATCAGACAGACCAAATTGCATATCATCAATATCAACTTTTACATCTGATACATGTGCCGTTTTCAGCTCGATTGGTAATGGGGTTTTCAAAATAACCCGTTTATCAGGTATTGGCTTATTGGAGTCGGTAATAATCTGATCGGTGTTCAGTTTTACTTTAATACCCTTTGATTCAAACTGTTCGATACAAATTTTAGTTTCAAGCAAACATAAACCAGATAATTTTAACGATGCATTATCAACCTGAACATCAATACCCGGTAGTTGCAATGAAAGACCATGCACCTGTAAATTGCTTAATGTCCCTTCTACTTTTTCAATTTTCAATTCGGGTAGGGCTTTATCTAGGACATAAGTGGTCAGCTTAACCCCTAAACTGGTATAAAGTAGTAAGATAATAAACACGACCAAAAAAACGAAAATAGATAATACAACCATACTACGCTTTTTCCATTTTCGTATTCGTTTAATTTTTTTTATTTTTTTCTCTCTAATGGGATTTTTAGCCATATTATAATTCGGATCCTAAACCAATATATAGGTGAACTGAACCAGAGTCTCTTCGCGTTAACGGAGTTGCTAAATCGAATTTTATTGGTCCAACCGGAGAAGCCCAACGCACACCAATACCACTTCCTGTATAAAATTTAGTTTTATCGACTTTATCAATTGCTTCACCTGAATCAATAAAAACAGCACCCCACCAAGCACCTGTTAAATTAAATTGGTATTCAACTGAACCTGTGATGAGCTTTGACGCACCTTTTAATTTACCATTTTTATCTTTAGGCGAAATAGATTGGTAACTATAACCTCGTATACTACGGTCACCCCCTGCAAAGAATCGAAATGAAGGCGGAACACGATCAAAATTATTTGCCTGAATTATGCCGAAATTGCCCCGAAAAATAAAACGATGACTATCGAATAAGGATCGAATCCAAGTTTGTTGTGTTTGAAAACGAATAAGATTGAGATCAGATCCTAAAGAATTAGCAGAGGCTTCAATAGAATAGCGTTGTGAATCTCCCCACATTGGCATAAGATTGCCATCGCTACGAATTCGTGAAAGACTAATAGAAGGGTAGTACAAAAGGGTATTAAAACTTGAGTCACCTTGCGTAAAGTCATCATGTAAAAGATTCAAACCTAGCGCACTTTGCCACCCTTCAAAATTGTCCCAATATCGAACCACACCAAAGGTATAGGAACGTGATTTAGTATCGTTATTGTCGATTTTTTTATAGCCACCTTGAATAGTATAGTATTGTTCAAGGGGAGATTTTTTGAGTGGGATCTTATAGCTCATTGTAATGGATTGTTCGGGCGAAGAAAGTGATAAATTACTTTGTAAACTTTGTCCACGACTGTTAATCCAAGGTTTATTCCAAGTTATTTTGCCATATACGCCATTGTCGGTTGAGTATCCAAGCCCTAAATCCATGCTATTTTTTTTTCTGGGAGAGGTGACAACATTGATTGGTAGGGATTTGTCTGCTGTAACATTTGGAAAATCAGGAACAACAACAATTGAACTAAACCAATTTGTAGAAGTTAATCGACGATTAAGAATGGAAAGTTGTTCGGCACTATAAGGATCGCCTTCTTTAAACGGTATAATATTTTTAAGATAATCATCTCTAATTTTGGTATTAGAAAATTTAACTTGACTGAATTTATAGCGCTGCCCCGTATTAAAATCAATATTCCAAAAAGCTTGATGATGATCCATGGACACAGCTAATTGGTGTTGCGTCATATTGGCATCAAAAAAGCCTTTTTCTAACGCGAGATTTTTCAAACTTTTCTTGAAGGACTCATAAATGCCATGATTTAAAATATCGCCCGTTTTAGGCAGGTTTTTTTCAAGTAAATGTTGGTAATCATTATCATGCTGACCTTCACCTTCAATAATCACATTTAATTGTTCAATTTTAATCGGTTCACCAGCTGAAATTGTTACCGCTAATACTCTAGGATTTTGAGTGTTATATTGAAACACCGGAGCGTAATAACCCAAAGCTCGAAGCGCTTTTTTAACCTCGCTTTCAAAATACCGTTTAAAATTAGGCGTGTTATCGACTCTATCTGGAGTGATTAATGAAACACGAGCATCGACATTGTCAGCAAGTTCACCCGATAAACCTTTAATCGATAACTTCATATCAGCATAACTTGATGTTGATATGATTGTTAACATTAAAAGTAAACAAAACCTATAGGAAAATTGTGACACAAAGACCTCGAAGAAGTTTAAGTTAAAAAACGATCAATTGTTAATTTCTGGGCTAATCATGAACGTAAATTTAACATATTTAATATTTCATCGTCTATGATAAGCTAACTAAATCAGTTTTGATATCATCTTTTGTAAGGATTAATGTCTAATTCATTATTATTGAGCTTTAATATTTTAAGTTTAAGATTGTAAAGTTAACCCCTTGATCTTTGTAAAAAACCTTTTATATGCAAATAAGATATTATAAATTACTAGCAGTATTTAGCGCATTCTAAAGTGAGACTAAGATTTCTACTATTTCATTAATGTATAATATCAATGAAGAAAAGTAGGGACTAATTAATGGTATATTTACTTAATTTATGAATATACCCTAAGTTAACTTATTAAAATGTAAAAAATATATTTAGCTGTTTTGATATAGGATCGATTGATAGACATCGATCCTTTTTTGTTTCAGAAATTTTAAAAAGGTTATTGATTGCGCTATAACGCAGTACTATAACTTTAAATGATTATGCAAACTACAGATTGTTAACATCTGTCCAGTTTAATATTAAGGTGCTTTTAATCAAGTCCTATCATAGATTTATTCTATTAATGACTAAATTTGCGACCAATATTTATTTAGCCTTCTAGCAGTGTAACTTGACCGATATAAGGTAAATGGCGATAATGTTGAGCATAATCAATTCCATAACCAACGACAAATTCATCAGGAATTGAAAAACCAATGTATTTTACTGGTACAGCCACTTCCCGACGTGACGGCTTATCTAAAAGCGTACAAATTTCGATACTACGAGGATGACGTAATTTTAAAATTGCCATGACTTTACTTAACGTATTACCGGTATCAATAATATCTTCAACAATTAGCACATCTTTATCACGAATATCTTCATCCAAATCTTTCAATATTTTGACATCTCGATTACTGACAACGGCATTACCATAACTTGATGCGGTCATAAAATCAACTTCATGCCCGACAGTAATAGCACGGCTTAAATCCGCCATAAAAATAAATGAACCACGTAGCAGACCCACTAAAATAAGTTCATTTTCGCTGTGTTTATAATCTTGACTAATTTGTTGCCCTAGTTCTTTGATACGTTTTTGAATATCATCCGTTGATATCATCATTTCTAAAGTGTGTTTCTTCATTACTAATACTCAAAAAATAAAATTTAAATTAGATTCTAACAATTTTCATAGATAAAAAGAATAACAAAGCTTATTTTAAGCTGCTTAACATAACATTTGATAACCCTATAGTAATCATAGTATGTTCTTATCAATCATCTTGTTAGCATCGATCTTGGCTGCTCTTTTTTCTAAGCGACGTTTTTTGAAAAATTGACTGAGTAGCAAGCTGCACTCATCAGCTAATACGCCACCTTGCACTTGTGCAATATGATTAATGCCTTGATAAGCTAGAATATTAATAAACGAGCCGGCAGCCCCTGTTTTATAATCGCTTGCTCCAAATACTACTCGTTTTATTCGACTATGTATAATGGCACCAGCACACATAATACATGGTTCAAGTGTGACAAAAAGGGTCGTATTAATTAAACGGTAATTATTGATACACTTACCCGCTTGCTCAATAGCAAGCATTTCAGCGTGAGCAGTTGGATTATGGGTAAGTATTGATTGGTTAAAACCTTCGCCAATGACTTGACTGTTTTCATCGATAATTACCGCTCCTACCGGAATTTCACCTAAGGATTCAGCACGTTTGGCAAGCGTTAATGCATATTGCATCCAATATTCATCTGACATTGCAATTATTTATAGATTATTCAAATTTAATACGTCTCGCATGTCATAGAGTCCGACAGGCTGTTTTGCAAGCCATAATGCAGCACGGACGGCGCCATTTGCAAATGTCATTCGACTAGAAGCCTTATGACTAATTTCCACACGTTCGCCAATGTCGGCAAAAATGGCCGTATGTTCGCCAACAATATCACCCGCTCGAATAGTTGAAAAACCAATTGCTCCTTTTGGTCTTTCACCGGTATGACCTTCACGACAATAAATCGCACGATCGTTCAAATTACAATTTAAAGCTTGCGCTATCGATTCACCCATCGCAAGTGCAGTACCCGATGGGGCATCGACTTTATAACGATGATGAGCTTCAATAATTTCAATATCCGTATAATCTCCCATGATTTTTGCCGCTTTTTCAAGTAATTTAAGCACCAAATTTACACCTACACTAAAATTGGCAGCAAAAACAATAGCAATATTTTTTGCCGCATTCGTAATGGCTTGCTTGCCTGTAGAATCAAAACCAGTGGTGCCTATAATCATCATTTTTTTATGTTCAACACAAAAATTTAAGTGGGCAAGCGTACCTTCAGGTCGGGTAAAATCAATTAACAAATCAAATTGATCTTTGGCGAGTTCTAAATTATCTGTAATTGTGACACCACAAATGCCTATTCCAGCAAGTTCACCTGCATCGCTTCCAATCAGGGAAGAACCTTGTCTTTCAAATGCCGCACCTAAAGTTACTCCTTCGATTTGTGCAACAGATTGAATTAATTGACGTCCCATTTTTCCACCTGCGCCGGCAATAGCGATACGGATGAGGTTAGTTGACATAAAATTTTCCTTACCTATTTTCAAAATATTATTAAATTATTATATCGGAAAACAAAAGACTTATACACTGTGCAAAATTAAAATGCTGTAATATAAGGGATGTATCGTAATCATTTTAAAAGAACAAATTTATCTGTTGTTCTTGGTATATAGGAAAGGATGGTATTATTGGTGCTGATTTCTATTTTAGTCGTCGTTAACTTTTAAACATTATTGTTATTGGCAGGTTATTTAGAGCTTATAGTTAGGTTATAAAAAAGGACGCTTAAATGCGTCCTTTAGATTTATAAAACTTTCAATAATTCGACATCAAAAATTAATGTACTGTAGGGTGGAATTGAGCCTCCTGCACCTTGTGCTCCATAAGCAAGTTCTTGAGGAATATACAATCTCCATTTTGAACCTTCAGGCATTAGCTGTAAAGCTTCAACCCAACCTTGAATAACGCCATTAACAGGAAACTCAGCTGGTTGTCCACGTTGTACAGAACTGTCAAAAACCGTACCATCAATTAATTGTCCTGTATAATGAACTTGAACACGGTCTGTTGATTTAGGTAAGGCGCCTGTACCTTCGGTAATGACTTCATATTGCAAGCCGGATTCAGTTGATTTAATCCCATCTTTTTTAATATTTTCTGCTAAAAAATCTTTACCTGCTTGAGCAATTTTTTCAGCTTGTTTTGCTTTCTCTTGAGTGGCTTTTTCATGCATATGACGAAGCGCATCATGCAATTCTTGTAATGGTAGAACAGGTTGATTATTTGCTAGAACGTCTTGCATAGCTAATTTTAATGCATCAAGATCTAGATCACTCAAACCTGACTCCTTTAATTGTTGTCCAATTTGTAATCCAATAGCATAACTCGCTTTTTGATCTATGGTTTCTAATTTCATTTTTTACCTTTTGTTTGTCGTTTATAAACAGTATTTGAGACCCATTAAGTTTGTGATCAACAGAATAAATATTAATTAATAAAATAGAATAACGCTTTTTTCATAAAATGCATAAAGAATTTATTAATTTGGCTAGCACTTAGTGCAAATATCAGCGATAATACATCTTATTATAATTTCAATATGGATTAAGTTAAATGCAGTTTCGTAAATTTACCTCGCTTGCAATTGTGGCTAGTATATTATTAACTGGTTGTTCAGTGGTAGACCGTTGGGTATATAGACCTGATATCAATCAAGGTAATTATGTAACACAAGATGCAATTGATTTATTGAAAGTTGGTCAAACAAAAGATCAAGTTATTTTTATAATGGGTTCACCTATGTTAACGTCGGTATTTGGTGATAACGTTTGGTATTATGTTTTTCGTCAACAACCACAACATAATGGTATAAGCCAAATTACTTATTCTATTTATTTTAACGAAATGGGCATAGTGACTGACATTAAAAACTCAACGCTTGATGGTTCCAAAACACTACAAGAAATGAATAAACAAATCATTTCTGATCCTATCGATGTAATTTCTGACAACAACGAAGATATAGAATAAAGCTCATTCCAAAGTTGTTTTTCATAAAAAATAAAAACCTCATTAATTAACGAGGTTTTTATTGTTATCTTTTATATTTAAAACCTAAGTTTAGGAACGATAACTCATTGTTAATAATATTGATTATTCATTACACTAAAAATGTATAAAAAGATAAATATAAAGTAAATAACCATCATTACAATAGAACAGATAAAAACAATAAGGTTGAATTTCCAATAACCATGTAAATTTTGAATAGCATGAATAATATCTTCTTCTCGTCCAAGAGTCGCTGTTTGATTAAACCCTTTTCCCGATTGAAACAGTTTAACCCCAGCTATAATTAACGGAACACCTACTATTGCTGTAATAATACCTAAACAAGCTAAAGATCCACTAATGATTCCTAAAACCCCAAAAATTTGCTGCATCGTTCCCACAAATCTTAATTGTTTAAATAACAATTGGTTCATACTAAATGATATTATCTTATTTTCAGTTGTATTCATTTCTTTCCTCATCTTTCATTTATAGTTTGTATTTAAAAAGGGGCATAGAATATCAGTTTTATCATAGATGTCTAGGCGTTTTTCATCATAAATTACAAGGTTTAATTACTATTCATAATCGCGATAATATTTAAGATTTTTACATTTTAATCTTTATGTCTTGAGAGGCAAAATTAGGGAAAATACTTTTACATATAAAGAGTATTTAAATAATCACAATAAATAGTGTTTAAAGTTACTATATAAAATCTATGCGTTAAAGTGAGTGATTAGTATTGACCTTTTGTAGGTTATCGTTATAATATAAATCGTCATTTCTTTAGTTTTGAAATGATACGAACATAGCGTTACTATGCAATTAAAAAACATTTTCATCATGAAAAATGAACTTAAAAATTTTAAGTTAAAAGACCTAGGATGTGTCGCAGGATCACGTCTGTCAGGTCTCGAAATCAAAGTATTAGGCTATCGAGATCCTGAGACTAATTGTGAGTGTTATGGATTAGTAGCCGAGTATTATGGTTTACCAATTCCTGGAACGAAAGTCTCAATTAGCGAAGAGACTTATAATGAAATTACCGGTCAATTTGAAAAGCCTGGATATGCTTTTACTAAAGCTGCCCAAATTTGTAAATTGAGTAAGCACGCAAAATTTGATATTCGTCCTTATAATCGATGATTTCATCCAATGAACCCCAGTTATTAATAACTGGGGTTTTTTATTGCATAATCAGAATGATAGACCTAATGAGGTTATGCTTAAATATTATAGGCTTTCTTAATTGTTTTTTTATAAATAATATTGACTTAAATCGATTATCTATGTAATATAATCAGCAGTTAATTTTTAAAATTAACTAACTACAAAGTATAATTTACCTATGCCTTAATGAATTCAAATGTTTTATTATTAACTTTTAAAATTTAGTTACATGGAAACGTTAAGAACGCACATTCCAGAATTCAGAATCGGGAAAGTTCCTGGTTCAATTTTGAAAGACTTTCAAATTTTTGTTAGTCGAAGTCAAATAGCCGAAAAAGAAGTATGCTACAAATTGTGTGCTTATTTCAACGGAATGCGCATTAAAGAAACAGAAACGATTATAACTGAACAAGTTTATCGGCAGAATTTTCAAAGTCATTTTGATTCTTCTATCCTGTTTTATAATGCGTTGGAGTTGATTGGATTCGACAAATTTGTTCTTGGAGGTTTGACAACGAATTAAATTTTAATTTAATTCACCCCCCAGTTATTTATTTAACTGGGGTTTTATTGTTTGATATAAGTGAAAATTATCAAAAAATTATTTAAATTGTCAGTTATATTTTATTCACTTAATCTAAAACTAATTTGATATAAAAATTATCTACAAGTTTTACGCAATTCACACCATTGCTCTTTCAATAAAAAAGCTATTTAATTACTGAAAATCTCTGATAACTTAATATCAAATCAAGCTAATAAACTAGCTATATAACCAGCACTAATGTTAATGACGTTTTGGCAGAAAGATAAATTAACCAAATAAAGGTATGATTAAGCATCGATCAATAAACTAACGGAAGTTATATAAATAGTCATTACAAGATAAACAAAACAAAAAATGGCAAATTCTATCAAATCTTCTATTTTAATTTATTAAACAAAATTAACATTCCCATAATTTTTATAACTGACAGTGGCGTTAGCGTTGCCTACTGTCTACATAAAACAGTTTTTGAGAAATAAATAATTTGAATTATATGAATTATCGGTATAATATAGATTTTGAGTTTTGTTAACTCCCATGTGAGGTGCACATATTAAACAAAAATAAAAATTTAAGAAATGAATGATTTACTATTTAAAGGCTTCTTATATGAAAGTCGTACAGGTGAAATCTCAGTAGCAGTTTATACAGATATAAATTCTACTTGTTATCGTATAGCCATAATAGGCTCGAAATCAGAACAAAGAGGTGAAAGCATTTTTGCCGACTATACTAAAGAAGAGTATGAGCAATTTATTTTATCTGTATGTCGGAATAAATATCGATTATTAAAAGCTTATGAAGCTTCTGGTTATACATTAGATGTCGATGATATTAATAAGCTTATCCGAAAAATGGAAAAAAGGGCTGAAATAAAAAGATTGATAGTCAGATTCTCGATTATTGCTTTTAATGTTATTTGGATTTTATTGATAATTTTGTTATTGGGACTATTTTTTTCTTATATCTTTTAATTGTTCTAAACAGACCCCGGTAATTCAACTGGGTTTTTTTATTATAGTAAGCATGAATGATTTCAAGTGAGAAACATTTAACAAAATGTCACTTATATCAATCCAAACTAGTTAAGCGTAATCGAAAAAAATACTTTTCAAAAAAAGTGATTGATTATTCAACCGATTGAAAATAATGTTCAATCAAGACATATTTATTTAGTAGAAAGCAGGAATATTGTGATTTTCGTTATCAACTTTATGGGCTTTCTTAATAGATAATTTTTATGGATGATATTGACTTAAGTCGATTATCAATATAATATAAAAAAGTTAATTATTAAAATTAACTGACTACAAAAGTATAATTTAACTATGCCTTAATGATTTTAAAATTTTTAAATAATAAAAAAATTAAATCATGCAAAAAAGAAGAAGTACAAAAAGAAGAGTGCGCGAAATCGAAATGCTTTCGAGTTCAATGTTCCTAGCGGTGACAATCTCAGTTAATCGAATTGAAGAAGACAATCAATACTCATTGATCCTTTGTAAGAATAGACAAATCATTGAAAGAACAGAGGTTATTATAAGTGAACAAGTTTTTAAAGAGAATGTCGATACTTATGATGATCAATATATAAGGTTTGTTAAAACCTTTAGGTTGTTTCCTTCTAATTCTGTTAAGATTGCCATCTTTATAGAAATATCTTCTAGACTCAGAAAATTAAATTAGTTTAATTTTATCTAACCTCAATTTATTAATTTAAATTGGGGTTTTATTGTTTGATATAAGTTGACATTGACATCAAATTATCAAAATTGCCAATCATATTGTATCTAATTAATCTAAAATAAAATTGATTTAAAACAGATATTTATATATAAATTTTACGCAATTCACACCATTGCTCTTTTCAATAAAAAGTTATTTTTTTACTGAAAACCTCTGATAACTTAATATCAAATCGAGGTGATAACCCGCTAACATCAAACGTAATAACATTGATGACGTTTTGGCTGAAAGATAAATTAATCAAGTTAAAATGTGATTAAGTATTCAATAAACTAACCGATGAACAAATAATTTGGATAGTAGAATTGATTAAAATACATTAGGGATAAAAAAATATTGAAATTTATAATTATCGGTATAGTATAAAAACAGGTTGCTTTAATTCACAGTATTGAATTAAATACTACCTACTGGTGAGGTAATTCACAAAATTTAATTAATTAAAATCTTATTATGATGTTTAAAATTAACGGATTTCTATCCGAAAACAGTGAAAATGGAATATCGATAGCAATATTGATGAATCCAGATCGTTCGATGGTCAAATTAGTGGCAATGCGAAATGACGAAAAAATTGAAGGTACAACTGAAGTTGAATTAACTTCAGCGCGTTTTGATGAACTGATAGCTGATTATCCTGACATATCAAAACGTTTGTATCATGTCTTTGACATGTGTAAAGTGGACAAGGATTTTTTATCACCAAGTGTAATTGTTCGAACAATAGCTAGGACTGATTCAAAATCTAAGAAATATTTACTAAGTAAGGAAGATCGTTTACATTTCGAATTTATGCTGATAATTGCTTTATTTATGGCTTTGTTTTATTTGTTAGGTAAATGGCTTCATATTTTTTAGATAGAATTTCCTTTATCTGTCAAAAGTTTTTTAAGATCATCTTGAATTTAATTAATTGATCTAAATAAACCTCAGTTATTTAACTGGGGTTTTTTTATTACATGATTAAAACAAAAGTCTTGTTGAGGTCATACTTAGAATAAATTAAAGAGTTAATATGTGATCTAAAGCAATATTAAGGTAACTTAAGAATATTTCAAATCTAGTTTGTTTTAATGCTAATAGATGTTAATTAAAGGTTATGATTAATTGTTATTATTTGCAAATGAAAATGTATTTAGAATTTGTGTGTTATTATCAAAAAATCTTATTATAAGTTAAGAAAAATTGAAACATTTTTGTTATCGGTGTAATATAACTATTGAGTTTCTGTTAACTCCCAGGTGTGGTACACACAATTTTAATCATTAAAAAAATTAAAAAATGAAACATTATGATTTTAAAGGCTATTTATTCCTAGATAGTCAAAGTGAAATGTCATTAGGAATTTTTGCAAATGCAGATCTTACTATTTATCGCATAGTTTTGATGCGTGGAAATGAAATTGTTGAAGATTCACTTATTTTAGAAATGCCTAAAACGCTTTATGATGAGGCTGTTAGTAAGGATCCTCATATTGTAAGTCGTATTTTTCAACAGTTCTATTTGTGTAGATTTATGGAACATGTCAAATCTTTACACTTAGCAAAAAAGGGGATAAAGCCGTTTTTATCGTCTTTATTTAATGGGTTGAAAAGAGGTATGTTATTGATTATAGATTCTTTTAAAAGAAAAAATAAGAATCTATAGAAGAATCTACAAAAAGAGATTTAAATTTCAAACACGAATTTGAACAATTTGGCGAACAAAAAATGACTTCAGAGCAATCACGTTTAACGTTATCACTAGTGATGATTCTGATTATCATGATGGCTACCTTAGTTTATTTGGTTTCTAAATCGTGTTAATTTATTTTTAATACTTTTTATTGATCCAAAAGAACCCCAGTTATCTAACTGGGGTTTTTATTATATAAAGCATGGTGAGTTTGAGAAAGGAACATTAAACAAAATATTCCATATACCCATCGAAAGTAGTTAGTAACGATCCCTAAAAATACCTTTCAAAAAAGTAAATAATGATATAAAC
>NZ_LZGN01000039.1 GCF_001690185.1 Gilliamella sp. wkB308
AAAACAGGCAAGGTTTATCTTTACGAAGCGGTGGCAATGAAATGGATGTTTAAAGCATGGCCACCGAGAAGAGCCTTTAAAGATTTAAACAAATTTCATATAAAAGTTTATGATTGGGAAAACTTTCATGGTGTATTACAAGGTTCGACAGTGGTCAATGTAAAAGGTGGTAGCTTTGAAAGTTATACGTTAATTGGGGCTGCTTGTGAGCCTAATAGTTATAAAGTGATTGAATATATTTATATCCGTGAAACGGATTGTTTTACGATGGATTGGCATTGGATTTGTCATTTTATGGGAAGGAACACAGATAAACCCTTAGACCAAGCAGGTTTAGAATACGTTGATTATAAACCTTGGGATGCCAAAACCTTTATGCAAGTCAAACCGAAGTTAAAAATAACCTCGAGACAAATTGAAGGGTTAGACAAAGCATCGAAAGCGGGCTCAAAAGAAGAGCTTGCTCAAATAGAAGAAGAGTATGAACTAACAAAAACCGTGTATCCGGTCGAATAATCCTGACGTTAGTTTAAAAAACGGAAAGCACAACAATCAGGATAGCAGGAGCAAAAAATGCCATCACGTTACAAACCACCAATTGTTTGTTGGAAAAGTGATTTATCTAAAGGGGGGGGGCCGGTTAAACGTCATGCTAATTATGTTGCATGTGCAACGGATAATTACCTTGAAATCTATCGTAAACGAAAAATTATCGGACCTTATATTGGATTTTTTTTATTGGGAGGTGGAGAAATTTCGGTTATTTTGGCTTTTTTTGTTTGTTTAAATCAAAATAATATTCCTTGGCTTGCCGTGATATTGTCATTTATTGCATCTTTAGGAGGAGGTCTGGTTGTTTATTTAACTTTTTTCACTCTTCTTTTTGGTCACTATGCCCCCGTAAGTAATCCAATTCGTTTTAATCGAAAAACAGGCAAGGTTTATCTTTACGAAGCGGTGGCAATGAAATGGATGTTTAAAGCATGGCCACCGAGAAGAGCCTTTAAAGATTTAAACAAATTTCATATAAAAGTTTATGATTGGGAAAACTTTCATGGTGTATTACAAGGTTCGACAGTGGTTAATGTAAAAGGTGGTAGCTTTGAAAGTTATACGTTAATTGGGGCTGCTTGTGAGCCCAAAAGTTATAAAGTGATTGAATATATTTATATCCGTGAAACGGATTGTTTTACGATGGATTGGCATTGGATCTGTCATTTTATGGGAAGGAACACAGATAAACCCTTAGACCAAGCAGGTTTAGAATACGTTGATTATAAACCTTGGGATGCCAAAACCTTTATGCAAGTCAAACCGAAGTTAAAAGTCACCTCGAGACAAATTGAAGGTTTAGACAAGGCATCGAAAGCGGGCTCAAAAGAAGAGCTAGCTCAAATAGAACAAGAGTATGAACTAACAAAAACCGTGTATCTGGTTGAATAATCTTAACGTTAGTTTAAAAAACGGAAAGCAAAACAATCAGTATAGCAGGAGCAAAAAATGCCATCATGTTACAAACCACCAATTGTTTGTTGGAAAAGTGATTTATCTAACGGGGGCGGACCAGGGAATAAGCGTCGTGCTAATTATATTGCATGTGCGACGGATAATTACCTTGAAATCTATCGTAAACGAAAAATTATCGGACCTTATATTGGATTTTTTTTATTCGGAAGTGGAGAAATTTTGCTTATTTCGTTATTTTTTTATTTTTTAACTGAATTAAAACTTTATTGGTTCATGGCAATAATATATTTTTTTGCATCTATTGGATTAGGTCTGGTACTTTATTTCACTCTCTTTACTCTTCTTTTTGGTCACTATGCCCCCGTAAGTAATCCAATTCGTTTTAATCGAAAAACAGGCAAGGTTTACCTTTACGAAGCGGTGGCAATGAAATGGATGTTTAAAGCATGGCCACCGAGAAGAGCCTTTAAAGATTTAAACAAATTTCATATAAAAGTTTATGATTGGGAAAACTTTCATGGTGTATTACAAGGT
>NZ_LZGN01000040.1 GCF_001690185.1 Gilliamella sp. wkB308
TTTTATAAATACTCTTTAACTTTAATTCTCGACATTCAGGGATTATTTGTTTTTTTCTTTATATTCAGCATCTATTTGTAGATAAGCTTCAACTGAGCCAGCTTTGGATTTTCTATCTATCTCTTCCGGCCATTTTATTTTGATAAACCATTCAAATCCTGATTCTATCATGAGTTCATTATTTAAATTTGTATCAGAAAACGTCATATAACTATTTAACCACATCCATTCATCGTAGTTTAAACTGTTATTTATGGATAATATAAAATGATCGACCACTATAGTTGTATTTGGTTTACATACTAAACATTCTATACGGTAACTTCTTAGAATACCTCCGCTGGGAATCGGTGTTGAGACCGAACTTACTACACCTTGGATATTTGCCCAATCAAACTCTTTAATGCTTATCTCTTTAGATTTAAATGGTGAACGAATAAAGGTTGCCCATGAACCGAAATATAGAATAAAATGGTCATAAATATATACCTTACCTGTTTTACGGTTAAAACGTATAGGGCAATCTTCAGGAGCCAATAGTGTAGTAATAAAAACTTGAATTAATATTTGGTTACAAATCAAAAATAAAAAAAATAAAAAAATAAATAATGCTTTATATTTATTAAAGTGAAATATTGCATAGATTTGAATAATCAATCCCGAAATTGCTATCAATAGACATATGAAATAAATAGTAATAAAAATTAAACGAAATAAGCACCTCATCCCTGTTAGGCGTCTTGATAATTCACAATAATCATCATTGATAATACGTAACTTTTTATTAGTTAACTGTAACTGGGTCGTATAAATCCCTTTGTGCAGATCTTCACGCCAACAGGAGACTTGAGGTTGGTACTTAGAAGGCATTCTTACGATCTCCTTTTTCATTTTTTCAATCGATTATATATTCAATACGTAATGGTGATTTTGCGTTCTCATCTTGCCAATAATGTAATATACCAATTACTTTTCTAGCTCGTTCCCTTAATTCAGCAACTTTTTGATTTATCAATAAAGTCGATAAATTATCATCACTGCCTTCATTTATTACTATTGGACTTGAAGTAATTGGGTAATCTTTTGTTTCTACCCAACGTACTTCTAATCGCTCACATTGATTTTGTTCTATTGCCACATGTAGAGATTGTTGATCATTACCTTGCTTCAGTTTAGCTTTACCAATGTGTCCATTTTTATCGGTTAGATAAACTACGCAGGTATAGCGACTTTTATTACTAAAATTTGGTAAATTAATATGGACACGAAGGCCACCCAAATATTTTAGATGCTCAGCTGTTTCAAATTCGTCATATCTATTAAAATCTTCTATTAAAAAAAATTCCCTATCAGAATAGTCATAGTTTAAAGATAAATACATACCTGAAAGATAAGCATAATAGTCATTTAACGCGACACTTGTACCTACCGTTGTCAAAGGATATGGTTGACCTTTTTCGGGATGATCATGTTTGCCGAAGTAACAACGGTTAAACCAAATTTGCATAGGTGACCAACTGTCCGCCTCTGAACCTAATGATACTAAAATTGCTCCAATAATGGCTAAAACAATAGCAGTTAAAGCTAATGGTAAGGCTAAAGATAATATAACCCCACTAAAAAATAAAATTCCTGAGAAAAAAATTAAAAATCCACCAGTTCCTACTAAAATTCCATCAAATATATCTCCATTTATCGCATAACCAATTCCTTTATACATCGATATCACTCCGTCAAGAATGGTAATAATCGCTAGTGCAGCCCCTGTTACTTTCATAAATGTCGCACAACTAGGTATCATAGTGGTAAAGATATTAATTTTCGATAGTGCTCCAACTAACCTAATAGTATGGGATATTACTTCCGCTGATAATAAAGACATAATTACACAAGATTTGAGCATATCATGTGAAATTTGGTCTTTTACATCTTGCGGTAGCGTTTTACCCTGTTCATTTAACGTATGTAAGTTTTGACTAAATAGATGAGCTTGAAAAAATATCATCACTGTATTGATGCCAATTGCCTTGCTCGAGTCAACACGGATTCGTTTTTTAACGTGAGCATAAGCTGTTTCAAGATCTTGTAGGGTTAACTCACCACCAAATTGATGTGAGTGCTTAATTTCGGCACCTAAAATTGTTTTGGTTTTAGCTAATGTTGTTTCTTTTAACTTGCCACCTTTTTTTAAAGTATTTATCATTTTTTCCATTGAGGCTAAATCTTCTGCCACAATCATAAAATCCATACTGACTGTTTTTTCAAGCTGCTTTTTGGTCAGTTCATTTTCAAATCGCCAGCGTGTATCTGTATCTGGTATCTTCGAAAGTTTATAAACTTTATTATAATGTTCTATTTTAACCGATGACACATTAGATTTTTCCATTATAAATTCATAAATTTTCGGCAAATTTTTGATTTTGACTTCAACAGTCATTCTTCTATATTCAACACCAGAAAAGATTTTTAGTTGCTCTATACTGTGATTCTCCATTAACACCTGATTAATTAATTTTGCATTATTTGGGCGATTAGCAAAACCTGCTATTCCCCAATTAAATAATCTTTCCATCATGTCAACAAATAATGTGGTATTTTTTGCTTCAATTGGTAGATTCATCACAGAATTAAGATTACTCACGATATTATTCAAATTATTTATTGTTTTTTCTTTGTTAGCTATATCTTGGCCCTTTTCCATCTCCATAATTCGTTGTTTCAATAACATATCATAAAGGTTATTATTCTGACCTTTTAATAAGTAAAAATAGATGGAATTTTCATCTCGAAACAGGCTGTCCCATAATCCAAACTGTTCCGGTAACTTAGCCATAGTGATATTACCTTGCAACATAGTGATTAAATCTTCAAAATACCCTAAATGATCTTTTGAGTAGTCATTCTCTTGTTCGTGCTTCCAGAATTCTACTAGATTATAATCGGTGAGTTCAGAGGGAGCATATTGAGATGGTTTATCTTTTGAACCAAAAAGCCATGTTACATAAATCAAATAATCAATTGATATTTTACGAATATCTTTAATTATTTCCTTAAATTTTTGGTTATCGTCATCATAGAACTTCTTTAATCTATCTAAATCTAATCTCTCTTCCAATTTTGCCCAACTTTTATTAAATTTATTTTCCGCAGCGCTTTCAAGTGACCAATGAAATCGTCGTACGTCTTTGGCATTCGTAGTTGATTTATGTTTTTCAATTAAAACTTGTTTTTCTTCTGCTGATAATGAAACTTCTTTCCATCCTGATGATTTTAAAGCATTAATTCTCATTTTATACGATGCCATTGCTCCTTTAAAATTTGCTGCAGGTTCATATACATCCATGTATTTTTCATCAGTATTTACTCCTTTATAATCATCTTCAATTGTATTGCGATAATAAGTGTTTAATCCTTTTTTATAACTTTCTATACAAGATAATATTCTACGTTTATAAGCGCGTTCAGTTGAAAAATATTCATTTAAGTACTTATGATTATTTGTTTCGGATTTTTGTTCCTGTGAACCTTTTGAGTTTTCTGAAGATACTTGTAATAGCGATATATTACTTTGATTATCACCTATATCCTGATTAATAAAACCATCAAGGTAATTTTTAGCATAAGGATAAAGCATTTCTTGTTCTTTAGCTGAATTTAACCATTGATCTGTAGGAGTATAATCTGCTATTTTTTCGTTGTATTTATCCGTCAATTTTTTTTCTATCACTCGTTCATGCTCTAAAAACGCATTATTAATCAGGTCAAAATTTTGTAATCGTTGTGCATTAAGTTCTTCAACTACACCAAAAGTGTCCTCTAACACAATACATCCCAATTTGCATTGATACTGATCTTCAAGTATATTCGTTATCTTTGTTATCTCCGCTATATCATCTTTGTGTGAATAATCATTAAATTCATGCGCACTTGGAAATCGCATCTGAAAATCTTTTTTTCCAAAAAAAAATTCAGGTAAATGAGGCGCTTTGTTACTTTCTAATAAATTTCTAAATTCGAAACTTCGACCATCAGGTGATAATAATTCGGGTTTTTTACGAGTTGAATCATTTATGGTAACTTTGGTAAATCTTCTTAAATCTGCCCCTACTGACCTATAATAATCTTCAGTCGTTCTAGACCATGCCCTACGGCTATAAGCTATCCAAACGGTAGCATTTAACACATCAATATTTGCAAATATAGCAGGTATATAATGATTTATCGCTGTGCAGGATTCTGCTAAATCTTCTATTTCATATTTTTTCATGTGATCTATGGAGCGATGCCTTAGTGCCCCTTTGGATGTCACCTCATATCCCAATAATTTTCGATTTCCATTTTGTTCCATCAATACATACACATATCCTTTACGCAACATTCTTAAAGCATATTTGTGTTGAGTTAACGCTGCCGATGGTTGCCTGCCTTTTAAATTAGGAACACCTTCTGACCAGTTGATTGAGTGATAAACTTTTGGATTAATGACAGATTGACGAACTAAAAAAAATGGCATACCACCACGTTGACAGGTACCACATCCTCCGTCAGCTATTGCTGAAGCATTTCTTGCTTCAGTAAAAATATTTGGATCTATCTTACCCATTAATTTATTCCATATATTAAATTTTTAGTTATTAATTTCAATTTGAATTAAAAGTTCATCTAACGTACCTGGATATTCAATTGATTCATTTACCGCTTCATTGACTTCTTTTTGCTCTAATAGCTTTGGGCGCTTTTTAAGTAATAACGATAAAGTAAATAAGTCTCTTGTATTTTTTAAACCTGCTATTTTGGCTGTTCGATAACATTCTGCTAAAGATAATATGTCAGAATCTTGTATGTGTCTGTTTTGCATTCCGCATATATTTTGCCAAGCAACCGTTAGATGATAAAGTTTTGTTGATTCTTTAAGATAAAATTTGACTTCTTCAGTAATGAATAATTCTGAGGGATCTTGTATAGAAGATAGTGATTGAATTATTTGAAGGCGATTTGTAAATGATGTATAGCAATATGTACTACAACAATTTAACAAATAAGGTAACCAATCGAAGCAAATTTTATTGCCTTCTTGTAGTAAAAACAATTTGAATGGTTCATAGAATGGGACAAAACGAGTTTTATTCAAAGTAGCTAGTTTTAATCCTATATTAATTATTTGTTTACTCAATGTCTCAGGTTCATTTTCGCTTACCATACAACAACAAATATATCTTTTTTGAAGGGAGCCATCATTCTGAAGTTCTTTACTGATAAAATGCACAAATTTTTCGTTTAATTGTTCATCAGGTTTGGCAATAACAACTAACTTTGGGCAATGATCTAAATCATGGGTCAGATCAGGTCTTGGAATAATATGAATAGCTTCTTTGCCTAACTCTTCCTTTAAACTTTGAATTGATAATATATGAAAATAACTTAACGAAACTAAGTTATCAATCAGTAAATAACGATACTGTTTACGTGCATTTTCATTGTTCAAAAGGTTGAGTAATTGCTTCTCCATTATGCTGATTCCGAACAACTTTCACCTGGAGGCAACTCAACTTGAGCTGTATTGTAACTTGATGGACTTAATACGCTGAAACTAGCCGATTGTACAGTTACATCACCTGGAGCAAGCACTTTTATAGAACCATTTTCAATAACAATTGCAACATTATCACAAGCTAATGTCAGTTTTTTCTTGGCTGATATAATGACTTCACTATCGGTGCTGGTAATTTTCAAATCTTGCTTTGCAGTTAAATGCATTTCATCATTTTGTGCTTGAATATCGACATTTCCTTTTGATGCAAATATTTTTATCCCCATTTTATTTGCGAATAGACTTATCATATTTCCAGCAGTGACCATAAAACGTTTGAATGCGTTGACATCAATAGTATTTTGCGCTGTTTGTATAATGTTTTCACCTGCTGTTTGTTGTATTGAGCTTGGGCTAACATCCGCTATACCTGCTGGCGCATATGTAAGAATTCCTGGTTGTTTCAACTCTTTTAAACTTTGTTCAAAAAGTTGTTTTTGAGCATTTAAATCAGCAAGTTCAGCTTGTGCGGCTTCGGCTAGTTCATTAAGCCTTTTTACCATTTCGCTCGCTTGTGCTAGTTGTTTAACTGCACTGTCCATTTGTAATTGAACATGACTTGCCTGTGTTTGCTCTTCACTGGTTATATATAACCCTTTGCCTGCTCTGATTGCGCCCCATTCATCAGTGCGTAGTTCAAATCCTTCACCACGTTTTTCTTTCTTTTCATTAACTAAGTGACCGATATTGACTTGAGTTTTACCGTATTCGGTTGCTAGTTTGATGTGTTCTTGACCACGTTTGTCGTCCATACGGAGCTTGTTATTGGCAGGTGTTCGAATCACATTGCGGTGTTTGTTAATCGTTGCCACATGATCAGGATGCGAACTGTCATGCATTGCATGGGCTATGTAAGGTCTGTCCGGGTTACCATTTGTAAACCCTATCATTACCCCTGTTCCGTCTATTAACGGAAAGTGAAAACCATATGTATCACCAGAGTAAGGTTTAGCAAGTCTTAACCATAAACTTTCTTCCCCTTTTTTCCAATTTTTTAAGTCAAAATTGAATTTAACTCGATAACGTCCCATAGTGTCAATGTAACCATAGGTGTCGTTATTTGGACTTGTCACGTTGGCTGGTAAGGTGCCACTCACTTCAGGCCAACGAATAGGTGCTGGTCGATACGGTATTAATACTTTAAATGGTATTGCCGTAAAAGATAATTCATAAGAATCCGTACGGTTACCTTTCCCTTCTACACTTAAAATTATAATGCCATCATCAATGTCCGATATTGGTGCGCCACTAATGGTAATACATTGACCCGGTATAAGGCTGTAGCGGTTAGTTCGACCTTTTATGATAATTTGTTTACTGATAATATGCTCATGACGTATTCGAGCATACCATTTACCACTTTCTACACTGTTTTCGTTATTGGTTTGATTATCGTCGTTATTATTTTGTTTTTTGGCATGTCCGTTGTCATTCAAACCTTTATAGTGTTCTTCGTAACGGTAATCAGTACCATATGTTGTGATGTATTTAGGTTGTGTATTTTCTTCACCTTTTAAATTTGCCCCTGCATTACGATAGTTGAAATCTTGTACTTTTACTGATTTTTCAACTATTTGCGTGTGTAATGATAGATCCCAAACACTTTCGGTGTTGCCGTCGAGCGTGCCACTTGGCTGTTTGTAATCGATATTGCCAACTTGATGATAACCTTGTTCATAATCGCTTATTACCATAACATCACAATTATGTTCCGCATGACTTTCAAATCGGAACCAGATTCCGACATCCGCTAATAAGCGTTGAATAAATTCGAGATCGCTTTCTTCCCATTGGGTAATAAATTCTCGAGCTGGATAGGTGTCTTTTAGTTCTAAACGGTAGTCAATGCCTGAAAATTCATGACTTCGTAATACTTCTTCTACGACACTTACGATACTTTGATTTTGATAGATGGCACTATTGCGGTTAAGTGCAAGTCTTGCTAATCTTGGGGATAATACAACCTGATAATGTGCTTCGTCTTTATTTACCGAAAGCTGATTAAATTCTGTGACAATACCATAGATAGTACGAGAATCACTATTGGTAGGTAAATCACTGAGTGATCGAATTGCATTTCCTAGCGCTTTAATCGCTACAGGATTGAACGAGAACGTCCCTTTTTTATTGAGAATCGTGTTGATTGATAAACCTTTGTCAGCACTGGTAAACGTGATTGTGTATTTCCACGGCTGATTAAGCTTTTCTTCACCTTTTACGTTTAATACTGAAATTGGCGAATCGAGTCCATCAACTGTCAACGTGTAACGGTTGTGGCTAACCTCACCTGTTAGCCCATTTATTAATCCTTCGCCAAATTGACTAATGAGGTTAGTTAACTCTTTCGCCATATTTTTCTCCTTATATCCTTTTTGGATTTTTAATTCAACGTCTGTGATATGTTAGGCTTTTTTAACGGCCTTTTTTTTACCTTTGCTTTCATCTGCTGGCTTTGTTTTTGCCGGTTTAACAACTTTTGCTTTAGTCGGTTTTGGTTCGTCCGTGTTAGCTTTTGTTGTTTTAGCTTTCGCAGATTTTGCTTTAGTTTGCTCACTTTCCCATTCAAGTACGATTCCTTCTGATTCGTCAAAATCAAGAATTAACGTTGGTACTTGATTGTTAGTTGTACTGCTTCGTTGTAGTAATAAATTTGATACCACAGGTAAAATTTGTTGATTTAAGATACTGTCAATGTTTCGTGCACCTGTATCTGGTAATAAACACGCTGATACCAAGGTGTCGTAAAGTTTTTCGCCCACATTAAAGACAATTTTGTAGTGTTTTTGTAGTCGGCTGGCAACTTTATTGAGTTTCATTTCAACAATTTTGCGTAATGCATCTTTACCAAGCGGTGTATAGATTACTGTTTGGAAACGTGCTAATAGTGCCGGTTGGAAATGTTCACGAATTATCGGACGTAGAAGTTCTTGTTGTGTCGCAATATCGGCGTCTGGCATTTCTTCGAAAAGTGCCATAAGCTCATCACTACCTAAATTAGATGTCATTAATATTAAGGTATTACGGAAATCGATTTCACGACCTTCACCGTCACGCATAAAGCCACGATCAAAGACTTGATAGAATAAGTTAAGTACATCACGATGTGCTTTTTCGACTTCGTCCAGTAATACAACACTGTATGGTCGTTTGCGAACGGCTTCGGTTAATACCCCACCTTGACCATAACCTACGTATCCCGGAGGTGATCCTTTAAGTTGTGATACGGTGTGCGCTTCTTGGTATTCTGACATGTTAATGGTGACTAGTGATTGTTCACCACCAAATAAGGTATCTGCTAACGCTAAAGCGGTTTCGGTTTTACCCACACCTGACGGACCAACTAATAAAAATACGCCCATTGGTGCATCTTCTGACGTTAATCCTGTTTTGGCTGCTCGAATACGTTTAGCTAATTCAAACAGGGCATTATCTTGTCCCACAACACGTTGACGTAAATCATCTTCAAGTGCAAGTAAGTGGCTTTGCTCATCTTTTAGCAAACTTTCTAAAGGAACACCCGTCCAGTCTGATATGACGGATGATACCGTGCGACTGTCAACATCAAGTGAAAGTAATGGATTATGACCTTGTAGCTCATTTAATTCTTGCTGTGCATCACTAAGTTTTTTAAGTAGCTTACTATCTGATTTGTTAGTGAGTTTTTGACGCAATTCTATCAATGTTTCAATTTGTTTTTTCTCTTTTTCAAATTGAGTTTGTTGAATAGTTAATTTGTCTTGTAGTTTGGCTAACTGGATGTCTATCTCTTTTAAGCGATCGCTTGTTAAATTTTCACCTAATGCAAGATCTGCGTTTATTGCATCTTGTTCAATTTTCAGTGAGGCAATTTTAGCTTCAAGCTGTGTAATGGATTCAGGTATCGTATCCAGCCCCATACGTACACGTGCTGACGCTGTATCAAGCAGGTCAACCGCTTTGTCGGGTAGTTGACGTCCACTGATATAACGTCTTGATAGTGAAACGGCTGTTTTGACAGCTTCATCCAGAATATGTACGCCATGATGTTTAGCATAACGTGATTTTAAGCCACGTAGCATTAAACATGCTCGATCGTCATCTGGTTCGTCTACTTTGACCATTTGGAAACGACGCTCTAAAGCGGCATCTTTTTCAAAATATTGTTTGTATTCAGACCATGTGGTCGCTGCAATAGTGCGTAGTTCGCCACGTGCTAGTGCTGGTTTTAGTAAGTTTGCCGCATCTGCGCCACCAGCTGAATTACCTGCGCCGATAATAGTATGGGCTTCATCAATAAATAGTAATATTGGTGTTGGAGACTGTTGTACGGCATCAATTACATTTTTTAGTCTTTGTTCAAATTCACCTTTTACGCCAGCACCCGCTTGTAATAAGCCAAGATCTAACGTTAGGATGCTAACATCGGCAAGATTTTTTGGTACGTTTCCTTCAGCAATTCGAAGTGCTAAACCTTCAACTAGCGCAGTTTTACCTACCCCTGGTTCACCGACAAGTATTGGGTTGTTTTTGCGACGACGGGATAGAATATCGACCATTTGTCTGATTTCACTATCACGACCAAACACTGGGTCAATTTTACCTGATTTAGCTTTTTCAGTGACATTTTCGGTAAAACGTTCAAGCGCCGCTTGATGATGCTTTTGTTGAGCGATTTGTTTATCATTATTATTTGTAGCATCATTTGCATCATTTTTTTGTGTTTTGTTTGCAGCTAATGTTGAGTTGGCAGTTGAGTCAATACCAAAACTGTCTGTAGCATTCATTACACTATCTGATTGATAACTGTATTGGTTAGCTGGATTTTCGTCTGATGTTTCGTCCAGTTGTAAACGCATTTTTTGCAATGAAACTGGCGATAAGCTAAGTAGTTGCCATGCATCTTGTGCTTTTAAGCAATGTGGCATTTCTTGCAGTGCTTGTAATATGTGAACTGAACGGATGACTTCTTCATGATTTTCTAGCGATGCTTTTAACCATGCTGATTGCATTACAGCGATCAACGATGGCGATAAACTTGGTTTTGTGTTAATGGTATGCGGTAGTGCGTCTAGATAATTGAGTAATCCAGTCCAAATTTTATCCATATCGAGTTGATAATGTCTTGAAATTATCGTTATGTCACCTGAACCCTGTTCTAGTAATTTTAATAACCAATGTTCAAGTGTAATTTCGGTATGTGCTCGTGTTTGGCATAATCCAGCCGCAGCTTCAAGCGATTTCGCACAATACGGATTTAGTCGTCTTAATAAAACAGAGGGATCAGCTATCATTACTATTTCTTTCCTTAATCTTAAATAAAATAAATACAGCCCCTATAAATAGGGACTGTGTAAGTTAAAATTAACCTCGGCTTTCTACCCAGCTGTCTGAGTGGATGATGTTGCCATCTTTATAAGTCCAAGTAATTTTTTCATAACGAAGTTCAATACGTTCTAAGTGGTTGTATTGTTCTTTCGTTGGATCTTTGATGTTGTGCATTTCAGGTTTAACAGATACGACTTTTACACCGTCCATTAATGTATTGAAATATTCAACTTCTTGACCTGCATCGTTGATTTTGTACCATTTGATCTCAACTGATTTTAAGTTTTGACCAGTAGTTACAGCTTTGTATAGGTAAGGTGAAGATGCATCAACTTCTTTAACAAATTCAAGTGCTTTATGTACACGAGTTCCTGTTAATTTACCTGTATTACCATCGGTTGGGATGTATACTCGGTGATCGAATTCAACCACTTCAACACTTCCTTCACGACCAACAACGGTTACAGAACCTTTGATTTCGGCACCGCCGTCATCTTTTAAAAACATATAAGCTGGTACAGCCATTGTTTATCTCCTTTTATTGTTTTTGTTTCACACTCTTAGTTTTCATTCGTCAAAATACATGTTGACGCTTGAGGAACTAAATTTATTTCTACCCTTCGGTTTTTTGCACGATTTTCTGGAGTATCGTTATCCACTAAAGGTTTTTTTGCACCATACCCTTGGATGGCGAAACAGGTTTCTGGTATGTCACTGGCTTTTAATATCCAATCACGTACTGACATGGCTCGATTAAAAGATAGTTGTTGATTTTTGATTTCATCGCCAACTGAGTCAGTATGACCCGTGATGATCATTAACCAACCTGTACCAGGATTTGTATTAATCTGTTTTTGTATTTCCATTAATGCATTAATAAGTACTTTTTCGGAACCAGATTTTAAACTTGCTTGTCCACTTTCAAATAACGCCAAGCTATCTAGACGAATTGGCGGAGGTGGCTCTTTAACAATGACCTGCGTTTTTTCAACGATGACTTTTTCAGGCTCTGGTGGTTTTGCTACGTAGTCACTCATGGCTATATTGAGCGGTTCAACTAGTTGTAATCCACGATATAGTCCCATTCCTAAACGTATAGGTTCACCTTTAGCATAGTATTGATTTAACATTGTTTTATCATTTCGTAGGACTTCAAGTGCCTCTTTTTTCTCATCATAATTGTCCATTGGAACTAGATGGTAATGATGAATATCATTTTGAATGCTATCGATTAATTTGATGTTATTCCAAAATGATGCCCCCATACTTCCCATTAAAAATAATGATGTGATAATAACTAAACCACAGATCATTGAACTAATAGGCGAAAATGGGTATGCAATTGGCATAAATTTAACTAATGCATCTGGCGGGGTAATACCGTCTTGTATTTTATGCGTATTTGGTAATGATAAACTTGTCGCATTTTCCCATATTTTTTGCATGAGGTTGTCGTGAACAATCGATTGATTAGTTGGATAGATTGCTACACCTGTGGGAACACATTTAGCAATAGGTTGCTTTTCATTGACTAAAGTGGTTAATACTACGTTTTCGATCCAATTTTCTGTTTCACTTAAAAATGGACGAAGTCTTAATCGCCGTTCACGTTCATCGGTTGGAATTTTGATATCATTTACCCAATTTGTAATTGGCGACAAATAACGATCTAACAAATATAATTTTTGATTTAATAATTGAAACCAATATACAGGTAACGGGTTATTTTCGTCATAGATTAAGTCGTTTAATCCAACATGTGTTGAAAGGTAAACAGGCATTTGGTATTTAGCTATTCGACAAGTATCCACCCATGATTGACGAAATGCTTGTAATTTAGCTACAAATAAGCCCTGTTTGTCTTCTGTTTCTGGTGTTAAGGCAAGAAAAATACCTACACGACCAAGCATATCAGGCCATTTCGCCACTAATGAATCATAAACTATCGGTAGATGTGAAAATTCATCAACGTAGATCCAAACTGCTTCGGACGAAACTAATACATTAGATTCGGCAAGCGATAAATCATCAGGAAAAAAATCTTTAGCTGCGCTACCCGTAACCATAAGTATTGGTAAACGATAACGCTGTCTTGCCGGTAATAAATCAAGTTTTTGAGTTAAAAATTGGATATTTGCTGTTGATGATGCTAGCACTCGACGATAACGTCGCATTTGCCAAAGAACACCTCCGGCAATAGCAAAGACGAGAATCGATCCAAGTATTTTCCAGCCAATTGTTATTGGTAGGAAAACAAACAATAATAATAAACTCAATACAACTGCATATATAATTTGAATGCGCTTAGGGTAATCGCTCATAATAAACCTTTTTAACCAACAAGTTGCTTAACTAAGTTGTCTAGTTGATTATCCAATAAAAAGTAAAGCCCAATAACGACAATAACCGATACGACAGTACAAGCTAATAGAATGGTTTTTCTAAACTGATAACGATATGTTTTGGTCTGTTCTATGATTGGATATGATTGTTCTGGCTCATATTCTCGTAAAGCTTCACGTAGCGCGAGTATCAAGTGCTCTCGTTCCATTTGAGGTCTATCAAGATAACAACCTTGGAAACCAAGTCCTAATACTCGGTCAAAACATGCTAAAACAATTCCTTCTTTTCTATCGGCTTTTAAGCGAGAACGAATTTTATCGAATAGGTCATCACCTGCGCTGTGCGTGTTAAAATAGATAACTTGTAATGGCGAACCTAACCATTCATCGTAATCTTGATTTTTCGGATTATCTCGATGACAAAGTAATACTGTTTCATCTAATAAAGCGCATAAAGCATAACTGATATCATCAATTACATCTTGGCTATACTGCGCTTGATGTAATTTTTCTCGTACGGTTATAACTTGTTGCTTACATAGTTCATACAATTTATGTCCCGATGGAATATCAGCTTTAGCTTTTAACTGCACTACAACTAAAATGGAATCTCGTAATAATTCGTCAATATTAATTGCTTTTGATTCTATGCTCATAATTTGATCCTATGACCGCAATACGGCGAATAATTCTAACGAAATATCAGGCATTGCACGTGGTACATAAAATTCACAACAGCGTGTAAGTAACATATTTTTTGCCGCTTCATGTGAAAGATCTAATGCAAAATATTGATTGTCCAAACGCACTGGTATAGCTGCCGGAACATGGCTAAGTGCTTTAATTGGAATACCGGATAACGCAGAATGTATAATTTGTCTTACATCATCAGGTGCACCTGCTTTACATAAGATTGGGAATCGTGATTGTAATTGATGACCTGGCATACTTGAGCGTACTGAAAGATAGAAGTCAGCATCTTCAACAAGACGAGAATCATTTAATCGTCCAGTCCATAGTGTGTCTTTGTCATGAACTAATTCAATTTTAATTACTCGAGACGGTAAGCTTTCTTCTAGTAAGTTGCGTACTAATCCAAATAATGGAGGAAAAACTTCATTAAGATTATCATGCTGATAAGCTGGAATACCATCCACATTATTTAATAATGAGAAAGTTAATAACGCACCCGTCAAGGCTGTTAATGTTTGATAAAGCTTTTCAGGATGAATCGTTGGATTATCTCGTAAAAATTTGAGTTGAGGTTCATAGGTATTTAATGCATTTAATAACCAGAATAATGACACATCAGCGGTGGCAAATTCAGCCATTTGTTGATTTCGCTCATGGCGCATTCCTGTTAAATGTTGCCGTTTGGCTTGCATTTGAACACATAATAATTCAAGTTCTTTAACTAATGTTCCGCTTTGTGTATGCAGATTTAACATTGGTGGAAGATATTCTTGATCAAGTACAAATCGCCCGTTTAGATCTCGTTTTAAACGTGCTACAGGACAAGTTAGGTAGTCACTATGATTTTCAAAATCAAATAAGAATGTTAACGCATAATGCTCAACTGCTATAGTTTCGACATTTTGCCCCAATAAATCGGTAACTTCTACCCATTCTTGTCTATACCTCAGTGGACGTTCAAGACGTTGATTTTCTTGTAAACAGTTACCGCCGTTGGCTTGCAGTAATGGTATACCAATAAATACGGTTACTTCTTCAAGTTCGACCGGTATATCGGTATTTAATATTCTTGCTTCCGGTAGTTTGTCTGCTATATCGGTATTGATAACAACACCATCAGAAAATCGGATACTAATTGATTCTGCTTGTAATCGATCGAAGGTTAGTGCCTGCAAATCAATAGATAGGCTTTCAATTCCCCATGGGTTAGCCACCGCTAGAGTGGCTAATTTTTGTGAAGTGAATTGATCCCACAACGCTTGTTGTTGAAATTGTTGAGGCGTCAAAAAGACGCCTTCATTCCATAAAGGACGAAATATTTTCATGTGTCCTAACACTCCTTAAAAGATATTAATGAAATCAAGTAAAAGCTAATACTTATGATTTAGCTTTTGGCATCTGTGATACCATTGATAAATTAATATCCATTCCTTCGATTTGGAAATGAGGAATTAAGAATGTTTTAACACGGAAGAATCCTGGATTATCTTCAATATCTTCAACAATAACTTTTGCTTCTCTTAATGGGTGAGCTGCTTGAACTTCATCACTTGGATCTGTCATTTCAGTGACAAGGTTGCTTATCCATTTATTTAATTCAAGTTCTAACATACGGCGGTCTTTAGTCGCACCAATATTTTCACGTTGAATAACTTTCAAGTAGTGAGCAATTCGTGATAATAAGAAGATATAAGGTAAACGAGCATTAATACGGCTGTTTGCTGTTGCTTCTTTTGTATCATAAAGTGCTGGTTTTTGCGTTGAGTTCGCAGAGAAGAAACATGCATAATCTCTGTTTTTATAGAAAGATAATGGGATGAATCCTAAATTTGCAAATTCAAATTCGCGTGTTTCAGGGATAAGCACTTCAGTAGGAATTTTTACTTGATTACCTGTACCTAAATCGTAAAGGTGAATTGGTAAATCTTCAACTAGTCCACCAGCTTGCGGTCCACGAATTTGTACACACCAACCATTACGAATGAAGCTTTGAGTCATGTTTGCTGCAAACGCATAAGATGCATTAGTCCATAAATAACGGTTGTGATCAAGTCCTTTAACATCTTCAACATAATTGAAGCTACGTACTGGAATTGTATCTGGTCCATAAGGCAGACGAGCAAGTACTCTTGGTAAAGTTAAGCCGATGTAACGTGAATCATCAGTTTCACGGAAGCTGTTCCATTTGGTGTATTCTGCACGGTCGAAATAGTTGCCAATATCTTTAATTGCGGCAACTTCTTCCATGGTTTCTTTACCAAAGAATTTTGGACCAACAGAGCTTACAAATGGCATGTGTGCAGCAGCTGCAACTTTAGAAATATTACGTAATAAAGCAATATCTTGTGAATTGCGGTCAAACTCATAATTTGAAATTGTTACACCAATTGGTTCACCACCCGGTGTGTCATATTCTTGAATATAAGTGTGACGGTAGAAACCTGTTTGGATGATTTCTGGCGCATCTTCGAAGTCTTGACGTAATTCTTCTTTTGAAACATCTAAAAGTTCAATTTTGACATTACGACGGAAATCAGTACGGTCAACTAAGAATTTTAATCCACGCCATGTTCCTTCGATTTCTTGGAACGTTTCGTGATGCATAATAGCATCAAGTTGGCGACTTAATTTTTGGTCTATTTGACTGATATGATAATCTAATAGGTGTTTATCTAATTTTTCAATCTTTTGTGATGAACTTTGGATCAATTTTAGCAATATATCGATCGCCATTGTGACACGTTCATCTTGTGAAGCTTCAAATAATACTTCGTTATCTTCAAATTTATCAATTTCACCCGCTTTTTTGATTGGACTTAAATTGATTTTATCGAATAAAGATTGGTAAACACTACCATTCTCTTCTACTACAGTTGCTTTACTAGCATTGCTTTGTTTTTGTACGTTCATTACTTTTATCTCTTAATTTTATCAAACTTTATATTTTGCTGTGCAAATTTAGTCTTGATTGATTAAAAATTCTATTTTTTACTTTCAGATACAATTGACTCTAATTCAGCACGAAGCTCATCAGAGAGTTGTTGATCTTTCACTATTTTTTCAAGTTCATAGCGGAAAGTAGCGTTATCTAATAGATTTGATTTCAAATCTCGTAATAGATTGCGCATAGCAAGTAAAGAACGAAGTTGTGGGATTTTTTTAGCGACTTGTTCTGGTGAAAAATCTTTCATAGATTCAAACACCAAATCAACACTGATGTCACTACCATCATCTGCAAGTGTATTTGGTACACTTATTTTAGCTTCTGGTCTAAAATCGTTTAACACAGCATCGAAATTATTTTTATTAATCGATACTTTTTCTTTTTCAGAAAGTGAACGTTTGTCTTTTCCACGACCATAATCGCCAATTGACAAAATTTTAAGTGGTAGTTCAACTTTCTTTGAGGCTCCGCCAGTGTGTAAATCTAAACTGATATTCACGCGAGCAGCTGGGACTTCATTTTGATAACTGTTTGACATAATTTCTCCTAAATTTCCATTCCCTTTAAAGGCTAAAATAAATAATTACCCTTAAGTTATGAATAAATTACACGATTTACGAATTAATTACAATCTTAACGCTTAAATTAATTAATTTTTTCATAAAGAAATTTTGTTAAAATTTGCTTATTTTTCTAGCAAAATAAAGGTTTTTGATGATGTCGCAGATATGAACTGATGGATTGTTTTTTAATCATTTTTAAATAAATTTTATCAAATTTAATATTGATTCAATTTTTTAAATTTTTTTTAATTATAGTTAATTCAATAAATCAATTATTAAAATAGCTATTATTCTAATAGATAAGGCTATCTCCTTTTTCAATAAATATTTATTTAAAATATGTTATCTAATAATTTAAAAATTGACTAAATTGAACAAATTTATTTGACTTTAGCGACTTAAATGATAATAATTCTCATTAACATTTAAAGTGTATTTATTTTTATCACTTTATTGAATAGTTAAAGGAAGCTATTATGAAAAAGATTTCTTTTTAGCTTTCACGTTTTCCTTGATTTCTCGGTATCTTGAAGATGATTGAGTGTATTATTAAATAGGAGTTGCTAATGAAATTCAATTCTATCAAAAGTCGTAAAACGTTATTAAAATTAATTTTTGCGTCATTAATTATTCTTACTGGCGTGGCTAACACTGCAATCGCTGAAGAAAAAAAATTTAAAGTTGTCACAACATTTACCGTGATTCAAGATATCGCACAAAATATTGCGGGCGATGCAGCGATAGTTGAGTCAATTACTAAAGTTGGCGCCGAGATTCATGAATATGATCCAACCCCTCAAGATATTACCAAAGCACTTTCTGCCGATTTAGTATTATGGAATGGCCTTAATTTAGAACTTTGGTTTAAACGTTTTTTTGAAGATATTAAAGATGTTCCTTCGGTTACGGTAACAGAAGGAATTGAACCTATGCCAATTCAGGAAGGAAGTTATAAAGGTAATCCTAATCCACATGCTTGGATGTCTCCGACACTTGCTTTAACTTATATTGAAAATATTCGTGCTGCTTTTGTTAAATATGATCCGAAACATGCCGATATTTACAATAAGAATGCTGCCGATTATGTTGCTAAGATTAAAGCCCTTGATGCGCCATTAAGAGAACGCCTAGCCAAAATTCCAGAATCTCAACGTTGGTTAGTCACCAGTGAAGGGGCTTTTAGTTATCTGGCAAGAGATTATAATCTTAAAGAAGCGTATTTGTGGCCTATTAATGCTGAGCAGCAAGGTACACCTAAACAAGTTAAAAATCTTATTGATACTGTTCGTAAAAATAATATTCCGGTTGTTTTTAGTGAAAGTACGATTTCGGACAAACCGGCTAAGCAGGTAAGTAAAGAGACGGGCGCTAAGTATGGCGGTGTGTTATATGTTGACTCACTTTCAACTAAAGATGGCCCAGTACCAACCTATATCGATCTATTAAAAGTGACTGTTGAAACCATAGCTAAGGGGTTCGAAAACTAATGACTCAAATTTGCCTAAACGTTGATGATATTACTGTGACCTATAATAATGGTCACACTGCTATTCATGATGCAAGTTTTAGCTTACATGGTGGCACTATATGTGCACTGGTTGGCGTTAATGGTAGTGGTAAATCCACACTTTTTAAAAGCATTATGGGGATGATACGACCAACTAAAGGACAAGTGACTTTTAATAATACGCCTGTAAAACAAGCATTAAAACAAAATATTATTGCTTATGTACCCCAAACGGAAGAGGTTGATTGGGATTTTCCTGTGTTAGTGTCTGACGTAGTAATGATGGGACGTTATGGACATATGTCTTTTTTACGCATTCCAAGTAAAGAGGATAAAAGACAAGTTGATATTGCCCTAAAGCGTGTTGATATGCTCGACTTTAAACATCGACAAATTGGCGAGCTTTCTGGCGGTCAAAAAAAACGTGTATTTTTAGCCAGAGCGTTAGCTCAACAAGGTAAAGTTCTTTTATTAGATGAGCCTTTTACTGGGGTTGATGTTAAAACAGAAAATGCCATTATTGAACTTTTGAAAGATCTTCGTAATGAAGGGCATTTAATTTTAGTTTCTACCCATAATTTAGGTAGTGTGCCTGAATTTTGTGATCAAGTTGTTTTGATCAATCAAACTGTTCTTGCTTTTGGATCAACCCAAGCCACGTTTACCCCTCAAAATTTAATGACTACTTTTGGCGGTGCTTTGCGTTATTTAAGTCTTTCGGGTGAAAAGTTACATGAAGATGAAGATCCTCGCAAGGTATCTATATTAACCGATGATGAACGTGCAGCAATATTTTATGGTGAAGGTAAAGATGATTCTCCTCATCAAGATTTACTTGTTGAACATCATGATTATGAACTAAAAGGACAGCAATAAATGGAACTCCTTCTTGAACCATTTAGTTATGACTTTATGCTAAAAGCCATTTGGGTAAGTAGCATTGTCGGCGCAGCTTGTGCTTTTTTATCTGCCTTTTTAATGTTAAAGGGCTGGTCATTAATGGGCGATGCTTTATCTCATTCAGTTGTCCCTGGTGTTGCCGGAGCTTATGCACTGGGTTTACCTTATTCAGTGGGGGCTTTTTTTACGGGGATATTGGCTGCACTTTCAATCACCATGGTAAGAGCAATAACCCGATTAAAAGAAGATGCCATTATTGGTTTTATTTTTTCTACTTTTTTTGCGATTGGTTTATTAATTCTTTCCTTAAATCCGACTTCTATTAATGCCCAGACAATTATTTTTGGTAATATTTTAGGTATTGATGATAGTGATATGTGGCAAGTACAGATTATCATATTGGTTTCAATTGTACTTTTATTATTATTCTGGAAGGATTTATTAGTCGTTTTTTTTGATGAAATCCATGCCAGATCGATCGGATTGAGACCTTTACCTTTAAAAATCCTTTTTTTTACTATTTTGAGTGCTTGTACAGTTGCAGCTTTACAAACGGTCGGGGCAATTTTAGTTATCGCAATGGTTGTCACGCCCGGTGCAACCGCTTATTTGCTAACTAATCGATTTTCACATTTATTGATTATTTCGGTAGTAATTGGTGCACTAACCAGTGCTATTGGAGCATGGTTTAGTTATTTTTTAAATGGTGAAACCGGTGGCGTTATTGTTACTTTGCAAACGTTAGTTTTTATTTTTGCCTTTCTATTTGCACCTAAACAAGGATTAATTTCTAATCGCCGTAAAATTAGACAACTTCGCTTAAGTAAAGGGGATAAAGTATGATTGATATAGGGTATTTCATTTTTCATCCTTTTACGATTCCTCTTATGCAAAGAGCCATTTTAGCCGCGCTTGCAACCGGTATAGTTTGTGCCCTACTATCGTGCTTTTTAGTTTTGAAAGGTTGGTCATTAATGGGCGATGCGATATCACATGCGGTATTACCCGGTATTGTTCTTGCTTTCTTAGCCGGGATTCCCATTATTATCGGGGCTTTTGTGTCAGGCTTATTTTGCTCAGTTGCTACCGGTTATATAAAAGAAAACAGCCGAATTAAAGAAGATACCGTCATGGGAATTGTGTTTTCGGGTATGTTTGCATTCGGTTTAGTGCTATTTTCTAAAGTTGATACGTCGCAACATTTGAACCATATTTTATTTGGTAGTGTGCTTGGTACAAGTTATGCAGAATTAATACAAATTATTTTTATTGCCGCTGTCGTGTCTATTATTGTTATCATTAAGCGTCGTGATCTCATGCTTTATTGTTTTGATCCTGTTCAAGCGAGAGTGGTAGGATTACCCGTTCGATTATTACATTATGGATTACTGAGTATTCTAGCTTTAACTATTGTAGGATCGCTAAAAGCAGCTGGGGTTATATTGGTCATTGCTATGTTGATTGCACCAGGTATTACTGCTTTTTTAATCAGTAAAAGATTTGAAAGAATGTTAGTTATTGCGGTGTTAATTTCTGTCTTTTCAACCGTTATGGGAACATTGATCAGTTATCATTTAGACGCTTCTACCAGTGCTTGCATTGTGATTTTACAAGCAACTATTTTTGTTTTTGCACAATGTTATGCCTATATTAAAAGCCGTCAAAATTAACCATTAATAAAATTGCGTAAATGTGGCTTGTTAGTCAATATGACATTTACGCAATTTTCGCTTTGGAATTTTTTAACTATTCATCATCCATATATTTGCTGGAATCAGCATAATTATCAAAGCGTGAAAATTGACCTTGGAATTTTAATCTTACTTTACCTATTGGACCATTACGCTGTTTACCTAAAATAATTTCGGCAATGCCTTTGTGTTCAGATGCTTCGTTATATACTTCATCACGATAAATAAACATGATTACATCGGCATCTTGTTCAATCGATCCTGATTCACGTAAATCCGAATTCACTGGTCTTTTATCTGCGCGTTGTTCAAGACTACGATTTAGCTGTGATAGTGCAACAACCGGAATTTGTAATTCTTTGGCTAATGCTTTTAATGATCGTGATATTTCAGCTATTTCCAATGTTCGATTTTCTGACATATTCGGCACTCGCATCAACTGCAGGTAATCGACCATAATCATACTTAACCCTTTATGTTCGCGATAAATACGTCTGGCACGGGAACGTAATTCCATTGGCGTTAATCCGGAAGAATCATCGATATAAATATTTTTCTTTTCAAGTAAAATACCCATGGTACTTGAAATACGAGCCCAATCATCATCTTGTAATTGACCAGTACGAATACGTGTTTGGTCTACCCGTGAAAGTGAAGCGAGCATACGCATCATAATTTGCTCTGAAGGCATTTCTAAACTGAATATTAATACCGGTTTTTCTTGCATCATTGCGGCATTTTCACACAAATTCATGGCGAAAGTTGTTTTTCCCATCGAAGGACGTGCGGCAATAATGATTAAATCTGAACGTTGTAAACCTGCTGTTTTTTTGTCTAAATCTAAAAAACCAGTTGAAACGCCTGTTACGCCATCATGCGGACGTTGGAAAAGCTCTTCGATTTTAGCGACCGTCGCTTCCAGTACTTCAGTTATGCTTTTTGGTCCCTCTCCTTGCTTGGTACGGCTTTCGGCAATTTGAAAGATTTTACTTTCAGCTAAATCCAATATTTCACTACTGTCCCGCCCTTCTGTCGCATAACAGTTATCTGCAATCTCATTTGATGCGCTGATAAGTTCACGTAATATAGCTTGTTGCCGGATAATATCACTATATGCCACAACATTGATGGCACTCGGGGTGTTTTTAGATAATTCAGCCAGATAAGCAAATCCGCCCACGTCAGCAAGCAAATCCTTACTTTCTAAACTTTCTGAAAGCGTAATTAAATCTATTGGTGTTCCTTTACCGACTAAAATATGCATTTCAGCGAAGATAAGTTGATGATGACGTGAATAAAAATCCCGTTCGGTAATCATTTCAGCAACGACATCCCAACGCAGATTATCCAGCATTAAACTACCAAGAACAGCTTGCTCTGCCTCTATAGAATGGGGAGGCAACTTTAAGCTATGTAGTTTAGCATTTTTCGCATTTTGATTATTACCGTCTTTATTGGTAATGATTTCATCAGTATTCATTAGATTCATCTTTTTAATTTAATTCATATTTAAGCTTATCATTTCGCTAGCTTAAAAATAAGGGGCCTAATGCAAGATTAGGTATCTGATATTCTAGTGGATAATCCACCTGAACTAAATACAAACCTTCCGGTTTTGCTGTTGCAGCCGCCCGTGTTCTATCTTTAGCTTTTAATAAATCATCAATCCATCGTGGCTTTTGATTTTCAGCACCCACTTCTAGCAAACTGCCGACGATGTTTCTCACCATATGATGTACGAACGCATTCGCTTTTATGTCCACAATCACATAGTCCCCCTGTCTGGTTACACTAATTTGATGAATGTTTCGCCAAGGCGTTAACGACTGACATTGTGCGGCTCTAAATGAGGAAAAGTCGTTTTCTCCTAACAGATATTGTGCAGCTTCATGCATGAGCTTTTCATTTAGGGGTAAATAATGATGCGTAACCCCTTTTGATAAAATTGCAGGACGATAACGGTGATTATAAATTACATAACGATAACGTCGAGCAGTTGCGCTGAATCTTGCATGAAAACTTTCCGCAACAGGTTGAGACCAACGCACCGCAATATTTGGCGGTAAGTGGGAATTGACCCCCATTGTCCAAGCACTGTGAGATCGTTGTGCTTTTGTTTCAAAGTGAATAACCTGTCCTGTTGCATGGACTCCCGCATCGGTTCGACCTGCACAAAAAACCGTAATAGGCTCATCAGCGATAACCGATAAAGCAGACTCTAATCTTTCTTGGACTGAATCAACGGATTGTTGGCGTTGCCAACCAAAATATTCACTTCCGTCATATTCAATACCCAGTGCAATTCTAGAGGTAGTCATTAATCAGCATCTCAAGCGTCTGGATGAGCATTATTCCACCTAAATAGCGAATATTATCAGCAACCGACCAAAATTGGATTTGTTCATAATGACCAAAACTATGCCTTAAATTGGATAATTTAATCGTCAAATTAGATTCTGATTCGGCATTAACTTCAGTAACAGGTGTTGAAAGCGTGTCCCCTTGTAATTCAACACCATATTCGCTAAAACGTGCCATATCTAATTCAATCGGTAAACTGCTAGAAACATTTACCGATTGAGCAAGTCCATAGAATACCGGAACAATAACCGATTCAATCGATATTGGCAGTTGATAATTATTGATAACTTTACGAATTTGATTTATCAGTGATTTTTCACCATATGTTGAATTATCAGATTCATGTGAAATAGGTAACAGATTGAAAGCAAGCTGTTTGTCAAATAAGTCATTATCAACAGGCATACCATTTAATAATCGAGCACTTTGACCAGCCAGTTCTTCAACGCCTGGTTTGCCATACATTGAAGAGGGAATGAAACTTGTTACATGCAAATTAGTGAGTAACTCGATATCCGTTAAAGGCGCAACACAGCGAAGTAATTGAGAAACAGGGGCACTAGCTACCGCAATAATGTTTTCGTTACGGTATTCGGCTAAAACATGATTATTCACTTGTGGCACAATTAGTGGAATATGATCTTGATCAGCAAAATAACCACTTGCATCAATAACAATGCATCCTGCTTGTGCTGCCTGTTGAGCATATTTTTCACTGGTTTTCGCACCCGCGACAAAAAAAGCAAAATGGCATTGACTAAAGTCCATTTGAGCACTATCAATAACCGTTAAATTTTTACCTGCAAATCGAATAATCTCGCCAGCACTGTTATCACTGCCGACTACGTAGAGGTTATCAATTTCAATACTATGATTTTTTTGAGTATACTCTTGCAGTAACTCAATGAGCGCAGAACCTACTTGTCCTGTCGCACCAACAATGGCAATATTCCATGCTGACATATATAAACCCAATCAATAAAATTTAACAAAGATTATAACATTATATTTGTAAGGATAGCTGAAAAAAAAGAGCTATTAATTTTGGAAGCAAGATCGACAAATTCATTTTTTATCCGTTACTCATTATAAAATTACGATTAAAGTGATGCATCATGTAACACTTTAGAATCCTATTTTATGAATAAAGTTACTTTAGCTATGATTGCCCAAAAGGCAAATTTATCAATTGCGTCCGTGTCAAGAGTATTAAACACGCCCAATTTAACCTCTGCATTAACACAATCACGTGTTTATAAAGCAATTGAGGAGTTGGGGATTGATACACCCTTTAATATTAAACCCTATCATGTCGAGTGTGAAACGCAAAAAATTTTAATTATTGATAATCAATTATTCTCACAAAGCTTGATCAATATTGGGTTGGAAACTGGTTTAAAAGAAGCGGGATACCAATTTTTTTATTTACGTTTTGCTTATTCCAGTCAAAATGATATTCATCATTTGATCCGATATGTCACGCAAAACATTTTTGACGGTATTGTGATTATCAATGATGCTCCCTATTTAGATATCCTTAAAAATTATAAACTCACCTTGCCACCAATTATTTTGGTTAACCATTTTTCGCTTGATTTTAATTGCGTTTATTTTGATCACTTAACCATAGCCTTTAATATCACTCAATATTTAGTGCATCAGTTGCATAAAAAAATTGCAGTTATCATTAATGACCGTCATAAAATGAGTTCAACACTTTTTTTACAAGGTTATCAACAAGCCTTGCTAAGGTCTAATATTACGTTTGATTCTAATTACCTAATTCATCATTGCTTTAGTTATGAGCAAGGGCGATCGGCTATCAAAAAATTAATTGAAAGTAATAAACCACCCACTGCGATTATTTGCACAGATAACATTCATTTAAATTATTTGGATGAACAATATTATGATCAGAAAAATTCCCAACATCCTTTTGCTGCGGTACTGGGAATATTGCATCAAGTGAATCAAAGCAAGGATCAGCTAACGACCCCTATCGCTATTACTTATATTAATCATTCAAAAGATCGTCAATATAATGAATTAGACCAGATTAGCCGAATTTATAAACCTTTATCTAATATGGGAAGAAAATCAGCCCGTTTACTTTGTGACATACTTAAACAAAAAAGTGCATCAACATTGCAATACCACCTTGTTGAAACAGAATCCCTATTGATTAACTAGTCAGTAATTAAACATCGTCGCTATTATTAATCGTGACAGAACGTTTATTTCTGTTGGATTCTGTTTTATAACTATGATGATATCAATCGTTTTGGTGAAAGTTTATTTTTTATCTGAACGCCCGCACCAATAAATGTTTGATCTTGATAAATCCTGACTAACGTTTCTTGAGGCGAAATCATCTTATCATTAATGACCGTATCAATTTCTATCGTTCGACCTAATAAAATATGCTTACCTTGTTGTTCAGTGAGTGTGACTTTTGGGTACGCATTCATTGGGCTATCTACTGGCATTAATAAAGCATCTTTATCAGCTAAATTGTGTAGAGTATCTAAAGTCACCATTTGTTGAATGGGATAATTAGAAACTTGCAGACGTCTTAAATAAATAACATGTGCACCACAACCCAGTAATTCTCCTAAATCATCAATAATCGTTCGAATATACGTTCCCTTAGAGCAATGTATTTCTAAAGTTAATTCATGAGTATTGGTATCAAATTGGATAAATTGATTTTCGTAAACGGTAATGGGCCTTGCTTCTCGTTCAATGAGAATGCCTTGCCGAGCATATTCATAAAGTGGTTTACCTTGGTGCTTTAATGCAGAAAACATGGTTGGCACTTGTAAAATATCCCCACGAAAATGCGTTAATGCTTCATCAATTTGTGATTGAGTAATATTGACTGGTTTAGAACAGATGATTTGACCGTCTGCATCTGACGTATCTGTTCGTTCACCTAACTTAGCAATAACTTGATATCGTTTATCAGAATCTAACAAATATTGAGAAAATTTGGTCGCTTCACCTAAACAAATAGGTAACATGCCGGTGGCTAAAGGATCAAGAGCGCCTGTGTGCCCCGCTTTTTTCGCATTAAAAAGTCGTTTAACTTTTTGTAATGCATCATTGGATGTCATGCCTTGTGGTTTATCTAACAATAAAACGCCGTGAAGATCACGGCGAGTTTTTTTTATATTCATGATGTAGACTTTGTATTAACGTGTAATGTAATTGTAACCAACTTCTTTTTTTGAAGTTTTATTGCCCAATAAAATTAATCTTTATGACGTTCGTTATCTTGTTTGATAACATCAGAGACCAAACTAGACATTTGCATACCTTTAACCAATGATTCATCATAAAAGAATTTGATTTCTGGAATAATGCGTAATCGCATAGCTTTGCCAATTAAAGTACGAATGTATCCTTTCGCATCATTGAGTACGGTTAGACCCTGCTCAATAACTTGTGGATCATCGTCGTTTAAAAATGTCACAAATACTTTAGCGTAAGATAGATCACGTGAAATATCTACCCCCGAAACAGTAACCATGCCTAGACGTGGATCTTTAATTTCTCGTTGTAATATGATTGCAATTTCTTTTTGCAATTCATGTCCAACGCGAGATGAGCGGTTAAATGCTTTTGCCATATCTACTTTCCTTAAAATATGAATAAGCAAGGTATAAACCTTGCCTATAACATGGTTGTATTATCAATCTTAGATTGTACGCTTGATTTCGATTGTTTCAAAGACTTCGATTGAATCCCCAACACGAACATCATTGTAGTTACGTACACCAATACCACATTCCATACCGTTACGAACTTCATTAACGTCATCTTTAAAGCGACGTAGTGATTCAAGTTCGCCTTCATAAATAACCACGTTATCACGTAAAACACGGATTGGATTATGACGTTTAACCACACCTTCAGTGACCATACAACCAGCAATTGCACCAAATTTAGGTGATTTAAACACATCACGGACTTCAGCAAGACCAATAATTTCTTGTTTGTACTCTGGTGCTAACATACCGCTCATGGCTTGTTTCACTTCATCAATCAGATCATAAATAACAGAATAGTAGCGAAGGTCTAAATTTTCTGTTTCAATCACTTTACGAGCTGAAGCATCGGCACGTACGTTAAAGCCTAAAATTATGGCATTTGAAGCCGCAGCAAGCGATGCGTCCGTTTCGGTAATTCCACCCACACCCGAACCAATAATTTTAACTTTAACTTCATCGGTTGAGAGTTTAAGTAATGAGTCAGAAATCGCTTCAACCGAACCTTGAACATCAGCTTTCAATACGATATTAAGTTCAGATACATCACCTTCAGTCATGTTAGTAAACATGTTTTCGAGTTTCGCTTTTTGTTGACGAGCAAGTTTAACATCACGGAATTTTCCTTGACGATATAATGCCACTTCACGTGCTTTCTTTTCATCACGGACAACAGTTGCTTCATCACCAGCAGAAGGTACACCCGATAGACCAAGTATCTCAACAGGAATTGATGGACCTGCTTCGGTCACTTCTTTACCTAATTCATTACGCATCGCACGAATACGACCATATTCAAAACCACATAGAACGATATCACCTTTACGTAATGTTCCTGATTGAACAAGTACTGTAGCAACAGAACCACGACCTTTATCAAGGAATGATTCAATAACCACACCACTTGCCATACCGGTTTCGTAAGCTGTGAGTTCAAGCACTTCCGCTTGTAACAAAATGGCTTCAAGCAGTTGATCTATACCTGTACCCGCTTTAGCTGATACATGAACAAATTGTGTGTCGCCGCCCCAATCTTCTGACATAACACCATATTGTGCAAGTTCACCTTTTACACGTTCTGGATCGGCTTCAGGTTTATCGATTTTGTTTACGGCAACAACCATGGGTACATTTGCAGCTTTAGCATGTTGGATTGCTTCGATAGTCTGAGGCATGACGCCATCATCTGCTGCGACAACAAGAACAACAATATCGGTTGCTCTTGCACCACGAGCACGCATTGAAGTAAATGCCGCATGTCCTGGTGTATCTAAGAAAGTGATCTCACCATTTGCTGTTTTAACATGATAAGCACCGATATGCTGAGTAATACCACCTGCTTCGCCTGAGGCAACTTTTGCTTTACGAATATAGTCAAGCAATGAAGTTTTACCATGGTCTACATGTCCCATAATGGTCACAACCGGAGCCCGTGAAACTTTTTCTGCACCCGTATCACGATCACTCATTAAAGATTCTTCTAGTTCATTTTCACGACGAAGAACGACTTTGTGTCCCATTTCTTCAGCAACTAGTTGAGCTGTTTCCTGATCGATAACCTGATTAATGGTTGCCATTGCCCCCATTTTCATCATCGTTTTGATGACTTCTGAACCTTTTACTGCCATTTTGTTAGCGAGTTCAGCAACGGTAATCGTTTCACCGATAACCACATCTCGGTTAACCGCTTGCACAGGTTTATTAAAACTTTGTTGTAAGGTACTTTTACCTTTCTTTTTATTATTACCACGAGTAACAGCACGTGCTTCTTCACGTTCTGCTTTACCTTCAGATAATTTGCTGCCTTTTTTCTGTTTGGTCTGTTTTGCATTACGACCTCGACCACGTGCGCTTTCAACTTCACGGTCGGTATCGTCTTCTGCTGCGCGTGCAAATTTAGACGTAGTAACATGATAATCTTCATCATCACCATTGTTGTCATTATCATCAGCATCGCTATATTGTTCAGCTAATTTTCGCGCTTCTTCAGCCATGCGTTTAGCTTCTGCTTCTAGTTTGCGACGATTTTCTTCTTCAGCTTTACGTTTAATTTCGTTAGCTTCAGCTTCAAGACGCGCTTTTTCTTCTTGTGCTTTTTTTACCTTAGGTGTCACTGATTGTTCTGCTGCTTTTTCAGCTTCTTTTGCTTCTTGTGCACGTTTTTCAGCTTCGGCCTCTTCACGTTTTTTGGCTTCTTGAGCAGCTAATTGTGCTTGCGCTTCAGCTTCTTTACGTGCTTTTAATTCAGCTTCCTGTTTGGCTTTACGTTCTGCTTCAAGTCGTGCTTTTTCAAGTTCAGCAGGATCTTGTTTAACAATCGTACGTTTTTTGCGTACTTCTATTTTAATCTCTTTGCTTTTGCCACCGCCACTCGATACATTCAAGGTAGAATGTGTTTTACGTTGTAACGTTAATTTTGTTGGGCCTTGCTGAGGATTTAGATGCGCAAGCAAAGCTTCTTTTTCCTTTTGTGTAACAGTATCTGTTGCAGTTTTTTTAATGCCTGCATCAGCAAACTGTTGCAAAAGTGTTTGCACTGGAGTATTTATCTCTTGAGCCAGTGTTTCGATTGATACTTTGGTCATGTATTACTATCCCTCAATTATTCATTTGCAAACCAACAAATATTACGAGCAGCCATAATAAAGTCGCCAGCTTGGTTACTTGTTAAACCTTCAATCCCGACTAGATCATCTGTACCTTGTTCAGCTAAGTCTTCCAAGGTGATTACATCATGTTGGGCTAATTGATAGGCTAATTCTTGTGTCATACCTGGCAAATCTAATAAATCTTGCGCAGGTCGTTTATCACCACTATTCGCTAATGCTATGGTAGTTAATGCATCTTTGGCTCTATTTCTTAATGCTTCAACGAGTTCTTCATCAAGTTCTTCAATTTCAAGCAATTCATCAACAGGAACGTAAGCAAGTTCTTCCAGTGAGGTAAATCCTTCTTCTACTAAAAGTTTTGCTAATTCTTCATCAATGTCCAGATGTTTAATCAGATTATTAATTGCTGCAAATGATTCTGCATGATGCTTTTCTTGTAAATCTTCGGTACTCATGACATTTAATGTCCAGCCGGTCAGCTGCGAAGCTAAACGAATATTTTGACCGTTACGACCAATTGCCTGTGGTAAAGTGTCGGCATTGACAGCAACATCCATTGTATGTTTATCTTCATCAACAACAATGGAAACTACATCGGCAGGCGCCATAGCATTAATTACAAATTGTGCCGGATTGTCATCCCATAAAACGATATCGATACGCTCACCACCAAATTCATTGGATACAGCCTGAACACGCGCACCACGCATTCCAACACAAGCACCAACAGGATCGATACGACGATCATTACTGCTTACTGCGATTTTCGCGCGTGAACCTGGATCACGAGCAACGCCTTTAATATCAATCATTTCTTCGCCAATTTCTGGTACTTCAATGCGGAATAACTCTTCCATCATTTGTGGATTTGAACGACTAATACAAAGTTGTGCCGGTTTGTTATCTTGTTCAACTAAATACAAGATGCCTCGAACTCTATCGCCTATACGAAAGTTTTCACGTGGTAACATATCATGGCGGGACATCATCGCATCAGCATTATTTCCTAAGTCAAGGATAACGCTATCACGATTAGTCTTTTTAACAATACCTGTTACGATATCGCCAATTCGATTTCTAAACATGTCGATAACCATCGCACGTTCAGCTTCACGAACTTTTTGCACAATCACTTGTTTGGCTGTTTGCGTAGTAATACGGTCGAAGGCAACCGATTCTATCTGCTCTTGAACGTAATCACCAATTTTTACTGAAGGATCTTCGTATTGCGCAGCTTCTAAAGTCATTTCTTTCGTCGGTTGAGTAACTTCGTTCACAACAAGCCAACGACGGAATGTGTCATAATCACCCGTTTTGTGATCAATCTTAACGACAACATCAATATCAACTGTATGTTTCTTTTTGGTTGCCGTCGCTAATGCGGTTTCTAACGCCTCAAAAATTTTATCTCGCGTAAGTGCTTTTTCATTTGATACCGCTTCAACAACAGCTAAAATTTCTTTATTCATCCTTTACACCCGTACTCTATTTAAGGTTAAAATTAGGTACAATGTTTGCTTTTTGTATATTACTAAAAGCAAATACCTCATCATTATTATCAACTGTTAATGTAATCATCTCATTATCAATGGATTTAATATGTCCTTTCCATTTACGACGATTAGCAACAGGGATACGTAAACTCATCGTAATTTCTTCACCAATAAAACGTTTATAATGCTCAAGCGTGAATAATGGTCTGTCCATACCTGGTGATGAGACTTCAAGATTGTAGGCATCTTTGATAGGATCTTCGACATCAAGTACCGCACTAATTTGTCGGCTAACATCAGCACAATCATCAACAGAAATACCCTCTTCACTATCAATATAAACTCGTAACACTGGGTAACGGCCACGGATATATTCAATACCGACTAATTCAAAACCAAGCGCATTAACAGGCTCTTGAATGATATCGGTCAATTGTTGCTCTATATTAGCCAAACAAACCTCCACTGCAGAAAATAAAAAAGGGCATGAAGCCCAACATTCCTTAAAAACTTACGCTTAAATCAAAACGTAAAAAAACCTCGACATGCGAGGCTTACATTTAAAACTAACTATAATGAAGCCACTTGTTTCGAACTTTCATGCAATAATAACAGGATAAATGGTTATGGATGAAAAGTTAAGTGGTTGCGGGGGCTGGATTTGAACCAACGACCTTCGGGTTATGAGCCCGACGAGCTACCAAGCTGCTCCACCCCGCGATAGATGGTTGATGAGTATACTATATTTTGAAAAAAATGCAACTGAAAATCACGCTTTTTTAACAGTTTTACTTGAAGTTATTGAAATATTTCAGATAGTGATTTTGTCTTATTTTTTTAATTACTCACTTTAAAATACATTATAATATTTTCTAATTAAATCATAAGGAATTCCGCTGAATTTTCAGCGGAAAAACGTGTTTTTGTGATGAATATTGGATAATGCTTTTTGGGAAACTATTTTACAGTTGCATTTTTCATTTTATTGACAAAAATGGCTAATTCATGCAACATTTTTTGTGGATTATCCAAATGTTGTTCAATAATTTTGACTGTCGCAGAACCAGCAATGGCTCCCGCTGCTCCCGATTTAATTGCTTCACTCACTTGGTTAGGATCAGATATACCAAATCCTTGAATTGCAGGAGGCGCATTAAATTCAATGAGTTTTTTCAATAAATGGGTAAGAGGTTTATTGGCACGATTTTCAGTCCCTGTCACACCAGCACGAGACACTAAATAAGTATATCCTTTACCATATTTAGCAATATTTTTAATCACTTCATCGTCGGCATTTGGTGGACAAATAAATATAGGTGCAATATCGTGTTTTTCAGCTGAGCCTAGAAACTCTTGCGCATACTCAACAGGTAAATCTGCAATCAATACTGAATCTATCCCTGCTTTAGCGCATTTAGCATAAAAGTTATCAATACCATTTTTGAATACTAAGTTAGCATAGATGAGTAATCCAATTGGAATATGAGTATTATCATGTCGGATTTTGGTTAAAATTTCAAAACATTTATCAACGGTGATACCGCCTTGAAATGCCCGAATATTGGCGTTTTGAATGGTGGGACCATCCGCCATAGGATCTGAAAATGGGATGCCAAGTTCCAACGCATCAGCCCCCGCATCAATTAATGTTTGAATTATTTGTAACGAAAGTTCTGGGTTAGGATCACCTACGGGAACAAAAGGAACAAATGCACCTCGTTTTTCTTGCTTTAACTTATCAAATAGTTTTTGATAGCGGCTCATTCTATTTCTCCTTTTGCTTTTAAAATATCATAAACAGTAAAGATATCTTTATCCCCACGACCAGATAAATTGACGATTAATAACTGTTCTTTGTTTGGATTTACTTTGATCATCTTAATAGCGTACGCTAAGGCATGCGATGACTCTAATGCGGGAATTATGCCTTCACTACGTGATAGAGCCTTAAAAGCCGCTAATGCTTCGTCATCAGTAATCGATACATAATCAGCCCGTCCGATACTGTCTAAATATGCGTGTTGAGGTCCAACCGATGGAAAATCCAAACCCGCAGATATCGAATAAGATTCTTCAATTTGTCCTTCATCGGTTTGCATCATTGGCGATTTCATCCCAAAATAAATGCCCAGTTTACCATGTTTTAGTGATGCGCCATGCTCGCCACTTTCAATACCATGACCACCCGGTTCAACACCAATTAATCTGACCGATTCATCTTCAATAAAATTGGCAAACATCCCAATAGCGTTTGACCCCCCACCCACACAAGCAATGACAGCATCAGGCAAGCGACCTTCTTTTTCTAAAATTTGCTGTTTTGCTTCACGGCTAATCATTTGTTGAAACTCTCGGACAATAGTTGGAAAAGGATGCGGTCCGGCAGCTGTGCCTAACATATAATGTGCTTTTTCATAACTACCAGACCAATCTCGTAATGCCTCGTTACAAGCATCTTTCAATGTTGCAGAACCCGTTTCAACAGGAATAACTGTTGCACCCATCAAACGCATTCTAAAGACATTAGGTGCTTGGCGCTTAACATCTTTTGCGCCCATATAAATGCGGCATTTTAAACCTAGTAGTGCGCATGCTAAAGCTGACGCTACGCCATGCTGCCCAGCACCGGTTTCGGCAATTATTTCCGTTTTTCCCATTCTTTTGGCTAATAAAGCTTGCCCTAATACTTGATTTGTTTTGTGTGCCCCACCATGCACAAGATCTTCACGTTTTAAATAGAGTTTAGTTTTCGTACCCGCCGTTAAATTTTTACATAATGTGAGTGCTGTAGGTCGACCTGCATAGTTAACTAACAAATCGTTAAACTCTTGTTGGAAACTGGGATCGTTGATCGCAGAGATAAAAGCATCCTCAAGTTGTTCAAGGACCGGCATTAATATTTGAGGGACATATTGCCCGCCAAATTCACCAAAATAAGGATTTAATTTAGACATAACCATTCCTTTTTAAAATTAATTAAATTTGTTCAAATACGGCTTTAATTTTCTGTTTATCTTTAATACCTGCAGACATTTCCACACCAGAATTAATATCAATGCCGATAACCTTAGTCGCTAATGCAGATTTGACATTTAGTGGATTTATACCGCCCGCTAAAATCACATTATTTAAATCCTGCCCATTTAATAATGACCAATCAAAACTTTTTCCTGTTCCTCCTGCTCCATGATCAAAGATGTAGCGACTAATTAGTGGATGGTGATGTTCTGAGATGACATCGCTAATACTTAGCGCTTTCCAGATTTGACAGGATTGAGGCAGCTGTTGACGTAAGGTTTGTAAATAGTCTTCATCTTCATTGCCATGTAATTGAACAGCATAAAGTGATAATTGCTTGGCGATTTGGCTTACTTGTTCGATATCTTCATTTTTAAACACACCAACCCAATTAAGTGGAGCTACAGCAATAAGCGAACGCGCTTTTATAGGTGAAATATAGCGTGGTGATTGGGGGACAAAAATTAATCCCCCATAAACAGCGCCAGCTTGGTAAGCTGCAACAGCATCTTCTGTTCGCGTCAAACCACATACTTTATTTTCACCTAGCATAACTTTTCGAATCGCTAACGCTAAGTTAGATTCAGACATTAATGCACTACCAATTAAAAATCCATTGGCAAATTGACTGAGTTCTTTCACTTGATTATGGGTATATATGCCTGATTCACTGATAATAATGCGATCAGACGGGATTGTTTTAGACAAATTCTTAACCCGATTTAAATCGACACTTAAATCACGTAAATTACGATTATTAATACCGATGACTTTAGCACCAAGCTCAATGGCTCGTTCGACTTCTTTTTCCGTACTCGCTTCAGTTAGTACACCCATATTAAGTTGATGCGCAATCTGGCTTAAATGACGATATTCATCATCGGTGACAACAGATAGCATTAATAAAATAGCATCAGCTTGATAATAACGCGCTAAATAGATTTGGTATTCGTCAATAATAAAATCTTTACAAAGAATAGGTTGTGCCACTTCATTGCGAACAATTGGCAAAAATTCAAAACGACCTTGAAAGTATTTTTCATCAGTCAGTACAGAAATAGCTGAAGCATAATCTTTATAAACTTTAGCAATACTCGCAGGATCGAAATCGTTACGAATTAAGCCTTTTGAAGGCGACGCTTTTTTACACTCTAAGATAAACACCGTTTTAGGCTGATGTAAAGCTTGATAAAAATCTCGATCACTTGGTTTGATTGATGTTTTAAATGTGTCTAATGGTTTTTGTTTTTTTTGTTCAATAAGCCATTGCTTTTTATCATCAATGATCTTTTTTAAAACGGTCGCCATTTCAACATTTTCGGTTAATGTATTTATAACCATGTTACTCTCCATTTTTACCTTGCTGCTAATTGTTGTAAAAGCGTATATGCTTTGCCACTATGCATCATTTCAATTGCTTGCTGCGCATTTTGTTTTAAATCTGACTGACCAAACAGGCTCATTAACATGGCGACATTAGCAGCAATGGCCGCTTCATGCGCCGGTTTACCATGACCTTGTAAAATGGCTATTAACATATCACGATTCATCTCAGGTGTACCACCTTCAATATCTTTTAAGGTATACTGTTTTAGCCCAAAATCTTGTGGTGTCAAAGTAAAATAGCGAATTTCGCCATTTCGAACTTCAGCCACTTGGGTTTCACCATGAATAGCAACTTCATCCATTCCGGAACCATGAACGACATAAGCATGAGTGTAACCGAGCATTTTTAGCGTTTCAGCAATCGGTTTAATTAAATCGGGATGATAAACCCCTAATAAAATACGTTTAGGTCTGGACGGATTGATCAAGGGCCCAAGCACATTGAAAATAGTCCTTGTTTTTAACTGCTGACGTACGGGCGCAGCGTGACGAAAGCCTGAATGATATTGTTGCGCAAATAAGAAGCAAACCCCCAATTCATCTAATGCTTTACGCGATGCTTCGGCAGGCATATTTAATTTTATTCCTAGTGCCGATAATACATCGGACGATCCCGATTTACTTGATACACCACGATTACCATGCTTAGCCACTTTATAGCCTAATGCTGCTGCGACAAAAGCGCTTGCTGTGGAGATATTAATACTATTGGTGCCATCACCACCTGTTCCCACGATATCGGTAAATTCATAATCGGGAATATCAAAACTATCCGCATTTTCAAGCAAAGCTTGAGCAGCGCCGGCAATTTCATCGGGTTTTTCACCCCTTACTTTCATGCTAATCACCGCAGTGGCTAAAACGGTTGGTTCAATTTTGCCTTGAATAATAAGATTAAATAGAATTTTACTCTCGTCTTGGGTTAATGTTTGTCCTAAATACAATTTATTGATAATGGGTTGAATGTTATATTCTTGTTTATCACTAATGGCCTCAGCTTTTGATTGTAACTCTGGTTGTGGTGGATTGAGTGCCCATTCAATCGTTTGTTCTAATAATTTTACACCTTGAGTAGTTAAAATCGATTCAGGATGAAACTGAAAACCACAAACCTGATCATGATCATTGCGCACTGCCATTACAATATTATTACAAAGTGCATTAATGGTGAGTGTATTTGGAATATTTTCGCCTTTTAAAGAGTGGTATCGAGCAACAGGTAGTGGGTTGGGTAACCCTTTAAACATAGCTTGTTCATCGTGTTCAATAAGCGATGCTTTACCATGTAAAATATCACCTGCTGGTACAATGCTTCCCCCATAGGACTCAACAATTGCTTGATGGCCAAGACAGATACCAATTATTGGCAATTTTCCTTTCAGACGCTTAAGTAGTTCTGGCATGCATCCTGCTTCACTAGGCGTACCAGGACCTGGTGATAGCATTAAAATAGGATTTTGCATTTGAGATAATTTTTCAATAATCACATCGGCTGGAATCGTATTACGATAAACAGTGACACAATGTTTGCTATTACGAAGTTGGTCGACTAAGTTATAAGTAAAGGAATCAACATTATCAATAAATAAAATATTAGCCATTAAAATACACCTTCTACATTATGTGCTGCCATAATCGCACGAACAACGGCACGAGCTTTATTACGTGACTCATCAGACTCAAATTGTGGTTCTGAATCTAACACTACACCCCCACCTGCTTGAACGGTTGCAAGCCCCGCTTCCACATACGCACTACGAATAACTATGCAAGTATCCAAATCACCATTGGCAGTAAAATACCCCACTGCGCCACCGTAGCTACCCCGTTTTACTTTTTCTGATTCGGCAATTAATTGCATGGCTCGAACTTTTGGAGCGCCCGTTAACGTTCCCATATTCATTGTCGCTTGATAAGCATGTAAGGCATCCAAATCATGTCGTAATTGCCCTACCACTCTCGAAACCAAATGCATAACAAAAGAGTAACGATCAACCTTTAATAATTCTTTAGTATAGCGAGTACCAGGTTGACATATACGCGCTAAATCATTACGGGCTAAGTCAACTAACATTAAATGTTCTGCTAACTCTTTCTTATCGGTGCGCATCTCAAGTTCTAATCGACTATCCAAATCATAATCAATTTCACCATTCGCCGTTAATCCTCGAGGGCGAGTACCGGCAATCGGGTAGATTTCGGCTTGATTTGTTGCTTTAGTATATTTAAGCGCGCTTTCAGGTGATGCCCCAAACAAGACAAAATCACGATCTTGCATATAAAACATATAAGGACTTGGATTATTATTTTTTAGTACTAGATAAGCCGATAAAGGGGCTGGGCAAGGTAACATAAAACGTCTGGAAGGCACTGCCTGAAAAATTTCGCCTTGTTGGATAGCATCTTGCATTTTTTTAACAACCGTGTTGAAATCTTCATCACTTTTATTACACGTAACATCAATGCTTGCCAGTGATTGGGTTTGAATTGGTTTCATCGGCTTGCTTAACGTCGCATCTAATTCAGCTAAACGATGAGTTAAGCGAGATATTTCAATCTGATCTGACGTAAAAGCGGTAGCCTTCAAAATTGATACATGTTCTTGATGATTGATTTCTAATAGGGTTTCCGCTAAATAGAAACAAAAATCTTGGCAACATTGTTCTGTTGGTAAAATAGGTAACTTTTCAAATCCTGCTACCAAGTCATAACAAAATAACCCACCAACAAATATGACATCCGAACTACTTTTTTCAGGAATATTTACTATCTTAAGTAATGTTCTTAACGCATCAAAAATCGATAGCGACTTTAAGCGAGAATCCTCATCTTGCAAGCTATCAATCGTCGGAAAGCTCAAGGTTAATTTTTGGGAATGATCGAATGTTTTAATGACCTTTTCATCAAAAGCATGGTGCAATAAAGGTAACAACTTTTCACCATTAGTGGTCAAGGCCTCAAAAGTCACTTGCGTGTTTATTGCCGAGATACGTAAGGCACTATCAACAATCATGACACTTTTAATACCTTGCTTATTATCGATTTCAGCCGATTCGAGCAATAACGTTGCAGGACGATTTTCACATAATTGGTTAAATACTAACGTCGGATCTTGATGATAACTAATAGTTTTAGTTAGCTGGGTTAAAATTGGCTTATTCATTGTCGACTCACTATTATTTAATTTTTTAATCATTAATTCAAAACTAAAAAACCCGCATTAAGCGGGTTTATGAAAAAACAGATAATCACATCACCCGAAATAGCTAATGTGCCACCAACCAAAGCCTGTGAATGAATAAATAACTAGGTATAAGTATCGTAATGTCATCATCATTATCTGTTTAATATATTTTGTACTATTAAACTAGTTCATTAGTGTGTTGTCAACAATTAAATTTAAATAAATTATCGATAATCGTTTTAATATAATTAAGTTAATAATAGCTAGTCAAATTAGAAATTTATCATTAAAATAGCCCCGAATTCTAATTACTAAGGAAATGTTGTCTATGCCTACTTTTTACATCGTTATTGGCGTTATCGTTATACTTGCTTTAATTACTGTATTAAAAGCTATTACTATTGTTCCGCAAGGTTTTCAATATACTATAGAGCGCTTTGGTAAATATACCCATACTCTTGAACCCGGATTAAATATCATTATTCCATTTATGGATGGTGTGGGACGAAAAATTAATATGATGGAACAAGTGCTTGATATTCCATCACAAGAAGTTATTTCAAAAGATAATGCGAATGTGCAAATTGATGCGGTTTGTTTTATCCAAGTACAAGATGCAGCAAGAGCCGCTTATCAAGTTAATCAATTAGAGCGTGCTGTGATTAACTTAATGATGACCAATATACGTACTGTACTGGGTAGTATGGAACTGGATGAAATGTTATCACAACGTGATCATATCAACTCTAAATTATTGGGTATTGTCGATGATGCAACTAGCCCTTGGGGGATTAAAATTACCCGTATTGAAATTCGTGACGTTCGTCCACCTGCTGAATTAATTGCAGCCATGAATGCTCAAATGAAAGCAGAACGTAATAAGCGTGCTGAAATTCTTGAAGCAGAAGGGGTACGTCAAGCGGCTATTTTACGTTCTGAAGGTGAAAAACAATCTGAAATTTTGAAAGCTGAAGGGGAAAGAGAAGCCGCATTCTTACAAGCTGAAGCGCGTGAACGTGCCGCTGAAGCTGAAGCAAAAGCGACACAAATGGTGTCTCAAGCAATTGCTGCAGGGAATATTAATGCGATTAACTACTTTGTTGCCCAAAAATATACCGAAGCATTACAACAAATCGGTTCATCAGATAACAGTAAAGTTATTATGATGCCACTTGATGCATCTAATTTAATCGGCAGTATTGGTGGTATTGCAGAATTAATTAAAGAATCAAAAACTAATTCATAATAATTTTTCGATATTTATGCCTCTAATTTAGCGAATTTACACTATGCTAAAATAGAGGCATTGCTTTAATCTTTATAAAATGAAAGGTAAAAAATAATGGCTGATTTTTTTACAGTTATTTATAACTCTCCTCATTGGATTTTCATTGCCTTAGGCATTATTTTTCTGATTGCCGAATTATTAGGTATAGGTGGATATGCACTTTGGTGTGGAATTTCTGCCATTTGTGTGGGAATAATAGCTTGGGTAATTCCATTATCTTGGCCAACTTTATGGTTCTTATTTTCAATTTTTACTGTCGTTTCTGTTTATCTCTGGTATGTCTGGCTTAAAAGCAAAGGAAAACATCGTTCAAGTAAAAACCAAATTAATCAACCTCAACATGACTTAATTGGTATTAAAACAGTCGTCACTGATGCAATTGTTAATGGTTCTGGTCGAGTTAAAATTAAAGATGGCACATGGTCAGCTAGATGTAATCAAGATTTACCAGTAGGTCAATCCGTTATTGTTACTTCTGTCGATGGAATAATTTTAAGTGTTGAACCTATCATTTAAAATGTTTTCATATCATATTTAAAAAACAAATATCAAAAAAATGACATTGAGAAGATGATTGAAAGTTGTAAAGAAAATAAGATTTATATATCGAATGATGATACTAAAAATGCACCAAAATTTATGCAATCTTTATTGTGTAACAAAGCAGTATCATTGATTCGATACTACTAACCTTAACATTCATTTATCCTATTAGCCAATAATAATTATTGGCTAATTTTTTTAGTTAATAAACCGCAAATATTTGTCATAACAGTTACGATTAATTGTTTACATTCGTTTGACTTATCCATGCGACATGCTATCACACTGGAAATGACATATAGAGAGTTATGCCAACAACGCTAAATTTTTTAATTTAACAAGCCTTAGAATATTGGAAGCATTTTTTTCATGGCAAACATAGAAAAGCCCAACAATGTAAGATTGTTGAGCTTTAACTAAAATAATTGGAGTTTACTGTCGAGAGGCAATATCGCTATGACATCCCGATTCAGACCAATTAATGTGACATTGATGTTTTAACACCACCTTCTGGTATAGGAACATAAGCTGTTTCTTTATCTGTTCTTTGTTTATTGTTACGAACTTTAAGCGCAGTTTTAATACCAAAGAAGATAATCGTGTATACCACAAGTAAGAATAATATACTTAACCCTGCATTCGTATAATTATTAATAATAATATGATGCATATTGTCAACTTGATGAGCCGTTAACGTATTACCACCTTCAGCAATTTGACGTTTATATTCTTTAGCTAAATAGAAGAAGCCTTCTAATTGCGGATTATCGCTGAATAATTTCAAACCTAATGCCCAAGTTGTACAGATTAGTAACCAAATAGCCGGAATGATAGTAACCCAAATGTATTGCGCTCGTTTCATTTTAATCAATACGACTGTTGCTAAAATTAGCGCAACAGCAGCTAGCATTTGATTGGATATTCCGAATAATGGCCATAAGCTCTTCACACCGCCTAATGGGTCAACAACGCCTTGATAGAGCAGATATCCCCATAGTCCCACACATCCCAGCGTACCAATAAAGCCAGCGATAAGTGAGTCTGTTTTTTTCAAGAACGGGACAAAATTACCTAATAAATCTTGTAACATAAATCGACCTGAGCGTGTTCCTGCATCAAGCGCCGTTAAAATAAATAGGGCTTCAAACAAAATACCGAAATGATACCAAAAGCCCATATTCGCTCCCGGTAAAATTTGGTTGAAGACATAAGCAATACCTACCGCTAGCGTTGGTGCACCACCGGCACGATTCAAGACAGACGGTTCACCTATATCTTTGGCCGTTTGTAAGATTTGTTCTGGCGAAATCACAAAGCCCCAAGAACTAACCGTTGCGGCTGCATGAACGGTGACATCTTTTAATTGCGCCATTATCATTGGTGCATCATCAGTCCCCAATTTATGCAAATCAGGCATTGTAATCCCTAATCCTGCTGGCGGAGTATTCATCGCAAAATAGAGACCAGGTTCAATAATTGAAGCTGCGACTAACGCCATTATGGCAACAAAAGATTCCATTAACATTGCACCATATCCAATAAAGCGTGCGTCTTTTTCGTTGGCTAATAATTTTGGCGTGGTACCAGAAGAAATAAGCGCATGGAATCCAGAAACCGCACCACAAGCTATCGTAATAAATAAGAATGGGAATAATGATCCCTTCCAAACAGGGCCAGTCCCATCAACATATTGAGTTACATCTGGCATTTTTAGATCAGGATTTAAAATGACTATTCCTATTGCTAAACCAACAATAACGCCAATTTTTAGAAACGTCGCTAAATAATCACGTGGTGCCAATATTAACCATACAGGTAACATCGCAGAGATAAAGGCATAACCGACTAGCACATAAGTAATCGTTGTGTCTTTAAATGTCAACGCTGGCCCCCAGTAAGGATCGTGAGCAATAACGCCCCCAAACCAAATGGATAATATAAGTAAAACGATACCAATGACTGAGATTTCAAGAACTCGACCGGGTCTTAAAAATCGCATATAGATACCCATAAACAGCGCAATAGGTACAGTTGAACAAACCGTGAATACACCCCAAGGACTTTCTGCTAATGCTTTCACAACAATTAACGCTAAAACCGCTAAAATGATGAGCATAATTAAAAAGCAACCAAATAAGGCGATAGCACCAGGAATTGGCCCCATCTCGCTTTTAATCATTTCACCCAATGAAGAACCATTACGGCGAGATGATAAGAAAAGCACCATAAAATCTTGTACTGCGCCAGCAAAAACAACACCAGCAAGTAACCAAAGTGTACCGGGCAAATAACCAACTTGTGCAGCAAGAACGGGACCAACCAATGGACCTGCACCAGCTATAGCAGCAAAATGGTGACCAAATAAAACATATTTATTGGTCGGAACATAATTTAATCCGTCATTATTAATGACAGCAGGCGTTGCTCGAGTAGGATCTAATCGCATAACCTTATTAGCGATATAAAGGCTATAATATCGATAAGCAACTAAATAGACAGATACAGCAGCAGCAACAATCCATAATGCACTGATGTGTTCACCTCGCCGTAATGCAACGACTGCCAAACAGCATGCACCAACAAAAGCAAGAATGACCCAAGGAATATGCTTTAATATTTTATTATTCATAATGATTCTCTTTTTGGGTTTTAAGATTATAAAAACGATACTTAACACCATTAAAATGCTATTTGGCTTGGTGTTTGGATAAATAAAAAACAATTTTTTTACTATCTTCCACTATTCCTTACCTATTTTATGGTTTTGAGTATACCTTTGTGACTTATATATCAAGCTTATAGTAAATTTTTGTTGATAAGAATGGTATCGCTATTTAAGCCATAGGTTGAATGGCAACAATGAGTGGTTAAAATCAGTCAATGAGCGGTTTAATAAAATTTACATAAATCGATAATTGGAATCATAATCCTAACATTTCTTTGAGTGATTTTAGATATCGACGACTAACAGGGACTGAAATATCGTTATTTAAAATAATACTTACACCCGTTGATTCATTAAAGCGAATCTCTTTGAGTTTTTTTAAATTAACCAAGTATTGTCTGTGACATCGAATAAGAGGGGTTTTATCTTCTAATGTCTTTAAAGTTAACTCAGTAAAATATTCATCATTATTTTGATTAAATACATAGATACCACTTATTTTGGAAGCGATATAAAATACATCATCTAAATTTAATAAATAGATACGGTTATGACCAACACAAGGGATATAATCTAAATTTTGATTAACCATATCTAAATGCTTTACATTATTAGGTAATTGATGTTGATGTAAACGGCATAGTGTTTTATTGAGACGGTCTTGTTCTACCGGTTTAAGTAAATAATCAAATGCTTGTTCTTCAAAAGCTTTAACGGCAAATTCACTGTAAGCGGTTAAAAAGACAATGCTAGGCATCGTCTGGGGATCAAGCATCGATAACATTTCAAACCCATTTATTTTGGGCATATGTATATCTAAAAATACCACGTCAGGTTGTAGCCGGTGAATTTTACTGATGGCTTCCATTGCATTATTACACTCAGCAATAATAGCAACATCGGGATCTTTTTCGAGCAAACAACGTAAATTTTCACGTGCAGGGAGTTCATCATCCACAATAATAACATTTAACATCAACTAATTACATCCTCTTGCAATGGTAGTGATAATATCACTTTCGTATATTCGTCAGGTTGACAGAAAATCGCTAGACCATATCTTTCACCATAACGAATATGAATTCTTTTATCGACTAAATTTAGTCCTAATCCTTTCAAATCTTTTTTATTTTCTCGATAATTACCCGCATTATCGATGACTTCTAAATACAATGTTGAATCTTTTGTATAAGCATTTATACTCACTTTTCCTTCACCAATCAATTGGGACGTACCATGTTTTATCGCATTTTCAACGATTGGTTGCAATGAAAATGCAGGAAGACGAGCATTTTCTAAATCTACTGGGATATGAATATCAAGCGTAAGTTGCTCCATAAAACGCATTTTTTCAATTTGTAAATAAGCATTAACATGCTCTATTTCATCTTTGAGCGTAACTATTTCATCCGTTCTTTTGAGATTTTTTCGAAAAAAAATCGATAGATTTTGCACTAAATTAGATGCTTGCTCTTTATCTCGTCGAATAACTGCAACAAGCGTATTTAAGGCATTAAACAGGAAATGTGGGTTAACTTGGGCGTGTAATAACTTAATTTCGGTTTTAGACAATAATTGTTTGTAATGCTCATTTTGACCCGCTAATATTTGTGCCGATAATAAACTGGCTATCCCTTCCCCTAATGTTCGATTGATTGAACTAAATAAAGTATTTTTTGCCTCATATAATTTGATCGTGCCAACGACAGTATTATTTTCACCTCGCAGTGGAATCACCAACGTTGATCCAAGACGGCAATTTTTGTTAATTGAACATTGATACGGTAAATGTGCGCCATCCAGATATTGTACTTCATTTTTTTCAATAGCTTCTAAAGTACTATTTGACGTGATCAGTGTACCCGGTAAATGGTGATCATCTCCAATTCCAATAAAAGCCAAGATTTTTTCTCTGTCTGTAATGGAAACCGCACCAATATCTAACTCTTGATAAATAATTTCTGCCACTTTTGTACTATTTTCTTGATTGAAACCATCACGTAACAGCCCTTCAGTGCTCACTGCAATTTGTAATGCTTTTGCCGAAAAAGCCGAGGTATAGCGTTCGAAAATAGCGCGTCGATCCAATAATATTCGCATAAACATCGCCGAACCAATACTATTGGCGATAATCATGGGCGCTGCAATACTTTTTACCGCATGTAAAACAGTATCAAAAGGGCGTGAAATTAATAACACTAAAATCATTTCAAGCGATTCGACCAATAATCCCAGCACGCCGACTAACAAAGGATTATAGATAAGATCAACCCGACCTTTTTTCATTAACGCATAATGCAATAACCCACTGATTAGCCCAATTAAAATAGTTGATAACATGCAACTTTCAGCCGTTATTCCCCCTAATGTATAGCGGTGAATCCCCCCTGTCACACCGACTAAAAAACCAACCATAGGACCACCAAGAAGACCGCCTAAGATCGCCCCGATAGCACGGGTATTTGCAATAGTATCTTCAATGTGAAGTCCAAAATAGCTCCCCATAATACAAAATAGTGAGAAGATAAAATAGCAAACTAATTTATGCGGTAAATGCACTGTGACTTGCATGAGCGGAATAACAATTGGGGTTTTACTTAGTAAATAGGCGATAACTAAATAAACACACATCTGTTGTAAAAGTTGTAGAATTAGATCGAATTCAAGCATAATTTAAATCTATTAAGCCTATCCCATTAACGAAGGTTAATGAGATAAAAAGTTTAGTTATTCAATAAAGTAAAAGTTTGTTTGTTTTGTGTAGTTGAATCCGAGCCTATAAACACATTAAATTTACCTGGCTCTGCCACATATTGCATTTTGTCATTCCAAAATTTTAACATTTCAGGCTTGATAATAAAGTGCACTTCTCCTTTTTCATGTGCTTTCAATGTAATGCTCTCAAAGCCTTTTAGTTCTTTAACAGGTCTACTTACCGAAGCAGTCACATCTTGTAAGTAAAGTTGAACGGTTTGAGTACCTTCCCTGTTTCCTGTATTTTCAACCGTTGCTGTGACAATAATTTGACCATTTTGTTGCATTTCTGTCGCTGAAAGAGAAAAAGTGATGTTGAAATCGGTATAACTTAGACCATAGCCAAATGGGAACAAAGGTTCATTAGGACTGTCCAAATAAGATGTCGTGTATTTCCCCATATTCTCCGTTCCGTGTGGGCGACCTGTATTTAAATGACTGTAATAGACAGGTATCTGTCCAACATTGCGTGGAAATGACATAGGTAATTTTCCAGACGGATTATAATCGCCAAACAAGACATCAGCAATGGCATTACCGCCTTCTGTACCTAAAAACCATGTTTCAAGCATCGCATCGGCTTGTTGATATTCATCGACTAATGTTAACGGGCGACCATTCATTAAAGCGATAACAAGGGGTTTACCGGTTGCTTTAAGTGCTCGAAGTAATCTTTTTTGACTTTCAGGAAGGGAAATATCTGTTCGACTTGACGACTCATGTGCCATTCCTTGCGCTTCACCAACGAAAGCGACAACAACATCTGCATTTTTCGCTAATTCGACCGCTTCATTAATCATCTTTTCAACGGGTCTGTCATCAAATTTTGCCGTAACTTCGTAAAGATTTAAGAATTTAAATAGTGCGGGATCATCCGAAAGATTAGCACCCAATGCATAACTGACGTTTTTGGGGTTGTTTATTGCGTGATTAATGCCTTCCAAAGGAGTCACGGCTAAATTAGCTCGACCTGCACCCGACCAACTCCCTAATATATCGCGTTTGGAGTCAGCAAGCGGACCAATAACCGCAATTTTTTGATCTTTAGATAGCGGTAAAAGCTTATTATTATTTTTTAATAACACAATACTTCGTCGTGCCACTTCTCTGGCTTCTTTTCGATGTAATCGATTATCAGCAAACATCGTTTCAATGTCTAAGTTTGGATCTAAATTACGATGTGGGTGACGAAACAATCCCATATCATATTTAAGTGACAACACATGTCGACATGCATTGTTAATATCATCTTCACTCAGTGCCCCTTCTTTGACCAGTTGAGGGATAAATTGAAGAAAATATTCATCATTCATACTAACATCAATACCGGCTTTAATTGCGATTCGAACAGCATCTTTGGCATTACTGGCAACACCATGATTAATCAGTTCCCGAATTGCACCATGATCGCTAATGACTACGCCATTAAAATGCCATTGATTACGAAGAACATCGGTCAAAAGCCAATGATTTGCGGTAGCCGGAATACCATTTACTGTAACCAGCGATACCATAATAGCTTGGCTTCCTGCATCGATTGCCGCTTTGTAAGGAACCAGATATTCTTGAAACATTTTTCGTTCACTCATGTCGGTGCTATTGTATTCTCGCCCACCTTCAACCGCACCATAAAGCGCAAAGTGTTTAACGGTTGTCACCAACGAATTTTTTTCAGCCAAAGACGGCTTTTGCATTTGTTCAACAAAAATCCGCCCAGCTTCTGAAGTAAGATAAGGATCTTCACCAAAACCTTCAGAAACTCTACCCCATCGTGGATCTCGGGTAATATCGACCATGGGAGCCCAAGTAATATTAAGTCCATCAGAAGTGGCTTCATCAGCAGAAACTTGTGCGACAAGAGCCATTGCTTGTCGATCCCAAGTAGAGGCAATACCTAAATTGATTGGAAACACAGTGCGATGACCATGCACAATGTCAAATCCTAATAATAACGGGATCTTGCTTGGGGATTTTAAAGCACGATCTTGCATTCGTGATAAGTCAGGCTCGACAACAGTATTAAATATCCCTCCAATTTCGCCGGCTTCTATTTGATCTAAGACTTTATCGAGTGTGAGTTCTCCGCCCACACTGATTAAACGCAATTGTCCAACCTTCTGTTCAATGGTCATTTTTGATAATAGCTCATCGATAAAGGCTTTTTTATCCTCGCTATTATCATTTTGCGCAAGAATAGAGGAAGAGAAGAGACACATGAATAACAATAAGATTAATTTTTTCATCATTAGGTTAGCTGTCACTGTCGTTGTGAGGATTGAAATAAGAATAGAATAGCTGAATCGCTAAAAAAAATCTCAATCTTTACTAAATTTGTGAAAATCACCTTTAGTAGAGTATGGTGAAATTTTTTAGTATAAAAAGAAAAAATGAGGATTATGCTAAAAAGAAGACCGGATATTCAATAAGCAAACTTGCCGACAACATTATCGGCAAATTTAAGCAGTGGTTAGTCTCGAAAATTGGTAAATTGAAAAGGTTGTCCTAATTCACCATTCTTAACTAAAGCCATTGTCGCTTGTAAATCATCTCGAGATTTACCGGTTACTCGAACTTGATCACCTTGAACTTGAGCTTGAACTTTAATTTTACTATCTTTAATTAATTTCACTATTTTTTTAGCTAACTCTTTATCAATACCTTGCTTAAGTTTGACTGTTATACTGTAAAGTTTACCGCTATGCTCCAAATCATCAGGAATGTCTAAAGCACCGCCATCAATACCACGTTTAGCCAATTTATCTCGTAAGATATCAAGAAGTTGCTGAACTTGAAACTCTGATTGACTGGTGGCTTTAATTGTCTCGTTTTTTTCGTTTAATTCAAACGAAGCTTCAACATTTTTAAAATCCCAGCGCGTGGTTAATTCACGTGATGCGTTCTCGACGCCATTTTTCACTTCTGGCATTTGAATTTCTGATACGATATCGAAAGAAGGCATAAACTCTCCTCTTCAAAAGATTAAAAATATAAATAGAATTTTAAGAAAAATATAAAGATATATGCCACTTAGTTAGTGGCATTTTTAAGTGTGATTAAAAAATTAATCGATAGTGCGAAGTAACTCATTGATACCCACTTTACCTAAAGTTTTGGCATCCACTTTTTTAACAATAACGGCACAATAAAGGCTATATTTACCATCTTTAGTTGGCAAATTACCGGAAACAACAACAGAACCAGCAGGCACACGACCATAATAAACTTCACCGGTTGCACGATCATAAATTTTGGTACTTTGCCCAATAAATACGCCCATTGAGATAACCGAACCTTCTTCAACAACCACGCCTTCTACAATCTCACTACGGGCACCGATAAAGCAGTTATCTTCAATAATCGTTGGATTAGCTTGTAATGGCTCTAAGACTCCACCGATACCAACACCACCAGACAAATGAACATTTTTACCAATTTGGGCACATGAACCAACAGTAACCCACGTATCAACCATTGTCCCTTCATCAACATAAGCACCAATATTAACATAAGATGGCATTAATACGGTGTTACGAGCGACATAAGCCCCTTTACGCGCAATAGCAGACGGAACAACACGAAAACCCTCTTGCGCAAATCTTGCTTCATCATAGTCAGCAAATTTTAATGGCACTTTATCGTAATAATTAGTTGGACCCGCATTAATCAACTGATTTTCGTTAATACGAAACGAGAGCAATACAGCTTTTTTTAACCATTGATGGGTTACCCACTCACCATTAATTTTTTCAGCGACACGCATTTTTCCGCTATCTAATAGATGAATACATTGATTAATTGCATCACGTGTAACAGCATCAACATTTGATGGTGTGATTTCCGCACGACGTTCAAATGCGGCGTCAATAATAGTTTGTAATTGTTGCATCTCTTGTTTCCTTTAACTTTTAAGTCCGTTGGCAAATTTAATCAGGATCGACAGTATAATATAATATCCGGCACTTTTTAAGCGGTTTGTCATATCATCTTAATACTGTTTAATAAAAAGGGAATTAATTTGTGAAATATGTTCCAATTTTGACAATGAAAAATCGATATTTGAATGTCATTATTTACTATCATCATATCGCTAATTTAACCAATATGTATGATGCAAAATTCAGGATTTTCTTTATTAGAGTTGCTCGTTGTTGTGGGCATTTGTGCCATATTTGCTTCCATTGGTGTAACACAATGGAAAACGTTACAACTTAAAGAAGAATTGCTTACTACCACTAAACAATTAACGCATTTTTTTAACGAAGTGCAAATTAACGCATACACTTATAATTATACTTATCATTTCTATCTTTTTTCCTCACCTTGGTGTTTAGTTGCCAGTAAAGGCGATAAACCCAATTCCTGTATGGAGGGTGAATTACGATATATTAAACCCAACAATTCGGTTGAAATAAGCGGTTTAACCAATAAAAAAATCATTTCCTTTTGGGGACGAAGAAACATGGCACAAACAGCTTCTTTAAAACTTCATAATAAGATAGGCGAAACAAAAATATTAATCTCATTTCGAGGAAGAGTTCGCTTTTGTTATGAGCAAGGTTATCTATCCGGTATGCCTCCATGTTAAAGCAATCAGGATTTTCGCTTTTTGAGGTATTAATCTGTTTAATGATAGCAAGTTTAATTTTGATTGGCACAAGTCAATGTTATCAACAACTCCAAATGCGGCTAAGCGATGATTATTTAAAATCACATTTACAACAAACAGTTCATCAAGCACTGGCTGGCTTATCTAAAGATATTAAGCGTGCTGGGTTTACGCCTCATATTTCCACAGAAACAAAATTTAAACCTATTGAAATTAATGATCGACAAGATTGTATTGTTATTCGTTATGACAGTGGATTAGGTGATAATGGGAGTCGCGAATCTTTATATTCTACTTATTTTGATGTCTTTACTTTTCGCTATCACCAAAATAATCTCGAATACAAACACGCAGCCACAAAATGTGATGGTTTGAATTGGCAACGCCTGTTTGATCCAAATGATGTGAACGTCACTCAATTTAGTATCAAGCAACGCAGTCAGACAATTGAAATAAAGTTAACTGCTGAATTGAAGAAACATGCTCATATTCAATATCACCTTACCAAGATAATCAAAAATGAAAACAGGTAATCGTCTTATTAACCAATCGGGTTTTAGTGCTATTGTTATGGTGATTTTTTTAATGATAATAGGCTTATCTTTATTGTTCGGATTTCATTTTTTAGTTGCATCATGGCAAAAAATTGCCATGACAGAAAGACGATACTATCAACAATTTAATACCGCCAGTTCATCATTAAGTTGGGCAATAACGCAACGTTGGCAGCCTCCTAAACCCCATTGGCAATGCCAACTTGAACTAAACTTACAATTAAAAGTTTGTATTAAACTATCGAGATGGAGTCACGATAATGCCATTTTAGTACGCGGAGAAGCTAATGGATTTTTTCTTTATACTTTAGCGCATTTACATAATAACAAACTCATCGTTCATAAAGGACAGTGGCTTGATTATTGCCCAGAGAAAAGAAGCCATGATTGTGAATAAGCATGCTGGCGGTTTTAGTTTGATTGAAGTATTGATCGCCTCACTACTATTTTCAATCATTCTTCTTAGTTTTATGCAGATGGAAAAAGCCTTATTGCATCAGCGCCATTACATTACCAACAAACTACATGCTGATCAGGTTATCTTCCAATTACTCGATAGCTATCCTGATATTGCCCAACATATTATTCCAACACATTGGACATATCACGTACAAAATAAAACGTACAATAATCAATGTACATTGGTCATCATAACAGTAACAATACCTAATTATGATAAAAATGAGCAACAACGATTATTTTGCCAATAACAATTAAATTTTATTTTCGATAAACTCATGCAATGCCGTTAATACTTCAGCAGTTTTTTCAGCATGAACATTGTGACCTGCCCCTTCAATAGTTACAATTTTAGCCTGTGGAAATTGCGAAAACAGTGTATCCAAATATTGATCAGCTATATATGTTGAATTCCCACCACGAATAAATAAAATGGGTTTCATACTGGGCGCGCCTGCTTGCCAATCACTTAAATCAGAATAATTTTTAACAATAATTTTTGCATTAAACAGCCAGTGACCGTTTTTAAATGATTTTAATAAAAAATAGATAGTCGCTGTATTGACACCTTGTTGCTCCATAATATGCATAATCTGTTTTTTATCAGTAATATGCTGTGAACAACACTTTTCTAATGATTGAATAACATCAAAATTGGGCGACTGTAAATATTTAACCGGTGCAATATCCATGACGACAACTTTCTGAATAATTTCAGGCACAATTCGAATTAATTGCATAGCCACTTTTCCACCCATTGAATGGCCGACAATTATAAGATTTTTCAATTGTAATTCATGACAAAGCTCAGCAACATCATTAGCCATAGCGTCATAATTCATTTCATCTGACCACGGCGAAAGTCCGTGATTACGCAGATCGACCTGAATAGTTTGATAATGCGGAGCAAAATCTTTTGCTAACATATTCAAATTATCCAAGCTACCAAACATACCATGCAAAAATAAAATAGGCTGTCCTTCGCCCTGAATTTTATAGTTTAGTTTCATATTTCAACTCTAATATTTATGTTAAAAATTTATTCCAATATTTGATAATAATTTAGTGATGAATTCTGTAACAATATAAGCTATAAATGTGTTAGAATTCAGCACTTATTTTCATTATATATTAAGTCATATGTTTCAAAATAACCCATTACTCGCACAACTAAAGCAAGAGCTTCATCAACAAACGCCACGCATTGAAGGCACAGTCCGAGCCCATGAGAAGGGATTCGGTTTTTTAGACGTTGATAACAAAACCAGTTATTTTATACCAATGGCTAAAATGAAAACCGTTTGTCATGGCGACAAAGTTTCTGGAATCGTTGTCAAAAGCAATGATAAAGAATCTTTTGAACCTGAAGTATTACTTGAAAGCGCATTAGAATCATTTATCGGAAGAATAGGTTTTCAAGACCGTTCAATGGTTATCTATCCAGAAAACATGCCTAGCAGTTTTGCGATCCCCTGCAAAGTAAATAATCAACTTCCACAAAAATTAAAAGAAAATGACTGGGTCGTTGCAACACTCATTTCACATCCTTTGAACGCAGACAAAAAAAAATTTTTTGCAGCCATTACCGATTTCATCGTTGAAGATGATTCAAAATACAAATTATGGCTTAAAACACTTGCACGTTATAATTTAGAAACAACAGTACCACAAGCTGACACTTTATCGATTATTGAAAAAGAGCTTGAAAATCGTCAAGATTTAACTGACATCTGTTTTTTTACCATAGATAGTGAAAACACTCAAGATATGGATGATGCCATTTCGGTTAATATGGATGAACAAGGTAATTTTCATCTTCATGTCGCCATTGCCGATCCCACAGCATTTGTATTAAAAGATAGTGACATTGATAACATTGCAAGAATAAGGAATTTTACGACCTATCTTCCCGATTTCAATATCCCAATGTTACCGAAAGAGTTAGCCGATGATTTATGTTCTTTGCAAGCGAATGTAAAACGCCCAGCAATGGTATGCAATCTAAAACTTGATTCATCAGGGAATATCTTATTCGATAGCATCAGCTTTACCTCTGCTTGGATAGAATCAAAAGCCAAACTTGCTTATCACAATGTTTCTGACTTCTTGGAAAACAATCAGGAATTATCTTCAAGTCATTCATCTTTACCCGAACAACTTAAAATCTTAGCCAATTTAGCTAAGGTCAGAGTAAATTGGCGACAAGAAAATGCGCTTGTTTTTAAGGATGTAACCGACTACCGTTTCGTACTTGATGAAAATCGCCAAGTTGAAGCTATTATAAAAGAACCGCGTCGCATAGCTAATCAAATTGTTGAAGAAGTCATGGTGATTGCAAACCAAGCATTAACCTCGATGTTAAATGAAAAAATTGGTTTTGGTATTTATAATATTCACACCGGCTTTGACACTAAATATTTGGATCAAATCTTAAAAATTTTAGCTGACAACGGGATAACTGAGTTTGATAAAACGTTACTAACATCGTTTGCAGGTTATATAAAACTTCGTCGCATCATTGATAATGATCCGTTCTTAGCCATGCGGTTACGAAAATTTCAAAGTCCGGCTGATTTTTCAATTGAACCTCAACCCCATTTTGGATTGGGATTTGACGCTTATGCAACTTGGACATCACCAATTCGTAAATATGGCGATATGGTTAATCATCGTGTATTGAAAGCTTATATACGCCATGAAGCGCTAACACCACCGGATCCACATCAACTCAAAACCATGAATGAACGGCGGAAAATGTTAAGATTGGCAGAACGAGATATGGCCGAAAATCTATTTGCCCAATACTTATCAGATAAAATTGGTGAAACATACTCAGCTGAAATTGTGGATATCAATCGTGGCGGTGCCAGAGTTCGTCTTACCGATATTGGCGCCTATGCTTTTTTACCTTTATCCATGCTACATTCTGTAAGAGAAGAAATCGTTTCATTACCCGATGAAGGCCTGATTAAAATAAACGATAATATCGGTTATAAACTCACTGATATTATCTCGGTTTCTATCTTTCAAGTAAAAAATGAAAATCAATCAATTATCGTTAAATTAACAAATATTAATGAATGATTAAAAACATGATGCCTTGCAGATTAATGATAATTAATCTTTACTTAATGCTGTAATTATTTAGCATCAAGGCATCATATATTGACAATATCTTAACGATTAAATTCTTTTGTTTCGTGTTAAGATCTGATATCTTTCCCAACCTTGTTAAAACATTGCTTTTATAAAGATAAACGGGTTATAAAAGTGTCGTTGTTATAGCATTAATCGGTAACATCAAGAGGGATTTATGGTATCAATTCATGGTCATGAAGTTTTACAAATGATGGAAGGGAATAGCTACACAGAATTATCTCTACTGGCAGCTATTGAACAACGATTTGGAAAACATGCTAAATTTCATACTTGCTCTAAAACAGATATGAATGCATCTGAACTGATTGCTTTTTTGAAAGCGAAAGCAAAATTTTCACCTGTAACAAATACACAATTTACAGTTAATATTCAGAAGATCTGTCACCACTAATGATAAAGTTGTAAGTTCTATCACATTTTTTACAAAAAAATACGTTGTTATAAAGTGTTATTATAAAAAAAAGTATATAATTTTTTAATAATAGCTATATAGCATCCTATTGATTTATAACTCAAGAATAAGTTCATGGAATTTTATATATGAAAATAAGTAATATTTTAACATGTGCCATTGTTGCTATTCTTGTTTCAAGTTGCGCACTTCGATCTGGTTTGTCACAGAAAAAAGCGGAAGGGAATACTGAAACAGATCAATTATTGGCTTTACAAAATAAAACTGAATATAACAATCCCTATGTTGTGAATGCAAAAAATCAACTCGCTCAATTAATTGGCAACAAAAATTTTAATAACTATGTTATTAAGCGGGGATTGCTAACGTGTAAAAATGATGATAATACAGCCTTTTGTGTTTTAAATTTTTATTTAACTGAATATTACAAGCTGAGATCTGACCTGCAACTCAAAAAAATAACTGAAGAAAACGAAGCAGCGCGTCAAATTGAACTGAATAAAATCAAGGCATCTCGCAGCAATATCAAAAATTATTGTGATCTTTCTGCTGACTTTGTCTCGGCAATTTATACAAAAGATACAGCCAAGATTGCCAACTACTATCAGCCATTATTTAAAATGTCTGAGCAAGATATGTCAGCACTCTATTCAAAAATCAACAAAGATAATTATGCTCACTTTTTGATTGACCAAAACCCAAGCATTATTTTAGAAATGAAAAACGATTATGTTGAAAAGTGTTTAGGCAGTCCAAAAGATAATATTATTAATTATTTCAATATATTTAGATAAACCCAATGTGAGTATTTTATGCACAATTTATTGCCAAACAGCCAATTTTATAAAACAGTCACATGCAAAATTTTTTGCATTTGTGCTGTTTCGTTAATTAGCTTTTCTTCTTGGGCATTTTCGTATGAGGATGTAATAAACAAAGCTAAGGACTTATCAAAAAAAACTTATCAGCAACCCTCCAAAAATATCCCGAGTGAACTTGCATCATTACAATTTGCAGACTATCAGAAAATTCAATTTAATCATCAAAAAGCTTATTGGAATGATGAAGATACCCGTTTCAAACTTGAGTTTTATCACGAAGGCATGTATTTCGATACCCCCGTTAAGATTAATGAAGTCGTCAATAATCACGCTCAAGAAATCAAATATGATCCTAGTTATTTTGACCTTAGTCAGATTCACTTAGATAAACTAGATACTAAAAATTTAGGTTTTGCAGGATTTAAAGTACATTACCCTATTAATTCGCCAACCAAAACCGATGATGAAGTTTTTACTGCACTCGGTGGTAGTTATTTTCGGGCAATAGGTAAAAACCAAATCTATGGTCTTTCAGCAAGAGGGCTTGCTATCGATACAGGTGAAATATCGGGAGAAGAGTTTCCACGTTTTAAAGAGTTTTGGATAGAAAGACCCGAACCAAATCAAAAACATTTAGTGATTTATGCGCTTCTTGATTCACCTAGTGTTACTGGTGCATACAAAATAACATTAATCCCAAGTGTTGATACCACTGTCACGGTTGAAGCTAAAGTGTTCTTCCGTACATCGGTAAAAAAACTTGGTGTGGCACCTTTAACAAGTATGTTTTTATACGGACCAAATCAACCTTCGCCAATTTTGAATTATCGCCCTGCTATGCATGATTCTAATGGGTTATCCATTTTAACCAACAATAATGAATGGATTTGGCGTCCTTTAAACAATCCTAAACGTCTATCGTTTTCATCTTATAGCTTGGAAAACCCTAAACAATTCGGCTTAATTCAACGTGATAATGGTTTTCAAGATTATCAAGACCTTGATGATCATTATGAGCAGAGACCAAGTGTTTGGACAGAAATTCTTGGCGATTGGCAAAAAGGTCGTGTGGAACTCGTTGAAATACCGACAGCCGATGAAACTAACGACAATATCGTAACGTTCTGGGTTCCGAAAAAACAGTACAATGCTGGTGATGTTCTTGATATTAGCTATCGATTACACTACACGTTAAATGATCAGCAACGTTATCCAAGTAATGTTGCCAGAGCAGTCAGTACGCGTTTATCGCTAGGCGATATCAAACAGGCAAATCTAATTCGTAAACTCGATGGTTCTAATGCTTACGTCATTGATTTTGCAGGACCTCAATTATCCAATAAAATACCAGTTAAGGTGATTTCAAGTATCACCAATGGATCGATTGTTAGCACAGACTCTCAATATAATTCGGTCACTAAAGGATGGCGTGTCATTGTAAGGTTTAATGTTGAAGATAACAAAAAAGCCACTGATATTCGTATTCAATTAGCTTCTGAGAAAACTAACGAAATTTTATCCGAAACATGGAGTGGTCAATATCCTGCACAATAGTGATAATCCTATGAAAAATGATTACTTTTCACATCTTTCTGACGCTGATAACTGGCGTCAGAAATCAAATGAACAGGAAATGCCTTCTGATGATGTGGCATTTTTGAAGTATCGCTTGAATCAAATTAGTGATACTCGTGATTTTAATGATGACAGAAAGCAACAACCTACCTATCCAGACATTGAGCGTGTAGCAATCCAACCTCAAATTTGGAATAAACCTTTCAAAGCCAAATCCAAGCCAAATAAAAGCTTCATTGCCACTATTCGGCGTTTGATCATGTTTTTGTTGATTGCCATTCAAACTTATTTAGGCACAAATTATTTATCTTCTTTGCTACCCTATCAAAGTTGGGACAAAATTAATTTTATGGCTAATTGGCAGCTAAACCCTGAACTGGCAATTTATAACGTGATTCCCTATATTATTCAAGGAATTATAATAGTCCTGTTTGCTATCTTGTTTTGTTGGATCTCAATTGGTTTTTGGACAAGTATTATGGGATTAATTTTGGCGGTCATAGGTAAAGATCGATTCACCATACCGATTCCAACCGATCCTGCATCTCATATTGACAATACGCATCGCACTGCTTTAGTTATGCCAATTTGTAATGAAGATGTGGCACGTGTTTTTGCCGGATTAGAAGCGACTTATCAATCACTCGTCGAAACTGGTCAAGCCGCATGTTGTGACTTTTATATTTTGAGTGATACCAATGATCCCGATCTATATGTCAATGAACTGAAAGCTTGGGCTGATTTTAACGCCAAAAAAGCCGATAACGGCTGTCAGATTTTTTATCGTCACCGCAAACGCCGCGTAAAACGTAAAAGTGGTAACATTGATGATTTTTGTCGTCGTTGGGGTCATTTATATGAATATATGATGATTCTTGATGCAGACAGTATTATGACTGGCGACTGTATTTTAAAAATGATTGCCATGATGGAAATGACACCTAATGCAGGTATTTTGCAATCCCCTCCGAAGTCAGTCAGAATGAAAACGCTCTATGGGCGTATTCAACAATTCGCTAATCAAATATATAGTGATATATTTTGTTCAGGTACTCACTTTTGGCAATTGGGTGAAGCACAATATTGGGGACATAATGCGATGATTCGTTTAAAACCCTTTATTGAACACTGTATTTTATCACCTTTACAAAAACGTAAAGGGCCTCTTCATATATTGTCACACGATCTTGTAGAAGCGACATTAATGCGACGAGCTGGTTATGGAGTTTGGATTGCTTATAATCTTAATGGTAGCTATGAAGAGCTTCCTGGCAACATGATTGAAGATCTTAAACGAGATAATCGCTGGTGTATGGGGAATTTAATCAATTTAAGATTAATCTTTAAAAGTGGAATTACCTTTACCCATCGCATTATGTTTTTGACCAGTGGTATGGCTTATATTTCGTCACTTTTATGGTTGGTCTTTTTAATCTTTTCTACACTACTATTATTGGTATTTAATATTTCAGAACCACAATATTTTTACCAATCCAATCAATTTTATCCTACTTGGCCAAAATGGGATGAACAGTTAGCAATAAGACTATTATCGACAACGTTAGTATTATTATTTGCACCCAAATTTTTTAGCTACGGTATTATCATTGCCAAAACCAGAGCAAAGGACGTGGGTGGAATTGTTAAATTAACCTTATCTATCCTTATTGAAATGATATGGTCGATGATTTTAGCCCCTATCCGCATGATATTTCATAGTAAATTTGTGGTAAAAGCATGGTTAGGTAGTAAAATCCAGTGGAAATCCCCTTCCAGAAATGATGACGCATTAACATGGGGCGAGTCATTCTATTTTTGCTGGCCACTATCAATATTAGGCATTATTTGGTTAGCGATAATAATTTGGCTCAACCCACAATTTACCTATTGGTACATTGCAATCCTGATACCGTTAACTATTTCTCCATTGGTTATTCGCATTTCGGGTCTTTCCAGTGTGGGAATCAAAGCTCAAAAAGCAGGCTTATTTTTAACCCCTGAAGAAACGCATCCAACTCGTGCCGTCACATTGACAGACGATTATTTACAACAAACCGAGGCTGCTTTTGTGCAACATGGCTTTATTATGGCACTTATTGATCCGGTTTATAATGCGCTGGCATGTGCCTTATCGACTTCACGTCATTTAGCGAATGAGAAAAATCAATTAGTACGTGACGAATTAGTTCATCACTATTTACACACAGATCTTGAAAAAATTAGTAAAGAACAACAATTAGCAATTTTAGAAGATCCTTTCATCCTTTCTCAATTGCATCGCCATATTTGGCTGCAACAAGAAAAATACGACAATTTGTTCCAATTATGGCAAAATGAGCGTCAATAGTAATTTATAGGGCTTTAGCCCTATTTCTTTTTATAAATTATCAACCCTCATGGATTTTTTTATGACTTGGCAACCTTCTGCATCTATCAATAACCTTCTTAAGCGCGCAAAAATCGTTTCTCAAGTAAGACAATTTTTTGCTGACCGATGTATTTTAGAAGTTGAAACTCCAACTTTAAGCCAATATGCTGTCACGGATGTGCATTTAAGTTCCTTTGATACCACTTTTTATAAACCAGGCGAATTTGAGCCATCTCAAGGTCAAAAAATGACGCTCATTACCAGTCCTGAATACCATATGAAACGCTTACTGGCTGCGGGCAGTGGCCCTATCTATCAAATCTGTAAATCCTTTCGTAATCATGAAGAAGTGAGTCGAATTCACAATCCTGAGTTTACTATGCTTGAATGGTATCGAATTCAATTTGATATGATGCAAATGATCAACGAAGTCGACGATCTATTACAATACGTCTTAGATTGTGAGCCTGCTGAAAGGATTTCATACCAAAAAGCTTTTCAACGTCATTTAAATATTGATCCGCTCGAAGCAGATCATCAAACATTAATTACTGCCGCAAATCAACTCAATATGGGTATAAAAACTGAAGATTATGATCGAGATTCATTATTACAGTGCTTGTTTACCTTAGGCGTTGAACCGCATATCGGGAAAGATAGACCCATTGCTGTCTTTAATTTTCCTGCTTCTCAAGCAGCATTAGCCACTATCAGTTCCGAAGATCATCGTGTTGCAAGTCGTTTTGAGTTTTATTATAAAGGTGTAGAACTTGCCAATGGATTCAAAGAACTGACAAATGCGCAAGAACAAAAGCTACGATTTGAACAAAATAATCTGGATCGCACAAAATTAAACTTACCACAACAAAATATTGATGTTGAATTATTAGCGGCAATGGAAGCAGGATTACCCGATTGTGCAGGCGTTGCGGTAGGATTAGATCGCCTAATCATGCTAGCGCTTGAGTCACAAAGCTTAGCGGATGTGGTGTCATTTACTTTTGAAAGGGCTTAATTATGCTTGCTGCGTTGGGATTAATTGATTGGATTGCCATTGTTTTTGGTTGTGTATCCTTAATTTTATTGATAATTGTTTTTAAGAACCAATTAACCAGCCATAATCTCAAACAATTATTCGATATTCAATTATCACAGAAAAAAGAGGAATTGCAGACTCTCGTTAAACAAATCATGCAGTTAGAAAATGAGCTTAATGCGTATCGACAACAACACGTTACCCAAAATATGAAAATTAGCGAGCTGAAAACTCGCTTAGAAGAAACGCTTAATTCTGCGCATGAACGTCAAACTATTCTTGAACAAAGCGAGCAACGCCTTACAACGCAATTTGAAAACTTAGCTAATCGTATATTTGAACACAGTGGTAAAAAAATTGAACAACAAAATAAACAGAGTTTAGATTTTTTATTGTCACCACTGAAAGACCAGTTAGAAGGCTTTAAAAAACAAGTTCAAGATAGTTTTGGTCAAGAAGCGAAAGAGCGTCATACACTGACACACGAAATTCGTAATTTGCAGCAACTCAATGAACTTATGACTAAAGAGGCGATTAATCTTACCAATGCCTTGAAAGGAAATAATAAAACTCAAGGGAATTGGGGGGAATTTATCCTCAGTCAAATTTTGGATAATTCTGGATTACGTTTAGGTTATGAATATGAAACACAAGTAAATCTAACCAATGACGATAATCGACGATTACAGCCTGATGTCATTGTGCATTTACCTCAAGGTGGTGATGTTGTGATTGATTCAAAAGTCACCCTTGTTGCTTATGAGCGCTATTTTAATGGCGAAGATGACGTCATCAAAGCTAAAGCCATGTCAGACCACCTGATAGCTGTCCGTAATCATCTTAAACAACTTAGCCAAAAAGACTACCATAAACTTATCGGTATTAATTCGTTAGATTATATTCTGATGTTTATCCCTGTCGAACCCGCTTTTTTATGTGCTATAGATCAGGATCCCTCATTAATCAATGACGCATTAAAAAATAATATTATGATAGTCAGTCCAACCACGCTTTTAGTGGCACTGCGAACTATTCATAATTTATGGCGATTTGAATATCAAAATCGCAATGCCGAATTAATTGCCGATAGAGCAAGTAAACTCTATGATAAAGTCCGTGGTTTTGTTGAGGATATGGAAAATTTGGGTAACTGTTTAGACAAAGCACAACAAACTTTTCAAAATTCAATGAATAAATTGGCTAAAGGTCGAGGTAACGTCATTGGTCAAATTGAAAAATTTCGTGAATTAGGCGTTGAGGTTAAAAAACCAATCGATCCTGATCTTGCTTTAGTGTCTCTAGATGAATTGGAGCAGAAAGAAGAAACTATTTCAAATCAGACACGATAAATAGGTATTGTATTGATCTTGAAGAACGTCAGGCATTAAAAATCGCTAAATGCTAGAATATACAGATAAAGTGTCATTCACCATTCTTAAAATAACGTGTATACTCACTGAGTAAAAAGAGGATTACCTTATGCCCAAAAAAACGACTAAAGAACCGAGTTTTGAAGAAACACTAAAACAGCTTGAAACTATCGTCACACATTTAGAAAATGGTGACCTACCCTTAGATGAAGCATTGAATGAATTTGAAAAAGGAGTCAAGCTTGCCAGAGCCGGTCAAAAACAGTTAAAGCAAGCAGAGCAACGGATACAAATTTTATTATCTGAAAATAGTGATGCTGAATTGTCAGATTTTTTAGTGGATGATGATGAATAACTTGAAAACGTTGCAAGATCGTATTGATACTTTTTTATCATCGTATTTATCCGAAAAATCAGCATCGACTTTGCAACAAGCTATGCGTTACAGTTTACTTGCTGGTGGTAAGCGAATACGCCCTATTTTGGTCTATTTAACAGGTCAAATGTTTGGTTGTCCACTTGCTAATTTGGACGAACCGGCAGCCGCAATTGAATCAATCCACACCTATTCGCTTATTCATGATGACCTACCTGCTATGGATAATGATGATTTACGGCGAGGTAAGCCTACTTGTCATATTCAATTTAATGAAGCTCAGGCTATCTTAGCCGGAGACGCATTACAATCATTAGCATTTACATTATTAGCTGAAAGCCAATTCATCGATAATCATGCCAAAATTAGGATGATAACCGAGTTGGCACAAGCAAGTGGTTTAGATGGGATGTGTTTAGGACAATCACTTGATTTACAAGCTGAACACCAATCGATATCACTTGAGCATTTACAAAAAATTCACTGTTACAAAACAGGCGCTTTGATAAAAGCTGCGATACGCTTAGGCGCCTATGCGAGCGGTAATCAAGCTATCCCTTATTATGCTAATTTAGATAATTATGCAAAGGCAATTGGACTTGCTTTTCAAATTCAAGATGACATTTTAGATATTATTGGCGAACAAGCCATTATGGGAAAACCACAAGGATCAGATATTGCGCATGAAAAAAGTACTTACCCTGCCTTAATGGGATTAAAAAATGCGCAACAGTTGACGCAACAACTTTATCAACAAGCTATCGATAGTGTGAAGCAAATACCTTATAATAGTAAGCCATTACAAGACCTTGCTAGTTATATTATTAATCGTAATAGTTAACACACTCACTCAATAATAAAGATGAATTTAGATAATTATCCGCTATTAAAACAAATTAACTCTCCAACCGATCTTAGGCGCTATCCGCTTTCGCAATTGTCTGCGATTTGTCGTGAGCTTAGGCAATTTTTGTTAACTAGTGTTAGTCAATCCAGTGGACATTTAGCTTCCGGTCTTGGCGTAGTTGAATTAACGGTCGCCCTACATTACGTCTATCATACGCCATTCGATAAAATTATTTGGGATGTTGGACATCAAGCCTATCCGCATAAAATTTTAACGGGTCGCCGTGATCAGATGCTGACTATTCGCCAAAAAGACGGTATACATTCTTTTCCACATCGAGAAGAAAGCGAATATGACGTATTAACAACAGGACATTCTTCAACTTCAATCAGTGCAGCACTAGGTATTGCCATTAGTGAACAAAAAAAACAATCAGGCCAAAAAGTTGCAGCCATTATCGGAGACGGTGCATTAACAGCAGGCATGGCATTTGAAGCAATGAATCATGCAGGTCATATCAAACCCGATATGTTAGTGATTATAAATGATAATGATATGTCCATTTCTGAAAATACCGGAGCATTAAATCAACATTTAACGCAAATTTTATCCAGTAAAGCCTATACTTCTTTTCGAGAAAGTGGCAAACGTGTTCTTTCCAATATTCCGCCATTAAAAGAGTTGGTTAAAAAAACAGAAGAACATTTAAAAGGTTTAATCACCCCTGCCATTTTATTTGAAGAACTGGGTTTTAATTACATTGGCCCCATTGACGGACATGATATTGAAAATTTAGTCACCACACTACAAAGAGTGCGACAATTAAAAGGCCCTCAGTTATTGCATGTCATTACACAAAAAGGAAAAGGCTACGAACCAGCTGAAAAGAATCCGACACTTTGGCATGGTGTACCAAAGTTTGATCCTATTGATGGAACTTTCCCATTAGATAAAAAAATTGCACCGACCTATTCGCAAGTTTTTGGTGAATGGCTGTGTGAAATGGCAGAAAAGGACGAACGCTTGATCGCTATTACCCCCGCAATGAGTGAAGGTTCCGGTATGACTGAATTTGCTAAACGTTATCCCAACCAGTTTTATGATGTGGCTATTGCAGAGCAACATGCGGTAACATTAGCGGCAGGTTTTGCTATTAGTGACTTTAAACCGATTGTGGCAATCTATTCTACTTTTTTACAACGTGCTTATGATCAAGTTATTCATGATATTGCGATACAAAATCTGCCTGTTTTATTTGCGATAGATCGCGCGGGTATCGTGGGTGCAGATGGAGAAACCCATCAAGGAGCATTTGATTTAAGTTTTTTAAGATGTATACCAAATCTAGTCATCATGACACCAAGTGATGAAAATGAGTGCCGTCAAATGCTATATACTGGCTATCTTCATCAAGGTCCTGTCGCAGTACGTTATCCTCGAGGAGAAGGCACAGGAACACCGCTAGCACCTTTAAATTCCATTCCATTAGGTCAATCTAAGATATGTCGAGAAGGCGAAAAAATAGCTTTACTCAATTTTGGCACATTACTCCCTGAAGTTTTACAAGCTGCCGATCAAATTAATGCTACAGTTATTGATATGCGCTTTGTAAAACCATTAGATGAGAAAGTACTTTTGCAGATTAGCCAAACCCATAATATACTAGTCACAATAGAAGAAAATAGTATTAAAGGCGGAGCAGGAAGTAGCATCAATGAATTCCTGTTATCGAAAAAAATAAAATGTGATATTTTAAATATTGGATTACCTGACAGGTTTATTCCACAAGGATCACAAAGTGAAATTAGAGCTGAAATGGGATTAAACTCAGAACATATTATCGATAAAATCAATAAATTTATAAATCAATAGGTAAAATATGGAAACTCAAGCTGTCACTATTCAAATTTTTGGACGAACGTTAAAATTTAATTGTCCAGTTGATGAAGTGGACGCCCTCAATAATGCTGCGAGAGATCTCGATCTACGCTTGACAAATTTACGTGAAAAATCACCACAAGTTGGAAGTGATCAACTAATTATGACGGCTGCACTGAATATCTCTTACGAACTGACTAAAGAAAAAGAAAAAAGTGATCAGTTTAGTGGTCGTTTAAAATTATTACAACAGTTACTTGATTCGGCTTTAAACTCGAACAATGAATCACTCTAATTGTAAATTTAATAAAAATACTATTGTATGATTTTTCAAATTTTGTATTATGTTACCCATCTCTGGGATGTTCGCGATTAAGGGTTAGTCCCCTGAGCCGATATTCTTTACTTTAGAATGATGTGACTTTTAATTGGTGTGTATGCCTTAATGTTAAGGAAACCTAAAAATTAAAACACGTTGTTCACCTTGAACCTTGGGTTCAAGGGTTACGACCCTAACGACATCTTGGAGTTTTCCTTTTCTTCATAAGTGATAACTTAATGAACATCCGACAGATTATTCGCCAAAAAAGGCGTCAATTATCGCCTCATCAACGTCAAATTGCCCAGCAACAAGTTTACCAAAAAATTGCTGATCATACTGCAGTTGGACAAGCCAAGAATATCGCAATATTTCTCTCTTTTGATGGCGAAATTGAAACTAAACCTATTATTGAATATTTATGGCAGCAAAATAAATCTGTCTATTTACCGATAATTCATCCTTTTGTGTCCACTCACTTACTTTTTATTCAATACACGCCTAACAGTCAATTAATCAAAAATAAGTATGGTATCTTAGAACCCGCTTTAAATGTATTAAATGTCATTCCCCATCAAAAATTAGATATTGTTTTCACTCCTTTAGTTGCATTCGATGATCGAGGTTATCGTCTGGGAATGGGGGGCGGATTTTATGATCGTTTGCTAGCTAATTATAAAGCAGACCAAATTTTACCTATTGGTTTAGGTTTTGCCTGCCAAAAAATTCAGCAATTAAGCAACCAACCTTGGGATATCCAATTACCTCAAATCATTTATGCCTGATTCACCTTTACAATTATATTAAAAAAAGTGATTAAAATTTGTATCATTTTAAATTGAATAGTTGTATACTTATTTACGCTTCATTTCTTAACTTTGTTTTTTTAAACAATGGCTATTCAAAAGTAATAATTTGTAAATTACAATCTTTCTTTTTACAGTATGTTATTCATCCTTTTAGTTCTTTTTTGTTTTGTATTATTGTTTCATACTCAAGTCTTAGGGAATAAATATTCTAACTCATGGTGGAATTTTATTTCTTAAGACTTTTTTTTATAATAAAAAGGAGTGTAGCAATGTCAGAAAAAAAAGCCTTAACCACCAACAATGGAGCTCCAATAGCCGATAATCAAAATTCCCGTACTGCTGGCCCTCGAGGCCCTGTATTAATTGATGATTATCAGCTTATTGAGAAACTTGCACAATTTAATCGTGAGAACATTCCTGAAAGACGTGTACATGCTAAGGGTTCGGGTGCACATGGTACATTTACCGTGACTAATGATATCACTCAATATACTTATGCCAGTATTTTTGCCAAAGTAGGCAAACAAACTCCTGTGTTTGTCCGATTTTCAACTGTTGGCGGTGAACGAGGTTCATCCGATACAGCCCGTGATCCTAGAGGATTTTCTGTAAAATTTTATACCGATCAGGGAAACTGGGATATTGTAGGTAACAATACACCGGTATTTTTTATACGTGATGCCCTCAAATTCCCAGATTTTATTCACACCCAAAAACGTGATCCTAAAACCAACTTAAAAGATCCGCAAATGATGTGGGATTTTTGGTCTTTGTCACCGGAGTCACTTCATCAAGTTACCATTTTGTTTTCTGACCGTGGTATTCCTGACGGCTTTAGACATATGCATGGTTTTGGTAGTCATACTTACAGTATTATTAATAAAGATAATGTTCGGACTTGGGTTAAATGGCATTTTAGAACGGAACAAGGTATTAAAAATATCCATCCTAAAAAAGCAGCCGAATTAGATGGTAGCAATCCCGACTCAGCACAAGAAGACTTATTTAATGCAATTGAACGCGGTGACTATCCTAAATGGCGTCTTTATATGCAGGTAATGACAGAAGAACAAGCCAATCATCATCCCGAAAACCCTTTTGATGTGACAAAAGTGTGGTCACAAAAACAGTATCCATTAATTGAAGTGGGCGTAATGGAACTTAATCGTAATCCGGAAAACTATTTTGCTGAAGTTGAACAAGCCGCATTTGAACCAAGTAATGTCGTGCCTGGCACGGGGTTATCGCCAGATAAGATGTTACAGGGGCGAATTTTTGCTTATGCCGATGCACATCGTTATCGTATAGGCACAAACTACCAACAATTACCGATCAATGCCCCAAAATGTCCGGTACACAATTATCAACGTGACGGAGCAATGCGCTTTTATACACCAGATAATGCGCCTAATTATGAGCCAAATAGTGTTGACAGCGCACCTAAACAACAACCACAATATGCTGAACCACCGATGCATGTACCTGCTGGTACAATGGATAGACATGATCATCGTGTTGACGATGATTACTATTCACAGCCACGCGCATTATTCAATTTAATGCGTCCCGATCAAAAACAGCTACTGATTGATAATATTGTCGGTTCAATGAAAAACGTTGATCGTGATATCCAAATTAGACAGCTTAAGCACTTTTATAAAGTCCACCCTGATTATGGTTCAGGTATTGCCAATGGATTAGGAATTGAAATCGATCTTATCAAAAGTTAGTTCACTTTATAACCACAGTGCCGATTTTGCTTAATCGGCACTGTATGGTTAACAAATTTAGCGCTAAGTTAAATAAATAGGCTATTTATTTGTATTTACGCTTATTTTGGCTGACGGACTGAACTAAAATCCATTGTTGATATTTTGATAGATAGATATAAAACCGTTTTGATGACTGTTTGAAGAGATTCTTAGGCAAACAACAAAATATTGTTCAATTTACAGCTTGGTTAGTGATTTAACTAAACCAAGCTTTTTATCCTAGTTAATTATTTATTTTTTTGTCTGACTATCTCAAATAAGCAAACGCCCGTTGCTACCGAGACATTAAGCGAAGACACAATTCCCGCCATTGGAATACTGACCAATTCATCACAATGTTCTTTGGTTAAACGTCGCATTCCTTCCCCTTCTGCGCCCATAACCAGAGCCAATGGAATACTTGTTGATGATTTGTAAAAGTCGGTTTGATAAAGTGTACGTTCGGCTTCTCCAGCCGTGCCCACAATCCACACTTGATACTCATCTTGTAACATTCGCATGGTACGAGCTAAATTGGTTACCCGAACAACAGGGATACTTTCAGCGGCTCCACAAGCCACTTTTTGTGCCGTCGAATTAAGCGGAGCCGAACGATCTTTCGGAACAATAATAAAATTAACCCCTGCTGCGTCTGCTGTTCTGATGCAGGCACCAAGATTATGCGGATCTGTCACGCCATCTAAAATCAAAATAACGGGATTGTGTTGCTGTTCCATCAATAATGGAATATCATTTTCCTGATAACCACGACAAGGTTTTACTACAGCTAAAATACCTTGATGTACACCATTTTTAGATTTGTCATCTAACCACTGGCGGTGGGTTATTTTAACGATTAAACCAAGTTGCTCTATTTCATGCACAAGATTATTAAGACGTTTATCTTCTCGCCCTTTAGCGATATAAACCTCAATAATTCTTTCAGGAGCACGTGTTAATAGTGCTTCGATAGCATGAATACCATAAACTGTTTCACTCATCTATTTTTTACTCTTTACTTTCTTACTTTTAGCCGTTTTACTTGTTGATGTCGATGCGATTTTAGTCGCATTTTTATCTAGCTTCTTACGCTTTCCTTTATTTTTATTTGTCGCTTTCACCTTTTTTTTAACGCTACCACTCACTGCCGATTTTTTGTTTTTACGCTTTTTAGTCGGCGCAACATCCTTAGCATTTTTATCATTTAGCTGTTTAGCCTTAGTTTTTGCGGTTTTGCCTTGCCGCTTAGGCTTATTATTACTACTGACCAAGGCAAAATCAATTTTTCTTTCTTCAGGATTAACATTTTCTACTTTAACACTTACTTTATCACCTAAACGGTAACTGTAATGGGTATTTTCACCAATTAAACGATTTCGAGATGCGTCATAAATATAATAATCATTTTCAAGCGATGAAACATGTACCAAACCGTCTATAAACAGATCATCTAATCTGACAAAAAACCCGAAGTTCACAACACTTGATATGGTACCATTAAAGACTTCACCCACATGATCTTGCATATAATCGCACTTGAGCCAATCAACCACATCACGCACTGCCTCATCGGCTCGACGTTCAGTCAGTGAACAATGTTCGCCAAAATAGAGCATTTCGTTAATGGTATAACGATGCCCGCCTGTCTTACTGGTTTTATGCTGTTCATTGGCTAATATCCACTTAATGGTTCGATGTAACAGTAAATCTGGGTAACGTCGAATTGGCGAGGTAAAATGACCATATTCTTCAAGTGCAAGCCCAAAATGGCCTCGATTTTCTGGATCATAAATCGCTTGTTTCATTGAACGTAAAATAACTGTCTGTAACATATCACTATCAATACGATCTTCAATCGCTAGCATCAACTCAGCAATATCTTTTGATTTTGGATTAACACCGCCACCTAACGATAATCCTAGTTCTTGTAAGATGCTACGCAAGTTATTCATTCGCTCTTCATCAGGACGATCATGAACACGAAACAAAGCAGGTACGTCCGCTTCAATCACCAGTTTTGCTGCTGCAACATTAGCTAAAATCATACACTCTTCAATAATTTTATGTGCATCATTACGTTGTGCTAACTCAATACTTTCGATCCGTTTATCGGCATTGAAAATAAATTTCGGTTCTTCCGATTCAAAACCAATCGCTCCACGCGCAATTCGTGACTTATCCAATACTTTGTATAAGCCATATAGGTTTTCTAAATGTGGCACTAAATCATGGTAATGTTGACGTAGCTCTTTATCACCGTCTAAAATTTTTGCCACTTTCGTGTAAGTCAATCTGGCATGTGAATTCATCACAGCGTCGTAAAATTGATAACCAGTCAAACGACCTTTGTTTGATATGGTCATTTCACAAACTAAACATAGTCTATCTACCTGTGGATTAAGCGAACAAAGTCCATTTGATAACGCCTCTGGCAACATCGGCACGACACGAGAAGGAAAATACACCGATGTACCACGTAAGCAGGCTTCTTTATCAAGTGCTTTATCGGGTCTGACGTAATAACTGACATCGGCTATTGCCACCCATAACCGGTAACCTCCACCACGATTTTTTTGGCAATACACTGCATCATCAAAATCACGTGCATCTTCACCATCAATGGTGACTAAAGGTAGATCTCGTAAATCTTTACGCCCTTTTTTGGCTTTTTCGGGCACTTCATCACCGAATTTACTTACCTCTTTTTCAACAGCTTTAGGAAATTCATATGGGATCTCATGATTACGAAGGGCAATATCTATGGCTAAGTTAGTCCCCATGTTTTCACCAAGGACTTCTTTAATGACACCGACTGCTTTTTGACGACGTTCAGGGCGTTGTTGTAACTCAACAACGACGACCGCTCCCATGCGTACAGTTCGTTTCGGTTTACCAGTGATTAAAATATCAAAATTTAAGCGACTATCATCAGGCACTACAAATCCAACGCCTTGTTCAATAAAGTAGCGACCAACAATTAAATTACTGCGAGGCTCTAAAATACGCACAACACGTGCTTCTGTTTTTCCGCGATATTGATTACTTAGTGGTTGAGCTAAAATTACATCACCTTGTAAGACTTTTTTCATCTGTTCTGGCGACAAAAAGTAATCTTCAGGATTTCCTTCAACACGTAAAAATCCAAAACCATCACGATGTGCAATCACCTTCCCCTTAACCATATCTAACTTTTCAGGAAGTGCATAACATTTACGGCGTGTAAACACGACTTGACCATCGCGTTCCATTGCACGTAAGCGACGATGTAGTGCTTCTTTTTGTTCTTCATTTTTAATAGAAACGGCTTGGGCAATTTTTTCTAAATTAGCAGGCTTCGCCTCTTTGGTTAGGTAATCTAATATTAATTCGCGACTGGCTATCGGAGAATCATATTTTTGTGCTTCTCGTTCATAAAATGGATCGTTTATCATAAGGAATATCCAGAGATCATATTTAATCGGTAGCATAACATAGAGTTATGTAACTTAAAATAAACATTCCTTTTTACTACTAATCTTTATCGATATAATTTACATAGCCAAACAAAACTGAATTATTAACATCAAAACCGAATCTAATTCGGCATTTTTAAGTCCATAAATGATATAAATTCAATCTTTTACTCATCTATTTAGTGTTTTTTCACGCTCAATAGCTCGATAACCGATATCATGACGGTAAAAACAGCCATGCCAATGGATTTTATCAACTTGTTGATAAGCACGTTGCTGAGCGTCCATTACTGAATCGCCTAAAGCGGTGACACAAAGCACACGACCACCGTTAGTTAACACATGCCCTTTTTCAAAACTGGTACCTGCATGGAACACTTTACAATTAGATGTTGATTCGGTAGGTAAACCCATGATTGTATCTTGGGTATTATATTCACCCGGATAACCACCAGCAGCCATAACGACACCTAATGCAGGTCTTCGATCCCAGTTGGATTTAACCGTACTTAATTGACCATTTATCGCCGCCAAACATAACTCAATCAAGTCTGATTGCATACGCATCATAATGGGTTGGGTTTCGGGATCGCCAAAGCGACAATTAAATTCAATCACTTTAGGATTACCCTGTTTATCAATCATCAAGCCTGCATACAAAAAGCCAACATAAACATTGCCTTCTTGAGCCATGCCATTTACAGTTGGATAGATAATTTGTTCCATAACTTTAGTAAACACGTCATCTGTCACAACAGGTGCTGGAGAGTAAGCGCCCATTCCCCCCGTATTTAAACCCGTATCACCGTCACCAACTCGTTTATGATCTTGACTTGTTGCCATTGGCTCGACATGCTTGCCGTCAACCATAACAATAAAACTGGCTTCTTCGCCGGTTAAAAATTCTTCGATAACCACTCGATGACCAGCATCACCAAATGCATTACCCGCTAGCATGTCACGTACAGCATTTTCAGCTTCTTCAAGAGTCATGGCAACAATAACCCCTTTACCGGCAGCTAACCCGTCGGCTTTAATCACAATTGGGGCGCCTTTGTCACGTATATAGGCAATGGCAGGATCAATTTCGGTAAAAGTTTGATATTCAGCAGTGGGGATTTGATGACGCGCTAAAAAATCTTTAGTAAAAGCTTTAGAACCTTCTAGCTGAGCTGCCGATTTAGTTGGTCCAAAAATGTTTAATCCAGCTTTTTTAAAACTATCAACAACACCTAGTACTAATGGGACTTCAGGCCCCACTATGGTTAAATCAATTTGTTGTTGCTGGGCAAAATTAAGTAATCCACTAATATCATTTGCTTTGATATTAATATTTTCTAAATTAGGCTCAAGTGCTGTACCTGCATTACCCGGTGCGACAAAAACTTTTGTAACCAAAGGTGACTGTGCCGCTTTCCATGCTAAAGCATGCTCACGACCACCATTACCAATAACCAATACTTTCATACCCATTCCTTTAATTTGTTCTTAACTGACATTTATATTATACGATCAATGTCTAAAATGACGCATATTAGTAAAAATCATTGCAATATTATGTTCATTAGCAGCTTGAATAACCTCATCATCACGGATAGAACCACCTGGCTGAATGACACAAGTTACCCCTACTTTAGCCGCAGCATCAATGCCGTCTCTGAATGGAAAAAATGCATCAGATGCGACCACACAGCCCGCTACTTCTAAATTTTCATCTTGCGCTTTAATACCGGCTATTTTAGCCGAATAAACACGACTCATTTGTCCTGCTCCAATGCCAATGGTCATGTTATCTTTGGCATAAACAATAGCATTGGATTTAACAAACTTTGCCACTTTCCAGCAAAAGAGTGCATCAGATAGTTCTTTTTTAGTTGGTTGTCGTTTGGTCACCACTGTTAATTGATTTTCGGTGACCATACCTTTGTCATGTTCTTGAACTAACAGTCCACCATTTACTCGTTTAAAATCTAAACGACTATTCGCTGATTGCGACCATTGACCACAAGCTAATACCCGTACATTTTTTTTCGTCTGTATTATGGCAAGCGCATCTTCATTAATTGACGGTGCTATAATCACTTCTACAAATTGGTTTTCTACAATTCTGGTTGCCGTTTTTGCATCTAAAGGACGATTAAAAGCAATAATCCCACCAAAAGCAGACGTTGGATCGGTTTTAAACGCATTTAAGTAAGCATTCAAAAGGGTATCACTTACAGCCACTCCGCAAGGATTAGCGTGTTTGACAATCACACACGCTGGCTCATCAAAGGATTTAACGCATTCAAGTGCGGCATCCGCATCCGCAATATTGTTATAAGAAAGTGCCTTACCTTGTAATTGTTTAGCGGTCGCTATCGATGCCTCATTTATATCTTCATCAATATAAAAAGCCGCTTTTTGATGTGCATTTTCACCATAACGCATATCCTGTTTTTTAATAAATTGAAGATTCAATGTTCGTGGAAATTGTCCAGACACTTTATCGGTTTCACCATAATAAGGTGGCACAAACTGCCCAAAATAGTTGGCAATCATACCATCATATTTTGCTGTGTGTTCAAAAGCTTTAATCGCCAAATTGAAACGATATGAGTAGCTCAGGGAATTGTGTTGCTGATCCATCAATTCAATAATGGCCGCATAATCATTGTAATCAACAACAATAGCGACATCTTGATGATTTTTAGCCGCGGCACGTACCATGGTGGGGCCACCAATATCAATATTTTCAACGGCATCTTCTAAACGGCAATCTGATTTAGCGACGGTGTCAGCAAAGGGATACAAGTTAACCACGACCATATCAATCGGTGCAATTTGATGTTGATGCATCACATCATCATCTAAACCTCGCCGCCCTAAAATTCCACCATGAATTTTAGGATGAAGTGTTTTGACTCTACCCTCCATCATCTCAGGAAATCCGGTATAGTCTGAAACCTCAATGACGGGAATATTGTGTTTCATAAGCAATTTAGCGGTACCGCCCGTAGAAAGAAGTTCAACGTTTCGTTGATGAAGAGCTTGGGCAAATTCGATAATACCGGTTTTGTCAGATACGCTAAGTAAAGCGCGATGAATAGGTCGAAACTGCTGCATGATGGGGCTCCGAAGTTAATACTTTAAATCCAAATCAATTGAATCGGTATTATATAGAAAAGCATCATCGATGTTTAGTGATTAGTTTATATTCTGATAAATTTAATTATATCCTGCAAAGCGAATCTAACATTTTAAGCCTAGCATATGGAGCATTTGAAAATTTCACCTTAAAAAATAGAACAAGCTTTTTTAGTTATAAAAGTGATCTGATTTTTTGTAAAATAAAAAAAATTGTTTGATTGGTAGTAGCTGATAAATTGATAGGTAGCTGGTTTTGATGTGTGAGTATCGCAATAAAATTTATTTGGTTAAAAAATGAGTCATCAATGAAGCGGTATAACCTAAACTAAATTGATAACTCATCAAATAACTAAGCAATGAGGTTTAATCGTCACTATAGCCAAGACTGCGTAATGCACGCTCGTCATCAGCCCAACCCGCTTTGACTTTAACCCATAACTCTAGGTGAACTTTGGTATCAAAAAAAGATTGCATATCTTTACGAGCTTCAATCCCAATTTTTTTGATCTTTTCACCTTTATTGCCAATGACCATTTTCTTTTGACCATCACGTTCGACTAATATCAACCCATTGATTCGATACATGCCTGTACGTTCATCAACTTTAAATTGTTCGATTTCAACGGTTACCGAATAAGGCAATTCATCGCCTAAAAAACGCATTAATTTTTCACGAATGATTTCCGATGCCATGAAACGTTGCGATCGGTCAGTAATGTAATCTTCTGGAAAATGGTGTTCCCCAACCGGTAAATGTTTTTTCACAATATCTTTGATGATATCAATACCTTCACCTTTTTCAGCGCTAATTGGTACGACGTCAAGAAAATTGACTTTTTGACTGATTTCTTGAATATGAGGTAACAATTGGGTTTTATCGGTAACATTATCAATTTTATTGATCACTAATAAGACCGGCGACTTACAATCTTTCAATTTGTTAGCAACCATTTCGTCATCATCGGTCCAGTGCGTACCTTCAACGACAAAAATCACCAACTCTACATCACCAATAGAGCTACTTGCCGCTCGATTCATGAGGCGGTTAATCGCTCTTTTTTCTTCAATATGAAGACCTGGTGTATCGATATAAATTATTTGGTCATTACCTTGAGTATCAATGCCCACAATACGATGACGTGTTGTTTGAGCTTTACGCGAGGTAATAGAAACTTTTTGACCTAATAATTGATTTAATAAAGTTGATTTGCCGACGTTTGGTCGACCTACGATGGCAACGAATCCACAATGTTGTGTTGTTTCTGTCATTTTATACCTAATTGATTGAGTGCTTGTTGAGCAGCAGCTTGTTCGGCTTTACGGCGACTAAGTCCTCGCCCTAAATATTGATGATCATCATTTTCAAGTTTGCATTGAATCAAAAATTCTTGCTCGTGTTTATCACCTGTGACTTCGAGGATCAAATAACAAGGGCGTTCTTGATGTATCCCTTGCAAGTATTCTTGAAGTCTTGTTTTCGCATCTTTTTGTTTCACACCCGGTTTAATTTCTACTAACCGGCTCTGATACCAAGACAATATTAACCGCCTGACATTTTCAATATTACTATCTAAATAGATCGCACCAATAATGGCTTCAACTGCATCAGCGATAATTGATTCCCGACGAAAACCACCGCTTTTTAATTCACCTTGTCCTAAGGTCAGATAATTTCCTAAATTAAATGCTTTGCCTATTTCAGCCAATGTTGTGCCACAAACTAAGCTTGCTCGCATCTGACTTAAATCACCTTCATCTTGCTGTTTAAATCGATGAAAAAGATCGTCTGCAATGGCAAAGCTTAAAATAGAATCGCCTAGAAACTCTAGGCGTTCGTTATGTCGTTTATTCGCACTTCGATGAGTTAAGGCTAATTCAAGTAACGAAAGGTTTTGAAACTGATAGCCAATCGACTGTTGCAATGATTTTAAATTTTTAATACTCATGGCGACTAGTGTATGCCTCCAATACGGCTAAAGCGAATCCCCGTAGGCCATTCATCGGGTTGTTTTTCAAAGCTAATCCATATTGCTGTCGCTTTACCAACGAAGTTTGATTCAGGCACAAATCCAAAATAACGGCTGTCGCCACTGTTATCACGATTATCACCCATCATAAAGTAATTGCCTTCCGGTACAACCCAAGTCGCAAGCGGTAGTCCATTTTGATGGAAGAAGTATTCAGGTTTTTCAATTATGTTTTCCGTTGTTAAAATATCGTGTGGTTCATCACCTAGTGTTTCTTGCTGTATGTTTATATTTAATGATTCGACAGAGTTTGAATCAGCAATACCTTTTTCTTTATACTGTTCTAAAGTATAAAAATTAGGCCCTGATTTGAATTGCTGATAAACTTGTTTCCAATTACTTAATTTTGGTTCACTGTAATGTAAATCCAGTGGTTGCGTTTTTTGCCCTACACAGTTGGTATCACTACTTTGGCAAGCAGGATAAATAAAGAGTTTTTTGTCTTGAACTGAGTAAACAATTTTATCACCAGGCAATCCAACTACACGCTTAATTAAATCAATTTTTGAACCATCTGGGTGTTTAAAAACGGCAACATCTCCGCGTTTAGGGTGCCCTGTCGATATAATGACCGTATTAGTAATGGGATCACGCAATCCATAAGAATATTTCTGAACAGCAATAAAATCACCAATCAAAAGTGTCTGCATCATCGAACCAGACGGAATCTGAAACGGTTCATATAGAAACGAGCGGATGAAAAATACAACAAAAAGAACAGGGAAAAATGAGGCTAAATTTTCTACCCAGCCTTTTGGTTTACCGACTTGAGCAAGCACTTTTCCATCGATTTCACCATTGCATTGTTTACGGACTTCCTCAACTTTACGCTGTCTTGCAGGCTTCCAGCGGTATTTTTCTAAAAACCAAAAGATACCTGTTATCAATGTTGCTATTGTTAATATGATGGCGAATGTATTAGCCATTTTTTTTCCTCTTTTACTGGTTAATCTTTACCGACATGTAAAATAGCTAAAAACGCTTCTTGTGGTAATTCAACATTACCCACTTGTTTCATGCGTTTTTTACCCTCTTTTTGTTTTTGTAAAAGTTTTTTCTTACGACTAACATCACCACCATAACATTTTGCTAATACATTTTTACGTAATTGCTTAACGGTCGAACGCGCAATGATATGATTTCCGATTGCTGCTTGAATAGCAATATCAAATTGTTGACGTGGAATTAAATCTTTCATTTTTTCAACTAATTCGCGACCACGGTAAGGTGCATTGTCCTTATGAGTGATTAACGCTAACGCATCGACACGTTCTCCGTTAATAAGTACATCTAACCTAACCATATCGGCAACTTGGAAACGTTTGAAACTATAATCCAATGAAGCATAACCACGAGAAGTTGACTTTAATTTATCAAAGAAATCTAAGACCACTTCAGTCATAGGGATTTCATAGGTTAACGCCACCTGATTTCCATGATAAACCATGTGCGTTTGTACCCCACGCTTTTCAACACAAAGTGTAATAACATTGCCAAGATAAGTCTGCGGTACCAAAATGTTACACTCAGCAATAGGCTCACGCAATTCTTGAATATTGTTAACAGCAGGTAGTTTAGCAGGGCTATCAACATAGATTATCTCGTTTGAGGTTGTCAGCACTTCATAAACTACCGTTGGCGCTGTCGTAATCAAATCTAAGTTGTATTCACGTTCTAATCGCTCTTGAATGATTTCCATGTGTAATAATCCAAGGAAACCACAACGGAAACCAAACCCTAATGCACCTGAGTTTTCTGGCTCATAAAATAGCGATGCATCATTTAGGCTTAATTTTCCAAGTGCATCACGAAAAGCTTCATAATCATCCGAACTGGTCGGGAATAACCCGGCATAAACCTGTGGTTTTACTTTTTTGAACCCCGGTAAAGGATTTTCTGCCGGTGTTTTAGCAGAAGTTAATGTATCACCAACAGGAGCCCCTAAAATATCTTTAATTGCACAGACAACCCAACCGACTTCACCACATTGTAAACAGGTTTTGTCGACTTGTTTTGGGGTAAATATTCCAAGGCGATCAACATTGTAAGTCATTCCAGTGCTCATCACTTTGATTTTATCCCCTTTCTTTAGTTCACCATTTTTAATGCGAATTAAAGACACAACACCAAGATAATTATCAAACCATGAGTCAATTATCAATGCTTGCAAAGGTGCATTTGAATCACCTTCAGGTGGCGGAATATCATTAACCAATTGTTCGAGTACATCAATAACCCCCACACCTGTTTTTGCAGAACAGCGAACAGCATTAGAGGCATCAATACCGACAATATCTTCGATTTCTTCTGCCACACGTTCCGGCTCAGCTGCTGGCAAATCAATTTTATTAAGTACTGGGACAACTTCAAGATTCATATCTAAAGCGGTATAACAGTTTGCTAAAGTTTGTGCTTCAACGCCTTGACCTGCATCAACCACTAACAGTGCCCCTTCACAAGCCGCTAACGATCGTGATACTTCGTAAGAAAAGTCAACATGACCGGGAGTGTCAATAAAATTAAGCTGATATGTCTCACCATTTTTTGCATGATAATCGAGAGTAACACTTTGTGCTTTAATTGTTATACCACGTTCACGTTCAAGATCCATTGAATCTAAAACTTGTGCTGCCATTTCACGATCAGACAGGCCTCCACAAATTTGTATGATGCGGTCTGAAAGTGTAGATTTACCATGGTCAATATGAGCAATAATTGAAAAATTGCGGATATTTTTATTCATATCAATAAATTATATTTTGTATTTTAGTTGTAAACAATTAACTATTTAAATACCGAATAGTGATAAACAGTATCTCATAATAATTATAAAGCTAGAAAGAGTAGCATTTTACACATTTATCACTGCTAAGCATAGCGTTATCGAGAAGTTAACCACTATTTCTCAATAATATTTTGTGCAATACGTTCTATAGTTGTTCGCGGTAGATTACCAATAATGATAATATTCTTTTTAGCAATATTGGTTGAAAAAATAGTTCGTCCACCTTGTTGGATAAACTGATTAGCCTGATTTGCTTCTTCGGAAGAAACATTGACCGTAAATGAAAATACGCCATCTGAAAAAAGCTTTGTGGCTATATCTGAATTATAAAAATTGACATTATATGCTGCCACTTCTTTAAATCCTTTAGGTAGCCATGCTAATCGCCATGAATCAAGTACGTTTTCTTGTTTTTCAATAGATAATAAGATAGGGTAGCTTCGAGTTTCGATGTATTCCTTTACTGCTTTTTTATCAAAATTTACGTCGAGATCGACCACTTTAACTTGGCTAATAATTTCGCTATGTTGATCTAATAGATCTATACGAATCGGTAGGTTAATTTCATCATCAACCCAAATAACATAGCTATAACGATCTTTATCTTTTGCGACCATTTTAACCAATTGTACACTACGATTTGCTGTCCGTGTTTTACCTAATAAAGTAAAATCATATATATTGGTAAGTTCATTAAAATCGTTATATATGATATCAGGGAAAGCCTCAACAATTCGTGAACTGCTTATCGAAAAAGACTCGCTATCCGGTTGAAAGTAGCTAATGACGTTTTCATGCAAAATAATTTCTCTCGCAGCACCTTCAAGATAAAGTAACAACGCTTTAACATCTTTTTTATTTTCCGCACCTAAATGCGTATATTCATAGGTAGTAACGTATTGATTTTTATCTTGTGATAAGAAGTGAATTTGATAATCTTGAGTTTGCACAGCCTTGCTCATTTTATTAAGCAAAGCGACAGGATCATTATTTTCATTAGCTTGAATTGATAGGGACATTAACAGAAAAAACAGACTAGCAAATAAATAGCTACTCTGTTTTATCATTGTTAGGAAATTTGAATAAAATTTTAATTTCATTTCGGATTACTGAGCATTTAACCTTTTTTGCAGTTCATAATCTTGTACAAGTAATCTGATTTTATCATATTGTCTTTTTTCTAGAAGTTGCTGATCATTTTGTTGCTGTAGTCCTCCAACAGGCGCAACATTGACACCTACAGGGATGGTATTTAAAGTTGGGATATTACTATCACTATCAGATTGACGTTGTTGATATTGTACACCCGCAATAATCGCTAAAGTAACGCAAGCAGCAAGACCAACTTGACTGACTTTTGCCATGACGTCTTTGAGACGAATCCAAATAAGATTTTGTTTATTTGGTAGCGATATTTCATCCTGATTAGGTTGATCGGTTAATTTGTTATAGATATCTTCTTTAGCAATGGCTTTTGCAACTTGTTTAGAAATATCCAAAGTTAATGCGCTACTATGCAAATCACCACGCATTGCTTCTCTAGCAATATGATAGCGATGCCAACATGATTGAAGGCTTTCATCATTTGATATTTCATCAATGAAATAATCACTTGTAAACTCGCCATCCATAAGCAATGAAAGTTGCTCTTTCTGTTCAATTCGCATAGTAGATACCTTAAATTTATGACTACTCATTATCATTTTGTATTCAACCAATTAATGGTTTTATTTTTTCATCAATCGCATCTCTTGCTCTAAAAATGCGTGATCTCACTGTTCCAACCGGCGTATCCATAATTTCTGCAATCTCCTCATAACTTAAACCATCAATTTCACGTAATGTAATTGCTATTCTTAAATCATCAGGAAGCGCATCAATTGCTTCAAATACGGCTTTTTTAACTTCATCAGAAAGCGCTAAATTTTCGGGGTTATCAAGATCCCTGAGCGAATCAGCTCCTTCATAACTTTCCGCCTCGCTTGCATCAATATCCGATGAAGGTGGTCTTCGACCTTGAGACGTTAAATAATTCTTTGCTGTGTTAACCGCTATGCGGTATAACCATGTGTAAAAAACACTTTCCCCTTTAAATAAGCTTAACGAACGATAAGCTTTAATAAAGGTTTCTTGTACAACATCTGGCACTTCAGAAGAAAGTACATAACGAGAAACCAAGTGAGACAATTTATTTTGATAACGAACCACAAGTAAATTGAACGCATTTTTATCTCCGTTTAATACACGGTCAACTAAAACTTGGTCTGTTACTTGCTCCCCCATTAAAGGCCATTCCTCATTATGTTAATAACTGTTGCTCGGCCAAAACGCTGCACTCACACAGTTAGATTCTTAAATTAAAAAAAAGTTCCATTATTTTAATAGAAATTTTAATTTTGGATCTATTAATAATTAGATTAAAGTTTTTAAAAAACAAAACTTATTGATTTAATTTGCTATTTTTCATATCACTATTGTGTATATGACATTTTCAATAATGCTAATTTAATAAAAAGATCTCACGCTTACCAGCATCATTATAGGTGATTTGGTAGAATTGAGGTAGATTAAAATTGACTGAACTACTCGTTTTAAAGGTAAAACGATCATCGGATAGCACATAAAAATCATTTATATCTTTAACCATACTCTCCTTTGTGCCGTTGCAATTACGGTAAATTTCTATTTGGTTATTTTCATTCAAAATGTAAAGATCGAATCCTGAATCGGTATCTTCAAAAAAGAATTGAATGATTCCCTCATAGGCAACACTGTCAATTTCTTTTGGTAATTCATTTGTTTGATCCAAAATATTTAAAGGACGACCTTGCACTTTATTGTTCGATACTGCTCCATAAAAATCGATTGCATTATCAAATTGATGATAAGAGACCCCTAATCTTTCAAAAAAGAGATACCATGAAGAACCACCTATCCGTAATGGTTTAACTTGTGTCGAATTATTTTGTGTCGTGGTTAATCGTAATTCTATACACTCATCCATTAATGTTTTCATTTGCTGCTTAATTTCATTACCCAAATATTTACTGTAGCAAAAAATTTCCATAGGATTGGGTAAATCCGCATCTTTGTGCATGCGATTTAATAACGTTTTAATTGCTTCCAGTACACATAATGCACCGCTAAAATGTAATACACGTATTTCATTCCATGAATTTCGATAAAGCAGGTCAACCGATCCCACTAAACTTAACTCTTTTTTTCCGTAATTTAAAACATTGTTGCTAAACTCAAATTCAAAATCCAGATTGGTACTTGGATCATCTTCAAGATTTAATATGATTGCTAAATGGCGAATTTCACACGGCCCATATAACTGTTCTTCCGTCGCCTTTGGAATTTCTATAGGGAAATATTCTTTTAAGTTTTCAATTAATTTATTGATTTTCGAGTTATCTCTTTCTTCACCGTCATGACAGTAAAATTGAGTTTTATCCGAGATTAAGCCATTAAAATAACACCAACCGACTAGCTTAACCAAATATTTGCTATATTCTAAATATTGATGACCTGAAATTGAGTTTAATACCGGTTTTTGATTATACACATACCAACCGGCACGATTAATTCTATCTTCTTTCACGTGAATGAAGGTTAATGCTTGTTCTTGCAAATTATTGGCAATATTTAACTTTAACGTCGTTATTTTTCCTGGTAATACTTCAAAAGAAGCATAAAGTTTGCGAGTTAAAATTGCCATATCTTGTGGACTAATGAGAGAATCCAAATTATTACGGCGCCCAAAATTAAGTAAATTCCGGTATCCTGTCATCATGGTTTGCAGTAATATTTCATGCATTTCTCGAACTTGCTCTATCTTCCAGGTATGACTCGCATCCAATTTAGCTAAACGCTGTGACGTCCAGCCCCACTCTTTTACCAGATCATTTAAAACGTCCCGACGCCATGAAACAGCTTTTTTTGTTTGAGAAAGTTTTTCGTTTACTTTTAGATAAAAACAGATTCTAATTAGATCCAGCCTCTCAAAATCTTTAATCTCGATTAAATATTGAGTGATCCTATCTAAAAGCATATAGTAAGAATCTAAATTTATTCCCTTTTGAGATGACGATTTTTGGATACATTCTCGCATTTCATAAGCTATGGGTCTATTTTGAGGATATATCCAAGAATAAGCTTCTAGTAGCAACGTTTTGAGCACCGCTTTAAAAGGAGAATCAATACTTTTGTAGAGTTGCCATAAACTGGCACCAAAATACTCTTCAGCAGAAAGACCTGTTAAAGGTCCAAAATCGATCCACTCTTCCCGCTTAATCAGCTTTGAATCAATCAAAGCATTCACACACTGTTCATAAGTCGAATAACTAACGTTATTCACGGTAAAATTATAGGGTACAACAAACCATAACAGATATTTACCTGCTAATAGTGTGGCTGTTCGATAAAATTCCTCAAGTAATAAAATATGTTGCGCAGAACCGCAATTTTCCCCCATTAAACATTCATGATGTTTATTGATGAAGCGATCGACATCAACGACAAATAAGGTTAATTTTACATTTTGTTCTTTAGCCCAATTTTCGACTAAACGACATTTTTCAATTAAGGCTTGCTTTCTTTTTTCGGATAAATTATTTTCAATACAAAGCCAAATATCTAAATCGGATTCGACTGATTGTCCAATGGAACACGTACTCCCCATGGAGTAAAGTGCCGATATTTCGGGATTGTTCACATTTGAAATAGCCTCAAATTCAAAACAGTTTTTGAGTTGCGAACAAATCTCATCGGTTGTCTGATAACAAGCGATTCCTGATGGAGTATCTTCAGCAAGATAGCCTGGCAATTTAGGGTGATGAAAATGAAAAATGGCGGGTAGCAAAGAAAATACACGTTGAAACTCAGTTGACATCCCAGTCAAAGCACGTTCATGTTTTAGATGGACAAGATCTTTAAGTTCTTTTTTTATGTTATTAATATAATATAGCATAACTTTATCTGGATGAAACACGTGTACTACTAACGGACTGCCTCAATCTAACATTTTATGAGTAGAAGGTAAATAGAATAAAAAATATAAAAATTTGTTAAGTGAACTATTATGATAACAATAGAAAAAATTACGAATCAATTTAAAACAAATAGTAGCGTGAGTTCGATTGATAACAAAGCTGCGGTACTATTACCCATTATTAACGATGGCAAACAACCTCAATTATTATTTCAGGTCAGATCGAACAAACTCAAATGGCAACCAGGTGATATCTGTTTTCCTGGCGGTCGGGTAGAATTAACTGACTTAGATCCAGAATATACCGCAAAAAGAGAAACCTTTGAAGAATTAGGTATCCCAATGAATCAAATGACTATTTTAGGGAAAATGCCTAAATTCATTGCCACATTAGGGCTAGTCATTTATCCGTTTGTTGCAAAAATTGATTCCCTTGATAACTTACGGCTTAATCGGGATGAAGTCGAACAAATATTTACAGTACCGATTGATTGGTTTATTGAAAATCCTCCGCAACAAGCTGTAATGCAAATTGGGCATAAACCTTCAGATAACTTTCCTTTTCATTTATTACCAAATATCCGCTCTGACTGGCAAAAAAGATCGGAGCATAATATCTTGTATTATTCTTATAATAATCGTATTATTTGGGGATTAACTGCCCAAATTTTATCTAATTTTATCAACACAATTAGTCGTTAGTTAAAATGGAGAGTTCGAACCCATTTTAATTATTCCTTTTTATTAAAGTTTTTTTGTAGTAATTTTAGCAATTAATGCTAAACAATATGTCCATGTAACAAAAAATCCTTGAGAATCACTCAGTAAATATTTTAAATAGATAGTGTTGTTTAATTATCTCTCATTAACAACTTTACGTCTGAACACTTTTAAAAGTTAAAAAAAGACAACATCTGAGAGCTACTTAATAATTCTACACTCTCTTTTAAAGATTTCATCTCTACCCAATGAATAATTGTTAAACATTGATTATTAATTTCAATCATCTAAAAAATAAGGGTATTATCATGAAACGTTTCAATAAATCATCTATCGCATTAGCTGTATTATTATCGTTACCGTTCGTTAGTGTTTACGCTGCCTTACCTTTAACCGATGAAGAAAGTAGTAATTTAATTCCAATGAAAGAGATTTCGGTAACAGGTAATTATTTGCAGGCGCAAAATGCGGAAGATGATATTTCAAAAGCAGCCGATGAAGCTGGAGCCAAGTATTATCATATTAAAGCACTTGAAGCGGCAGAAACATCAAACTCAGCTGATTCTGCTATTGTCTATGCTGATATTTATCAATCTAATGCACCGATTGCATTAAATAAAGAAGAAACAACGTATAATGGTATTGTTGCTTATGAACGTAACAAAGCACTTTATTATTTGCCATTTGAAGTTGTCAAATTTAAAGGAAGTTTTAACAACACGTCTGAAATCACCACTGAAGCAAGCAAAATCGCAGCAGATAAAGATGCTTATGCATTTTATATTAGCTCTATCGAGCCTTCTAATCTAAAAAACCAATCTCAAGATGTTGAAGTTGCTTTATATAAAAAAGATGCACCGGTAAGAGATTATATCGTTACCAAAGCAATTGAAGGTGAAGATGCTTATGAAATCAGTAGTGATGCATTTAAAACTATGAAACCTTATACCACAATTGTTTTCCATGGTGTATTTAACAACACCACTGAAATAAGTGCTGCTGCACAGAAACACGCAATTGCAAATGGCGCTCAATTTTATTACGTGAAAGAGGTATCAACTAACCCAGCCAATACGGCACAAACAGTTTATGTTAATTTATATAAATAAAATAGCTTAATTACATTTTCCACGTGTTAGAGAACTCAATGACTTTAACCCGTGGAAAACGTAAAATCTTACTATACTCAAAGAGTAAATAATGCTGTTTAAAGAGCCAACCTTTATCTATTTAATAATTTATTTGTTAAAAAATATATCTAAATTCATTACAAAACATAATTTTAAGAAACACCTGATTTTTTTATTTTCAATCACTGCATTAAAACGGTTGGGAAGCGTATGTTATTAAAAAATGTTAGGATTAAACGATATATCAATGTTACGAAAAAAATATTAAAACACAGCTCTTTTGTCATGATTTTTGTTAGTTCAACAACTGATGCACTTAGTGCTAAAACAGCGCAAGTTATTCAAGGCACTGCGCCTTATTTTACTCAAGCTGACAAAGTAGGGTTTGAAGGTGCTCGCGATTACGATAAAGGAAATTTTATTTATTTTGGTGTTAAATTTAAAGGTGCAACATATTCGGGAATGAATGATCTCAACATGGCGATAAAACAATCTGGATTTTCCGCTGTCGATCCTAACACAACCACACCCAATCAATTGTTAGCGCTGTTAAAATCCAGTTATGGGTTACAAGGCACTATTCTCCCATTTAACCCTATGTTAATTGCCGATGATAGAAATAATGTTGGTGATGATGAAGGTGATATTCCAATTAAAATAAATCCTCCGGATGCAGGATTAAATATCGATTGGTTTTATCGCTCTATCAATCAATCTTTTTTGTTGCTTGAATCAGATAGAAATAGAACATTTTGTGAATTGGCTCGATTAGGTTGGAATCCCTATATTCGAATATCAGGCCCTGTTGTTTTAGTGACCGAATTTGGTGAACCAAACTTTAGGGTTTATGCATCGCCTAAAAGGGACTTTTTTATTTATAATGCAATTAGACCCACCGTATGCGCTGCCAAACCTTCTATTGCTTACTCATTTGTTTTCGAAGGTCGGGATTATACAGGAGAATGGGCTAAACTAACTTGGGGTGAAAATAATGAATATACGTATGACTCTGGTCTGGTTAACAAGGTACGTTCAAAAGGTTTTCCAACCACAGGGTTTGACCATGCTCAATTCACCCTGTCTTTTGCAGGTGTACCGTTTGATTTATCCACCATTTCGACATCGACAAATTCAAATGGTGTAAATCTGACAACTAATCTTCTTAAAAACAATGATATTGATGATTACTTAGTTAATACTTCTTTGCAATTTCATTTAACCGGAAAAGCGACCGACAAACCTACTTTTTCAATCAAGTCCAATGGAAACGAAATATACACTTTTACAATTAATAAATGGTTTGCTACGTCCGATTTAAATGCAACCAGTTATGACCAAAGTGCACAAGCTTGCCAAGGCAATTATGTTGTACCAACAATTGAAGACTTTACCAATAGTGATCAAACAATCATCACTTCTGGAGCTTGTAAATCAGATAATAACTCTAACAATTGTTTGGCAATCAATAGTAACCATTATTATCGAAAAGTTGGAAAGAGTCTTTTTGCTGAATGGGGCGATATCACCAATGAACAAAATCAGTATTACCATGCTTATCCGGGTAATAACTTTCCTAAAAATATTTTATATTGGACATCGGAAGAAAGAGATACAAATCATCAATATGCGGTGGGGCCATCTATTGGTGCAATTGAATGGTTAGCGAAAGATGAACCGATCAATTTTGTTTGTGTGCTTAAATGATAATACGTCTGTTCGACGGTTTTGCTGTAATCATACACTTTTTGAACTGATGATTAAAAAAAATAAAAGTGATAAATTAATTTTTTTAAATATAAAATATTGAAGCTTACTGAAACAATGTCAATTTGAACAAAATTTATTGAACGTTAAATTAAGATCTTGCTGGAAAATAGAAGCAGTTTATTATTTGTGATAAGAAAAAAAGAATAAATGGCTGGGGTACCAGGATTCGAACCTGGGCGTGGCGGGATCAAAACCCGCTGCCTTACCGCTTGGCTATACCCCAATATTATTCAGGAAAAAGATATCTAGTGGTACGGGTAGTGAGATTTGAACTCGCACACCTTTTCGGAACTAGAACCTGAATCTAGCGCGTCTACCAATTCCGCCATACCCGTATTGGAATACTCAAGAAAGTAACAAACAGAGATAAAACAGATTAACTAATAGATATCAAACTACGCAGATTGGAATGGCTGGGGTACCAGGATTCGAACCTGGGCGTGGCGGGATCAAAACCCGCTGCCTTACCGCTTGGCTATACCCCAATAAAGGATAACATTAAGATTAAAATGGTGCGGGTGAAGGGACTTGAACCCCCACGCCTCGCGGCGCCAGAACCTAAATCTGGTGCGTCTACCAATTTCGCCACACCCGCATGATATACTTCCAGTCAAAGTATAACTTAATCTTAATGGTGGCTACGACGGGATTCGAACCTGTGACCCCATCATTATGAGTGATGTGCTCTAACCAGCTGAGCTACGTAGCCATTTCATTCGCAACGTCATAACCAACACTGCGAGGCGCATTATGCTTGTGTTGAGGCAAATCGTCAACCCTTTTTTTTAGATATTTTAAAAAAAAGTTATGATTGATTAAGTTGCAAGCGAATCCAGTTTAATATCACTTCAATTCGCCTTTTTTGCAACTCAAGATTAATGGATTGTCCAGTAAATCCTTGAGCAATAATTTCTTGCACATTCACACTATAGGCTAAATTATAAGCATGTTCAAGATACTGAGCTTGCGGATAAGTTGCGCTTTCATTGAAAGCTTCACTGGCAATAATCAATTGCTTTAAATGATGAGGTTGACGCCAAACATCAATACCATTTAATAATTCTAAAATTTGTGAAGCGGTTTGCACCGTTATATGACTAACAACCTTTCTGTATTGTTGAACTATTTTGGCAATTTTAGCAAATGAAGATGGTGCTTTTATCTGTTTACATAAACGTTCAACGGAATCTTTACTGGTTAAATCACCACATAAAACGCCAAAACGCACAGTTAACTCATGAGTAAGATTTACCGATTTTGTTAAAGCATAGATTAAATTGGTCGTTAACACTAATTCAGGAAATAAAATTTGAAGTGCTCCGCATTGCTCAAGGACTTGGAAATAAATTTGTGGGTTTTCGCTGGCTAATGCTTTTTCCGTTTCTTTCCACACTCTTTCTGGAGTGAGATAACTTATTTCGCCAATGGATGTCATCTCTTTCATAAGATCCATTGTTTCTTGAGCGATTGTAAATCCTAAATGATGATACCGAGCAGCAAAACGGGCTACGCGTAAAACACGTAAGGGATCTTCACGAAAAGCACTCGAAACATGTCGTAACAATCTTTGATTAATATCATCTACACCATGGTAAGGATCGACAATATTACCCTGTTCATCCATAGCAATAGCATTGATGGTGAGATCCCGACGAATTAAATCTTGTTCTAAGGTAATTTCTTTACTGAAATCACAAATAAATCCGCAATACCCTTTTCCTGATTTACGTTCGGTACGTGCTAAAGCATATTCTTCTTTCGTTTTTGGATGTAAAAATACCGGAAAGTCTCGACCGACTTGTTCAAAACCTGACGAAATAAGTTCTTCAGAGGTTGCACCAACGACAACCCAATCTCGATCGAAAACAGGCAGACCTAATAATCTATCCCGAACTGCTCCACCAACAAGATAGACTTCACTCATCTAACGCATCCAACGGTCTTTTTTACTTCGGCGAGGCATAATAATAGGTAAAATAAGACCTAAGATAAGTCCACCACCTGCAACAAGACCACCATAAGTAAACCAAGTCACAATTAAGTCACGTCGCTTATCATCTACTTGATTTAACATTGAGTCTAACATTGCTGCTTGTTCTTTTACTTGTTTTTCCAATTCGATATTTTTATTTTTTAAGTTCTGAACTAATTCTTCTGAGGTTCGTAATTGTTGCACATAGTCGGTTACTAATTTCTGTTGATATTTATCTGCATTATCAACTTTATCTTTGTATTCGGCTATTTTAGCTTCCAAATAAGGAATACGCTCTTTAAGGCTTGGTGTATCGCTTAATTTATTGGTTTCGATCCATGCCACATTGCCACTTTTCAGCAGTAGCTTAGTGTATTTACCATCCGCACTTCTTTCAAGCGCATTGACTTTCGAACCACTTTTGATCGTATTTGTGAAGGCATGTTGTTGACTAGGACCACGACGTAAGTAAACATCGACCTCATCAATAACATATTTATCAACAGCATTCGCATTAAAAGCAACTGCAATAAGAGAAATTAAGGTAAAAATATTTTGTTTCTTCATAAAATTTCAACTAATCATCCATAAATAATTACATAATAACATAAAAATCGGATATTTCGCACAATCATTTTACATTTTATGTTTCTTAATTATCCAATACTTAATCTGAATCATCAATTGAAATCGATTACATTTTTTATGCGATCTTAATCACAGATTAAAAAATTTATTATTTTAATAAAAGAGAATAATCGCTAATTTATATTCAGAAAAGCAATTAACAATGGGAGATATTATGAACTGCCGTCTTAGCAATAAAAATTTAGATATTCTTTTTCGAACAAAACCTTATGCAGAATTATGTTATTTTGGTAAACGATTACATGATAATCACATTGAAAATTATGATTTATTTATTCCGGCAGTGCCAAATTCACGCATTGATGTTCACGTCCCTTTTACTCTCTGTCCAGAAGAAGGATTAGGTAATTTTAGTACCCCAGGATTAGAAGGACACAGGAATGGAAAAGATTGGTCTCCCGTATTTGTTACTAAAGATGTAAAAAAATCAGACAATCAAATAACAATTATCAGTGAAGACAGTATTGCAAAATTACGTTTAACCAGTCAGTTTATTTTGGATGATTGTGGTGTATTACAATGTCAAAATAGCCTGACCAACTTAAGTGAGGAACCTTATTCAGTCAATCGATTATCAATAACGATTCCTATTCCTGAACGTGCACAAGAATTAATGGCTTTCAGTGGACGCTGGATTAAAGAATTTTTTCCTCACAGAATAAAAATTGAACATTGTAGCTATTTACAAGAAAATCGCCGAGGAAGAACTTCACATGAATATTTTCCTGGTATGATTGTTGGTACAACAGGGTTTAAAGAACAAACAGGCGAAGTGTGGGGAATTCATTTAGGTTGGAGTGGTAATCATCGTATTCAAGTTGCGGTTAAAAGTAATGGTAAACGCTTTATTCAAGCCGAAGCATTATATTGCGCGGGTGAAATATCACTCGCCCAAGGTGAAACTCTTACAACACCCTGGTTATATGCCACTTACAGTGATGAAGGTTTAAATAAAATGAGTCACCACTTTCATGAATTTCTGCGTAACAATATTATCACCTTTCCACAAAACAAAGCACGTCCTGTCCATCTCAATACTTGGGAAGGCATCTTTTTTGACCATAATCCAGATTATATTATGAAAATGGCAAGTAAAGCGGCACAAATGGGCGTTGAGCGCTTTATTATCGACGACGGTTGGTTTGGCAAGCGTGATGACGATTACCAAGGTTTAGGAGACTGGTATCTTGATGAACGAAAATACCCCAAAGGACTTGAACCGGTTATCGAGCACGTGAAAAATTTGGGCATGGAATTTGGTATTTGGGTTGAGCCTGAAATGATCAACAAAAATTCGGATTTATATCGTGCTCACCCTGATTGGCTACTTGAGTTATCGGGTTATCAACAACCTGAAGGACGTCATCAATATTTATTAGATTTGCAAAATCCTGCTGTTTTTGATTATTTACTTGAAAGATTAACATGGTTACTGGGTAGTTATGATATTGATTATATCAAATGGGATATGAATCGAGAAATTGTTCAAGCGGGTCACAATGGCAATCCGGCTATCGTCGGACAAACAAAAGCCTTGTATCGTTTACTCGATATTTTACGAGAAAAATTTCCTAATGTAGAAATCGAATCATGTTCATCAGGGGGTGGACGGATAGATTATGAAATATTGAAACGAACACAACGATTCTGGACTTCTGATTCTAACGATGCATTAGACAGGCAAATCATTCAACGAGGAATGAGTTATTTCTTCCCGCCAGAAGTCATGGGCGCACATATTGGTGGCGCTTTATGCCACACAACTTATCGTGAACTGAACATGAATCTTCGGGGATTAACTGCTTTATTTGGCCATATGGGCGTTGAACTTGACCCCGTAAAAGAATCAGAAGTTGAACAGCAAGCATTTGCACATTATATTGGACTGCATAAACAATTACGAAATTTATTGCATAGTGGTAATAATTATCGATTAGATGTTGATGATAGCAATGCAATGCAAAGTTATGGAGTCGTTAGCCAAGATAAAAAAGATGCTGCGTTTATTATTGCTCAATTAACCTTACCAACTTATGCTTTAAGTGGTAACTTACGCTTGACAGGTCTATTGCCCGAAAAACAATATTTGATTGAAATACTTGATCTACCTGATAATATTGATCCGAAAATAAATGGACATGTGATGAAAGCTCTACCATATTGGATGGTCAATAAAACGATATTATCAGGCGACAGGTTAATGCAAATTGGGCTGCCTTTACCCGTTTTAGATCCTGCAACAGCAATGTTAATTAGAGTGGTAGCTCAATAAAAACTTTTGACTTACAAAGCACACAATAAATTTACAAAAAATTAATATTTTTTTATAAATAACAAGGGGGAAAAGGCATAATGCAATTTTCCCTTAGTCTTAAATTAAGTTTATATGATTCAGAATTTAATCGAATTATTGGCAAATAGTTTTTTTTCCTTTATTATAATTAGTTAGGAATAATAAATAGTTATAGTCAATTATTAAGAGAAACAAACTGGATCAACTAAAAGATGTTTTAAGATGTAAGTAAAGTAAAAGATATTTTAGTACAGGTTACTTCCCGCTTTACAAATCCTTTTCATTTTTATTTCGTTGGTAGTCTACATAGCTCTATATTGGCAATCTTAAATTATAAAAGTTATATGAAACAAATTTAGTTTGAGTAATTATTTTAGCGATAGTAATTTAATAAAAAGGTTTTTTTATGGCGACAATAAAAGATGTTGCATATTTAGCTGAAGTTTCAGTTGCAACGGTATCCCGAGTTATCAATAATGCAAATAATGTAAGTAAAAATACACGTGAAGTCGTAAAAAAAGCCATGGAGACATTAAACTATTATCCAGATGCTAACGCTCGCGCATTATCTCAACAACACTCTAATACAATTGGCATTGTGGTCGCCGATGTGTCCGACCCTTTTTTTGGGGCGATGGTTAGCACTGTTGAAAAAGTAGCTTATCGAACTGGTCATTTTTTGCTAATTGGCAATGGATACCATAATGAAAAACAAGAATACAACGCCATTACTCAGCTTATTGAGCACCGCTGTGAATCATTAGTTGTTCATGCCAAAATACTTTCCGATGAAACACTCATAAAATTGATGCAACAAGTGCCTGGCATGGTTATCATCAATCGCATAGTGAAAGGATTTGAATCACGTTGTATTGCACTTGATGATCGTTATGGCTCGTATATTGCGGTTAAACATTTAATTCAAAATGGACATACGAAAATAGGTTATTTATGTTCGAATCATGAAATTTCGGACGCTTCAGATCGACTAAATGGTTATAAAGATGCGTTGAGTGAATTTAATATCGAGATAGAACAGAATCTAATCACCTACTCTTCGCCTGATGAAATAGGTGGAGAAGAAGCAATGAAATCCTTATTAGAACGGAATCGAAACATCACCGCTATAGCCTGTTATAATGATTCTATGGCTGCGGGTGCCATGTCAGTCCTGTATGACAATGATTTAAAAATCCCAGCTGATATCTCTGTTATTGGATTTGATGATTTATTAATGGCTAATTATTTACATCCTAAACTGACAACAGTTCGGTATCCTCTACAAGCAATGGCAGAACAAGCAGCTGAGCTTGCCTTATCCCTTGCTAAAGGAGAGGCTCTCTCAAATAACTTAATTAATATTTTTACCCCAACATTAACTAAACGTTATTCTGTCAATTCCATAGGCTAAGGTAGAAATAAACATTTAATAAAGCGTTTCAATATTAGCGGCTTAACAATAAAGAAAATTGTTAAGCCACGATTAAATAATCGTATTGAACAATCAATGCTTATGTAAAGGCAATTTTTTTATTACTAATAATTTATTTAATATCAGATCAACCGAAATTACATCACTTTGCGGTTGGCTATTTAAATCAAACGTTTTTAAAACCGAATCATAGTAATAATTCGCATGGGTTATTATTGGTTGATTGCTGACATCACCCTGACAAGGTTTGTTGGCAATGGTTAAACTGGCTAAAGCTGAAGTATCAGGATGCCGAGTCAACAATAACCAAAAACTGCCTTCTTTAGAATATTCATCATAACGACGTGATTCATAACACCATCCCACCAATGCCTGCTCAACCACACCTTGTTGTAAATCCGATATTGCTGGGAGTAGAATCTGTGACCAATTACAAATATCTGTCGAAATAAAAAGATTAGGTCCATTCACTTTTAATGCATCAGCAACATAAAAAGAAATCGCGTTATTTATGCTATTAATAAAATTAAATGGTCGTGGTGTTTTACGTTGAAAAATATCTATTTCCAGTTCATACATATTACTGGGTGAACTAAAAATCGAGGTCACATACACGCCACAATTAGCATTAATTTTTTCTATGGAAAGCGCACCTAACAATGATAACAACGCTAAACGACTTGTACGTCGACTATTAATATTAAATTGCTGTTTAAGCAAATTTTTTAATTTACTTTCTTCACTATGACTCTCTACGATAAACTGGGATGTACTGAGTAAAAAAACACGTTGCATTATTCAGTTATCTCCAACAACAACACAGCGTTATTACCGCCAAATCCAATACAATTTAATAAATAATAACCTTGAGGATAAGGTTTTGAAATGTCTGTAAAATCATTTGTATAAATAGGTTCAGATTGCGCCATGTGATAATTTGGATAACTAGGCGTCTGTTTTGATTCAAATATCAACAATAATATTATCATCTCAAGTACACCGGATGCCCCTAATGTATGACCAAGATAAGGTTTAAAAAATATTAACGGTTTTCGCTCATTAAAAGCATTTGTTAAGCTATCAAGTTCAACTTTATCATTCATTGGACTACCTGTCGCATGAGTTTTAATGGCAACAATATCGGTTTCAGTCACATCGAATTGCGTTAACGTGTCTTTAATGAGTGCGCTAACATTTTTAGGATCTGTTGTGGTAATATTAGAGGTATCACATATCGTTTTACCGCCTTTTAAGATAAATTGATTGTTGTTTGCTAATCGTGATTGATTGCTTAATGCTATACAACCAATCCCCTCCCCTAAAATAAGTCCTTGGCTAAGATTTAAAAATGGTGGTTGATAATTATTTGTTAGTAATCCTAAAGCATTAAATCCTTCTAAAGTGATAGAATTAAATGATTCAAATCCCACAATGATTGCCCGTTCAATTATGCCTTGAAAAATATAATTTTTTGCATAAAGTAATGCATTAGAACTTGAAGTACAAGACGTCGCAACATTGATCACATTAACATTTTTCCATTTTAATTTAAGTTGTTCTGCAATTTCATTTAAAGAAAAGGGTTGGTGATAACATGCTTCGTCTAATTCTGATAAATCTTTGTTGAAGAAAGTAATTTCATGTGAGGACATGGCAAAAGAAGTGGATGCTAAAAAAATCGGGATTTGTTCCAATTCTGATTCTTGCCACTGACACGCCTGTAAAGTTTGCAGAATTTGAAATACTATACGATCAACAATCTCAGTTAAACTTAGCCGTTTTTTATCAAAGGCTGGAAAATAATTAACAGATAGTGATTCACTTGCTGTATTTAAAGGAATCAATTTAGGTTTTCTTGGATGAAAAAGAATATTGTTAATAATCTCATGGCAATTATCACCTTGTGCGCACACCGCAGAAAAACCATTAATGTAAACATTTACCATAATATTATTTTTTTATTTGCTCAAGTACGTATTTATTGAGTTTCGAAACCGTGACCATATGTTTTCTCACTTCTCGATCACCTTGTAAACGAACGCCAAATTGCTCTTTTAACGCTACAGAAATTTGTAATGCATCTAAAGAATCTAAATTTAATCGACTGGAAGGTCCAAACAACGGCTCATTATCTGTTAGCTCCTCGGGAGTTAATATATCTTCTTTTTCAGATTCGGTAATAATTAACTGTTTTAATTTAAAAATTAAATTATCCAAATTTAACCTCTTGTTTTTATTATTTAACTAAAAGTTTATAAATGTTTATTATTTAACTGTCGATAATAAATAATTCCAGCTAGCAATAGAAAAATTAGCGCAAAACCTATTAACGACAACCATTGTGGTAATATTTGTACAAAATCATACTGATCAAGCAAAAGATTATGAAAGCCTTTCAAAGCCCAAGACATCGGCGAAATTAAACAAATTATTTGCATGGTTTCTGGCATCATATAGCTTGGTACCATAATACCGCCTAAGGCTGCCATAATAATATTTCCCCCACCACCTAATACCACGGCATGTTCTGCCGATTTTGCAAGTACGCTAACTAACAGTGCATATCCCAAAGCAGATAAACTAATTGCTATCGACAACAATGCATAGTTCCAATAAGCGCCTTCTAAAACAAATCCTGTAATATTGATTAAAGGTAAAATATAAATACCTAACAAAATCATTCCTATAAACTGTAATTGATTAATCAAAAAATAAGGTAACAATTTTGCGATAAGTAATGAAAATGCCGATGATTTTGCTAATCGTAACCGAATGATAGTGTTCGTTTGTTTTTCACAAGTCATGACATTTGATAAAGGTATCATGATAAAAAACATACCAAAGATTAACCAAGCAGGAACACTTTGTTGTACCGAACTCGGTTTAACCACGTTGGTGCCTTCTACATTGATAAACTCTTCAGTGATTATTTTTCCTGACAAATAGTTATCTAGTTGTTGTTGCCGTTTTAATTCGATTGAATTTTCATCCATTACAGAAGAATCATGGTTTGGCGTTGAAAAAATATCTTTAAGCCGTAGCTGTAAATAACTTTTCTGGATAATTGTTTGTAAATTCATCAATCTTAGTTGATCAATCCCCGCTAAGGTTAATAATGCTAAAGGCGATTCATTACTCAAATTTTCAGTATTTTGATTGGGATTGATTAATAAAAAATCATAATTTCCCTCGATTAATTTAGCTTTTGCATGATCCTTATCAGCTATATCAAAAAAATCAACATTCATATTTTCTTGATTGCCCAAAATCGCTATTAACTGCGAGTTCAATAAATTAGATGATTCACCAACTAATGCTATTTTAGTATTTTGATTGAAATCATCACGTTGGCTTAATGCCACAGACATAATGAACATAAACAACATAGGCATAATAAAAAGAACAGCTATTCCATGCAAATCACGACTTAACAGACGAAATTCTTTAACGATTGCAGCTAGCATTGCTTTGCCCTCCCTGCCTTAATACAGATTTATTCAAGAAGTCCAAATAAAATGACTCTAAAGAACCATGACCATACTGAATATTTTGTATTTGGTATTGTTGAAATTCTTGTAATATTGTTGAGATTTGCTCAGGCGATGAATCAATGACAACTGTTTGCATTGGAGTATGTCGAATTAAAGTAGCATTAAATTGATCAAGCACATGTGAAGGCACACTCTGCGCTAACGTGATAATGCATTGTTGTTGAGCATGTTGTGTCAATATCTGTTCAATGGAGTGGCAATACAAAATTTTCCCGCTCTCCATAATGGCAATTTTTTGACATAAACTTTCTATTTCGTGTAGATAATGAGACGTGTAAATAACCGTTACCCCCTCTTTAGTTAATTGCTTTACACTGTCTAATATAAATTGGCGAGATGCAGGATCAACACCAACCGTAATTTCATCCATAAAAATTAGCGTTGGCGAGTTAATTAGCCCTATAGCAAAATTCAATCGACGTTTTAATCCACCCGACAAATTCGCTGACAATTTATTTTTGTAGTCTAAAATATCGACTTTTTTCATCAATGAAATTAGAAAATTAGGATCTTTAATTTTATACAACGAAGCAAAAAATTGTAAATTCTCAAAAACCGTCAATTGAGGATAAAAAGCGTATTCTTGAGGAATTAAAGAAATACGTTGCAATTGTTGACGAGACAACTGAGATAAGATCTGATTATTAAGATAAATTTGCCCTGATTGTAATGATAGTAACCCCGACATTAATGATATCAATGTTGTTTTGCCGGCGCCATTAGGCCCTAATAATCCAAAGCATGTGCCGGATTCAATTTCTAAATTAACATCACACACCGCATAATTATTAGCATTTTTATAGCGATGAGATACATTTTGAAGCTTTAACATACAATTCTTTAAAATAATTTTAATTTTTATAAACAGAATGTTAACATATTATGCTATTATAACAAAATGCATGTTAGGTAAACAATTAAAGATATAATCTAATAAATCAATTATAACAATGAGTAACAAAAAAAACGTTCTATTAGTGTACTATTCACAAACGGGTCAATTAACACAACTTACTAAACATTTTGTATCACCTTTAGCGAATCATGATGATATTAATTTAGAAACGCTTGCTATTGAACCTCAACAAGCCTATTCTTTTCCATGGTCTTTTAACCACTTTTTTAATATTTTTCCGGAAACGGTTCATTTAATACCTTCCCCCATTGTTGCCCCACAATTTAAACAACAAAAATATGATTTAATCATTCTAGCTTATACTGTTTGGTTTTTATCCCCTTCTCAGCCTATCACTGCATTTTTACAAGATAAAAACACGCAACAACTCTTAGCCGATACCCCTGTTGTCACGTTAATTGGATGTCGCAACATGTGGTTAATGGCACAAGAAACCGTCAAACGATACTTAAAAGAAGCAAATGCTAATCTAGTTGATAATGTCGTTCGCATAGATAGCTGTGGCGGGCCAGCAAGTTTTATTGCTACACCGCTTTGGATGTTTACGGGTAAAAAACAGCCTGTACGTTGGCTACCAAAAGCAGGCATATCTGATGAGGACATTAGTGATTGTGCTAAATATGGTGAAAAAATTAAAACCGCATTGCTAACACAACCTAAAATCACCGAACCAATGTTAAAAAACATGGGGGCTGTCAAAGTTAATGAACGTTTGATTCTTAGTGAAAAATTTGGTTATCGCAGCTTCTATTTATGGGGCAAACTGATCATTAAAGCGGGGAAAATCGCTCGCCCACTTCGTCAAGGTTTACTTTATTTTTATATTATTTTCTTGGTAGTAATCATATTAACCGTTGTGCCTATTAGTGCACTGATCAAAACATTACTATCCCCATGGTTAAAAAACAAAATCAGTAAGCAAAAACGTTTATTTAGTTGGCCTTCAGGCGAATAAAATATAAGAGTAAAACAATGAAAACACATAATGTTTATATTAATAAAATTGCCGCATTTTTACCAAATAATCCTGTTGATAATTCATCAATGGAAAATGTCCTTGGGCAAGTTGGTCACAAACCGTCCAGAGCAAGAGCAATTATTTTAAAAAGTAATGGGATAAAAACGCGATATTATGCGATTGACCCGCACACTCGTCAGGCAACACATAGCAATGCCAATCTAGCGGCACAAGCCATAAAGTTATTGTTCAAAGATAACCATCAATTTAGTATAAATGAAATGACTTTTTTAGCCTGTGGTACTTCGTATCCCGATCAGATTATGCCTGGTCATGGAGTCATGGTTCATGGCGAACTTAATGAAACACATCCTTGCGAAGTTCATAGCAGCTCGGGGGTTTGTGTTGCAGGTATGTCAGCACTGAAACACACGTTTAATGCTGTGAAAGTTGGTGATCATTGTACCGCCGTTAGTTGTGCATCTGAAACCGCATCTGCTGTAATGAGAAGTGAGAACTTTGAAGCAGAAATTGAACAAAAAGTGCAAGCGTTGTCGACACAACCAGAACTGGCCTTTGAAAAGGATTTTTTACGTTGGATGCTATCTGATGGCGCTGGGGCAATGCTATTGAGCAGTAAGCCAAATAGTCATCAACTATCATTAAAAATTCACTGGATTGATATTTTATCCTACGCAAATGAGATGCCAGCATGCATGTATGCAGGCGGTGACTACGATCATGATCAGTTCATAGGTTGGAAGCAATTTACTCAACTTGATCAACAAAATCAAAGTTTGTTGAGTGTTAAACAGAACGTAAAAATGCTAAATGAGAATATTGTTAAGTATACCGTTGAAAAAATGCTTGCTAACTCAATTAAAAAACATGATTTGAAAAAAAATGATATCGATTATTTTTTACCTCATTACTCGTCTCAATATTTTCGTGAAAAACTCTATCAAGGATTGATAAATATTGATTTTGAAATTCCTTATGAAAAATGGTTTACCAATCTTACGTCAAAAGGTAATACAGGTTCAGCATCTATCTATATTATACTTGAGGAATTTTTGCGCACGCACTCACTCAAGCATGGGCAAAAAATATTATGCTATATCCCAGAAAGTGGGCGATTCTCATCTTGTTTTATGTTACTTGAAGTCATTGATGCTAACCAAGAGAATTAGAATTTATGGATATTAATCAAATTCCACAAGATAAAAGTAAAACTTATGGCGGTCATGCCAAAGTGGTTTATGCTGTTAAAAATGGAAGTTATACAAAAGCAACTACCAGCGGTTGGGAAGATGAAGAGTTTGTTACATTACAAGCGGTAGATGCATTAGCTGAACAAACTCAGTTGGCTTATCATGCAGTAAAGAATGATCAACGCTCATCACTCTATTACTATATGTTTTTATATCGTCATGATATCACCAGCCTTGCTCAAACAAGTGGTTTTTTTCGATGGCAAATCAAACGGCATTTCAAACCACAGGTTTTCAAAAAATTATCAGATAGAAAATTAAATCGTTATGCACAAGTCTTTAATTTATCCATTGAACAGCTAAAACAGCTTCCGACTGAAGACAATCGAACGCAAAACAATTATCCATTTAAATAGACTTATTAGACTTTGTATAATCAGGCAACAGAATGACAATTCATCATTTTCAACATCAGCACACCGCACACTGTGAAAGCGGTGTTATGTCGACGCTACTTAAACACCACGGTTTTAATTACAGTGAACCCATGCTCTTTGGTTTATCTTCTGCACTGACATTTGCCTATTTGCCCATTATAAAACTTTCGGGTATGCCACTCATCGCTTATCGTATGCCACCAAAAACAATTATTCGTAATTCTTGCAAACGATTAGGCATTAAATTGAACATGCAAAAATTTGTCTCCTCGACACAAGGCATGCAAAAATTGGATCAAGCATTAGACAACAATCAACTAGTTGGGCTACAAACTTCTGTTTTTTGGTTACCTTATATTCCCGATGCTTTACGCTTTCATTTTAATGCGCATAATATTTTAGTCTATGGGAAAAAAGCAGAACAATATTTGATTAGCGATCCGGTTATGGAATCACCAGTTCAATGCTCAGCATCAGACTTAGAACGGGCTCGTTTTGCTAAAGGTGCATTGGCAGGAAAAGGATTAATGTATACATTAGAAGATGCCCAAAAACAGGATCACCCTGTAAATTTATCACAAGTGATTCGCAGTGCAATCCTTAAAAATGCACGTCAAATGCAAGCCCCTTTACCTTTCATTGGTATTAAAGGGATTCATCTTTTAGCTAATCGAATTCAAAAACTAAAAAATTCGATGAAAAGTGATCAATATAAAAAACTTTATCTAGGTCATATTGTTAGAATGCAGGAGGAAATCGGAACAGGTGGAGCCGGTTTTCGTTACATGTATGCTTCATTTCTTCAGGAGGCAGCAGATCATTTATCATCAAATCATAAACCATTATTGCTTGAGGCTGCCGATAATATGACTAATATTGGCGATGCGTGGCGTAAATTTGCTAGTCGTACAGTAAAATTATGCCGAAATTTGAACGAAACTGGATTTAATGAGGTATCTGAGTTATTACATCAAGTTGCCGATAGTGAAAAAAAATGTTGGCGATCACTCAGTCAAAGTATCAAAAAAATAGCTTGAACAGCTAATGATAACGGGGTATTTTGATGTTCAAAAACAAATGATAAAGGCTTTTAAAAAAATTTAAATGTCGAAAAAATAGAGACTATTATCACGAATTCAAATGATATGAATAATAAATTACTTTATTATTCATATCAAAATTCGTCTCATTTAGGTCTCTATTTCATCAATTAAATTAAAACCACACTTCAGTTTGCACCCCAAAACTAATTTGATGTTTTTTGCCATTAAATTCAAATTTACTAATATCATTATTCAATGACTCAATATACGATAGATAGAAACGAATATCGGGGCGAGAGGATAAAATACTTTCACCTACTTTAAATGAATGATACAGGGTTGTTTTGTAACCTTCTTCTTTATAAGTTCGACCATTAACTTTATTTTTTTGTCTAAAGTAACCAATTTCAACACCACTTTGGTTATATTGATCCCAAATATAAGCTGGTCTTACTGCTGATTTAAAACTGGTAAAATCTGTATGAGGTAAGTTTAAATCATAAGAATAAACATCTTTACCGGTTGTTAAAGCTAACGCATGCGCCACAATAACATTATCAAATAAATACGCCTCACCTTCAGAAACTAATCGATAAGCCTTACCGCCATTGTGTTTACCTATATAGTCATTATTAGCATTAGCGGCAAATTCTGGGTTATTGGTGTTGATATTGGCTAAATGGGATGCAACGGAATTGGTTGCAGTTTGTAGTGTTAACTGATTAAAGCCACCAAAAAAGTTATTTTGTCGTAGAACAACGCTACCTAACCAAGCATTTTTAACGGTGACATCATCTTGCAGTTTCGATTTGTTGGGCGCTGAGTATCGGGCATTAATAGCAAACAATGCATCTTGCCATAAAGGAATATCTCGGTAACGCAATTCGATTTCATTGATATCAACATCTTCACGCCTTACTTTAGTTATCTCTGTTCCCGCTGTTTTTTTATTGACCTTAACATTCACATCAGCACGTAACAATGCTAAATCTAGCGTCCCAACACCTATTTCCAGATTTTCAATACCGACACCCCCACCAGCTGGCGATTTTTGGGTTTTCCAATCTAGCATTTGAATTTCATTATACGGTAAAGAGTGTTTACCTACCCACAAAGTCGCTTCAGGAAAGAGAGGAACAAATCCTTTAGTGGCTAAGTAGATATCAGAAAATTGCATAATATTGTCATCTTGCGTATTGAACAATCCAGCCGCTTTATCGGTTGCCACATTACCATCAATCATGACAATAGCATCCACTCGACGACCATCTTGATCATACACTTTTTGTCTAAAGACAAGATCGTACCATCCTCCATATTCGTTCCCAAATCGCCCTAAAGCGCCTTCGGCATAATTTTTGGGTTTACCATTCGTCGATGTTGACCAACCACCACGAAAATACCCATTAAAGGAAAATCCAATCTCTTCTTTAATATAATCTTTGAATTCTGTTAACGTAAACGATTTTTTAGCGGCAATATTACTGTTCTCTTCTTCATTAGTTTGGCTATCAGTGACTAACACAATCGCGTTATTGTTAGTAGGATGCGTAATACTAACAGATTGTAAATTATCTGATTTTTGTTGTTTAAGTGCGGCGGTTTGTATTTTTATCTCTTTTTGTTGATTGCTTATCACTAACTGTTGCTTTTCTAAATTAAGACTTAACTGAGCAATTTGCTTGTTTGATTCAATCAGCTGTTTTTTCAAATCGATAGATTCATTACTTAGCGCAATTAATTTTTGCTCTAATAAATTAATTCTTGCTTCTAACTCATCTTGAGTAGCAGCTATCGCATTAGGCAAATAAAATAAACCGAGCATGGTAATTAAAACAATTCGCTTAGGTTTTACTTTTATTAATGATTTTGTTAGATATTTCATTTTTCTCTACTCATAATTTAATTGTTTATTCATCAGTCTTATAAATTTAAGACAAAAAAAAACCTAAAGAATAGGTAACAACAACTATTCTTTAGGTTTTGCCCGTTTAATATCGGTAGCAATCCAAAAGCTAATAATTAGCGTTTTCAATATAACAAATAAAAAAATGGTTTCAAAAATAAAATCCTGATGTTGTGACTTAAGTCACAGTAATTAAAAGTTATTTAAAGATAAAAAATGTAACCGTAAACAAAAAAAAATAAACAGAATTAAGAAACTTACAATTTTATACATGATTCCGATTAGACAAATGTTATATTGTTCACTGTTGTATGTCCTAATTTAGATATAATAATTCGCATTCAAAAATTGGTTAGATTAACGTAAATCATTTAGTACTAAATTGTTAAGATTAAAATGGTGAAAAAATGAATCTCTCTTTAGATACAATCATAAGTAGAAATGATTGGAATAATTTATCAGTTCTTAGTATTAATAGGCTTCCGACACATTCTAAATTCCACAGTTGGCGTGATAAATTACAAGCTAAAAATAATGTTGATTCAGAATCGATATTATCTTTAAATGGAGATTGGTTTTTTAGCTACTTTGATAATCCCAAACACGTTCCGGAATTATGGTTAGAAAGAGAGATAGACACCAACACCATTCCCGTTCCATCTAATTGGCAACTACACGGTTACGATGCACCAATTTACACCAATATACGTTATCCATTTCCTTATAATCCCCCGTTTGTTCCTGACGATAATCCAACAGGTTGTTATTCTCGTTATATCAATATTACGCAAGCATGGTTAGATAAAGGGGAAACTAGAATTATTTTTGATGGTGTTAGTTCTGCTTTTCATCTTTGGTGTAATGGTCAATGGGTGGGTTATTCGCAAGACAGTCGAATCGCTGCGGAATTCGACTTAACCCCTTACTTAAAAGTTGGGCAAAACAGAATAGCCGTCTTAGTTTTAAAATGGTGTGATGGAAGCTATCTTGAAGATCAAGATATGTGGCGATTAAGCGGTATTTTTCGAAATGTTTCGCTACTTAATAAACCTAAATCCCATCTAAAAAATATTCAAATTAAGACAGAACTTGATGCCTGTTATCGAAATGCTACGTTATCGATACAAGTTGACGTAAAACACAATGACAATATGGATCAATTAAATATTGGCATTGAATTATGGAAAAATGGTGAATTGATTTCTGGACAATTTCAACTGATTGGTACCGAATCCATTGATGAAAAAGGGGGCTATCATGATCGCCTGTTTTGTCATACTCCGGTTATTTCACCTGAATTATGGAGCGCTGAAACACCTAATCTTTATCGTGTCGTAATCAGTTTATATCATAAAAAGATCGGGCTTATAGAATCCGAAGCTTATAATATTGGTTTTCGAGTGGTTGAGATCAAACATGGGCAGCTTTGTATTAATGGTCAACCTTTACTTATCAAAGGTACCAATCGCCATGAGTTTTATCCGGATCAAGGCTATGCTATCACTGAAGAAGCGATGCTTCATGACATAAAACTGATTAAACAACACAATTTCAATGCAGTACGTTGCAGTCATTATCCCAATGATCCTCGTTGGTACGAACTGTGTGATCAGTATGGACTTTATTTGGTCGATGAGGCAAATATTGAATCTCATGGCATGTTCCCTATGTCCCGTTTATCAGATGATCCCTATTGGCTCGCCGCATACAGTGAACGGGTTACACGCATGGTGCAACGGGATCGCAATCACCCGTCTATTATTATCTGGTCACTCGGTAATGAATCCGGGCACGGTTCATCACATGATGCACTCTATGCTTGGATCAAAAGTAATGATCCAACTCGCCCCGTTCAATATGAAGGAGGAGGAGCAAATACGGCTGCTACCGATATTATTTGCCCTATGTACGCTCGAGTAGACCAAGATCAACCTCATCCCAAAGTACCTAAATGGGCTATAAAAAAATGGATATCGCTGCCCGATGAAAAACGTCCACTTATTTTATGTGAATATGCCCATGCTATGGGAAATAGTCTTGGTGCTTTTTATAAATATTGGCAAGCATTTAGGCAATATCCAAGATTACAAGGTGGTTTTATTTGGGAATGGGCAGACCACGGTCTTCGTTGCCATACATCAACAGGAGAAAGTTATTGGGCTTATGGCGGCGATTTTGGCGAGGCTTATCACGATAGGCAATTTTGCTTGGATGGCTTAGTCTTTCCCGATCGAAAACCGCATCCAAGCTTAATCGAAGCCAAAAAAGTTCAGCAACCTTTTCAATTTAAACTCATTAGTCAAAAACCTTTAGTTGTCGAAATAACCAACGAATATTTATTTCGACGTACTGATAATGAACTATTACAATGGGAGATCCTAATCGATGGTAATAAACAACGAAGTGGTCAAATTACCCTTGATATGCAACCAGATAGTACAATCAAAATAAAGTTACTTGATAGCTTACCTAACTATATCAATTGTGAAGATGTTCATCTTTCTGTCATTATTATTCAAAAAGAAGAAACCCCATGGTCACCAGTTGGCCATCTTGTCGCTTGGGAACAGTGGCAACTTGAGAATGTCTTTATTCCGCCTCTTAAGCTTAGCAAGCTTAAAACACCGATGACATTAAAGGAAAATAAAAATAATTATTTAATTTCTCATCAAAATCAAAATTGGTTATTTGATAAAACTACTGGTTTTCTTAATCAATGGACTAAAGAGGATAAACCATTATTGGCTTCACCGTTTTGTGACCAATTTATTCGAGCACCAATTGATAACGATATTGGTATTAGTGGTGACTATGATAGCAATAACAATCCATTTGCCTGGGTTGAACAATGGAAAGCAGCAGGTTATTTTGATTTAACCCATAAGTGTCTTGGTGTACAAGCTTCACAATCATCCAACACTATCATTATTGAAGCGTTGCACGGTTATTTTTATGAAGGTCAAAGAGTGATTCAAAGCAAATGGATTTATCAGTTTGATCAGCAAGGCTATTTAACGCTAACGGTTGATGTTGATATTGCCAACAATATGCCAGCGCCTGCGCGTATTGGTTTGACATTTCAACTTAACGAAATCCCAGAAAAAGTTAAATGGCTAGGTTTAGGACCACACGAAAACTATCCAGACCGTAAACACTCTGCCATTTTTTGCAAATGGTCATTACCTTTTTCTGAACTCTATACACCTTATATTTATCCTTGTGAAAATGGTTTACGTTGTGATGTAAAAAAATTAATACTGAATGAAATGACGATCACAGGTCAGCAATTTCAATTTAACATCAATCAATATGGTACTCAACAGTTAATGGCGGTCACACATCGTCACCTTTTAGTGGCTGAGCCGTGTGCTTATGTGAGTATTGATGCCTTTCATATGGGGATTGGTGGTGATGATTCATGGACGCCAAATGTCCATTCTGAATTTTTATTAACTAAAAAACATTATCGTTATCAATTAACCTTCGAGGTTAATTAAAAAGTTACGAATGCTAAAAATGAACAACGATAAGGCATAATAAATTTGTGCTTTATCGTAATTTGCTTAACAAGCAGTTAAAGCTATCGATTCAAATATCAAAAACTGAGATTGAGGTACAACAACTAGCAACCTATTTAACTAACACCATCAAATAGCTTATCTAACTCTTCGATAAAAGCTTGTTCAGGAAGATGGTAAAAGATACCATGGTCTGGCATACCACGTAAAAAAAGATAATAAACTCCCCCAAAATGGGTTTGATATTGATAATTGGGTATGCGGCTTTTCAAAAAACGATGTAACGCAAGACTATAAAGTTGATATTGCAACTCATAACGATGCTCACACATCACCTGTTCTAATGCTTTTTGTCCATAATCTTCAGCTGAATAACCTAACCAATTTGATTTATAATCAATAATATAATATTTCCCTTGATATTCAAAAACCAAATCGATAAATCCTTTCAGCATGCCTTGTACTGTTTCAAAATCAAGTGTTGGACATTGATGAGATAAGTTGTCATAAGTTTTACAAATGCTATCAAGTTGTTCACAACTTACTGCTTCACGAATCGGAAAATAAAATTGTAATTCATTGATACATCGCCCTGTTAATACATCTGATAACACCAAACCTTGTTGATTAAGCGTTGTGGATAACACTTGTTGTAACCAATCCAATAAAATAGCTTGCCAAGTTTGATCTAAATTGAGTTTTGTTATTGTTTCACTACACAAGGTTTCGATATTCTTCTCAGAAACATTTTCCATTATCTTATGCAGCAAAGTCCCCACATACGCCCCTTTGGGAAAATGGTGAATATCATAGGTTAATTCGGTCTGCAAAGCGGCTTGGGATTCTGGCGTCTGTTCATCCCAATCGCTGATAATTTCTGGATTGATTGTAAAAACAGCGTGATGTTTTTGCAGTTCCGTATAACTGGTTACACGCCACTGATGACAAAGTTTCCGTTTAAATACATTAGCCGTTAAAGATTGATTTAGCTGACAATGAGCAGTGTACTTATCATTTTCAAGGGGTAATTCCACATTAATGAGATCCGCCATGGCCGCTATATTATTTAACTCACCTTTTAACAGATAATGAATAGCTGATTGGTCTTTCTTCATAGAAGCTAGACCAATACTACAATGATAAACGGATCGTGTCATAGCAACATACAATAAACGTAAGTCTTCCGCCATGCGTTCATCTTCAATTTGCTGTTTTATTTCATCCGTTAACATCCATGCATAAGTTTGTTGAAAATCGTTATTTTTATCGTGATAAAATTGTGTATCAGACACACGATATTGGCAAATAAAAGGTAACCAAACGATTGGAAATTCTAAACCTTTTGATTTATGGATAGTGATAATCTTGACTAGATTTTCATCACTTTCAAGACGCTGTTCATGATTTTCGAGATTAAAATCTGGATTAACAATTTGTTTGGTTAACCAACGTATTAATGCATGTGGACTATCTAAATCATCTGCCGCTTCTTGTAATAACTCACTTAAATGCATAAAGTTAGTTAAAATACGCTCTCCGTCTTGTCGAGCAAGAATATTTTCTGCTAGGTGACGTTTTTTCATCATTCGACGTAACATTACCAATACGCCATAATATTGCCATACAACCTGATACTGCTTAAATTCTTCTACTAAGCTTTCCCATTTATCTTGATCATCAGTGATTTGTTCAAGTTCAGACATCGTATGTCCTAATAACGCCGTCATCATAGCCAAACGTAAAGCGGCTTCATTTTCTGGCATCAATACCGCTTGCAGAAGGCAAAGCACATCCTTAGCCTCATCTGACTCAAACACGCTATTACGATTGGATAAATAGACACTTTTAATGCCACAAACGGCTAATTTTTGCTGAATAATTTCTGCTTCTCTACCTGTTCGTACTAAAATTGCTATATCTGACGTCGTTATTGGGCGGCAACCCGTACTATCATTAATTAAAATTGAAGAGTCCGATAACCATTTTACGATTTGCTTAGCACAGCAATTTGCCATCTGCTCTTGATAGTCCGCTTTGGTTGTTACTTCTTCTGGCAATAAATAAGCGGTTAAAGCATTGCTTTCTTGGTCATTCATTAGCAATGATTTTTGCTTATTTTTTTCAGCGCAATTCATCGGTAAAAAAGGAATATCATTAAAAACAAACGGATTTTCATGATAGGCGAACAATTGATTTACCGCATTTACCATAGCTGATGAGGAACGGTGATTCACATCCATAGTAAAATAATTATCACCGGTTGAACGTTTCGCCTTAAGATAAGTGAAAATATCGGCGCCACGAAAACTATAAATAGCTTGTTTCGGATCACCGATAAATAATAATCCTGTATCAGATCGCTTGCTATCATAAATACGATCAAAAATTTGGTATTGAGTTGGGTCGGTGTCTTGAAATTCATCAATTAACGCAACCCGATATTTCGTTGAAATACTTTGTGCTAATCGTTTTCCTGTTCGTGTTACTAATGCCCGATTAAGCTGCCAAAGCAAGTCATTAAAACTTATCTCAGTGCGTTTAATTTTTTCATCATAAATACCTTTTTGGATTATGGTTACAATATCCATTAAAATATGGCTTCGCAAATCCAGTTTACACTCATACAGCGTATCAATTTCAGTAAAAACAATATGACTTGGAACGGTTTTTCCTTCTTTTGTTTTGCTCACCAAAACAGATTGACAAAATTTCTCAAGCTCATTAGGTAACACAAACGTGAGCGTTTCACTGTTAGCCCATTGAGAAACTTTTAAAAGCCAATTAGGCAGATATCGGCTACTATAAGATTGTTTACTGACACCCGATTGATTAATAATATCCGCTAATTGATCAACATACTTTAACCATGCTTTTTTGACCGTTTCAATTCTTTTAAAATTTTGCTGATAAAACTCAGCTATTGCTTCAGTAATATTGGGGTTTAATTCAGTTTTCTCATTAAAGGTATTGGATAAATAAGGGGTAATATCGGTTAATAATTCCGCCGGCTCTTTCCAACAATCTCGAACTAAATAAGCATACGATTTATCAAGAGGTGTAAAATAGTATCGCCAGAAATCTTGCACGACTTGCAATTGCAATTGATACTCGTCAGTAATTAATTTTTGTTCGAACAACACGCCAGACTCAAACGCGTGACTAGTTAGTATTCTTTGACAGAAACTATGAATCGTGTAAATTGCTGCATCATCCATTGATTGTTGTGCTTCAGTAAGTCGTTGAATCGCTTGTCGACGATCAACAATCAATGTCATTAATTGCTGATAAATAGGATCATCATGTTCACCGTTTAATAATGCCAGTCTTAACTCTTGTATGTTTTGTCGTATACGTGAACGTAACTCTTGAGTGGCCGCTTTGGTAAAGGTCACCACTAAGATTTGGCTAACATCAAGCGGTGTAGGATAGCTATTTTCACCAATGCCAAGCAGTAACCTTAAATATATAAAGGCAAGCGAATAGGTTTTACCCGTACCTGCCGATGCTTCAATCAGTGTTCGGCCTGTTAACGGTAAATCAAAAAGATTGAGTTTTTTTATTCCGCCTGATGAAACCATTCAAGCTTACCAATAGTTGATGTTAACTCAATGCATGCAATTGATGCAGTCGGAAACATGGGCGGAGAGATATCAGGACAAAGCTCATTCACCAAATATCCAACTAAAGGAAGATGCGAAACAATAATCACTTGCTCAAAACCTTGAGAAGGAAATGTCGATAACAAATTGGCAATATATTCAGGATTACCGCCAGGTACTAACAGTTTATCTGTTTCTACCGTTGAAACAGAAACTTGTGATGATAACTCTGCTAATGTTTGCTGAGCACGTAAATATGGGCTAACTAAACCAATATCAAATTGAAAATTTTGTTGTTTAAGCCACTGCCCAGCTTGAATGGCTTGTCGAATTCCTAAAGGCGTAAGGTATCGACTTGAATCGGATGAAGCAGAAAAACCTGCTTCACCATGCCTCATAATACAAACTTTCATTACTCTCCAATTAGCGTAATTTTAATTGAAAAATCAAGCATTCAGCGCCACAACAAAAGGTAAATTTTGCCGTTAATTTAAAACCACCATCAACTTTATCAATACTGCTATTAATTTCGCAAGGTTCTGTTGCAACATCTTTTGCTGCTTGAGTTAAAGATGCTAATTTAGCTTGAGCTTCTGACTCTGTCGTAAAGACATGCTCATACTCAGCGGTGCAATCCTCATTATCTATGATTGTGCCAACATCTACGCAGCAACACGCTGGAGTATCATTTGCTTTACATTTATTTAAAGAATCTGTCATGCCATACCTCTGTTTTACCGATTAAATTGTCAGTAGTATACTCTCAATCCTATCTAAGGGCAAAATTCTCATCCTAATTTATTTAGAATAGCTTTACTTTGATAACTTTTTTTAAAAGATAAAACAACCTTGTTATTGACTAAACGGAATCAAAAATCTAAGTTGTAATATGAGTTTTTTGAAATTGAGAAAATTAAAATAAACCCTGTCTATATGTTAGTAACGTTCACCAGCAAATCAACGATTGAGTTTAGAGTTAACTTAATGCTTTATTTTCAGTTTTGTTAAGGTATTCTTTTGTTATGAATTCAAATCCGTTTAACCAAAAAGGCGTTCAATGTAGATTATTTCGATTGAATTTAATTGAGATAGTTAATGTTTGAGTAATCTTAAAAAAAGATTTAGAACACAAAAAAAGTAAAAAAACCTCTACCGAATGGTAGAGGTTATTTGATTAAAATTTAGGTGCAGATGAACGACCTCGTTTTTTTGCAAAACTTTTATCGTTTGATTCTGTTCGGTTACTTTTACGTCCTCGTTTAGCATCTGACTGAGCACCACTGACCAAGCTCATTTTCATTGGTTGATTAAGTACCCGTACTTTTTCCAGATGTTTAAGGATATCTTTTGGCATTCCTTTTGGTAACTCAACCGTTGAATGGGTTTCATAAAGTTTGATGTTACCAATATAACGACTACTAATATCTGCTTCATTAGCAATAGCACCAACAATATGTCGAACTTCAATACCGTTCTCTTTACCAATTTCAATACGATACATATCCATATCACCCACATCACGACGTTCCCGACGTTTTGGCGACTCTCGATTATCGCCTCGTAGTCGACGCTCACCACCACGACTATCACGCTCACGATTTTCACGAGATGGTTTGAATACTGGATCAGGCGGTAAAATTAATGGGCGCTCACCTTGTGCAAGTTTTAATAAAGCAGTTGCAATCGTTTCTAGGTCTGCACCACTTTCTGTTTGGATTTGGCTCAGTATCGCTTGATATTGTTCTAAATCATTACTTTCAAGCTGTTGCTGTACTTGCTGATTAAACTTAACTAAACGGCGTTTTTCTAATAATTCTTTAGAAGGTAACCCCACTTCTGGAATCGGTTTTTTAATTGTTTGCTCGATATTTTTTAGTAAACGACGTTCTCGGCTATCAACAAATAAAATTGCACGACCTGCACGACCTGCACGACCTGTTCGCCCAATGCGGTGAACATAAGATTCTGAGTCTAAGGTAATATCATAGTTGATAACTAAACTAATACGTTCAACATCTAATCCGCGTGCTGCCACGTCAGTTGCAATTAAAATATCTAAACGACCATTACGTAATCGATCAAGTGTTTGTTCTCTTAATTGCTGTGTCATATCTCCGTTTAATGCAGCACAACTGTACCCGTGTTTTTCAAGCACTTCAGCGACATCAAGCGTTGCTGTTTTTGTTCGTACAAATATAATTGCAGCATCAAAATCTTCTGCTTCAAGAAAACGTATTATTGCCTCATTTTTACGCATTCCTCGCACTAACCAATAGCTTTGATCGATATCAGGCGCTGCTTGATTTGTCCCTTTTATCTGTACTTCTTTTGGATTATGCATAAATCGTTTGGTGATACGGCGAATTGGCGCAGGCATGGTTGCTGAAAATAGCGCTGTTTGATGATCTTCAGGAATGGCAGCCATAATATTTTCAACATCATCAATAAAGCCCATTCTTAGCATTTCATCGGCTTCATCAAGTACTAAACCTTTAAGATTTGAAAGATCTAATGTTTTACGATTTAAATGATCTAATAACCGTCCAGGCGTGCCAACTACAATTTGCGGTCCTTGTTTTAACGCTCGCAATTGCACATCATAACGCTGACCACCATATAGGGCTAATACATTCACCCCTTTCATATATTTTGAATATTCTGAACAGGCATCAGCAACTTGTATTGCAAGTTCACGTGTTGGTGCTAACACTAATAGTTGTGGTGCTTTTAAGCTGGCATCAATGTTCATTAAAAATGGAATGGAAAAAGCCGCTGTTTTTCCACTTCCGGTTTGCGCCATACCAAGCACATCTTTTCCATCTAATAATAATGGAATACATTCAGCTTGAATGGGGGATGGTTTGCTAAAACCAAGATCATTTAATGCGTTAAGGATGTCCTCGGATAAACCAAGGTCAATAAAAGAAACTTCATTTGTCATGTAAACTCGCTTATAAATTTATAATATATATAAACTTTCTATTTTAATTACTAAACAGTTAAGCCTAATGAAATAATGTAATTCATCTCAATATAGTTAAATGTTTAATTGCATTTCCTTGAAAAGAAAGCTATATATAAATTTATGCCAGCTCACTAAATTGAAAATTTACGATTCACATCAAAAATTAATTACCGATACTATAATTGATTATTGTTGTGAATGTTATATGGACAAATATCACATTTGCGCAATACTCTGATCCGATTAAGGATATAACTAATCAACGACTCATCAATAACTTGAACAAGTATTAATAGTCAATCAGAACTAAACTATAACAATATTTTCACTTTTAAAACTGGCATGACCCATGTTACTTTTCCTCAAGTAACTTCATTTCGTAGAGTGCCTGTTGATGTTCAACAAAGTTATAAATATTATTAGCTAAAGCATATTTAAATAACATTTTGGCACGCTCATTATCACCTTTATTCTGATAATATTTACCCAAATAAAAGTAGGTTTCACAAAGACGCTCAGCTAATTGCCGATTATTTTCAACGCCTTCTTGAAGATTTTGCATCAATTTAGATTCATTAATTTTACCTAAATAAAATGCAACAATATGGCTACTATAAATCGATTTATCATTTAACCGATCATAACGATCTTGTAGCATATTTAACGCTGTTTTTTTATCAATCTCATTTTCAATCAGATAAAGCCATAATAATCTAATTGGCTCATTCACATCATATTGATAAAACTGAAGTGCATCTCGGTTAGCTGATTGATAATGACCTGTACGATACAACGTGATTGCTCGATTCAAATATGCATAAGCATAAGCTGGATCGATTTCTAAAGTTGTATTAAAAGACATTAAGGCAACATCAAAGTCACCTTCTCTTAAAGCATAAGTCCCTAAAAAGTTATAAATATCTGGAATGTCAGCGCTATAACCTAATAAGGTAGAAAAATCAATTTGGGCAAATGCTTTAAAACCTAATGAATCATAAACAATTCCCCTTTCAAAAATAAGCTGCATTCGGGTAACAGTATCAATATTTTTTTGGGATAATTGTTGGCTAATCTGAGCAATTTTCAATTCATCATTATATGAAACTTGCTCAGGAATAGCCAAAAGGAGCGGTGAACTTGAACAACCTGACAATAGAATAACAGCTATTAATAAGCAGACAATCCTCAGGTTGAAAAGTTTCATTTTAAAACCCCTAATGATTAATTTTTTTATTCAGTAATTGGTGAATGTTCCGTTGTTGGTTCAATTGCATCTTTCATACTTAAACGAATTCGACCTTGACGATCAATTTCAAGGACTTTCACATTGACTTCTTGTCCTACTTTTAAGTAATCAGCTACTTTTTCGACACGGTGATCAGCGATTTGAGAAACATGAACCAATCCTTCTTTACCACCAATAATAGAAACAAACGCACCAAAATCAACAATTCGAGTGACTTTACCGGTATAAATTTTACCAATTTCAACATCAGCAACTAAATTATTGATACGTTCCATCGCATCTTTAGCTTTGTTTGCATCTGATGCTGCAATTTTAACTGTGCCATCATCAGCGATTTCAATGGTTGTGCCTGTTTCTTCGGTTAATGCACGAATCGTTGCGCCACCTTTACCGATAATATCACGAATTTTATCCGGATTAACATTCATTGTATAAATACGTGGGGCAAACTCAGATATTTCTTGACGCGGTTTATTAATCGCTTGATCCATCACTGTTAAAATATGCAATCTGGCACCTTTCGCTTGATTAAGGGCAACTTGCATGATTTCTTTGGTGATACCTTCAATTTTGATATCCATTTGTAATGCACTCACACCTTCACGAGTTCCGGCTACTTTAAAGTCCATATCACCAAGATGATCTTCATCACCTAAAATATCTGATAATACGACAAATTTATCGCCTTCTTTAACTAATCCCATTGCAATACCTGCAACTGATGATTTGATTGGCACACCAGCAACCATTAATGCAAGTGAAGCACCACAAACAGAAGCCATAGACGATGAACCATTTGATTCGGTAATTTCAGATACGACACGTACGGTATAAGGGAACTCTTCTTGGCTAGGCATGACCGCAGCTACACCACGTTTAGCTAAACGCCCATGACCAATTTCACGACGTTTAGGTGATCCAACCATACCTGTTTCACCGACAGAATATGGCGGAAAGTTATAATGCAATAAGAAACGTTCAGTATATTCGCCAGTTAATTCATCAATAATCTGTGCATCGCGTTCAGTACCTAATGTTGCTGTGACTAACGCTTGAGTTTCACCACGAGTGAATAAGGCGCTACCATGTGCTCTTGGTAATAAATTGGTACGGATATCCAGTGCCCGAACCATATCTTTTTCACGACCATCAATACGCGGTTCACCAGCGATAACGCGCTGACGAACAATTTGGCTTTCCAAATCAATAATAATGTTCATCACTTCGTTTTCATCAAGTTCTTCATCTTGCGCTTTTAAAGTGGTTAGCACATCTTCTTTGATCACATCGATTTGCGCATAACGAGCTTGTTTTTCTGTGATACGGTAAGCTTCACCAAGACGATCTTTCGCTAATTCAGAAACCGCATTGTATAGTGCTTCATTTTTAACTGGTGGAACCCAATCCCATTTTTCACGATTCGCTTTCGCCACAAATTCATTAATGTTATCAATGACAACTTGTTGTTGCTCATGACCTAATACAACTGCAGCTAACATTTGCTCTTCGCTTAATAAATCAGCTTCAGACTCAACCATTAATACCGCGCTTTTTGTACCGGCAACCACTAAATCTAAACGGCTATTTTGAAGTTCTTTTACTGATGGGTTCAATACAAATTCATCGTTAATTAAACCAACTCGAGCGGCACCAATTGGGCCATGAAAAGGCACACCTGATAAGCAAAGTGCAGCTGAAGCACCTATCATTGCAACTAAATCTGGACTAACATCCGGATTGACTGACACGACTGTTGCAATGATTTGAATTTCATTAACAAATCCTTCAGGAAATAGTGGACGTAATGGACGGTCAATTAAACGTGCAATTAGTGTTTCGCCTTCGCTTGGACGACCTTCACGTTTAAAAAATCCACCTGGAATACGACCGGCAGCATAAGTACGTTCTTGATAATTAACTGTTAAAGGGAAAAAGTCTTGTCCTTCTTTAACTTTTTTATTAGCCACCACCGTGACAAATACAGCGGTATCGTCCATATTAACCATGACCGCAGCCGATGCTTGACGTGCTAAAATACCTGTTTCTAAAGTAACAGTGTGACGTCCATATTGAAATTTTTGATATGTTGGATTAAACAAAATAATATCCTCTTGTTAATAATGCTGTTGAAATGAAAAGCTCGACAGGCAGTAGTTTTAAGTACAACTTATTGATTTTTTTATTTCAACAATGTAGGGTCATCAACAAAAGATTATTTCACTGTCACGACTAATGACAGTTCTATAAATTATAGAGCTCTCATTAGTCGCGCGAAACATGAGATACAATCTTTTAATGTGTTGATTTACAAAAACGAATTAATTTACTTTCGAGCTGAGCATTATAGCAAAGCTCAAATTTTTAACAACGAAAAAGAGGCCTAGGCCTCTTTTAAGTAGATTTTGATTAGCGACGTAAGCCTAATTTTTGAATCAATTGGTTGTAACGTTCGATATCTTTACGGCGTAAATAGTCTAATAATTTACGACGGCTAGATACCATGCGTAATAAACCACGACGGCTGTGGTGATCTTTTTTATGCTCAGAAAAATGACCTTGTAAATCATTAATACGCGCAGTTAAAAGAGCAACTTGAACTTCAGTTGAACCTGTATCGTTAGTTCCACGACCATATTCAGCTACGATTTTCGCTTTAGCTTCTACAGTTAGAGACATAATAAACCTCATAAAATTAGTATAAAACATGGCATGTCCGATCTCTAATTCAGACACACCTCGGTATTCATATAAATATGAATTGGGCGCAATTATACTGAATTTTATTAAAATAGCAATTTGATTTACGTAACTATAAGTTTACTTAAGTTCAAAGCCATACTCTTCTTGAATTAATTTTTTCAATGCTTCAATATAATTTTGTGCAGACAGACTTAATTGGGCTTTTTGTGAAGTAATCCAACCAATCAAAATTTTTTCATTAACTTCAAGTGGTATGGATAAAATATCAGACCCATTTAAATCCGTACTTAATACACCAGTACTAATCGTATAACCATTTAACCCATGCAACAAATTAAACAAGGTGGCTCTATCACTCACATGAATACTTTTTTTATGGTAGACGGTACTTAAAATCTCTTCAGAAAAATAAAAGGAATTATATTCCCCCTGTTCGAAAGACAAATAAGGGTAATTTTCAAGATCACTTAACGTTAACGATTTCATCGATGATAAAGGATGATTGGTACTGATAAATACATGGGGGTGGGCTTCAAATAGCGGATGAAATGTCAATCGATGTTCTTTCAGTAAGCGTAGAATCACTTTTTGATTAAAATCTGTTAAATATAAAATCCCAACTTCACTTCGTAAATTAGCCACATCGGTAATGATATCGTAAGTTCTGGTTTCACGGAGAGTAAACTCATATTCATCAGTATGATTTTTTTTGATCAGATTCACAAATGCATTGACAGCAAATGCATAGTGTTGAGTGGAAATACTACAAAGTTGTTTTGAGGGGACTTTTTTTGAATAATGTTGTTCTAATAATTCAGCTTGATCTAAAACTTGTTTCGCATAACCCAAAAATTCAACGCCATCAGTAGATAATGAAACTCCCTTAGACGTTCGCACAAAAATCTCAATACCAAATTCTGCTTCTAACTCTTTAACTGCTGTGGATAAGCTTGGTTGCGTAATATAGAGATTTTTTGCAGCTTCATTAATTGAACCTGAACGAGCAATTTCTAAAATATAGCGTAATTGTTGTAGTTTCATAGCGTCACTTATTAAGTCGTATAAGCCCATTACGGAATAGTATCTTGTTAACTATATACCAAAAATTAGCAGATGTGCACTAACTGATTGTTTAAAATTAAATCTGACATACAGGCACAATACTATTTAATTTATTTGTTTACCAAATGAAATGTAATTGGGATAGTTAACTAAATGAGGAGTTGAAAATCTAGACTAACAGGTTTTATAAGTGATGGGTGAATGGAGTAAACGAAGAGATTAATTTTGCAACGTAATTGCGTGTGTTAATGAATAGAGCCAATTGATTCTACCGCTTTAAAAATTGTCTAGCTGACCAGTTATAGCATCTTTTTGATTCAATAAACATGTATATGAATCATGATAATTACCTATTAATCGACCTTGAACAAAGTTGACTTATCCTTGTTCGTATCTATTGCCATTAAATAAAAAAATTTTCGTAGATTAGTTTGATGCTCATAATGGTCGAAACGGTGATTAACATAGGTCTGATTAATTTGCGCCCTTTAGTGATTACCATTTTAGCGCCTACCCTTGCTCCGATAAATTGACCGATTAACATAATCAGACCAATTGACCAGACGACTTCTCCACCTAAAATAAAAAAGATTAGGCCAGCTAAATTTGAGGTGAAGTTTAATACTTTAGTATTTGCCGTTGCTTTTGTGAGATTAAAACCTGCAAGGGTAATATAAGCCACAGCGTAAAATGAACCTGCACCGGGGCCAAAAAATCCGTCATAGAAACCGATTCCCAAAGCAGGTATAAGTGCAAATTGAATGAGAGAGAAACGACTTTTACGATCATCCTCACCAACTTTTGGCGAAAGTAAAAAATAAATGCCTACGCTAATGGTCAGTATTGGCAATAAAAGTTTTAAAAATTCAGCTTGAATATGGATGACTGAAATCGTACCTATAGCGGAACCAATAAAAGCAAATACAATCGCCCACTTTTGCTGTTTTAAATCAACCATGCGTTGACGAATAAAATAGAGACTAGCTGAAAAAGATCCACCACAACTTTGTAGTTTATTTGTTGCTAAAGCGCTAGCGGGTGGCAGTCCTACAGCGAGTAAAGCTGGCACAGTTAATAGACCTCCGCCACCGGCAATTGAATCAATAAAACCAGCTAAAATGGCGATGGCAAATAATAAAACGAGTATTTCATCACTCATAAATGATTGCTCATCATAAATTTACGTCGCTGCATTGAGCTCGATAACGAAGATAATGATCCATCAGCACTATAGCCACCATTGCCTCAGCTATCGGAACTGCACGAATACCCACGCATGGGTCATGTCGCCCATGGGTTGAAACATCAACCGATTCTCCAAATATATTTATTGAACGACCTGATATTTCGATACTTGGCGTGGGTTTCAGCGCAATATTAGCTATTATCGTTTGTCCGGAACTTATCCCGCCTAAGATACCACCAGCATGGTTAGATAAAAAACCATTTGGTGTGATTTCATCTCGATTTTCGCTTCCTCGTTTAGTGACAACCGCAAATCCGTCGCCAATCTCAACCCCTTTTACCGCATTGATGCTCATTAAAGCATGAGCGAGTTCAGCATCTAATTTATCAAAAACAGGTTCCCCCAATCCTACAGGAACATTTTCAGCCACAATGCAAACTTTAGCACCAATCGAATCGCCTTCTTTTCGTAACGATCTAAGCAATTGATCGAGCGATTCCAGTTTCGATTCATCTGCACAAAAAAATGGATTTTGTTCAACTTGCTGCCAATCTTTTAATTCGCACTCAATATCCCCCATTTGTGCTAAATAACCACGAATTTGAATACCAAATTTCCCATATAAATATTTTTTAGCTATTGCTCCTGCCGCTACGCGCATCGCAGTTTCACGAGCAGAAGAACGTCCTCCCCCTCGATAATCTCTTATCCCATATTTATTGTGATAAGTGTAATCTGCATGGCTAGGTCGAAAAATATCTTTTATTTGGCTATAGTCTTGCGAACGTTGATCGGTATTTTCAATCATTAATCCAATACTTGTACCAGTTGTTACCCCTTCAAATACACCAGATAATATTTTAACTTGATCAGGTTCTCGGCGTTGGGTTGTATAACGAGATGCGCCTGGGCGACGGCGATCTAAATCTATTTGTAAGTCTGATTCAGTTAATGCTAATCCCGGTGGTACACCGTCAACAATACATCCTAATGCAACACCATGCGATTCACCAAACGTTGTGACTTTAAATAATTTTCCGATTGAGTTTCCAGACATAATAACCTTATCCCGATTAATGCATATATTTATTTGAAATAGTGATGATATTTCACCAAGTCTTGCTGTGTGATTGAAAATACCCCGAATCCACCACGCTCAAAGTCAATCCAATTGAAAGGAACATCTGGATACTGTTCTTGCAAACTAACCCAACTATTGCCTACTTCACAAACAAGGATACCTTCGGGTGTTAAGTAATTAATCGCATCACGCAAAATTCGTTTTACTAAATCCAATCCATCAAATCCGGCTTCTAGCGCCAGTTTCGGTTCGTATAAATATTCTTCTGGCAAATCATTCATATCCTCATCATCAACATAAGGTGGATTGGAGACAATAAGATCGTACTGTTTTACCGGTAAATCATCAAAAAGATCCGATAAGATAGGGGTAACTTGAAAGTTCATTTCATGCAAGTCGATATTAGTTTGAGCAACATCGATTGCCTCAAGCGAAATATCGGTAATATCAACATGCGCTTTAGGAAAAGCATAAGCACAAGCAATACCAATACAACCACTACCGGTACAAAGATCTAAAATATGTCGAGGCGGTGTGGTAAGTAGCGTTTTGAAATGATCATCAATTAATTCACCAATCGGTGAACGAGGTATTAAAACTCGTTCATCAACATAAAAGCTATGTCCACAAAACCACGCTTGATTCGTTAAATAAGGAGTTGGAACCCGATCGTCAATTCGCTTTTGAATAATATCAAACAGAAACTGTCTTTCTTCTTCCGTCAGATTGGCCGCGTAAAATTCTGGAGGAATAGATAATGATAATCCTAAACTGGCTAAAATAAGTTGTTTTGATTCATCGATAGGATTATCCGTTCCATGTCCTAAATAAATTTCTGATTGACTGAGTTGTGAAGTTGTCCAGCGAATAAAGTCCTGAACAGTACTTAAGTTTTCCATAATGGCTCCAAAAGATCGAGGAGAGGAAGATATCATTCGTCAATGAAGGTCATCTTATTCTCAAAAATATCGCAAATCGAGTGTTTAAACAAACCGTTAAAATTGTATCACTCATTTATTTCAACAATTTAATTATTCGCAATATAGGGTGAAGAAAGTAAGTTAAATAAATTAAATATATTCATTATGATAATCTATCATTTTAGAATTAATTTTAATTCATTTATGAATTTTTTAACTACGCAAAATATTATCAAAGTATTTTATTATATTCAATTATTCATTCTCAATCATAATAGTGAGTCATGGAGAGTATTTTTTAATAATGACTTGATAAATATAAATTTAACAGATATAAAAAACATTTTAGCTTAATGAGGCAATCATGTTTTTTATATCTAAATTATTTAAACCCCAAAATACTCATCCAAAATCCGTTAACAATTGGCTTGATGAATATATTACAATTCTTGCCGAACGTAATTTAAAACCCAAAACAATCGAAATAAAAACGTATTTGCTAAAAGTTATCCGTCAGCAAATAGGCGCTAAACCGATCTCACAAATAACACCACCCGATGTTGCAAAAATTATCAAAATCTATACAGATCAAGATAAAGCTCCGTCCGCTAAGTGCATGTACCACTTACTTAAAGATATCTTCCGAGAAGCATACGCACTGGGCTGGAATGACAGGAACCCCGCCGAACCAATAAAATGTCCTAAAGTTACTGTGAAACGTTCACGAATGACATTTGTTGAGTTTAAGAAAATTTTAAATGAGGCGGAAAAAACAGGAAATAAAATAATGTATGATGCTATGACGCTTGCGCTAGTTACAGGGCAACGCCGTTCTGATATAGCAGAAATGAAAAAATCAAATATTAAACGAAATTATTTATTAATAGATCAATATAAAACAGGTGCAAAAATCGCGCTACCGATAAAATTGGAATGTAAAAAAATAAGCACTAGTTTACGAGACATTATTGAATCAACTGATAATGACTATTTAATATGTCTCAACAATGAAAAAATAAAATTAGACGATATAACGCGTCAGTTTTCACGATTACGCGATAGAGTTTTTAGCCGGAATTACTGGGACGGAACACCTACCACATTTCACGAAATCAGATCACTATCAGAACGTTTATATAGAGAACAACGCATTGACACCATGACATTATTGGGTCACAAATCCCAGCAAATGACTGATAAATATAATGATAGTCGAGGTCGTGAATATAAAAAACTGAGAATAAATTAAACCTATTTACGTGGTAGGTAACCCAATTGATTTTGCTGAATTAACTGTTAACGGGGAATCAGTTATTGCTAATGTATCTAATATTAACAACAAAATCGATCAGTTATACAATAGAATATACATAGTTGAATCATATGTGAACGGTGATAGCTGGTATAACAAATATTCAAACGGATTCATTGAACAATCTGGCGTTATTATTGCACGAACCCCAGCCCCAAATGCTGTTTGTGGCACTTTAATTAATTTGCTAATACCTATGAAAACACAAAACTATGGAGTGAGTGTTGATAAAGTGAACAGCGGGCTGTGGGGTGATATTGATTATGCCTATGCTGAACTATACTTAACCTCGTTTTGGTTAGCATCGTATTCACCAGTGACTGGCGAAGCTTGGATTAGATGGACAGTAAGGGGGCATTAACATGACATACACAAACACAGAATATGCTGAATTAGCAATAAAAGCGAACGGAGAAGGGAGGGCGTTAAAAAACATAAATGGCAAGCTAATGATTGTTGATCCTGAGCCCATTCATTTGTCTGATGAGCAAATTATACTGCAAAATCAAACTATGAAAATTTCACTAATCAACGAGGCTAACGAAAAAATAGCGGTGCTTCAGGATATTATCGATTTAGATATGCAAGAATATAATGAAGAAGAACAGTTAAAAAACTGGAAGAAATACCGCATATTATTAACTCGTGTGGATACCTCAGATATAAATGTTACATTCCCCAAAAAGCCCGTTTAGGGCTTAGCTGGGAATTCAATATCTAATTTATTTGTATCAATGGATTTTAGCTGTATACGATACAATTTCCATTTTTTCATTTGTTTTTTATCATCATCTGTTGCTATTTCAAGCTCTATTTTGTCATTCAAGATTTCTATCTCATTATTGGCATCAGATAACAAATTTGCTAATTTTGATTGGTTTAGTTTAATGATAAAAGACTTTTTTTGCTCTTCATCGAGTACCCATTTTTCACCATTCCATTTACAAAATTCGAACGGTTGTAATAGGGTGAATCCCGCTTTAATTTTACCTAGATAATCAATTTCAATAGCCTCCTGTGTTTCGATATTATAGGCTGTTTTTTCTCTATGATCCTCGATGAGAATCCATTTACCGTTTTTTTCGCACGGATAATGCCCACTCCTAAATTCTGGGGCAACCCGTAACGCATTGTCAGGCGGCATTGTATCATCGTTAGCATCTAATTGATGTGTGTACGGTCTGAATTCGTTTGTGTTATCGTAATAATAATTGATCATTTTAAACTCCTAAATAAATAGCTGGGGTCGCTCCAATATTCAAAACCCTATTTTCGTTTGCAGTGGGTACTACATTTGACGCACGGAAATCATACCCCCATGCTGCCCAGTTTTTTTGGGGTGGAGATGCACCGTTTTCTGGATAGATTGCCGTCGAACCTCTAAATGCGCCACGAGCGTATACATCATGGTGATCTACAACTCCAGCATCGAAATGCCCATAAATGTCTCGTATAGCGTCATCCTCAACATGACCTACCTGTCGAGTAGTTCCATCAACGGCACGTATAAAAAAACCTCTACCATCTGGCGCAAATGCTGTTGGAACATTAATATATTGTAGACCGTTAATAGTTTTAATGGTAATGCGATGATCTTTTTTATAATTACTAGATAAACTATTTAGAGCCTGCCCCTGTGGCGAACTGAGTAAATAATTGTCTCCGTTCCTAAAATACCAGCCGAACGGCAATTCATCACGACGATTTGGCATAAAATCCCATTTCCCTATCCAGTCAGAACACACTAAATGACCACCTACCACGTAAATAGGTGATCCGTTTACCTGTTTTTTAACAGCAGGAATAGTACCAATATCATCCGCCGTTGGTTTATTATTAGGTGAGTAAACTCGCTGAGAATTTTCAGTTAAATTTTTAACATCTAATGAGCCGTCAATTAACTGATTATCTACACCAGATTTTTTAATGAAAACTGAAGTGTCAATTGAGGATACGGCTTTTTTGGCATCCTCTGCCGATTTTTTAGCATTCAGCTCAGATGTTTTGGCGTTGTTTTCGGATAGGCTGGCTGAATTTGCACTATTACTAGATTTTTGAGCTGAATTACTTGAAGCTGTGGCTGATGAGCTGGCGCTATCAGCACTGTTTTTTGCTGATGCCGCACTATTGAGCGCCGATGAGCTGGCATCTATGGCTGTATCGGCGTTTTTTACTGTTTGTTCCGCATAGCTTTTACTTTCCTCTAAAAGTTTAGCCAGTTCATTTGAAATTGCATATTGTGATTTTATCGTAACCTGTCGCCCGTCTGGAGCGGTTAGGGTGACCTCGTTTTCACTTGTTAATATTGTGTGCCAAGCGTCAAGTTGAATTTGATAATAATTCAGCATTTCGGATATTCGCAACGCTAAAGCCTCAATTGAAACATTGGGCGATGTTGGGATTTCGTAATTAACCCCAGTTTTTGTATCGCCAATATATTCATTTGCTAGCGTCAACTGTGTATCAGATTGAACAGACGCTATTTCACATATTTCTATTGAATTTTTTGTTTTTAATATTAACATTTGACCTGAACAAACACCAATTAATGGATTTGCCCATTTAGTCTCAATACCCGTTACTGATTTACTACCATTAGTAATTGTAATTGTACCTGTTTTATACCAAGACATAACTTTCCTCAAAGTTAAACAATAAATATAATTAAAGTATTTTTAAAAGATAAGGTTCAGAAAACCTGATTCTATTGATATTTTCTAATATCTATAAAGGGGATGTTTTCAATTTTTGGGAAATTTGTAATATGTTTTCCTTTAATATTGACTAATAGATGAAGACAAACACTCTCATTTATTGCTGTAGAAAAAATATCAAATATCAAATTTCCGAATGTTGGCAAGTTAAATAATTTTGAACCGTAAACAGTACATAAAACAGCGACAGGAAAACCAAGTTCAAT
>NZ_LZGN01000041.1 GCF_001690185.1 Gilliamella sp. wkB308
ACCTACCACGTAAATAGGTGATCCGTTTACCTGTTTTTTAACAGCAGGAATAGTACCAATATCATCCGCCGTTGGTTTATTATTAGGTGAGTAAACTCGCTGAGAATTTTCAGTTAAATTTTTAACATCTAATGAGCCGTCAATTAACTGATTATCTACACCAGATTTTTTAATGAAAACTGAAGTGTCAATTGAGGATACGGCTTTTTTGGCATCCTCTGCCGATTTTTTAGCATTCAGCTCAGATGTTTTGGCGTTGTTTTCGGATAGGCTGGCTGAATTTGCACTATTACTAGATTTTTGAGCTGAATTACTTGAAGCTGTGGCTGATGAGCTGGCGCTATCAGCACTGTTTTTTGCTGATGCCGCACTATTGAGCGCCGATGAGCTGGCATCTATGGCTGTATCGGCGTTTTTTACTGTTTGTTCCGCATAGCTTTTACTTTCCTCTAAAAGTTTAGCCAGTTCATTTGAAATTGCATATTGTGATTTTATCGTAACCTGTCGCCCGTCTGGAGCGGTTAGGGTGACCTCGTTTTCACTTGTTAATATTGTGTGCCAAGCGTCAAGTTGAATTTGATAATAATTCAGCATTTCGGATATTCGCAACGCTAAAGCCTCAATTGAAACATTGGGCGATGTTGGGATTTCGTAATTAACCCCAGTTTTTGTATCGCCAATATATTCATTTGCTAGCGTCAACTGTGTATCAGATTGAACAGACGCTATTTCACATATTTCTATTGAATTTTTTGTTTTTAATATTAACATTTGACCTGAACAAACACCAATTAATGGATTTGCCCATTTAGTCTCAATACCCGTTACTGATTTACTACCATTAGTAATTGTAATTGTACCTGTTTTATACCAAGACATAACTTTCCTCAAAGTTAAACAATAAATATAATTAAAGTATTTTTAAAAGATAAGGTTCAGAAAACCTGATTCTATTGATATTTTCTAATATCTATAAAGGGGATGTTTTCAATTTTTGGGAAATTTGTAATATGTTTTCCTTTAATATTGACTAATAGATGAAGACAAACACTCTCATTTATTGCTGTAGAAAAAATATCAAATATCAAATTTCCGAATGTTGGCAAGTTAAATAATTTTGAACCGTAAACAGTACATAAAACAGCGACAGGAAAACCAAGTTCAATTTTCAAGCTATTTCTTTCAAGAGTTTGTTTGCTTTTATTAAACAAATTATGGTCTGGCACCCTACAAAAATCCATTTCAAGCGGTTTGCATGAATTGTTATAAACAAGATTATGTTTTTCATTATAAATTTCTAACCCATAACTAGTTAACCTTGGTACATAGTTTGCAAACAAATAAACTTCTAAATTAAATTCAAAGTTATTACTATAAGCAATTTCTATAAACTTAAATCCGTTAATTGAGCGCACAGATGAAACCATCGCTGGAGCATCTTCAATTAACCCTACAGCTCTCACGAATGGAAGCACAATATGTACATCTGAAATTCCCGTATTAATATTTATTTTTCTGATTTTTATATTTCCCCTAGGAATTGTCACATTTATTTTTTTTATAAAATTCATGGGGGTTACATTTGGTGATATAAAAACTTGCCCAGCATTATTTTTGATTGTCAGTCCATAACTCATTTATTACCTCTCAAAAAAACAAAAATATCAAATGAATACCCCCTACTGGTCCAAGTCAAGGTTTCATTGTCGATCCTAACATCTAAAAAAACTTCTGAGATATTTTCGCCGAATGACGAGACCCAATTCATTGTAAACATATCAAGATCAAAGCTATATTTTTTTTGCCCACTACTTCCCGAATTAATGCGAAAAAAATCTAAAACATAGACAGGACTAATAAAATTAATAACATCTCGTTGATTATCATCAAAAACCTGTATTCCAAACATAATTATTACCTCAACTTCCCAAGTTTGACACGCAACAATCCTCTTTCATCGAAAACTTTAACGCCCTCATTATTAATTAACACTTTACTTTGTCCCTCAAAAATTCCATTTATTTCAAATTGTCCATTTTTATGCAAAACCCATCCAGTCCGACCCTGCACATAATTATCGGATTGAATTGAATTCGCAATTTTTGCGCTAGTGATTGATGCGTCCTTGATTTTTGCATTTGTGATTGTCCCATTCCCTATAACAGCATCATCAATAACAACTTGATTGCCATGTGTCGTAAAGACTGTTTGAGGATTTCCATTGGCTGAGTTCATGATTGAAAAACGATCTTGAAGAAAAATGACATTACTTTGCATTCCTTGGTCAGTATTTTCAACACCCATTGTCATACCTGCCACATACTGTTGACCTTTGTCATCTACTTCAACTTTCATTGTACGATGAGCTGAAACTTTACCATTTAAATTATTTACCGTTTCACTGACATCTGAAATGGTGGTAGAAACATCTCCAACTTTTGTGTTAATTGCCTGTATTGATTTAGCAGTAGCGGCATTTTGTTCCGCTGTTGTCTGTTTTAATTCGGATAAGTTGCTATTTATACTACCGTATTTGGCGTTCAGCTCCTTTAAAGCAATGGCAGTTGTTTCTTTCTCAGTTAATAATACTGAATGGGTTTCTTGAATTTCAGCGGACAAGTTGCCGTTTTCAATTCTACGGCGTCGTGTCTCTGTATCATTTGCCAACGCATTTTCAATAATTGATTTAGCGTTCTCAATTGAACTTACAGCGGTATTATCCACCGAATCTACAATCGAGTTCCAAGCGTCTGTTTCTTTTATTTCTTCAAAAATATGGTCTGTCAAATCGTTAGTATTGGTACTTGAAACACCTCTAACCCAATCTGTCCAATCACTGATGTTACCAATTTTATCGACAAGGCGAGCACGGTAAAAAAACTGTTGACCTATAGCTAGCCCGGTCTGAGAATAATTGCAAGTTGGGTAAGTAACATTGCTTAATAGCAGGGCATTTTCTTGATTTTCAGTCGTACTATATTGAATTTCTGTGTAACTACTATCTCCGCTTCCAATTGGAAACGACCAATTAAGGTCAATACCAAATACCACACTTTCGCTAGCAGTAAAGCTTACTGGTCTATCAGGTTTACCAACTTTTCCTTTGATTGCTTTGGCTTGTGAATAGGCCCAAGGTGAAGATGCATCAATCGCATTTACTGCTCGTACTCGAACTTCATAAACACCAGCGTAAACACCTTCGACGGTAAAATTCGTTCCATTAGTTCGACCAATATTAATCCAAGACGAATTATCTTTTCTCCATTGAGCAATATAGTTTGTCGCACCTTCTACCACATCCCAAGAAGCTTGTAATGATGCCACTGACAGGCCTTGAGATATATAACTACTTTCTGATAAAACAATATTTTTGGGGGATGAAACTGAACTTGGCGGAGTAACTGTTATTGGTTTTGGCTCTAATCGTATACCTTGATCTATATATTTGAATTTATTTGGATCATGATGAATAGCCGTAATTGTAAACTGACCTTCATTAGACGATGATATTGAGGTTACTCTATAATACTGAATAGCGATATTATCACTATCAATACACCATACTGCGCCAGCAACTGGTGTCAGTTTATAATTAGCCGTAACAGTGAGTGTTTTTTTGTCTGTACTAATCGCTCTAATCGTTCGGCTTTGCGCAGTGCCATCTGGTAAATTAAGGACTAACCGATCACCCACATCATATTCAACGGCTCTATCTAATGTGATTTTTCGTCCTTCAACGGCGTGAATACGCCCGCCATTTTCTTTGCCAGAACGAGAAGGGTCAGCAATTCCAATGATTCGCGCAGGTAAAGGAATATAGCCATCGAGTCCTACTGAAAATGTGATCACTTCATCTTTTGCATTAGAAAGTAAAGCCCAACGTCCACGTCGTTGCGCTTCAGCTTGCGAAGTACAACCTATCGCTGTTAATTTCATGACATTGACATCATAACGACGCATCAAGTCATGGTCCCACACAGCCTCAACATCATCACAATAATGATTGTTAGGATCAGAATATGCAACTAAACAGGATGTATAACGATTTTTATATGAACCACCAGAATAGGTAAAATCGCCAATAACATTAGAAGGATGATAGATAAAATCTGGTTCATCTTGTGGCATATCTGCGGTTAAACAGATCTGATCATTACCCCAAAATATAATGCCCCGAAATGAAGCCACTAAATCTTTTAGAACGTTATAAGCCTCTTCTTGACTTTGTATATATTCGTTACAAGCAAAGCGAGGTTCCATGCCACCTCGACCATCCGGTACCATTTGATCACAATACTGACCTAATTGATAAATTGACCATTTATCGAGCATTGTTGAATCAATTCTTACCCCCATACCTGCTATTTCATCACGCATCAAATAATAAGAAAGCCAAGCAGGATTATTGGTATATGCCATTTTAAATCCACCGGTCCAATTGCCTAAATAGGTCCTGTTTACTGGATCATAATTGTCTGGTACTTGGACAATTTTTCCTTTCAGTTTACAACTAATTTTAGGAATAGAACCATTAAATTGGCTAGCATCTAACTCGATATAAAGTAGAGCGGTATTAGGATACCGTAATTTACTGTCAATAATTTCCGCATATGAAAAAACACTAAACGCATTAATCAATTTATTTGATTTTGAATCAGGTGTTAGTCGTCTAACACGTATAGTCCACCCTTCTAATGCATTTGGTAAATTGATGCGATGATCTCGCTGATATTCTGAGGTAGTTTTTCCATTAAATTCACCATGAATAACCGTTTCAAACGCACTGCCATCTGTTGATAAGTCAATAGTATACTTGGTAACAGTTCCTACCGTATCACCATTTTCTTTATAATGTAAATGACTTGGTAAACTTAATTTGATTCTTATGGCATCTAATTCCAGATTACTAAATGATCGTATCCAAGGATTGTCAGATTTTACTGTAAAAGCGGCTTTTAACTCATTACTTATCTCAGGTATTCCTTGAATATAATCTTGCGTTTGGGCACCATTACGAAATTCCCATGCAACACCATTAAAATTACGTGTGCCATCGAGATTGGCTAGTGGAGTATTATCAATGAATATATTTTGTTCTGTTAGATCGCCTTGAATTTCCCCTTCACTTAATGCTAAAAGCACTTTGAGCTTTGCTGTTGAAAGCAAATTATCGGGTTGTTCATAAGGTCTATGTTGCTTTTTTTTACCGCCCTTTTGACCTTCTATTAATTGCATAATCCACCTATTGTTGATCTTCTGAATAAATACCTGCGTTAATCACTGCGCCACCAATTTCACGGTTACCTAATAAAACAGGAACAGGATATCCTACCGCATTGGTATTAACGGGCGCTCCAAAACCATAGTTAGGTTTATTTTCGGTATTTGATGCCCCACCTGCGTTAAATTTAGGCTGAGGGGTAAGTAATTGCACAATGCCACCTAATGCCATGCTCAAACCAATACTAGCTAAAACTGAAGATGCAGTAATTTCAGCACCCAATAGCGTTAAAGAGGCGCCACCAGTAAAGAAAGCACCAATTAAAGCAACGGCTCCGATCACAACTTGTAATAAACCACCACTTTTGGCGCCTTGAGCTATCGGCATAATCACATAATTTTTGCCATTAACATTAATATCAAACTCATCAATTCCAATATTTTTTCCATCCACAAAAAAGGCAAACTTAATGCCTTTTAAATGAGCCGTACTCATATATTTTTCAAATCCTTTTATTGTCGCACAAAGTGCGCGTAGCAATTCCCGGATATTGTTTACGTCATACGTATGCTTTTTTCCAAATTGCCTTGCCATTGCACCTTTCAATGTTAACTTACTGAGCATTCAATAACTCCTTATACCGCACAATGCGAACAGTTCTATCTCGAAAATATTTACCGTAAGGTGTACGTGTAGATAATTGACCGTATAGGTGGTGTAAAATAAGATTATCACCCACATAAATAGCAGCATGATTTGTGACTTGCGAACCAACGCGCATCATAATCATGTCTCCGACTTTCATTTCATTCAAACCGACTTCAACAAATCCTTCTGCTTGCCAATTATCATCATAAAAATTCTCTTTCCCACTATTCCACCATTCTCGAGGCACTGAATAATTGTTTAATTTAATTCCATATTCACGATCATAATAATCCATTATTAATGACCAACAATCAGCGTGACCAAGCAACCATTGCCGTCCTGTATAATCTCGATTTATTCGTGGCGATATTGTGCAAAAGTCACCATCAGGAGCAGACATTATTCCCCATTCAATACCTGTATAATCACATTGAATACGGTCAAATTCTGACGGAACCAGTGACGTAACATCAGGATGAGAATGAATAATCATGATAATTTCACCTTGTTTTTCTGCAGCTAACTGTTCTTCTGGTGATATTAAAAAATGCGCTTGTGGATTATCTGAAATGTTTTTACAAGGTAGATAGATCTGTTTTTTTCCCGTATCAATAATGAATCCACAAGCTTCATTTGGGTATTCGCTATCCACATGCTTTTTGATTGAATCTAGTAATTTTTGTCGCATATTACTTACCTTGAAGATTAGCCGCAGGAAAACCGCCAAACGGAAGAGGTTTATTACCATGTCGGGCTTTACAATCTTTTAATAGTCCTCCACATTCATCTTTTGCCGGATCATCGACGGCAATTCCGTCTTTGGTGAAAAACTTATTTCCAGCATAATCACAGCCTGTACCTGAGCGGTACCATCCACGCATACACCAAGTACATAGTGTTGTGATTTGCCTGGTAGGCAATTGTAAATTTTGAATATCAAATGGCGAACAAAGTTCAAATTCAACAATAGCTTTCGTTTCTTCGCGTTTATTATTAATAAAAAATAATTGAACCCTTTCTTGAGTTGGATCGGCTGTGGCATTACCTGCTAACCAGTTGTCTGAATCAAGGTATTTTGCCATTGTGGTATGAATTTTTACTCTCGCTTGAACTAAATCATCATAATCTATACACAATCTAGTCACTCTTCCGTCAATATTACCAATTGACAATTTAGGGGTAGGTTGTGCACCCGTACTACTTAATTCAAGATCGCTTAATTCATACGGATACGGTAAATATTCTTTACCTTGCCATTTTATAGAAGGTAAATTTCCAACAGCAAAGGAAGCCCACCCTTCAGCAGAGATATTATGAGAATGAAATCGCAAAACCTCATCAAGCCCAAATTTTGTACAATCAACTTCAATAAGTTGTATTAGCTCATTGCCTTCAATGGCTTGTAAATCTTGTGTTATTGACATGTTCTCTCCATCAATCCCCAAAACTTAATTAAAAAAATTTTTTGAGGTTTACATTTGAATAATTAAGGTGCATAAGATTGGACAAAAGTAAAACTTAGCTTTACCACATTCGAAGAGATAAATTCAGATTTGATTGATTCGTTTTGAACACGATATAATCTTTCTTCTCCCCACGGATTAACCCATTGAAAGGAATGAATAATATGGCTGTTAAGAAACTGACGGATTTCAGCCAATTCGTTACAATGGCCCGTATAGGACAAATCCCATGTTTCATTTGATTTATTGATTCCAGAACTCCAAATTTGCGAATATCCATCATTAAATTTTACTTCTGTGATACTCATTTTTTCCCCTCCATTGGGGGAATGCATTGTTTTCCATTTAAATTTATCTACTTTCATATACTCCTCAAACAAAATTTGGTTTTGAATATGTCTAAGTAATTTAGTTGAATTAAAAACATCAAAACGGATATTTATTTATGTGATCAATTTTAACTTTAAACTTCATGTTTTCTTTGCAATAAAAAAATTAAGTTAATAGTGTTGAAATGAATCCAGTTACGCGCTATAGACGACTAAAATACGATGATATCCCAAGAAATAGGGATGATTAAAAATGAGTTGTTATTGTGTTTTAATATTCGAATAAGAATTAAAATTATGCTATTTAGAGGTTTTTAAAAGAATCTAAATGCTTAATATCATTACTTCATCGCATACATGACGTTGTATAACTCTCCTCCCGGTGAAACTGATTTTTTAAACATCTCATTCATTTGCCGTCTAATAACCGCATCTACTTGAGATTGAACTTGTTTGGGATCGGTATTATTGCCATGAGTAGAAGTACTATTTTCTGAAGACATATTTAATACAATATTGGGATTAACAGTGATTGCATTTGAAGAAGGTGTTGTGCGTTGGGCTAATGCTATCGGAGCCGAAATAGAGGTATGAACATAACCACCGCTATCGTATCCTTTATGAGAATCATTCATCAGACTATAAAGATAGTCTACACCTAATCGTTTAGTTGCCTCTTTTGTAAAAACAAACTCGCCTTTATGAACAATTCCTGCTGGTTGGTACTTGTTACCTCGTCCGGTAAAACCGCCCGGTTCCAATGCATATCCCACACTTCCACCCGAAGCATATCCAAGAATTTCACCCCCTGTATAAGCTTGTTGAAGCCCTCCGGTCGCTTTTCCTCCACCACCAAAACTCGTTAAAGCAGATTGAATAATCTGCGCTAAAATCAATTTATTTATAATTTCAATCAGATTAACTAAGATAGTTTTTGCAAACTCCTGAAAGTTTGCTTTGCCTGTTGTGACAAGCGTTGTCATCATTTGAGACATAGATCCAATTGAATTTTGCGCAAAATCTTTAGCAACACTAAAAACATCTTGAGATGTTTCAGCAAATTCTTTCAAACCGGTTGTTAAACCAGCTATCCAATCTCCTTTTTGTAAATCTTCTTGCACAAAACTTTCTTCTAAAAGTTGAGCTGCCTCAAGGTAGTTTTGGGTTATAGTGATGATGTTTTCTTGACTTAGATTATTACTCGGATCTAAATCTTGTTCCTTATTTCTTTCTAAATTAATTCGACTTTGATACCTTGATGATTGAGATGATGTCATTCCAAAGGTCGCTTTTTTATCCGCAATCTCATTTTGTAATTGAGTAGAATTGTGAGTAATATTTTGTAAAATCTGTTGGGCTTTGATTCGACCATTGATTTCTTCAGAAATTGCCGCATTTTTTTCATATTGAGTAAGTAACGACGCTTTATTGGCTAGTAAATAACGTTCTTCTGCAGTTAGTATACTTTTATTGTTTTTTTGTTCCAAGATGTTAATCTGAGCTTGCAAATCAAAGTATTTTTTACGTTCTGCCGTTATCGCGCCGATCGTTGCATTTTGTTCTTTTAATGATTCTAATTGAATTTGAAGATTTTTCTCATCACGTTGACTAGTTTTTATTAATGACGGCGCACTATTTTTGGAAGAAAATAAAGTATTTATTTTACTTCTATTGCCTTTATCGCCTTGAGGGTTGCCATTTAAATCATTTGATGACTTCAGTATTTTTGTTGAATTAGTGACTTTGGTAATAATTTCTTTAAATTTTATTATAAAATTATCTAAATTATCATTTCCTTTTCCAGCTATTGATGAGATGTCTCCAAAATAAGCCCCAAGATCATTTAATTTTGCTTCAAACTCGAATGAATTTGATGCATTTTTAATTTCTAACAATTTATTTAAAAAAAGCTTTGCTTCTTCATTAGTTATATTCCATGTTTTAGCAAGTTGCTCAGTGTTTGATTTAAAAGAACTAAAGATATTATCATACACCTTTTGATTAGCCTTTTTATATTGTTCTTCACTCTCCCAAATATTATCAATTTTTTCAGGTACTTCAATTCCATTTGGATGTTTTTGAATATAGTCCAATTCATTAGTTATTCTGTTAAATTTAATCTTTGATTCTTTTAAAATTTCTTTAAAAACACCTTTTGAAGACTCAATTGATTTTTCTGAAAGTCTTTTTGCAGTCTGAATAAATGCCGTCGCAAATTTAGGATTTATATTTGCTAGTTCCTTTAATTCATCAGTAAATGAAACTGTTCCATCTTTATTTAGTTTAACAATACTATACAGTTTTTCTTGAGACTCATTTAAACTATCAGTGGCAGATACAGCATTATCAAAATAGTCAAACAAATCCTTACCGACAACGGCACCCACTTTAACTATCGTACCAATAGCTTTCCCAACAGGACCGAACATTTCACCAATTTCTATTCCATGTTCAGCCAGTGTCATTAATGGATTTTTCTTTACATTCGCTTGTGCTGACATCTGTTTCATTTGATTTGAAATCTGACTTAATGCCGCACTCATTTTTTCACTTGTATTGGCAAATGTTTCTTGCGATTCAATTATCCCAATTAATTGAGACTTAGAGCTTTCAATTATTGAATTAAAAACTTGAAAAGCATGAGCATCAATAAATCCATTTCCATTATTGTCAGATAATTGTTGTTGCACATAAAGCAGATTATCCAATGCTTTGTTGACCGGATGAATGATTCCTAATAACTTATTATAGACACCAATTTGGTTATATAAAGATTCCAATTGACGTTTACTAATATTGTTATGCATTAGTTTAGATGTATTTAGTGTTCTCAAACTTTTATCAGTGGTTTTAAGCTTTACATCTAACTCGTTAATTCTTTTAATCTCTTTATCAAGATTACCTGTTTCAACTTTTAATGATAATGTAGTTGTTTTTGACATAGATTACCCATATTAAATAAACCGACTTTCGTCGGTTATTTTGATTTGTGTATGATTGTTAAGGCCTGACTTTCCATTAACCGAATATCATTAAAAATTTTTTGGTTTCCTTTAATATCAAGCATTTGCATTACCCAAGGTAAGCAATTATAGTCAAGACCTAAAATACCACTCATGCTTGTTCTCCACTGCGTTGACATGGCTTGGAATAACTGGAAAGCATCCCAGTTATCTGACCATATTTCTATATACTCATCTTCATAATCGACTTCCGATAGCCCAAAAGAATCAAGTTCAGCTTTTGAAGGCGTTGATGAATAAAGTGCAGTGGCAAGCTCTATGAGTTTTTTTCTCGTTGTCCTAACATCTCTTTATAATAAGTATTGGTTATTGCTTGCCAAGCAGCAGGATAGTTATTTAATAAGATATTTAAATTTTCTTGATTAAACTCTTCATCCAAATTCCAACCGGATACAATTTTCATCATAAATTCAATGATAGGTTTATCCTTAAGCTCGGTCTCAAACACGGTCAGTTTATCAACTGAATAATGTTTGAAATCAAAACTAATTTGACCATCGTCCAATCCAGGACGCGGAATGGAAACTTCACATCTAAATGTCGGATCTGCAATAAGTTTAAATTTTGCCATGATTAAAATGTCCTAATTAATCTTTATAGAAAGTGATTGCTGGTGACTCAACTGTCGCACTTACTTTTACAGTTTCAATATCATTAATGGCTGTTGTTGGCGTCGGATCAAAAGCAATACGGACAGAGTCATAACGTGTTTCTTTAGCTTTAGGAACATACATTTTCATTGCAACAACATTATTGGTTAAATCCAACTGCTGTAACAATGTGTAGATAGGTAATGAACTGTCGTGAGCAATGGTAAAACTTTTACTTTTCGCTGATTTGATAGTCGGTAATTGACGTTCTGCATCATCATCAAGGAACTGAATTTGAATAAATTGCTGTTCACCACCTTCAGTAGCAACCTCTTTAATTTGAGGTAGTTGTTCCCATTCTGTGATTTTGGTGATAGTTCCTTGTCCTTCTCCAACTGGGAATACCATTGTATTACTAGTATTAATATTGCCCAAAGTCACTTCATTGTTATTTACGTGAGAAATTTTTGCGACAATATTATTCAATTTAGTCCATGATGAGGTGATCATGACCTCGTCCCCGACCACTAGTCCATGCCCTGAATTTAACGTTACCACCGCTTCTTTAGCATTAGAAATTGAATTAAAATTAGTTACTTCATTGTGTGATTTTTGCACATATACACGTGAACCATTAGGTAAAGCAAAACCCATAATATATATCTCCTTAAATTTTATTTAAAATATAGAATCAGCACGATAGTTAAAGCTGATCGGTAGTGTATAACAAGCATTATCCATTTTTGCTGGATAAACACTTGGTATAGAATTTACATAAAGTGAAAAGTTATGACTTGTTAACTCTAAATTGAGTGGAAAATGCTGAATAATTTCATCAGATATTTGTTGAGAACGTAACTTACCGCTATTGATAGGTGCGACAACAGAAATTTGATAAACACCTCGATAAACCTTCAATTTTCCTTCTGAATCAACGCTTGTTGTTACTTCTGGTAAAATATAAGTTCTGAGATAAATATCGGAATGAGAAAGTATTTCACTATTTTCATCGAAAACAGGTAAGTTTAGTTTTTTTGCAATAATATCAAGGTGAGATTCAAGCAAAGCTGAGATTGTTGAAATCAAATTATCATCTCCTTAGCGACATTTTAAAAATAGATCTTGTTAATTATTGTTTGCTTATAAATTTCATAAAAACTTCAGAAATTAAGGAAGAGTTTTTTAAATTTATTCAATAAATTCGATTAGAAAAAGCTATTTACACCTGATAAAACAATTATCTATTACACATAAACAGTGTGTTATTTTGAGGTACAATGACCTGACAGTAGTATTGTTGCCATCCTTCGATTAGGGCTTGGTTATAGCTGATTGCGTGGGTGAGACGGTAATAATCTTGTTGAGAAGATTTTGCAAGTCGTAAGGCTTTGTCAGCAATATCGCCGGTGGCGGCACTATTTCGTTCGAGGGTGGCGACTTTGATACGCAACTCGACAAGACCATTATCCACATCATCACGTAAACTATCTGTTTTAACCTGTTCATCTTTTATTGTCTCAAGAATATTTGACTCAATTAATTTAATGGCATTATTACCTTGTTTATATGCGTTAAATTGCGCTTCTAACGCCACCGTTTTAGCCATTGCCAGTTGTTCACCTTGCCAACAGTGATATGCAAAATAAATCGCTAAACCGGTTATTACAATGCAACCATACGGTAATAACTTAATCAACAATGTTAATTTATTCATCATACTAATCCGTTTAGATACACGGTTTTACCACCATTTTTGACGGCGGTCAGCACTATTTGGCGATTATGAGTGGGACTGAATCCGATATGAACCCATTGATTATGCTCCTGAATAAGCTTATCAAACACGACTCCTGCATCTATCAATCGTTGACAGATTTGTTTCGGTGTGCCGAATGGCGAACGGAAGTCAACCGCCAAACCTTGAGTGTGTGCACTACTTGCCACCCCGCCTACCCGCGCATTTAATGCCGGACAACGGTAACCGGAAGTAATGATGATGGGGTGCTCAAGGGCTTTTCTGACCAGTTCAAGTTTTATTGCTGTTAATTGGATATTGGGCATCAGTGCTGCCGGTACGGAATTGTCAATTTTTAATCGACTGGCCGTCAATGAATAGGTAAACTCATCCAGTTTAAAATGTTCAGTCAGTTTCATTAGTTTTCCTTTTAATCATCATGTCCACGTGTTTTTTTTATTAATTGTTCTTCAAGCGCTTTAATTAAGGTTGCGCCCGACCACCCCGCTAAACCGGCAACACCGCCAGCCAGCTCAAACTGCCAGTTAAAATAACTGGCTGCCAACACCACCAGCGCGCCGGCAAAAGTAGAAATAAATATCTGAGCAATTAAAATCATCAGATTAAACTTATTCCCATTAATAATGTGATAGCAATAACTGGCTAATGACCCCAGTAATGTGACAAAAAACAAATAAACGACAACATACCAATTGATATGGTCAGGCTCTTTGATTGGCATAGGTTTCATCTTCATCGTGAGCCTCCTGCTGAGGCAGTTAAAAATAAGAAAGGGTTACGCAGCACTTATGTATAAATTATTTTCTGAGATTGCTCTGCGAACCCGTT
>NZ_LZGN01000042.1 GCF_001690185.1 Gilliamella sp. wkB308
GGCAAAATCGGTTAAATTTTGAGTAGGAATGGCAATATACTGCTTGCCGGGATTGTAATAGTGATATTTAGGTAAGTCATAGGCGGTATAAAACCGTTTTTGAATTAAGGTATGAATATTATTTTTATCGTCATGAAACCAAATATGCCCGCTGCAATTTTCGCCTTGCAGTTCAAGGTAGCGGTCAGCATCATAGCGGTAAATCACCTGCCGTTTGGTGCTGACATAATAGAATGAATTATCCAGCACTTCATCGTTTCGGGCAATGCTATAAAAAAGTTGATACCCGTCGCGCGGTTCGGGTTTAGGTGGCCGCAGTGGCATCGGCTCTGAACTTGGAAAAGGGGCAATGATTGATAAAATACCAATCAGTACAACTGGCACAGCAAATAACATAATACATAATTTAACGAATGTCTGTTTCATTGATAAGTTCCTGATTTGGCAGTACCTAGCCATTGTTGAAAGACCGTCAATAAAGACAGATTATTGGGTAATTTAACTTCATCGGCATCAAAATCGCACTGCATTCTTTATTCACCGGTAAAATTGTTTATATGCCCAATAACAACAGCCAATACGTGTTGCTTGCACAAGTTTAAGACGTGGTTTAAACAGGGTGTTAGCAAAAATCCAGCCCCCTGTAAGGGGGGACATAAGGGCAATACTTAACATGACTATTTTTCCGCCCCGACTTCGCAACGAATTTTATCCCACCCTTGGTAAGGTTTGGGTTGGATATGTTTCATTGACTCAACCCGATTTTTATATTCTTGATTATATAGAAGTCTTTTATAAGCACCAAAATTAGAGCCGTCTCTAATCCGTTCATCAGAAAAAGCGGCGGAAGGATAATAAAATTGGTTATATCTTAAACCTTGCCCATAATTAATATACTGATAATCATAGGATGCACCAAATATTACCTCGCCATTTTTTAACACAAAATAGCCGGTATTGCCCGAAATGGTAATAGGAGTATTGTAGTTTCCTGGTTTGTCATAAATTCCTTGAATAGGCGAATCATCCACACCAATAAAGAAATCGACTTCATCACCGGGTACCGCTGCCATGGGGGATACCACGGCAATAATAAAATGCCGCCCACCATCAACCGAAACGGCAAAATCGGTTAAATTTTGAGTAGGAATGGCAATATACTGCTTGCCGGGATTGTAATAGTGATATTTAGGTAAGTCATAGGCGGTATAAAACCGTTTTTGAATTAAGGTATGAATATTATTTTTATCGTCATGAAACCAAATATGCCCGCTGCAATTTTCGCCTTGCAGTTCAAGGTAGCGGTCAGCATCATAGCGGTAAATCACCTGCCGTTTGGTGCTGACATAATAGAATGATTTTTTCAGCACTTCATCGTTTCGGGCAATGCTATAAAAAAGTTGATACCCGTCGCGCGGTTCGGGTTTAGGTGGCCGCAGAGGCATTGGCTCTGAACTTGGAAAAGGGGCAATGATTGATAAAATACCAATCAGTACAACTGGCACAGCAAATAACATAATACATAATTTAACGAATGTCTGTTTCATTGATAAGTTCCTGATTTGGCAGTGCCTAGCCATTGTTGAAAGACCGTCAATAAAGACAGATTATTGGGTAATTTAACTTCATCGGCATCAAAATCGCACTGCATTTTGTCCCATCCGGTGTAATCATCGGGAATCGGGGGAATGGTGTCGGGAATGATTTGACTGCGACCTAATATTTTTTTATGTTGATCCCATTTAGATAACATATGTGGCGCTTTCGTGCCAAAAGGGCGTTCCGAGGCATGTACATTGCCATCTTTAGCTAAAATAAAGGCTTGGTCATTAACTACATCGTATTGGGGAGAATCATGATTGCCTAACCAGTACCTATTCGCTAAATGAATGCTTCTAAAGGAACGCCCACCGTCAATAGAAATATCAATAGCCGACAGATCTGATAAAGGAACAGAAATATAGTTTTTAGCGGGGTGACGATAGGGTTCGGTATAAATTCGTTGTGAGTGAGCCGCTAAACGATAATAGACTTGCTCTTTATCATCAATAAAATAGACTTGTCCATTACAACGGTAGCCGGTTAATAACAGATAACGGTTTTCGTCAAACCGATAGACAATTTGCGAAGGACTAACATATTTTTGCTCTTGCAAATCGGTAATGGGTGAAATAGCGAGTATGCTAAAAATATAGATAAGATAGCTGAGTACTTGCCAGCCCAAATGATGTCGCTTAATGGATAACCAAGAAAAGCTTATTCCTCCAATTAAGGTAAGCAATATTGCTAGAATAATCATTTATTTCTCCTTTTGGTGATAGGTTCAGGCATTGGCCATTGTATATCTTCATCAAACATATATGGGTAGTGTTTTTTAAGAATATCAGGGATTTTAGTTGGTGAGCTGGTGAAAGTATCTTTCATTAGCGAGTAAGTCCCTTCTAACGAACCAACAAACCTAAATTCATTCACTACGCTCTTAGGTACAGTGCCTTTTAAAAGATTCATACTCTTCTTAATTCCATCAGGTAAAATACCCGAAATTTGGTAGATTATTGTTTCTTTCTCTTCATTTTGACGCGACCGCCAGTCGGCATTATTAATTAGCCGATGCCAAGTTCGCTGATTGGCTTTACTTGCAATACTGACTTCGCCAAGGGCAAGGTCATACGCCATAATATGCGATGGTACCTGTTCGTGTAGGGTTATGCCAGAGTGGTGGCTGCTATCCACGGGTGTAGATGCTTGGGTTTTTACGTCTTCATAAATCCTTTGTCTGATTTCGTCTTCATCAGGAAAACACCAAACTTCGAATTTATAAGGGTCGTCGGTAAATCGGAAGTGGGCAACGTTTTTCCATTCAGGGTGCTCTGCTTCTCGATCTTTTTTCCATTGGTAATGAAGATCGATAATATTGGTATGTGGTGCCAATCCTCTCCATGGCTTTTTGGGGCGATTAGGTCCCCGATATTCAAATGTATATTTCGGGTAAGGCTTATAATGTTCCGATTTCTTATAATCATTTTCGTAATGTCTATATTTATCTTGTTGGATAAACTGATCATGATAATAAATTGCTTTGGCTAACTCAGTCTGTGCGCTTTTTCCACAGCCGGTGTAGGTAATGGGGATAGGTACTTGTTCGCCATTTACTTTTAACTGCTCCTCTACTGCGTAGCTAGCATTACTGTATAGGTTAGCATCAAAAACACTATCTGCCCCTGTTTCTGTTGGCGAATAAAGCCCGGATTGTTGATCTTGTTTTAATCGTTCTAAGTCTTCGTCATTTATTTTGTATTGAATAACGAGTTTACTTTTGAGTATATCGTAATAGCCGTTATAGTAACGACCATTTTTAACCGGATTATGTTGATTAATTAGCGAAATTTCATCTTGGGTTAAAAAGACTCTCACTGTAGTTTTATTACCTTTAACAATTTCTAAATATCTGTTGTGCAAAGCTTTTCTATCAATATATGTGGGCAAATCAATCTTGAATGTTCCACTGGGTCTAAAAAAAATAAACTTATCAGGATTTTCACCCACCGGAAAACCATGCCCAAAGGCACGTTGCCTTAATTTGTCCCCACACTGTTTAAAAACGTAGTTCGGTATACCTTGCCAACCCATTCCTTGAATGCTTCTTAACGAAACGACCTGATCATTAGGACTAAAGTAGTTATACACTTTACCGAAATTGTCACGCCAATACAGCGGATTGGTAAAATCGTAATCAGGCGTGGCAGGATTGAGTAAATCGGGTTTTATTGGGGGCGATGCCACATATTTTTCGATTAATACCTTAGGATCTTTAAACATCTTTTCCCGTAAATTCTGTCCTTGTTCGATAGCATCTACAAAATTGATAAAGGTTTGTTCCCGTGCTTTATTGGTTTGTACCGCCATGCCCAGTTCTTTTGATTGCCCTTCTAAAAATGTGCCATCAAACGCATACGGTGAGTGAGCCATAATCACGCAGTCTGCCGGTAAGTAATTTTCGTCTTTAAGCATTAGATTAGCTAACATAGTAATAATGGTGCCTTGGCTGTGGGCAACAATATTAATTGGCGCATGTTTTAATTTGTCATCATCCCTAATCTCTTTTATTAATTTAGCTAATCGATAAGCAGCGAATACCATATAAATTCGGTGCGGATTTTCATAAGCTTTTGACCCTTTTGGTGACCCTAATGTAGCCACGAAATTTGTTATAGACGTTAAACCGGGACCGTACATATCGGGTATGCAGGTGGTGGCGTCAGAAAACGGTCCACCATTACGCGTAAAAAGGTGATCGATCCAGTTACCAAATTGATCACTGCTTAATTTGGAAAAACCAAACATGTCTTTTAGTTCTTTGGTTTCACGTTCAACCCAATAAGCATCATAGGGTAGTTCGGCTTTTTTATCTTTTTTTAGTCGTTCTTCGTACGCTTTTTGTTCAGTGTAATAACTATCAATATCAACCGGTCGATACCCCCAGTAAAAAGGGATAATTGGCGAGTTACCTTTATGTTTTTCCTCACACGGTTTTAATGGCACCTTAATTATCTTGGGTTCTGTCCATTCTGTAAACATTTGCATTCTGGGCGAAAAATTTTCATGGTCGGTTTGCGTCCACTTCCATTTATTGGGTTTTAAATCGTTACGTCCTAAACGTTTGTTTAACCCCGCACAAATGCCTTTATCTAAATTAGGAAATGCTTCGCCTACATCGTTAACGCCGTGAATTAAAATAACAATACATGGCAATGGTGCAGGTACATCAACGACGTGGGTTTTCATGACATCAGTCGATTTTTCCGGTACTCCTATTACGCCTTCAACACAGGCAATGACATCATCATAGCTATTTTTATCCGTCATAAATTAACTCCTTGGGTAATCTTTTTACTATAATTGATTTATTTTTGTTATTGTTAATTTTGATTTTTTCACTATTTAATCCATGAGCTGATGTTCTATACCATTGATAAAATACGTAATGCCATTGAGTGGATTGTTTAAGACTATTGGTATTTTTATTGAGTTTTTTCAACCAATTTTTAAAAAGGGTTGTTTTAACATGATTGATTGATAAAACGCGAAAGGTGGTTAGTTTTAGGGGTAACCTGTTATGGTTAATGACAGACATGAATAAAATCGACAATTGCTTAAAATTAACAATGGTGAACAAATTGTGATTAAGCGACAAAACGTTGATTAAAAAATTTTGCTTGTTTATTGTCGATTTCCTTGTGTTCATTGTGCATTCCTTTGGTGTTCGATAGTGATAATTTTTTACCGAATTAGATAACTATCAGTATAAAAATTAGTCTAGTTAAAATACGTCTTTTTTTTCAACAATGCAACTTTTTTTTTGATTAAAATTATCGAGATAAGTGTTTAAACAAGGTGAGTAGCTTGTTAGCAATCAAGGCGATCACTAACAATATAAGGCATTTATGACTATGCGGTTATTGCATTTATAAACAACCCATATTGTGTTTTAAAAAAGGTTGCTAATGGTAAAACGTTATCCGTTAGATTGGTTTTTTTAGTCAATCAATTAAACATAATTCGTTTAAAACTTGTTACATGGGTGGTGGGGTGTGTTTGAGCAATTTGTTCTATACGGGCAATAATTTGTATGAGTTTGTCACTGTAGTTGGGATCGGTTGCGTATTTTGCTGCTTGTAATGCTTTGGCGGCGGTTCTTGCATCGGGTGCTTTGACCACCGCTTGGTAGCGAGGGCTTTGGGTTAATAGATTAATATAGTCGGTTAATGCATGTTGTTTACTGGTATAGACTTTGAAATTATCTTGAATTTTTATCATTCGGTCATTGATAAATTCTTGTGTTGTTAATCGAGTCGCATTACCTTGCCATGTTGGCGTGGCTTTGATACCAAAGTAGTTATGGCTTGATTGGTTATCTGCGGTTTTAATCAGTTTTTGTCCCCAACCGGTTTCTAATGCGGCTTGTGCAATGATAACTTCGTAAGGTATACCTGAACTTTTTGAAGCTTGTTGAGCAGGAACAATCCATTCTTTGACAAATGCGGTTACATGATCTTGATTTGCCTTATCGGCAGGTTTTAACGATGTGAGTTCAGATGCATTTATTTTTGATGCATTATCGATTTTATGGCTATGATAAAGCATTTGTCCTAATGCTTCGGGCGTGACTGTCGCTGATGCGTTGCTAAATAAAGATTGTGCAAGTTTAAGGTTAGGTTGTTGCGACGATTTTTGAGGTTGAATAGGAATAGTGCCCGATGACGATATATTTGATGACAAAGGTTTGCCATGCGTGAGTTGCTTGGTGATGATATTAGCAAGCCCCAACCCTTTACCCGCTGCTTGCTGAGCAATTTGCTGATCAAACATCGATGTAAAGAGTTGGGTTGCAGGTTGATTGAATAATCCACTGTCCGGCACTGCTTTACGCATTGATTGCATCATCATATTAATAAATAGCGTTTCAAATTGTTCGGCAACTTGTTTAATACTTTGATTAGTCCCTTTTGCCACATCGCGCTTTAATTGATTTAATCCATTTACATCATAGGCAAAACGGTGAACAGATTGATTAATCAGATTATTCATATTCTATTTTTTATATCTAAATGGTTTCTAACGAAGCATGTAAGCAACCGGCTTTTTTAAGTGCTTCAAGGATTGACATTAATTCGGTCGGATTGGCACCCAATAAGTTGAGCGATTTAATCACACTATTTAAATTCACCCCTGCAGTGACTTTTTGCAATGCACCACCTTGCTCTTCAACCGCAATTTGTGTTTCAGGTGTGACCGCTGTTTCCCCACCCGCTAAAGGTGTATTGGGTTGGTTAACTTTGAGTTTGTTATTGACGACAACCGATAAGTTACCATGCGCGACAGCGCAGTTATCCAGCTGGACTTTTTGATTCATGACCACAACCCCAGTACGAGTATTAATGACAACTTTGGCTGAGATCGGCGTAGCACCAATTTCAAGATTTTGTATTCGTGATAATAATTTAACCCGTTCTTGACTGGTAACAGGCATTTTGACTGTCACCGTCGTACCGTCCAGTGCCACAGCACTGTTTTTTTGTAATTTATTAATCGCTTCGGAGATTTTTAAGGCACGAGTAAAATCGAATTGATTCAGATGTAAGTGAATAATGTCTTGTTCATCTAATCGCATGGCTAATTCACGTTCAATCGTTGCACCATTTGGGATTGTCGCACCAGCTAATTGATTGACACTTACGCTACTTCCGCCACTACTTGCGCCCATGCCACCCAAAAATAGATTACCTTGAGCAATGGCATAAACTTGGTTATCTGCGCCTTTTAACGGCGTCATAATTAATGTGCCCCCTCGTAGACTTTTGGCATTACCAAGTGAAGATACCACGACATCTATTTGTTGTCCTACACGTGCATAAGAAGGTAATTTTGCCGTAACCATAACCGCAGCAACATTTTTAAGTTGCATATTGCTGCCTGTTGGAACAGTAATACCTAATTGAGACAACATATTGGTGATACTTTGAATCGTAAACGGTGTTTGTGAGGTTTGGTCGCCCGTTCCATCAAGTCCTACCACAATGCCATAACCCACTAATGCATTATCACGTACCCCTTGTATGGTGACTAGATCACGGATGCGTTCAGCGTAACTATAAGGTATCGCTAAAATCATCATTAAGATAAAACAGATAAGAGTAGGTATTTTTTTTATCATGCTAAAACTCGTTAAAACGGTGAAAGATTGAGAAATAAACGCTGTAGCCAACCCATTGTTTGTGCTTCATCGATGTAGCCATTTCCGACGTATTCAATACGGGCATCGGCTACTTGTGTTGAGATAACGGTATTATTGCCGCTAATTGTTCGAGGGTTAACTACACCTGAAAATCGTATAAATTCGGTTCCTTGATTAATCGCAATTTGTTTTTCACCAATGACTTTTAAATTGCCGTTTATCATGACATCTTGTACGGTGACAGTAATAGTACCACTAAAGGTATTTTTAGCGTTTGCTCCTCCAGAACCTTTAAAATCATTACCGCCAGACATGTCTGTTTCGACTTTTCCCCGTCCAACCAGTCCATCTAAAAAAGTGGGCACAGCTTTTACCCCTAAATTCAATGAACTGTTACGTCCGGCATTGATTGATGAGCTTTTGCTAGCGCTGACGTTTTCTTGTAACACGATAGTTAGCACATCACCAATATTGCGTGGACGGCGATCTTCAAACATGGGTTGATAACCAAAATTACTTGGTTGTGCTGCTTGATAGATAGAGCCGCTGGTGTTAACAATTTCTGGCATTTGCGGAACGATGCTTGTTTCGCCTTTGACTAATGGCTTTTTTGGTAATTGTGCGCAATTCACTAAGCACAGCGTAGCGATCACGATATACAGGGATTTTATCACGTTTATCATGGTATTAATTTATAACTGATTTAATCGTTGTAGCATCTGATCGGATGCTGAAATCGCTTTACTGTTAATTTCATAAGCACGTTGTACTTGAATCATATTTACCAGCTCTTCGGCAACATTGACATTCGATGTTTCGGTATAACCTTGGTATAGCAATCCTGCACCATTTAGCCCGGGGGTGTTTTCAGTTGGCGCACCAGAACTTTCGGTTTCTAAGTAAAGATTTTCTCCCATGCTTTCAAGCCCCGCATCATTAATAAAGGTGTGTAATGTCAGTTGACCTACTTGCACTTGCGAGGATTGATTAGCAAGGGTGGCATTGACAATACCATCACGCGCGACCGTCATTTTAATCGCATTTGCGGGAATATTAATGGTCGGTTGAATTTCATAACCGTTGGCGGTGACGAGTTGTCCATTTTGGTTAACTTGAAATGCGCCACTACGAGTATAAGCTTGAGTGCCGTCGGGTAATAGCACTTGGAAAAAGCCTTGTCCATTAATAGCAATATCACTGCTGTTGTCGGTTAATTCTAAATTACCTTGGCTGTGAATTCGTTCGGTAGCAACCGGTCTTACCCCTGTACCGATTTGCAAGCCTGACGGTAAGGTAGTTTGTTCTGAGGATTGTGCACCCGGTTGGCGAACAGTTTGATAGAGTAGATCTTCAAATACCGCTCTTTGCCGTTTAAAACCACTGGTACTGACATTGGCTAAATTGTTGGAAATAATATCCATATTCATTTGTTGTGCGGTTAAACCGGTTTTGGCAATCCAGAGTGATTTAATCATTGGTGATACTCCTAATTAAGTCAGTGATAATATTTGATTCGCTTTTTGGGCATTTTCATCAGCGGTTGTGATCCCTTTCATTTGCATTTCAAAATGGCGAGAGTGGCTGATTAAATCAACCATTGCGACAACGGGATTAACATTACTGCCTTCTAATACGCCCGACATCAATTTGGCATTGGGATTATCGGGTAATACGGCGCCACGGGCATTGCGTGTTTGTTCAGTCAATTGAAACAAGCCATTATCACCCCGAATTATTTCGTTGGGTTTAAGTTGGACTTTTTTAATTTTACCCACTTGGGCTATGGTGGTCGGTTTATCACCTGCGCCTAAAGCTGATAAAGTCCCGTCTGAACTGATACTGACTTTTGATTGTTGCGGAACGGTTAGTACACCGCCATCACCCATTAAAGGATATCCTTGCACACGCAATGTACCTTCTTCATCAATTTGGATCGCACCATTACGGGTATAAGCCTCACTACCATCGGCAAGTTGTACTGCTAACCAGTTATCTTCGGCTAAAGCAACATCTAATTCTCGACCAGTATAATTAAATGCCCCCATACTGGCATCAAATGTGGGAGTGGTTGCCGTGACCATTGTTCGGGTTGGCATAGTGCTGCCAACAATAGGCACCGCTTTCATTGCGGCTAATTGGGCACGAAACCCCGATGTTGAAACATTGGCTAGGTTATTACTGGTTATCGATTGCCGATGAAGTGTCTGACTTGCTGCCGACATGGCGGTATAAATAACGCGATCCATAATTTATTCCTCAATTAACGCAAGTTAACCAATGTGTTGAGTATCTGATCCTGCGTTTTTATGGTTTGCGAATTAGATTGATAATTGCGCTGGGCAACAATCATGTTGACTAATTCTTGACTCATATCCACATTGGATGATTCCACTGCACCGCTGGTTAATGCGCCCATCGTACCTGAGTTTGCAATACCTAATACTTCAGCGCCTGATTGGAGTGTTGAACGCCAATTGTTATTGCCTGCTGACTCTAGTCCGTTTACATTGGCAAAATCCGCCATCGCAATTTGACCTAACAACATGGTTTGTTGGTTAGAATAGATACCGTAAATCGATCCGTCATTATTGATGTTGTACCCGACTAAGTCACCCGGTGCATAACCATCAACGACAGGGGTTTTGATACTGCCTACTTCTTTGCCCATATTTTGTTGAGAGCTATTAGCCAGTGATAGTGTAAACGTGTTGTCAGCCGAGCCATTAATACCGTTAATATTTACGGTCATTTCTGGATCACTGATTAATTTACCGGATGAATCAAATTCCATTTGCCCCATTTTTTGTAATGTTGCATTCGGATCGCTGCTGTCAAGATAATGCACATCCCATTGATTGTCGGCTGTTTTGACATAAAACAGTTGTACATTACGTTGATTACCGAGCGAATCGTAAGTTGTCAGCGTTGTTGAGTAGTTGAACGTATCGGCATCAAGTGCATTGATGGGCTGTTTTTCAGGTACTGTACTATTTGAGTTTAAGTTAGTTTGTAATGATGCTTTTGTCGTGGCGGCAGCATTTAACATTTCTTGTGAAATTTTAAGCGGTCCCGGTGCTGCACCTTGTGCAATTTGTGGCGGTGTTCCTGTGGCTAAGTAGCCAGTGAGTTGCAAACCATCCGCCGAGATAATATTGCGCTCCGCATCTAATTGAAATTGACCATTACGGCTGTAATAAATTTGTCCACTACTATCCACTAAGCGAAAAAAACCATTGCCTGAAATAGCAACATCTAAACTATTGTTAGTGGCGGTTGTTGTTCCGTCACCAAAATTTTGCATGACGGCTGCAACTTTCACACCCATACCAACTTTTGATCCGGCATACATGTCGGCAAATGAGATACTCGCACTTTTAAAGCCAACGGTTGCAGAATTGGCAATATTATTACCAATGACGTCTAATTGTTTTGATGCAGCATTCATGCCGCTAATTGCTTGAGAAAATCCCATTTGAATTTTATCCCCTTTTAAAGAATTTGACGTACTTCGTCAATACTAATTGAACCAAGTATTCCTAAATCGAGTAATACTTTATTATTAACTTTACTGTTTATCACACCATAGACAACCGAATAGCCAAGTGACGTTGAAGATACTTTTTGTCCATCGTAACTGGCATTGACCGAAAAGGTATAACTGCCATCTGGGGCGGTGGTGCCATCGTTTAGCTGACCGTCCCAAGTGAAGGAGCTAACTCCAGCAGGAATCGAACCTAAATCGACTTCACGTACGACATTACCATTTTCATCTAAAATCGTAATGATGACTGAATCCGCATCGCGCATTAGCTCAAAACCAAATGGTGTGGTAATGGTTTCGGTTTCGTTATCACTACCTTCAAGCTCAGAGGTCGCCACTAAAATTTTATTGCCAGGTACCATTACCCCTTTACCAATCATGTTGCTGGCATTGACCGATAAGCTATCGTCAATTTGCCCAGATACCATACCAAGCGTAGTATTTAATCTTTCAATCCCCGCTAACGTGTTAATTTGAGCAAGTTGCGAGGTTAATTGACTATTATCCATTGGGTTGGTTGGATCTTGATTCTTCATCTGGGCAATCAGTAGCGTTAAAAAGTTATCTTGTAATTCTTTACTCGAATTTCCATCAGTTGTACTTTTTTGTTTGGTTTGAATGCCGTTTACACCTACCGATTCGGATACAGACACATTTGTTACACCCATCTATCACTCCTTACTATTGACCTAATGTCAGTGTTTTTAACATTAGGCTTTTGGCGGTATTAATGACTTCGACATTGGCTTGATAGCTGCGTGATGCAGATATGGTGTTGACCATTTCGGCAACAACATCGACATTGGGTTTTTGGATGTAACCTTTCTCATCGGCTAATGGATGATGTGGCTCATAAACTAAGTTCATGGGTGCCGGGTCTTCAATCACTTGGGCGACTTTAACGCCAGCAATACTATTTTGTTCACCGTTATTATCCACCTGAAAAATAACTTGTTTTGCTTGGTATGCTTTTCCTGAGGTGCTGGTGATGCTGTCAGCATTAGCTAAATTACTGGCGCTGACATTCATTCGCTGAGTTTGTGCCATTAAGGCCGAGCCAGAAATTGCAAAAATTGAAAAACTCATACTGATTATCCTTGCTGTAATACAGATATTACATTTTTAAATTGTTCACCTAAAAAAGTTAAATTGCTTTGATAGTGGATACTGTTATCCATAAATGCTGTGCGTTCTTGATCCATTTCGACTGTATTACCGTCAGCGGATGCTTGATAAGGAATACGATAAAGCATATTTACATTTGTCATAGCAGGTGCATTGATCTGTATATGTTGATTCGACGTTACATTAAGTTGTAGGTGATGGCGATTATTCTGATGAGTTAGTGCTTTTTTTAATTCGGCATTAAAATCAATATCACGAGCCTGATAATTCGGTGTATCACTATTAGCAATATTTGATGCTAAGATAGTTTGTCTTTTTTCACGTACATTTAATGCTTGTTGATGAAAATTAATAAAGGTGTCTAATTTATTCAGCATAAAATCGTCTCACTTTGTTTGATATTTAAAATTTTATGTGAATCAAAAAAAATTCATCGTATAAATAACAACAAAAATTGTCTTTATTTCAACATTCAATAAAATTGTTCATACAGTAAAATCGGCTTACAAATAATTTTAAAACAAGCAAATATGATTAAGGTTTTTAGATTAATACAGCTTATTTCACTATTATTGGTGACCAATATGGCGATGGCTGATTCATTTGAAAGAGCGGTGAATGATTTAGTTTCAAAACATATAACGGTTCCTGTCGATAATATTTCAATATCTTATATTTCGCCTAAACCGCAGTTAATGTGTGATGAGCCCAAAATTACGCTACTGAATAATAAAAAACAGTGGGGTACGATGACCATTGGCGTTAAATGTGGTAATAAAACTCAGTATTTGCAAATAAAAGTCAGTGCTGAGGGACGTTATTTTGTCGCAGATAAACCTATCAGTGCAGGAACTATCATTACTGATGCATTGATACGGTCAAAGTTGGGACGACTTGATCTTCTAGCCAATTCGGTAATTTTAAATAAGCAGCACATTATTAATCATATTGCTTTACGTAACATCGATCTTGATGAGCCAATTCGAACTTCAATGCTACAACAAAATTGGCACATTAAGGCCGGTCAAATGGTGAAAGTGTTGATTAATGGAGAGGGGTATGTGATTGCGACAAAAGGTAAATCTCTTAATAACGGTGCCTTAGATGATCATATTAGTGTAAAACTTAATTCTGGCAATATTGTTGAAGGTATTGTTACGCAAGCGGGTGTGACAATTTTCGATAAATAAAATTAATGATTTTTTTATTTTTGCCGATAATTAGACTAAACAAATCATTAAATTTTTGATCAAAGGTATTTTATGAGTATAGACGCGACTAAATCGGTAACGACAATAGCAGGATTACTTAATCGTGATGTTATCAATGAGCAACCAAAAAGCCCACGATCATCTGAGCAGACAAAAAATAGCCTGACCAGCAGTGCTAATGTGACATTAAGTCAAAATACTTTATCGCTTTTACAGTCTACGCATAATGATATTGACATGGAAAAAGTTGAAAGTATAAAACAGGCTATTACTGAAGGTAAATTAGTGATAAACACCACAAAAATAGCTGATGAACTTATCAAACAGATGATTGAAAATATTGAATAGTAAGTAAAGTTTGAAAGGAAATAAAAATGTTAGAATTAAATGACATCTTAAATAAAATAACCGTCATGTTACAAACACTTTCAGACATTTTGCAGACCGAGCAACAAGTGCTTATTGAAAACAGTTCTATCAATCAACTTAATGAAATCATTAATAAAAAGAGTCAATTACTTATCGAATTAAAATTATTAGATGAAAAACGAATTAATACCAGTAAACAACTCAATTTATCTTCCCCCTATAGTGAAAATCCAGAACTGGCAGAGCAATGGCAATCCATTACAACTACTACGCGGTTATTAGCGAATATCAATCGTGATAATGGTTTGATTATTCAAAATCGTATGCATCGTACTCAGCAAACTATCGATCATTTAAAAAGTATTCATAATCCGGTTGTTTATACCAATAATGGTTATCAACAAACCGAAACAATCTCATCAAAACGAGCAAAAGTTTAATGATGATTGCGGTGTGTTCACTGCAAACGCGTTAAATACACCTTAATTTGTCGTTTAATCAAGCCAATAACTTTAGTGTGTTAAGTTCATACTGTGACTATTTTATTTCTATTTAGACAGTTAGATACTATTAACCCCCATCATGGCTAATGAAAGTGATGTAGATAAAAGCGAACGCCCCACCGATAGCAAACTTAAAAAAGCTAAAGAGAAGGGACAGATACCCCGTTCACGAGAATTGACTTCCGTCATTATTTTGTTGGTGGGCATTATGCTATTTTGGTTAATGGGTTCTACATTAGTCCAAAAGTTAATCATCATGATAAAAACAGCGATGCAAGTCTCTTTTCGTGTAAATGATGAATCTCGTATTCTGACAAATTTGATTGAGTTGATGACCGCAGGCTTTTGGGCTATTGTTCCTCTGTTTTTTGCATTGGTTATCTTTGCTATTGTGGCGCCGCTTTGTGTGGGTGGTTTGTTATTTAGTTGGCAATCAATTAAACCCAATTTTAAAAAGTTGAATCCGATTTCTGGTTTTGGTCGGATGTTTAGTCGACGAATTTTAGCGGAATTATTTAAAAGTATGCTAAAAGTCATATTAATTACCCTAGCTGCTTCATTGTTATTATTAGACTTGTTTCCAAACCTGCTTTCTCTTCCCAAAATGTACCTAAATAGCGCATTAACTAAAGCGATAGATCTTATTTTAATTTGTGGGTTATTTATGGTGTTGTCACTTATTCCTATGGTTGGCTTTGATATCTTTTATCAGATTTGGAGTAATTTAAAAAAACTGATGATGTCAAAACAGGAAATTAAAGATGAGTTTAAAGAGCAAGAGGGAAATCCTCAAATAAAAGGCCGTATTCGGCAGATGCAGCAAGCCATGGCAAGGCGTCGCATGATGAAAGATGTCGCTAAAGCAAATGTCATTGTAACCAACCCGACGCATTATGCGGTTGCTTTACATTATGATGAAAAAACCATGATCGCCCCTAAGGTATTGGCAAAAGGAACGAATTTGGTTGCTTTAAGAATTAAGGAGATTGGCAATCAACATCATATTCCACAATTAGAAGCGCCACCACTAGCTAGGGCTTTGTATCGTTATGGCGAAATTGGCGAGACCATTCCAACCGAATTATATACAGCTGTTGCGCAAATTCTTGCTTGGGTTTATCAATTAAAACGGTGGCATAAATATGGCGGTGATAAACCGATGACACCTAACAATTTGCCAGTACCTGAATCATTAGCAGAAAATCAACCAAGGCGGTAATTAATCACATGATTAAAAATAAAATAGTTTCGTTTTTATCAACCAATGGGCTTAAAAAAGGGCATTATCAGATTTTAGCAGGTCCACTGCTGATTTTATTGATTCTTTCAATGATGGTATTACCTTTACCTGCATTTATGTTAGACCTGTTTTTTACCTTCAATATTGCGTTATCAATCATTATTTTGATTGTGGCATTGTTTACTAAGCGTGTACTTGATTTTGCGGCTTTTCCAACTGTGTTACTGTTTGCGACTTTATTACGCTTGTCATTAAATGTTGCCTCAACGCGGGTTGTTCTGTTAAAAGGCCATACTGGCAGTAATGCCGCAGGTCGGGTGATTGAAGCCTTTGGTCATTTTCTGGTAGGTGGTAATTTTGCGATAGGTATTGTAGTTTTTATCATTTTGGTGATTATTAATTTTATGGTTATCACCAAAGGGGCCGGGCGAATAGCCGAAGTCGGGGCTCGCTTTGCGTTAGATGGTATGCCCGGTAAGCAAATGGCTATTGATGCGGATCTTAATGCTGGATTAATTGGTGAAGACGAAGCCAAAGCACGCCGAGCCGAAGTCACCCAAGAAGCCGATTTTTATGGTTCAATGGACGGGGCAAGTAAATTTGTTCGGGGTGATGCCATTGCTGGCTTATTGATAATGGCAATTACCATTATCGGCGGGCTGTTAGTTGGGGTCGTACAACATGGTATGGCACTAGCGGATGCGGGGCAAACGTATGTATTATTAACTATTGGTGATGGTCTGGTTGCTCAAATCCCTTCTTTAATTATTTCAACGGCTGCTGGCGTGATCGTGACAAGAGTCACATCACAAGAAAACATCAGTGAACAGATGCTAAACCAGTTGTTTAAAAATCCACAAGTATTAATCTTGACTGCGGTTGTCATTGGATTATTGGGTTTGATTCCGGGTATGCCAAATCTGGTGTTTTTACTGTTTACTGCAATATTAATTTTGCTTTCTTGGTGGATTAACAAGCAGAAAAAAAATGATACGACTGCCAGCACTAAGCAAGTTGATACGCAAGCGACGACACCCAGTAATATTGAAGCATCTTGGTCGGATGTCAGTATTGAAGATATTTTAGCAATGGAAGTGGGGTATGGGTTAATTCCTATGGTAGATCAGACTCAGAATGGTGAATTATTGGGTCGGATACGCAGTTTACGGAAAAAGTTTGCTCAAACGTTTGGTTTTTTGCCACCTCAAGTTCATATTCGAGATAATTTATCTCTTGCCCCTTATCAATATAAGTTGTTTATAAAAGGGGGGGAAATAGGGAAAGGTGAAATCGTAAATAACAAATGGTTAGCGATTAATCCGGGTAATGTGGCAGAAACCATTGACGGAATAGCCACTACCGAGCCTGCTTTTGGTTTGCCTGCGGTATGGATAGATGCTAGCAATAAAGAAAATGCTCAAATCTTAGGTTATACCGTTGTTGATACCAGCACCATGATTGCGACGCATTTTAATCATTTGTTACAACAGTTCGCCAGTGATTTATTAGGACGAGTGGAAACACAAGAGTTACTGGATCATGTTAAACAAGATATTCCAAAATTGGTGGAGGATTTTATACCGGGCGTTATTACGTTAACGACTTTTCATAAAATACTCCAAAATTTAATTGCCGAAAAAGTGTCAATACGTGATATGCGCACAATTATCGAAACCATAAGTGAACATGCACCAAATCAAAACGATGCTTATCAATTACTTAGCTTAGTGCGAATAGCATTAGGAAGAGTGATAACACAACAATGGTTTCCGGGCAATGGAGCAATTAATGTCATTGGTTTAAATGTGAATTTGGAGCGATTGTTGTTACAAGCACTCCAAAATACCAGTAATGTTGAGCCGGGATTAGCGGATCATATTATTCAACAAGTTAAGCAGGCTTTAAATCAGCAAGATGCCATTGGTGCACCGCCTGTACTTTTGGTTAACCACACATTAAGACCGATGCTTTCACAATTTTTAAGACCCCATTTTCCACAGCTTGTGGTATTGTCAAACTTAGAAATCACGGATAATCGAGAAATCAAAATGACTTGTCAAATTGGTGTAGAATAGTACCAGTAATTTGATTAATCACGCTTAAATTGAAAATTCAGCAATAAAAAGCGCTATCATATAGTGAACAGGCATTAGCTGTTCACTATATAAAATAGATTTTTATCTTATTCTGTCACTACTGTAAAACGTTGTTTAATGTGTTTGGCATTTTCTGCTTCATCAACCATGGCTATGGCATAATCAGCATAGCTAATTTGGCTTTTTCCTTGAGTGTTGAATAAGACCTGTTCACCGCCTGCTTTGTAGTGACCTGTTCTTGCGCCATCGGCAATGAACTCAATAGCTGGGCTTAAGTAAGTCCAGTTCACATCCTGACATTTTTTTAATTCATCGAGCGCTTTAGCCATATTATTAGCTAATGGTTTAAACTCTTCTGGAAATTCCGGTGTATCAACTAAACGAACAGTATGTTCAGGATTGACATATAAACTACCTGCACCACCAACAACTAATAAACGGTTAGGTTTACCGCTTAAAATATCGGTTAAATGTTTTAAACTAGTTTGATGTTGAGGAAGTGATTCAAGGCTCCATGTTGCAAATGCATCGACAATAACATCAAAAGGTTTCAAATCTTCATAAGTCAGATCAAACAGATCTTTAACTAAGATTTTTGCATTAGGATTAACATGAGAATTTGGATTACGGACAATTGCCGTCACATCATGCCCACGTGCAATTGCTTCTTTAACTATCAGACTGCCAGATTTACCACTTGCACCAATAACAGCTATTTTCATCTTTTTACTCCTTTATTCTTTTCAATTTAATAATATTGTTGGATTCTGGTTTTAGGTTATGTTAAGAAAAATCTTTAAGTAATGAATGTTTTTAGATTAATATTCTAAGTATCTATTGTAAAGTAGGTACTAAACAGTAATATAGTTACCAAATTAATACTATAATTGAATTTAAAGGATTTTTAATATGTCTCTCAATGAAAATTTACCCCCTTGTCCAGTCGAAACTACGCTTATGTTAATGGGCGATAAATGGAAAGTCTTAATTGTTCGTGATTTATTAACAGGTACAAAACGCTTTGGAGAATTAAAAAAATCCTTAGACGGAATATCGCAAAAAGTGTTAACCCAGCACCTACGTGCCATGGAAAAAAACGGATTAATTCATCGCAAAGTCTATGCCCAAGTACCACCGAAAGTGGAATATACTTTAACCGATGTTGGACAAAGTTTAAAACAAGTGCATGACGCCATGTTAGAGTGGGGAAGTGCTTATAAGTTAAGGCAGTGTGTTAAGAAATAGGTTTTTAACATGAATAAAAAGCTATTTTTTGTCAATTATATTTAATGATATTAATGGTTATTTAAGTATTTTTTTTGAAAATTTGACCTGTATCACATATTTAATTAGATTTGTTCACTTTTTTATCTTGTTTTAAGTTAAACTTCGTTTCTAAAATTTATCTTTACAATAGATTATCTACTTTTGAAAGGAAAAATATTGGAAGCAATAAAAACATATTGGTTTTTAAGCGCTAAGTTTAATGGTGGTGAAGACCAAACAGAACGTTTTGTTAGATTAGGTATTTGGGAAAATGGTTACGATAATAAATACTTAAATACCGTACGTACCATTTCAGTTGGTGATCGAGTTGCGATTAAATCCACTTATAACTTAAAAAAGAATTTACCTTTTGATAATAAAGGTCAAGCTGTTTCGGTCATGGAGATTAAAGCAACCGGCATTGTGACAAAAAATTATGGTGATGGAAAGTTATTAAAAGTTAATTGGCAAAAAGGGAATCTAAATAAAAAATGGTTTTTCTATACCAATATAGCCACTATTTGGAGTGTTAAAGATGATGAATGGTTATCAAAACAATTAATCAATTTTACTTTCTATAATGAACCACAGGATATTGACTATTTTCGGAATGCGCCTTATTGGCGATCACGTTATGGTGATGTTGCCAATCGTACCCAATTGTTCAGTTGGGTACGTTTTTATGAAGCTATTGCAGATAATTTATTAATTTATCTAGACAAAAGCAAACGTTCAATATTAATGGAATTTGTCAATCAGCTGGCCACCGAGTTTAAGCTTTCTTATTTACTCGATAAAGGTTTACAGGATATTTGTCCATTTACTGCATTAGGAACATTTAATCGACATATTAAAGAAACGACAAGAATAGAAATTGCAAAAAAGTGGGCTGAATTTCTTAATATTGAAGAATCCGTCCCTAACTCTTTTGAGGGCATACCATTACTTAATAATCAATTGTCTTGGTTTTTTACCAACTCTGAAAATCAACAACAAGAGATTGATAATTTGTGGGAATTTTATGCTACTGCACTGAAGTTTTCTAATGCTGATGAAAACTATCGAGATGAGTTTGAACAAAAATTTGACTTGATCATGTCGCAGTCATATTTTCCATGGCAATTAACAAGTGGTTTATTTTGGATTCGTCCTCACGCCTATGTCGTATTGGATAAGGCTTCAAAAACTTATCTTACTGATGAATTGGAGTTGATAAAAGATGATCGATTATCTAAAGAGCATTTTAATGGTAATGTTTACCTAAAATTGCTCGATGATTTAGCAATGAGATTTAACGAAGATTACTTTCCTATTCACTCTTTTCCTGAGCTTTATTTCACTGCACTACGTAAATATGAAAATCGCACATTAATTAATGAAAATTTAGCATCTAATAATCAATGGCAAATTATATTATTACAATTCATCCAAGAGCTTTGCCAAGATAACGGAAGTAATGTTTTTAATTGTAAAGAGTTGCTGGATAAATACGGACAACAACTTGAGGAGGAATTTCCAAATAATAGAGTTACAAGTAACTTGTTAACTTACACTTTACAACGAATGAAAGATAAAAAATTTTTTCAGTTTTTGGGGAATGGTAAATATCGGTTACTTAATCATAATATTGATGGAAAAAGAGGAGAAATCATGGAAAATGAACCAGATATTGATGCACCATTAATTGATGATCCATTATTTGTTAGGCATCCTTATACATTAAAAAATTTAATTCAAGAAGACTGTTTTATCGATAAACAGCAATTGCAACAAATGATATCCAGTATAACAAAAAAGAAAAATATCATTTTACAAGGCCCGCCTGGTACAGGTAAAACTTGGTTAGCTAAAAGGTTAGCTAATATTATTATTGGTTATAAAGATTCAAATAATATTCGAGCAATTCAATTTCATCCTAATCTATCTTATGAAGATTTTATTCGTGGTTTTCGCCCTACCAGTGAAGGTAAGTTAGCGCTGATCGATGGTCCATTTTTGGAGATAATTCATCAAGCCAGAAATGATCCTCAATCTAAATATGTTATGGTTATTGAAGAAATTAATCGAGGTAATCCGGCACAGATTTTTGGTGAAATGCTAACGCTGCTTGAAGCTGATAAGCGAATACCGAGTGAAGCATTAGAATTGACCTATCGCCGTGAACAAGAAAACGGAATATATATTCCCGATAACTTATATGTCATTGGTACGATGAATATAGCGGATCGATCTTTAGCATTAGTCGATTTTGCATTACGTCGACGTTTTGCGTTTTTTACTTTAGATCCTAATTTTTCAGAAAAATGGTTACGCTATATGATTAAAAAAACAGGGCTCAATAGTAAGCTTTTAGAAGAAATAAGAGAAAGAATGAATGAATTAAATGAATTCATTGCTCAAGATAGAATGTTAGGAAGTGCTTTTGCTATTGGTCATAGTTATTTAACTCATCATAGAGCTATACCGAAAAGTGAAGGTTTAGTTTGGTATCAAAATATTATTGATACAGAAATTAAACCTTTATTGGAAGAGTATTGGTTTGATGAAAAAGATAAACTTAACAAAGCAATGAAACTTATTAAGATTGCATATAAATAATTTCAATGAATACTGAATCGACAACAAGACAAAATACCACATTAAATAAAATACCTATTAAAAACATATGGTTACTTTTATTGTATGCATCAGATTATTATAAAGAGCTTGATAAACAGCAGCGAATAAATTTTGAAGAAAATCCTGAAAAAATTGTTGAGCTGGCTGCTGAGATTTATTGCAAGGCAGTACACAAAGGATTGCGTTATTCATTATCTAACAGTTATCAACCTAAAAAGCAAGTTTTAACACGTGTTAGAGGGAAAATTGATTATTTAATAACCGCACGTAAATTATTACTTGAAAAAGGTAAAATCCATTGTCGATATGATGGATTAACAAATAATACACCCAAAAATCAATATATTCATGGTGCTGCTCATGTTTTATTAAGGCAATTAAATAATGATAAATTGATTAAGCAATGCAAACAAATAACCAATCGTTTTAAAGAGTTAAAAATCGGTAAATCTAACTATTACAACCCTGTTATCGATCAGTTCAATCGATCAAATCCTCATGATAATCTATTAGTTTCGGTGGCTAAATTGGTTCATAGTTTATCTATTCCAACAGAATTATTCGGTAAAGAAACACTTAATACGTTGGAGAAAACTGATCAGTGGTTAAGAGCATTATTTGAGAAAGCGGTAATTGGTTTTTATCGGGTTAATCTCGATCCAAATGAATGGCAAATCGAGTCGGGAAAAAGGTTTAAATGGCAATGTACCCAATCGACGGACAACATTGGACAGTTTATGCCAGAAATGATCACCGATTTAATTATAGAAAATAACAAAACTCATTCTCGCTTAATTGTGGATACTAAATGTACCTCAATTTTTAATCATAACAAATTTTCTTTTAAGACAGATCATTTGTACCAACTTTATGCTTATGTAAGAAGTCAAGAAAGAAGTGATGACCGATTATCCTATTCTGCATCAGGTATGCTGTTATATCCAACAACAAATCAATCGATTAATGAATATACTACCATTCAAAATCATCAGCTATTTTTTTGTACGATTGATTTAAGTCAAGCAAACATGAGAATTAAAGAGTGTTTGCTATCTTTATTGGCTCAAAGTACATAAGCAATCTGCATCAAGATTCGACACCATTAGAATGAATTGATGCATTCAATCGAAAAGTTTATAACCAAGTACCACCTAATATGAAATTCACACATTACCAATGTTGCTCAGTGTTTAAGACAAGTGCATAACATAATATAAATAAATTAATAGGATAATATTCATTAAGCAAAAAATTAAGGCTCATTAGCCTCAACTTTAGAACAAATAAAATAAAAATCATTCGGTTTTGAGTCATTATCCTGACCAATAATTATAGTATCAGGGTAAAGTTTATTGTCCGTAATAGGGGTAATATCTTTTCGGTATATGTCTGTATCATTCAAAGGAATGGGTTCTTCACAGCTACGCAATATAGTGTTAGCACCAATCAATTTAGCGAACTTGTGCATATCCCCTTTGGCTTTAGCATAAAAAGATGTGACAAAATTATCGCTTTCATAACGAATCATATTCACCCATACATTCTTGATTTTGATAGGTTGCTTAAAATGGTATTCGATTCCAGTGATATTATCTTGTTGTTTGTTTTTTATGGTAATTTTTTGTTTTTCAAGTTCAGCAATGATTTTTTTATCTTCGATGGCAAAAGGCTTTGATTGACATAATAGAGCAGTTTTAAATTGTTCTTTAACGGTAGCTATTTTGGTGACATTACTTGATGCGTGTCCGGATAAACTGACAAAAAATAAGATATAACCTAACAGTAAATATAATTTTTTCATGTTTAATCGCTTGTCGTAAAGTGAGATATTGAGTTAAACAGTACTACTAATGACCTGTTAAATTTTAACCTGATTCTACCATTAGACATTAATTTAGGTATACCAATATTTCATGATTTTTAATATCATCCAAACAGCTACCGTATCGCAATTTTGTTGAAACTATATTACTATAATTTTATTGATCTTTATTCAGCAAAATTATTATGAGCAAGTCATCGAGCCACTTAACCATTAAGGATATTGCCAAACTTAGCGGAGTAAGCAAATCAACGGTTTCAAGAGTAATTAACCATGACCCAATGGTGAAAGAAGCAACACGTAATAAAGTCAATGCCATTATTGAACAATATCAATTTACGCCGTCTAAATCTGCAAGAGCAATGCGAGGTTATGGTAATAAAGTGATTGGTATTATTGTTACTCGTCTTGAGTCGATGTCTGAAAATCAAGCTGTCAGTAGTATGCTGCCAATATTTTATCAACATGGCTATGATCCGATTATTATGGAAAGCCAATTTAATGTTGAAAAGGTTGAAGAACATTTAGCCATGTTGAAAGATAAGCAGGCTGACGGTGTCGTGGTTTTTGCCTTTACAGGATTGGATAAGGGAGTATTGTCTTTCTGGCAAAATAAGAGTGTGGTTATTGCTCGTTCATTCCCTAATCATATGTGTGTTTGTTACGATGATATCGGTGCAGTAACTCACTTACTTGAGCATTTATATCATCAACAAAAACAGCGTAATATTGCTTTTATTGGTATTGAACAACAAGACCAAACTACCGGTGCGCTACGTTATCAAGCTTATCTGGATTTTTGTCAGCTTCATCAAATCACCCCTAATGCTTGTTTAGGAAACTTAAGTTACCTGTCAGGCTATCATCTTGCTCAAACAGTCATTAAATCATCACCTTCTGCTATTGTTTGTGCGACTGAAACGCTTGCGTTAGGTTTGCATAAATATCTTCATGAAAAGCAACTTAATAATACCATTGTTGCGAGTATCGGACAGAGTGAATTGCTCCGTTTTCTTTTTCCACAAACGTTATCTGTGGAGTTAGGTTTTGATAAAGCTGGAACTTATACCGCTCATGAATTACTCCGAATGTTAACCGATGAAGTTGAACTCAAAACGGTGACTATCCCTTGCCAACTGGCTGTTAATAAATAGCGATAACAATTTAAAATTATTATAGTTTTTATTATTTATGTGAGATCAATCACAAATAGGGAACGTTCCCATTTATTGTTTGTCTTTTTCAATCTATGCTAAATCCTAATTCAAACATAGCCAATGTATTAATAGCTAATTCAGCTAAATATCTATGATAGGGAGACTTGGAGATGGCTAAAGATCCTAATATCGCCTCAGAATCGATAACCGCATTAATTGATTGTGTGGGTGGAAAAGAAAATATTGCGAGTGTTACTCACTGTTTAACACGATTAAGATTTGCACTGTCTGATCCCAAATTAGCCAATATAAAAGCCATAGAGGGATTACCTTTTGTAAAAGGGTGTTTTAATAATGCTGGGCAGTTTCAAGTTATTATTGGAACGGATGTTGATAGTTATTACAAATTATTGATTGATCGATTAAATATTGATGAAGCGACTAAAGAGCAAACAAAAGCCTCAGCTAAAAAAAATATGTCATGGTTTGAACGCTTAATTTCAAATTTAGCTGAAATTTTTGTGCCATTATTACCCGCACTGATTGCGGGGGGATTATTACTCGGCTTACGTAACGTGATTGGTGACATGCCAACTATAAATGATAAACCACTTACTGACACTTATACTTGGTTGGTACCTATTCATAGTTTTCTTTGGTTACCTTGTGAAGCGATTTTCAACTTTCTACCAGTAGCCATATGCTGGTCTACAGTCAAAAAAATGGGCGGTTCCCCTGTGTTAGGGATTGTTTTAGGGATAACATTGGTTTCCCCACAACTGATGACTGCTTATGATCTAGGGAAAAAGATTCCCGAAGTGTGGGATTTTGGTTGGTTTACGATTCAAAAAGTCGGCTATCAAGCACAAGTGATTCCATCTATTTTTGCCGGTTTAGCGTTAGGATGGATTGAAACTCGATTACGTAGAATTGTCCCTAATTACCTAACTTTAGTGATTGTACCAATTGTATCAATACTATTAGCCGTCGTCCTTGCACATTTTCTTTTAGGACCAATCGGACGAATGTTGGGCAATGGTATTGCTTATGTGGTTAAATACCTAATGACGGGTGATTATGCCTTCATTGGTTCGGCTATTTTTGGATTCTTCTATGCACCTTTGGTTATTACAGGAATTCATCATACTACATTAGCTATCGATATGCAGATGACACATAGTATGGGTGGTACACCGATTTGGCCAATTATTGCCTTATCCAATATTGCTCAAGCTTCAGCCGTTGTTGGCATCATTCTAATCAGTAAAAAACATAATGAGCGTGAAGTTTCCATACCGGCTGCGATATCAGGTTACCTAGGTGTAACTGAGCCAGCTATGTACGGTATCAACTTACGCTATAAATTCCCAATGTTCTGCGCCATGATTGGAGCGGCGAGTGCTGGGTTAATCTGTGGTTTACATGGTGTATTATCTAATGGTATAGGTGTGGGTGGATTACCTGGTATTTTATCCATTAAACCGATTTATTGGGGAATTTATGCATTAGCTATGATTGTGGCAATTGTCGTACCTATTGTTTTAACATCAGTTGTTTATAAAATAAAATTGAAAAAAGGTACGTTAGATATTCGCTAAACACGATTCAATAACCGTTAACCGTTCAATTATGGAACGGTTAATTTATGACAGATGAATAATTAAGAGCAAACAATGAATACGAACGAAATCCCTTGGTGGCAAAATGGTACTATTTATCAAATCTATCCCAAAAGTTTTCAAGCCAGTGGTACTGGTTCAACGGGAGATTTATTAGGCATTATAAGCCGATTGGATTATCTTAAAAATCTGGGCATTAGTGCGATTTGGTTAACGCCAATTTATCCCTCTCCGCAAGTTGATAATGGTTATGATGTATCGGATTATTATGATATTGATCCGGCTTATGGCACGATGGACGACTTTGAATTATTGGTTAAGCAAGCGCATGAACGTGATATCCGTATTATGATGGATATGGTATTTAACCATACTTCAACAGAGCATCCATGGTTTAAATCTGCCTTAGATAAAACCAGTCCTTTTCGATCGTTTTATATTTGGAAAGATGCCAAAGCTGACGGCTCAGAACCCAACAATTGGCGGTCAAAATTTGGCGGTAACGCTTGGCAGTGGCATGAGCAATCAGGACAATACTATTTACACCTGTTCGCAAAACAGCAAGCCGATCTCAATTGGGAAAATCCAACCGTACGCCAAGAGATTAAAAATGTGTGTCAATTTTGGGCGGATAAAGGCGTCGATGCATTAAGGCTGGATGTGATTAATTTGGTCTCTAAACAGCAAGACTTTCCGGATGATGTCCAAGGGGACGGTCGAAAATATTATACAGACGGCCCCAAAATACACGAATTTTTGCAAGAGATAAGCCGAGATGTTTTCCTACCTAATGGTTTAAAAACAGTGGGCGAAATGTCATCCACTACATTAGAAAACTGTCAAAAATATGCCGCATTGGATGGTAAAGAGTTGACAATGACGTTTAATTTTCATCATTTAAAAATTGATTATCCAAATGGGGAAAAATGGACGCTGGCTAAGCCCGATTTACTTGAACTCAAAAAAATACTTGGCTATTGGCAAAAGGGTATGCACGGTAAGGCGTGGAATGCAATTTTCTGGTGTAATCACGATCAACCTCGTATTGTGTCACGTTTAGGTAATGAAGATCAATATCACAGCGAATCAGCTAAAATGCTGGCGATGATTCTTTATGGACTACAAGGCACACCGTACCTTTATCAAGGTGAAGAGATCGGGATGACAAATCCCCATTTTACTCATATTTCGCAATATAAAGATGTGGAAAGTCTTAACATCTACCAAGAAAAAATTGCCGAAGGTATGTCAGAGTCTGACATGTTAGCGATTCTTGCCAGTAAGTCACGCGACAATAGCCGAACGCCAATGCAATGGGATCATACTGCCAATGCCGGATTTAGCCAAGGTAAACCTTGGATTGAGGTGGCAAATAATTATTCAAAAATCAATGTTAAGGCAGCGCTTGACGATCCCAATTCAATCTTCTATTGCTATCAAACCTTAATCAAATTACGCAAAATGTATCCGATCTTTATTTTCGGTGACTATCAAGATCTAACGCCTGATGTTGCTAATTGTTGGTGCTATGCCAGACATTGGAATAATCAAACGTTACTCGTGATAGCCAATCTGACCGAAAATACGGTTAAATGGCAATTACCTAATGGGTTTGAAAATCGTCATTGGCAAAGATTGCTAGGTAATTATGAAAACCAAACTATATTAAAGCCAGAAATGGTGTTACAACCTTATGAGGCTATGTATTGGTTGCATATAAATAGTTAAACGGTTGTATCAGGTTACAAGGATATACACTAAATCATTTTGTTCTATTGAATTAAAAAATTGTTGAGCGAATAAGGTAGTAAGAAAATGCCAACACTTGTGTTGGTTTTTTGATTGAAACGCCATAATAAGTTGTTCATCGAAAGTTGTGGATAGTTCATATGGGTCATCAATTCCTTTATGTTAGTTAATCAATAGACATTCTAAATCACGTTAAATAATTGGTAATATGTGTAAATCTAACTTTCCTGTTATAAAAAACGGGTTATCAGAACGTCAACTATACTCACTTGAACAGTAATTAATTAGCATTAGTGATGAATATCAATATTGGGTTATCTTAAGATAAAGTATTATAGAAATTATGATAAATGACCTAATTAGTAAAGCTGTCTAGAAATAGAGTAATAATACATTCGTTTTATACTAAAAAAATATTTTTCAATCATATTCATTGGGATAATTTTGATTTTTAGAATTTGGTATTTAAAAATAATTATTATAAAATAATAAATTATAATTCCATTGAAAATAATAGATTTATCATCGTTAAAAAACATAGTAAAAATGAATACAAAAAGAAAACAAAATAAACCATTAAAAAAATCTTTTATGGATATTATATCAACAGCACTGACTTTTGGTGTTTTATTTTGGTCTCTTTTGTTATTAGTTTTTATTTTTCTAGCTGTTATAAATTTATTTATAGGTGTTGATGAATTATTATTTTCAATTCACGGTGTGTGGTTTTTTCCTGCTACTATTTTAGCATGGCTATGCATGACTCCAACTTTCCATATCACAAAGAAAAGCATTATTATTTTACGAAAAATTAGACCAAAAATTTATATTCCAATTTGCCAAGATCTTGAAGTTAAAATCATTAAGGTCGAATATTTCAAGTATCCACCTAAAGGGATACTATGGAAAAGGATAAGATGGATAGGGAAATGGCATCCTATATATATATTATTTATAACTTTTAAAAATAAAAAAGTAAAACTAAAAAAAAGCGTGATAAGTGGGGTATACACACATGACCAAATTGATTACTTTTTTAGTAATTTAAATTTGTCAGGTGTTCGCTATGAAGTCAAAAATTTACATATTCCTGTTTAGTAAAAATTTAGGGATTTATTTCTATATAACCTTAATGATTTGGATATTTCATTTTTATAATTTGAAACATTTTGGTAATTGATTTCTCTTTCCTCAATTGTATATATTCCATAATTTTTTATAGTGGTATCTATTATTATTTCTGTATCAAAAAAGAGTGAATGATTCAAAATAAACCTCTCGGATTGAATGGCTTGGGTGATAAATATGCTGTTTGAAAGAGTCGTGTTTGTTAAAAATAAACATCTATAATTTTATTGTTTAGAGATTAAGAAGAATTATCGTAATTTACTCGTTAGCTGATTGTTTTTTTTATTACTTACTATCGATTATATAACCACTCCCGCATTTTAACTAACCGAGCAATAATTTCATCTGAATCGGGCATTTCAGGTAAGGTTGTGGTTAGTGTTGCGGTTTCAATGTCATCAAATAATGATTTGGCCATATTCATAATTTCGTCATAGCTTAATTGACCATTTTTAATTGCGAGCAGTTCGTTTCGATTAGTGCGTTTATTGGTAATGGTGCCTTTGGTCATAATTTCATGAGCAACTTGTAATAAGCGAATGGTATGCATCATATTTTTAGCATCAAAATCATTACCATTTTCAATATTACTGCGATAACGCTGTTCATTACGTTTAGCAACCCATTGCCAGTAAGCCTTATAATCACGACAATGCGATGAAAAACCATCACGATTAAAACTTAAGTAAGCAATTACTGGGGTGTCGACTTTTATTGAAGACAAGCACAGCTCGGTCGAATCATCCTGTTGAATAATACCATGATAACCACAATCCCCTGATGCATCATAAAAAAGGGCATATAAATCTCGACTATGTGGAACATTCACCAAACCACATAAGTGTTGATCAAAACGCTTTTCATTTAACCAATTGGTGAGGGGATAAGCATGCTGACCTTGAATAATATAACAAAAATCAAGGACCGTTTTACGCTTCACCTCGACTGGATTATTAATCTTTTTATTCAATCCCTTGGCTTTTTTAATTTGTGACATGGCATAGTGAGCAAAGGTTTGTTTAGTTTGTTGGGATAAAAATAGATCAAGGGTTAACTGCTGCATAATTGGATGCTGATATAAAATACAGTCGGGTGCAGAAGCCAATACTTCTAAAATATTCGGGTTATTTTTAAGTAAAAGCTCTACAAAACGACCTAATTCATAATAGACGATATCATTGGTTTCATTACTAATTTGCGGAATATACTCGAGTCCATAAAATTTATCTTTAGGTAAATAAAACACCCCTTTGATATCTGTATCCGATGTTTCGGTAGCTAATCCGAACGAACGACTACCACTAATCACTTCAAACAAAATGAGATTTTGTGCTTTTAAATCATCAATTGTCATGTCGTGTTCCTTTCCTTATTTTAAGCTCATTAACGTTTGTATAAAAAAGCGATCTAATTTATCTGCCTTAAAATGCTGTTCAGTGATAGACTCAACTTCTGCACTGATATCAATCATGGATTGTTCAATGAACGATAAGATTTCTGGCGCAATAGTTATCGATGCTGATTCCACCATAGTTGCTTTTAATCTAATAATATCATTTATTTGCTGTCTTAAATTATCCGGTAATAGTGTTAATAATGGCATTATTGCCATAGGAGCGATTTGCCGTTTTTCTAAACACCATTTAGCACACAATAAAGGTCTTAACACATAAAACAATTTTTTAACACCAATCTCTTTGCCATCGATAGTTTGCAGCGAGCTTTTAGCAATACCTAAATAGTGATAGATGTTACCACGTGTATTAAAAAAGTCTGCACACAATTGCCATAATTGCTGAGCAATTGATTGATTTTGCTGATAAATAATTGGAGATTGCAACCACTCAAACGGCGTAGTATTGGATTTTCGGATTAACTGTAGGGTCTTTTTCAAATCCCAACCTTGTAAATCCAGTTCGTCGTCTATGGGAAAAGTAAAATGTGATTCAGGATTATCAATGGCTAAATATCTATCTAATGGATGAACATAAATAAAACGTACATCATAATCGCTATTTGGCGAAGGAAACCCCCACGCTCGACTGCCCGATTCGCAGGCATAAAGAATATGGATACGGTATTGTTGTTCTAATTCGGTAAGTTTTTGTTTTATTCGCTGTTCCATTTTTATTATTCCTTAACTTTTGACACAATTTAAGCATTTTACTCATTATCATTGATAACAAATTATTTAGAAATGAAAATTTATGATTAGAACCTTCAAATCTGAAAAAATTAACAAAAAATAAGCTTTAGCATTTTTTTATTAAATTTGTACATTTAATATAAAATCCCTACTAGCTATCAATGCATGATTTTTGATCCTAATGGCGATTACATGCGACAATATCGAGGACAAGCAGAAGCTTTTTATGATGATGGAGACATCCCTTTTTCAATAGAACAATTTATCAAATACCATGCGAAAGATGGTGATTATGTTTCTCAACGTGAAATCACATTAACACGAGAGCAAGCGCTGAATATTGAAAAAAGAATTATTAATGGTAATTATGCGACTTTTATTGGTTTTTATTGTGCGCGTGCCGTTTCATCTGTTTTAGATGAATATGGTCTACAAGAACTTTATTTGTTACCTGCCTCTTTGGAAAAAGCGGTAAAAAAGATTGAAGATAAAAAAGGACAAGCTAGTGAAAATAATTAATTTAGTCATTATCGTTTTATTTAATTTTATCGGTGCCTATCTAAGTTACCAATGGTGTTATTCAATAATTATAAGAAAACATCATCGTTTACCACCAGAATTATATTATTTGATATGTTATGGTTTGTGTTATTTCTGTTTTATTCTGATTTCAATCTTTCTTTTAAATAAAATAAAACGACCGATGGTTTTAGTGATTTTCGGCGTGCTAATTGGTATTATAATTCCCGCAATGCCGCCTATTGTCCAAATGTTAGTAATGGAAGATACTAATAAATTTGCTTTTAATCTAGATTTTATTATGGGGATGTTAGGTATCACATCAATGATAACCCTCAATTTTATAATATATCCGGCAATATTATTATGCTGTCATTATTTTATTGGTGGGATACAAAAAATATCAAGTAAGCTTGCTTTGAAGCAATAATTAATTGTCCGAACTAGTCAAAAAAACGCCCAACTATTTTAAACTGTTGGACTTATTAGATTGGATTGTTGATATTGAATTATCTGCTGTTATTTTAGGCGTTTTATAATAAAAATTAGTAAAATTAGAATCCAAACTAAAATGCTAAATGATTTTTATTGCAGTTTATGATGAACCTATCAGGCAAGCATAAAATAATCATCACAGGTATGACCAAGATTAATTAACTACTGCTAAGTCTAAGAAAAATATGCTATATTATTTTTTAATTGATTTTACAAGGTGATAAAATGGATACAAAACTAACCAAGCATGACAAACGATATATTGAAGGCACAGACGATGTCTACAGCATTATGCAACGTGTGTTATTGCGTGATAACCAAATCGACCAAGAAAAAGAACATCTTTGGATGATTGGCATGAATCAAGCTGGTTATATCCTGTATATCGAACTGATTGCGCTTGGCAGTTATAAATCGGTCGATGTTGAACCGATGAATGTATTTCGTGTTGCGGTAATGAAAAACGCCTCACGCGTGATATTAGTTCATAATCACCCGTCAGGATCGCTGACGCCGTCGGATGCCGATAAAGATATCACTGATCGCCTAATCCAAGTCGGCCGTATTTTGAATATCGACCTAATCGACCACCTAATTATCACCCCTAAATCCTATATCAGCTTCCGCAGTACTAAACTTATGGACGAGTTAGAACAAAGCCTAAAATACGTCCCGACTTATCAAGTGGTTGAACGCATCCGTAAGGAAGAAAAATTGATTGCTAAAGAGAAGTTGGCGGTAGCAAATGACAAAGTTAAAGTGGCTGAAGAAAAGGCGAAAATAGCAAAATTGGCGGAGAAAAAAGAAAGAGAACAAAAAGAACGATTGGTTCAAGCTTTAGCTCGAAAAGAAGTATCGGTTGAACAAATTGCAATCATCATGGAAATTGATACTAAAGAAGTTCAGAAGATTCTTAGAAAGAAAACGGTAAAAGCTCAAAAGTAATAAGTATCAAAAATGCGAACTTGCTCGTAAAATAATAAACTTATTATTGTTATGTATATAAACACAGTTATAATGTTTGGCACTTTTAGTAGTAAGGAATACATATATCATGAAATATGCTTATGAAGATATGAGTGATGAACAATTTGAAAGATTAGTTGTTATTATTTGCCAGCATATAATGGGTATTTCTACACAAGGATTTGCTAAGGGTCCTGATGGTGGGAGAGACGCTAAATTTATTGGTACTGCCGAATTATTTCCCAGTAGAAGTTCACCTTGGGTTGGAACAACAATTATTCAAGCCAAACATACTAATGGCTATAATCGTAATTGCTCTGAATCTGATTTTTATAATAAAGAAAAGAAAACTAACCCCAATACCGTAATTGGTGCTGAACTGCTTCGTATCAAAAAGTTAAAAGATAAAGGTGAGCTGGATAATTATGTCTTGTTTACTAATCGTCGTTTAACTGGTAATGCAGAGAGTGAAATATGTAAAACGATTTCAGACTATATTGAAGTCGATATAGCATCAGTAAAGATCATAGATATTAATCAGATAGAACTTTATCTTAAACGATATCCTGAAATAATGAGAATCGCTGATCTAGATCCTATCGATAGTCCGTTAATTGTTAGTCCTGACGATTTAGCAGAAGTTATCCAGGCATTTGCAAATCAAGCGCGAACTCTTGATAGAAGTTTGACCAATATCAATATTGAGCGAACCACTTACGCTAGAAAAAATCAGCTAAATAATATGACTGAGGCTTATGCTAATGAGCTTAAGCGGCGTTACTTAAAAGACGTTAATGAAATTGAATCTTTTCTATCTTTAGCTGAAAATACTGCACTACGTGAACGTTATGAGCTTGCAGCAGAAGAGTTTTGTTTAAATATTATTGCAAAAAGAAAAGATTATCAGACTTTTGATCACATAATGAATTACTTATCAAAGTTATTAGTTGATAGAGAGCCAATTTTGAGGCAAGCTAAACATAAACGATTAGTGAATGTCATGTTGTTTTTTATGTATTGGAGTTGTGATATAGGTGAGAATGAAGATGCTAAGACCCAATAAACATACTCACCCGGATAAGACCATTATTAACATGTCTTTTTTATTACTTTATTATATTAAGAAAAAGAGACTAGAAAAATATGATGGTTTATTAGAATATGCTAAAAAGTCGGTTGAAGGTGGTCAATTTTTATTTCTACCTGCACTTAATCTTCTTTTTTTATTAGGGTTAGTTGAGTATCATGCAAAAACTGACTCAATCGAATATGTGGGGATAAATGAAACTATCTAAATTATATTCAAATAAACCAGATTTATTTGAAACTATTATTTTTTCATCAGGTTTGAACGTAATTCAAGCTGAAATTCGCTTGCCTGAAAATAAGAAAAAAGATACCCATAATTTAGGTAAATCGACGTTAGGCAAATTACTTGATTTTTGTTTTTTATCTAAAAAAAAATCAGAATTTTTTTTATTTAAGCATAAACAAATATTTAAGCAATTTGTGTTTTTTTTAGAGTTGGAACTAGAAGATGGTTCTTACCTCACTATTCGTCGCTGTGTTACAGATGCAACACGTATCAGTATAAAGAAACACACCGATTCACACCAAGATTTTACGCAATTAGCACATTGGGATCATGAAAATGTGTCATTTGATAAAGCGAAAGAGATTTTAGACAGTATATTAAATTTTTATTTGATTAAACCATGGCAATATCGCAAAATTTTAGGTTATTTATTACGTTCTCAAGATGATTACCGTGATGTTTTTCAATTAAGAAAGTTTGCCTCTAAACATAAAGATTGGAAACCTTTTCTTGCTCATATTCTTGGTTTTAATTCTGATTTAATTGTAAAGCATTATGAACTGGAAGCTAAACTTAAAGATGCACAAGATAGAGAAACGATAGTAAAACAAGAGTTAGGTGGTTCAATTGAAGATATTAGTCGGATTGATGGGCTTTTATTATTAAAACAGCAGGATGTTAATGAGCGACAAAGACTGTTGGATAAGTTCGATTTTCACTCAGTGGATCAAGCAAAAACCAAAAAACTCATTGATGAATTAGATTTGCAAATAGCTACATTGAATAAAAATCGCTACTCATTGGATTTTAATCGAAAAAAGATAGAATTATCTTTACAAAAACAACAAATATTATTTGATCCTGATGAGGCTGAAAGCTTGTACAAAGAAGCCGGTATTCTTTTCCCAGAACAATTAAAAAAAGATTTTAATCAACTTATTCAGTTTAACCGCGCTATTACAGAAGAACGACATACATATTTAAAAGAAGAACTATCATCAATAAAAAAAGAGCTAACAAATATTAATCAAACTTTATTGCAATTAGGTGAAGAAAGAACACAGACTTTATCTTTTTTAGGTGAAACAGATATTTTTAATAAATATAAACAAATATCTAATGATTTAATTACCTTAAAAACTGATATTGCTTTTTTAGAAAGACAAAAAGAATTTATTCACAAATTGCAGGAGCTTAGGACTGAAATTAGATTATTAGATGAGCAATCTCAAAAAGTCAGAATTGATATGGAAAATGATTTAGAGATACAAAATACACAAGAAACAAGTTTATTTTCAGAAATTAGGTTGTATTTTAGTCGCATTGTTGAAGATGTTATTTCAAGAATGGCATTACTTAATGTCAAAATTAATCGAAAAGGCCATTTTGACTTTAGTGCTGATATTTTAGATGAAGCGGGTCGTTCAACAAGTGCTGATGATGGTCATACTTATAAAAAATTACTATGTGTAGCTTTTGATTTAGCTATATTACGTGCTCATCTTAAAGATAACTTTCCTCGTTTTGTTTATCACGATGGAATATTTGAATCGTTAGACGACAGAAAAAAGATAAATCTTCTTAACGTTATAAGACAATATTCTAATTTAGGTATTCAACAAATTATTACTGTAATTGATTCAGATATTCCTCTTGATACCGATATTTTCTTCGATAAAAATGAAATTGCATTGGTATTACATGATGAAGGGATAAAAGGACGATTATTTAAATTACCATCTTGGTAATTAAATTAATAAAAAAATAAAATCATGGATATGTGACTATCATTTAAAAGATAAAACTATTTTTTACACATAGGGGATACTGCCGATAAATTACAATCATAAATACTGAAAATTAATTATTAATATTTCAGTATTTATGATCAATATATTATTTATGAATGTCTACGTTAGTATAATCTGAGCCATTACAAAGATAAGTTGTCATTCGAATATCACTTTTATCTTTTTCAAAATAAAACGCCCGAAATTCTAGTTCATCAACCTTCAAATAACGAGCAGTATCATTAGGCACGTTTTTTATAATCTTATTATTGCATTTAAAATAATTTATTGTATCTGCTTTATATGTTTCAGAAATTAAGGTATTAGTAATATTATTTATATTGAAAATAATTAATAAGCAGGGTAATACAGCGCTTATTAAAACAACAAAGTAAGTTATACTTGGTAATCTATTTGAAAGCTTTTGGTTCTTTGCTAACTCAAACCCAATTATAGCAAAAATCTGTAATAAACTACTTCCGATTAAAATAAAGTTAAGCCAATATAATCCTTTTGTTATAGTTGATAGTTGTTCTGGATAAACAGATATCATATCAGTGACAAATGTTCTCCCTTGATTTTCCCCCATGAAATCAAGCACTATATAGATAAGAGCTAATAAAGCAGCACCTATAATTTTTTCTAACTCATTAAATTCTCTTTTAATTATATAAGTTATCATTATCGTTATAGCTGAAAGAAATTGTAATATAAAAAGAAGAAAACTAATTAACCAGTAACATTTAAACAAGAATGTAAGAAAAGCTAAACAACCAAATATAGCTCCCCAGCCAGATAAAAATAATATTAGATGTAATACTTTTTCGGAGTGTTTTTTTTGTTTTTTTTTGTTGATTTTCTTTTTTGGTAATGTAAATACAATTTTAAGCCAATCCTTTGTAAATTTCTTCTGCTCTTTACTGGTATAAAATTTATAATAAATTGTATACCCCACCCCCAAAACAACATAAGAAATAATAAAATAGAAAGTAACTGCTTCTCTTTTATTCATAGTAAGAATAATTACGCTCACAATGTAAGTTAGAGCTACTACCCAAAATAGAACGGGATATTTTAAAATATAATTCTTTAATTTATATAATGGTTTTTTCATTACCACTCCTTTTTTGTTATCTTTTATCTATATGCAAAACTGAATAATGAAATTATCTTGATAAACACTAAAAATAATTTTTAATGAAAGTGAAAAGCATAGATTTTTTCCATAATAAATTACACATTTCAATCACCAAAAATTAATCATCTAAACAAAAATATATTAAATAATAGTTATTTTGATAAACCAACAGTAAATCACACCATTGTATCGCATACCACATTGGTGGCATTGTTTCAATTTCATATAGATAACATTTATTTAATTCTAGGTGGGACAATATATCGATAAAACCTGAAACTCCCCTCATTCCGTTTTCTCTATGCAAGGTTGGTGAATAGCTTTGCTTAAAAAACCATTTATTAATTTGCTGTATAAATTCATCAACGGTGATCTGTTTTGGTTTTATATGCCATAACTGAGCATCTAAAAATTTTCCGTGCTCATCGGCAATTGATTGAAAATGATGGGCCAATGTATCCGTAAAATGGCCTTTATGATCAAGTAACTTAACTGTATAATCACAATAGTGATTAGGTTCCGCATTTAAACAAGCCATTGCTTTTAGATAACCATTAATATAATCAAGATTCACCATATTTTATATCTCCGTTAACATCGAAGAGCGCTCCTCGATAATTTTTACCCCTTCACACACACCACTTGCCTTAATTGATGCACTATCTCAACCAATTCATTTTGCGCGGTCATCACTGCATCAATATCTTTGTATGCCATTGGGATTTCATCAATCACGTTGGCATCTTTACGACATTCGACATGGGCCGTGGCCTTGATTTGATCCTCAATGGTAAATTGCTTTTTGGCCGCTGTTCGGCTCATCACGCGGCCGGCACCATGCGAACACGAGCAAAAACTTTCTTTATTTCCCAGTCCTCGCACAATATAGCTTTTAGCCCCCATTGAGCCGGGAATAATGCCTAATTCTCCTTTACGTGCGGATACTGCGCCTTTACGTGTGATAAAAATTTCTTCACCAAAATGTTGTTCTTTTTGAACATAGTTATGGTGACAATTTACTGCCGACATATGGGTAGTAAATGGTTTAGTGATAATTTTCCGCATTGCCAAAATCACATTATGCATCATTGCCTCTCGATTTAGCCTTGCAAACTCTTGCGCCCAATGCACAGCCTCGACATAATCGTGAAAGTGCTCTGTACCTTCTTCCAAATAGGCTAAATCTTTATCCGGTAAGTTTTGGATATGCACTTCCATGTCTTTTTTAGCCATTTCAATAAAAAAACTGCCAATGGCATTACCCACGCCACGTGAACCACTGTGCAACATAATCCAAACACGATCGGCCTCATCTAAACAGATTTCGATAAAGTGGTTGCCGGTACCTAATGTGCCTAAATGACGGTAGTTATTGGTTTTTAAAAAGCGCGGGTATTTTTCCGTCAGCTTATTAAAACCTGGCGCTAGCTGTTGCCAGTACTGTTCGACAATAGCAGGGGCGTCATGCCAGCTACCATAATCCCGTCCTCGGTGTTTTGGGGTAATTCCATGCGGCACCGCTTTTTCAATTTCAGTACGTAATGGTAATAAATTATCTGGCAAATCAGCCGCCATCAACGAGGTTTGTACCGCAATCATACCGCAGCCAATATCTACCCCAACTGCGGCAGGAATAATCGCGCCGAATGTTGGAATTACACTGCCAATGGTTGAGCCTTTGCCTACATGCACATCGGGCATCACGGCGATATGTTTAAAAATAAATGGTAGTTTTGCCGTTTTAGTTAGTTGTTCTTTAGCCTCGGGTTCTACCGGTACCCCTTTAGTCCACATTTTGATTGGCTTGGCGTTTTCTGTCTGTAATAGATTATATTGTGTCATTTTTTTATTCCTTACACCGCCCTGCGATTGTACATGGCGGCTTAATATTTTCTTTTTATCACGCACTTTTAGGTTGGATATTTACCAAGCCATGTAACACTTGGTCAAGTCCGCCTACTACCGAGATTTTATCGATACGTTCAGCAATGCGTTCTAAAGTTTCCATCTCTTTTAACCGCAAGGCTACTGGGTTATTTTCCATTACTTTGGCGGTGTTCAATAATGAACGGGTTGCTGATGTTTCCTCGCGGCGACGAATCACATTGGCTTGCGCCACTTTTTCCGCCTCGACCACTTGTGATAGAATCGCTTTCATATCGCCTGGTAAAATAATGTCTTTTACCCCTAGTGAAACAGTTTGTAAACCATAGCCATCTAAACGCATTTTGATATGTTGGGTTACCACTTCATCAATAATATTTTTGTTCTCAAGTAACTCATCCAACGTACGCATACCAATCGCTTCGCGTAATCCAAATTGTAATTCACGATACAATAAATCAACCGGCTGCGCAGTTTTTTCAAACGCGGTTAATACGTCAGTATAGTGCCAGTTAGCCACTAAGTTTACCCGCAAATTGACTTTATCTTTGGTTAAAATCTCTTGTCCTGCCACTTCTAAGGCTTGCAGGCGAGTATCCACCATATCAACCGAGATTTCCCGGTTAAAAAGCCAATAAGCGGTAATGCTAGCTTTTAATAACTGCTCAATTTTACCGTTCACTTTTAATACCCCGACATGATAAGCCGGCACTTGTGCAATTAATACGCTGTTATCACCGAGTACTTCTTTTTGGCGTAACTTTGGTTGTAGTAATTGCTGTACCATTTCATCACTTAAGGTATACCTTTGGTTTAAATCCACTGTCACCATATGCTGTTTATGGCTATTTTGCCAATATAGGCGTTTAGTACCCGGGGATAAAATTTCAACCAATAGATCGTTTTCATAACGCAAACCAGCCTGATTTGCACCGACTTCCATTGCGATACAGTATTGTGATAGTTGTTGTGGTGTACGTTGTTCTATGGCATCAGCGATACGATCATCAATGCGGTTGTCCCTTAAGTTAAATTTACCCAGTACAATCGTATGTTTAAATTGGCAATAACCGACGATCGATTCTGGCGCAATAATCTGTATTAGCTGGTTATCAACAAATAAAGTCCCAATTTGTTCATGAATAAAGTGATGTAGCACTAGTTTTTCGATATTCACAATGGCGTTATTGCTATTTTTAGCTTCAATCAATTCTTGTGCGATATCGGTTGGCAGTGCATAACCGTCTTGTAATGCCACTTTTTTAATCGCATGTGCTTTGTAGCTTTTCCAATATAATGCTTTGTTTGCTGGTAAAATGACTTCTACCAATTTTTGCTCTTCATAACGTAAGGCAATTTCGTTTTCAGCCACATCCACTAAATAACTGTGTTGGTTAATAATATTTGGATAGAAGTTGATTAACTGTTCTGCTATGTTGGCTGCAATTTTTGTCTCAGCTAAATTAATCAATTGATAACTGGAGATATTAAATGGATCAAAAATTCGGTGTACCCCCGCAGTTAATACTTTTTCAATCTCATTGTTTTTGAATAAAATTGCAATTTCATATTTTTTGACTTTAATAGTTTTTATCATTTTACATTTCCTTTTTAGCACAATCAGCAACCGAGTTTGCACAATTGAAACGGGCTAAGTAACGAAATAGTAGGGTGAAGGTTAAAAGCAATAAGAAAAATAGTGCGCCACTTATTGGTATTTAACATTATGCCTATTATCCAGTTTGTTTACCTTGAAAGTCGTGGTGACCTGACAAGTTAACCGGTTTTTTTTGCGGATAAGCTTGTTACGGTGCTTTGTCACTTAGCTTATCTAACGCCGATCACTGACTGTGTTTGTTTTTCTACTTTTGTTTTACGGTTTTTGAAGTGGGATTCGAACCCACTACATATCGATCCCTAGTCGATTGTTCTACCAGATGAACTATTCAAAATTGACTTTTCTACAGTCACCTAATCACACAATAAGGAATACATGTTGATAATCTTCCGTCCTTTTATCCCGTAGATAAACCCGTAAAGGATTCGCGATGTACCTTGCTGTGATAAAAACAGCATTTGCTTGCTTAGGTATATTTAATATTGCGAAAAGCGTGCCAAAAAATAAAAAGTAATAAAAATATTTTTTAACTATTTGATTTATAAACATAAAAAATAAATATCATATAATATATATGATATTCAAATAGATTTTAATGATTATAAGTCTTATAATTTAATCTAGCTATTTATATAATATTATAAATTTAATCATGAAAAAGAATGTGATATTTGGTTTTTTGGGTAATGTGCTGGATAACCGAGGTAGAGGTAAAAAACGCTGGGCGCGTTGGCGGCCAACGATTGATTTGTGCAGACAAGCTGATTTAGCTATTTCTCGTTTGGAACTGCTTTATTTTGCCAATGATGAGCAGCTACTTTGTGATATTGTTAATGATATAAAAATTCTATCCCCTAATACCGAAATTAAACCTATTGTCATTAATATTGCTGATCCATGGGATTTTGAGCAGGTTTATACTTGTTTATTTGATATTGCTAAACGATATTCTTTTGATCCAGATAAAGAAGATTACTATTTGCATATCACAACCGGAACCCATGTAGCGCAAATTTGTTGGTTCTTATTAGCTGAATCACGTTACTACCCAGCTAAGTTATTGCAAACGTCACCACCAGTAAAATCAAATAAAGTTGAAGAAAGAATTTATAATAATGAGGCGGAACTGATTGCCAATAGTCCTAAAGGAAAAGCTAACACCATTGATTTGAATCTTAATCGTTATGATCAAATTCTTAACCGCTTTCAGCAATATGCCAGTGAAGCTACCGAGCTTTTAAAATCGGGAATCCCCACACGCAATCAACTGTTTAACCAGTTAATTGCTGAAATCGAACAAGTGGCCAGCCGTTCTTATGCCCCTATGTTATTATGTGGGCCAACTGGTGCAGGAAAATCATTTTTAGCGAAACAGATCTATTTACTTAAACAAAGTAACCATCAAATCAGTGGTCAATTTGTTGAGATTAACTGCGCCACCTTACGTGGCGATAGTGCTATATCTACCTTATTTGGTCATGTCAAAGGCGCGTTTACGGGGGCAAATCTGGCGCGGACTGGATTGTTAAAAAGTGCCGATGGAGGATTGCTGTTTTTAGATGAGATCGGGGAGCTTGGGTTAGACGAGCAAGCAATGCTATTAAAAGCGATTGAAGAAAAGCAATTTTATCCATTTGGTAGTGATAAACCAATTAAGAGTGATTTTCAGCTGATTGCCGGCACCAATAAAGACCTTAAACAGGCAATCAGTCAAGGTGAGTTTCGCGAAGATCTGTATGCCCGTATTAATCTGTGGACTTATACATTGCCAAGGCTAGCCGAGCGTAAAGAGGATATCGAACCGAATATTGATTATGAACTGGCGCGTTACGCCAAAGAATATGGCTTGATGCCACGTTTTAATCGTGAGTCGCGCAGTGCCTATTTACAGTTTGCAATTTCGAATGAAGCATTATGGAAAGGAAACTTTCGTGAACTCACCGCATCTATTACGCGTATGGCAACGCTGGCACCACAAGGTAATATTACAATTGAGCAAGTCGAACAAGAGATTAAACGTTTAAAACAAAACTGGCAAGGCGATCAGCCAAATAATTCATTAATTCCACAAGAAATAGATGAATTTGATCGCCACCAATTAGAAAAAGTTATCGAGATATGTCAAAAAAGTGCCAGTCTATCAGAAGCTGGTCGAAAGCTTTTTGCTGTTTCGAGAACCAAAAAACAGAAGAGTAATGATGCCGACAGGCTGAAAAAATATTTGGCGAAGTTTGGGCTGAGTTGGGATGAGATTAAACAGGTATAACTGAATGAATAGCATCAGAGAACTTTTTTTCTATATTATGAATTTTGACTTGTTTTAATACGATTTTATTTGGTGTTGAACAATGATGAACTAAATAGCAATATAAAAAAGTTAACAGTTGGGCTCGATTAAAAAGTTGTTGGAATGAATAAGAAAGCGGCGTATCAAGATATTTGATATGAATGGATAAGGTTTTATCGATTAAATGGTTAGTAATATTTTTCAGTGGTTCACTATTTTTCTGTAATTGAGGTAGTCCGAAATTCGTGGTTAAATGATAGAGAGTTGAATAATCTGATATACGACTAAGTTGATTGCAAAAAGTTCTAAACTGTTTTATTAAATAAGCATCTAAATAACATTCTTTAATTTTGAGATGAAAATGTTTTGAATTATCGATAGGTTGTATAATTCCCGCCACCTCATATACTGCGATGGTCGCATAAATATACAAACCGACTAATGTATCTTGCCCTTGTGATGATAATTCATCAAAGTTAAGGTTAGCTTTTTCGAGATCTTCCGAAATTATTTCTTTGTACAAATTTAATTGCGCTAAGAAATTTGCTTCTTCACCTGTGTTGCTATCATTAAGCACTAAATAAATTCCACAAATATAAGTTTGGTAGTAATTAAATTTAGTTGTATTAAAAACAAAATGTAACACAGACTGTTTATATCGTTTTACTATTTTAGCTAATGATTTACTAACATATTTATCGATTAATTTATTCGAGCATTGCCAAGGTGAATATAATAACCCTTTAAACAATGCGTTGATTTCAGGGTTACTATTTTGCTTATTGGTGATTATTTCTAGCAAATCAATTTGTTCTTGACGCATTGATTATTTTTTCTTTTTGTTTTTATTGTTTTGTTCGCGTTCAACTTGAATTTTTTCAAGTAAGGATGCAGCTGAATTTTCACCCGTAATTAAATCAGGATTTTTAGTGCGCCATTGGGCGGTTAATTCACCACGAAACGCTTTGGCTAAAATTGATTGCGGTAAATGATTCACTTTTTCTAAAGCTATATTAACCTGTTGTTCAATTTTATCAGCATAGGCAAATAATTGTTCTACACGACGGACGATTTCGTTTTGTTCTTCTAGTGAAGGAATTTGAATTGGATATTCGCCAAGTTTTTGAGCATTAATATTAGATTGACTCACTCCATCTGATTTGACTTCATAACAATATTGCTTTGCTTCTGGACTATTCAAATTGTAATTAAGATATTCAGGGATTAAATCATCTAAGCATTGAATTTTAATTAAATAACCTGCATAAATAGCTTTTCTTTCACCTCTATAAATAGAAGTTTTACCTACTAACTCTGGACTATTTGTTCTATTAAATAATACATCTCCGGCTATTAATTCATACTTATCTATCTCTGTTTGATCAGATGTATAAACTAAATCAGTCCAGTCTAAATTCCCATTTTTAAGATTTCCCATTCTCAAAACAGGAACAGAACCAACTTTTTTAGATTTTGTAGATGTTCCATATGAAGGTTTTTTAATAAAATCTTTAAGTTTTCCATTTTTCCAATCATTTAGATTTTTACTTTCTCGCCATTCTCCCGTTAACTTACCACTCACGGCATCCGATAACACTGACTGCCGAAACTGTTTTAGAAGTTCGGGAATTTGTTCAAGGCGTGATTTTGTTTCTTGTACTTGGGCTAGTAATAAGTCAAGTTTTTCAGCTATGATTTTTTGTTCATTGAACGGTGGTAGTAAAAATACAAATGAATTTAGATCATCTTTATTAAATCCATTTTGAGCTGAACGAGATAATAATCTTAAGGATCCTTGAAATAGTTCTGATTCTAAGTATGCTTTCAAAAATCTTCTATCTAAATATTTACCAAATAATACTTTAGCTAAAGCAACATTATAAGCACCTTTCATTCCAGTACAGATACGTCCTAAAGATGCCCCGTAACGTCCTATTAATACATCATCTTTATCACATAATTTTAATTTAGATGTTATTGGTATAAATGTTGGGACAGGTTTGTCGCCAAAATCTCGAATTTGAAGAAGGCGTATATAGCCTTCTTTTACTTGATCTAGAAAATTAGATTTGGGTGGTTGAGTACCACCTTGTATATCCAAGACATCAGTAAATTTAGTAACAATCCAACCTTCAGGTACAAGAAGAATATCGCTCATTATTCAGTTTCTCCCAAAGCACTCAACAAACTCTCCAACTTATCCAAAGCAACTATTAACTCATCTTTAGCTTGCTTGGCAAGTATGGCGGGTTCTGGAAGTTTGGTTGCATCCACACTATTTTTATCTTTTAACCAACTGATATCGAGTGAATCCTGTTTTGTGTCAGCAATCCAATCGCGGCTAAAACAGCGCCATCTTGATTGCGCTAGTTGAACATTAACGTCTAAGTTTTCTTGACTGGCTGACGAGTCTGCTTCGATATCATCTGGATTGAATGACCATTCACCTTCCTGTCTTGGACTGGTGCCGTCCGGATTGATACCATAAACAGTTTCAAATGGTTGCAAATATTGCTCAGTAAATGGTGTACGTTTACCAAAGTTTGGCATATTAGTACGCAAATCATAAACCCAAACATTTTGTGTACAGTTTTCTTGTTGCAGTTTGTCTGTTACTGAGCCCTTAGTGAAAAATAGCACATTGGTTTTTACACCTTGGGCATAAAATATCCCGGTCGGTAAGCGTAGTATTGTATGTAAATTACATTTATTCATTAAATCGCGACGAATATCAGTCCCTTTACCCGCTTCAAACAATACATTATCAGGCAATACCACGGCAGCTCGACCACCGGGTTTTAAATTACGGTAAATATGTTGTAAAAAAGCTAATTGCTTGTTGGTGGTTTCATAAGTTAAGTCTTTACGAGTAATACTGGCATCGCCACCTTTACTGGTACCAAATGGTGGATTAGCGAGAATAATATCCGCAGGTTTTAGGTCTTGCCCAACTTGACCAAGTGAATTACCTAATAAAATTGCACCGTCATTACCGCCCTCTATACCGTGTAATAGACAATTCATTAAGGCAAGTCGACGAGTATTTGGCACTAATTCAACACCAATAAACGCTTCGTTTTTTTGAAAATCAGCTTCTTTAGCATCAAGATCATAATAATCGTTGGTTTGTTGCCGTAAATACTGATCTGCTGCGACAAGAAATCCTGCCGTTCCGGCAGCAGGATCTTGGATGATGTTTTTTATTTGTGGTTTAATACATCGCACCATGCAATTAATTAGTGGTCTTGGCGTAAAATACTGACCGGCACCGGATTTTGTTTCATTGGCATTTTTTTCTAATAATCCTTCATAAAGATCGCCCAACCCATCCTTTTGAATACTAAACCAATCAATTTGATCTAATGTTTTGATCAGTTTTGCTAAGTGGCGCGGTTCTCGTAATCGAGTTTGTGCATCGGCATAAATGGCGCTTATTAATGGGTCATTATGTACTGTCACTTCAATGTATTGTTCTGGATTTTTAGGATCGATTTCTTGACGCTTACCTGTTGATAAGGCTAATAACATGGCTTTATAATCATTTAATAGGGTAATACCTGATTTATCATTGAGATTAGTCCAACGACAACCAACAGGTAAAGGATGTTTTTGCAAAATCCCTGCTTCGGTATTTTCGTGTACCATTTTAATAAATAATAAAAGTACTAATTCAGTTACATAATCTGAATAGTTAATACCATCATCACGCAATACATCACATAAATTCCATAGTTTTTGTACTATATTGTTATTAGTCATTTTTTATCCCAAGTTTATACTCGTATACTTAATAGGCGAGACTAGTATTTTCATCGCCATTATGAATTAGAGTAAATGTATATTTTAGTAACTTCAAGTGACTTTGCTATATTATGCGGTAAGTGCTGGCCAAATAGCCTCGCTTAATTCATCTAATACCGTATCAAGTTGATTGCCCAATATTTTATCAAGCTGCTTAGCGCCACCACTATCAGTAAAGCGATGATTAATAAATTCTTTATCAATAACGATCTCAAAGATAATTTGTTTGGCTAAACGATCTAACCAATTGCGTTGAGCCGGTGTCCAATTATGATTTTGGTAGATTCGTTGCATGGCTTGATTAACGCGTTGTTCAAAAGGAATTAATGGTTCGCCCAAAGCAGCACGTCGGATATAACCAATAATACTCGCTGCAATATCTTGATTAGTTTGATTGCGTAAGGCAGTGCGTAAATTAGCTTCGGAATAACCTGCACCATCCAATAACAGTTTAACTTCTTTCAATTGCGCACGGGTTAAATCACGTGGGCGGTTAACAACCACAGACAACGCAGCACTTTCATTTAATTGATTATGAATGAAATGATTAAAACTGTCTAAATAATCCTCGGGTCTTTGGTGAGAACCATAACTTTGCGAGCGTTCACGAAGATGATCTTCATGTTGAGAAATGAGTGGTAAACGTTCACTACCTAGCAATCGATTGACTTCATTTAATTGATTAATTAACCCATGATGTTGTTTGATAAAATTCGCAGCAGATTCAGGACCAATTTTATGTAAATAATTATGTAGTTTTTTCGGTTCAACATCCCATAAAGTTTGTAATTCATCTAACTTTTGTCTTAATTCAGGCTTATTTTCCGCTTTTTGCTCAGCCTTACGCAAGATTCGCATTAATTTTTGATTTAATTGATTTAAAATTACATCAGCATAAGTTTCACCTGCCATATCACCTGATGTTTGTAATGCTTTAGTTAATAATTTAGGATCACTTAGTTCATCAATTAATTGCTCAAGGGTGATATTAGGATCTTTAACTAACGGTTGCATAGTGTTGACGTCTTTTAATGCGACATAAATATCAACCGGATCATATATTCGAAATACCGTTTTACCTATGTTATCACATCGTCTTGTTGCACGACCAATCATTTGTTCATATAAGATACGGGATTTGACTCGGCGCATAAAGACTAAATTACAAATTTTTGGCACATCAATACCGGTTGTTAATAAATCAACAGTGATAGCTATATTTGGATAGCGTTCATTTTTATATTGTTTGATTAATTGATCAACTTTATCACTCTGCCCGGTAATCTTAGCGACAGCAGCTTGATTATATTCACCATTATAGAGATTCTTAAATGCATCATCTAATAAGCGTTTAACCATATCTGCATGCAGATCGGTAGCACAGAAAATTAATGTTTTTTCTTCACCAAACGGATCGAGTTCATTTACCAATTGTTCGCAAATTACTCGGTTAAAGTTTTCATTTATTACCCGACGATTAAATGCATCTACTTCAAAATTAAGCTCATCTTCTAATTCAGCAGTTTCAATTTCACCGGTTTGCGTATTGATGGAGCTTACTTTTTCACCTTTGGTAAACGTAATACCATTTTGTGTTAATAAAGTTTGATAACGTATTGGCGGTTCATGATCAATTAACCAGTCATCGGCAACAGCTTCTCGATATGAATAAATATAAACAGGCTTACCAAAAATATCGCTAGTATGTTTTGCGGGTGTTGCCGTTAGCGCAATTTTTACCGCATCAAAATAATCTAATACTCGACGATAACTTGATAAATATTGCGTGGCGTCACGTATTGCCATCTCACCTTCTGTCATTTCTTGATCTAATGTATAACCACGATGCGCCTCGTCAATTATGATGCAATCAAACTGATCGATTAAGGGTGGATTATCGCTCTTAAAAATGCGTTTGACCATTGCTTGCACGGTTGCCACTTGTATTCGTGTTTCAGCTTCAGTCACCATAGAACCAAGCTCGGCTAAGTTATAGATTTTAGATAAAGTGAGATTTTGTTCTAACGTGGCTTCATTAAAAGAATCTATTGCCTGTTCTCCTAAAGCGGTACGATCAACTAAAAATAGAATTCGTTTAAATCGTTCAGTTTTTAAAAAGCGGTACATCAAACCTATAATTGTTCGAGTTTTACCTGTTCCTGTTGCCATCGCAATTAAAACTGTTCGTATCCCTTTGGAAAGGGTATTTTCTGTCGCAACAATTGCTTTCTCTTGATAATCCCTTAATTGCAAATAGGCAAATGGTTCTTGTTTTAGTTGTTGTTCAGCGTTTTCTCGACTACGATTAAGTAGATCTAAGAGTCCTTGTGGTGAATGAAAGGATAATAAAGGACGCTTTAAATTGGCGCCATCACGAACATCACGAAACCATGTTCCTGACTGTTCAGCTAATTGCTTAATGTATGGACGACCATTACAAGAATAAACAAAAGGAATTTTGTAGTGGCAATCTGATTCATCAGGCCAAGCAATCGTTCTTTTTTCAAGTTCCCATGCACCAATCAATGGTGGTAATACTTGGAAGCCTTTACTATAACGTTCAGCTTGACCGATTTTTCCGGAAACATTTTTATTCTTTTTCTTAGCTTCAACAACTGCAATTGGTGTTAATCCCGCAAATAAAACATAATCAGCCCATCCTTTTTCGCCTTTATGTTCTGTCGGCCATTCGGCAATGGCTAAATATTTATTTTTTTCTGGGCGAGTACCCTTTTTATAATTTAACTGTTCGGTGTCAGCTTGCCAACCCGCTTCAATAAGCTGCATATCAATTAAAATTCGTGTGAGTTCTTCGCTTAATTCTATTTGTTGACTTGCTTTCTTAGCTTTCTTACTTATTGTATTACGAGATACTTTTTGAGCTTTTACGTCTTGTAGAGCAAGTGCTTGTTGTAAATCCTTAATCTTTATTTCATATTCTTTCTGTTGTTTGAGTAACATTGCCTCATTTTCTTGGGCCTGTTGAGATAGGGATCGCGCCTCTTCATCCATTTTTAAAGCTAAGGTTTCAAATTCAGTCTTTTCTTTAGCGAGTAATTCATTAAATTGTTGACTTGAATTGAGTTCAATATTGGCTTGTTCTAGTTCTATTTTAAGTTTACTGATTTCTGACTGTAAACTGCGCAAATGCTCGCTGGGGTCAACAAGTGGTTTAAAAGGTCCTGGTTTAAATAGCACACCAGCTTGACTAAAAGATTGGTGAAACCATATTGCTAATTTGTAAGCAACTAAAAGTCCATCTTTTGCTTCTTTGTGCTTGGTTTTAAATTGATGAGTAGCTTTATTTCCTTCAATACGTAATGTATGAAAAAGATTTCGGATAATGGGTTCTAATTTGAGTTCATTACTAATCTTATACAACAAATCAGACTGAGAAGTGCGTTCATTAAATTCAATACCAGCCTTGGCAGCAATATGTTGTGCCATTGCTTCAGCTAATTGCCGTAATTTTATTAATGTGGTATTAGGATCACTGCTAAATGCTCGCTCGGCTGTACATGCTAATTCGACAAACAGTGGATCGTGTTCAACTAGAAAACCAAAATTTGATTGCTCTTTAATTATTATCATTAAGCACTATCTCCATTAAAGTTATATCCTTTATCCTTTTTTATTATCTCAAATTTTGTATAATTTTATAGCTATTTTTTTATTTTCAAAGCATTTCTTCGGTAGGCTATTTAAGCGGAGTGCCAATTGGTTTTATCATTACCTTAATGTCACCAATTTTCTTCATATTAATTATGGGAGATGATTATAAATCGATTTTTAATCTAGATTTTATTATGGGGATGTTAGGTATCACATCAATGATAACCCTCAATTTTATAATCTACCCGGCAATATTATTATGCTGTCATTATTTTATTGGTGGGATACAAAAAATATCAAGTAAGCTTGCTTTGAAGCAATAATCATTTGTCCGAACTAGTCAAAAAAACGCCCAACTATTTTAAACTGTTGAACTCATTAGATTGGATTGTTGATATTGAATTATCTGCTGTTATTTTAGGTGTTTCCTAATAAAAATTAGTAAAATTAGAATCCAAACTAAAATGCTAAATGATTTTTATTGCAGTTTACGATGAACCTATCAGGCAAGCATAAAATAATCATCACAGGTATGACCAAGATTAATTAACTACTGCTAAGTCTAAGAAAAATATGCTATATTATTTTTTAATTGATTTTACAAGGTGATAAAATGGATATAAAACTAACCAAGCATGACAAACGCTATATTGAAGGCACAGACGATGTCTACAGCATTATGCAACGTGTGTTATTGCGTGATAACCAAATCGACCAAGAAAAAGAGCATCTTTGGATGATTGGGATGAATCAAGCTGGTTATATCCTGTATATCGAACTGATTGCACTTGGCAGTTATAAATCGGTCGACGTTGAACCGATGAATGTATTTCGTGTTGCGGTAATGAAAAACGCCTCACGCGTGATATTAGTACATAACCACCCGTCAGGATCACTGACGCCGTCCGAAGCAGATAAAGATATCACCGATCGCCTAATCCAAGTCGGACGAATTTTAAATATCGACCTAATCGACCACCTAATCATCACCCCAAAATCCTATATCAGCTTCCGCAGTACTAAACTTATGGACGAGTTAGAACAAAGCCTAAAATACGTCCCAACTTATCAAGTGGTTGAACGTATTCGTAAGGAAGAAAAGTTGATTGCTAAAGAGAAGTTGGCGGTTGAAAGGGATAAAACAAAAATAGAAAAAGCACGTCGAGAAAAAGCAGAGTCTGAAAAGAAAATACTGATTAATGCATTGTTGAAAAAAGGTGTTTCGGTTGAGGATATTGCTAAAATTCTGGGGATAACGGTGAAGGCGGTGGAGAGGGTTGTGAAAAAATAACCCTCTTAGATAGTTTTTCTATGAATAATAACAAACTCTTTACTCATCGAAAAAACAGAATTATTGTTCACTTTCGATGTTAATTTTGGTATTCGTTTATTAGGAATCTCTCGGTTGCATTCATAGATATTTCTGAAATTTTTATGTTCTAAGTATTCTTGAGTGATTGATGTTAGGTTGATATTAACTCCATCAACAGTACGATTTCCCAAAGTCAACACAATATATTTTTTGGTAACTCTGCATAGTTCATCAAGAAATAAGAAATAATCTTTAAAAAAGCTAATTACTTTTTTTTGTTTTGAAAGTGATATATCGTCTAAATACGGTTGTAATAATAAATTCCCTGTCTCGTTTTCAATTGGACCTTTATAAAATCCACCTAAACTCTTTCGATCTATTGCTGAATAATTATCTAATTCCCAACCATCAAAAGCCAAATCTTTTTTATCAATCCAATGGAGTGCTAATGATGAAAACTGTCCATAGGGTACTGTTGTTGCATTATCCCCATAGGGTGGTGATGATATAGATAAATCTATTGAATTTTTTTTGAATTTAGCCAATTGTTTTAAAGAATCGTTTTTATATAACTTCAAATTAGACGATGAAATAGTGAATTTTGAAATATTTTGTTCAACGCTAGTAAGAAAATCATCTATTAAATTATTCTTCATACGTTGAATACATTCAATGTCTTTAACGTGTAATTTATATGTTGAACTACGTGTATTACTATATTTGCGAATAAATGTACTTAAAATTGACCAAAAATAGAGTCTATTCCTTTTACTTTTTATCAAAATAATAGATTGGCGAATTTTTTTTAGACTAATAATAATATCTGAACGAAACCATTTATTCATATTCGGAAATGAAAAATCATCTATTTCAACATTATTTAAATAATTTTTTAATTTTTCTATATCAATTTTTATACTTTTTGTTATTCCTTGTAATTTCACTTTTGTTATTAAATGGGCTAGAGGATTGATATCACAACCAACTAGTTCAATATCAGGACATAATTCCAATGCTTCGTAAAGTGCTGTACCTGAGCCAAAAAAAGGATCAAAAACAGATTCAATATTTTCCGATTTTAAAAGTTCTTGAAGAATAAGATTTTGAACTGGCGCTATCATAGTTGCAGGATAAAGCGCTAAACCATGTATATCATTTTTTTTATAATTACGGAATGATATATCACCTAACATTTTATTTCCCTTTACTGTTTAGTGGTTCTGGTTTTTTACATTCAGAAATAATATTATCAGAAACATTATATAACAAGGCATCAGAAAGAACAGCAAATAACCCAGCTTTTTTTGCTATATCATTTATTTCTGAATCTGATAAATAAAGCATTGATTTATGAGCTCCTAAATGAGCTTTTTTCACCATATTTAAAAATTCTTCTTTATCTAATAACTTATTGAAAGACTTATAATCTATAGCTATAGTTTTACTCAATTCAGTCTTCAGTTTATTATTTAATGCTATGAATTCAATAATATATTTAACTCTAGATTCTAATTCATTTATAGTTAAGGAAATTGGGAAAATATTAGGATCTTTATTTTTTAAATAATCACTACATAACTCAAAGATACTTCTCAATGCGCAAGCAATGGTTTCATTATATTCTCCTTTTTGTTTATAAATTTTTTCAAGTTGAACTATTAATTTCGAAACATATGGAATCTTGATTGAATAGTCTTTAGTTAAAGGAAGATTAAATAAGCTTTTTTTACTGTTAGCTGTGATCATAGCTTCCGGTAATTCAAATATTAGTTTTAAGTTTTCAACTACCTTTCCAGTTATTGAATCATTGTAAATATATTTAATTGATTTTTCACATGGTGAATCCTGACTTTGTAAAATAAATTTGGTAGCTTTTTCTCCATCAATTTCTATTTGTATATCTTGAACAAGATCTATCTGCTCCCCGCTACTATTACAAGCAAACGTAATTTCTTTTAAAAGATTTATTTGTCCTGAAGGGATAGTTATTCTTTTTAGTTTTTGTCGTAAAGTTATTTGAGCAGGTTGAGGTAAAAGATTTCTTTCTTTACCATTTGTTGATGTAGATTTGTTTATATCATAAGGATATGCAGCTCCAGTTTCGACATTTCCAAATTTTTCTTTAATTTTATTCCTAAAAAAAGAGCCATCCTCCTGAATCTTTTGGTTTAATTCCTTTAACTTTTCCTTGATGTTAGATGTTAATTTGTTTTGTACAAAATTAGTTCTATCAGAATTAAACTCCATTAAAGGATGAGAACTTATGATTTTAATATGACCAATTAGTTGTGGTAATACATTCCCAGATCTCTTTTTTCTGAATATACTTGGGTCGAATAAAGTATAATTATGAAATAAATTATTATTGACATAAATTAATGGAATTAGTGCATCATCATGTTCTCGATAATATAATTGTGAAACTTTTTTCGTACCGCCTGATTTGAAAGAATATGCAATTAACTCTATATCTAATTTGTAATCATTAGTATTAATGTCATACTTTATTTCATCATATTTTCCACCTTTATAAAAAAACTCAATTTTTGATTTTTCGGATGAATATGTAATATAAAAAAGCTGATCTTCTTTATCTATATCTACAAAATTAGCATGACTTTCATTTTCATATTGACCATGATTTGTCTTTAAAACTATTTTAAATTGATCATCATAAAAGGCATTAACTAATTTTTTAATATTTTTGTCTTGTGAAAAATATTTCTCTAAATCATCATTATCGTCTTGATAGAGATCAATTGTAATAGTCGTACCTATTTCAGTAGATATTTCTTCCTTTGTTTCTACACGATAGGTAGCTAGATTTTTTAGTGAAATTAATTCATCTTTATTGACTGAAAATGTTATCTTTTTTTTATTTTTATTTGTTACCCATATAACATTAGCGCCAAATTTAAAAACAGATAAAAAACCTAATCCTTTGGAACCCTGTGTATATCTTTTTAATTTGCTTTCCTTATTACGGATAAGTTTTCCAAACTTTTTGTCGCTATTGGAAATATGGAAAAGCTTCTTAATACCTCTATCATCCATTCCTAAGCCATTATCTTTAATAACCAGTTTTTTATTAATTGTATCAAGGGTGATAATAACTTCAGTTGCAAAGGCATCATAGGCATTTTTGATAAGTTCATTTAAAGCAACTATATGGGTAGGTATTTTATCTGAAAGTTCACTAATTATATTACCATCTACTTTCATTCCAATTGGTTTCATACATTTTCCTCATTATTTTATGCGAAAAGATCTAGTAAAGATAATTTAAATGATATATAAAATCTTTCTGAAAATAAAGTAATAGTCTGTATTTAATATGTTTTTTTATCTTTATTTTAAATATAATTTGTTAATGTCAATCAATATATAAATGAGTAAATACGGCACTGATTATGGTTAATCGAAGAATTTGGAGGGAATATATGAATTTTTAAGTAAACTATCAATCTATGTGTTTTTAGGTTAATTGAAAGGATAAAAAGAATATAATTGATTTAAAACCAAGATTTGTTTTAACGTTGCTTAAAAAGCACAATAAAAAAGGCGCACAATGTACGCCTTTCTTACTTGTTTGCATCGGTGATGCGATAGAAGGTTTTAAATTATTTAATAACCTTAGCAACAACACCTGCACCAACAGTACGACCACCTTCACGAATCGCAAAACGTAAACCTTCTGCCATCGCGATTGGGTGAATTAATGATACTGACATTTTGATGTTATCGCCTGGCATTACCATTTCTACGCCTTCCGGTAATTCGATTGTACCAGTCACGTCAGTTGTACGGAAGTAGAACTGTGGACGGTAACCTTTGAAGAATGGAGTGTGACGACCACCTTCATCTTTACTTAAGATATACACTTCTGATTCGAAATCTGTATGTGGCGTGATTGAACCTGGTTTTGCTAATACTTGACCGCGTTCGATTTCTTCACGTTTAGTACCACGAAGTAATACACCTACGTTTTCACCAGCACGACCTTCGTCTAGTAATTTACGGAACATTTCAACACCAGTACAAGTTGTTTTTGCTGTTGGTTTGATACCAACGATTTCAACATCTTCACCAACTTTGATAATACCGCTTTCTACACGACCTGTTACCACTGTACCACGACCTGAAATTGAGAACACGTCTTCAATTGGTAATAGGAATGGTTTGTCGATATCACGTTGTGGCTCTGGGATATAAGTGTCTAACGCTTCCGCTAATTCAACAATTTTGTCTTCCCATGCAGCATCGCCTTCTAACGCTTTTAACGCTGAACCACGAATAACTGGTGTATCATCACCCGGGAAGTCGTATTGAGATAGAAGTTCACGTACTTCCATTTCAACTAATTCTAATAACTCTTCATCATCAACCATATCACATTTGTTTAAGAATACGATGATGTAAGGAACACCTACTTGACGACCTAAAAGGATGTGCTCACGAGTTTGTGGCATAGGACCATCAGTTGCTGCTACTACTAAGATAGCACCGTCCATTTGTGCTGCACCGGTAATCATGTTTTTAACATAGTCAGCATGGCCTGGGCAGTCTACGTGTGCGTAGTGACGAGTTGGTGTATCGTATTCAACGTGTGAAGTATTGATGGTAATACCACGAGCTTTTTCTTCTGGTGCGTTATCGATTTGATCGAATGCACGAGCTTGTCCGCCGTATTTTTTAGCAAGAACAGAAGTAATTGCAGCAGTTAAAGTTGTTTTACCATGGTCAACGTGACCGATTGTACCAACGTTAACGTGGGGTTTTGTACGTTCAAATTTTTCTTTAGACATCTTAATGTTCCTTTATTAAATCACTTCCCTCATTTTGTAGGGAAGTGTTACTTTATTTATATAAATAATTATTTCGCTTTACGAGCTTCAATAATTGCTGTTACGATGTTTGAAGGTGCTTCGTTATACTTCAAGAACTCCATAGAGTAAGAAGCACGACCTTGTGTTTGTGAACGAAGGTCTGTCGCATAGCCAAACATTTCTGAAAGAGGTACTTGCGCACGAACAGTTTTACCTGTTGCAGTATCATCCATGCCTTCGATCATACCACGACGACGGTTTAAGTCACCGATAACGTCACCCATATAATCTTCAGGGGTTTCAACTTCTACTTTCATAATTGGTTCTAAAAGCACAGGTTTAGCTTTCATGAAGCCTTCTTTAAATGCCATTGATGCGGCAAGTTTAAAGGCAATTTCGGATGAGTCGACATCATGGTAAGAACCAAAATGTAAACGCACACCGAGATCCACAACAGGATAGCCAGCTAAAGGACCTGATTTTAATTGCTCTTGGATACCTTTATCTACTGCAGGAATAAATTCACCAGGAATTACCCCACCTTTGATTTCGTTAACAAATTCGTAACCAGCACCACCCGCTTCTAATGGATACATGTCGATAACAACATGACCGTATTGACCACGACCACCAGATTGTTTTGCATGTTTTCCTTCGATGTCTTTAACTGTTGTACGAATTGTTTCACGGTAAGCAACTTGAGGTTTACCGACATTCGCTTCAACGTTAAATTCACGTTTCATACGGTCTACGATGATTTCAAGATGTAATTCACCCATACCAGCAATGATAGTTTGGTTTGATTCTTCATCAGTCCAGACACGGAATGATGGATCTTCTTTTGCCAAACGACCTAAAGCAATACCCATTTTTTCTTGGTCAGCTTTAGTTTTAGGTTCTACTGCAACCGAGATAACCGGCTCAGGGAATTCCATTCTTTCAAGAATAATTGGTGAATTTTCAGCACAAAGCGTATCACCAGTTGTGACATCTTTAAGACCGATTGCTGCTGCAATGTCACCCGCACGAACTTCTTTGATTTCTTCACGTTTGTTCGCATGCATCTGTACGATACGACCAAAGCGTTCTTTACGATCTTTAACTGAGTTAAGTACTGAGTCACCAGAGTTAACTACACCAGAGTAAACGCGGAAGAAGGTTAAGTTACCAACAAATGGGTCAGTTGCAATTTTAAATGCAAGTGCAGCAAATGGTTCATCATCACTTGAATGACGTTCTGCTGGTTCACCATTTTGTAATTCACCTTTAATCGCAGGAACATCGGTTGGTGCAGGTAGATATTCAATAACTGCGTCAAGCATGAACTGAACGCCTTTATTTTTAAATGCACTACCACATGTTACCAAGATGATTTCGTTAGCAAGTACGCGTTCACGTAGTGCTTTTTTAACTTCTTCTTCAGTTAACTCATCACCACCTAGGTATTTTTCCATTAACTCTTCGTTAGCTTCTGCTGCAGCTTCGATTAAGTTTGCACGCCATTCTTCAACTTGCTCAACCATGTCTGCTGGTACATCTTCATAAGTAAAGGTTGTACCTTGGTCTGCATCGTTCCAGTTAATTGCTTTACGTTTAAGTAAATCAACAACACCAGTAAAGCCTTCTTCAGCACCGATTGGTAATACTAATGGAACAGGCACTGCCGCTAAACGTGTTTTGATTTGCTCAACCACACGTAAGAAGTTAGCACCCATACGGTCCATTTTGTTTACAAATGCGATACGCGGAACTTTATATTTGTTAGCTTGGCGCCATACTGTTTCTGATTGAGGTTGAACACCACCAACCGCACAGTAAACCATTACTGCACCATCAAGAACACGCATAGAACGTTCTACTTCGATGGTGAAGTCAACGTGTCCCGGGGTGTCGATGATATTGATACGGTGTGGTTCAAATTGTTGTCCCATACCAGACCAGAATGCAGTTGTAGCCGCAGACGTGATAGTAATACCACGTTCTTGTTCTTGTTCCATCCAGTCCATGGTAGCTGCGCCATCATGAACCTCACCAATTTTGTGACTTACGCCAGTGTAAAACAAAATACGTTCAGTAGTTGTCGTTTTACCTGCGTCAATATGTGCACTGATACCGATATTACGGTAGCGTGCTATAGGGGTTGTACGAGCCATATTAATCCTCTATTTAGAATCGTTTGCTTAATAAAATATCATTTAGGTTGACTGACAGTAGATATGTGCTGTCAGTCTAATTTCAAGCCACTTAATACGAGTGGAAAGATTACCAACGATAGTGTGCAAACGCTCTATTAGCCTCAGCCATACGATGAACATCTTCGCGTTTTTTCACAGCAGTGCCTTTGTTTTCAAAAGCATCCATAAGTTCATTCGCAAGGCGTAGAGCCATTGATTTATCGCCACGTTTACGAGCAGCTTCTACAATCCAACGCATTGCAAGTGCATTACGACGAACAGGGCGCACTTCAACAGGAACTTGGTATGTAGAACCACCAACGCGACGAGACTTAACTTCTACAGTTGGTCTTACGTTATCTAGTGCAACTTCGAAAGCTGCTAAGTGGTCTTTTCCACTACGCTCAGCTAATTTATCAAGAGCTGAATATACGATTGATTCTGCGATAGATTTTTTACCATCTATCATTAAAATATTTACAAATTTCGCCAGCAAATCTGAACCGAATTTCGGATCAGGTAGAATTTTTCTTTGACCGACAACATGACGACGTGGCATTGGAATACTCCGTTTATATGTTATAAATTTTCAGGTTTACCCAAAACTCAAATGAGTTAAATGGAATTATATAGTTTGGCCTTACTTAACGGAGTTCCATTAAGCTTTAGGTCGTTTTACACCGTATTTAGAACGGCTTTGTTTGCGATCTTTAACACCTGCGCAGTCTAATGCACCACGAACAGTGTGATAACGAACACCAGGTAAATCTTTAACACGACCACCGCGGATTAAAATCACGCTATGTTCTTGCAAGTTATGACCTTCACCACCGATGTAAGAAGTAACTTCAAAACCGTTGGTTAAACGTACACGGCATACTTTACGTAATGCTGAGTTAGGTTTTTTCGGTGTAGTCGTGTAAACACGAGTACAAACACCGCGTTTTTGCGGGCATGCTTCAAGTGCAGGAACGTTACTTTTAACTTCCTTAAGTGCTCTTGGTTTGCGTACCAGCTGATTAATTGTTGCCATTAATAAGCTCCTGATTAATTAAAATAAATTTAAAATTGCATTTTAGATACGTAATTAATAACTGTAGACCAAAACCTAAATATATAAGTTTTGGGTCGCAAGATTCTAGACCTCAACAAGGATAATGTCAAGTTTTTGCTCGCATTTAACTATCGGATGTGTACTTTATTCATTGGTAAGAAAATGCCCAATAAGTGAGTAGTAAAAACGTTCACTTTTTGACGTTTACGCCAACTGAAAAGGGATATACTAGTTAAAGATTGAGGGGGTCCTCATCAATAGCATTGATGAGGAATGACGATTAATGATGATCGATAAAGATAAATTTAAGTGCAAATAGTACAGCAAAAATGATGACACAAAGATTGAGTTCTTTAAATTTACCGGTAAAAGTTTTTAATACCACATAAGAGATAAAACCAAGTGCAACTCCTTCAGTAATGGCGAAAGCAAAAGGCATCATCAGTGCAGTAATAAAGGCTGGTGTTGCATCAGTTAAATCAGACCAGTTAACTTTCACTAAACTTGATACCATTAAGATTCCCACAAATATTAGTGCGCCAGATGTTGCATAAGTTGGGACTAAATGCGCTAAAGGTGATAGGAACGTCATCATTAAAAATAAAATCCCAACGACAACGGCAGTTAAACCGGTGCGACCACCTACGGAAATACCCGCTGAACTTTCAATGTAAGTGAGAACTGATGAAGTCCCAAAAAGCCCACCAAGTGATGAACTGAAACTATCAATTAATAATGCTTGACGCATTTTAGGGAAGCGTCCTTTTTCGTCTGAAATGCCAGCTTTGTCGGTCAAGGCTAAAATCGTACCTGATGAATCAAATAAGCTGACGATCATGACGGAAAATATAACGCCCATAATACCGATATTAAGTGAACCGGCTAGATCAACATGACCAACTACGCTTGAAACGCTTGGTGGAATAGAGGCGATGCCTTCATAATGAATATTAGGATCCAGCCACAGAGCAAGTAATGTGACCACGAGAATAGAGATTAAAACCGCAGCATGGAAGTTGCGTGCAGCTAAAATAATAATAATGAAAAAACCCAAAGAACCTAATAAGACTTTAAGAGATAGAATATTGCCTAAGGTTAATAGTGTTGATGGAGAGCTAACCACAATCCCCATATTTTGAAAGCCCATAAACGCAATAAACAGTCCAATACCCGCACTGATACCAACACGTAAACATTGTGGAATATGTTCTATTAGCCAATGGCGAACTTTAAAAAGGGATAGTGCAAAAAAGATTAACGATCCCCAAAATATAGCGCCCATTCCCACTTGCCAAGAATAGCCCATTGCGCCACACATGCCATAGGCAAAAAATACATTGAGTCCCATAGCAGGCGCCAGTGCTATCGGTAAATTAGCAAACATACCCATTAAAATCGATGCAAAGGCTGTTACTAAGCAGGTTAATACAAATACTGCTGAGGTGTCCATGCCTGTTGCTGACAAAATGGACGGATTAACAAAGATGATATAGACCATAGTAAGAAATGTCGTACATCCTGCAATCACTTCAGTACCAATGGTGGTTTTTTTTGCTTTCAATTGAAATATTTTTTCGAATATTGAATTCATAAGTTAAGGCCTAGTTTAGGTTAATAATAATGAATATTTGTATAATGCCATAACCACACTTTTGCTTATCATTAGTCAAGCGTGACAATTGTGGTGATTGGCTTGCTTATACAGTACAAAATTCACTGCATTATTATTACCGCTTCTTTTAACAGGTCAAGCATTATTCTGCTCAGCCTTTATTAATAAATACCTGTATTAAAAACTGACTTTAATAGTAAATTTCATATAGTCATTAAGTTGCGATGATGAAATAGTGAATCCTGATTAAATTAATCATAATTTATCTGCGTATTTTATAGCATCTTTAAATAGATAATAGGATGGGTATTTACCTGTTTTTGGTTAACTCATCTGTTTATAGCGTAATGGAGACAAATCTAATCACTTATTATTGTTTTATTAGAAGACAAAAATAATCTTTAAAACCAATGGTTCAACATCTAATGTTGGATTTTTAGTGAGGATAATGAATATTGAATAATTTTTAAGATATCGTAACCCATTAATAATGAGTTACGATTGAGTATGTCCTTGGTTCATTAAATTGAATCAAGTTTGTTCAAAGTAATTTTAACTTTTAAAATACGATGGCTTTCAATTTCAGCTATTTCAAATAGGTAATCACCTATTTGCATGGTCTCACCGACTTCAAGTAAATGCTGAGCTTTTTCCATCAATAATCCTGCAAGGGTATGATATTCACGTTTATCATCAATTGGGATTGGGACAAATCGAACCAACTCTTCAACCGGAATATAACCATTGGCAATCCACGTATTATCATCCAGACATTGAATATCATGTTTGGCGTCAATTTCTTCCTCTTCGGTTGGAAAATCGCCAGCGATAGTTTCGATGATGTCGGTGACTGAAACCACGCCCTGCATGGAACCAAATTCATCAACCACAAAAGCAAAATGGGTTTTGGCTTTTTTAAATTGTTCTAACGCAACAAGTAACGATACCGTTTCGGGAAAGATTAGCGGTTGCTTAATTAAAGAATTAATATCGATTGGTTCTTTATTTTGCAAAACATCTTTTAACAGGTCGTTAACTTGAATAATACCTAAAGGTTCGTCAATCGACGCATTATCAGTTACGACTAATCGTGAATGAGGATTTTCAAAAATCTCTTTCAAAATTGTTTCACGGTCGTCATTGATATTAACCATATCAACATCTAACCTTGCTGTCATAATGCTACTGACCGATCGTTGTGCCAGTCCAAGTACGCGTTCAACCATGTTAAGTTCTTGATGGTTGAAGACAGATTCTTTTTTATTGTTATCTGATACGGTATCAATTGTGTGAGTATCTGGATCTTCTTCAACATCTCCTTTCAGTAGATGTAAGATCGCTTCGGCAGTCCGTTCTCGCAATGGTTTTTTATTCAATGCTTTGCGACGGTTGAATATAGCTAACTGATTAAAAAACTCAATCATGATTGAAAAACCAATAGCAGCGTATAAATAGCCTTTTGGAATGGCAAAACCAAATCCTTCCGCAACTAAACTAAAGCCGATCATTAATAAAAAGCTCAAGCAAAGAATAACAATGGTGGGATGAGAATTGACAAAATAGGCTAACGGTTTACTTGCGACCATCATAATGCAAATTGCCACACAAACGGCAATAATCATGACCGGAATATTTTCAACCATACCGACCGCTGTAATCACTGAATCGAGAGAAAACACGGCATCTAAAATAACGATTTGTACAACGACAGTCCAAAAGTGTGAGGTTTTTTTCGATTTTCCTTCTTCGTGAGCTGCACCTTCAAGACGTTCATTGAGTTCCATGGTGGCTTTAAACAGTAAAAATATGCCTCCCACTAACATAATAAGTTGGCGGGCATTAAAACTAATACCAAACGCTGTAAATAGTGGTGTCGTGAGTGTGACTAACCAACCGGTGAACATTAATAAAATAATGCGAGTAATTAATGCAAAAGCAAGACCAGTGATGCGTGCTTTATCGCGTTGGTGTGGTGGAAGCTTCTCGGCAAGAATGGCAATAAAAACAATGTTATCAATACCAAGGACGATTTCAAGTACAATCAGGGTGGATAAACCAATCCAGATTGTAGGATCCATGATCCATTCCATATGTCAGGTGATTACCTCTAATAAACACAGCACATGCTGCGTTCTAATTTTCTATGTAATTGACTAAATAATCAATAAAATATTTATGAATTTTGCATAATTTGGCAAAAAGTTTTATTTTTATGGGTGTTTGAGTTTAAGGTTAACTTCGCCAAAATGTTGGTGTAAAAAGGACTAATAATGTAAATATTTCTAGTCGTCCAAATAGCATATCGACCACCATCACCCATCTCACCACATCACTGACATGGGCAAAATTATCACTGACACTACCAAGCCCAACACCTAAATTATTCAGTGAAGAGGCAACAATATAAAATGAGTCGGTTGCATCAACGCCTGTTGCCATAATGATAAATAAACTAATTAGAAAAACTAAAGCGTAAGCAGAAAAGAATCCCCAAACTGATTCGATAATTCGTTCAGGTACAACTCGATGATTTAATTTTAAGGTATAGATAGCGTTTGGATGGATTAATCGTTTTAGCTCACGCGAACCTTGCATAAATAAAAGTAGTACTCTGACCACTTTTAAGCCACCCCCTGTCGAACCGGCACAACCACCAATGAACGAGGCACAAAGTAGAAAAATAGGTAATGATGAAGGCCAAGTATTAATATCATCTACAGAAAATCCTGCTGTCGATGATATGGACACGACTTGTAATATGATTTTATCAATACTAAGGCGATGAGGTTTATAGAAAAAGATAACCACTGCGCATATGGCGATCAGTATTAATAGAATGAAAATAAATGTTCTAAACTCTTGGTCTCGCCAGTAAACTTTTATTGAAAAACCGCTTAATGCGGCAAAATGGAGCGCAAAGTTACAGCCAGATAAGATTAAAAATAGGGTAACAATATAGTTGATTGCCGGGCTATTGAAGTAAGCCAGATTATCATCATGGGTGGAAAATCCCCCCATTGAAATCGTTGAAAAGCTATGGGAGATAGCATCAAATACATTCATGCCTGCAAACCACAAGCAGATTGCGCATAGTGTGGTAAGTAGAATATAGATTGACCAAAGGGTTTTTGCTGTTTCGGCAATACGTGGGCGCATTTTACTGTCTTTTTGTGGGCCGGGAATTTCAGCACGATAAAGTTGCATCCCCCCAACACCCAATAACGGTAGGATAGCAACCGCTAACACGATTATCCCCATTCCGCCAAGCCATTGCAGTAATTGTCGATAAAATAGTAATGCTTTAGGTAAATGGTCTAACTTGACAATGGTGGTTGCCCCCGTTGTTGTTAGACCAGAAAAGGATTCGAAAAATGCTGTTGTTAAATTTAAATTGATGTGATTATCAAAAATAAATGGAAAAGCGCCAATTGTGCCTAACACAACCCAAAATAGCACCACAATAAAAAAACCTTCACGGGTGTTAAGTTCGTGACGTTGGTGTCGATTTGGTAACCATAATAAGCCGCCTAAAATCAAGGCAGCAAAGAAAGAACGAAGAAATATCGCACCAGCGCCATCACGATAAATTAATGCGACTAGAGCAGGTAATAACATGAAAACAGATAATAATGTTATCAATAATCCTACAATTCGAATAATTGAACGCCAATGCATCATCGTTGTTGTCTCTATTTAAATCCGCGCGATACTTTTATGAGATCATAAGCAGCTTGAATCTCTTGAGCGCGTTTTTTGGCAGCTTCAAGCATCTCTTTAGGTAAGCCTTTTGACACTAACTTATCGGGATGATGCTCATTCATTAGTTTTCGATATGCTTTTTTTATTTCTGTAATTTCGGCTGATGATTCGATACCTAAAATTTTGTATGCATTTTGTAGATCTGATTGTGCTGAACGACCTTGATAGCCCTGATGTTGATGATTTTGTTGATATTGGTAATGCTGATCTTGGTATTGATTTTGGTAATGACCATTTTGACGAAAATGGTAGCTTCCCATCATCATTTTAATATACATGGTCATTTGTTGACGAGGAATATTAAATTCTTCTGCCACAATATACAATATTTGTGACTCTTTTTCATCTAAATGACCATCAACCAGTGCCGCTTGAATGAGTTGTTCACAAAAAATATTTAACACATTACGTCGAAAGCGGTATTGAATATATATCTCTTTTAAACGAGCTCGAAGAGGGTAATCCGCAGCTTTACCTCGATTAAATGAGTCTTGCGCAAGTCGTCTACTGTTGCTATCAAGTTGTAGTCTATCCATAAAATGGCGTGCAAGATTGATGTCATCTTGTGTGACCACGCCTTTTGCTTTACTGAGATGACCAAGTACTTCAAAAACAATGGTTAAATATAAAGTTGGATTAGTTTGCGTTCTTTGCTGGTTTAACTTGTTACAAAGGGTTTGATAGAGCATTGGACCAACAAAAAATCCAAGTAAATAACCCCATCCCGATTTTAATACAATGCTTAATACAAAGCCTGTAATAATCGCCCAAATAAAAGACATACTATTTGTTTACCTCAATTCGATCTATTTTTTGTAGTCCACGTGGTAAAGCGCTACCTTTACGAGCACGTTCTGCCCTAAATTTTTGTAAATCAACAGGATTCAGGGTAAGTTTGCGTTTGCCAACATATAAGGTGATGGATGTTTCCGGTGTAATTAAAATCATATAGGCAAGGCTGTCATCTGCATTGGATAATGAGATAATTTTGTTTCCTTTGCCTTTTGCCAGTTCGGGGAGATCTTTTACAGGGAAAATAAGCATCCGTCCTGCTTGGGTAATGGATAAAAGTAAGCTTTCGTCATTTGAAATTTCAATAGGCGTGAGTACTTTTGCATTATTCGGTAGATTAATTATGGCTTTACCGTTTCGGTTACGCGCGACTAAATCATTAAATTGACATATAAATCCATAACCCGCACTTGAGGCAAGTAAAAATTTTTGATTGTCATTCGCTGACATCAACACATGTTCAACGCTTGCACCAGCAGGTAATGCTAATTTACCCGTAAGTGGTTCGCCTTGTCCTCGCGCTGAAGGTAATGTATTGGGTTCAATGGCATAGCTACGACCCGTTGAGTCAATAAATACCACAGGTTGATTACTTTTTCCTTTTGCAGCCGATTTAAAACTATCGCCAGCTTTGTAACTCAGTCCTGTTGGATCAATATCATGACCTTTAGCCGCTCTTACCCACCCCATTTCTGATAAGACAATGGTCACCGGTTCTGACGGTATTAGTTCTTGTTCGGTAATGGCTTTTGCTTCACTGCGTTCAACAATTGGAGAACGACGTTCATCTCCGTATTTATCAGCGTCTTGTTGAAGTTCTTTTTTAATTAAACTATTCAATTTTCTAGGCGAACCGAGTAACGCTTGCAACTGATCACGCTCTTTAGCGAGATCACTTTGCTCACCTTTGATACGCATCTCTTCAAGTTTAGCTAAATGACGAAGTTTTAACTCTAAAATCGATTCAGATTGGATTTCAGTTAAATTAAACCGTTGCATTAACTCTGTTTTAGGATCGTCTTCATAGCGAATAATCTCAATGACTTCATCGATATTCAAAAAGGCGATAAGTAAACCATCTAAAATATGAAGGCGTTTTAATACTTTGTCTAAACGGTAATTTAAACGTCTGGTTACCGTATTACGACGATATTCTAACCATTCAGTTAAAATTTCAACTAACCCTTTGACGGATGGGCGATTGTCTAGCCCAATCATATTCATATTGACCCGATAGCTTTTTTCCAGATCGGTTGTGGCAAACAGGTGATTCATGACCTGTTCTAAGTCAACACGATTAGAGCGAGGTACAATGACGAGTCGTGTGGGATTTTCATGATCAGATTCATCACGTAAATCTTCAATTAATGGTAGCTTTTTGGCACGCATTTGCGAGGCAATTTGCTCTAAAATTTTCGCACCTGAAACCTGATGTGGCAGATCAGTAATAACGATATCGCCTTCTTCTTTTTTCCATACAGCGCGCATACGAATTGAACCACGCCCTGTCTTATAGATTTTTTCTATATCTTGTCGAGGGGTGATGATTTCTGCCTCAGTTGGAAAGTCTGGCCCTTGTATGTGAGCCATTACTTCGCTTAGCGTGGCTTTCGGATTGTCAGCAAGCATAATCGCTGCACTGGCTACTTCACGAATATTATGGGGGGGAATATCGGTCGCCATTCCAACAGCAATGCCCGTAGTACCATTCAATAGAATATTCGGTAATCTTGCCGGTAACATTTTCGGCTCTTGTAAGGTTCCATCAAAGTTAGGGGTATAATCGACCGTACCTTGTCCTAATTCGCCTAATAGTAGTTCGGCATATTTGGAAAGGCGTGATTCGGTATAACGCATTGCCGCAAACGATTTTGGATCATCTGGCGCCCCCCAGTTACCTTGTCCGTCAACCAATGGATAACGGTAAGAAAATGGTTGTGCCATCAGTACCATTGCTTCATAACAGGCGCTATCACCATGTGGATGATATTTACCTAAAACGTCGCCGACAGTACGTGCTGATTTTTTAAATTTAGCCTGAGCGTTAAGCCCTAATTCTGACATGGCATAAACAATACGGCGTTGCACTGGTTTTAAACCGTCACCAATAAAAGGTAGTGCACGATCCATAATGACATACATAGAGTAGTTTAAATAAGCGCTTTCTGTAAAGGTACGTAGCGACTGAACTTCTACTCCGTCATGAGTTATCTCACTCATTCTTGTTCCTCTAAATCATTCTTTATGTTAGACATCAAGTTGGACTTGGTCACCTTTTTCTTGCAACCATTCACGGCGATCTTCTGAACGTTTTTTAGCAAGTAACATATCCATTAACGCCATTGTTTCTTCTGAATTATCTAATGATAACTGTACTAAACGGCGAGTATTTGGGTCCATCGTTGTTTCACGCAGTTGCAGTGGATTCATCTCACCTAGACCTTTAAAACGTTGTACATTCGGTTTGCCTTTTTTCCGTTTAAGCTGATCTAAAATTCCTTCTTTCTCTTCTTCATCTAAGGCGTAATGGACTTCTTTACCAAGATCGATACGATATAATGGTGGCATGGCAACAAAGACATGTCCGTGTTCGACCATTGCACGAAAGTGACGAACAAATAGCGCACAAAGCAGGGTGGCAATATGTAAACCGTCAGAATCGGCATCGGCTAAAATACAGATTTTACCATATCGTAATTGACTTAAATCATCACTATCAGGATCAATACCGATAGCGACCGAAATATCGTGGATTTCTTGAGAACCAAGGACTTCATCTGATGAGACTTCCCAAGTATTTAAAATTTTACCTTTTAATGGCATTATCGCTTGATATTCACGGTCTCGAGCCTGTTTAGCTGATCCACCTGCGGAATCGCCTTCCACTAAAAAGAGTTCAGTTCGGCTTAAGTCTTGTGATGAACAGTCCGCAAGCTTGCCCGGTAATGCCGGACCGCTGGTTAATTTTTTACGAATAACTTTTTTTGAAGCTCTTAATCGTCGTTGTGCACTGGAGATCACCATTTCCGCTAGTAATTCAGCGGTTTGTACATGCTGATTTAACCACAAACTAAAGGCATCTTTAACAATGGCAGATACAAATGCAGCACTTTGTCTGGATGATAAGCGCTCTTTGGTTTGTCCTGCAAATTGTGGCTCTTGCATTTTAACTGATAACACATAAGCACAGCGTTCCCAAATATCATCAGCCGTCAATTTTATGCCACGTGGTAACAAATTACGAAATTCACAAAATTCACGCATTGCATCAAGCAACCCTTGGCGTAAACCATTGACATGGGTACCGCCTTGCACCGTTGGAATTAAGTTAACATAGCTTTCTGTTAGCAGTTCGCCACCTTCCGGCATCCACAAGAGTGCCCATTCAACGGCTTCTGTATCACCGGTATGACTGCCGGTAAATGGCTCTTCCGGTAGTAGTGAGTAACCACTGACGGATTCCATTAAGTAATCTTTTAAGCCATCTTGATAACACCAGCGTTGTTCGGTGTTGTTAATTTTATCTTTAAAGATAATTTCAAGACCAGGGCAAAGTACCGCTTTTGCTTTAAGTAGATGAGATAAACGGGGTACTGAAAATCTTGGTGAATCAAAATATTTTTCGTCTGGCCAAAAATGAACTTTTGTGCCTGTATTACGACGTCCACACGTGCCTGTCACATGTAGATCTTCGACTTTTTCGCCATTTTCAAACGCAATTTGGTACACTTGGCCATCTCGGTTAACGGTGACTTCAACCCGTTTAGATAGCGCATTAACAACTGAGATACCCACACCATGAAGCCCACCAGAGAATTGATAATTTTTATTAGAAAATTTACCGCCAGCGTGTAAACGGCAAAGTAATAATTCAATAGCCGGTACCCCTTCTTCGGGATGAATATCAACAGGCATACCCCGACCATCATCAATGACTTCTAATGAATTATCTTCATAAAGCGTGACTTTAACTTGACGAGCATGACCGGCTATCGCTTCATCGACACTATTATCGATAACCTCTTGCCCTAAATGATTTGGGCGAGCCGTGTCGGTATACATGCCTGGACGATGACGAACAGGATCGAGCCCTTTTAAGACTTCAATATCAACAGCGTTATAAGTAGATTGTGACATAGTTTTTCTATTTATTCGAATAAATGAGCTTATTATACCAATCTTTCTTTAAGATGCATGAAATTAAATTTATAATGAAAAGCAAATTCAGTATTTTTACCAAGTATGTATTGAGAATAATTGTTATTACCTTAATTTATTGATAGTTAAAGACGGTTTATGCCGTTTTCTGTGTTATCAACCTGTCTAACAATATAAAGTATTATGATAAATAAATCCCAAATAGACATAAGGGAACAAAATGAGCAAGTCAAATAATAAAATAACCCGACGAGATTTTTTACAAAAATCGTTAGCGATTGGGAGTGTTGCAGCATTAGCTAATACCATTCAATCCCCATTTGTTTACGCAAAACCTAACGTTAATGACAATGATAGCCTTGCCAGTTCGGATAATGAGGAAAAAATCGTCTATAGTGCTTGTTTAGTTAACTGTGGTAGTCGTTGTCCTCTAAAAGTCCATGTTAAGAATGATATTATTACTAAAATTTCTTCAGAAGATGGTATTAATGACCCGGTCTTTGGCCTGCATCAAATTCGTCCTTGCTTGCGTGGAAGAGCGGTACGGTGGCGAACTTACGATCCTGAGCGTTTAAAATATCCTATGGTGCGTGTGGGTAAGCGTGGTGAAGGTAAATTCAAACGTATTTCATGGGCTGAAGCAATCGCTTTATTGGCAAATAAACTCAAGTATACCATTAATCAATATGGCAACGAGGCTATTTATTATCAATATGGCACAGGTACTACAGGTGCAAATATTTCTGGACGTAGTGCTTGTAAGCGATTTTTGAGTACGATTGGTGGTTATCTCAATTATCATGGTGATTATTCAAGTGGTCAAATAACCGCTATCCAACCTTATATCTATGGCAATGCAAAAGAGTCGTTAATAGACCAAATTAAACATTCTGATTTAGTGGTAATGTTTGGACAAAATATTGCTGAAACCCGAATGTCGGGTGGGGGGCAGGTGACAGAGCTATTCAATGCATTATCACAAAGTAAAGCAAGGGTGATTATTATTGATCCAAGGCGTAGTGAAAGTGTTGTGGGTTACAATGCTGAGTGGATTCCAATTATTCCTGGAACAGATGCCGCTTTAGTTGCTGCAATCGGTTATGCTTTGCTTGAAGAAGATAGAATTGATGATGCAATGCTCAATCAATATTGTGTGGGCTGGAATGCTGACTCATTACCCGACAGTGCACCGCCTTTTAGTGATTTTAAATCTTATATTCTTGGATTAGGTGATGACAGAACGCCTAAAACCCCTGAATGGGCAGCTAAAAAGACCGGTATTCCAGCTAAACAAATTCGTCAGCTTGCATTAGATATTGTCAATGCTAAAGCGGCATGGATTTCTCAAGGTTGGGGGGCTCAGCGTTGGCAAAATGGTGAGCATACTACCCGAGCGATTATGATACTGCCAATTATCACGGGTCAGTTTGGTAAACCAGGTACTAATATCGGAACTTGGGGTGGAAGCGTGACTTATCCTGTTCCTGGTCTAAATCTGTTAAATCCGATTAAAACCAGTATTCCATTCTTTTTATGGACGAAAGCGATTGAAGAACCGCAGAACATGACAGCAAAAAATGCTTATATACTGGGTAAAGATAAATTGGATGTTGGTATCAAGCTTATCTGGAGCTATGCCAGTAATGTGATTGGTAATCAACATGCCGATCTCAATCGAACCCATCAGATTTTACAAGATGAATCAAAATGCGAATTTATCTTGGTTTGGGATACGCATATGACCGCTTCAGCAAGGTATGCCGATTTGTTATTACCTGATGTGTCATCAGTTGAAAGTCATGATTTAATCAATAATTCCTATGCATCGGGCGCTTATCACTACGTGATTCGTATGCAACAAGCCATCAAGCCGCTTTGGGAAAATCGTCCGGCTTATGATGTGCTAACCGAATTGTCAGAAAAAATGGGCGTTAAAGATAAATTTACGGAAGGACGAACACAAGCGGAGTGGATAGCGTATAGCTATGAAAGAATGCGCAAACAAAATCCTGATTTACCTGCTTTTGCTGAAACAGACGGTATGGGAGTTATTGATCGTAAATTAGCTGACAGTGATAATCAAATTGCTTTAAAGGCATTTCGCGATGATCCAATTAATCATCCGTTAAATACCCCATCGGGCAAAATTGAAATTTATTCTGAAGCTTTGGCAAAAATTGCGCGTGAATGGGAATTTGAGCAGGACGATAAACTTTATCCTATCCCAGCTTATTTACCCGCGATTGAAGGAAGCGAAGATAAGCTAAAACAAGAAAAATACCCGTTACAGTTAATTGGATTTCATATTAAAGGACATTGCCACTCGTCTTATAGCAATCTTCCGCAATTGCGTGAGGCTGTTGCCAGTAGTCTGTGGATCAATCCTATTGATGCTCAGCAGAGACACATAAAGCATGGTCAATTAGTCGAAGTTTTTAACGATCGCGGTCGGTTATATATTCCAGCCAAAGTAACGCCACGTATATTACCCGGGGTCATTGCCATTCCGCAAGGGTTGTGGGCAAAAACTAATGCAGTGGGTATCGATATTGGGGGATGTGTCAATCGATTAACTTCATTGCGTCCTTCGGTATTGGCAAAATCAAATTCACAACATACCAATTTGGTTGATATCAAACCAATATCCAGTATGTCTTCGGCATCATAAGTCACAGGGAGATGATGAAAATGCAATATGGATTCTTTATTGATTCTTCCAAATGTACCGGATGTAAGACCTGCCAAGTCAGCTGTAAAGACGAGAAAGATAATGCGCTTGGGGTGCATTTTCGACGAGTCTATGAATATGGTGGTGGCACATGGCAGCAAGTAGCTGGAATTTGGCAGAATGATACTTTTACTTATTATTTATCGATCGCCTGTAACCATTGTGATGAGCCGACTTGCGTACAAGGCTGCCCGACGGGGGCAATGCACAAACGCAAGCAAGATGGCTTAGTGGTTGTTAATCAGGATGTTTGTATCGGGTGTCGGTATTGTGAAATGCGTTGTCCTTATGGTGCACCACAGTATGATCATCAAAAGCGTGTCATGTCAAAATGCGATGGCTGTTATGAACGTGTTGCCGAAGGATTAAAGCCTGTATGCGTCGAATCTTGTCCGCAACATGCATTAGATTTTGACGAGATAGGCAAACTACGTAAGCGTTACGGCAATGAACGTAATATTGCCCCTTTACCTAATGCTGAGCTAACTAAACCCAATATTGTGATTAAACCCCATGCGCAAGCTAAGAGTTCGGGTGATACATTGGGTAAAGTGCTCAATCCAGAGGAGGTTTAATATGCATGAATTACCACTCGTTTTTTTTACGGTATTGGGGCAATTATCTGCGGGAATGGTATTGCTGAGTAGCTTGTCTTGTTTCATCAATTATTCACAAGCTAAACAACTTATTAGACAAAAAATTAATGGGATAGCACTGATTTTTATGGCTCTTGGTATGCTAATTGCCTCATTCCATTTGGGGCATCCCATGCGTGCCTTCAATGTGATTTTGGGTATCGGTCGTTCGCCAATGAGTAATGAAATTTTTACCTTTGGTGTATTGTTTGGAGTCACGCTTGTCTCACTGTTACTCAATTATTTTGCCCTTTATCCCAATAGTGAAAAACTTGATATGATTAAGTCGCTTTGTTTAAAGATAAATCGCATCCCTTATATAAATCAACTATTAGCGATCGTGTTAATGATACTAAGTTTAGTGTTTGTTTGGACGATTGTTTTAACGTATAGATTACCCACAGTGAAAACGTGGGATACTGTTTATACACCGATTCAAATGTATCTAACGATGCTGGCATTAGGTGGTATTGCTAGTGCTAGGGTTGGGCTATATCGATTGGGAACCGGTGCTTTTATTATTGGCGTTTTATTAATTGTGCTGTCAAAGGTACCTTATTTTAATTTAATGACTTCAATCAGTCCTACGCTGGCTAATGCGCAATTGAGTTGGATGATGACTGAGTGCATTTTATTAATTGTTGCGCTAATGTTGATTATTTTTAATTGTTGGCGAACAAAACATATGACGATACTTTGTACTACAGCCTTTGTTTGTACTTTTTTGGGTGAAGTTTGTGGACGCATTGCATTTTATAATTTATGGACAATACCGCTTTAATCATTGAAGCTAATCACTCATAGCAAATTAAGTCATTTTATAATGAATAAGAGAGATAAGATTGGATAATCTAACTACCGTTACCTTAGCAAAAATCATTGGGGCATTTTTTTACTATTCTCCTCGAAGTGAAACCGTCAAACCGTTGATTGAGGCGTTACTCCATATCGATCAGCTTGCTAATTGGCAAAATCCCGAATTAATTCATCAGCAATGTCAAAAATTGAAGGTAGAACTAACTCATCAAGATCTGGATTATCACTTTTCCCTGTTATTTGAAGGACAAGGTGAAATGCTTGCCCCGCCTTGGGGATCGGTCTATTTAGATCAAGAAAAGTTATTAATGGGGGAATCACAAGAACGTTATCGTGCATTTTTACAGCAACAGGGGGTAATGCTGTCTACAGGTATGAATGAGCCTGAAGATCAGTTTGGATTAATGTTAATGGCATTTGCATTACTGCTGGAAAAAAATCAGCCACAAACAGCAAATCAATTATTAAATGAGCATTTATTTACGTGGTCTACTTACTATTTAAATCAATTAAAACAGAATCAAATTAGTCCATTTTATGCTGCTCTTGCCGTTATTGCAGAACAATATTTAGAGATGCTTCAATGAGCCTATTTGTTAATTGTAGCAATTAATTTGACTCAATTATTGAGAGCGTTACAGTTTTTGAAGGAAAAGGTATAATTCCCCTATTGTTATATAAGATAGAAATCAGATATGTTAGCTTATTTACAACTTATGCGGTTAGATAAACCAATTGGAATCTTGCTATTGCTTTGGCCAACTATAACGGCAATTTGGCTTGCCAATCCTCATCCGCCCGTTGAACTTGTTGTTATCTTTGTGATAGGTGTTGTTGTGATGCGAGCGGCAGGATGTGTGGTAAATGATTATGCTGATCGCCATTTTGATGCGCATGTGGAGCGAACGCAACACCGTCCTTTAGCGCAAGGTGTTTTAACTGCAAAAAATGCTTTATGGACATTATTGATATTGTTGTTTATGGCTGCTTGTTTATTATTTTTTTTAAATGCTTTGTCTTGGATAATTGCTGGCTGTGCATTGTTAACTGCAATGATTTACCCGTTTATGAAGCGTTATACCTACTTTCCGCAAATAGTATTAGGGATTGCATTTAGTTGGAGCATTCCAATGGTCTATGCGGCCACAATTGAACAGTTTCCGTTAACCTGTTGGTTATTGTGTTTGGCAAATATTTGTTGGACAGTTGCTTATGATACGGAATATGCCATGGTCGATCGCAATGATGATATCAAAATTGGCATTAAATCGACGGCTGTTTTGTTTGGGCACTATGATAAATTGATGATAGGCATTCTACAGATAATAACAGTGATTTGCTTGATAATGATTGGTCTCAATAATCATTTATCTCTTATTTATTATTGTGGATTATTGATTGTGTCGTTACTGTTTCTTTATCAACAATGGTTAATCAACGATCGTGATAGAACTCGATGCTTCAACGCTTTTCAAAATAATAATTATGTCGGTTTAGTGATGTTTTTAAGTGTTGTTATTGTTTAACGATTATTAGAAACAGTAATGCCAAAAATTGAAAATTTTTTAAGAATAAGACAAAAAGGGATTTTTATCTTATTTGTCTAAACATTCCCTTTTTAACAAAATAATGGCTTATTTTTTGAAGTCAAACCCCGTTTATTCCTGTTCAGCTAAAGTGGCTTGCACAATTCTCAGTGCATCAAAGGTTTCTTTTACATCATGAACTCGAATAATCTGTGCACCTTTCATCGCTGCAATTACTGCACAAGAAACGCTACCTAACATACGTTCTTTAGGTGGAACATTTAATACTTGTCCAATCATGGATTTGCGAGACATGCCAACTAATAGTGGTAAATGAAAGTGATGAAATTTTTCAAGTGTTGCGAGTAATCGATAATTGTGTGCTAATGTTTTACCAAAGCCAAAACCTGGATCAAGAATAATTTTTTCTCGCTCAATCCCTGCATTGATGCAACGATTGATATGTTGGGCAAAAAATTGATCGACTTCTTGATAGATGTCTTGCTGATAATGTGGCGCATTTTGCATGGTTTGAGGATCACCTTGCATATGCATAATGCAAACTGGTAATCCTGTTTGGGCTGCGGCTTCGACTGCACCAGACTCTGTTAATGCTCGAATATCATTAATTAAATGGGCTCCTGCTTTTGCCGACTCTATCATGACTTGAGGTTTAGAGGTATCAACGGAAATCCAAACATCAAAATAGCGAGCCACTTTTTCAACTAAAGGCACCACTCTATCTAGCTCTTCTTCAACTGATACAATGGCTGCACCAGGGCGTGTTGATTCACCGCCTATATCAATAAATGTTGCGCCTGCTTGTATCATATTATCAACTCGGCGCATAGCATCATCAAGATTGTTATAATTACCGCCATCAGAAAACGAATCTGGCGTCATGTTTACGATACCCATTACCTGAGGAAAAGAGAGATCCATAATTTGATTATTGAAACGAATTTCCATGATTATGCCTTATTTAAGTCATCTTAAACTTAATTTTGCTATCGTTAAACTTTGTTATAAGCTAAGCAATAGCAAAATCATTGAAGCTTATTATCTATGTTGAAAATCACTTTTAGCTGAGATTTAATTCAATCATTCGATAAAAAACGCGCCGAAGCGCGTTATAAAAATTAAAAACAGATTAATTATCGGATTCAGGTGGTGTATCACGACCTTCATTTGGTACTTCTTGTGCTGCTTTTTCATCACTCGCTGTCCAACCCTCTGGTGGCGTGATTGGCTGGCGATTCATTAGTTCATCAATCTGTTTTTTATCAATTGTTTCATATTTAAGTAAAGCATCTTTCATTGCATGAAGAATATCAATATTTTCAGTTAGTGTTGTTTTAGCTCGTTGATAGTTTCGTTGCAGGATTGCATCAACTTCTTCATCAATAATTTTAGCTGTACCATCAGATATTTTCTTCATGACTCCATAAGAAGACTCTTCGTATTCAAACAATGCAGGTGGTAAACGATCTGAGAAGCCCCATTGTGTAACCATTGCTCTGGCTACATTTGAAGCGTATCGTATATCACTGGATGCACCAGAGGTAATTTTATCTTCACCATAAATTAAGCCTTCGGCAATTCGTCCTGCATAAGCTGTTGAAATTTTTGATTCTAACTGAGTACGAGTTTGACTAATTTGATCACCTTCCGGTAAGAAGAAGGCGACACCTAACGCTCCTCCACGTGGAATAATAGTGACTTTATGAAGCGGATCATGATCTGGCATTAAATAACCCACAATTGCGTGTCCCGCTTCGTGATAAGCCGTATTGGTTAATTGCTCTTTTGTCATGGATAATGAACGACGTTGAGTACCCATATCGATTTTATCTTTGGCTTCTTCAAACTCATCCATCGTGACTAAACGTTTATTACGGCGAGCGGCAAATAGTGCTGCTTCGTTAACTAAATTAGCTAATTGAGCACCCGAATAATTTGGCGTTCCGCGCGCTAATACTGCTAGATTAACATCAGACCCTAAAGGTACTTTACGTACATGTACTGCCAGAATTTGCTCACGACTTTTTAAGTCAGGTAAATCAATTTGAACTTGACGGTCAAAACGACCCGGACGAAGTAATGCAGGATCGAGAATATCAGCACGGTTTGTTGCTGCAATCATAATAATGCCACTGTTAGCTTCAAAACCATCCATTTCAACTAACATTTGGTTTAGGGTTTGTTCGCGTTCGTCATGCCCGCCCATTGAACCCGCTCCACGTTTGCGACCAACAGCATCAATTTCATCAATAAAGATAATACAAGGTGAGTGTTTACGGGCTTGTTCAAAGAGATCACGTACACGTGATGCGCCCACACCAACAAACATTTCAACAAAGTCGGAACCTGAAATACTAAAGAAAGGCACATTGGCTTCACCGGCAATGGCTCTAGCTAATAATGTTTTACCGGTACCTGGTGGCCCAACCATCAAAATACCTTTCGGTATACGTCCACCTAATTTTTGGTATTTACCAGGATCACGTAAAAAATCGACCACTTCTGTTACTTCTTGCTTGGCTTCTTCACTGCCTGCGACATCGGTAAATTTGGTTTTTACTTGATCTGGCGCTAACATCCGAGCTTTACTTTTACCCACCGACATTGGACCGCCTTTACCACCGCCTTGCATTTGACGCATGACAAAGATCCAAAATCCGATTAATAAAATAATAGGGAACCAAGAGATTAAAATACTTGCTAACAAACTTGGTTTTTCATCTGGACTACCATAAACGGCAACTTTATTTAAAACTAAGTCATCCATTAATTTTTCATCAAAATAAGGGATGTAAGTTACATAGTTACGATTATCTTTTGTCGTGGCAATAATTTCGCGTCCATTAATATGCACTTCTTGGATTTTACCACTGGTGATATCGGAATTAAATTGAGTATAATTGATTTGAGGTCCGCTATTGGATATTGAGCTGAATTGATTAAATACAGCTATCAATACTACGGCAATAATTCCCCAGATCAGTAAATTCTTTACCATGTCGTTCAAAAGAAAAACCTCTCATAAAAATTAATAGTTACGACTAAAATTAGGAAGTAATGGTACTACAAAATTGTGCTACTGGCTACTTCATACCCATTGCAACGATATAAACTTCTCTCGATCGCGATCTGGATGCTTCAGGTTTGCGAATTTTGACCGTTTTAAAGATCGTTCTAACTTGTTTTAAATAATCTTCAAATCCCTCACCTTGAAAAACTTTGACAATAAAATTGCCATTTGGGGCAAGGACATCTCGACACATATCTAAAGCAAGTTCAACTAAATACATTGCTCTTGGAATATCAACAGCAGGTTGACCACTCATGTTAGGAGCCATATCTGACATGACGACTTGTACTTTTTCTTCACCAACACGGTCAAGTAGAGCTTTAAGCACGCCTTCGTCTCGGAAATCACCTTGTAGGAAATCAACACCGACAATCGGATCCATCGGTAATAAATCGCAAGCGATAATTCGTCCTTTACTACCAATAACAGACGCCACATATTGTGACCATCCGCCAGGCGCTGCGCCTAGATCAACAACGGTTATACCGGGTTTAAATAATTTGTCACTTTTTTGAATTTCTTCTAATTTGAACCATGCTCGCGATCGTAAACCTTTTTTTTGTGCTTGTTGCACAAAGCGATCATTAAAATGTTCATTAAGCCAACGAGTCGAGCTTGCTGAGCGTTTTTTGTTACTCACAGGGAATAAATCCTTATAGTAAAGAGTTCACTTCAATTGATTACAAATATATATAAGGGTAGAATAGCAAAATTGCAACTTAATGTGATAAAAAAATAATGAATTTATCAAATAAACAAAAACAGTATTTAAAAGGTGAAGCTCATCATTTAAAACCAATTGTCATGATCGGCGCTAATGGATTTACTGAAGGTGTGCTTGCAGAGATTGAAAATGCGTTAAACTTTCATGAGTTAATTAAGATTAAGGTGTCTGCTGAAGATAGAGAGACAAAAAAGCTTATTTGCGAAGCAATCATACGTGAAACGCATGCCCTTGCAGTACAACAAGTTGGTTCTATTTTTACTATTTTTAGACCAAGTGAAGAGAAAAAAATCACGTTACCTAAATAATACGATTAATAAACAGGGTATTCGCCCTGTTTATCTATAGCAAATGACAAAGCAGAATTAACCTTTTAAATATATTCTACTTTAACAATATCAAACTCTACATCGCCACCAGGCGTTTTTATTTGTACTGTGTCGCCATCTTCTTTACCAATTAATCCTCTGGCAATAGGGGAATTAACCGAAATGAGATTTTGTCGATAATCAGCTTCATCATCACCTACAATTCGATAAGTGGTTTCTTCATCAGTATCCACATTAATAACAGTGACGGTGGCACCAAAAATAATTCTACCAGTGTTTTTGACTTTGGTAATGTCTATAATTTGTGCTTGTGATAACTTTCCTTCAATTTCTTGAATACGGCCTTCACAAAAACCTTGTTGTTCTCTTGCTGCATGATACTCTGCATTTTCTTTTAAATCACCGTGTGCTCTTGCTTCGGCTATCGCTGCTGTAATTTGAGGTCTTTTGACATTTTTCAGCTCTTCAAGTTCAGCACGTAATAATTCAGCTCCCTTTACTGTCATTGGGATTTGTTTCATTTGTGTGTCTCCCGCTTTATTTAAATTAAATAAAAACAATCCCTCATCTTACTTTAAATAAAGGAAGAGTGATCGATTCCATTTGGTATTTCAAAGATATGATTGTGTATTTCTATATATTAACTGTAAAACTAACTTAACGACAAATCATTTATACTAAAATAAGATGCTATTTCATTTAAAATCGTTTATCGTAATGTCATTGTGAACGGCTTATTATAACAATTTTATTCATTTATGCGACGGATACGATTTTACTTACTTACTCTTTTAGCTATTGCTTGGTTGTTAGTGTTACTCTCTTATTTTGTAGTACAGACGGCGTTTGGGGCAAAACTTGTAAGTGAGCAATTATCAAAATTAAGTCCCTACACTATCTCAATTGGGCATGTTCACCATTCTTTTTCAAAAGTTTATGAAGTTGTCTTGGATGATGTTGTCATCAGCGACGGTCAGCAACAAATAGCTAATATTCCTAAAATGGTTATAGGGTTAGATAAACATGAACTGTGGCAATTCAATCATTTTAGCTATGTTACTGTGATTGATGGAATATTGACTGATAGCAGAATTAAACATTATGATTTTTCGACTGATACGTTAAAATTTATTAATTCTAACATTACTGTTTCAATCAATAATAATGAAGATAAAATTATATTTAAACAACTAAATGGCGGAATTAAATCTTATTCTTCATCAAGTTTAAATAATGCCCAGTTTGATTTCACTTCTAACGAAGTATTGATCAATGGGGTTGCTATCAAATCAGTAGTCGTTCAAGGATTTCAACGTGATAATATTACCTATTTAACTAATTTAGGCGGTAATATTGAAAATGGATTTTTTGTAAGTAAATTAAAGATATTAGCTGATAAAAGTTGGGATATTGAACAACTTAAATTAAGCAATATACATCTACAATCTCAAACAGACGATTTTTGGAAAAATTATATTTCCTATTTACCTAAATTCTCTTTACGACAATTGTCGATATTTGAAAGTAGTATACAGCTACCCTCTTTTCTTGTTGAAAAAGGGAATCTTGAAGTCAAAAATATTCGTTTTGATAATGGATGGTATTTTGATGAAAGCTCTCTTGTTTTCAATGCCGATAACGTTGTATGGTTAGATAATCTATTTTCCTCAGTATTACTTCAGCTCAATCTTGATGATAATAATATTCAGATTGACAAAGCGATTGCCACTTGGAATAAAGGTAATGTAAATTTAAAAGGTAGCTGGCATGATAATAGTTTACAGTTAGAACAAGTCACGATAGCTAGTGTCATTTATCAATTACCTCAACATGTAGAGCAATTAGTATTACCAACACAATTTAGTCGGATTGAAATTACTCACTTATCGATTTTACCAAGTCTATTAATTAATGTTGATGCTAACTATCCTTTTGCTTTTACTAATTTTGAAGCATTGGGTTCAGATATTGTTATAGTCAAAGATAAATATTTAGGATTTGATGCCGGAAACCTATTTTTCAAAGCTGAAAGAGGATCTATTAATGGCATTGAGATTAATTATCCAGATTTGACCTTAAAATATGATTCACAGCAGCATGCATTATTAAACTTTAGTAGTTTAATTAACAAGGGTATTGTTGAAATAAAAGCAAAGCTTAATGCCAATCAAACAGAGTTTACCTCTTTTCAATTAGGTGCTACTAATATCCCAAGTTCTTTATTAAAAGACTGGAAATTAGTTAATTACGATCCTGAGTCAACTAATTATACCGCTAATTTATCTGGTAAAATTGCACCATTTAGTTTAGCTGGCACTATACAAGTCAATGCGATCAATCATTTTCTTCAATCAGACAATTGATATTGGTTAAGTTAGCCTTATATATTATTAAAATGTTAAAACTCCTGTTCGTGTTTAAATGATGTTTTTGATAAATTAATATGAGAGTGAAATGGATCAAATCAGACTAGATAAATGGTTGTGGGCTGCCCGATTTTATAAGACACGTTCACTTGCTCGTGAAATGGTCGAGGGGGGAAAAGTTCACTATAATGGCCAACGAACTAAACCGAGTAAATTGGTGGAAGTTGGTGCAATTTTGACTCTTCGTCAAGGTTCAGATCAAAAAACAATTAAAATTCTAGCGATTAATGGACAACGGAGATCAGCGCAAGAAGCTCAATTACTTTATCAAGAAACACAAGAGAGCATTGATAAACGCGAAAAAATAGCAGAAGCACGTAAGCTTAATGCATTAACCATGCCACATCCTGATAGAAAGCCGGATAAGAAAGAGCGGCGTAATTTAATAAAATTTAAATATGATAGACAACAAGGCGACAATAATTGATATGGATACTTTAAATCGATTTATCTTTGATAACCACCCTGTTCGTGGTGAAATAACCCGTTTAGAACAAACTTACCAAGCAATTTTAGATAACCATAATTATCCTGTAGCAGTACAAAATTTATTGGGTGAATTACTAGTTGCGACGAGTTTATTAACCGCAACCTTAAAATTCGAAGGCGATATTGCGGTTCAACTTCAAGGTGATGGTCCTTTGCGTTTAGCGGTTGTCAATGGTAATCATCTTCAACAATTACGTGGGGTTGCTCGAGTTAATGGTGATATTGCTGATAATGCGTCACTGAAAGATATGGTGGGTAATGGTTATATTGTAATTACTATTACGCCAAAAAATGGAGAACGCTATCAAGGTATTGTTGGACTTGAAAAAGAGACGCTAATAGGATGTATTGAAAATTACTTCATGCAGTCTGAACAGTTGCCAACTAGATTATTTGTTAAAACAGGTGTTTACAATAATAAACCAATGGCTGCCGGCATATTATTGCAAGTGTTACCAGCTAATGAAAATACAAAAGAGTCTTTTGAGCACCTAAGCGCTTTAACCGAAACAATCACAAGTGATGAATTATTTAAACTCACGAGTGATGAAATTTTATATCGCCTTTATAATCAAGAACAAGTTCGACTGTTTGAAACTGAGAATGTTACATTTAAATGTGGTTGTTCTCGGCAACGTTTTGAAGATAGTTTAGTAACAATACCGCAAAATGAAATTGATGAAATTCTCAAACAGGATGGCGGTAAGATTGATATCCTATGTGATTATTGTGGTAAACATTATATATTTGATGAGATTGATATCGCTGAAATGCGAAACAAACACAAAACAAATATCCATTGATTTTTGGGAATAAAAATACCACTAAGATTATTAAATAATTTTAGTGGCAAAGTGAAATATAGGGAATTAAACCCGTACATAATGTATCAGAATCGTATAAATACACCAACCTTTTTTATTAATTTTTTGCCATAATTTTGTTAAGAAAATTTACAAAACTATTTTATCCTATTGGAAAAAGAAAATTATTTATTATTTAGTTAAGTAAATTTTTTTTTGATAATCTCGATATCGCCGACCATTGCGCATTCATTTGTGATTTTCCATTTAATATTAAAATGGTATAGCGTTAATCCATATGTTTGTTCATCGATGTTATTTTGTTTATAAGCAGGTCTAGGATCATGTGAAATGACTTGAGTAATTAAGTCTGCTAGCTCTGGGTAATTCTGTTTTTGTGATATTAAAAAACGTTGAGCTTCATTTGAAAACACAACGTGTAATTTTTTTTCTGGAGTCGTTTGTGCATAGCCAGCAGTGGCATCTGGATAACTATCACAATAAGGCAGATAGGGTTTTATATCGATAATAGGTGTGCCATCAACTAAATCTAAACTTCCTAATTTTAAAATAACTTGTTTATTTTTAATGATTATGTCTTTTAATTCTACTGCTGAAAGCCCGATATGATTGGGTCTAAATGGGGAACGAGTTGCAAATACGCCTAACGTTTTATTTCCACCTAAACGAGGAGGACGAACGGTTAAGCGCCACTTGTTCTGGTCTATATGGTGGAATTGAAACAGCAACCATAAATGTGAAAACTGTTCTAATCCTTTAACACTATTAGGATCATTATAAGGTGCCAATAAATGAAGTTCTCCATATCCGGCAGGAACTAAATTCGGTTGTCTGGGTACAGCAAATTTTTCGCTATAAGGGGAATGTATAATACCAATGGGATCTATTTGCCAGGTCATGATCTTAATTATGCTTTACTGAGTTAATGTATGGTCTGCAGTATATCACTCAATAACTTTATTTATTTTGTCGTTTATTGTTTCCGCCGACCTTAAATCGGCGGATTTTTGATTGATTAATGTTTTTGGTAAGTCATTACCAACCACGAATAGCACCACCATTAAAAATTTGATCTGCTTTTTGTGCTACAGCATCTGTTTGGTAAGCTTTCACAAAATTTTTGATATTCTCGTTATCTTTATCGGCTTCACGGGCAACGATAATATTAACGTAAGGAGATTCTTTATCTTCAACAAAAATGCCATCTTTACTAGGTGTTAAATTTGCTTGTCCGGCAAATGCGTTATTGATAATAGCAAGGTCAACTTGTGCATCGTCTAAAGAGCGTGGCAACATAGGCGCTTCAAGCTCAATAATTTTATAATTATTAGGATTACTGGTGATATCTAAAACAGTCGGTAATAAACCTTTTGATTTATCAACGGTAATTAATCCTTCATGTTGTAATAACAGTAATGCTCGACCTAAATTAGTTGGATCATTTGGAATCGCAATGGTTGAGTTAGCTGGAATAAAGAAAGTTTCACCACGTGGAGATGTTACTTTCACGCCTTCACCTGTTGGCGTAGAATTGTCGATTGGTTTAAGTTTATGAGAATAACTTGCAATTGGATAAACAAATGAATTACCAACCACAGCTAATTTGTAACCACGCTCTTTCATTTGCTCATCTAAATAAGGTTTATGTTGGAAGGCATTAACGTCAATTAACCCATCATTTAATGCTTGATTTGGGGTGACATAATCATTGAAAATAACCAACTCAACATCTAAATGATAAAGATCCTTAGCTTGTTGTTTCACCACTTCGGCTACTTCTTGTTCGGGCCCTGAAATAACGCCGACTTTAAGTGTCGTCATATTATCAGATTGATTTGAATTGTTATTTTCTGATACTGTTTGTTTACTATTATCACAACCCGTTAAAAAAAAGGCACTTACTAAGGTGGTAATTAATGCTAGCTGTTTAATTGACATAATTTTCTCCAAAATTAATGATGAGTAACATATTTTACAATCCTATTGCCAATAGCTTGGATTAGGAAAACTAGTACAACCAATAATATAACAACTGTATTCATTATAGCGGGTTTGTAACTATTATAGCCATATTGAATCGCTAATTGACCTAAGCCTCCAGCTCCAACAGCTCCACTTAGTGCAATATAGCCTGTTAGTGTTATCAACGTTATTGTCATGCTATTAATGATAATTGGTAATGATTCTGGAATAAGAACTTTATATATAATTTGTAATGGTGTAGCTCCCATTGAACGAGCTGCCTCAATTAAACTTTTAGGAATATCAAGTAATGCATTTTCAATCATTTTCGCAATTAAAGGCGAAACACCAACACTAAGTGGAACTATAACACCTTGTCTTCCCAAAAAAGTAGCTTGGCCTGTAATAATGTCCATAACTTCAACTGTAAAAGGTTTTATCCATAAAATTAATATAATAAAAGGAATTGCTCGAAATATATTGGTAAGAAAAGAAAATGTAAAATGCACGATGTAGTTTTCAAGTATATTTCCCTTTCGGGTGACATACAACAGTATACCTAATGGTAATCCAATTAATGTTCCATAAAAACCCGATAATAACACCATATAAATAGTATCATCCGTTGCTTGTGCCATTTTAAATAACATGGCTTCATTAAAACCATTAAAAGAAGAGCAAAAAGCGACAAAATCACCCCAAAAATTGTAGTGTGCTAAATATCGAAATAAAGTTTCAAAAGGTTTAAAAGAAGGAATAAAACTAAACATAACCAAGCACCTCTACGTTGGTGTTATTTTTTTCTAAAAATTTAATTGCGGATTCAATACTTTTCGTCTCTCCCTTCATTTCCGCTAGCATTAAACCAAATTTAACGCCACCGGCGTAATCCATCTGAGCGCTAATAATATTGCTTTCGATATTAAATTGTTGAGCAATTTGCGACAACAGTGGTAAATCAACCGAAACACCGGAAAACTCTAGTCGTAATAAGGGATTAAGTCCTTCTTTATACTCTTTTGAGAGCTTGGTTAAATAGTCATCAGGAATGTTTAAATGTAAAGTAGATTGAATAAATTGACGGGCAATATCGGTTTTAGCATGGGAAAACATTTCACCTACTGATGATTGTTCAACTAACTCTCCATTGCTAATAACGGCAACCTGATCGCAAATCTGTTTAACGACATCCATTTCATGGGTAATTAATAAGATTGTTAATTCAAGTTTCTGGTTGATTTCTTTTAATAAAGTTAAAATCGAACGCGTTGTTTCTGGATCAAGGGCGCTGGTTGCTTCATCACACAATAATACTTTAGGGTCACTTGCCAAGGCTCGTGCGATAGCAACACGTTGCTTTTGTCCACCAGATAAATTGGCTGGATAGACATTCGCTTTTTCAGTCAAACCAACTAACGCGATTAGTTCATCGACTTTTTGCTTAATCTTGGCTTTGGGTGTCCGATTAAGTTCCAGAGGAAAAGCAATATTATCAAATACGGTACGTGATGAGAGAAGATTAAAATGTTGAAAAATCATGCTGATTTTTCGACGAACAGGAATTAATTGTCGATTAGATAGATTAGTTATCTCTTGATTATCTAGAAAAATTTTACCACTTGTCGGCTTTTCTAACAGATTGACACAGCGAATTAATGTGCTTTTTCCTGCACCAGATTTACCGATAACTCCATAAATTTTACCTTTGGGTACATTAATAGTAATATCCTTTAATGCGTGGATTAACGTATTATTATGTTCAAAAGTTTTCGAAATATGTTGTAATTGTATCATAATATATAAATGCAAAATGCGAATAGTTGAATATTAAGACGTCTAGACATCTAAGTCAATCAATAATATATTATGCAAATTAGGGTAAATACCTAAATAAAAGGAAAATGAGTAAATATGAAGCCTGCTATTTTTTTAGATCGTGATGGGACAATAAACATCGATTATAACTATGTGCATACAATTGATAAATTCCACTTTATTGACGGCGTAATTGAGGCAATGCAAGAGCTCAAAAAAATGGGTTTCTTGTTAGTTATTACCACTAATCAATCTGGAATTGCCAGAAACAAATTTTCAGAAGAGCAATTTCATACTTTAACTGAATGGATGGATTGGTCGTTACAAGACAGAGGTGTTGACTTAGATGGTATCTATTATTGTCCGCATGATCCACTAGTAGATCATTGTGAATGCCGAAAACCAAGTCCCGGTATGATTCAAACCGCAGCGAAAGAATTAGGCATTGATATTGCTAATTCCTATATGGTGGGTGACAAGCTTTCAGATCTATTATCAGGTAAAAAGGCTGGGGTCAAAAAAACCGTTTTAGTGAAAACGGGCGACCCAATCACTGAAGAAGTCGTTGCTCAAGCCGATTGGGTAATCGATAGTTTGGCGGATTTACCTAATAAAATAAAAGCAGAATCATAACGTTCTAAAACAATACTATTCTATTACGGTGTTTAAAATAAACGCCGTATAATTCTCATGATAAGTGGTGCGAATATTAATCCTAAAAATATTGCATCAATAAAGTTCACCACATTTTGACCAAAAGTATAGATAGTATTGGCGAAAAAAACTGAGAAACTACTTATAACGATCATCATCACCAACCCCCAATATAGAAAACTAACCGTATTCCTTTTATCAGTCATGATCGGTAATCTAAGAATAAAGAGGCATATTAAACTCATTCCGACCAAAGTACTGCCATGCTGTAGTAATTGATAAATAGGAATATCAATATTTTTTAAGGAAATTGTTTGTTGCAAAAAAGGAAGGTGTTTTACTACAAAGCCAGTTAAGTGAGTAAAACTGTCCCAACCAATATGAGACAATATACCTATTACTGCTGATGTCAAAACAATAAACCAATGATGCAAGCAATACTGATTCCAATTAAAAGTAAGATAATGAGCAAATCGTTTATAAAGGAAATGAGGCAAATTTTTGATTAGTTCATTACGAATGATGGAATGAAAGATAAAAGCAACCATTAATGTTATTGGCAGATCAAAATAAACAATACCAAATAAAGTATGGCTCATATCACTTTTTATTTTCATTCTAAGAAAATATTCAAAGTCAGGGGACATGCTACCTAGAATTAAGGCTGTCATTGAAAAAAATTGAGGCTTTTTATTAAAAGGTAAAACAATTGCTGGGTGTGCGAAAGTAAAAGGCATATGAAATATCCATCTTAAAAAGTTAACCTAAACCAAAAATCTCATAACTGACATAATTAATAATAATAAAGAAAGTTTGTAAAATTTGTATAGGATCAGATTGTTTTCAATACGGCATGGGTAAAAAAAACACAAACAGAAATAAAATTGCAATAAACGCTTGCATGATTTTTTTAAGGCTCTATAATGCGCATCCACTGACACGGCGTCAGCGAAAGCAGGCGGTACAAGAGGTTAGTGAGCAGGATCAAAAATTTTGAAAAAAGATCTTGACGAATAAAAAGGTGTAGCGTAGTATACGCAGCCCTTGAGACAGTAAAAGCGAAAGCAAAAAAATACTGTCAGCTCTTTAAAAAGAAGAAACAGACAATCTGTGTGGGCACTTGCGAGACGAAAGAATAAAGTCTACGGACTCAAAAAATTAAGTCTTGATAAGTGACACTGAAGATTCATTTGAATATGTCAGAAACAGTTATTGAGCATCAAACTTTAAATTGAAGAGTTTGATCATGGCTCAGATTGAACGCTGGCGGCAGGCTTAACACATGCAAGTCGAACGGTAACATGAGTGCTTGCACTTGATGACGAGTGGCGGACGGGTGAGTAAGGTATGGGGATCTGCCAAATGGAGGGGGACAACAGTTGGAAACGACTGCTAATACCGCATAAAGTTGAGAGACCAAAGTACGGTTCCGCAAGGACGTGCGCCATTTGATGAACCCATATGGGATTAGCTAGTTGGTG
>NZ_LZGN01000043.1 GCF_001690185.1 Gilliamella sp. wkB308
CCTAACGTCAGCTGCTGAATAATGTAACCTTTGTCCCGTCCGTCAAAAAACGAGCGTTCCAGTTTCGCCGCCACCAGCATTTCATGCGTGCTGTCCTCACCATAATTGTGGTTATTGCGGTGCTCCAGCTCTAATGTGGTCTTATATAAATCGCCCAGCGTGGTGTAATATTGTGCACGGGCTATTCGTTCTACATAGTTACCCTTGTCTTTTTCATTACTGTAAGAAACTAATACCCCTCGCTTATCCGGCTCAAAGTCATAACGTAACTCGCCGCCCCACTCTTCCAAATCACTGCTTCGGGCTTTGGCAAACGATGAAAAGCCTTCCTGCTGCATCGAGTAATACCCTTTAAAACTCAGCGGAATATCCTCATCCGTAAAGTCATTAAAGTTGATGGTTTGCTCAACCTTCCATGCCGCACCTCGGGTATCGCCTGATAACGTCGTTTGATTAAACGATACACCACCATTGCTCGACACATAGATATCATTCATCCCTGCCTTGCTTTTCGCATACTCCACATGGGTATGTGTTCCTTGCGTCGGTCGTATTATCAGGTCTACCCCTTTTAATTCATACGTATCTCCGCTTGACTGGTCTTCATTGATATACGTCCCGCCAATTCGAACATGGTCGTTTAACCAGTGATAAGCACGACCACCAAACACTTTTTCGCTGTTAAAGTCAAAACCGTCTGAGTAATATTCATACTCCGCAATAATCCACACCGGGTTACCCCCTAACAGATTACCGCCTTCAATTATCGAGCTCCCCGTCTCACCCTGTGCCGTCATCGGCAGTGGCTTGGTTAAAAGTACCCGACCCTGAAACTGATTGACTTCATAGTCCACGCCTTCCGTTAACGTCCCGGTGCTCAGTACCCGACCCGTATTACGGTCACGTACCTCCATCGACAGCTTTAAACTCCCTTCGGTAATACGCTGATGTTTTAAAAAATACAAACTACCACCGGTCGAGGCTAACTCAACATGACTGCCTCGCGTTTCACCGTTCGATAAAAACACCGTCCCGTACGTGCGGGTGTCGCCATATCCGGTCACGCCTTCACTTTCATGAAACAATTGTGCACCGTATAAACTGCGGTTAAAGTTGGCAAACTCATTGCCCGTAATCTGCGTGTTATAGTTACCCCATAACCCGTAACTTTTCCCTTTCTCTATTTTGAGATAAAACTTCCCTTCCGTATCCACATCCCGTTCAGTGGTCGAACCATCACCGTAACTTGGGTAGTAAGCTTGCGGGTCGATTTCACGGATAAAACGGGTCGGGTCTTTTTCACCTAAATGACCGAACGCATTTTTCAGCCGGGTTTCCGTTGTGTCCAAATGGGCGGTAATGCGATAATCACCTTTGTTCGCTTTTAAATAAAAAGCAACCCGTCCATCCCAGCTTCCTTTGCCGCTATAGTGATGACTGTCAGCCTCTTCCAGTATGGATTGTCCGTCGCCACTGACATTGTTTTGCGCATACGTCACATCCACTATACCCACATAGAAAAGGTCATCTTCCTGCTCCACTACCAGCTTTTCCTGCTGTGTGTGGGTCTGACCCTGCTCATCCTGCCAGCTTAAATCAAACTGATACTCACCCGGCGATAAAATTATCTCGCGCATGGCTCGACCATTGTCGTCCACCACTAAGCGCTCACCATTGAGCTTCACTGCTTTTTTATCTTCCAGCCCCGCCATTTGAATGACCACTTTACGGTCTTGGGCACTGGTGACAATGCCCTGATGGTTTATTCGGCTTTCACCAAAGCCCGGTATCGTGCTGTCTGATTTTAATTGACCAAATAATAAATTCGACGAGCTGGATTGGAGGTTAGATTTGCTATAGGAAATAAAATCACTGTCGGTTTGTGCAATGCCATAACCTAATGTTTTAAAAAATGCTGCATAAACATTGTCTTTCAAACCGTCATAACTGGTGGTGGTTAAAATCGCTTTATACTCGCTGTCAATCGATAATGGCTCACCATTATCCGTTTCACCATTCCATAATACCGCTTCATAAGGACTGATATCACTAAAACGTAAGGTCTTTATAGGATATTGGTTGTCTAAATCTGATTGTCGATAAATGGTGATTTGATATTCCGCAATTTTGGTTGGATAGTTGGTGTAAACATAAAGCCCCATTGGTGTTGTAAATAATCCTTGTGAAGTTAACTTCACTTTAGGATTAAAGATACTTAAATTAAGCTTTTCTTTTGCATTAAACTCATCCCGAATAATGTTCAATTTGGGCACGTTATCCGTACCGGCATAAACACCATTTGAGCCGAGTAAAAAAGCAACACTTATCCCCAAACAAAGCGGATGTCGGGTCCAGTTATGTTTTTTCATCTAGTTTATTTCCTTTCTTTTAATAGCTATTATTTTTATTTATTGTTGGTTCAGTTAAATGTCTTTTATTAACATCTATACCGATTATCGTTTTAACTTAACATTTAATTAATAATTAATGATTTAAATAACATTTTAGTTTGAGACTTTTTGAGCTGACATAATACATTGATCGAATAAAACGATCAATAAATAATAAATATTTGCTTTAAACTATCAAAATATCATCAAAGTTAATATCTTTGTGTGTATTTTTTATACATTCTATCTTTTAGTTGAAATAAATTAGTTAGCAAATTGCTATCTTGCACAACATATTGACCTAAAATCTGAAAGGATGCCGTGTTAACACTATTTTTTAAAAGTCCATAATGCGCAACTGAGATTACACTGTATATATTGTTTATTGATAAAGGTTCCTTTATAACAGTATTAGTCTGTTCAAATAACGCTGTAACAAAATGGCTATTACTGAAAAACAATGTTTCTAATTGACGATAATGATCTAAATTAGGTTGCTGATATATCTTATTTTGAGAACCGACATTTTTAATCGGATAATTTGTATCTTTATAAAATCCCAAAGAAGCAAGAAATAACTTTTGTAAGATGAGTCCAGAATGGTAAATGTTTAAGTTCAGTTTTTCTGTTGTATTTATTTTATCATCAATAGATCTAAGCACGTTTAAGTTGGTCATTGTTTTAGCAAAAGCAAAAATTGATCCAAGCAAAATCCACAAACCTGTTATGAGATCAGAAAAAATACGGAACCGATTACATTTATTCATGAATTAGCATTTCCTTTCATTTTATTGCAACTCTGTTATTAAAATTAGGTTGATGACCTTAAACGATATAAAGAAAAGATAAAATTTACTAAAAATTTAATAGCTAAAACTTTACTATTATTTTCACTTATTCTAAGTTTAGGTTGAAACCGCATCAACTCCTTATTTGCTAAGAGTTGTAAGCGGTTAAACAGCAAATAAAACAGATTATTATCAATTTCAATTATCTTTACGGTAAGCTTTTTTTAAGAAGTGAAATTTAAGATTAACAAATCAAGGTTAATCATATAACTATTGTTTCTTTAACAAAGGCCATCATAATATCAATAAATCAATATAGTATGATGGCATGACTATAATATATTCTACCGATTGTCTAATATACTACTGACTTTAATAAGATAGTTGCGAGACTCTTGAGAAACATGCGAAGTAACCAATTTTCGATATACTTGTTGTGGAGTCATAGAATTGATAATGCTAATCGCTTCGTTACGATCATTAGAGAAGGTACGAAGTACACTACCTGCACCACCATTATAAGATGTTATCATTGCATATCTCAAAGAGATGGGATTATTAATTCCTGCTAGATATTTTGTTTTTAATAATGATAAATAAGCTGTACCCATATCAACATTATTTTTAGGATCGAGTAAAAATTGCCTGCTAGGTTCCCCTGATTTTCCCCGTAATGAAAAAATATCGCGTCCAGCAGTATGTTGTTGAACTTGCATTAATCCAAGCGCATCACTGCTACTTACAGCATAGGGGTTAAATGCCGATTCAACTTCCATAATTGCTAAAATTAATCGTTCATCAATAAGATAACGATTTGATGCTTCAATCACTAACGGTAAAAATTTTCTGGCGCGTTGATTAATATGATTAGGAACAAGTTTAATTTCAACATAAGTAATTTGATGAGAACCCGATGTGCGGACTTGCATATTATGAGCAAGAACATAGTCAGCAAAGTTATTGGCTCTACCACTCCAACGAATAGGTTGCATTTCTTGGTCAAGTACCTGATTGTACAAAAAAGGCTCTTGTGACTGATCCTGCCCCATTTTACCATGGCGAATAATATCATCTGGTTCTGGCATTAGTAACGTTGAAACAATAGCATCTTTTAAACTGATTATGGGCATATCAGAGAGAGTTTCTATCGTAATCACCCCAGAAACAAAGTTAATATGAACTCGCGTTTCTAAATTATCCTCATATTGAACATAATCTTTAGGCCCTGCAATAAGTACCTCTTTGGGCCCCCAAATTTGTTCAATATTATTAGCATACTGGCTGATTAAAATATTAAATGCATTGGTATCTTTAACATAATAATCTTCATTATCGAAATTTGCATTTTTACTAGGACAACCCGCTAAAAAACTTGCAGTAACAAATAATGTAATAATTTTTATGTTATTTTTCATGTGATTTCTCAATTTTGTGGTTTATAGCCATCAATAATGATATCTTCACCATCAAATAAAAATTTAACCATTTCATCTTCAATTTTTTTTCGATGTTCAGGATTCATCATATTGAGTTTATTTTCGTTGATTAACATGGTTTGTTTTTTAAGCCATTCTTGCCAAGCAAGTTTTGAAATTTCGTTATATATACGCTTGCCAAGCTCTCCCGGATATAGCTGAAAATCCAAACCTTCCGATTCTTCTTGTAAATAATGGCAAAATATAATGCGGCTCATATTAATCTTTTTCCAAATACAATTAAAAATATTCTCCAATTATAACTGAAAACAATTATGTAAAAGAAGAAAATTATTCGGTCGCTATCCTGCGCAAAACCTTCAAGATGAATTTTAATTCAAATTAAATGAATAATTATTTACTTTACTAAACCTCTATTTGGCATAAAATAGATTGCAACATGTCAATAAAGGTAAGGATGTAACAATGCAACATAACGTATCTCGAGAACTGTTTGATAAAGTCATTTTACCCGTTTATTCACCCGCACAATTTATCCCCGTTAAAGGTGAAGGTAGCCGGATTTGGGATCAAAATGGCGTAGAGTACATCGATTTTGCTGGTGGCATTGCAGTCAACGCTTTAGGGCATTGCCACCCAAGATTAATCAAAGCATTACAAGAACAAAGTCAAAAATTGTGGCATGTTAGCAATGTTTTTACTAATGAACCGGCATTAATGCTTGCTCAAAAACTAATTGACCATACTTTTGCTGATCGCGTATTTTTTGCCAACTCAGGGGCGGAAGCCAATGAAGCTGCGTTCAAACTTGCTCGCTATTATGCCACAAAAAAGTTTCATCCTTATAAAACTAAAATTATTTCTTTTTACCAATCTTTTCATGGACGCACTTTTTTCACGGTTTCTGTTGGTGGTCAAGCAAAATATTCCGATGGATTTGGCCCTAAGCCAGCCGATATCGTTCATGTTCCGTTTAATGATCTTAATGCGGTTAAAGCGGTCATGGATGATCATACTTGTGCGGTCGTCCTTGAACCGGTACAAGGGGAAGGCGGCTTAGCATCGGCTACACCTGAATTTTTAAATGGTGTCAGGTTACTTTGTGATGAATATAATGCCTTGCTGATATTTGATGAAGTTCAATGTGGCATGGGACGAACAGGTAGTTTATACACCTATCAACAATATAATGTGATACCGGATATTTTGACCTCCGCTAAAGCATTGGGTGGCGGATTCCCGATTAGTGCAATGTTAACCACCGATCAAATATCCTCTGTGATGCACGCTGGAGTACATGGTACCACTTATGGTGGTAATCCCCTTGCTTGTGCAGTAGGTTGTGAAGCGTTTGATATTATCAATTCACCAGACGTACTTTTAGGGATCGAAAAGCGTCGAGCAATATTTATTGCTAAACTGGAAGAAATTAATGACAAATTCAATGTGTTTAGAGAATATCGAGGAAAAGGGTTACTTATTGGCGCTGAATTACAACCCAAGTTTCATGACAAAGCTCGAGATTTTTTGAACGTCGCAACAGAATATAAGGTGATGATTTTAAATGCCGGTTCAAATGTATTACGTTTTACACCTTCACTGATTATATCAGAAGATGAAATCCAAGAAGGGATGAACCGATTTGCAAAAGCCGTTGAAAAAGTTGTCAATGCTTAAGTTTTTCTATACAGTAACAGCATTTTAATCGATTAAATGCTGTCTATGCATTTATAGGATACTTATTTATGTACGATATTCGACCATTAAATTATGCAAAAACTAAATTTATATTAAGTGCACCAGATATTTCACATTTACCTTTTGACGGTGGTGTAGAAGTCGCATTTGCCGGTCGCTCAAATGCAGGAAAATCCAGTGCGCTTAATACGCTGACTAACCAAAAAGGGTTGGCCAGAACCAGTAAAACACCGGGTCGGACTCAGCTTATCAATCTTTTTGAAGTCGAGCCTAATTGTCGGTTGGTTGACTTGCCAGGATATGGTTATGCGCAAGTGCCAGAAACAATCAAGCGAAAATGGCAAAAGTCATTAGGTGAATACCTACAAAAACGTGAAAGCCTTAAAGGTTTAGTGATATTAATGGATATAAGACATCCTTTAAAAGATTTAGATCAACAGATGATTGAATGGGCGGTATCAGTAAACATTCCTGTCATGTTGTTATTGACCAAAGCCGATAAACTGGCGTCCGGAGCGCTCAAAAAACAAGTTAATATGGTCAAAGAAGCCATTTTACCTTTTCAAGGTGATATTACGGTATCCCCTTTTTCATCACCAAAACGTATTGGTCTTGAACCATTAAAATGGCAATTAAACGAATGGTTTAACCAACAATAAAAGAGAAATTAATGAATCATCCTGCTTTTTCATTCCAAGCGTTATCCCCTGAATTCATTCTTGATTGTTTATTGTCTATCGGGATACGTGTTGATTCGGGTTTAATAGCGTTAAATAGCTATGAAAATCGCGTCTACCAATTCATGGATGAAGAGCGGATACGTTATGTTGCTAAGTTTTACCGTCCACATCGCTGGAGTCGAGAGCAAATTCTTGAAGAGCATCAATTTACCCAAGCATTATTTGATGCTGAAATCCCTGTTGTTACACCTGTAATAATCAATAACAGCACACTGCATGAATATCAAGGTTACTTGTTCTCGCTTTTTCCAAGTATAGGCGGCAGACAATACGAATCTGATAACATTGAACAGATGGAGTCAGTCGCACTATTATTAGGACGAATGCATCAAATTGGCGCCCAAAAAAACTTTATTTACCGACCGACAATTGGTCTTGAGGAGTACCTTTATCAGCCTCAAGAGGTACTTTTATCTTGTGATTTTATTCCTAAAAATATTCATTCAGCGCTTAGAACAAACCTGACACAATTGATTAAAGCTGTAGAACAACATTGGCATAATGATTGGCAATGCATCCGTTTACATGGCGATTGTCATATTGGTAATATTTTATGGCGAGACCAAGCCATACTTGTCGATTTTGATGATGCACGTAATGGCCCTGCAATTCAAGATTTATGGATGTTACTGAACGGTAATCGGCAAGAACAACGTCTACAACTTGATGCGTTAATAGAAATGTATCAAGAGTTTAACGATTTTGATAGTCAACAAATTAAATTAATTGAGCCATTAAGGGCAATGAGAATGGTTCATTATCTAGCTTGGATTATTACACGCAGGCAAGACCCCGCTTTTACTGCTGCTTTTCCTTGGATCACAGATGTTGATTTTTGGTATCAACAACTCAAGGAATTTGAACAGCAAACTAAAGCAATTTACTCACCACCTTTAGCATTGATGTCGGCATTTTGAGTTATAAACTCATATAAAATAAATTAGTTAGCAATGAATCTTGCCAATAATTCCGTTAAGTTAGGCGATTGTGCAATGAGTTTTTCTTTATGAGTCTTAGAAAGTTGTTTGACACGATACTCAAGCTTTAAAGCTGTGGATTTATCCCCAACATAAACTTGATAGACAAGCGTAAAATCTTGATGACCTTTCAAATATTTAGCACCTTGACCTGTTTGATGTTGATGTAAACGTCGACTAATATCAGTAGTAATACCGGTATAAAATGTTTGTTTGGCTGTTCTAATAATATAGAGAAACCAAACTGATGACTTATTTGGCATAGTAAACCATAGCAGTTAACGTATTTATCAATAATTTTCAATTATAAGAAAACATTTTAACCAGAGCAAAATTTTGATGATTATAATTAGGTTAGGTAAACGTGATAATTATCATCGTTTCATTTACTTTAAGATAGATAGTGTTTAAGATAAACCAATTATGTTGTTGTATGTTGGAGCCAAGCAATTTGAATAACTTTGCAAATATTATAGAAACTGAACGTGGTGATATGAAATTCGCTTACGTCCAAAATGATGAAATTGACTATCTTGAACTGTTTGATCACTTTCTGGCAGAGGAAGGTCATCATGAATTATTGGATCCAAGTGATCGTATTGAAAGATATACTTATTTAATTAATCATAACCAAAGCAAATTTATTTTTAAAATTGATGGTGGCGTTGAAAATCGTTTGGAACGTCGACTTATTGCCAAAATAACCGGTGATTTTTATTTTAATTTAATCCACAAATTAGCTAAAATTTCGCTGGATAAATGCGATATAGCTTATGAGCTTTATTTAGTCGCATTCGATAAAAAAACTAAACGCCACTATATGATTTTTAATTTTATTGAAGGTCGTTCGCTAACAAGGGACGAAATGAAATTACATGGCGAACAAGTCAAAAATTGTATCGAAAAACTTCATCATTATAATTTAGTCTCTAACGATGTGCATGGTGGTAATTTTATTTTAACGCCAGATGGCAAAATTAAAGCTATCGATTTAACAAATTCAGGGTTTATTTGGCTAACAAAAGCTAACGATGCCATAGAACTGCAAGAACGATTTAATATTAAGATTAAAGTTCCGGCTATGGCAATGGCAATTAAAAAATTTACCCATGGATTTAAACGATTATCACGAAAAATTCGTGGCAAAAAAGTTTAATATTATCTTAATGATGTGAGGTAATTATTTACCTCACTCGCATAACGTCTAAAATTGTTATTAATTTCCACATTTTTAACATTGGTTCTTTTCATTCAATTTCTAATATTAATTTATGGTTAATGTTTATCGATACGAGTAAACTAATTAATAAACCGTTTAACACCAATGAGGAGCTAGCCATGAAAGCGTTTATAATTTTATTCACTCTTGTTGCTGTGCTAACTGGCTGTACTTCGCCAAAAATGGCGTCGATTTATCAAACCCAAGGCGTCGAAATAGCACAAAACGCAGCGGGCGATGATATTCTCAATAAATATAGCAAAACAATACCAATCCAAAATCCTCATTCTTCATTGTCGCTGTGTATTGCACAAGAACTCAATAATGGGCCAGTTGTGCTAACAAACGAAAGTTATTTTGGATCACCTTGGTGGTATTCATACAACATCCCTAATCAACAATCGATCACAATTAATGGGGGGCAAACGATTAAGCTAGTTGAAGGCAATCATGTGGTTGCCAATGCTGTAACCGACTATCAATATAACGCTAAATATTTTGTCAGTTATACTTTAACGGCTACTCGCCATCAAAACAATATTGATTATCTATTTAGCAACATTAAACAGGCTCAACAATATACTGGTTCAACAGTAAACGATGGTTTTGAAAACGTTAAAACTTTACAACGCTCACATCCTGACCTAGTTATCGATGCACTAAATAAAGAAATCAATAAAATTCAAACTTGCTTATTAAAATAATAACAAGTTTTATTTGGATTAAATTTTTTTAAGTTTTGTTATTATTTTTTATAATCGGCAATGATAATCTTATTTAAATTACAATCCACTTTATTTGTTTACAATTTTTTATGTTTTAATTTGAAATATATCAAATTAAATTAGCGATATAACTAATCTGTATCAATTATTGCTTTTAATCATTTACTGCTTGGATATCTTTGTTAAAATAATAGTAATAAATGATGATTTCCTTTTTTATAAAACGATAATTATGCTATTACTTGAAATAAACGTTTTTAAACGGTGCTATTCCTATAAAGGATCGACTTCCAAAACAAGTTGTTTATTTTCAGTATGCTAGATTAAAAATATGAAAAAGTTTTTTTAACTATCTGTAAATGGTTTTTTTTAGTAAGATATTTTTTATTAGATGCGCTAAATTATTTTAGTCATATATTGCGTATGTTTTTTACAGAGCAAAAGATCATAATGGAGAGCATGAGGTTAGCCTATGCGTGATAATGAACCACAAATACTTTCGTCAATTTTGACGCAAGATCCGTCTTTATTGCATATTCAAGAAAGAATATATGCGTTAAAGAAATTATCTGATGTTGTATTTGATCTACTTCCTCCTCCGTTAAATGTTCAATGTCGGGTATCTAATTTTAGGCAAGGTATTCTCATTCTTGAAGTCAGTTCAGCGAGTTGGCTTACTCGACTAAAATATGAACAAAGCAATTTATTAACCGGTATTCGCAAAAACTTATTGCCATCTTTAGCATCTATTCAATATCGTATTAATCCTGATATTGCTACACCTTCATCTCAAAGGGTTAATCATTCGCCAAATGATGCTACAATGAACAGTACCATGACACAAATTAGTGCAACTTATTTATATGCATTAGCAGAAAATGCACCAAATAAACTAAAAAAACAATTGATTAAACTTGCTAACCATGCAAAATGATAACGAGTAAGTTTAGATTAATTTTATATAATCAGACTATATAATGTACAAGGAGTAATTTATGGAAAAAGACATTATCATCTATATTTTAATTGGATTAGTGATAGGCTTGATTGTAGGCGCTATTTTAATGAATGTGGTTAGTCCTAAAGCTCGTCAATATGCAAATACCAAACGAGAGCTTGATAAAGCACAAGAAGAATTGAAAACTCAAAAACAAATGATTGCACAACATTTTTCCCACAGTGCTGAAATCTTAGATAATATGGCTAAAGAGTTTAGACGTCTTTATCAACATATGGCAGAAAATTCGCAACAGATTATTGGTAGCGAAAATATGCCTAATCTTAGTCTTGATGAAAATAATTCTGACAGTAGCCCAAAATTAGTTTTAGAAAAGCAACCTAAAGATTATTCTGATAATCCTTCAAATTTATTTAAAACGGATGATCAACGGTCTTAATACGATTTCACTAGTAAACGCTAGTACATGTTTCTATTATTTTTAAATTATTCGAAAAGCGAGAGTTGTAAAATGAACAATTCAGTAAAAAAACAAAAAAAACTATTAAGTGTTATTGCTTTAAGTATAAGTATAAGTTTATCGATGTTTTCAAATGCTTATGCTGCTTTTCCATCGATACCTACCGATAATAATACTGAAAAACCAAGCTTGGCTCCAATGTTAGAAACAGTATTACCGTCTGTTGTTAGCATTAAAGTTGAAGGTGTTGCTCAAATGCAAAATAACATGCCAGAGGAATTTAGACGTTTCTTTGGTTATCCTGACAGTCAATCGAGAGCGTTTACTGGTCAAGGTTCTGGTGTCATTATTGATGCTGAAAAGGGATACGTGGTAACCAATAATCATGTTATTGAAAATGCAGATAAAATCATTATTTCTTTAAATGATGGTCATGAGTATAAAGCCAAATTAATTGGGAAAGATCAACAAAGTGATATTGCATTACTGCAAATTCAAGATGGTAAAAAATTAACTGCACTGAAACTTGCTGATTCAGATAAACTACGTGTTGGTGACTATGTTGTGGCAATTGGTAATCCTTTTGGAATTGGTCAAACGGTTACTTCTGGTATTATTTCAGCACTTGCTCGAAGTGGGCTTAGTATGAATGGTTTTGAGAATTTTATTCAAACTGATGCGTCAATTAATCGAGGCAATTCAGGTGGAGCCTTGGTCAATTTAAATGGTGAATTAGTTGGAATTAATACCGCAATTATTGCACCTAGTGGCGGAAATGTTGGTATCGGTTTTGCAATTCCGAGTAATATGGTGAAAAATTTAACTTCGCAACTAATTGAGTTTGGCGAAGTTAAACGTGGTGTATTAGGTATAAAAGGGAATGAATTAACTTCTGATATTGCAAAGGCGTTCGATCTTGAAATTCAAAAAGGGGCATTTGTTAGTGAAGTTATCGATGATTCTGCCGCAAAGGAAGCCGGTATTAAATCTGGCGATGTGATTGTGTCAATGGATGGAAAACCCGTTGATAGTTTTGCCGAATTACGAGCTAAAATTGCTACCGCTGGTGTTGGACGAACTGTTGAATTAGGTTTAATACGTGATGGCAAAAATTTAACCGTCAGTGTGAAATTAAAAAATAGCGACGAATCGACGACTGAAGCAAAATCTTTACACACCTCCCTTGATGGCGCCATATTGACTAATGGTGAAATTAAAGGACAAAAAGGCGTAATTATTGAGAGCATTGCTAAAAATTCACCTGCATCAAGTTTAAGTCTGCAAGAAGGCGACCTTATCACGGGTGTAAATAAAACACGTGTTAACAATATTGCGGATCTTCGTAAAATTATTGACAGCAAACCATCTGCCATTGCGCTAAATATTGTTCGGGGTGATAGCCGTTTGTATTTGATTTTACGCTAATTCCTAAATAAATTTTCTTTTCGTCGATACTTTAGTATCGACGAAAATCATTAATTTCAACATCTAATCAGATGTGCTAAAATCTTTTTATCACCCTTTACAATCAAATCATTATGCTTAAGAAAATTTTATGGCCTATATTGATTGGTACTGTTTTAGCGATAGTGCTATTGATTATATTTCCAACCTTGCGCAATGGAACACAATCAAACTTTTCAAGATCAATCTTTGATAACGAACCCATAAGTTATTCTGATGCTGTCAAAATTGCTGCACCAGCTGTTGTGAATATCTACAGCCGTTCAGTGAATGCAATGTCTCAACAATCGACAGATAACCCAATTACACCTCTAGGTTCTGGGGTAATTATGAGTAAGCAGGGTTATATTATTACTAATTATCATGTTGTTGATGGTGCAGAACAAATTATCGTTGCTTTACAAGATGGACGAATTTTTGAAGCGCTAACAGTTGGTTCTGATAAACTGGTTGATATTGCAGTACTTAAAATTGAAGCTACCAATATACCAACAATTCACATCAATCCTAACCGAGAACCAAAAATTGGAGACGTTGTTTTAGCTATTGGTAATCCATACAATATTGGGCAAACCATTACGCAGGGCATTATCAGTGCAACAGGACGTGATGGTTTAAGTCCTTATCGTCGACAAAACTTTATTCAAACTGATGCATCAATCAACCATGGTAATTCTGGAGGGGCACTAGTTAATACTAAAGGTGAATTAGTCGGAATTAACACCTTAACCTTTGCTAAAAATTTAGGAAATGAAGTACCAGAAGGTATCGGTTTTGCCATTCCAACAGCGTTAGCGGTAAAGATAATGAATAAATTGATTCAGGATGGCAAAATAATTCGCGGATATATTGGTATTGATGGATTAGAATTTACGCCTACTCGAAATCCAAGCGATATGCCGGTTGTTTTAGGTATTTTGGTTACTAATGCCGAAGGCCCTTCTTTACAAGCCGGAGTACAAGCGGATGATATTTTAATTATGGTTGATAACAAGCCTGTCAAATCCATTATTCAAACTATGGATCAAATAGCCGAGTTGAAACCAGGCACAACCGTCCCCATAGTAGTATTGCGAAACGGTGAAAAGGTTGAGTTACAAGTAACTATTGGTCAGTTACCTGTTTAAACAAGGCTTTTATTGCTTGATTACCAGCAGTTTAAAGCGTATAATTCGCAACCTTAATCATGTTTTTTAACACTCGTATGGTGTATAGACTTTGCTTTCATAGCCGTTTATATAGCGATACGAACCAACACTAGAGGCTTATTATGAAAGAAGGTATTCATCCAGAATATAAAGCAATTACAGCAACATGTTCTTGCGGTAATGTTATCAAAACTCATTCAACTATTGGTCATGATATTCATCTTGACGTATGTGGTGAGTGTCACCCATTCTATACTGGTAAACAACGTGATGTTGCAACTGGTGGACGTGTAGATAAATTCAAACAACGTTTTTCAATGGTTGGCGGTAAAAAATAGTTTTTGTTGTAACGATTTTTTCGTTATTATCATAAAAAAGGCGCTTAATGCGCCTTTTTTATATCCCTTCTCTAATGATGCTGAACGATGATGAACATTTATTTCTATTCATCAATCAGATCAGGATCAATACCTAAATCTCTCATCATTTTTTGAGCTTGCTGTGGAATACCATCTTCTCGATCCTTTTGTAAGTCTTCATCACATGGTAAAGGCTGCCCTGTATAAGCATGCAAAAAAGCTTCACAAAGAAGTTCACTATTGGTTGCATGACGCAAATTATTCACTTGTCGACGAGTACGTTCATCAGTCAATATCTTTAAGACTTTTAACGGAATTGAAACAGTAATTTTTTTTACTTGCTCACTTTTTTTACCATGCTCTGCATAAGGGCTGATATAGTCGCCATTCCATTTCATCATTTTTCCACCAAATTACATCACAAATAATGTGGATAATTTTAACGTTTTTTTTGTTTTACTGCAATCTACACACCAAGATACTTAGACGTCTAGACATGTTGACGTCTTTATTAATTGTGTTATTCTTATACAACTGATATCTAAGAAAAAATCAAGAGGTCTAGGAAGATTATTATGGCTAATCAATCTAACAATCAAAGCCGATGTGCTAATTTGAACCAAGGAACGATTGCTGTCCGGGGAGGTTTAAATACTGATGATCAACACGGTAGTGTCGTTCCAGTGATTACCCCTTCAACATGTTACCGCTATGAAGAGTTTGCAAAACCCAGAGAATTTGATTATGGTCGAAAATCAAATCCTAGCCGACGATTAGTTGAACAAACCGTCGCAAAATTGGAAGGTGGAGCCGATGCCATATTAACAAATTGTGGAATGTCAGCCATCCATTTAGTTAGCGTTGCATTATTATCCCCTAATGATTTAGTGGTTGCGCCTCATGATTGCTATGGTGGCAGTTATCGGTTATTTAATAGTTTAAGCGAACGAGGTCATTTTAAAGCAAAATTTGTTGATCAGTCCGATCCTGTTGCATTGAAAGAAGCGTTAAATCTGCGTCCTAAATTAGTCTTAATTGAATCACCAAGTAATCCCCTTTTGCGTGTTGTCGATATTCAAGCGATCACTCAACAAGCGCATGAAGTGGGTGCAATTGTATTAGTAGATAATACTTTTATGACACCTATTTTACAAAAGCCATTAGAACTTGGAGCCGATATTGTCACCCATTCTTGTACTAAATTTTTAAATGGGCATTCCGATTTATTGGCTGGTATTTTGGTTTTCAAAGATCAAAAATTAGCAATAGATGTTTTATGGTGGGCAAATAATATTGGTACATTAACGTCATCATTTGATAGCTACTTGTTATTGCGTGGATTACGTACTTTAGCCGCTCGTGTCAAATTACAGCAAGACAATGCCAAACAAGTGGTTGAGTTTTTAGTAAATCACCCTAAAATTGCTAAAGTTTTCCATCCATCTTTACCGTCTAATCTTGGTCACGATATCGCTAAAAAACAGCAAAAAGGGTTTGGCTCTCTCTTAAGTTTTGAATTGGTCGGTAATGCTGACGTTATGCCTAAATTTTTAAAAGCGTTGAATATATTTACGTTGGCACAATCATTAGGGGGAGTTGAAAGCTTAGTCTGTCACCCTGCAACGATGACCCATTCAGGAATTAGCGCCGAAGCTCGTAAGACAGCTGGCATCTCCGATCAACTATTACGCATTTCAGTTGGATTAGAAGATATTGATGATTTAATCGGTGATTTACAACAAGCATTAGCAGCTATTTAGCTTTAATTATATAATTTAATTATGGGTTGATGATTTCACTATTATAATCTATTTCATCAATCCTTTTAATATTTAATTTATTGATATTTATAGTGAATTTTAAATGTTATTTACCGTAATGGATGATTTTATGTTGAATTGCGGTAAATATCTCATCAAGTGAGTGTCGTTTGGCTCGTCCGCAAATTTTGGCTACGTCATCACATACAAGACATTGCCTCGGACGTTGTTCAAATTGAGCTCGAGAAAGGCTCAGTTGGGTAGTAGGATCAATAACATCGATATCCCATAATCGTCCTAAAGGATGATTATCTTCAATATCAATACAAAATTTTTTTAACTGTTCTGTTTGACAAGCTACCGAAATAATCGCTTCAAACCCTGTGATTTGATGATAATGCTGTTCATTCACGATAGTAATATTGTTTGTACTCAAACACTGGTGTAATGCTTGGATCGCTTGATTAAATAGATAGTGTGCTCCACTACTATTTTTTATAGCTCCTGGAATCACCAAACAAAGTGAGATGATTGGCTGTTGATAGTGCGTTATTGCAAAAAGTTGATTGGCAACTCGTTTTTCTTTCGCAAGTAACATCTGTTCAAGCGTGATTGGCGTACCATCATCAAATTTTACTATCATTGTGGTTTTGTCTGCTATTTAGATAAAAGAAGGCAATAGCATGTCATCATGTCATGCTATTGCAAGTTAGTTAGTCTTTAACTTCGCGTACTACATCAATCACCGAACCATCTCGGTAATGAACAATACCAACAATTTTATCATTAAATTCAATTGGTTTTGGTTCACCAGTCAATGACACAGCACGTTGGTAGAGCTCTTCGATGCTCATTACCGGTAAGTTTGCTGCTTTTAAACGTTCAGCAATTTCTGGACGGTTAGGGTTAACAGCAATACCATGGTCAGTTACAAGCACATCAACGCTCTCACCTGGTGTTACAACGGTTGTCACTTTCTTAATCACAGTTGGAATACGGCTACGAATTAATGGCGCAACAATAATGGTTAAGTTTGCACCAGCCGCGGTATCACAGTGACCACCAGACGCACCTCGCATAACACCATCCGATCCCGTTAATACATTGACGTTATAATCAAGATCGATTTCAAGTGCACTAAGGATAACAATATCCAACTCATCCACACTTGCCCCTTTCGATGCAGGGTTTGCATAGACATTGGTTGAAACTTCGATATGATCTCGGTTTTTACCTAGAGATTGTCCTGCAGTACCATCAAAACTTTGCGTATCAAGTAAACGTTTAACTAAACCTTTTTCATGTAAATCAACAATACTTGCTGTAATACCACCTAATGCAAATGAGGCGGTAATATTTTTAGCTCGCATACGATTTTCTAAGAATCGGGTGGCTGCCGTTGAAGACGCACCTGAACCAGTTTGAATTGAGAAACCGTCTTTAAAATAGCCAGAATACTCAATGACATCCGCAGCATAACGTGCAATCATTAACTCACGTGGGTTACTGGTAATTCGCGCTGCACCGACACTGATTTTAGTCGGGTCACCCACTTCATCGACTTTAACAATGTAATCGACTTGATCCTGACGAATACTTGCCGGATGATTAGGATAACCAACGATATCTTCAGTCAACAAGACTACTTTTTTCGCAAATTGCGCATCAACCATCGCATAACCCAATGCACCACATTGAGATTTACCCGATACACCATTGGCATTACCTTGTTCATCAGCTGTTGAAACAGCTAAAAATGCGATATCAATATTAATTTCACCACTTTGAATAAGTTTTACTCGTCCACCGTGTGAGTGAATATGAACAGGATTATCCATTAATCCATGTGAAATAGCATCAGCTAATTTTCCTCGTAAACCAGAGGTATAAATTTTGGTAATCACACCTGCTTCAATATGTGGAATCAAAGCAGAGTTGCAACTTAACAATGAACTTGATGCTAACGTTAAGTTTTTAATACCCAGTTTGCTGATCGTTTCAACAACTTTGTTAATGACCTTATCACCTTCACGAAAAGCATGGTGGAAAGAGATTGTCATTCCATCACGTAATTCACATTTATGAATTGCTTGTTCGATAGAATCACATAATTTACGTGTGTATTTTGACTCATCTTTTAAATAAGGCGTTGTTGCATTAGCATTAACAAACGGTGCAATATTGTTTAGATCAGGATGCTGTTTTAGCAAATCATCAATTTTTTTGTCTATAGAAGTCGTCATTTTTTAATCCTATCAAATTTCTTTACGTACACCAGAATATTTGGCTAGCTCAATAATTTTTTGAGCACGTGCAATAATCGGTGCATCAATCATTTTGCCATTTAATGAAACCACACCAAGCCCTTTTCTTTCACCTTCTTCAGCAGCTTCAACCACTTTTTGTGCATTTTCAACTTCTGCCGCTGTTGGCGCATAAGCATTATGTAGTAATTCAATTTGTCTTGGATTAATCAGTGATTTACCGTTATAACCTAATTTTTTGATTAAGCTAACTTCTTTCAAGAAGCCTTCATCATCATTCACGTTAGAATAAACCACGTCAAATGCATCAATACCCGCCACTCGCGCTGCATGTAAAACAGCACAACGAGCATAAAATAGTTCGGTACCGTCTCCACGCTCAGTTTGCATATCAACCAAATAATCGAATGCCGCTAACGCTATACCAATCAAACGTGGTGAAGATTTTGCGATTGAAACAGCATTTACTACACCTAACGCAGATTCAATCGCTGCCATTAATTTAGTACTACCAACCTCACGACCACACTCTTTTTCAATTCGTTCAACGTGAGCTTCAAGTTCATGGATATCTTCAGCACTATTTGTCATCGGTAGACGTACAACGTCAACACCTGCTCTCACAACAGCTTCAAGATCTTTTAATCCAAATGGAGTATTGAGCGCATTGATTCGAACAACAGTTTCAATTCCATGTTCTTTATAAACCGGAAGACGTAATGTTTGTGCAACCAATAAACGAGCAGAATCTTTTTCTTTTAATGATACTGCATCTTCAAGATCGAACATGATTGAATCAGGCTTATAGACAAACGAAGTGGATAACATCGCTGCATTCGCACCCGGCAGAAATAACATACTTCGACGCAATTTTTTCATAGTAATTTACTCCAATCTAAGTTCTCTTCTTCTGCGCCACGCAATACTGCACATTGTACTCGAGCTTTAATCGCACAATCTAAAGCGCCTTTATCATCAATAATAATTAAACCGTCAGTCACATTAAGACTTGTTAAGGTTTGCTCAACAACGGCGCGTATTTGATCGCCAAATTGCTTATTAACATCACTATTAATAACAATTTCAATTCCTGTATTAGGAGTGACTTTCACTAACAAATCGCTTGATTCGAGAGTGCCAGCCATGGCTTCTTTCTTGATTTTCATTTAGTTACCTTTTGAACGAATTAAATTTTTAACTGAATCTAAATTAGCCTCTAGATAGTTCCATGTTGTTTCAGGAACTAATCGTTTTACCTCTTCATATTGCTCATCAGCCAGTAATTTTCTAACCAACGAAGCGGATATGATATCTTCCCCTTCAAGAATACGTTGAATTTCAACTAACGTTACAACCGGATAAGGACTAACGTCTTTATCCTGTAACCAATAACGCATTGAAGTATTATAAGCATTAGTTATTTGACTGTAGGGCTCGGTTCCAACAAAACGATAGGTAATATTCAGTGCTGGGGCAATATAATTACGGAAAATTAATAAATCGATCCCCATGTAAGCGTAATCAATTTTATCATTATCCTTTAAAAAATAAGTAGGAAATGTTGCTCTAGATATAATATAAGCAGAACTTGCATGTACCGTGACATTTTTTAAGTGTTTCGATCCCTCTTTCACAAGTTGTAAACGTACATCAAATGGGAATAGTGAAACATTTTCATTGACGACAAAAACATGAAGCCAATCACATTGACTGGCAGCATATTGTAAAAGATGTTGGTGACCTTTTGTAAATGGATTAGCATTCATCACTACACTGCCAATCTTGTTTCCTTCTTTACGGTGTTCACTTAAATATTTACAGTATTGCTTAATTCCAACGGGGGTATTTTCCATTAATACGACAAGATTATTTACCTCGACGATAGGATAAAATCCACACCCTTTGAAAAAGTCGATATTTTCAGGTTTAGTATATAAAAAGAGATGAAAATGCCCCTGCTCATTAGCATATTTGATAACGTTATCCAACAAAGTCAAATTAAGCTGATTTCCACGATAATCCGGATCAATCGCAACACATTTAATAATATTGTCATCAATGCCTGCACAAGCCACCATTTTACCGTCCATGTAAGCAACGATAAATATATGAACTTGAGGGTCTAAGTTTAGATCCGATAGCGTTAACAAACGAATAATTTGTTCTCGTTCAGTTAATGATTTTGAGATATCTACCACTGAAAAATCGACTAAACTATACATAATATCACCTATTTTTCTGCTACCACATAGTTAGTTAAACGACCAATTCCAGAGATTTCAACTTCAATTTTATCGCCATCTTTCATAAATACTGGAGGATTACGTTTTTTACCTACACCACCCGGTGAACCAGTAAGAATAACATCGCCAGGAGATAAACGGGTAAAAGTACTGATATAAGAAATAAGTTCAGGCACGGTATGGACTAAGTTTTTGACATAATCGTGTTGCATTTCCTGACCGTTTAAATAGGTCGTTAAAGATAATACGGTAGGATCAGGAATCTCATCAGTCGTGGTTAAACAAGGACCAAATGCACCTGTACTTGGCCAGTTTTTACCTGCCGTAAACCAAGTATATTGCCAATCACGGATTGAACCGTCCATATAACAGCTGTAACCTGCTACATGTGATAATGCATCTTCTTGTTTGATACGAAAACCACCTTTACCAATGATAATGGCAAGTTCACCTTCATAATCTAGTTCATTCGTAATAGCTGGTTTGAGGATATTCGTTTTATGCCCTGTTTGTGAATCAGGGAAACGAACAAATAATGTTGGTGCTGAACTGGTTTCATTAAATTCTGCTCTTTTTTCAGCATAGTTCATGCCAACACATAAAATTTTATTGGGATTCGGTATAACCGGTAAATAAGTGATATCTTGCTCATTAATGTCACTTGGAGCATTAATATAGGTTTTTGCTAGCGACAAGCCTTCTTCATCAGCAAGTAATGATTTCAAATCAGCATATTTATCACCGAATTTTTGTTTTAAATCAACAATACCATGATTAGTGAGAAGACCAAAACTTGCTCTACCAGAGACAAGATAACTGACAAGCTTCATGAGTACTCCTTAAAAGCTGTTTGTATTGATTATTACTATAAAATAAAAACAAACAACCCTAGTCTAGGCTAAGGTTGTTGTTAAAAAAATTTAACTATACTAAGAAATTGCCGAGAATAAGTAACGATACCGATACATTAATCGCACCACCAATACGGGTTGCAATTTGTGCAAATGGCATTAACTCCATTCGTTCCGCTGCGGTTAATATTGCAACGTCACCTGTTCCGCCTTGACCACTTTGACAACATGAAATAACAGCTGCATCTACTGGATACATACCTAATTTTTTCGCTACAAAGAAGCCTGTTGTTACTAAGCTCACCACGGTACAAACGATGACTGCTAAGTTAGTTAACGTAAATGCAGAAACAATTTTATCCCATGGAGTGATTGCCACACCTACCGCAAATAAAATTGGATAAGTGACAGACGTTTGGAAGAATTTGTAAACGACTTGTGAACCACTCAATACTTTTGGTGAAACACCTGAAATTAATTTAACAAATACAGCTGCAAATAACATTCCTACTGGTGCTGGAATACCCGTCACTTTATGACCAATCATACCAACCATATAAAGGATAGCGGCTAATAATACACCTGAAGCAAATGTTGTCACATCGATAACAGAATCAGCTTTCGTTGCTTTTTTATCTGTAATTTCGTCTTCTTCTGACGCTGGTAGTAATCGTCCATTACCCGTTAAATGTGGATAAGCTTTACCAATACGATTAAGCACACCACCACAAATAATACCCGTTAATCCACCTAACATAACGATCGGTAATACACGACCTAAGGCTTCACCTTGTTCCATACCTAAAATTGCAGCATAGCCAATTGAAAGTGGAATTGCACCTTCACCAACACCACCAGCCATGATAGGTAATACCAAGAAGAAGAATGTTTCAAACGGTGTTAAACCAAGCAGATAACCGACACCAACACCAACAAGCATCCCGACAATCTCACCACATACCATCGGTCCAAAGATTTTTAAGAAACCTTGAATAAGTGTTTTCTTATCCATGTTCATAATACTACCAACGATGATACAACAAATGTATAAATAAAGAATATGCGTATCTTTATAGAACTTAGTTGTTGCTTCAACAACTGGCGTAGGAAGAATTCCATAATAAACTAAAGCAGATGGAATGAAGGTTGCACAGATTGCTGCTGCGCCCATTTTACCAACGATCGGTAAACGTTTACCAATTTCACCACACAAAAAGCCAAAAAATGCACAAGTGACAACCATAACAACGATTTCACTCGGTAACTTACCTGTTACTAACACTTCGGTGAAAATAAGAATACCAGCAATAATAAATAATGGAAGTGGAATTACACCAATTTTATAATTGTCCATGAGTCGCCACCAATTATAAGGCCACCCTTTTAAATTTTGCTCAACGGGCTTACTCGTTGATTCTTTTTGATTATGCGTTTTTCCAATTGAATTGAAATCCACCATATGTATTTTTTCTCCAAAATGATTTGATTTGTTCGAATTAATTGGCGCGTATAGTGACAAAATATGAATCTCATTTTTGTGATATAAATCATATTTTAACTGTGGTTTTTATGGTTTTAATGGCTCAAAGTTTTTTTATGCTGTGTTACACTCACCTCTACTTTAATTTGAAAAGTAAATGTAAAAATGCGAAAGAAAGTACTATTATCATTTACTACGAAATTATTTTTATCTCTTTTGATCTTTTCATTGATTATTTTAGCTCTATTACAAAGTTATATTTGGAATGCGACAGAAACAAATTTATACCGAAGTTTAGGTGAAAAAGCGCAAATTCAAGCAAGGGAATTAGCAGTAATACCCAGTTTAATAAAATATGTTAGAGAAAAAGATACGAATAAAATAGCTGAATTAGTAATTGATATTTTTCAACAAAGTGATGCAAGTTATATTGTTATTGGTGATGAAAATGCCCATCGCCTTTTTCATACTGCTAATAATGCGCTATTTTCACCCATGATTGGTGACGATAATCAGCAAGTACTCAATGGCAATAGTAGTGTTACCATTAGTGAGGGTTCACTTGGATTAGCATTAAGAGGTAAAGCACCAATAGTGGATCAAGGTAAAATTGTTGGCATTGTCTCAATTGGTTATATGATTGATGATATTTATGCACTACATATCAAACAAGTAATACCTTTTATCTTTTTTTGTTCATTACTATTTTTAGCATTGTTTATCTTTTCTTATTGTTTTTCTAAGGCAATCAAAAGACAGATGTTTAATTTGGAGCCGAAAGAAATTGCATTACTGGTAAAAAGCCAAAAATCAATTATGGAATCCATTTTTGAAGGCGTCATTGCCATTGATCTTGATTACAAAATTATGAATATCAATCAATCAGCAAGATCGATGTTAAAAATTAAAGTCAAAGATAATGAATTGATTCATCATACTCTATGGGATTTTATTGAATCAACAGAATTTATAAGTGGAGATGATAATAAGACCCAAGATATACATGATCATATTTGTTATTTTAATAATATAATTGTCATTGCTAATCGAGTACGAATTTTGGTTGATAATAAGATTAAAGGTTGGGTTATTACGTTCCGTAACTACAATGATATCAATTTATTAAGCATGCAATTAACTCAGGTAAATCAATATGTGGATAATTTGCGCACATTAAGACACGAACATCTTAATTGGATGGCAACGTTATCTGGTTTAATTTATATGAAGCGTTACCAAGAAGCAGAATCTTTTATTGCATTGCACTCTGCCGATAATCAAGCTAGTTTAGATTTTATAACTGAGCATTTTAAAGTACCTGCTGTATGTGGTCTGTTAATAGGTAAATATTCTAAATCACATGAAATTGGTTTAAAGCTGGTTTTCGATCCTGCATGCCAGTTAACTGCATTACCCGATTCAATTACCGAAACAGAATTTATGTCTATTTTAGGTAATTTACTTGATAACGCATTCAATGCCAGTTTGAAAAACGATCGTGGAGATAAAACAATTTCTTTATATCTCAGCGATGCAACGGATGAAATTGTTTTAGAAATTAGTGATCAAGGATGTGGAATAGATGAAAAAATTCGTGATTCAATTTTTAAACCCGGTGTCACATCACAAGATACTAAAGAACATGGGATTGGTTTGCATCTCGTTTTGACGTACATAAAAAAAGCTAATGGCTATATTACATTTGAAGATAATGAACCTTACGGTGCAATTTTTTCCGTTTTCATACCCAAATAACATGAGGGATAAGAAAGTATGAATCAATCAAAAGATGATATAATTAAAGCACTTATAGTTGAAGATGAGCCAATTTTAGCTGAGCTAAATGCTGATTTTATTCAACGCGATACCAAAGTAAATGTTATTGGTATTGCCTCCAATTTGGCTGAAGCAAAAATAATGATCGATAAATTAAAACCAACTTTAATTTTATTAGACAATTATTTACCAGATGGAAAAGGTATCGATCTTTTTGAATATATCATTAATAATCATCTTGATTGCTATGTTATTTTCATCACTGCGGCCAGTGATATGGATACGTGTAGCAAAGCAATACGCTTGGGTGCATTTGATTATTTGATAAAACCACTGTCCTATCAACGTTTAAAACATTCGTTAGAGCGTTTTGAACTGTTTTTATATCGGCAAAGCCTACAAAAGCATGTCAATCAACGAAGAATTGATGAACTTTTTAATTTGCAAACGAAAGATTTTGTCGGCATTAATCGTCATTCAAAAGGTATCGAGGAAATCACTCTACAAAAAGTTAAAGATCTATTTATGAAAACAGACAAACCCTTAACGGTAGATGATATAGTCGAAAATGCTCAAATCAGTAAAACGACCGCCAGACGATATTTAGAACATTGTGTTCAAACAAAATTATTAACTGTTGAACTTAACCATGGAAAAATCGGGCGCCCAGAAAGACTGTATAAACGATTAGGAAAATAGCCCTATTTTCCAAATATTAGCTAAGTACCACTAAAGCCAACTATTCATATAATTGATAATTATATAAATATGCTTATTTGTTATTTTATCCCCTAAATATTTGATGCTAGATTGAATTCATCCAATCATGAAACATGATTGATTCTGCCGTATCAGATAAGAGGAGTAAGCATATGTCTATAGCAATAGGAAAGGTAGTCACTAACGAAAATAATGAAATTAACCAAGATGGCGCTTTTGTTCGTCAATCTAATCGATTTGATACTCCCTTTGGCAACGAGCCTGGCATGCTGCCGGTTGAATCGGGTCGTTATCGTTTAATTTGGGCGGCAATTTGTCCTTGGGCACACCGCCAGATGATTGCGATTAAGTTATTGGGATTAGAGCATGTGATTAGTGTAGGTAAAGTATCACCTGTTCGTACCAGCCATGGTTGGGAGTTTTCACTTGATCCTAAGGGTGTTGATCCCGTGCTCGGTATTCGCTACTTACCCGAAATTTATGCCTCAACAGATCCCAATTACCATGGTCGAGCAACCGTACCAACCATAGTGGATGTGAAAACTGGCAAAGTGGTTAACAATGACTATTTTAATTTAACCTATTATTGGGAAACCGTTTTTAAACCCTTTCATAAATCAGGTGCACCTGATCTTTATCCTCAACATTTACGTAAGGAGATTGATGAACTTAACCATGTGATTTTTCATGAAGTAAATAATGGCGTTTATAAGGCAGGATTTGCACGCTCACAAAAGGCTTACGAAGAAGCTTATCATCTTGTATTCAATCAATTAGATAAACTGGAACAACGTTTAGACAAATCACGCTATCTATTTGGTGATAATATTACTGATTCCGATATTCGTCTGTATGTCACATTAGCCCGCTTTGATGTTGCCTATTATTCTGCATTCAAAACTAACCGTAATCGAATTATTGATTACCCTAATTTATGGGCTTATGCCAGAGATCTGTATCAAATCCCAGCTTTTGGTGAAACCACCGATTTTGAAGCAATAAAAAAGGGCTATTTTTTGAGTAATAATTCGCATAATCCTTATGATATTTTGCCTTTAGGCCCTGATGTTAGCAATTGGCATACTCCACATAATCGAGATAAACGGTTTAGTAAAAGTCACTAATTATTGGGATAATACGAATGCCAAATATAGTAGATATTGGATTGATTTTCAGCCAAATTCCGACATTACTTGCTTATTTGCCGGTCACATTATTTATTACCTTTTTTTCAATGTTACTGGGGGTCATGTTAGGACTCATCATCGCTATCATTAAAATGAATAAGATACCTGTTCTTTCTCAGATGGCGATGATATTTGTTTCATTTATTAGAGGAACGCCATTGATAGTGCAACTCTATTTAAGCTTCTATGGTATTCCTATTATCTTACGGTATATCAATTATTATTATCACACCGACTTGAATATTAACAGTGTTCCACCAATGCTATTTGTTTTGATTGCGTTTTCCTTTAATGAAGCGGCATATAATTCAGAAACAATCCGTGCCGCACTACAATCGGTAAATAAAGGACAAATTGAAGCAGCACAGTCCCTTGGGATGACCTATGGCCAGTTATTACGTCGAATCATCATTCCGGAAGCCTTTATTGTCGCCTTACCTAATCTTGGTAACGCACTAATAGGCTTACTTAAGGGCACCTCCCTCGCCTTCGTTTGTTCTGTAACTGAAATGACGGGCAGAGGTAAAACCTTAGCTGGACATAGTTATCGCTATTTTGAAGTCTATATTTCATTAGCACTTATCTACTGGGCATTAACCATCATTATTGAATTGATCGTCAGATATTTGGAAAAGCGCCTTACGATATCTGATACGGTGAATACACCAAGTTATCGCCGAGGGAAGCTATTATGATAAATGTGCAAAATTTAACTTTATCTTTTCAAGATAATTCAATACTGAATAATCTTAATTTTCACATTAAACCTCATGATATTGTGGCAATTATCGGTGCGTCAGGAGCAGGCAAATCAACACTACTACGATGCTTAAATTTATTAGAAAGACCGCAATTCGGTAAAATTAGCATTAATGATATTGAGTTGGATGTCAGCCGTGTAAAGCGATCGCAATTAGTTAGATTTCGCCAACAAACTGCAATGGTATTCCAACAATTTAATTTATTCCAACAAAAAAATGCATTAGAAAATGTGATGGAAGGATTAGTTGTTGTAAAAAAATACCCTAAAGATAAAGCACAACAAATAGCTTATGACAAATTAGTTGAAGTTGGACTGGGTGAACGAATCTATCATTACCCCAAACAGCTATCGGGAGGACAACAACAACGCGTTGCTATCGCCAGAGCGTTAGCGATGGATCCGAAAGTATTATTACTTGATGAACCCACTTCCGCCTTAGATCCTGAATTAGTCGGTGAAGTTTTAGCTACGATAAAATTAGCAGCAAAATCAGGTATAACTATGCTCCTTGTCTCTCACGAAATGAGTTTTGTACACGAAATCGCAACTCGAGTCTTTTTCTTGGATAAAGGGCAAATAATAGAAGACGGCACACCCAAACAAGTTTTTACCAATCCAACTCAGCAAAGAACCCGTGATTTTTTAGCACGCTATTACAATACCATGCAAATGGAGTATGAAATCTAATGATTAAAAGAGGTCGTAATGAGTATTGTTTTACAACAACATTGTCAAAATATTAACTGGCAAGATGTCGCTGACTTACTTGCCTTTTATGGACTCAGTTCGCTTGATGCGAAAACTCAAGAACAAGTTTTTAAACAGAGTTATAGTGTCGTTTTTTTACTGGAAAAAAAACGAGTTGTGGGTGTGGGGCGCACATTATCAGATGGTATTTGTCAGGCAGCCATTTATAACATTGCGCTGGCAAACCATTTACATGGTCAGCAATTTGGACGGTTAATTGTGGAAAAACTGGTAGAACAGGTCAAACACTGCAATATCATTCTTTATACTCATCCCCAAACCATCGAATTTTATAAAAATTTGGGGTTCGATTTAATGAAAACGGGAATGGCTCGTTATCAGGTCGATCATCGAACCGAAATGAAAAATATGGGTTTTATCTAAAACTGTTTTAGCTTTATTCCGTAAAAAAAGGAGAGTAGCATTATGAATATCCGCACAAATTATTTTATTTCAGCGCTAAGCATACTAACTTTAACTGTTTTGTTATCTGGCTGTGATAACGCCAAAGAAAACTCACCAACACCCCAAAAAGAAAAAATTACTATTGCTACCTCTGGCGCACCGAGCCCTTTTACGACGGTAAATGATAAAGGAGAATTAATTGGCTACGATATTGAGGTGGTCAAAGCGGTATTTGCCCAATTACCACAATATGAAATCAACTTTGAAGTTACCGAGTTTCCTTCGGTTTTAGCAGGACTTGACTCTCAGCGTTATCAAGTCGGTGCCAATAATTATGCGATGAATGAAAAACGGAAAGAAAAATATTTTTATTCTTCGCCAATTTTCATGAACCAATATGTAATAGCAGTAGCTGAAAATAATGACAGTATTAACCGTTTTAGTGATTTAAAAGGCAAATCGACTGAAGTTTCTCCGGGGCTTAATTATGCTACAGCGTTAGAGTTATATAATGAACAACATCCCGATAACCCCGTCAACATCATTTACAGTGAAGCAGACTTACTACCAGTGTTACAGCATGTTGAAACAGGACAATATGATTTCCAGTTAATTGATAAAGTCATGCTGTCGCAATATATCAGCGAACATAACTTAAAACTAAAAAGTATCGATTTAAGCAACGAAGATGCTGAACGTATTGCTTCTCCCTATAGTTACTTACTGATCAGCAAAGGAAAGAAAGGCGAACAATTAACGAAAGATATTAATCAAGGTATACAAAAAATCATCAATAATGGAGAATTATCAGAAATTAGTATTCATTATTTCGGTGCTGATTATTCACCCAAACAGTGAAGTACCATGATTAAAATAACCGCTTGGATTATAGCAAAGCGTTGGGTTAAATAGCATTGCCTACCAATGATAAAATAGATGCTTAAAGCACTTATTCACAACGCTTTAAGATGCTGAGTATCACGGAGAAGACTTAGTATAAATTTATACTCAAATGTTATCAAAGTCTTTACTTTTACGAGTATCTTTAAGCTATGAAATGTAAGACTAAAAAATATTTCTTATTGATAGTTAATGGCTCTTAGACAGATGATCCCAGAGCCAAATTAATTAATCGACAATGATTCGTCCATTCAACGGTTGAATTGGGCGGTTATTATCATGTTGCATAATTGAGTGAAATTTTTCGATTTGTGCTTTTGATACATAACTTTCGTGTTCTAACACAATCCACCTCACCCCTTCTGTACAAGGTGGCGTAGTCAGTGAACCACTAAAACGGTAATAATCCAATACCTTGGGTAATAACGCTTTTATATCAATAGCGTTATCTAATATCATGCTTTTATTCACTACAGTTGGCATTTGATGCCAAGCTTTTTCTAATTCTAAATTGGTTTTGCCTTCTTTAAACATTAACGCCATTACCGCTAAATCACCATTCTGATTTTTATAAACAAAATGTGCTTCCATCGGATAATGCTTGCCGTTAATTTCATTTTCGCTAGGCGTATGAAAATGAAATTGCTGTAATGTAAAAAGTTCATCATCTAACGTTAAACTATTTTCACCCGATACATTGATTTGGATAGTATGCCCATTATTAACCATTTCTTGCTTAGCAGGCTTGAAAATAAGACTCAGCTCAGGATGATTTGTTTTAAGTGCATGTTCAATATTGATTGGCGATTGATTCTTGCCATTTTCACAAGTTGAATATTCCGGTGAAAGCTTTCCCCAATTTTCAGGCTTTTCTTGACCATCATATCCCCAATGAACGGCATGTTCATTTGCAAAACAGGGGAAGCTAAATGTTGCAATTAAAGCAGCAATCCTTATGTTCAATTTCATAATTTCTCAATTTAATAATGTGATTTGTGGCGAAATTATAGACTTATTAAACTAGTCTGACTATCTAAAATTGGTTAATTAAAAAATTCTCTCAAAAAACCTCATTAAGTTCTCTTAAAAAAAATTTGAGTTGTATTCTAAAATAAACAATATCGGTAAAACACCACCACAATCACAAAATTGAAATTTTGTCAATAAATTTTAAAAAATATAGATATTTCATTTCACTAATAAAAAATAATGCTCTATATTCCTCAGTAGTTTGATCTTAACGATAAATAAATTAGTTGAAATTTCTTAATTAAAAAAACAAGGTGTGATTAGATGAAAAGTATAAAAATAACAGGAGCTCGGATTCACAATCTTAAAAATGTTGATATTACTATTCCCAAAAACAAATTAACCGTTGCCACCGGTATAAGTGGTTCAGGAAAATCTAGTCTGATGTTTGATATTGTGTTTGAAGAAGGACGTAAAGGGTATCTTCAATCATTAGGAATCTTTCCGGGACTTGAAAATGAGAGAAAATTCGCAAGCATAGAGGGTATCGGCCCGACAATTGCAGTTAAGCAAAGCGTTGTACGTCAAAATAACCCAAGATCAACAGTCGGTTCAAAAACAAACATATTCAACCTTCTCGCCCTGTTGTATTCAAGTGAAGGGCAGGTTAAATGTTCAGCGTGCAACGAAACTATTGGACAAGATAAGGTCTGCGCTAAGTGTGGACATGAGGAAGAGCGCCTTGAATTAGGCTATTTTTCCTATAATAACCCTAACGGAATGTGCATGAAATGCGCTGGCAGAGGCGCATATTATCACGTTAATATGGAAAAGCTTGTTGCAAATAAAAATCCCACCGTTCGAGAGTTATTTAATTTTATCGGGGTAACCCCCGGTATACTTCGCGTCTTAGAAAGACATTTTAAAGACTATATGGATCAGCCCTATTTAGAAATACCGGATGAAATAAAAGAAGACGTGGTTAACGGGCATTATGTCAGCAATAACAGTGCAAATCAAAGCTTCTGCTTATCAAGAATTTTGCAAGCTAAACACAAAAGAGGCGAATATTTAAATGGTCTATACGAAATAACCCTTTGCTCAGAATGTCACGGATATCGCATTGGTGAAGAAGCTCGCAACATATTAATTAATGATAAACATATTGGTCAAGTCGGCAAAATGACTTTAGACGAGGCTAAAACGTTTTTTGAATCGGCATTAGAACTAAACGAAATAACGCAATTTGGGAAAAATCTTCTTAAAGATATTTTGAACAAGACAAAATCATTAATCGCTTCTCGTTTAGGGCATTTATCACTTTATAGAGAAATGTCCTCACTAAGTGGCGGAGAAATACAACGACTCTTCCTTAACTCGCATTTGGAATCGAAACTTGAGTCACTTATCTATATTCTTGATGAACCCACAGTTGGACTACATGAATCAGAAAAACTTGAACTTTTACAATCTATAAAAGCGCTTAAAGATTTAGGTAACACGGTTATTGTCGTGGAACATGACAGAAGTACGATAGAAATAGCTGAACATATTATTGATATTGGTCCCAAAGCGGGGATTGAAGGCGGAGAAGTGATTTATGAAGGTGATTATGCTGGTCTGTTAAAATGCGATAAATCATTGACAGGACAATATCTTTCCGGCAAGGCAAAAATGCCGATAAGGATGTTAAAACAAAATATCGATGATTCTGATATTCCTCGTTTAGTCATTCGACACGCCAAAACCAACAATTTAAAAGATATTTCAATCGCATTTCCATTAGGCGTTCTTATTGGGGTTTCGGGCGTTTCCGGAAGTGGAAAAAGCTCCTTGATATCGAGCACGCTAACACCCCTGTTAAAAAGCTATTTTCGCTTAGACGCCAATAAGAACAAAACCAATGGAGAAGAAGTAGATCTTGAAGAAGAATCACTATTAATCGAAACAATAGCCGAAAGGCTTGATGGCGCAGAAAATATTTCTGGCTTTGCTGAAGTATCGCAGGCACCAATAGGAAGAAATATAAATTCGAATCCTGTCACTTTTACCAAAATATGGGACAAGATACGAAGATTATTTGCAGAACAACCCGAAGCAAAACGGTTAAATTTAACGGCGGGACACTTTTCCTTCAATTCCGAGGGCGCTTGCCAAGAGTGTAATGGTAGTGGACGTAAAACTATTTTTCCTGAAGGTAGTTTAAAGATGTACGCGACATGCGAAAAATGTAAAGGTAAAAGATATAACAACGAAGCTTTAACTGTCACGTATAAAGGGAAAAATATTTCAGAAATTCTTGATATGCAGATTTCTGAAGCGATAGCCCTATTTAGTGATAATGATTTCATCGTTCGTCCGTTACAAATAATGGAACAGATTGGTATGGGATATATAAAGCTTGGGCAACCCACTTCAACAATGAGCGGAGGGGAAACCCAAAGACTAAAACTCGCGAAGGAATTAGGACAGCAACGAAAAGGTAATATCTTGTATATCATGGATGAACCCACTACCGGTTTAAGCCTTTATGATACAGCTCAGCTGATAAAACTGTTGGATGAATTAATCAAAAGCGGAAACTCTGTGATTATTGTTGAACATAATCATGAAGTTCTTGAATCGTGTGATTGGATTGTGGAGCTTGGTCCTGAAGGAGGATTAAAAGGCGGTGAAATTATTGCCGAAGGAACGCCTAAAGACTTGATTAAAAATCCAAAATCATTAATCGGAAAATACTTAACTCCTACGACTTGAAAAGTGGATACTTGATTATGGCTAATGTAAAAGAATTAGAAACCATTGATGCAGAATCGGTGAATATGAATCCAGATAAATTGAGAGAGCTGGATATCGCCTTGAATTTTCAATTAGGCATTATTAAAGGAATCGCTATTTTGCGAAAAGGCGGCATTGTGTTTGAAAAATATTTCAAAGGTTACCATGCTGAAAATACTCATCATCTAACTTCAGTAACACAAAGCGTGACTTCCGCTTTAGTGGGAATAGCCATTGATAAAGGATATATAAAAAGCGTCGATCAACCAATACTGGATTTCTTTCCAGAAGCGGAATCCAAAGCCAGTGATATGTTAAAGCGACATCTGACAATCAAACACTTACTTACCATGACTGCACCCTATTCTTGGAAAAAGAGTGAGCCATTAGATAGATTGAGAAGGCAAAAGAATTGGACGATGTTTATGCTTGAAATGTTGGGACAAAAAGGCCAGCTTGGGGAGTTTCAATTCAATATGTCTAATGCCCACCTTCTTTCAGCGATTATTACGCTGAGTACTGGACTATCAACCCGAGAATTTGCCAATAAATCATTATTCAGTCATTTAGGGGTGAAAGAGATCGATGACCAACAGATGAAATCCTTTTCTAAAGAAGATGTCTATGGTGAAAATATTACTAGTTGGATAAAAGATCCTCAAAATATCAATACTGGAGGCTGGGGACTGTCTTTAACTCTGCGGGATATGCTTCGTTTGGGATATTTGTATTTGAATAAAGGCCAATGCAATGATAAGCCGATCATTTCAGAAAACTGGATAACTGAATCGCTAAAACAGCATACGGAAGATTGTGGCTATATGTGGTGGCTTAGAGAAGATAAGGGTATTAACACTTTTCTTGCGGCAGGTATAGGCGGAACTTATCTCTATTGTGTTCCCGAAAAGGATCTGATAGTGGCAATCGTATCGAAAGTCGACAAAATGATAATCGACAGGTGGGAACTCATGGCGGATTATATTATTCCATCAATTACAGACAGTTAATTTTAAGTCGTTAACAAAATTTTGTTTCTGCAATTCATTCCACCAAAAGGCAAGAAGGTTTTAGGTTGGATTAGGTGCTATTCGGGCAGGCGCTATAAAGTGAAAAATATAATGGATATTTTGCTCTCGATAACATGTCGATTAGACGCTTTTTTGCGCTAGAGAAAAATAACATCACTATTTAAAAAATAAACTTAAAGAGAAATCTATGTCAAATTTTCAAGAAAAATTGCAAAAAGGCATGTTTGAAGGTCCAATCATGCCAATAATTATAAAAATAGGAATTCCCATTCTTATTGGTCACTTATTAAATTATGCTTACTTAATAATCAATACCTATTTTATTTCATTGATCAATCCTACTTCTTCAGCCCCGTTGGCGGGAACCGGTCTTTTATTTCCACTATTTTTTGTCTTTGAAGCTATCGCCTCAGGTTTAGCCGTTGGACTCAGTACCACAACTGGGCGATTGATCGGCGAAAAACGATTTAATCATTATCAAAATCTGGGGGTTACAGGTGTCGTCATAGCTTTACTGCTAACCGTGCCATTTATGATTATGTGTTATGCTTTTGGCCCACAAATTATTAATTTATTATCAGGTGATAAATTAAGCCTTGAAGCAACAGTCTATAGCCTACAGTTTTTATATTCATTAGCCCCAGGTTTACTGTTCATAATATTATTACAGATTTATGGCGGTATTCTTATTGGCGAAGGCCTGACATATGTTACTGCAATATCATTTATGATTATGGTAACGCTCAATATCATACTTGATCCGATATTGATATTTGTACTCGATATGGGGGTGGCTGGTGCAGGTTTAGCCACAACAATATCGTTATTTATGGCTTTTACCTATTTAATCCGCTTTATACACAAGGGAAAATCAAGAATTCCGTTAACATTTAACTTTGCTCACTTTAACGGAAAAATTGCCAGAGAAATAATACGGATTGGATTGCCTCAGTTTTTAATGACAGCCTCAACTTATATCATTATCGTTGCATATAACAAAATGATCACCAATACCTTTGATGAAAATGCAATGAATGCATGGACATTGGTTGGGAGAATAGATCAGATTTTAGTTATTCCGATGATTGCTATTGCTGGTGCAATGACGGTCTTTATTTCGCAAAATTATGGACGTAATCAACTTGATCGGATTAAAGAAGCTTTTAATCTAGGCTTAAGAGCAATAATGATACTATGTAGCATCATTGCAGCAGTGTATGTATTACTTTCTCCTTGGTTATTTTCAATATTTACTTCAATACCAGAAGTGATTGTTCTTGCCAGAAAACAAGTGCTAATCGTATCATTTACATTTTGCTTTATGGCAATATCGTGGATAATCGGATCATTCTTTCAAGCGACAGGAAAACCCCTACCTGCGGTAATTATCCTTTATATTAGAATGATCATTATTTTTTCTATAGGACTATATTTAGTCTTTGTTCAAAAAATGGGAATGAATGGCATTTTTATCTCTATGGCACTCGGAAACCTACTTTCATGTTTATGGTCATTTTTATGGGTGAAGAAAAGTCTGAAATCATTAAAATTCAAATCAATTTTGGAATAAGTCACTATGCTATATATTGAATAAAGTGCTATTTCAACGATTTAACTTTTGTCTTTTAGATACAAGTTTTCATTATTTGCTCGACTATTTTTTGATTTGATTATCAGCTAATCGTTTAATTATTTTTGGCATAGAATTCTTTTCCTTTTGGAAAAAAAGAGCATTTTTGCTGACCCGCATTTAAACCCGAAAAAATAGTAAATTGATAGAAAAATTGATAAATGTATATGGATAAGCGGTATACTAAAAAAAATATAAAATACTGATTTATAATCAAATAGAGACGTATAGATACGAGATGAAATGTAAAGTTGGCTCCTCCAACTGGACTTGAACCAGTGACATACGGATTAACAGTCCGCCGTTCTACCGACTGAACTATGGAGGAACACTCGACGGTCAGAATATTAACGATCTATAACGATTATGTCAATCGTTAAAACACGAAATAAAACTAACTGCTCAGTGAGTAAACAAATAATACATCGACTATGTTAAAATAAAAGGCTACGGTAAGAATAGCTAGAGTATGATTTATGAAAAAAAATATTTGTGTATTTTGTGGTGCCAGTGAAGGCAATCGTTTGGAATATCGAACAGCTGCCGAGCTACTTGGTAAAATTATAGCAAAACAAAATCGGCGATTAATTTATGGCGGAGGTAATAAAGGGCTGATGGGTATTATTGCTAATGCTGTTTTAGCTCATGGCGGTGAAGTTATTGGTATCATCCCTGAACGTTTAGTTAAAGCCGAAACTGCTCACCATGGCATTACCCGATTGGAAGTTGTCGACAATATGCATCAACGTAAAGCAAGGCTTGCAGAACTAGCTGACGGTTTTATCGCTATGCCAGGCGGTACCGGCACATTAGAAGAGGTTTTTGAGGTTTGGACTGGTATGCAAATTGGTTATCATGAAAAACCGGTGGCATTATTTGATATTGCAAACTTTTGGCAACCTATGTTGAGTTTTTTAAAGCATGCTGTGCAAGAAGGGTTTATTCGGGAAAATTTTTATAACACATTAATTGTTAGTGATAACACCGAATTTGTGCTGAAACAAATGGACGATTTCGTTCCGAAAGATTTACAACGCTGGGTAAAAAAATAAGTGAATATAAGAAAAACGCCATCTGATGATGGCGTTTTTAGTTGCATATTATTATGCGATAGCTGTTTGCGTTGTTTTTGATTCAGGCTTTTTGATCAATGCGTAAGCAACACCTGCAATGACAGAACCTACAACGATTGATAATAGATATCCCCCAACAGGATTAACTACACCAGGAATTGCTAATGCAAATAATCCGCCATGTGGGGTCATTAATGTTGAACCAAATGCTAATGCCATACCACCAGTGATTGCACCACCAATAATACAACAAGGGATAACACGTAACGGATCACGCGCAGCGAAAGGAATTGCCCCTTCAGAGATAAAACATAAACCCAATACTAACGAAACTTTACCACTTTCTTGTTCTGCTTTAGCAAATTTTCTGCGAGCGATTAGCGTTGCAATACCCATTGCCAATGGAGGCACCATACCACCCGCCATCACAGCAGCCATTGGTGCATAAACATGTGCAGAAATTAATCCCGTACCAAAAGCATAAGCAACTTTATTAATTGGTCCGCCCATATCAGTACACATCATACCACCTAATAATGCACCTAACATAACTGCATTAGCACCATTTATTGTGTTTAACCATAAAGTAACAACATTCATTAACCATGCGATTGGTGTACCAACGACAAATAGCATGACAAGACCTGTAACTAAAGTTACAATAAAAGGAATAATTAGTATTGGCTTTAATGCCTCCATACTTTTTGGTAATGGTAAATATTTAGTGACCGCTAATGTTACATAACCCGCAAAATAACCAATAATAATACCACCTAAAAACCCTGCACCAGTTGAAATGGCAAGAAAACCACCACCTACAATTGGTGAATTGGCAAGAAAACCACCAACAAGACCCGGAGCCAATCCGGGTCTATCAGCAATCGAATAGGAAATATAACCTGCAAGTAATGGCACCATAAGCGAAAATGCTAAATCACCGATACCCATTAAATGCGTTTCTCCAACTAATTTTTGTACACCATCAACAACTTCAGTCGAACCCAAAGCAAATGCAAGTGCTTTAATCAACCCTCCAGCTACTACCATAGGTAGCATATAAGATATACCAGTTAAAAGATGCTGATAAAGACCTTTCTTCTTGTTCCCAGTACTAGCCGATGCTGAAGTTGATGAAGGTTGATAAACCGTTGCCTCTTCGAACGCTTTATCAAACTCTTGTGCAGTCTTTTTGAGCGCTGGGCCGGTTTTAGTTCGATATAATTTTTTACCCGCAAATTTACTTAAATCCACATCGATATCACAAGCGGCAATAACAATGTCTGCTGAGGCGACTTCTTCTGGCGTAAGTTCATTACCAACCCCGACTGATCCACGCGTTTCAACTTTACACCACCAACCACGTTTTTTGGCTTCTTCTTCAATCGCTTCGGCAGCCATAAAAGTATGCGCCACTCCAGTTGGACACGCTGTTACTGCAACAATACGTTTTACAGACGTATTAGAGGTAGGAGCTGAAACACGTTGAGCTGATTGTTCAAAAACAACTGCTTTACTTTGTGCTTCTGTTAGAATTTGTTTTGGGTTGGCAAATAACGCATTAATATCTTCTACCACATAAACTTTTTTACCAATGACAGATTTATCACTAATTTCACCAGTCCCGATAGCAATAATCACATCAGCAGAATCTGAATTATCGGTTACGTTAAAATTCAACGAATTGGCAGCCAATGCGAGTTCCGCTCCGGCTAAACGTCCATTTACAGGACCTGTATTACTACCTTCAATAATATAAATATTCATGCTAACTCCTAACCAGCATTTATTTCAATTTTGCCTAGCATATCAGTTACAGCTTGGCGATCCGAAATACCGACACCCGCTTGTCCAACAGACAAAGCAGCAACACTTGATGCAAATACCAGGGTATCTTTAATCGATTGATTTGTTATTAATCCATACATGATTCCAGCAACCATTGAGTCACCAGCACCGACTGTACTCACTACTTGACATTTTGGTGGTTTAGCCAACCATGCTTCATGTTGAGTCACCCACAAAGCGCCTTTACTTCCTAGTGAAATCACAACATTTTCAACGCCACCTTTTACTAATTCTAACGCTGCTGTTTTAATTTCATCTAATGTCGTTAATTTACGTCCGACCCACATTTCAAGTTCTTTATCATTCGGTTTGATTAACCATGGCTTAGCTTTCAATCCGGCGACTAACGCATCTCGGCTACTATCAAACACCACTTTTGGACAGATCTGTTTAACTTGTTCCATCCATTGTGTAAATTTATCAAGTGATACACCGGCAGGTAAACTGCCACTTATCGCGACCATATCGATATCTTTTAACCATTCAAGAGAACTTGTCACAAAACGTTGCCAATCTTGCTCAGTAATTGTAAAGCCTGAAAAGTTTAGATCCGTCACTTCGCTATTTTCTTCAGTCAATTTGACATTAATTCGTGTGCGACCTTCTACAGTCTGGAATTTGTCAACTACATTTAATGAATTAAATAATAGATTGAAACCATCTCGGTTTTCTTGACCTAAAAAACCACCAACAGTTAATTCTATATCAAGATCAGACAATACTTTAGCAACATTAATCCCTTTGCCTGCGGCAAGTAAAGCATTCGTTTGAACTAAATTCACATCACCCAACTCGACTTTTGGACAAAATCCTAATAAATCATAAGCAGGATTTAAGGTGATTGTTGCAACACGATAAGTCATTATTCTGTTCCCTCACCAAGTCCGCTTTCAATTGCTTTACCAATTGCATCAAGTGCTTGCTCAGCATCATCACCGACCGCAGTAAATTTTAATCGACTGCCTTTTTTGGCTCCAAGTGCAACGATTTTCATTAAGCTGGTAGCACTAACTGGCTCCCCTTTTCCATCAAGATTCGCAACGGTTACTTTGCTATTAAACTCTTTAACCAATTTAACTAATACTGAAGATGGACGAGTATGTAAACCATTTACGTTAGGCACGATAAATTCACGACTTAAAGCATCACTTGAATCCGATGTTAATGGCTCGGATTGGTTAGCTTGTTCTGTTTGAGAATTATCGATAGTTGAAGGCAGGTCATCTGTCATCAGTAAATTGATTAATTTATCCGTGCTTGCTGATAACATCAAATCTAATTTTTCATAAAATGCTAAACGTGCAATACGATCAATAACTTCAGACATCGAATTATCAACAACCGACATCGTGATAAGTAATTTTACCGGTTTATTAGCTTCATTTACGTTGCTTATTGTACGACTAATCACAATCGCATTTTTTAGATTGCCTTCTTTGCTATCGTTCAACCAAATCCCACTTCCTAGATAAGTTGGTTTATTATCCAGCACATGAGTGATAAAAGCCGTATTTACAGCATTTTGTTGTTTTAAACGTGATGCATTTAACGCTTGTAAAGTAGCTAAACTATCAGCATTGATATCCAATAAAAGTGATGATTCATTCATTGAAAATTGGCTGTCTTCTTGTTCTGTTTTTCCGGTTAAAATAGCAAGCGCTTCATCTGCTGTTTTAATATTTTTGATTCGTTCCTCAACACCGTCAGCACCTAAAACATGCGTCAATTGACGAAGTAACTCTAAATGCTCGTCAGAACTAGCGGCGATACCAATAGCGACATAAGCTTTTTCACCATCATCACCCCATTCAACACCTTCAGGAAAACAAAAAACTTGAACACCCGTCTTTTTAACTAAATGACGAGTGGTGGTAGTGCCATGTGGAATAGCAAGGCCAATCCCCAGATAAGTGGCAGCTTGCGCTTCACGTTCAAGCATTCCATTTACATATCCTTCATCGACAAAACCGGCACTAGTTAATGCTGCCGCTACTTTTTTTATCGCTTCTGTTTTATTAGCAGCGTGTTCATTTAAATGTATATCTTCTTTAACTAAATGAAACATAGAATAAATACCTCTGGGTTAAAAATATTGGGTCGACTAAAATGACTCATCTATAAATCCATTTAATGATTTTTATTGAATCGTTTCAGCAATAATGAATAAATTAAAATTATTTATCCAATAAATTATATCTATCAATAACAAATATGTGATCGAGATCTAATTTTTTGATCTTAATTTATTTATTATAAATGCAAAATAGATTTTAGACATTTTTTGTTATTTAGTTACATCATTTTGCTACCTTTAGTGTAATGTATTTTTCATTAATTTCTAAATCATGTATTTCAGCCTTCATAAAACGTTAAACATATCCAAGCAATAACATTATAGCTTTTTTAATAATACATCATGCAACAACCTATGCAGTGACAAGCTTCCGATTTTTTTTATTTTTCGTATTTACTCATGGGTTGACGACTTAAACTGCCACGGTAAATTAATTGTCTTGGGATCATAGTAGTACCTGATTGATAACTTTGCTGATTCAAACAATTTTGGAGTAATGTGATAGTCCGCTCCACTATTTCTTTATGATCTTGGGAGAGTGAAATCACTTTACAGGGCAAAAAATCGAGTAATTCATTATCGCCAAACGTTGCAATAGTTAATGATTCAGGTAAATGACCAAATTTTCTTAATATGGCATCAATTGTACCTTGAAGAAGTGAAAATGAAGTTGCAAAAATACCATTTGGTAATTCATGGTTGCACAACCAATGACTAAAAGCGGTATCAGCATCTTGTCGGCTATAATTATTAGCATATAAAAAATCAATAGTATGGCAATTTTTTAATGTGACTGCTTTAAAACCTTCAAGACGATGCTGACTTACCGATAAATTAGGTAGAGCACCAATATAAATGACTTTGCCTTGAACAAAATGGTTAAATGTTTGGGCAAGTACTTTCGCATCTTGTTTATCTGCACCAACAATATTTCTAAATTTTTTATTCGATAATGTTCTATCTAGTGCAAATAGTGGAATCTTAAAATTTTCCCAATCATCGTAAAACGCATAGTCTGAATCCGTAACAAAAGACGACGAAAGAATTAAAGCGTCCACCCTTCTTTGTTTTAAATGTGCAATGCATTCTTTTTCAATTTCTGGATTATCGTCAGAACAGGATAAAAGTAGTTGGTATCCTTCTTTTCTGACAAGTTGCTCTAAATAACTGGCAATGCGGGTATAACTACTGTTTTCTAAATCAGGGATAATAATACCAATAGTTCTTGTTTTACCTGCTCGAAGTCCTGCAGCAACAGCATTAGGCTGATATTTGTGCTTTTTAACAATTGCCATCACTTTAGCAATAGTTTGATCACTTACTCGATATTTTTTCGCTTTTCCGTTTATTACGTAGCTTGCAGTCGTTCTTGACACACCAGCTAAAAGTGCAATTTCCTCTAACTTCATCACTGTTATCTCGGCAAATGGCGTGTCTTTTTTTTAGCATGGAAAGAAGGAATTAGCAAATATTAATTTGCTTTAACTTATTTATTATTTGCAATATTTTAGGCTTAAATAACATACAACAATCTACATTAATAATATACAGCGATATGTTGTCCTTGGATGGTTTCAATGCTAACCGGCGTATCAAAAATATCTTCTAAAATAGCTGAATTCATAATCTGTGTTGGAGTTCCTTGATAGACCAGTTCCCCATTTTTCATCGCTAAAATATAGTCCGAATAGACTGATGCAAAATTGATATCGTGAATAACAATAACAATGGTTTTACCAAGTTCATTCGCAGCACGTCGTAACTGTTTCATCATCGAAACTGCATGCTTCATATCCAAATTATTTAACGGTTCATCAAGTAATACATATTCAGTATCTTGACAAAGCACCATCGCGACATATGCTCGTTGTCGCTGTCCGCCAGATAACTCATCTAAAAAACGATCTTTAAACTCAGTTAAATTTAAAAAATCCAATGCTCGATGAATATGCTGATAATCATCAGTATTTAAACGCCCTTTTGTATGAGGATAACGCCCGAATCCGACCAGTTCAAATACGGTAAGTCTACTGGTAAAACGATTTTCTTGTCTTAATACCGAAAGATGAGTAGCTAATTTATCACTCGGCGTTTTAAACACATCCATGTCTTGAATTTTAACGTTTCCTTCATCAGCGTTCAAAAGTCGACTTATAATCGAAAGTAAAGTTGATTTTCCAGCGCCATTAGGTCCAATGATTGCCGTAACTCCTCCTTGTGGAATAGTGGCGGTAACATTTTTTAAAACCGAAAGGGTTTGATATTTTTTATTAATCTTATCAATTTGTATCACATCGGTACCTTTTTCAATAATAAGAAGATAAACAAACAACCACCAATAAACTCTATGACGACCGTAATGGCGCCAACCATATTCAAAACATGCTCTAAAAACATTTGACCACCCACCAGAAAAATCACGCCAAGTAAAAAAGCCGTGGGAAGTAAAAATCGATGTTGGCTTGAGCGACTTATGCTATAAGCTAAATTTGCTATCAGTAGACCAAAGAAGGTAAACGGCCCCACCAATGCGGTTGAAATTGCAACTAATATTGAGACTAAAAGTAAAATAATGGTCACGCTTTGATGATAATTAACGCCAAGATTAATAGCGTTATCACGTCCTAAAGCCAAAACATCAAATTGAAAACGCATTCTCCATAAAAATAGTCCGATACATATTGCAATAATGAATGAAAAAATAATTAAAATGGGATCAGCCCGAGTAAACGTAGCAAAAATTCGACTTTGCAAAACAGCAAATTCAGTTGGTGTCATTAACCGTTGTAATAAGTTTGCAAAACTGCGGAAAAGTGTGCCCAAAATAATCCCAATTAATAATACTAAATGAAGATTTTGCTTCAATTTAGTCAATAAACCTTTATATAACAATAGAGAAAATAAGATCAGTAAAAGCGATTCAACGATAAATTTGCCCATAATACCGATGTAAGGAATACCTTGAACATCGATAAAGAAAATGACAATTGTTTGAATTAAGACAAATAAAGATTCAAACCCCATTATCGACGGCGTTAATATGCGATTATGGGTCACGGTTTGAAAAAGGAGTGTGGATGTTGCAGCCGAAAAAGCAACTAATATCATCGTCAACACTATCCACATACGATGAATCAAAATATACTTAATATTCCCTTTAAGATTAAAGGTCATAAAAAAAATGATACAAAGAAGTGCTATACTCAATAATAGCCAAACTCTTTTTTGACTGGAAAGATAGTGTTTTGAACTAACTAACATGTTTTTTTCGACTTAATAATATTAAAAAGATTACAGCACCGACAATACCAAGAATAACACTGACAGGGATTTCAAATGGATAGCGAATTAAACGTCCAATAATATCGCAAATTAATACCAATCCCCCACCAAATAGGCAAACCCAAGGAATCGTTTTACGTACATTATCCCCGAATAACAAGCTGACAATGTTGGGGACGATTAATCCTAAAAACGGTAATACGCCAACCACCACCACAACAATACCGCCAATCAATGCTATGACAATTAGTCCAATTATCATGACTCGACGATAATTAAGTCCCACATTAACCGAAAAATCTCGACCTAAACCCACGACCGTAAACTGATCTGCGCTCCAGCATGCTACCAATGTCAAACCACAAACTAGCCACAATAGTTCATAACGACCTTGCAAAATTCCAGAAAAATCACCTGACTGCCATCCATAAAGCGATTGCAATAGATCATAATACATGGCAAAAAATGTGGTTACAGCACTGATTATCGCGCCTAGCATAATACCAATAAGTGGAACCATTAGTGCTGATTTGAGAACAATTTTATGGGATATTATCATAAAAAGAATCGTACCCATCATCGCAAATAAACTTGCAACCACCATTTTGATCATGACACTTTGTTCTGGCGCGAATACCATCATGATGAGTAAACCAAGACTGGCTGATTGGGTAGTGCCAACAAGGGTAGGCTCCACAAAGCGGTTTTGTGTTAATAACTGCATCACTAAGCCAGCGACACTCATTGCACTACCCGCTAACAATAGCGCTAACGTTCTTGGCAAACGACTGACAAAAAAGATCTGCTGCATATTTGTATTGGTGAAAAGTTCATGTAAATTGACATGCCCTGCACCAATAAACAAACTTATTGCAGTCAAAATTAATAAAATAATGATGCCTGCAATAAAATATAACGACAACTTCATGTTTTTTTATTGATTAGTCGATGATTCTTGTAGTGCTTCTGCTATTTGATCCATTAAACGACTATACGTTTGAATCCCGCCTGCGATATACATCGATGTTGAATCAAGATAAACAATATGATTATGCTGCCATGCTGCCGTTTTTTGAATTAATTCATTATTTAACACTTGTTGTGCTGATTGGGCTTCTTTATTACCAATGGCATTATCTCTATCTAACACAAATATCCATTCGGGATTAGTACTTAAAATGAATTCAGAAGTAACACTATTACCATGACGACCTGCTTCTTGGAAAGAGGTTGCTGGCTGAAAACCTAACACATCAAAAACAAATCCAAAACGAGATTTAGGGCCATATGCAGACATTTTCCCACCATTAATCATAATCACTAATGCTGAACCGGCTGTACTGGTTTTTGGTTTTAGTTGGTCTATTTTTTGATTAAAGTCTTCAATCAATTTAGATGCTTCTTTCTCTTTTCCAAAAATCCAACCTAATTGACGAGTTCGCTCCGTTAAACTTGCTAGGAAGTTATTGGAATCAATATCTAAGGAGATTGTTTTTGCTAATTCTTTCAACTTTGGATAGGCATCAGTTGCTCGTCCACCGGCTATAATTAAGTCAGGGTTGATAGAGCTAAGTACTTCGTAATTTGGCTCAAACAAAGTCCCAATATTAGTATAGGACTTATCACTATATTTAGATAAGAAATCAGGTAAATGAACATTTGATTGTGGCACAGCTGAGACTGGAATATTCAATGCATCAATAATATCAAGAGTTGCAATGTTAAAAACAGCTACTTTTTTGGGAATAGACTCAAAAAGTGCTTCGCCTTGAGCGTGTTTAATTACCAGAGCATCTTTCTTAATATCGGAATAATCTGGTTCTTGGTTATTCTTATTATTATCACACCCAACAACTAACAGCAATACAGCAAACAGCACTGTAATTTTAACTTTGATAAATGAATACATATGAACTCCTAATTATTGTTTAGATAAAAATAACACAAATATAAATAATTCTCATTTGCATTAAATTGTATCTAAAAACAACTCAGTGTTCAATAAACTTTAAAGAATATCAAAAATCAGCGTTAAATGATTAGAAAATGTTTCTTTACATAGCGTTATGTCAAAATTTTATAGATTAATTAGTAAATATCACTGTCATTTTCATTTGAAAACTCTTTTAACTTTCTGGTTAAAGTATTACGCCCCCAACCTAATAAATTTGCTGCTTCTTGTTTATGTCCTCGGGTAAAATTAAGTGCGCAGTTTAATAAAATACGCTCTACTTCTGTCACTGCCTCAGTTAAAATACCTGATTTTCCTGCGACAAGCGATTGTTTAGCCCATTGTTCCAGTAAAAATTGCCAATCCATTGCTACTTGGGAGTCGTTTAATGTCAAACTTATATCATTACGACCAACCGAAATTTTAGGCATCGGAAATTGTAATAGCTCTGGTGGTAAATCTTGCTCTAAGATCTCTTTACTGGAGGACATAACGGTCACCCAACGACAGGTATTTTCTAGCTGTCTTACATTGCCTGGCCAATTGAATTTACATAGAATACTCATCGCTTCGGGACTAAAAACTTTACTTTCAACGCCTAACTCTTTAGCCGTGGTATATAAAAAGTGTTCTGCAAGTTTCGGAATATCTTGAGCACGATCACGTAAAGGAGGCAATAAAATACGGATTACATTTAAGCGATGAAACAAATCATCCCGAAATTTGCCTTCGCGCACTCTTGCTTCTAAATCTTGATGCGTTGCGGCAATAATTCTGACATCAACTTTTACAGGGGAATAACCACCAATACGATAAAATTGTCCATCGGCAAGAACTCGAAGTAACCGTGTTTGAACATCAAGAGGCATATCACCGATTTCATCTAAAAATAAAGTTCCACCATTAGCCTGTTCAAATCGTCCATGCCTGATTTGTGCAGCCCCAGTAAACGCCCCTTTTTCGTGTCCAAACAGTTCCGATTCAATCAGATCTTTGGGAATCGCTGCCATATTAAGTGCGATAAAAGGTGAATGTGATCGAGGGCTATGAGTATGCAGCGCTTTTGCGACTAACTCTTTACCTGTACCTGATTCACCATTAATCAGCACACTAATAGAAGATTTCGATAAGCGTCCAATAATCCGAAATACCTCTTGCATTGAAGGTGCTTCACCTATAATGCCTGTTGATGCTTTTGCCGTAACATGTGTACGTTGATGGTTTTGTACTTGTAAATGTTGAGACTGTGCAATAGCACGTTCAACAAGTTGAATCATTTCATCCACGTCAAAGGGTTTGGGAATATAATCAAAAGCCCCTTTTTGGTAAGTATTAACAGCAGCATCAAGATCAGAATGTGCCGTCATAATAATGACAGGCAAGTGGGGTAATTGTTCTTTGATATAATTAAGTAATGATAGACCATCGATACCTGGCATTTTAATATCAGAAATAAGAACAGCCGGTTTGGGTAGTTGATTGGTCAAAGCTTCGATCACATCTTGACCGTTTGCAAAACTAATACAATTAAAATGTGCATTGGTGAGTGCTTTTTCTAATACCCAACGAATCGAACTATCATCATCAACAACCCAAACATTCATTTTAAATTACCTCATTGTTTGATTGGCAAATAGACAGAAAATTCAGTGTGTCCAGGCCAACTATTAAATTCAATTTTACCATGATGTTGATCGACAATATTATGTGCAATAGAAAGACCGATTCCTGTCCCACCTTCGTAACCGCTTACCATAGGATAAAAAAGCGTATCTTGAATATGAACAGGTACCCCCGGTCCATTATCTTCAATATCAATACGTGCACATAGTCGATAACGTTGTCCATGCAATGTAACTTGAAAGGCAGTTCTCGTTCTGATTGTTATCGTACCTGTTTTAGTACCAATAGCCTGTAAAGCATTTCGCACAATATTTAAAATAACTTGTTCGATCTGCTCTGAATCATGGATAAATTCTGGCAAACTGGGATCATAATCCCGTAAAATAGTCACATTTAATGGTTTTTCGATGCATAATAATGCATAGGTTCGTTCAATCGCTTGATGAATATTTTGTACTTTTTGGTGCAAGCGTTGCTGTGGTCCTAATAACCTATCTACTAGATTTCTTAATCTATCTGCTTGCTCAATAATAATTTGCGTATAATCTTGCAACTCATTTTTCGGTAATTCTCGTGATAATAATTGTGCAGCACCTCGAAGCCCACCTAATGGGTTTTTAATTTCATGTGCTAGCCCTCGCACAAGTTCACGAGCAGCACTTTGTTGAGCTTGTTGTAACTGTTCTTGGCTTAACCGTTTATGATTATTTAAAGGCGCCATTTCAATTAAGATCTGTTCATTACTCAAGGGTTGTGCCGTTAACGATAAGATATGCAATTCATTATTCACAACCAAATTCACTTCAGTATCCGTAAACCCTTGATTTTTGGATAATGAACTTTGCATTAACTCAAAATCTAAAGAATGGTAACTCAATAAATCAGGAAGATAACTGTCTAATAATTTTTTGGGACTTTGTGCTAATAGCTGCTGGGCAGCAGTATTGGCGTAAACAATATTGAGATTTTTATCAAGTAATAAAATACTTGTAATCATCGAGTTGAGAACAAGATCAGCATCAGATTCACTATCAAATGTCATCGTCGGTATTCCGTCCTCATTAAAATCCACCGCTTTACACGGTGGATTAACTGTTTAAATTTTAGATAAATTTATAAACTATAGTAAAGTTCAAATTCAACTGGATGTGGTGTCATACGTACACGATCAACGTCTTGACGTTTCAAATCAATATAAGCATCAATCGTATCATTAGTGAAGACATTACCACGCGTTAAGAATTCACGATCAGCATCTAATGCATTAAGCGCTTCTTCAAGTGAACCTGCCACTTGTGGAATTAATTTAGATTCTTCCGGTGGTAAATCATATAAGTTTTTATCCATTGCATCGCCAGGATGAATTTTGTTAATAATACCGTCTAAACCAGCCATTAACTGCGCAGCAAATGATAAATATGGATTACCAGCTGGATCAGGGAAACGAACTTCAATACGACGTGCTTTCGGGCTAGTCACAACCGGAATACGAATTGAAGCAGAACGGTTACGAGCAGAATACGCAAGCATAACAGGTGCTTCATAACCCGGTACTAGACGTTTATATGAGTTAGTCGCAGGGTTAGTAAATGCATTGATAGCTTTAGCATGTTTAATAATACCGCCAATATAGAATAAAGCCATCTCAGAAAGCCCAGCATATTTATCACCAGCAAATAAGTTAACTCCGTCTTTAGCTAAAGATTGATGGCAGTGCATGCCTGAACCATTATCACCAAACATCGGTTTTGGCATAAATGTCGCTGTTTTTCCATAAATATGCGCTACATTTTGCACAACATATTTATAAATTTGAACTTCATCCGCTTTTTTAGTTAATGTATTGAAACGACAAGCTATTTCATTTTGTCCTGCGGTTGCCACTTCATGGTGATGAGCTTCAACCACTAAACCTAGTTGTTCCATAATTAAACACATCTCTGAGCGGATATCTTGCGATGAATCAACCGGAGGGAGTGGGAAGTAACCCCCTTTTACGCCTGGGCGATGACCTTTGTTACCTTCTTCATATTTAGTACCTGAATTCCAAGCGGCTTCAATATCATCGATATGAACAAAACTACCTGACATCGGTGAACCAAATCGAACATCATCAAATAAAAAGAATTCGGGTTCTGGTCCAAAAATAACGGTATCTGCAATGCCTGAAGATTTTAAAAACTCTTCAGCACGTTTTGCGATTGAACGTGGATCACGATCATAACCTTGTAATGTTGCAGGTTCGAGTACATCACAACGGAGATTTAATGTTACATCTTCAAAAAATGGATCAATAACGGCACTTGAAGCATCAGGCATTAATACCATATCCGATTCATTAATCCCTTTCCAACCAGCAATTGAAGAGCCGTCAAACATTTTACCGTCTTCAAAAAAATCAGCATCAATTTGACTAACAGGTATCGTAACGTGTTGCTCTTTTCCTTTGGTATCAGTAAAACGCAAATCGACAAATTTAACATCATTTTCTTTAATTAGTGTTAATACTTTTTGTATAGACATGTATCTTCTCCGTTGAGGACAAATAATTGATCAGTTCGTAAGGCATTCTTGCCAAGTTATTTTCTTTAATGCAAATATGATGCCAAGTTTTTAGTCACGTTTTTATAGTGAATTTACGGCTTAAATAGTAACACAAATAGCATTAATGCACCAAAATAATGCATAAAAACACTTATGATGCACCAATAAAAGGCATTGCACAGTTATTTTGCTAAAAAGAATCGGATAAATTGATATCACCGCAATTAACTAATCACCCTAAAATCGAATTTAATTAAATCAGAAGGATGCAACCAATTGAAATGGATGAATTTTATCTTACCGTTTCTGATTTACTTACCAATCATTATATTGATCAATAGTCTGACAGTATTTTGGCATTGTCAGCAAACAAAATATAATCTAGTTTTTTTAAACTCACCTTATTTAACGACACAAACTATCAGTGACCATAAAATTCACGGTTTTGCTGGGGGGATGAAATTGCTTAAATAAAAAAGTCGTTCTCGCTTTCAATCATCCTTGTAATAATTAAAATCTCAATAAGAATCTTCTGAATTTAACGCTCTATAATTTGGAGAACAACAAGATTTTCTTATAGGTACTGTATTTCAGTGCATAATATCGCTATAATCTCTTCTTATATTGAAAAACTAGGTAATTATAAAAGTATGGACTTTATTACACTCGAAATTATACCTTTTGTTAAAAATCATATTTTACTTTCTTTAGGTTGGATTGTACTTTTTATTGCAATCATTGTATTAACCATCAAAAGTAAATTATCAAAAGTTAAAATCATTAATAATGCTCAAGCAATCAATCTGATTAATAAACAAAATGCTAAAATCATTGATTTGCGATCAGCTGATAGTTTCAAAAAAGGGCACATTACCGATTCCCTGAATATACTCCCCATTGATATCAAAAATGCGAGTGCAAATTCTATCGAAAAACATAAAGAAAATTTTGTTATCTTAGTCGATGATAATGGTCTATCATCAGCCGGTATCGGTGAAGTACTTGTTAAACAAGGTTTCTTGAATGTTTTTGCATTAAAAGATGGCATTGCAGGATGGAATGGCGAAAATTTACCATTAGTTAGAAAATAAAATTATATTAAAATAAGGTTAGATCATGACAGAACAAAACAATACACAACAACCAGAAACACAATTTGCAATTCAACGTATTTATACAAAAGATGTTTCATTTGAAACCAATAATGTACCTGAAGTTTTTACCAAACAATTTCAACCTGCCATGAATGTTGAATTGAATTCATCATCTCAATCCTTAAATGATGATGTTTATGAAGTCGCATTACGCATTACAGTAACAATGAAATCACAAGACGAAGTTGCCTATATTTGTGAAGTAACACAAGCAGGTATTTTTTCACTTGTTGGATTCAATGATGCACAGTTACAACACTGTTTAGGTGCTTACTGTCCAAATATTTTATTCCCGTATGCACGAGAAACAATTTCTAACTTAGTCATTAAAGGGTCTTTCCCTCCAGTTAATTTAGAACCGGTTAACTTTGACGTGCTATTTATGAACTATCTTCAACAGCAACAACAATCAGTTGAAGAAGAATCAACAGAAACATTACAATAATCATTGTGATTTAATCTAGAACGATAAATCTAACGGTTAATTATGGAAAAACATGCTGTTGTCACAGTAATCGGTGCAGGTTCTTATGGAACCTCTTTAGCTATTTTACTTGCACGTAATGGTCATCAAACATTATTGTGGGGACATAATCCACACAAAATGATGGCTTTACAGCATGACAGGCAAAATAAACAATTTTTGCCTGATATTCCTTTTCCTGAATTACTTCACATTGAAAGTGATCTGCAAACAGCTGTTTCAGCGTCACCAATCTTACTCATTGTTGTACCTAGTCACGCTTTTGGTACTATTTTAGAGCAAATAAAACCCTATTTACGCAAAGATAGTAAAATTGTTTGGGCAACCAAAGGACTTGAAGTCAATACAGGGCGTTTATTGCAAGATGTTGCCAGAGAAATTTTAGGTAATCAAATCCCCCTAGCTGTCATTTCAGGCCCTACTTTTGCTAAAGAAGTTGCCTCGGGTTTGCCAACGGCGGTAACCGTTGCTTCAACGGATGATGATTTTTTAACTGAGTTACAAAATTTATTTCATTGTAGTAAAAGTTTTCGGGTCTATAGCAGTAAAGATTTTATTGGGGTGCAACTTGGCGGCGCCATTAAAAATGTGATTGCTATAGGAGCAGGATTGTCTGACGGACTGGGTTTTGGTGCAAATGCAAGGACAGCGTTAATCACACGTGGACTGGCTGAAATGATGCGATTAGGTGAAGCGCTTGGTGCAGATCCTGCAACCTTTATGGGCATGGCAGGGCTTGGTGATCTTGTATTAACCTGTACGGATAATCAATCACGCAATCGACGTTTCGGTATTTTGCTGGGGCAAAATAAATCGATTCAAGAAGCACAAGATATTATCGCACAAGTTGTCGAAGGATTTAAAAATACTAAAGAAGTTTGGACACTTGCAAAACAATATCATGTTGATATGCCAATCACTGAACAAATTTATAAAGTACTATACGAACATAAAGATCCTAAACAAGCGGCAATGACCTTACTCGGTCGATCACAGAAAGAAGAACTAAAAAGTTAATTTTTAACAACGTTATATCATGACATTATATTAACGCTATTAAATAATTTTGTAGTTAAAATCAGCTATTCTTTCTAAACATTAGGTTATATATTTGTTCCAATACCCTTTTCTTTTGCTTTTAGATAAATATCATATCCAACATAAACATCGAGAACGGCTGTTCCCACCGTTTTAAATAATGTGATTTGCTCATCGTTTTGGCGACATTTTTGCGAATCAGTAACTAATTCACCCAACTCAAAAAAATCATTTTTTGATACACGTTTTTGGTTGATTGGATCAATAATATCCCCAGCTTCGGCAAAAACGCCCTCTTTGGTATCAAGTACACGAATGTCCGCTTTTTCAACAATATTACTTGGTATTTCATGCATTTCAGGGGTATATGCACCCACACCATTAATATGAGTACCAGACTTAACGATATCACCATTAAATGTAACCACCTTAGATGTTGTCACTGAGGTGATAATATCTGCTTGACCAATGTCTTCATCAAAATTTTGTGAAAAATAGAGATTGGCTGAAAAATGTGAAAAGTGTTTTTTCATCGCTTCCGTAAATTGTTTCGCTTTTTGTTCATCAATATCGTAAATAGCCACATCAGTAAGATCTCGAACGGTTAACATGGCTTCTAATTGTGATACAGCCTGCCCCCCTGTTCCTATTAATACTGCTCGTCGAGCATTTTTTCTTGCTAAAAGATCGGTTGCCGCACCTTGTACCGCCCCTGTACGAAGTTGAGTTACAAAAGTACCATCTAAAATGGCACAAACTTCCCCAGTTAAAGGATCTAACATCATCACTTGCGCTGGTACGGAGGGTTTACCCAATTTAGGATTATCCGGAAATACAGACACAATTTTAATGCCAGCGATATCCTTACCTTTTATATGCGCAGGCATAAATAAACTTTGCCCTTTCTGCATATCAAAATTGATACGTAAAGGCACTTCACTATCTCCTTGGGTATAGATTTTTAAAGCTTGTTTATCTGCCTCAATGGCATCTTTCATACTATAAACGTGTTGAATATCATTTGCGGATAAGATTAACATTTTCACTCCAGACCTTTTTTTGATTTATTTTACTTTTTTTATAGGCTTTGTCTAACTTTTAGATAATCAAGCATAGCAAATTATTAAAGATCTTCAGGTTATGTATAATAAATTCATAATAAACAACATATCTTGTGTATTTCCTCAATTTTCACTATTATGACAAGGTGCAATTTTGCACGGAAATTGAGAATTAAGATGTTATTCAATATATTAAGGGTTATTTTAAAGTTTCTTTTTCATGTCAAAATTTATGGTAACCTAAAAAACTTAAAGCAAGAAAGATTGCTTATCACACCTAACCATGTTTCCTTCCTTGATGGTCTTCTAATCGGTGTTTTCTTACCTGTTAGACCCGTGTTTGCTATCTATGCAGGTTATATTGATCACTGGTTAGTACGTTTAGCAAAACGTTATGTAGATTTTGTGCCAATGGATCCGATTAATCCTATGGCGATTAAACGCTTAGTACGCGAAATTGAAAAAGGACGTCCGATAGTCATATTCCCTGAAGGAAGAATTACCGTAACAGGGTCATTAATGAAAATTTATGATGGAGCGGCTTTTGTTGCGGCCCGATCTCAAGCAACGATTGTACCTGTCTGGATTGAAGGAGCAGAGTTCACATTAACTAGCCGCCTAAAAGGCCTGTTTAAACGCCGCTTATTTCCTAAAATAACGATTCATGTACTTGAACCGACCACAATTCCAATGCCAAATGTGCCTAAAGCGAAAGATAAACGCTATATAGCGGGTGAAAAATTGCATCAGATCATGATGAATGCTCGTCTGTCAAGTCGTCCTAAATTAACACTATTTGAAGCATTACTTGAAGCACAAGTTCGCTATGGGACAAAATCAAGAACAGTACAAGACCCGACAACATCCGAATTATCTTATCGTAATTTACTTAAGCAAATCATTGGGGTAAGTTGCATTATCGAAAAGATTACCGAAAAAAAAGAACGAGTCGGTGTCTTACTCCCCAATGCCACAATCACCGTTGCCACTATTTTCGGTTTATTAGTGAAAAATCGAGTACCTGCCATGCTTAATTATACTGCAGGTACAAAGGGATTAACGTGTGCAATTACTGCCGCCGAAATTAAATCCATTGTCACGTCGCGTAAATTTATTCAAAAAGGTAAACTCGATTATCTATTAGATGAGATCAAAGGCATTAAGTGGTATTTTCTGGAAGATTTACGCAGTAGTTTGACCTTAAAAGATAAGCTCTATGTGGCTGTGAATCAATACATTCCACGTTTTGTTGAATGTAATCAAACCAGTGATGATGAAGCACTTGTTCTTTTTACATCAGGCTCTGAGGGTAACCCCAAAGGGGTTGTGCATACGCATGGTAGTCTACTTGCTAACGTTGAACAAATTCGATCGGTCATTGATCCTACTCCAGCCGATCGATTTATGTCTGCATTACCGTTGTTCCATGCTTTTGGTATTACAGCTGGTTTGTTTTTACCGCTTTTTTCAGGTAGTCGTACCTTCTTATATCCAAACCCATTACATTATCGAATGGTACCAGAAATTATTTATGATCAAAATTGTACCGTTCTATTTGGTACACCAACTTTTTTAGCTAACTATGCTCGCTATGCCCACCCATTTGATTTTATGCGTTTACGCTATGTGGTAGCTGGCGCTGAAAAATTATCTGAACCAGTACGAGAACTATGGAAAGATAAATATGGTATTCGTATTTTAGAAGGCTATGGCGTCACCGAATGTGCGCCGGTCGTTGCCCTCAATGTACCTATGGCATTTAAAAATGGCACAGTTGGTCGTTTATTGCCGGGGATGTCCTCACGGTTAATTCATATACCTGGCATTAGTGAGGGAGGGGAATTACAAGTTAAAGGGCCAAACGTGATGAAAGGTTATTTGCGCGTTGAAAATCCTGGCACCCTTGAACCACCTGTCGCCATAAATGAAAATGGTGAAGCTGAACAGGGTTGGTACGATACCGGTGATATCGTTTCAATTGATGATGAAGGTTTTATCACCATTAAAGGACGACTAAAACGATTTGCCAAAATAGCAGGTGAAATGGTCTCTTTAGAGAGTGTAGAGGCACTCGCTAAAAAAGTGGATCCCGATGCAATGCATGGTGCAACGGTAAAAGCTGATGCTGCAAAAGGGGAAGCAATTGTACTTTTTACAACTTCAACCAAGTTAGATCGTGAACAACTAAGTCAAACAGCACAAGAATTGGGTATTCCAGCTTTAGCCGTTCCTCGTGATATTCGAGTCGTTAAAGAACTTCCACTTCTTGGAACAGGAAAAATAGACTTTATCACACTCCGAAAAATGGCTGATGAATAGCATAAGGATATCACATGTACCACAATTCACTATTAAGCAAAGGCATGGTGGCAACCATGCTGGCGCAATTCTTTTCGGCATTTGCAGATAATGCAATATTCTTTGCTATTCTTGCCTATATCAGAAAACTTCAGTACCCAGAATGGAGTGAGTCAGCACTACAAATCGGTTTTGTGATTCCTTTTATCATCCTTTCTCCTTTTGTTGGTCAATTTGCTGACTGTATGTCTAAAGGAAAAGTCATGATGATTTCAAATGCGATGAAGCTATTAGGCGCAGCCTGTATCTGTCTAAATTTTAGCCCTTTTATTGGCTATTTTTTAGTAGGTGTTGGTGCAGCGGGTTATTCGCCTGCTAAATATGGGATTTTAGGCGAACTGACTTCAGGTAATAATTTGGTCAAAGCGAATGGATTGATAGAAGCATCTACTATTGCGGCTATTTTGCTGGGTTCACTTGCTGGCGGACATCTTGCCGATATGAATGTCAGTGCGTCCTTACTTGCATGTGTATTAATGTATGGTTTTGCTGTTATTGCTAATATTTTTATTCCTAAACTCCCTGCTGCCAGAAAAGATATTCAATGGAATATAAAGAGTATGATAAAAGATTTTAGTAAAACCGTTCACATTATTCTTAATAATAAACTAGTTTTATATACTTTATTAGGCACAAGTCTATTCTGGGGAGCGGGAGTTACCTTACGATTTTTATTAATCCTTTGGGTACCTGCTGTTTTAAATATTACGGATATCGCAACACCAACAAATCTAAATGCAGTCGTTGCTATCGGCATTGTTATTGGAGCAGGATTAGCCAGTTTACTGGTCTCAATCAATAATACGTTACGTTGCATTCCAGCAGGAATAATGATGGGCATTGCCGTTATCGCGTTCACTTTACAAAGCAACCTTATTGCTTGTTATATATTATTAATTGTTATTGGTGCGTTAGGCGGATTCTTTTTAGTCCCGCTAAATGCATTAATTCAAAAAATTGGTAAAGATCTCGTTGGTGCAGGCAGTGTCATTTCCGTACAAAATTTAAGTGAATATACTACAATGATGGTTATGTTGGGTCTTTATACTGTTGCTGTATCTTTTAAGATCTCGATAATAACAATTGGCGTTAGTTTCGGCGCTTTATTTGCAATTGTTATCTTTTTACTGTGGCTAGGATTAAAAAAGAATGCAATCAATAAATCTATCAAAAATGTTAACTGAAAGTCGTAATCCATACAGCGAAAAAATTGATAGCTGTTCGACGATCGATATACTCAAAATCATTAATAATGAAGATAAGCATGTTGCCGTTGCTGTTGAAAAAGAGTTAGCCAATATCGCTAAAGCGGTGGATGTGATTAGTCAAACTTTTTTAAATCACGGTCGTTTAATTTATATCGGCGCCGGCACTTCAGGCCGGCTTGGTATTTTGGATGCAAGTGAATGCCCACCCACCTATGGCACCCCTCCTCAACAAGTCATCGGATTGATTGCTGGTGGTCAAACGGCAATTTTTAAAGCAGTTGAAAATGCAGAAGATAATCCTGAATTAGCAATAACTGATTTGAAAAATATTCACTTTTCAGCCAATGATATTTTAGTTGGTATTGCAGCTAGTGGTCGCACTCCCTACGTTATAGGTGGTATGCAATTTGCTAAATCAATCGGCGCAACAGTCATAAGTTTATGCTGTAACCCCAATGCCCCTATGATTGATCTGGCAGACGTCGCCATCACACCAATTGTAGGAGCTGAAGTGATAACGGGCTCATCAAGAATGAAAGCCGGAACAGCACAAAAACTCGTCCTTAATATGTTAACCACAGCTAGCATGATCAAAATTGGTAAAGTTTACGGTAATTTAATGGTCGATGTCGAAGCCACTAATGCTAAATTAATTGAGCGACAAATATCCATTGTCATGCAAGCAACTGAATGTGACCGCCAAACGGCAATGTTAGCGCTTAAACAGAGTAATAGACACTGTAAAACAGCTATTTTAATGATTCTCGGTCAACTTGATGTTGATCAAGCAAAAAAATTATTATCAGAAAATAATGGTTTTATCAGAAAAGCCCTATCGACGAGTTAATAAAAAAATTTTAAAAAAATAAACGTAAATGGTCTGTTTTTATGATCCATGTCTAATTTTCAAATTAGGATCATTGACAATCTATTACATAATAGAGAAATATAAAAACTGTACCATTTATTTAAACAGAATATTACTGGCATAACAGTAAACTGAGATAATTATAATAATATGATTTAGTTAGATTAAGCGTAAATTCATCACTTCTTTCATGGATGTATACACTTCTCGCTAATTTCTGATATTAATTTTTTATTCAATTTTTTGAAAGACACACAAGGACATTGTATGAGGAAATCACTATTTCATATCGCTATACTTGGTATTTTCATCCTATCAACGCCAATTGTTGTCTATAGTCAAAATCATCAGCTTTTAACAAATTCCAATTTATCAACGATATCCACTATCTCGGATCCAACTTTGATAAAAACCCAATTTGGATTAGTTAAAGGTCAACTCGACAACACCAATAACGTTCTTGCGTGGACAGGCATACCTTATGCGAAAGCACCCTCAGGGGAGCTAAGATGGAAAAAACCGATTGACCCAGAACCTTGGGAAGGTATATTTGATGCAACTCAAGCGAGTCCTATCGCATTTCAGCTCAATGAAGATAACATCGTTGGTTCAGATAACAGTTTAAATCTCAATATCTATCGACCAAATAATAATAAAAAAAATTTACCAGTTCTCGTTTATATTCACGGTGGAAACAATCAAATCGGAAAAGCAGAAGAGATGACTGGCAACGGCATGGTAACCGATCTGGATGCAATTTTTATCTCAATCAATTATCGTTTGGGGCCACTCGGATTTAATCCGCTTCCTGCCTTGCAAACAGGTGATAAACTCGAAGATTCTGGAAACTATGCGTTATTGGATATGGCAAAATCATTGGATTGGATTAAAGACAATATTACCTATTTTGGCGGAAATCCTAACAATATCACTGTCTCTGGTTTTTCAGCGGGTGGGCGAGATGTTATGGCGATGTTAATCTCACCTATTTTTAAAGATAAATTTCAAAAAGCGATCTCTTTTAGTGGCGGTATGACCATTGCAAATAAAGAGGATAGTATTAAAGTCTTTGCCAAAGCTATAGCCCCACTTGCTGTTGAAGATAATATAAAGCCGACTGAAGAACAAGCTTATCATTGGCTGTTAACCAATCATCCCGATGTCAAAGCATATTTGTATAGCCTATCTTCCGAAAGATTGGTTTCACTGATGAATAATGCCAGAATCAGAATGAGTGTCTTTCCACATTTATATAACGACGGCTATGTGATCCCCAAAGAAGGGTTTAATACGCATCAATATCATTCTGTGCCATTGATCATGCTGACCGGTACGGGTGAATTTTCATTATTCGCAAAATCTTCAGCTTATTTTAGCGCATCCTTCAATCATGGTATACCAAGTGGACAAACACTAACAGCATTTCAATTCGCCAATAAATATGGTGGAAAATTATATGATCTATTTAACGTTTCAGATTCAGCCCAAAAAATGGCACCTTTTTATAAAGCAAAAATTTATGGTATGGAAATACAATATGGCGAAGATCAAAATGTTGTAGGCTTACCAATGGGATTATATGGTGCTTTTCATGGTGTTTTTTTACCACTGATGGATCCGTATTCAGAAAATTATAATGGGTTAATAGCAAATGCCTATAAAACTCAAGGCGCTAAACAACTCAGTAAGATTTATAAAAAATATATTCATAATTTTATCTATAACGGCGATCCTAATGGTGACGATTTAGTTTATTGGAATAATTGGTCAACAACAAATAATAATGCGGATAAGGGACTACTCTATATCAATGCCGACAAAGAAAAAGCTATAGTTTATATGGGAAGACAAAATTTGGTTTATAGTGATGTTCTTGATGAAATGGATAACGACCAATCTGTGACACAAGAAATCAAAAAGATTATTATTTCTGAAGTATTAAATGGGCGGTGGTTTAGTCATGAACTAGATCTTAGATATCATAATAAGTCATTATGGATAAAATGATGTATTCTTGATAAAACGTTTAGATTAAATAAGATAATTAGCAAAAAAATATCTTGAATATCTCATTATTGAAAATTTTGAAATTTATAAACCATTAAAAAGTTATTTAAGCAAAAAAGCTATTTACAAAACGGGGATTTATTTCAATAATTCTATTCGAGATAAAACTTATATTGGTTCGTTAATATCACGAATTTCAGCCCTGTTTAAAGTTACAGACTATATTATTTATAGTTAATTTTTAATATCAATTTTTGATAAAAATTTATGACATTTATATTATGAATATAATATAAAAATTGGGAGGTAGTTGTATGGTAGGAATTATTCTAGCAACTCATGGTGAGTTTGCAGAAGGGATTCTACAATCTGGGGCAATGATTTTTGGAGAGCAAGAAAACGTGCAAGCTGTAACCTTGCATCCAAGTGATAGCCCGGAAAGTTTAAAAGAACGAATGTTAGCCGCAATAGCAACATTCGACGATCAAAATGAAGTACTTTTTTTAGTTGATTTATGGGGGGGCACGCCATTTAATCAAGCCAATAATCTATGTGGTGAACACCCTAATTGGGCAATTGTTGCAGGTTTAAATCTGCCGATGCTTATTGAAGCTTATTCATCTCGTTTTTCAATGGAAACAGCTAAAGAAATTGCCGTCGCAATCTTAGAATCAGCGAAAGAAGGAATTAAAGCAACAGTTGAAGCACCTGCTACAAGCACCACTGCCACTCAACAAACGAATACCATACCTGAAGGCACCGTTCTAGGTGATGGTAAAATGAAAATTGTATTGGCCCGGGTTGACTCTCGTTTATTACATGGTCAAGTCGCCACCGCTTGGACAAAATCAACTAATCCTAATCGTATCATCGTGGTATCTGATTCAGTATCGAAAGATGAATTAAGAAAAAAACTGATCGAAGAAGCTGCTCCTCCAGGGGTAAAAGCAAATGTCGTGCCGATTAAAAAAATCATCGAAGTTTCACGCGATCCACGATTTGGCAATACTAAAGCATTGTTACTATTCGAAAACCCTCAAGATGTATTACGAACTATTGAAGGCGGAGTCGACATTGATACCCTTAATATTGGCTCAATGGCGCACTCTGTCGGTAAAGTAATGGTAAATAAAGTGCTGTCAATGAATGCGGATGATGTAGAAACATTCGAAAAATTAAAAGAAAAACACGTTAAATTTGATGTTCGCAAAGTACCTAATGATTCTAATAGTAATATGGATGAATTGTTGAAAAAAGCGAAAGAAGAATTAGCAGCACAAAAGAATTAGGACTTATACAAGAGGTTATATTATGACATTATCAATTGTTGCTATCATTTTAGTGATAGTTATTGCCTTTCTGGCAGGAATGGAAGGTATTTTAGATCAGTTTCAATTTCATCAACCGTTAGTTGCCTGCTCATTAATTGGTTTGGTGACCGGTAATCTTGAAGCGGGTGTTGTTCTGGGTGGCTCATTACAGATGATAGCCTTAGGTTGGGCTAACATTGGTGCAGCCGTTGCACCCGATGCTGCATTAGCCTCTGTGGCTTCGTCCATCATTTTGGTTTTAGGTGGACAAGGTGCCGCAGGCGTATCAACAGCTATTGCTATTGCCATTCCTTTAGCGGTTGCAGGATTATTTTTAACAATGATTGTCCGAACGATTGCTGTACCATTAGTACATATGATGGATGCAGCGGCAGAAGAAGGTAATATCCGTAAAATTGAACTATTACAAATATTAGGTATCTGCTTACAAGGTTTAAGAATCGCCATTCCGGCAGCAGCGCTATTATTTATTCCAGCCGAAACAGTAAAAGGCGCATTAGAATCTATGCCTGAATGGTTAACAACAGGTATGGCAATTGGTGGTGGTATGGTCGTTGCTGTGGGTTATGCCATGGTAATTAATATGATGGCAAATCGTGAAGTTTGGCCATTCTTTATCATCGGTTTTGTGGTTGCTGCTATCTCACAATTAACCCTTATTGCATTAGGTGCATTAGGTATTGCATTAGCAATGATTTATCTTAGCCTTTCAGAACGTGGCAATTCATCAAATGGTGGAAGCAAAGGTGATCCACTTGACGATATTTTAAATGATTACTAAGTACTTGGAGTAAAAAAATGACTGATAAAATTCAATTAAGCAAAAAAGATCGTTTAGCGGTTGCTTGGCGCTCAACCTTTCTCCAAGGTTCTTGGAATTATGAACGTATGCAAAATGGTGGTTGGGTCTATTCAATGATCCCTGCAATAAAAAAACTCTATACCACCAAAGAAGATCGTTCAGCAGCACTTAAACGCCATTTAGAATTCTTTAACACTCACCCTTATTTAGCTTCACCAGTTCTTGGTGTTACGCTTGCTCTCGAAGAAGAACGTGCTAATGGTGCTGCTGTTGATGATGTTGCCATCCAAGGTGTAAAAGTTGGAATGATGGGACCTTTAGCCGGAGTTGGTGATCCCGTGTTCTGGTTTACGGTAAGACCAATGCTTGGTGCGCTTGGCGCATCACTTGCACTTAGTGGCAATGTTATGGGACCAATTTTATTCTTTTTACTTTGGAATATTATCCGTTGGAGTTTTATGTGGTACACCCAAGAGTTTGGTTACCGTACAGGTTCTAAAATCACCGATAATTTATCGGGTGGCTTACTGCAAAAAATTACCAAAGGTGCTTCCATTTTAGGGATGTTTATTCTGGCAGCCTTGGTGCAAAGATGGGTATCAATTAATTTCCAACCTGTCGTTTCAAAAGTTAAATTAGGCGACGGTGCTTTTATTGATTGGAATCACTTACCTGCTGGTTCAGAAGGCATTCAAACCGCATTACAACAAATGCAAGCAGGGTTATCCCTTACTCAAGAAAAGGTCACCACCTTACAAAATAACTTAGACCAATTGATACCAGGACTGGTTCCGTTACTTTTAACTTTTTTATGCATGTGGTTATTACGTAAAAAAGTATCACCAATCTTAATAATCCTCGGACTCTTTGTTGTCGGGATTGTAGGACACGTAATTGGTCTTCTATAAGTTCAAACTTTAAGTAATCGATAAAAAGCATAATTTACTGTTTAAATTATGCTTTTTTATCTTTTATCAATAAATATTTGAATAATTGAGTCCAAAGGTTTTGGCTGTTCACATCATAAAAAAACAATAAATTAACTTTAGTATTAATATGGAAGTCATATAAATGGTTCAATCATTAAACTCCAAAATAGACCTAACCGTTAAAGCTACCGCATTTACAGCTTTTACTGAGTATGGACAAATTATGATTGGCAATAAAGCGTTGGAATTTTATCATCAGCGAGATGCACGTAAATACATCCAAATCCCATGGCAAGAAGTCGAATATGTTTCTGCATCCGTCTTATTTGGGGGAAAATGGATACCACGTTATACTATCTACACAAAACAAAATGGTTCCTTTACCTTTGCCTCTAAAAATCCTAAAGACGTATTAAGAGCTATCCGAGTTTATATTGGTGGTGACAAAATGGTAAAATCATTAGGTTTTTTTGGTGTTTTAAAGCGAGCATTTACTCGCAAACCAAGTCAAAAATAATCGATGCTAATATCCAAAATATTATAAATTATTCTAGCGTTATTCATGGTGAGGGTGACAACGGATAATGAATGCTATTTTGTCTATTCATTTTTTAATTGAATCTATTATATACTATCTTGTCTCTATCAATCATAATCAGTCATTGCACTTTTTGCCAGAAGGAGTATAATTCTGGGGCTTTGATTCTGTCCATGTTGGGCAGGAAAAAGATTATTTTTTAATTTAAGAGGATGTTATGGTAACTATTCGTTTAGCTCGTGGTGGCTCTAAAAAGCGCCCTTTTTATCAAGTAGTTGTCACTGATAGCCGTAACCCACGTGATGGTCGTTTTATCGAACGCATTGGTTTCTTTAATCCAATTGCACAAGGTAAAGCAGAAGAATTACGTTTAGATCTTGATCGCGTAAATCATTGGGTTGGTTTAGGTGCAACTGTTTCTGATCGTGTTAATTCATTGATCAAACAAGCACAAAAAGCTGCTTAATTAAGTAATAGATAGTCACTGTAAAATGAATACTGAGAATTTCATTGTTGTTGGTAAACTTGGTTCAAGCTACGGCATTCGTGGATGGCTCAGAATTTTTTCGTTTACAGAATTTCCAGATAGTATTTTTGATTACACACCTTGGTATATCCAGCGAGCTGGAAAATGGCAAGAGGTAATCGTAGAAAGCTTTAAACCCCATAATCAAGATATGATTGTGAAACTCAAAGGTGTTGACGATCGTGATCAAGCCAATGCATTAACCAACATTGAAGTGTTTGTCGATGCTGAAAATTTGCCTGAACTGAATCATGGTGATTTTTATTGGAAAGATCTGATTGGGTGCCGAGTAAAAACAGTCAACGGTTACGATTTAGGTCAGGTCACTGATTTAATGGAGACCGGCTCTAATGATGTATTGGTGGTAAAAGCAAATCTAAAAGATGCATTTGGAGCAACAGAACGTTTAATCCCTTTTGTTGAAGAACAATTTATTAAACAAGTTGATCTAACAGCAAAAATGATTGTGGTCGATTGGGATCCTGCTTTTTAATTGGTAAGGTAACACTATGTGGATTGGCGTAATTAGCCTTTTTCCCGAAATGTTTCAAGCCATTACCTGTTATGGCGTAACTGGTCGAGCTGTAAAAAATGGGCTGTTAACAGTAAATTATTGGAATCCGCGCGACTTTGCGCATGATAAGCATAAGACTATCGATGACAGACCTTATGGCGGTGGGCCGGGTATGTTAATGATGGTACAACCCCTTAGGGATGCAATTCATGCAGCGAAAGCTGTGGCAGGTGACAATACAAAAGTAATCTATCTTTCCCCACAAGGGCGCAAATTGAACCAACAAGGCGTTTGCGAATTGTCACAAAATCAAAAATTAATTTTGATTTGTGGACGTTACGAAGGTATTGATGAACGCGTGATCCAAACCGAGATTGACGAAGAATGGTCAATTGGAGATTACGTATTGAGTGGTGGTGAATTACCAGCAATGACGATGATTGATGCACTGGCAAGATTTATTCCCGGCGTGTTAAATCATGAATCATCTGCAGAAGAAGACTCTTTTGCTAACGGTTTACTTGATTGTCCTCACTATACCAGACCTGAGGTGTTAGATGGAATGGCGGTGCCTGACGTGTTAATGTCTGGTCACCATGAAGCGATTCGTCGTTGGCGATTAAAACAATCCCTTGGACGAACTTGGTTAAGAAGAGAAGATCTTCTTGAAAATCTAGCTCTGACTGATGAAGAGCAATGTTTACTCGCTGAGTTTCAACGTGAATATCAGGATAAACATAGCCATTAAGATTTCAGTATAACTAGTAAGAGATAATATTATGAAAAATGCAATTATTCAGCAATTAGAACAAGAACAAATGAAAAAAGACATCCCGTCTTTTCGCCCGGGTGATACGGTTGAAGTAAAAGTATGGGTTGTTGAAGGTAACAAAAAACGTCTTCAAGCATATGAAGGTGTGGTTATTGCAATTCGCAATCGTGGTTTACATTCTGCATTTACAGTACGTAAAATTTCGAATGGCGAAGGTGTTGAACGAGTATTCCAAACTCACTCACCGATTGTTGATTCAATTACTGTGAAACGTCGTGGTCAAGTACGTCAAGCTAAACTTTACTACTTACGCGATCTTCGTGGTAAAGCGGCTCGTATTAAAGAGCGCCTAAACTAGTTTTTATTGATTAACAATAAAAAACGATTAAAATAGATTAAATAAAATATGGTCACCATTAAGGTGACCGTTTTTATGTGTAACCAATATTTTTTCCCACCAGCTATCGTTGACACAATTCAAGCAATATCTTGGTCGAATAAAAGGTAATACTATGGCTAACTATCTTGTTGAGATTCTTGCCACAACAATAAAATTATTTGCATTAATGACACCACCTGCTGTATTAAGTGCATTTTTGAGTGGTACAAAACTGTATGATGAACAAGCACGTCGAAAAACCGCACGAAAAACGTCTTGTGCCGTGTTTATTATTGGCATTGTGCTATTCTTTTTCGGTAATGCGATGTTTAGTATTTTTGGCTTTACTCTCGATGCATTTCGAATTGGATCGGGGGCATTACTCTTTGTAACGGCAGTGGCATTAATGAACGATTCACCTGACAAAAATAAAATTAATAGCGATGATGATATCAGTGTTGTTCCTTTGGCTATCCCTCTTTGTATGGGGCCAGCATCAATTGGTACGATTATTGTGTTAGGGACAAGTTCAGATGGTTTAGTTCAAAATTTAATTGGTGCGTTATCACTATTCATTGCATCAAGTGGTATTTATGCCATGTTATTATGCTCTAAAACCATCGCTAAAGTTTTAAAAAATACCGGAATTGCAATTTTATCAAAATTAACCGGATTATTGATTTCAGCAATTGCAGCCCAAGTCGTATTTACTGGCGTCGCCGGAATTTTAAATCTTAATTAGTCAGATCATTAAAATTAGATAATGACAAAAGTCAGATGTTGTCTACTCGGTAATCACTACTACGTTTACGGTAGTAAGTGATTACACCGACCTTATTTAACCAAATAGTTTACTCATTTGCATGGGGCATAATTAAATTTCTTTTTTTGAAGAAAAAATAAGAACTGATAATTATCATAATTAACACCAATTCCGATATAAAAATAAAATAGCCGGATTCACCAAACCAAACTCCAATAATGATAATCGTATTAATCACCATCGAAATGATCGCAAGCCATGGATAAAATGGCGACTTAAATTTAATGGTCTCCTGCGGATATTTCCCCTTATTGACCCCTTGACGAAACTGAAATTGACACCAAGCGATAATAATCCAAGCAAAACATCCAACCTGCCCTGTCGCTGCAACCAAATAAAGATAAAGTTTTTCCGCAGCAATGTACTTTGAAAATAGTGATACCAGCGCAATAATAGATATAAACAATATTCCTTTGGTTGGCACACCTCGCCTATTCACCTCTGCAAAATATTTTGGTGCTAAATTATCCTGAGACATTGACCATAACATTCTGGAACTGGCATAAATTGCAGAATTCGCTGCCGAAATAGCGGCACAAAAAATGACAAATAACATAACATAAGACGCAAAATTAATGCCTGCTTGCGTAAATACCCAAACAAAAGGGCTTATCTCTTCTTGTGTATTACCATAGGGATAAACAAGCGCCAGAACCGCAATTGCTAAAACATAAAATAGGATGATTCTAAAGGCGACGCCTGTAATTATTTTAGGTAAAACGGTTTGCGGTGATTGGGCTTCTCCTGCTGCACTTCCTATCAATTCAACGCCTTGAAATGAGTAAGTGACAATCGTCATACAAACAAAAATCGCTGAAAAACCGTTAGGAAACCATCCATTTTCTGTTTTCAATGTTGGTAGCACATGGGTGTCAGCATATTGATGATAAAGCAAGTAAATACCTGTCCCGATAAAAGCAATAATTGCCAGAACTTTTATTGTTGAAAACCAGTATTCACTTTCGCCATAAGCTCGTACCGATGTTAGATGTACAAAAGTTAAAGCTATTAAAATAATGAGACTAAACAGATAAATAGGAATAGAAGTGATAAATTGGTGAGCAATAATTGATGCCGCCGTTAAATCAGCCGCCATCGACAGCACCCAGCTTAACCAATATAACCAACCTATAGTATAGCTCCAAATGGGATTAGGTATAAACATTAACGCATAGTGCTGGAAAGAACCGGCATGAGGAAATGCGCATGAAAGCTCACCTAAACAAAGCATGGTTGAGAGCATAATACAACCAGCCATCAAATAAGCGATAATCGTCCCTAGTGGACCAACTGTGCTAAGTGGTGCTGCAATACCTATAAATAATCCGGTACCAATCGAACCACCCAAAGAGATCATCAACAGATGCCGATTTTTTAAATTCTTTTTTAAACTAGTGGTACTCGGATAGGAACTTCCTTGATATTCAGATGTTGCCATGTAAACCGCCTAGTAAGGTAAAAAAGCTGCTGGAAACCAGCAGCTAACACGAATTAATAAATAAACCTTTTTTCTACACCATTCGTTTGACATGCCATAAGTAAGGCTGTGTAATCGAGTTCAAAACCAATCATATCACCTACTTTCAATGTTTCTAACACATCTTCAATATCAACGATGGTATGATCACTGGTTTGTCCCAAAACCGTAATACTATCATCGATAGGTATACAGTTTTCAGCCGGCACATCTTGGCGACCAAAAGCAAGTAGTGCACGTTTACGAGTACCATGATCAACAAAGGTTTTACTATTTAAAAAGGCATCGACACCAAGCTCACCTACAGGCACGGTTGGCTTACTATTGAGTTCAATAATTTGTGCATATAGCTTATAGATATCGCTACAGGCTTTATCGACAGGTTTATTGGAATGATGAAATTCATCCAGATATTTCATATCGACATATTCAATACCAAACTCATGTAGACCACCTATTCTGATGTGATTCAATCCTTTAGGCCAAACACCTTTATCTAACAAATGGTAACTAGTACAATTACCCGCAGATAAATATTTGATTTTAATGCCACAAGTTTCCTCTACTTTGCGTGCTATGTGTAAAAAATCAACACCATTTTTAACCGTAGGCAAAACGGTTCCATAGCAGTTAAAGTTGGTGCCAAGCCCATAAAGCTCAACACCTGGTAATGAAAGAATGAGATTGACGGTATCAATAATGTCATCAAGATGCTCAAACCAGATACCTTCTCGTAAATCCCCCATATCCACCATGAGCAATACTTGGTGAATCTTTCGCTGTTTAACGGCCTCATCAGATAAAGCCGTTATGACTTGTTTTTCACTATTTAAGCTAATATCCGCATATTTCACCACGTCGCTGATTTCACTTAAACAAGGACTACGTAATAAACACGTTTTACAATTTAATGCCTCTTTGAGTTTTTTTAAATTGTAAGTTCTTGATTCAGCAATAACATCAATACCGCCCTCTAATACAGCTTTCGCTGTTTCGACGCAGCCATCAAATACTTTATTGACGGCCATGACTTCAATGCCGTGTTTAGCTAAAATGTCTTTCTCAACACGGGCATTTTCTTTTAATTTTCGTAAATCAATTTCCAATATGGGTTTGTACATGCTTTACTCCTCTATACCTTACTGTTCGAGCAAACGATTGCGTTTTTGAGCACGATGATATATCCATTCCGCTAATACAATCGCAAGTACAGCACCACCAACTATCTTAGCAATATACTCAACGTATCCACCCATATCGATTTGAGCTGGTGGAATAAAGACTAAGATGACTGCAAATAGTGTAGATAAGAACCCTAAAGCTGGTAATACCACTGGTAACACTTTACCCGGAATTTTAAAGCTACGTGGTACATCAGGTTGAGTCACTCGTAATCGATAGTAAGCAATAAACATCACTAAGTAAGGGATGAAATAACAAATTGTTGTCAACGCCGTCAACATCCAATAAGCTGCCGCAATACTTGGTGATACAAATGTTGAGAAGCAAAGAACTGTAACGATAATCGCTTGAACAACCAGCGCAAATGTCGGTGTTTGATAAACCGGATGTAAACGACCTACACGCTCACCCAACAAATTATCCTCTTTAGAGGCTTCTTGAAGCATATAAATCGGTCCAACTAACCATGAGTTAATTTGTCCTAACGCACCAAAGAATAAACATATTGCCATAACAGGTAATAACCAAGGCATATGTAATACATTGGCAGCAGATTGCATCGCTTGCATAACGCCAGCAACAATATCGGTATCTTCGGCTGGTAATAATGTATTGATAGCCCAAGAGCCAATCATATAAATACCAACAATAACAATTGCTGATACAGCCATAGCTTTTGGAAAATCACGTTGTGGATCACGTGTACGCCCGGCAATCATTGGTGCCACTTCAAGCCCAGCAAACGCAAACATCATACTGGATAAAAACACAATCGTATCCCAACTGCCTAAATCAGGGATCCAATCACTTAAATGCGTATAATCGGTTGCCATTGGATGACCGGTCAATAACCAAACAATCGCTAGCAAGACGATAATGGCTGCAGGAATAAATACACCAAGCCAAGCACTGACGCTATTAATAATCTTAGTCCATTTTAATCCCCGAATATTCATCAGTGTTAAAATCCAGAAGACCACCATGGATCCCACCCCAATAAATACTTCATTTTGAGCCAATTCGGGACTAAACATATAGCCAATAGCCGTAAAACCAAATTGCAGCATTAATGGGAAAAAGAGTACACAAGAAAATAAAAAACAAACCACTACAATCCAAGCGATACGTTTACCAAATGCCTCTTTAACCCAAACAAATATCCCACCATCTTTTGGCCAACCTGTTGAAAGTTCACCACACACCATGGCTAATGGAAAAAACAAACAAAATGCCGCAATGAGCCAAAGCACCATTGCTGATGCGCCATAAGGAGCAACGTTAGGAATTTGTCGTAAACTCAGTATTGCAATGACATTCATAAATACAATGTCTTTGATACCAAGCAAACTTGAATCTTTAGAATCACTCATAATAACCTCACATTGTAGTATCTGGGGCAACGTGTGCCCCAGATAGATCATGATTAATAGATGTCGTATCCAACCATATCCTCGTAAGTGTCTTCACGGCGAATCAAGCGATCTTTGCCTTTTTTGTCTATCATCACAACCGATGTACGAGGGCGATTGTTATAGACTGTCTGACTTTCAATGGTGTAAGCTCCAGCATCAAGGAAAGCAATAATATCGCCAATGTCGGTATCTTTAGGTAATAAGAACTCTTCACCTTTAACACCAACATGATAGTAGTCACCACCATCACACAAAGGACCGGCTAATTTAATATATTCATCATGTGATTCATTAATTCGAGACGCATTATAAACATAGAAGAACCAATCGAAATGTTGACTATCAGATAACACGCTATAACCTGCATCAACAAATTTCCATTCAACATGTTCTTCAATGTTACCGTCTAAATCGTAATTTGTTTTGCGTTTTTCACAGGCAACTTCTGTTAATAGCACCCCAGCTGAACCGGTAACTTTTCGACCAGGTTCAATACAGATTTCAACATCTGTACGCCATTTATGTACTTCACGAATGACTGCATCAGCAAAATCTTGGGCAGTAATACCGGCATACATATTGTCTTGTAATGGGTTACCGTTTTCATCATCGTATTTATAAGGAACAGGAATACCACCCCCTACATTAATTAAATCAAACTTGATTCCTAACACCTCTTCTAAACGGCGAGATTCATCAACAAGTACTTTGGTTGCTTTCGCAAAAGGTTCAGCTTCGGGTACTTGATCCCCAACATGCATATGTAGACCACGTAAATGTACATAAGGCATTTCAAGAATACGGCGACAAGTCTCTTCTGCTTGTTCTAAATCGATACCGGATTTAGCATGATAAGCAGTAACTAATTCTGCGTGAGTTGCTGATGGTACATTCGGTTCAACACGTACACACACATTCGCTACTTTTTTCAATTTTTTTGATATTTCATCGATAATATCAAGTTCATATAAACTATCGACGTTAATAATATACAGATCATTTTTAATGGCATATTCAAGATCAACTGGTTTCTTCACCACACCATTAAACACGATTTGGCTACCCGGAAAACCAATTTCCAAACATTTACGGACTTCAAACATTGAGTTTGCTTCAGCGTAAATACCAGCATCTTTAATGGCTTTGAGTACGCCCATAACCGAACAGGTTTTAGAAGCATAGAAAATTTTAGTTTTTGGATGCGCTTTAAATGCTTGTTTAATTTCTTGAACATTACGATCGATTTCTTTTTCAGAAAACACATAAAAAGGCGTTGGATATTTTCTTGCTAACTCTTCTAAATTAACGCCATCAAAACATAATTTACCGTTTTCAGCACTAAAACGACGATCTTTAGTTATAAGATCGTGACGTAATTTGTTATAATTTGACATAATTTTGTCGGACATATGACCTCCAGTTAATGAGTACCTAAAAAGTACATAAGAAAATAAGTAAAATGGCTTTTCTCTTGTAATGCAATCAGCATGCCAACTTAATAATACGAATAATCAATAAGTTAAACTAAACAATCTAGCAACAATTTTTGTCATTAAGTTAAAAATATGTCTTTATGACAAAAATTTGTCATTTTTTAGTGATAGTCGAAAGGTATTTAAATAAAAGTATGCTATTAAGCAATAATCCAAATTTTATAAGGTACTAATATCATGACAGTTGATCCTGAATTATTACAATCATTGGAAATATTTAAACATTTTTTTGATCTAATACATCAGCCTATGGCCATTATTGATAAAGAAGGTAAATATATTTACTACAATCAGGAAAGTGCAGAACTCGATGGCTATCCTCAAGATAAAGCTATAGGAAAACCATTGCTTAAAGTTTATCCTAATTTACAAAAAGAAGATAGTACTATGTTAAAAGCCTTGTTAGAAGGTAAGGAATATCTGGATAATTATCAATGCTATTATAATCATGTTGGTAAAGTTGTCGATTATTTGCATACCACGGTTCCACTTTACAATCATAACAAACAGATCATTGGTGCAATCGAAATCGGTCGAAATTTATCTAATGTAAGACAATTACAAGATCAAGTTTTTAAACTTAACAGCCGTTTATATCACAGTAAAGAACAATTACTTCCCGAAATCGTATTTGTATCTCAAAAAATGCAATCGGTCATTGATCAAACCAATATTTTAGGCGCTAATGATGTGCCGGTACTCATTGTTGGTGAGACAGGTACCGGTAAAGAACTCTTCGCCCATTTAATTCATCAAACTAGCGACCGCCGAGATAAAGCCTTTATTTCTCTCAATTGTAGTGCACTGCCCACTACGCTAATTGAAAGTACACTATTTGGCACTGTCAAAGGTGCCTTTACGGGAGCTGAAAATCGCCAAGGATATTTAGAACTGGCTAACGGTGGCACACTATTTCTGGATGAACTAAACGCCATGCCACTTGAAATGCAAAGCAAATTATTGCGATTTTTACAAGAAAAAACCTACTGGCGACTTGGTGGCAATAAAGAATTGCATTCTGATGTCCGCATTGTGGCCGCCATGAACGAATCACCCACTGATCTTTTAAAAAATGGTAGATTGCGCAGTGATCTGTTTTATCGATTAAACGTGGGATTAATAAAACTTCCTGCACTACGCGAACGGACAGAAGATATTCCTGTTTTAGCTCGCTATTTTATTGATAAACACCAAGACGAGATAAAAATAACCATCAGTGGTATAAGTAACCATGCTTTGAAACAATTGATGTCAGCACCATGGCCAGGCAACGTACGTATGCTTGAAAATGCAATTGTCCGAAGTATGGTTTTACAAAATGAACCCGGTGAATTACAATATATCGTTCTTGACGAAGAACTATTTCAAATTGAAAGCCCTGATCAGCAAGAAGATGTCATGACTAAAATCGATGATTCTGCCACCAATTTTTCTCAATTTACCGATTTAACCACCCAAGTGGAAAACTATGAGCGACAATTGATTATCGATGCGTTGAATCAAGCTAACGGAAAAATTATCAATGCCGCTAAATTATTAAATGTTTCGCGTACTACATTACAATATAAGGTCAAAAAGTACCATATTCAAATGGGTGTAATGAATCATTAACATTGATGGCTAACAGTTTTTTCATCCAATGCCTTCGCACAAGCAAAGGCACTGCTCCAAGCCCACTGAAAATTATACCCGCCTAACCAACCCGTTACATCCATCACTTCGCCAATAAAATAAAGATTTGGTTGTGATTTGGCCGCCATCGTTTTTGACGATAATGCATCGGTACTTACCCCACCTAAAGTCACTTCAGCCGTTCGATACCCTTCGGTTCCGTTTGGTACAATATGCCACTTGGTTAATGTGTCAAAAAGACGCTGTTGTTGATGCAAATTGAGTTGTTTCACAGTGATATCTGTAATCATATCCAGTTGGATCAATGCTTCTACTACTCTTTTAGGTAAAATTTGTGCTAAGCAATTTTTCAAAGTCTGGTTACGATTTTTTTCTAATAACGGTTTAAATGATGATTCAAATGTCATATCTGGTAATAAGTTGATCGTAATGGGCTCACCCACTCGCCAATAGTTTGATATCTGTAAAATGGCGGGGCCTGAAAGCCCTCGATGAGTAAATAATAAATTTTCTTTAAACTGCATTCGCTCATAAGTCACTTCAACCGGAATAGCGATACCGGATAATTGCGATAACACATCTAATAAAGGTTTATGTAAGGTAAAAGGCACCAGCCCAGCTTTGACAGGTACAATTGGAATAGAAAATTTTTCTGCCACTTTATAACCTATTGAAGTCATACCGAGTGCTGGCATCGATAATCCGCCTGTGGCTATAATCAAGTTTTGACAACTCATCATACCTTGCGAAGTCTGTAATTTAAATCCATCTTCAACTGCTTCGACGTCTTCTAATTGCGTTTGCATCATTAGATTAACCTTTCCTTTTTGACACTCGCTAAGCAGCATATCGACAATATCTTTGGCTGAATTATCACAAAACAACTGACCATGATCTTTTTCATGATAAGCAATATGATATTGATTAACTAATTGGATAAAATCCCATTGGTTAAACCGTTTTAAGGCTGATTTACAAAAATGACGATTTTCAGAAATATAATGGTGTGCATCCATATCAAGATTAGTAAAATTACACTTTCCGCCACCCGACATTAAAATCTTTCGTCCCGGTTTTTTTCCGTTATCAATGACAGTCACACGATGCCCTTTTTGCCCTAATAATCCGGCACAAAATAGCCCCGCAGCCCCTGCTCCAACAATTGTAATTTGAGTTTGCATAATCAATAGTTAAAAATAAGCGTTAATAAATTATAACAGCATCAGTTCTGGATGTGACATTCTCTATAAGTTTATAGATTTAAACATACACTAAAAATAAAAGTTTTTTACAAATAAGAAAAAGAATTTATGATTATTATACAATTTATTTTAAAAATGACGCATTAATAAAGAATAAATAGTTTAATAATCAATGAAATAAAATTAATTATTAGCTTCATTAATAACTCCAGTACAACTTATTAAAAGATTGACTTATAAGTAATATTTATTTGACCAAAATAGCATTTTTATTTAATTTCTTAGCCAATATGGGATTAATGCCTATACCTTCACAAATTATAAAGCGATGAATTAGAGGCAATGATATGTTATATAACCAGCATCATGAAAAAGATAACTGCGGATTTGGTCTGATTGCTCATATTGAAGGGCAACCAAGTCATAAAGTGGTGCGTACCGCTATTCACGGATTAGCGAGAATGCAGCATCGAGGCGCAATCTTATCTGACGGTAAAACCGGCGATGGCTGTGGACTTTTATTACAAAAACCAGATCGATTTTTTAGATTAGTAGCGCAAGACGCAGGTTGGCGTTTAGCAACTAATTATGCTGTAGGCATGCTGTTTCTTAGCCAAGATGAGCAAGAAGCACAAGCAAGCCGTCAGATTGTAGAAGAGGAATTAGCTGACGAAACGCTATCAATATTAGGTTGGCGAGAAGTGCCTATTGATAAAAGTGTTTTAGGTGAAATTGCATTATCTTCACTGCCTAAAATTGAACAAGTCTTTGTCAATGCGCCAGCAGGATGGACGAAAATTGATTTAGAACGCCGTTTATATATGGTTCGCCGTCGCATTGAAAAACGCGTACAAGACGACACCTTTTATGTTTGTAGCTTTTCGAATCAGGTTAATATCTACAAAGGCTTATGTATGCCTAAAGATTTGCCTCGATTCTATTTAGATTTAGCCGATATTCGAATGGAAACGGCGATTTGTTTATTCCATCAACGTTTTTCAACCAATACCGTTCCACGTTGGCCACTTGCTCAACCGTTTAGACATTTAGCGCATAATGGTGAAATCAATACCATTGAAGGCAATCGTCAATGGGCAAAAGCCCGTTCCTATAAATTTAAAACACCACTGATTCCTGATTTACAAAATGCGGCTCCGTTTGTGAATGTCACAGGGTCTGATTCCAGTTCACTGGATAACATGTTAGAACTGTTCCTTGTCGGTGGGATGGATATTGTTAGGGCGATGCGCTTATTAGTACCACCGGCATGGCAAAATAATCCCGATATGAATGAAGATCTTCGTGCCTTCTTTGACTTTAATTCGATGCATATGGAACCGTGGGATGGCCCAGCAGGTATTGTTATGTCAGACGGTCGCTATGCCGCATGTAATTTAGATCGAAATGGCTTACGTCCTGCTCGTTATGTTATTACCACCGATAAACTCATTACCTGTGCTTCTGAAATTGGTATTTGGGATTATCAACCTGACGAAGTCGTCAGCAAAGGACGAGTTGGGCCTGGTGAGTTATTAGTTATCGATACCGAAGAAGGTCGTATCTTACAATCTTCTGAAACGGACAATGATTTACAAAAACGTCACCCATACAAAGAGTGGATGGCTAAGAATGTAAAACGTCTGATTCCAGTTGAAGATCTTCCTGATGATGATATTGGCTCACGTGATTACGATGACACTTTACTGGCAACTTACCAAAAACAGTTTGGTTATAGTGCAGAAGAAATCGATCAATGTATCCGTATTTTAGGTGAAAATGGACAAGAGGCAATAGGCTCAATGGGAGATGATACGCCATTTGCTGTCTTATCAAGTAAACCTCGATTAATCTATGATTATTTTCGTCAAAAATTTGCGCAGGTAACCAATCCGCCTATCGATCCATTACGTGAAGCTCATGTCATGTCGCTATCAACTAGCATTGGTCGAGAGATGAATGTCTTCGCTGAAGCCGAAGGTCAAGCTCATCGAGTCGCGTTTAAATACCCTGTTTTGGTTTACTCTGATTTCCAACAATTAACTGCATTGGAGTCACGTTACTATCAATCAGAAACACTAGATATTACTTACGAAATCGATGGTAGCTTACGTGATGCCATTGAACAGTTATGCGGTGATGCCGAAGCCAAAGTACGTAATGGTACCGTATTAATCATTTTATCCGATAAAAATATCGCAGCCGATCGATTGCCGATTCCAGCTCCAATGGCTGTAGGTGCGGTACAGCAACGTCTAGTTGAAAAAAACTTACGCTGTGATGCCAATATTATTGTTGAAACAGCAAGCTGTCGCGATCCACACCAATTTGCCGTACTTCTTGGTTTTGGTGCAACGGCTATCTATCCTTATTTAGCTTACGAAACCCTAGCCCAAATGGTCGACAATGGTACGATAAATAAATCTTATCGTGAAGCCATTATCAACTACCGCAATGGTATTAATAAAGGCTTGTACAAAATCATGTCTAAAATGGGGATATCTACTGTCGCCTCATACCGCTGCTCAAAACTCTTTGAAGCGGTTGGTCTGCATAAAGATGTGGTTGAACTCTGTTTCCAAGGTGTGACTAGCCGCATTAGTGGTGCGAATTTTGATGATTTTGCTCAAGATCAGTTCAATTTATCGAAAAAAGCATGGTTACGCCGTAAACCATTAGACCAAGGGGGTTTACTCAAATTTGTCCATGGCGGTGAATATCATGCTTATAATCCCGATGTAGTTCAATCGTTACAAAAAGCGGTTAACAATGGGAGCTACGAAGATTATAAGCTTTATACCGATATCGTTAATAATCGCCCGCCAGCGACATTACGGGATTTATTAAAACTTAATCCTCCTGAAAATGCAGCAATTCCGTTAGATCAGGTTGAACCCGAAGAGTCACTATTTAAACGTTTTGATTCGGCGGCAATGTCAATTGGTGCGTTAAGTCCTGAAGCTCATGAATCGCTTGCTGAAGCCATGAACACGTTAGGTGGCTATTCTAATTCAGGCGAAGGAGGAGAAGATCCTGCTCGGTATAACAGTATAAAAGTGTCACGCATAAAACAAGTTGCATCTGGTCGATTTGGTGTAACGCCGGGCTATTTAATGAGTGCTGATGTGATTCAGATCAAAGTAGCGCAAGGTGCAAAACCGGGTGAAGGTGGTCAATTACCAGGTGACAAAGTAACCCCTTACATAGCCAAATTACGTTTTTCCGTACCGGGGGTGACATTAATCTCGCCACCACCGCATCACGATATTTATTCAATCGAAGATTTGGCACAGTTGATCTTTGATCTTAAACAGATTAACCCTCAAGCAATGATTTCGGTGAAATTAGTGTCCGAACCGGGCGTTGGAACTATTGCAACTGGGGTCGCAAAAGCTTATGCCGATTTAATCACGATTTCGGGATATGATGGCGGTACCGGTGCTAGCCCATTAACGTCGGTCAAATATGCTGGTTCACCATGGGAACTGGGTTTAGTTGAAACACAACAATCATTGGTTGCTAATGGTTTACGTCACAAAATTCGTTTACAAGTTGACGGTGGGTTAAAAACTGGTACAGACATTGTAAAAGCAGCAATTTTAGGTGCGGAAAGTTTTGGCTTTGGTACGGGGCCAATGGTGGCTTTAGGTTGTAAATATCTACGTATTTGCCATTTAAATAACTGTGCCACGGGTGTTGCGACGCAAGATGAAAAATTGCGAAGTGACCATTATCATGGTTTACCCGAAAAAGCGATGAACTATTTCCGTTTTATTGCACGTAACACAAGGGAAGTCATGGCAGAACTTGGCGTAAGTCGAATTGTTGATTTAATTGGACGTACCGATTTACTGTTAGAGCTTGATGGCATTACAGCTAAACAACAAAAACTGGATTTATCAGGATTACTTGAAACTTCGACACCAGTAGAAGGCAAACCCGTTTACTGTATTGAAGATAATAAACCGTTTGATAAGGGTGTATTGAATAAAGAAATTATTACTCAAGCACAACAATTTGTTGATAATCGTCAAAGTAAAAGTTTCTACTTTGATATTCAAAATACTGATCGTTCGGTGGGAACTAGCTTATCAGGTTATATTGCCAAAAAATATGGCGATCAAGGTTTAGTTGCCGATCCCATTTCGCTCAATTTCACCGGTACAGCTGGGCAAAGCTTTGGTGTTTGGAATGCTGGTGGCGTAAATTTAACCCTAACGGGTGATGCCAATGACTACGTTGGTAAAGGCATGGCTGGGGGTCGTATCGTCATTCGACCACCTCAAGGCTCGGCATTTTTAAGTCATGAAGCAACCATTGCCGGTAACACCTGTCTATATGGTGCAACAGGCGGTAAATTATTTGCAGCAGGACGTGCTGGTGAACGTTTTGCCGTACGTAACTCTGGTGCAATTAGCGTGGTTGAAGGTATCGGCGATAACGGCTGTGAATATATGACAGGTGGCATTGTCTGTGTCTTAGGTAAAACTGGTGTTAACTTTGGTGCTGGTATGACTGGTGGATTTGCTTATATTTTAGATGCCGATGGTGATTTCCATAAACGGATTAACAAAGAACTTGTCGAAATGTTAAACGTTGCTGATTATTCAATTCATGAAGAGCATCTACGAGGCTTAATCATGGAACATGCTCAACTAACCCACTCTTCACGTGCTGAAGAAATTTTAGCTAACTGGGAAGATTTCGCTAAACAATTTGTATTAGTTAAACCTAAATCCAGTGATGTAAAAGCGCTGCTCGGTCACCGAAGCCGATCATCAGCAGAACTTCATGTTCAAGCACAATAAGGAGAGCACGGAAATGAGTCAAAATGTTTATCAGTTCATCGATTTACAACGTGTTGATCCACCTAAAAAATCGTTGAATATTCGAAAAATAGAGTTTGTTGAAATTTATGAGGGATTTTCGGCTTCACAATCACAAGCCCAAGCCGATCGCTGCTTAGCATGTGGTAATCCTTATTGTGAATGGCGTTGTCCTGTTCATAACTATATACCTAATTGGCTAAAACTGGTGAATGAAGGCAAAATTTTAGAAGCAGTTGAACTATCTCATCAAACTAACAGCCTACCAGAAGTGTGTGGTCGGGTTTGCCCTCAAGATCGGCTTTGTGAAGGCTCATGTACTTTAAATGCTGAGTTCGGTGCGGTAACTATTGGTAACATTGAGCGTTATATTACCGATGAAGCCTTCAAACTGGGTTGGAAGCCTAACTTGTCTAATGTTGAAAAGACAGGATTAAAAGTTGCAATCATTGGTGCAGGGCCTGCTGGACTTGCATGTGCAGATGTGTTAGTCCGTAATGGCGTAACGCCCGTTGTTTTTGACCGTCATCCTGAAATTGGTGGACTATTAACCTTTGGTATTCCTGCCTTTAAATTAGACAAAGAAGTATTGATCAATCGTCGACGTATCTTTACCGGCATGGGTATTGAATTTCGGCTAAATACCGAAGTAGGGAAAACGGTACAATTAACGGACTTACTCAATGAATTTGATGCTATTTTTGTTGGAACCGGTACTTATCAATCAATGCGAGCCGGTCTAGCAAATGAAGATGCGGATGGTGTTTATGATGCCCTTCCATTTTTAATTGCCAATACCAAACATATTATGAAGCATAATCAAAGCGATGATACGCCTTACATTGACATGAAAAATAAACGTGTTGTTGTTTTAGGCGGTGGTGATACTGCCATGGACTGTGTACGGACGTCAATTCGTCAAGGTGCAATTGAAGTCACCTGTGCTTATCGTCGAGATGAAGCCAATATGCCCGGCTCTAAACGAGAAGTCAAAAATGCCAAAGAAGAAGGTGTACAATTCCAGTTTAATGTGCAACCACTCAGTATTGAAATTAACAATATAGGTCAAGTTACTGGTGTCAAAATGGTCAGAACAGAACTCGGGCAACCCGATGCAAATGGTCGCCGTTCGCCAATGATTATCGAAGGGTCCGAATTTATCCTACCTGCCGATGCAGTTATTATGGCATTTGGTTTTAGACCTCATGCCATGCCTTGGTTAGCTGAACATGGTGTTGATTTTGATGATAAAGGACGGATTATCGCTCCAGAAATGAAAGGTTATCAAACAACCAATGCCAAAATCTTTGCCGGCGGCGATGCAGTACGAGGCTCGGACTTAGTCGTCACTGCCATTAGCGAAGGTCGCAAAGCGGCAGAAGGAATTTTAGATTACTTAGAAGTATAAAGTGATTAACTAAGTAAACCTTATTTCCATTCCCTACTGAGTGGGAGTAAGGCTTATTACTTAATATTTATTGATCTGCCTAAACCATAACGTTTATTGATTACAACCTAAATATCGTCATTTATCGGGTAGAAATCGCCAATGCATATTCACTTTGATAATTGGCATTAAATTACCATTAGCTGATACTATGAATTTGTATCAGCTAATAACCTTTAATTATTGGATTATCTGGCTATAAATAGACAACCTGAGAACCATTTTCAGGATTTTTAGTCGCCTCAGCAAATCCTTCTAAGAAAAAGGCAAGATGATCTGCTTCATCCCCTAAAAGGCGCCCTTTGACTTTATTCCAAGTTAATAACACGATAGCTGCTTGTGGTTCACAACTAATTAACATTGGTTGTTCAAGTTCTTCATTCCAATAAAACTCACCACCGTATAATTTTTGGGCTGTCAGTAATAAGTAACATCCATACTCTTGAGCAATCATATTAAGCTGTTCTTCAGGAATACTAAAATTTTTCTCAGCTAATTCACCAATAATCATTTCAACAACAGAAATACTTTTTTCGGAATAATCGAGCTGGTTAATACTCCACGTTGGACTATGTAAAATGGCATTTTGTGCCCATGCTTCGATTTCTTGATATAATTCATTTTTTTCAGTCATATTTATTTACTTCGCTAGTTGATATTTCCAATTGTTTAACAAGTTGCCATGCGGCTTCCATTTCTTCAAGTGTTGCATCCGTTAAACAACGATTATTTTGTTTCAGTATTACTTCAACTTGTTTAAATCGACGTTCAAATTTATTATTTGCCCGTTGTAAACAGAGCTCCGATTTAACTTTTAAATGTCTGGCTAAATTGACGGTCGCAAAAAACAGATCCCCCAGTTCTTCCTCGATTTTTGATTGATCTTGTACCGTTTTATTAAGCTCATATTCTACTTCGTCGAGCTCTTCCTTAACTTTATCTAAAACTGGGGTTAACTCCTGCCAATCAAACCCAACCGATGCACAACGTTTTTGGATTTTTTCGGCTTTCATTAAAGCAGGAATGGCGTTAGGTATGTCATCTAACAATGAGTATTGAGCCCGCTCGTCACGCTCTTTTTGTTTTAATTGTTCCCAATTTGGTTTTTCAGTTGTCTTATCATCAAAAATATGAGGATGACGATAAACTAATTTATCTGCAACTGCTTGACAGATATCTTCAAAATCAAACTGACCTTGTTCACTGGCGAGATCGGCGTAGAAAACAATTTGAAACAATAAATCACCCAATTCTTTTTTGAGTTCATTCATATCCTGTTTATCTATCGCATCAAGAACTTCATAAGTTTCTTCCAGTGTATAAGATTTTAATGAATCAAAAGTCTGAATGCGATCCCATTCACACCCGTTAATAGGGTCACGTAATTGTTTAGTAATCGCAAGTAAACGCTTGAGTGGGTTCACAATCTATCTCACCAATCGTAATGGAACATTAATCTAATCAGTGTATCATAAATTTAAACTGTTTTGATTTACAATAGTAAATTTATACTATTGTAAACATAATTGTCTATTATTTATTCTAAAACATGCACAAAAAAGATTTAATTAGTTGAGTCATCATAACTTCTAGCCCATAAAGCTGAATTAAGTATATAATAAACACATATTGAATTAACTTTACGATAATATATGAATAATTTACGAGAACTTACACTTCGAGGCACAATACTGGGTGCTTTTATTACAATTATTTTTACTGCATCAAATGTGTACCTTGGTTTAAAAGTCGGATTAACCTTCTCATCAGCTATTCCTGCAGCTGTCATCTCAATGGCAATCTTAAGACTATTTTCAGGATCAACCATATTAGAAAATAACATGGTGCAAACTCAAGCTTCTGCTGCCGGAACGCTATCATCTATTATATTCGTTCTACCTGGATTATTGATGATTGGTTACTGGCAAGATTTTCCATTTTGGTTAACTTTTGCCATTTGTGCCGCAGGGGGAATGCTTGGAGTACTATTTTCAATTCCATTGCGTCATGTGATGGTAGTCAAAAGTACATTACCTTACCCTGAAGGTGTTGCTGCCGCTGAGATTTTAAAAGCAGGCTCGAAAACAGACAGTAATGATGACTCTGCCAACGAAGGATTGAAAGATATTTTAGTAGGGGGTGTTATTGCTTCTACTGTTAGTTTATTGACCAATGGTTTTCGAGTTTTATCTGAAAGCGCTTCATACTGGTTTACTGGAGGTAAATCGATTTTTCAATTACCTATGGGGTTCTCATTAGCACTACTCAGTGCAGGCTACTTGATTGGCATTGTATCTGGAATTGCCGTTCTGGTTGGAACCATTATTGCCTGGGGATTTGGAATTCCAATTTTAAGTGCAATGACAGATTATGATACGACGCAACCTCTGGCAAATATTGCAATGGGACTTTGGGCTAAAGATATCCGTTTTATTGGCGCAGGAACGATTGCTATTGCGGCAATTTGGACATTATTAACCTTAATCAAACCAGTTATTGAAGGTTTAAAAACATCATTCAAAACGTTACGTTCAGATGTATCTGTAAATGATATTGCACCGACAGAACGTGATCTATCACCTAAATCAATCTTTTTAATTATGGCTGGTATGGTCATTATTTTAGTTGCTACGTTTTACTCATTTATTTCAGATAGTGGTTTATCTACGGGCGTTGCATGGATACTGGTTATTTGTGCTGTTTTATTTGCTTTTATTATGGGCTTTCTTGTTGCAGCTGCTTGCGGATATATGGCAGGATTAGTCGGATCGTCAGCTAGCCCTATTTCAGGTATTGCAATTGTTGCCGCTATCGTGATATCGCTTATCTTACTTGGATTAGGCGAAGCAAATAATATACTTTCCACGGCTGAAGGCACAAACTTTGCGACAGCCTTAGCGCTATTCACAACCAGCGCAGTATTAGCCGTTGCTTGTATCTCAAATGATAACTTGCAAGATCTTAAAACGGGTTATTTGGTTAATGCAACACCTTGGAAACAACAAGTTGCATTACTAATAGGTTGTGTTGTTGGTGCCATTGTTATCGCACCTATTTTAGAAATCCTTTATAACGCATATGGTTTCACGGGCGCATTACCACGACCAGATATGGATCAATCACAAGTTTTAGCTGCACCTCAAGCAACACTGATGACAACCATTGCCAAAGGAATCTTTTCACATAAACTTGATTGGACAATGATTCTAATTGGATTAGTCGTTGGAACCGTGATTATTATCATTGATCTTCTTTTGGCGAAAGCAAAATGTAAATTTCGCTTACCCGCACTGGCTGTCGGTTTAGGTATCTATTTACCACCAACGATTACTGCCCCAATTTTTGTCGGTACATTGCTATCATGGATAATTAAACGTAATGCTTACGCTAAAGCTCAAAAATATAATTTAAACCCTGAAGAACAATTTAAAAAAGTGGATCGTAAAGCGGCATTAATTTCTTCGGGATTAATAGTTGGTGAAAGCTTAGTGGGTGTCTTATTAGCGATCGTTATAGTTATTAGTATCACGCAAGGTAAAGGTGAAGCACCATTAGCAATAGACGCTGATTTAGGCTTCTTACCACAATATTTAGGTTTAGCTGTCTTTGTGGGTATTTGCTTGTATATTATTCGTCGAGCATTATCCGCAATTAAAAAACAGTAATAACTTATATTTAAAATTAAGCCTTTTATTGCTTGAAATAAAGGGCTTAATAAAATCCCTTACCAATCTTTAAACGTTTGCTATATATTGATTATCATCCTACTTTTGTGACTAGATTAAATGATAACCTTTTCCCTATATGGAAATATTTAATAGCACGCTCAACCAATTATTGCCACAATTTAAAGTTTAAAATAATCAAACTTTCACTTAGCCCATTAAACTTTTTCATTTTGCATAACTTTCAATATTTGTTAGCATAACCCAATTTATTTTACATATTAAACAGCAAAATCATGATAGTATTTGATTCCATTCAAGTTCGCTTAGGCATTAATCTACTTTTAGATAATGCGTCTGCTACCATTAATCCTAAACAAAAAGTAGGATTAGTCGGGAAAAATGGTTGTGGAAAGTCCACCCTCTTCTCATTAATAAAAGGCGAAATTCAAACGGATGCAGGCAGCTTAAGTTTTCCATCACAATGGCAATTAGCTTGGGTTAACCAAGAAACACCAGCGTTGGATATACCCGCTATTGAATATGCTATTGATGGTGATCGTGAATATAGACAGCTAGAACAAAAGCTAGCTATCGCCAACCAACACAATAATGGTGAGCAAATCGCTATTATTCATGAAAAACTGGATAACATTGATGCATGGACGATACGAGCAAGAGCCGCTACATTATTACATGGTTTAGGATTTTCCAACGAGCAACTACAATTACCAGTTAAATCCTATTCAGGTGGTTGGCGTATGCGTTTAAATCTAGCTCAAGCACTCATGTGTCGTTCAGATCTATTACTACTTGATGAACCAACCAATCACCTTGACTTAGATGCGGTGATTTGGCTGGAAAAATGGCTGAGTAATTATCAAGGTACATTAATTTTAATCTCACATGATCGTGATTTTTTAGATCCGTTAGTCAATAAAATTATTCATATTGAACAAAAAAGTTTGTTTGAATATACCGGTAACTATTCATCATTTGAAGTTCAACGTGCAACTAAATTAGCACAGCAACAATCACTTTATGAAAGCCAACAACAAAAAGTCGCACACCTACAAAGTTACATAGACCGCTTTAGAGCTAAAGCAACCAAAGCTAAACAAGCTCAAAGCAGAATAAAAATGCTAGAAAAAATGGAACTCATTGCCCCTGCACATGTAGACAATCCTTTTCATTTTAATTTTAAACCTTCTGAATTTTTGCCAAGTCCATTACTGATGATGGACAAAGTTGTGGCAGGCTACGATGATAAAATCGTGCTTGAAAAAATTAAATTAAATCTTGTTCCGGGTTCACGCATAGGCTTACTGGGTCGTAATGGTGCTGGTAAATCAACCTTAATAAAATTATTAGCGGGCGAACTTCAACCTAAAGAGGGACATATTAATCTCGCTAAAGGTGTTCAATTAGGCTATTTTGCTCAACATCAATTGGAATATTTACGTGCCGATGAATCACCACTTTGGCATTTAACTCAACTTGCTGATCCAAAAATAACAGAACAGGAATTGCGTAACTATCTGGGTGGATTTGATTTTCATGGTGATAAAGTGAATGAACCAGTTAAAACATTTTCGGGCGGTGAAAAAGCTCGATTGGTTTTAGCGCTAATTGTGTGGCAAAAACCGAATCTATTATTACTTGATGAACCTACTAACCATTTGGATTTAGATATGCGTCAGGCATTGACTGAAGCGCTTATAGGCTTTGAAGGTGCTTTAGTCGTTGTATCGCATGATCGCCATTTATTGCGCTCGACAACGGATGAATTTTATTTAGTGCATGATCACAAAGTTGAACCATTTGATGGTGATCTTGATGATTACCAGAAATGGCTTGCCGAAGAACAAAAAGCAGAAAATAAACCAGATACCGTTAACGTAACCAGTAAAAATGATAGTATTCAAAATGTTTCGGCCACAGATCGCAAAGAACAAAAACGCCGTGAAGCAGAATTAAGAGCACAAATGCAACCCATTAAAAAAGAGTTACAAAAAATGGAGCAAAAACTTGAGCTATTAACTGAGCAATTACAAAATATTGAACAGCTATTAGCTGATCCTGCTATTTATGAAAATGATAAAAAAACAGCATTAACCGAATTACTGCTCAAACAAAGTAAAATTAAAAGTGAGCAAGAAGAGGTTGAAATGAATTGGTTAGATTTACAACAACAACTTGAAGATTTTCAATTAAATTAACTTTATATTTATTAGGTATAAAAAAAGTGCACAAAATATTAAGAGCATGAGCACTAATTGAATACCGATAAATTTTAAATAGTTAAACGTATTTTAACTGTTTATTTTGTGCAAAAAAAATCACAGCTTTTTGCTGTGATTTTTTATTGTTAATTGAACTAAAATTATTTAATTAAAATTAACTTTTTTCAACTTGGCTAAAATCAAGCTCAACAGGTGTTGAACGTCCAAAGATTGAAACTGAAACTTTCAGGCGACTTTTTTCGTAATCGACTTCTTCAACCACACCATTAAAATCTGCAAATGGACCATCATTAACACGTACCAATTCCCCTGGCTCAAACAGCGTTTTAGGACGAGGTTTATCACCAACTTGTTGTAAACGATTCATAATAGCATCAACTTCACGTTGGCTTATTGGAGCTGGTCTGTCAGACGTACCGCCAATAAATCCCATGGTTCTTGGTACACTTTTAACTAAGTGCCAAGTTGCATCATTCATCATCATTTCAACTAAAACATAACCAGGAAAGAATTTACGCTCACTTTTACGACGTTGACCACTTTTCATTTCAACAACTTCTTCGGTAGGCACAAGCACTTCACCAAAAGAATCTTCCATATTATGTAACTTGATGTATTCACGCAGTGACTGTGCAACACGTGCTTCATAGCCAGAATAAGCTTGAATAACATACCATCGTTTTTGTTGTATTTCACTCATATTAACGTCCTATTGATGTTAAATAAAAGACGACCCAACGGAATAAAGTATCCATTCCCCAAAGGGCTAAACCAACGACGACTGTAACAGCCACAACGAGCATAGTTGTCTGTGTAGCGTCTTTACGAGAAGGCCATACAACCTTTCTTAACTCTTTTCTTGAATCTTGTAAAAATGCAAGAAATGACTTACCTTTAGTGGTTGTAAGAGCAATAAATAAAGTGAAAAGTGAAATTACACTAACCGTAATAATGCGGACGATTGTATTAGGTTGATATATATCATTTGCTTGAGCAAAATAGGAATTTCCCCAAACAATAATTGCAATCAATACTAAAACTAAACCCCATTTGAGTTTATCTAGAACCGAGTTTGTAGCTTGACTTTCGTTACTTACTTGCATATAAAACCTATGAGTATGTTATTTATAATAATATCTATTTTCCAAAATGCTCTTTTTAAAATAAAAACATTTTGCTAAACAGACCAGATAAGAAAGGGCATCGCATGATACCCTTTCAACAGTTATTAAATATAAATTATTTAATAACCTTAGCAACAACACCCGCACCAACAGTACGACCACCTTCACGAATCGCAAAACGTAAACCTTCTGCCATCGCGATTGGGTGAATTAATGATACTGACATTTTGATGTTATCGCCTGGCATTACCATTTCTACGCCTTCCGGTAATTCGATTGTACCAGTCACGTCAGTTGTACGGAAGTAGAACTGTGGACGGTAACCTTTGAAGAATGGAGTGTGACGACCACCTTCATCTTTACTTAAGATATACACTTCTGATTCGAAATCTGTATGTGGCGTGATTGAACCTGGTTTTGCTAATACTTGACCACGTTCGATTTCTTCACGTTTAGTACCACGAAGTAATACACCTACGTTTTCACCAGCACGACCTTCGTCTAGTAATTTACGGAACATTTCAACACCAGTACAAGTTGTTTTTGCTGTTGGTTTGATACCAACGATTTCAACATCTTCACCAACTTTGATAATACCGCTTTCTACACGACCTGTTACCACTGTACCACGACCTGAAATTGAGAACACGTCTTCAATTGGTAATAGGAATGGTTTGTCGAT
>NZ_LZGN01000044.1 GCF_001690185.1 Gilliamella sp. wkB308
ATCTATATTGCTGAGACTATCACTAATATTCTTTAGTTTTGATTGCCCGTTTGCATCAGCAACTATTTTTTTGTTGTCGGGTATGTCCGACGTAAAAAACCAATGATTATTGTCTAATTCTATTACATCATAATTGATATCATATATACTGGGCATTACCTCTGCCGTTGTTATTTTATTGAAATATCTCATATTAATATCCCTCGGCTGAGTATGAACATGCAAATTCACTCATCGCAACCATTCCCGATGCACCGAACATTCCCGCTGTTAGCCCTATTTCATGCAAACTATTGATTTCATAATTTATGATTTCAACTGCAGGTGTAGATGTTTCAATTGAGACATTGACAGATATAACTGTCTGGGTAAACGGTATTGGGAATGGAACTTTTACACAACCTAACGGGTTTGGTGAATGAAGCGGGTTGGAGACAGGCCATTTGTTGCCAACTCGTTTAAAGCCATCACTGTATATTTCATACCAGCCGTTTATGTTTGAACCTTTAGCAATAATAAAACGGCTAATCTGCTGGCCGTTTATTGCTATTTTTTTAAAATCAACATGTTCACCTACCTCATAAATAGGATGCTTTATTAATCCTTAGTTTTTTATATTCCCTACCTCTATTGTCATTATATCTATCTGTCATCTGTTGAGATTTATGTCCTAATAAAGTCATTGTATCGAGCCGTTGTTCTCGATATAAACGTTCTGCTAATGATCTTATTTCATGAAATGTGGTAGGTGTACCTGTCCAATAATTTTTTTTAAAAACTTTATCACGTAAGCGTGCAAATTGTCTTGTTATTGCTTCTAACTTTATTTGTTTATTATTATTGCTTAGCAAATAATTATTTTGGGTTGAATCAATGATATCTTTCAAACTAATATTCAGTTTTTTACATTTCAATTTAACTGGTAATGCTATTTTCGCTCCAGTTTTATATTGTTCAATTAATAAGTAATTACGTTTAATGTTAGATTTTTTCATAGTTGCGATATCAGAACGACGTTGACCCGTTACTATGGCTAACATCATTGCATCATGTAACGTTTTATTTCCCGTTTTGTCAGCTTCATTTAATATTTTTTTAAACTCATTTAATGTCATTCGAGATCGTTTTACTGTAACTTTTGGGCATTTTATTGGATCAGTTGGATTTTTATCATTCCAGCCTTGAGCATAAGCTTCTCTAAATATATCTTTGAGTAAATGATACATACATTTCGCTGATGGTGCTTTATCTTGATCAGTATAAATCTTAATGAGTTGAGCAATATCTTGAGGTGTGATTTTTGCTAAAGGTCTTTTTCCAATGTTTTGTCTGATAACTTTGATTAAATATTTTTTTATTTCGATAGTTTTAGGTTTTAAATTACGTTTTAATAGAATATCTAGATAGTTATCAAGCCAGTTATTAACTAATTTTGAATTTGAAGATTGAAATAATTTAGATAGAAAAAACATAGCATACCATTCTTTAAATGGAATATTCTGCGCTAAATACATTGAATTAGCTAGCAAATTGAGATATTAAATTTAGATACTCAATGTGAATTCAATAATTAATTTATACTACAATATTTAACAGTTGATATTTTTTAATTTTTTGAGTTTAGAACTTCATATCTATATTTTATTTTGAATAATTTTAGTTAAATAAAAACTTTGTGATGTGAAAATTCGAAAAAACGATTAGTTAAGGATATTGGAACTTATTGTTTTGATACACATTCATTAAAATTATGATGGTACGCCCGGGTGGACTCGAACCACTGACCCCCACCATGTCAAGGTGATGCTCTAACCAACTGAGCTACGGGCGTAAATTTGAAACACGCAAATATTAGCTTCCAAATTGATTCCAAGCAAGTAAAAAAATTATTTTTTGATTGTTTTTTCAGCTGTTGAACATTTTTGACTATAAAAAACACAGAATTTGTTAGTTTTTATCACTATAACAAATCTAAATTGAAAACAAATATCAGTTCAAGGTGGTTTG
>NZ_LZGN01000045.1 GCF_001690185.1 Gilliamella sp. wkB308
CACCAACTAGCTAATCCCATATGGGTTCATCAAATGGCGCACGTCCTTGCGGAACCGTACTTTGGTCTCTCAACTTTATGCGGTATTAGCAGTCGTTTCCAACTGTTGTCCCCCTCCATTTGGCAGATCCCCATACCTTACTCACCCGTCCGCCACTCGTCATCAAGTGCAAGCACTCATGTTACCGTTCGACTTGCATGTGTTAAGCCTGCCGCCAGCGTTCAATCTGAGCCATGATCAAACTCTTCAATTTAAAGTTTGATGCTCAATAACTGTCTCTGACATATTCAAATGAATCTTCAGTGTCACTTATCAAGACTTAATTTTTGAGTCCGTAGACTTTATTCTTTCGTCTCGCAAGTGCCCACACAGATTGTCTGTTTCTTCTTTTTAAAGAGCTGACAGTATTTTTTTGCTTTCGCTTTTACTGTCTCAAGGGCTGCGTATACTACGCTACACCTTTTTATTCGTCAAGATCTTTTTTCAAAATTTTTGATCCTGCTCACTAACCTCTTGTACCGCCTGCTTTCGCTGACGCCGTGTCAGTGGATGCGCATTATAGGCACTTCATTTTTTTTTACAAGCAAAAAAAGCAGATCTTCTCTCTGTTCGAGTAAGCTTTAAGCACGCTAAATATTAATGCATTGATATTTATTAAGTTTATATTTAGCTAATTTTTCAGTTAATTTTTCAACATATTGGTTATAGTTGGTACTCATTACAATATTTTCCTTAGCACTCTCGTTTTCTGCATTTAAGTCAAATTGTTCGTTGAGTAAATGATAGACACGAGTGGCGATAGCATTTCCTGAATCAATAAATGTGGCATTAGGAAAAATTACTTGCAACTCCTCTTTGATAAATGGATAGTGAGTACAACCTAATACAATAGTATCTGGTATAACAGGTTCAGAAAGCCACGGCGCAAGTAAAGTTTGTAATTGATTTATATCAACAGTAATACCTTGCAATTTATTTTCTGCAATAAATGCAAGCTCAGATAAGCCAAGTAGTTTAACTGTACAGTCAGTTGCAAATTCTTGAATAAGATTTGTTGTATAAGCGCGTTCAATAGTTGCCTTTGTTGCCAGCAGTCCGATACATTTGTTTTGGGTAATTTGGCAAGCTGGTTTAATCGCAGGAACAACACCTACAATAGGAAAAGAAAATTTAGTTCTTAAACTCGGTAAACAGATAGTACTTGCGGTATTACATGCAATAACAGCTATGTCAATTAAATAACGTTTCGAAATATGTTCAATAATTGACGTGACCCTATCAATAAGAAATTCAGACGACTTATCGCCGTAAGGAAACATTTCATTATCAAATGCGTAAATATAATGTAGATTAGGCATCTTCTTGTAAATGGCGTCATATACCGATAAACCACCAATACCGGAATCAAATACTAGCACTGTAGGAGTTGTATTTTTTATTTTCATATTTGTGTAGATGTTTAGCTAATTGATAGGTAAAAACGCAAACTATCGTAAATTGATTAAAAATTAATGCAAGTTATTTTATTAGTCGTCATTGAAGAAAAGACACTATTAGAAAAATTTTTTTAACTAGACGTCTAGATGGTAAAACTGCTAAAATGAGCACTATTTTGAATTTATAGGTTATTCGTACGAATAAATTTAAGAAGGTATTTAATGTCAGAATTTCTATTCACTTCTGAATCAGTTTCAGAAGGCCATCCAGATAAAATTGCCGATCAAATCTCGGATGCGGTACTTGATGCTATTTTAAAGCAAGATCCTAAAGCTCGTGTTGCATGTGAAACCTATGTAAAAACAGGTATGGCACTTGTTGGTGGCGAAATTACAACCTCAGCATGGGTAGATATAGAAGAGTTAACCCGAAAAACAATTAGTGATATTGGATATACCAGTTCAGAAATGGGATTTGATGCTAATTCTTGTGCTGTTTTAAATGCAATTGGAAAACAATCACCCGATATTAACCAAGGTGTAGATCGTGAAGATCCTTTAGAGCAAGGAGCAGGTGATCAGGGGATAATGTTTGGCTATGCAACCAATGAAATGCCAAACTTTATGCCAGCAGCAATCAGTTATGCTCATGATCTTATGCATCGTCAGGCTGAAGTTAGAAAGAAAGGAATACTTCCATGGTTAAGACCTGATGCCAAAAGCCAAGTAACATTAATTTATGAAAATGGCTTAATTAAAGGTGTCGATACTATTGTTTTATCCACTCAACATGCAGAAGATATTGAACAAAATGCATTACATGAAGCGGTAATGGAAGAGATCATTAAACCAACTTTACCTGCTGAGTGGTTAACTTCCAGAACTAAATATTTCATTAATCCAACTGGGCGCTTTGTGATTGGCGGGCCTATGGGGGATTGTGGGTTAACCGGACGTAAAATAATTGTGGATACTTATGGTGGAGCAGCTCGCCATGGTGGTGGTGCTTTTTCTGGTAAAGACCCATCAAAAGTTGACCGTTCGGCTGCTTATGCTGCTCGTTATGTTGCAAAAAATATTGTTGCAGCTGGATTAGCTGATAGATGTGAATTGCAACTATCTTATGCAATTGGTATTGCTAATCCAACGTCAATTTACGTCAATACATTTGGCACGGAAAAAATTGCGCATGATAAAATTGTTGCATTAATTAAGGAATTTTTTGATTTAAGACCTTATGGACTGATTAAAATGCTGAATTTAATTCAACCAATTTACCAAAAAACAGCAAGTTATGGTCACTTTGGACGAGATATTTTTCCTTGGGAACAAACAGATAAAGCGGCTCAATTACGAGATGCAGCAGGACTTTAAACGTATCCCCATAAATTTGCACAACCAAGTCATAGCTTGCCTAAGAAAACACTTAGCGCAAGCTAATCAATTGCTAAATATGCAATTTACCGAACCTAAAATAATTTATAAACCTAAAGGAAGTGTGGCAGGAAGTGCCTTTCTAATGCGATGGGAAATTCAATTAAATACAATGATGCTTGTTGATAATGGACATATATTTATTGAAGAAGTTGTGCCCCATGAGTTAGCGCATCTAATTGTTTTTAAAAAATTTGGCAACGTAAAGCCCCATGGCAAAGAATGGCAATATGTTATGTCAAATATTCTAGGTAAAATTCCTAAAACAACTCATAATTTCGATGTTAAACGAGACTTTTATTTATACTATTGTGAGTGTCAGGAGCATCAATTAACAAAGATTAGACACAATAAAGTTCAGCACAATAATATCAATTATTTATGTCGCAAATGTGGTACACAACTTAAACAGAAAATGTTGTCCTAAATGTGAGATGACGAGCACACGTTACGTATAATCCTTTGCCATATACACTTTAAGGCTACAAAGTTGAAAAAATCCCTTTCTGACTTATAATACTCATTCTCCTTATATTTAGGTTACACCGATATCGCAAAATATAGTTTATATGGCTATCAATTTCTGATGATAACATCAGTATTCAACTTTAATTGAAAATTAATGAAAATGACTTGCCTACTTTATTAAGCTTTATCTATTTCACACGCAAAATAATAAACAAATGAGGCTAAATTTTTAATGTTAAGTTATCGTCATAGCTACCATGCTGGTAATCATGCAGATGTTTTAAAACATATTGTATTAACACTATGTATTGAATCGTTAAAGGAAAAAGATAAACCTTTTTTATATCTGGATACTCACAGTGGTGCAGGGCGATATTTATTAAAAAGTGAACATGCTGAAAAAACGGGAGAATATTTATCTGGGATTAATTTATTATGGCAACAACCCGATCTTCCAGAACAACTTGATACTTATCTATCAATTCTTAAGCGCTACAATCCGTTTGATACTTTAAAGTATTATCCTGGTTCACCGCTCATTGCTAAACAACTACTTCGGGAACAAGACAAACTTAATCTTACTGAATTACATCCAACCGATTATCCTTTGTTAAGACAAGAATTTAATAAAGATAAACGCGCAAAAGTATTACGTGAAGATGGCTTTGCACAATTAAAATCAAAGTTACCTCCCGAATCACGCCGAGGACTGATATTAATTGATCCTTCATATGAGATCAAAGATGATTATCAAAAAATTCCTACAGCGATAAATGAAGCGTATAAACGTTTTGCTACTGGAGTTTATCTCATCTGGTATCCTGTCGTATCTCGAACACAAACCCAAAGAATGATTGATGGAATTGTAAATTTAGGAATTAAGCGAATTTCACAGTTTGAGCTTGCTCTAAAACCTGACAATAATCAGAAAGGGATGACAGCATCCGGTATGATTGTAATTAATCCACCTTGGAAGCTGCATGAGCAAATGCAATCGATTATGCCATGGTTAAAAGAAACGCTGGATATAGAAAAAACAGGCAACTTCACCATTAAAGAGCTAGTATCTGAATAAAAAACTGAACAAAATGCGAGTATTTCACTCGCATTATTATCATTAAAATTGTCAATGAGTTACAAATAATTTAGGGAAAAAAGTGGCAGGAAAATAAGTAAATCCATAAAATTACCGTTAATAATAACGATAAAAATACGGCTGCAGATCCATAATCCTTAGCACGACCCGATAATTCGTGTCTTTCACTACCGATTCTATCTACTACACATTCAATGGCACTGTTGATAAGCTCAACAATCATCACAACACCAATAGAACCTAATAATAAAATACGTTCATATATCGTGAAATCAATTAACATGACCACAATATAAGCCACAATCAACAACAATAATTCTTGACGAAATGCGGTTTCATATTTGATCGCTGATTTAAACCCTTTAAAAGAGTACTTTGTTGCATTGATTATACGTTTTAAACCCGTCTTTTTTTCCATAATAATAGTATTCCAATAAGGCTATCTTGCATAACCATAGTTCATCAGGCGTTGAAATCTTCTTTCAAGCAATACGGATAAATCCATTTCTTCAAGTTCATTAAGATCATTAATTAACTGGTTTTTCAAAGAATCGGATACCGCAAAATAATCACGATGAGCACCACCTAATGGTTCAGGAATTATTGAATCAATTAGATTCAATTTAAGTAATTTATCAGCTGTCATATTCATTGCTTCAGCAGCAACAGGGGCTTTATCGGCACTTTTCCACAAAATAGATGCACATCCTTCAGGAGAAATAACCGAATAAGTACTATACTGCAACATATTGACTTTATCCGCGACACCAATTGCAAGCGCACCACCTGATCCACCTTCACCAATAACAGTACAGATAGTTGGAACGTTAAGGCGAGACATTTCTCGTAAATTTCTAGCTATCGCTTCAGCTTGTCCTCGCTCTTCAGCACCAATACCAGGATATGCTCCCGGCGTATCAATAAAAGTAATAATGGGTAATTTAAAACGTTCAGCTAATTGCATTAAACGTAATGCTTTTCGATAACCTTCAGGTGCAGGCATACCAAAGTTACGATATATTTTCTGTTTTGTTTCACGACCTTTTTGATGACCAATTACCATAACTGGTCGATCATCAATACGAGCAATACCACCGACGATTGCTTTATCATCAGCATAAGCACGATCACCTGCTAACTCATCAAAATCAGTAAAAATTTCTTTGATATAATCTAATGTATAAGGTCTATTTGGATGTCTGGCTAATTGAGCAATTTCCCATGGAGATAAATTTGCAAATATTTTTTTTGTTAACTCTCGACTTTTTTTATTTAGTTGTTTAATCTCTTTGTCTAAATTGATATCTAATTCAACTTGTTGTGAATCAATATTCTTTAAGGAATTAATTTTTGCTTCTAATTCCGCTATCGGCTTTTCAAATTCCAAAAAATTGTTCATAACGCTTATGATTGCCTCTTAATTTATTTTGTATTTGTAATAAATACATTATTTAATATAGTATAAAGACTAATTCTTAAAATAAAATTAAGTCAATTTTACTATGTAATACTAATTAAAGTCATCTACATTTATCAGTTATCGACTGCGATATAAAAAAGAACAACTTATTTTTATCCATAAATGTAGATTTGCTATATTCTTTTATTTTACTTAATAGGAATAATTTTATACTAATTTACTAAAATTCAAATTCAATACGATCATTACCTAGCAAGGTTTTGAGTTCTACAATTAAAGCATCCTCTGGAATAACTCGCCAAGTCGTACCGAATTGTATTCTAACGATCGAGTCATCCCTATGATAGTAAAGATTTACAGGTACACTACCATGTCGATAGGGTTCAAATAATTGTTGTAACTTCTGTAACATTGCTCTATCTGCTTCACTGTCAGTTAATGTCACCGACAAACCTTTAACATACTTCGCTCGGGCATCCTTTAAGTCGACCATATCACGTACCGTCATTTTGAATCCACCATTAAAATCATCATGGCTGACTTGACCGGTGACGATCAAAATTTTATCTTTAACCAATAAATGCTCAAATTTTTCTAATGCATCAGTAAAAAGCATACCGTCAATACGACCTGAGCGATCATCCAACGTAAATAAACCGATTTTGTTTCCTTTTTTAGTAATGCGCACTCTAGCATCAACAACAATACCCGCAAAAGTGGCCATTTTACCCCAACCAGTTGGAGAAGCTTCACTTATCCGTAAGCCTCCAGCATAACGATTTAACTCCTTCAGGTATTGTGTAACCGGATGCCCAGTTAAATAAAGTCCTAAAGTATCACGTTCACCATCAAGCAAAACTTGTTCTGGCAATTCAGGAACAGCGGCATAAGCATGTTCAACTTGTTCTGGCTCTTCGGCTAAAACTCCAAACATATCCTCTTGACCAATATCTTGTGCTTTAGCATATTGATCCGCCGCTTGCATAGCGTCGTTGATACTATTTAAAATTGCTGCTCGATGTGGCCCTAATTTATCAAAAGCGCCGGCCATGGTGAGTTTTTCTAAAACACGACGGTTAATTTTTTTCATATCTGTTCGCGCACATAATTCAAAAATATTTTTGAAATAACCACCACTATTGCGCGCTTCAACTATCGCCTCAATCGGACCTTCACCCACACCTTTTATTGCACCAATACCGTAAACAATTTCACCTTTTTCATTCACATGAAAATGATACAACCCACTGTTAATATCGGGCGGATTAATTTTGAGTCCCATGCGTAGACATTCATCGACCAGACCAACGATTTTATCTGTATTGTCCATATCAGCCGTCATAACTGCCGCCATAAACTCTGCTGGATAGTGTGTTTTTAGCCAGAGAGTTTGATAAGAAACAAGTGCATATGCAGCCGAATGTGATTTATTAAATCCATAACCTGCGAATTTTTCAACTAAATCAAAAATTCGCATAGCCAGTTCACCATCAACGCCTTGCTTTTCAGCGCCTTCTTTAAATACAGAACGTTGCTTAGCCATTTCTTCTGGCTTTTTCTTACCCATAGCTCGACGTAATAAATCCGCACCACCTAAGGTATAACCAGATAACGTTTGTGCTATTTGCATGACCTGTTCTTGATAGAGAATAATGCCATAGGTTGGTTCTAATATAGGCTTCAAGGATTCGTGCTGATGATTAATATCGGGATAAGACACTTCTTCACGACCATGTTTACGATCGATAAAATTATCCACCATTCCTGATTGTAGAGGTCCTGGTCGAAATAATGCGACTAATGCAATCATATCTTCAAAGCAGTCAGGCTTTAAACGTCTGATGAGATCTTTCATACCACGCGATTCAAGCTGGAAAACAGCAGTCGTTTCTGCATTTAACAGTAAATCAAACGATTTCTGATCATCAAGCGGAATGCGTGTGATATCAACCGCTTCCAGACCTTCTCTTGCCTGACGCTCATTAATCATTTTGATTGCCCAATCAATAATGGTTAACGTACGTAATCCTAAAAAGTCGAATTTGACTAGTCCAGCATATTCGACATCATTTTTATCAAATTGTGTAACAGGATGATGACCTTCAGAATCACAATAGATCGGCGAGAAATCAGTAATTTTAGTTGGTGAAATCACGACCCCACCAGCGTGTTTACCGGCGTTTCGAGTCACCCCTTCTAATTGTCTGGCAATATCAATTAACGATTTGACATCTTCATTATTGTCATAAATTTCTTGCAATTGCGGCTCAAGTTCAAACGCTTTTGCAAGGGTCATTCCGGGGTCAAGAGGTATAAGCTTTGCGATACGATCAACAAAGCCATAAGGGTGTCCCAGCACTCGTCCCACATCGCGTATAACGGCTTTAGCAGCCATTGTACCAAATGTAATAATTTGTGAAACCGCATCTCGACCATACATGTCAGCAACATGATCAATCACTAAGTCACGTTTTTCCATACAGAAATCAACATCAAAATCTGGCATTGATACCCGTTCAGGATTTAAAAAACGTTCAAAAAGTAAATCAAAGGCTAACGGATCTAAATCTGTTATTTTCAGTGCATAAGCAACCAGAGAACCAGCCCCTGAACCACGACCAGGACCGACAGGAATATCATTATCTTTAGACCATTGAATAAATTCCATAACGATGAGGAAATAGCCAGGAAACCCCATTTGGTTGATTACGTTTAATTCGGTTTCTAAACGTTCATCATATTCTGGTCGTTTTTGTTGTCTAACGTTAGGGTCAGGAAATAAAAGTTCTAATCTTTCTTCCAAACCTTCACGTGATTTGTGAACTAAAAAATCTTCAGTAGACATATTCCCAGTTGGGAACTTAGGTAAAAAATACTCCCCTAATCGAATCGACACATTACAACGTTTAGCAATTTCAACACTATTTTCTAATGCTTCTGGAATGTCAGAAAACAGTTCACACATTTCTTGTTCTGAACGTAAATATTGTTCAGCTGAGTAGTGTTTGGGTCTATTAGGATCTTCAAGGGTGTTACCGTCGTGAATGGCAACCCGAATTTCGTGAGCTTCAAAATCAGAAGGAACTAAAAATCTTACATCATTAGTTGCCACAACAGGTAATGCATATTGTTCTGCAAGTTTAACTGCACTATGAATAAAAAGTTCTTCATTAGCACGCTTTGTGCGTACTAATTCAAAATAAAAGTGGTCTTTAAAGTTTTCACAATAAAATTGGATAGCACTGTCAATTATTGCTTGATTATTACGGATAATACCGATACCAACATCACTCTCACGACCAGCTAGAACAATCAATCCTGAGCGGTACTCTGTTAACCATTCTTGATCAACAACCGGAATATCACCGATGTAACCTCTTTCATAAGCTTTGGAAATTAATAAGGTAAGATTTTTATATCCATCATTATTGGCTGCAAGTAAAGTTAAGCGAAAAATATCATCTGGCATTTGTGGATTTTTTATAGCAAGATCAGCGCCAATAATGGGTTTAATACCTTTTGACATGGCTGTACCATAAAATTTTACAAGACCACATAGATTAGTAAAATCAGTAATCGCAAAGGCTGGCATCTGTAACTTGCTCACCTCATTTACTAATGTGCCTACTTTCGCAATTCCGTCAACCATAGAGAAATCGCTATGCAAATGGAGATGAATAAATTGAGGTTCTGCCATAATTTCCAGTAATGATAATGCCTTAAAATTTATATCAGATTATAACACAAGCTATATAAATAAATATTCTTATTCTCTTTGTCGATAAGATTTAACACATCTAAAATAATTTTCAGGAAGGCTTTCGTCGATAATAAAAATTACCGACGAATAATTTCAGAATAAGAAATTAGATTTTTTTGAATAACACTGAACCATTAGTTCCACCGAAACCAAACGAGTTACACAGTGCATACTCTAAGTTCTTAACTTGACGAGCTGTATGAGGTACATAATCGAGATCACATCCTTCATCAGGATTATCTAAATTAATTGTTGGCGGTACAGCTTGATCACGTAATGCAAGTACAGTAAAGATTGATTCAACAGCACCAGCTGCACCCAGTAAATGACCAATCATTGATTTTGTTGAACTGACCATTACTTTGCTTGAATTTTCTTTGAAAATACTTTTTACTGCTTGAGTTTCAGCTTTATCACCGGCAGGAGTCGATGTCCCATGCGCATTGATATAACCAACTTGTTCAGGTGTAATACCTGCATCACGAATTGCACATTTCATCGCTAAAGCTGCACCACTACCATCTTCTGGAGGTGAAGTCATATGATAAGCATCGCCACTCATTCCAAAACCGACGACTTCAGCATAAATTTTAGCGCCACGTTTTTTAGCATGTTCATACTCTTCTAAAAACATGATTCCTGCACCGTCGCCAAGTACAAAACCATCACGGTCTTTATCCCAAGGTCGACTCGCCGCTTTAGGATTGTCATTATTGGTTGATAATGCACGTGCTGCACCAAAACCACCAATACCAAGCGGTGTACTCGCTTTTTCGCCACCACCGGCAAGCATGCCGTCTGCATCACCATAAGCAATCATTCTTGCTGCATGCCCAATATTATGAACGCCAGAGGAACAAGCGGTCGCTATAGTAATACTCGGTCCTTTTAATCCATAAATAATGGATAAATGACCAGCAATCATATTAACAATGGTTGATGGAACAAAAAACGGGCTAATTTTACGTGGTCCGCCATTAATTAGCGCACTGTGATTTTCCTCAATTAATCCAAGTCCACCAATACCTGAACCAATCGCGCAGCCAATACGTTCTGAATTTTCTTCCGTAATTTCGATGCCAGCATCTTGCATTGCTTGAATACCAGCGGCTATGCCATATTGGATAAAATAATCCATTTTACGTGCATCTTTACGTGAAATATTATAATCTTCGCCATTAAAGTTTTTAACCATCGCTGCGAAGCGCGTTGCAAAAGGGGCTGTATCAAAATGTTCGATGAGTTCAACACCACTTTGACCTGCTAATAAAGCTTGCCAAGTGGATTCAACTGTATTACCAACTGGAGATATCATGCCCATTCCAGTAACAACAACTCTGCGTTTAGACACATTGTCCTCCAGAAAAGGATTAAGATGAAATTTGAATCAATGAAATTTTTACTTTGAGTTTTCTAATAATAAATATCAAGTTGATATACTTCAACAAGTTAAAGACATAAATATAAACTAGGCGATCAGTTGACCGCCTATTATGAAAACTCAGCTAAAATTATTGATTTGCAGTAATATAATCAATTGCTGATTGAACAGTTGTGATTTTTTCAGCTTCTTCGTCAGGAATTTCTGTATCGAATTCTTCTTCTAAAGCCATAACTAGTTCAACAGTATCAAGAGAGTCAGCGCCAAGATCTTCTACAAAAGAAGATTCATTTTTCACTTCGTCTTCTTTCACACCAAGTTGCTCAACAATAATACTTTTAACTCGCTCTTCAATAGTGCTCATACTCTTTTTTTTCCTATAAAAATCGCCGAAAGTGGCGGTGAATGTAAGTTTATAAAATGTTGAAAAAGATGCAAATCATTTTTCAACCCAATTGCTTAATTTTTGTTCGAATCGTCAAAATATTAACTTATTTTACACTATTCCAATCAATTACACCATATACATGCCACCATTGACATGCAAAGTTTCACCTGTGATGTAAGAAGCTTCATCAGATGCCAAAAATGCCACAGCACTTGCAATTTCAGCGGGTTCACCTAAACGTCCTGTAGGGACTTGTGCTAATGTTAACGCTTTCTGTTCATCAGTAAGTGCTTCTGTCATATTTGTTGCGATAAAGCCTGGCGCAACAACATTGACTGTAATTCCTCGTGATGCGACTTCACGAGCTAATGATTTACTAAAACCAATTAAACCTGCTTTTGCTGCCGCATAATTTGCTTGACCGGCGTTACCCATCGTTCCCACAACTGAACCGATAGTAATAATTCTGCCATAACGTTTTTTCATCATAGTTCGCATTAAGGCTTTTGAGAGACGAAACACAGAAGTTAAATTGGTATTCAAAATATCTTGCCATTCATCTTCTTTCATTCTCATTAATAAATTATCACGGGTAATACCTGCATTATTAACCAAAATATCGATATCACCAAATTCCGTTTTAATTGCACCAATAACCGATTCAATTGATGCTTCATCTGTCACATTCAAAGCATAACCTTTACCGTGTGAGCCTAAATATTGGCTTATTGCTTCAGCACCTTTTTCTGTTGTTGCTGTACCAATAACTGTTGCACCACATGCAACTAATTTTTCTGCAATTGCTTTACCTATTCCGCGGCTGGCACCTGTAACTAAAGCAATTTTTCCTGATAGGTTCATAACTACCTCTTTTAAATTTTTATTTAGTATTTTCTAACGCAACATCTAATGAAGCTTTATCATTAACTGCACAAGCAGACAATGAATCAACAATACGTTTAGTCAATCCCGTTAATACTTTACCTGGTCCCATTTCAACTAAAAGTGTTATACCTTGTTTTGCCATTTCTTCAACTGTTTCAGTCCATCGAACAGGACTATAAAGCTGAGTAATAAGTGCTGCTTTAATTTGATCTGCAGATGATTCAACTTTAACATCAACATTATTAATTACCGCGAATTTTGGCGTATTAAAAGTAATGTTTTCTAACGCTATTGCTAATTTATCTGCTGCCGGTTTCATTAATGCACAATGCGAGGGAACACTGACAGCAAGAGGTAATGCGCGTTTCGCACCCGCTTCTTTACATAAAGCACCAGCACGTTCAACCGCTTCTTTATTACCAGCAATAACAACTTGACCCGGAGAATTGAAATTAACTGGTGCAACAACTTGACCTTGAGCGGCTTGTTCACATGCTTCACGAATTGACTCATTATCGAGCCCGATGATTGCATACATGGCTCCTGTACCTGTTGGTACGGCTTCTTGCATAAGTTGTCCACGTAATTCAACTAATTTGATAGCATCTTTAAAATCAATAACACCTGCACAAACTAATGCCGAATATTCACCTAAACTATGACCTGCCATAAATTCTGGTTGTGCACCATTTACACTCTGCCATACCCGATAAATTGCTACAGATGCAGCAAGTAACGCTGGTTGTGTTTGCCAAGTTTTATTTAATTCTTCTACTGGACCGTCTTGTACTAGTGTCCATAAGTCATAACCTAATACCTGTGAAGCTTCATCAAAAGTTGATTTCACAATTGGATAATTATCAGCAAGATCTTTTAGCATACCTACTGCTTGTGAACCTTGTCCTGGAAATACCATTGCAAATTTGGTCATTTTAAAATCCTTGATTACTTAAAATAATTGATTAGTTAAAATCTAACGAGCGCAGAGCCCCATACAAAACCGCCACCAAAAGCCTCTAATAGAATTAATTGGCCACGTTGGATGCGTCCATCTCGGACACCTGCATCTAATGCACAAGGTACCGATGCAGCAGAAGTGTTTCCTTGTTTATCTAATGTTACAATGACTTTACTCATATCCATATCTAAACGTTTAGCTGTCGCTGAAATAATTCTTAAATTTGCTTGGTGAGGCACTAACCAATCTAAATCGGCTTTATTAAAAGCATTTTCAGTTAAAAGCTCATCAACTAAATTTGAGAGTTCTTTAACTGCTATTTTAAACACTTCATTACCATGCATCGTCATATAAACAGGATCATTCATATCACGGCGATCGACATAGGGATATTTTAATAGATCACCATAACGTCCATCGGCATGTAGATGTGAAGCAATAATACCAGGCTCTTCAGATGCGCCTACAACAACAGCACCTGCTCCATCACCAAAAATAATAATAGTGCCGCGGTCATCTGGATCAACACCACGTGTTAACATGTCAGATCCCACAACTAAAGCATATTTGATCGCACCACTTTTTACATATTTATCCGCAATATCTAACGCATAAACAAATCCTGAACATGCAGCCGAAACATCAAAGGCAATCACATCCCCTATTTCAAGTTTAGCTTGTAGTTCAGTTGCAGAACTTGGAAAAGCATTCACTGAGGTTGCTGTTGCAACAATGATCAAACCGATATCATTTTTATCGATACCAGCCATGTCAATAGCATTAATTGCCGCTTCATAGGCCATTGTTGTTACAGTTTCGTCAGGAGCGGCAATACGCCTTTCTTTGATGCCAGTGCGTGTCGTAATCCATTCATCACTAGTATCAACCATTTTTTCAAGATCCGCGTTGGTTCGTATCTGTTTTGGAAGATAACTTCCTGTTCCTAATATCTTTGTATACATCTAATTATTCGCTCTTAGGTAGTGCGGAAGAAAGACTGGTTGCAATCTTCTCTGGTATATTTGTTTGGATAGCCAAAATAGCTTGTTCTATTGCTGCAAAAAAAGATTTTTGATTGGCACTACCGTGACTTTTAATCACAATACTTTGAAGTCCAAGTAAACAGGCTCCATTATATCGCCCAGGATCCAAATAACAAAAATTTTTTGCAATCTTTCTTTGTATCCATTTGCTCATTAATTTCATTAAAAATGAATTATGATTTAAGGATAATTTGAGCGAAGACATAAAAATTTTGATTAAGCCTTCTACCGTTTTTAATGTTACATTACCCACAAATCCATCACAGACTAATACATCGGTTTTACCAGTTAAAAGATCATTGCCTTCTAAATAACCGATATAATTAATTTGTTCATTCGATTTTAAAACTGTCGCTGCTGCACGAATTTTATCTAATCCTTTGATATCCTCTTCACCGATGTTAAGTAACGCAACTCGTGGAGTTTCGATCTTAAGTACGGTTTTGGCAAGAATCTCACCCATTATCGCAAATTGTACTAACATATCACTATCACATTCAGCATTAGCGCCAAGATCCAAAACGACTGTATCATGATTATTTAATGCTGGTATAGTCGCAACCAGAGCGGGGCGGTCAATACCGGTTAGAGAATGTAATAATAATTTAGATAACCCCATCAAAGCGCCCGTATTACCCGCGCTAACACATGCCTGAGCAGAGTTATCTTTGACAAGTTCCAATGCGATTCTCATTGAAGAGCCTTGACTATGACGAATTGCGTAAGAGGGCTTCATGTCATTCGTAATCACAGTGGTTGATTCTATCAATACCAATCGACCATCGTTTTGATACTGTGCAATAAGTTTGGTATTTTCTTTAGACAAAAAGGAGCTTATTTCTGTTAGATTACCTACCAGAAAGATAGAAAGATTTGGATAACGATTTAATGCTTGTATTGCAGCAGGAACAACAATACGAGGACCGAAGTCCCCGCTCATAGCATCTAACGCGATGGTTAGATTATCCAAAATGTCACCTGAGGATTTCTAAATTCGCAGTAATTATTTAGAAATCACTTTACGACCACGATAATAACCATCAGCGGTTACGTGGTGACGTAAATGTGTTTTACCTGATTCATCAACTGAGATATTAGCAACAGTTAATGCATCATGTGAACGACGCATACCACGTTTTGCACGAGTTTTACGATTCTGTTGAACAGCCATGGATTTACCCCTTATTCTTTAAACTAACTAAAATTGCAAATGGATTTGGCTTTTCATTCTCTTTTGGAATATCACCAAAGACCATATCTGCCTCTGACACTTCGCAGTGTTTACTATCATGTACCGGCGCAATTGGTAACGAGAGAATAATTTCGTCCTCAAGTAACGCTAATATATCCACTTCACCGAACTCGTTCATCAGAACAGGTTCATAATGTTCCGGTAGTGTCTCTGCTTGAGCATCGCTCTTTACAGGACTAAATTTATTCATCACATGAATTTCAGTGATAAAAGGTTTAAAACAACGTTGGCAAATCAGTTCCAACGTTATCTTCGCATCAATTTTGATAACACAGAGTTTTTGCTCATCATAATCAAAAGATAAGCGGCACTCGATATCACTTTTTGGACTTTCAACCCTTGTTGCACTTTTTGCTGGATAATATCCAACATAATCAAGTCGTTTCTGTGCAGCTTTAATAGGGTCGATCGTTAATGGCAATTTATTTTGCATAAAATATGCACATCTACCTTAAAAAATTATTTAGTGTAGCTAAAAACTACACGATGCCGTAAGGCGCGCATATTACCTTTAAATCAAGGTTTCGTCAATGGGATTGTATAAGATAATTTGTTTTAGTCGTTGATTATTGGCTTGATATTTTTATTACTCTATTATTTCAATAATATAAAAAAACATCAAATTTGAGATTTCTATTTGATAATTATAAGCCAATTTTAACAAACAAATTAAAACGATTTCTAATCAATTTACCAGCTACCAGAAGCGCCACCACCACCACTACGACCACCTCCGCCACCGCTAAATCCTCCTGAACCACCTCCAAACCCACCACCGCCAAAACCTCCTCCACGGAATCCGCCTCCACCTGAACCACTGCTACCGTTTATTCGTAAAAATCCACTCGCAATCGTGCTCATGACAAACGCCAAGAATAATAAGATAAAAGCAATGGATATAGAATGACCATTCCATAAGGTAAACCCTCCTACTGATAACCCATTAAGTAGCCCAGTACCCAAATTTCGACTGGCCGAACGTTTAGACGATCCTAGCGGTATAATGCTATTGATAACAAAGCAAATGAAAAAAGAGACCAAACCATAATTAAATAATTTAGCACCAAATTCACCAGCAAGAAGCGTACCAATATCAGATTCATTGCTATTTTCATTCCCCAGCGGTTCTGAATTATCTATTTTTTGTTTCAAGACGGATATAGCATTTTTGATACCTTGATAATAGTTATTTTGTTTGAATTCCGGTGTTAATTGTTCACGTATAATATGACTAGCAATTAAATCGGTTATGGTTCCCTCTAACCCATAACCGACTTCAATATGAATACGTCTATCGTCTTTAGCGATTAATAATAAAATACCATTATCTTGTCCTTTTTTTCCTATTCCCCATTGAGCAAAAACTCGAGTTGCACATTGTTCAATGGTTTCATCTTCAAGCTTTGCAATCATTAAAATTATAATTTGTGCACCATCAGTTCTTGGTTTTTCAAATTCAATTAGACTCGATTCTAAATCATCAATTTGTGATGGCGTCAGTGTATTTGTCGTATCAATCACCCGCCGTGTAAATTGTGGAATTTCAGTCAGTCCAAAACAAAACCAACTGAATATTAATAATAAGCTAACTGAAAAATATCTCTTCATTATATTCTCTACCCAAAATTAACTGTAGGTGCATTAGAAATCTGTTTTTCATTTTCAACACTAAACTGTTGTTTTGGTTTTACACCTAAAACATCTGCTACCCATTTTGTGGGTAATCGACGGATATATGTATTGAAATTTTGTACAGCTTCAATATAGCGTCCTCGAGCAACAGCAATACGGTTCTCGGTACCCTCCAATTGACTCATTAAATCTTGATATAGTGTATTAGCTTTAAGCTCTGGATAATTTTCACTAACTGCTATCAAACGACTTAATGCAGAACTTAATTCAGATTGTGCTTGTTGAAATTTAGAAAATAAAGCAGGATCGGTAAGTTGATCTGCATTTAATTGTATTGAACCAACTTTGGCTCGGGCGTCAGTGACTTGTGTAAATACCTCTTTTTCGTGTGTCGCGTACCCTTTAACAGTATTAACCAAATTAGGAACTAAATCGGCTCGACGTTTATACTGGTTAATAACTTCTGACCATGAAGCTGCCACTTTTTCATCTTGGGTTTGGATACTATTGTAGTTTTTAAAAAAAATGAATCCTGCAACAATAAGTAACGCAATAATGAGTAACACTAGTTTTGATTTCATCGTAACCCCCTTATAAAATTGTCTAATTAATAGGTAATTTAGAAAAACACAACTGATTGAAACCAATAACAATTAAACTAAGGACATCAAAATATAGATCAATATATGAAATGAGTACTGAATATCATTAATACATAAACATGAGTTGAATCAGAACTAAAAAGAACACTATAAGTAATAAAGAAAAGATAGTCAGGAAAAAAGTAATTCAATGTGGATTAGCTTAATTTTTCTTTGGTTTTATATTTTTTTAGAATAAGTATACGCTAATCACACTAATTTTTTATAATAGTTAGATTGTATTATAGCTATTTTTATAAACTTTGCGAAGTATAATCATAACTACTTATTAAAGTCTAGTATGTCATTATTGGATTATTGCTCACATAACCTTAATGAATTAATGATGAATCAGAATATTAGATTTTTGCTTGTTTCATCAAATTTATTATTTTAGTAAAACATCAAAACATTCTAATTGTGCCGGTTCAAAATAGATATCACTATTATTCGGTCGATTATTCGTATTACGATGAGTATGTTTGAAGTGATCTGAATTTACCCAAGCTTCAAAATCCGCCTTAGATTCCCATTCAGCAAATGAGGAAAATAAAGTATAATCCTGCTCAGTTTTTCCTTGTAGAAAGTAAAAACGATTAAAGCCTTTCATCTCTTTTAAATGGCTATCCCGGTTACGCCATATGTCAATAAAAGTCTCTTCACTACCTCGTTTTATTTTAAAACGGTTCATAACAATATACATATAAAACTCCTTTCATTTCATTTGAGATAAAAAAATAGCACGTGCAATCACGTGCTATTTTAATAACTCGTCCTAGTGACTATTGATTTTCTTCTGCAGAATTAAGCAACTCAGCTAAGTTAGCTGTTGCTTCTTCAGCAGAAATTGTTGTTTGAATATCATCACTTGATGGCATTGCACGTTTACGTAAACGCTCTTTATGGTAAGCATAACCAGTACCAGCCGGAATCAATCGACCAACAATAACGTTTTCTTTTAAGCCACGTAATTCGTCGTTTTTACCAGCAACAGCTGCTTCGGTTAATACGCGAGTCGTTTCTTGGAACGATGCCGCAGAAATAAACGATTCAGTTGTTAATGATGCTTTAGTAATACCAAGTAGATCGTGTAAATAAACAATTGGTTCTTTACCTTGTGCTTCAAGCTCACGATTAATAATCTTCAAGCGTGAAACTTCAAGTTGTTCACCGTCAAGTAGACGAGAACCACCCGGATGAATAACCGTTGCTTTACGCAGCATCTGACGAACGATAACTTCAATGTGTTTATCATTGATTTTTACACCTTGCAGACGATAAACTTCTTGAACTTCGTTAACAATGTAACGTGTTACCGCATTTACGCCACGTAGACGTAAGATATCATGTGCTGATTCAGGCCCATCGGAAATCACATCACCACGTCCAACTTGTTCGCCTTCAAATACGTTAAGTTGACGCCATTTAGGAATCATCTCTTCATATGGTTCACTGCCATCTAATGGCGTGATGATCAAGCGACGTTTACCTTTGGTCTCTTTACCAAACGAAATAATACCATCAATTTCAGCAAGAATAGCTGATTCTTTCGGTTTACGAGCTTCAAATAGGTCAGCTACGCGTGGTAAACCACCGGTAATATCTTTAGTCCCTACAGAGGCTTGTGGAATACGTGCAAGCGTATCACCGACATTGATTTCTGCACCATCTTCTAATTGAACTAATGCTTTACCTGGTAAGAAGTATTGTGCAAGCATTTCAGTACCCGCAACATAGATATCTTTACCTTTAGCATCAACAATCTTGATTGCCGGACGTAAATCTTTACCAACACCTGTTCGCTCAGCGACATCTAAAATAACAATCGATGATAAACCTGTTAATTCGTCGGTTTGACGGGTAATAGTTTGACCATCCACCATATCAACAAATTTTACAAAGCCTTTCGCTTCAGAGATAACTGGCATTGTATGTGGATCCCAGTTAGCAACTGTTTCACCAGCATCGACTGCTGCACCATTACCTTTTGTTAAAATCGAACCATAAGGAACTTTGTAAGTCTCTTTCATTCGACCTAAATCATCGATAATCGTTAACTCAGCATTACGTGATGTAATAACCAATTTCTTGTCTGGGTTAGTCACAAATTTAGCATTGGTTAATTTAATACTACCTTTGTTTTTAACTTGAACACTTGATTCTGCCGCCGCTCTTGATGCCGCACCACCGATATGGAACGTACGCATGGTTAACTGTGTACCTGGCTCACCGATTGATTGAGCTGCGATAACACCAATTGCTTCACCTTTGTTCACTAAGTGACCACGTGCTAAGTCACGACCATAACATTTCGCACAAACACCAAAATCAGTATCACACGAAACCACAGAACGGACTTTAACACTATCAACCGATTCAGCCTCTAGTAAATCACAGTAGCTTTCATCAAGTAATGTGTTACGTGGAATTAATATATCGGCACTACCTGGTTTTAACACATCTTCAGCCGTTACACGACCTAATACACGTTCACGAAGTGGCTCTTTAACATCCCCACCTTCGATAACCGGTGTCATCACTACGCCTTCTAATGTGCCACAATCGTCTTCAATAACAACTAAATCTTGAGCAACATCAACTAAACGACGAGTCAAATAACCAGAGTTCGCCGTTTTTAACGCTGTATCAGCAAGACCTTTACGCGCACCATGGGTAGAAATAAAGTACTGAAGTACGTTTAATCCTTCACGGAAGTTTGCCGTAATTGGTGTTTCGATAATAGAACCATCCGGTTTTGCCATCAAACCACGCATACCTGCTAACTGACGAATCTGTGCTGCAGAACCCCGCGCACCTGAGTCGGCCATCATATAAATACTGTTGAAAGAAGATTGTACTTCTTCTTTACCTTCACGATTAATCACTTTTTCAGTTGATAAGTTATCCATCATGGCTTTTGCAACACGTTCATTGGCTGCTGCCCAAATATCGATAACTTTATTATAACGTTCACCTGCTGTGACTAAACCTGATTGGAATTGCTCTTGAATTTCAGCAACTTCAATTTCAGCTTCGTTGATGATTTGTAATTTCTTAGCTGGAATTTCCATATCATCAATACCAACTGAAACACCAGAACGTGCAGCATAAGCAAAACCGGTATACATCACTTGGTCAGCCAAAATAACGGTTTCTTTCATACCTAGTTGACGATAGCAAATATTCAAAATACGTGAAATTGCTTTTTTGCCAAGTGGTTGGTTAATCACTGAGTAACTCATCCCTTTTGGCATAATCAACCATAAAATAGCACGCCCAACAGTTGTATCAATAACTGAGGTTGTTTCTTCCCACTCACCAACACTATTACGTTGGCTTTCTGTGATACGCACTTTAACTTTAGCATGTAACTCAACAAGACCTAAGCGATACAGTTTTTCTGCTTCTTTAGGACCGGTTAAAATCATGCCTTCACCTTTCGCATTGACTTTATCACGAGTCATGTAGTAAAGACCTAATACCACGTCCTGAGAAGGAACAATAATAGGCTCACCACTCGCAGGCGAAAGAATGTTGTTGGTTGACATCATTAACGCACGCGCTTCTAATTGCGCTTCTAACGTTAATGGTACGTGAACCGCCATTTGGTCACCATCGAAGTCAGCATTGAATGCCGCACAAACTAATGGATGTAACTGAATCGCTTTACCTTCAATTAAGATAGGTTCAAATGCCTGAATACCCAATCTGTGAAGTGTTGGTGCACGGTTTAGTAATACTGGATGTTCACGGATAACTTCATCTAAGATATCCCAAACAATCGCATCTTCACGTTCAACCATTTTCTTCGCAGCTTTGATGGTTGTTGCATAGCCACGACGCTCTAATTTACCGTAGATAAATGGTTTGAAAAGCTCAAGTGCCATCTTTTTCGGTAAACCACATTGGTGTAAACGCAAGTATGGCCCTACTGTAATTACAGAACGACCTGAGTAGTCAACACGTTTACCTAATAGGTTTTGACGGAAACGACCTTGCTTACCTTTAATCATATCGGCAAGTGATTTTAATGGACGTTTGTTTGAACCGGTAATAGCACGACCACGGCGACCATTATCTAATAATGCGTCGACAGATTCTTGTAACATACGTTTTTCATTACGTACAATAATATCTGGCGCAGCTAAGTCTAATAAACGTTTTAAACGGTTATTACGGTTGATCACTCGACGATAAAGATCATTCAAATCTGATGTTGCAAAACGTCCGCCATCAAGTGGTACTAATGGACGTAAATCTGGTGGCAACACAGGCAATACGTTTAAGATCATCCATTCAGGTTTATTTTCTGATTGAATGAATGCTTCAATAATCTTAATCCGTTTAGTGATTTTTTTCCGTTTTGTTTCAGAGTTTGTTGTTGAAAGTTCGTCACGTAGTGCTTCACATTCAGCTTGTACATCAATATTACGCAACAACTCTTGGATAGCTTCGGCACCCATGCGAGCATCGAATTCATCACCAAACTCTTCTAACGCATCTAAATATTGCTCTTCTGTTAAGATTTGACCACGCTCTAAGTTGGTCATACCACCATCAAGAACCATAAATGATTCAAAATAAAGAACACGTTCGATATCACGAAGTGGCATATCTAACAATAAACCAATACGAGATGGTAATGATTTTAAAAACCAGATGTGTGCAGTTGGCGATGCAAGTTCAATATGCCCCATACGCTCACGACGTACTTTCGCTTGTGTTACTTCAACGCCACATTTTTCACAGATCACACCACGGTGTTTTAAACGTTTATATTTTCCACATAAACATTCATAGTCTTTAACTGGTCCAAAAATACGCGCACAAAACAATCCATCACGCTCAGGTTTGAACGTTCGATAGTTGATTGTTTCAGGTTTTTTAACTTCACCAAAAGACCATGAACGAATCATATCAGGAGAGGCAAGACCTATCTTGATAGCATCAAAATCTTCTGTTTTTGTCTGTGCTTTTAGAAACTTTAGTAAGTCTTTCACAATTGGCTCCTATGGAGTTAAACCAATTAGATAACTTATTATCGCTAATAAGTTATCCCTATAAATAGAAATCATTTTTAGTGAGTGAAGATTACTCTTCATCTAACTCGATATTAATACCTAACGAACGAATCTCTTTTAACAATACATTAAATGATTCTGGTATCGCCGGTTCCATACGATGATCACCATCTACAATATTTTTATACATCTTAGTACGGCCGTTTACGTCATCTGATTTAACCGTTAGCATTTCTTGTAGTGTGTAAGCAGCACCATAAGCTTCAAGTGCCCATACTTCCATCTCACCGAAACGCTGACCACCAAATTGAGCTTTACCACCCAATGGCTGTTGAGTAACCAGACTATATGAACCTGTAGAACGTGCATGCATCTTATCATCAACTAAGTGATTTAATTTCAGCATGTACATATAACCTACCGTTACCGGACGTTCAAACTGTTCACCTGTACGACCATCATACAATGTAATTTGGCCTGAAGTCGGCAAATCACCCAATTCTAGTAATGACTTGATTTCTTGCTCTTTTGCACCATCAAACACTGGTGTAGCAAGTGGCATACCATTACGTAAATTTTGTGCCAATGTCATCACTTCTTGATCGGTAAATTCTGCAACATTAACTTTTTGTGCAGCACCCAAACCAAGATCGTATGCTTTTTGGATAAACTCACGTAATTTAGCAAGTTCTTGCTGTTCTTTAAGCATTGTATCAATTTTTTGACCAATACCTTTAGCCGCCATACCTAAGTGGGTTTCTAGAATCTGTCCAATGTTCATACGAGATGGAACCCCTAGTGGGTTTAACACGATATCAACTGGACGACCTTTGTCATCATATGGCATATCTTCAATTGGATTAATCTTAGAGATAACCCCTTTGTTACCATGACGACCCGCCATTTTATCACCAGGCTGAATTTGACGTTTAACCGCTAAGTAAACTTTAACAATTTTGAGAACACCAGGTTGTAAATCATCACCTTGTGTAATCTTCATGCGTTTAGCTTCAAGTTTTTTGTTAAACTCAAGTTTAATTTCTTCGTGCTGTTCAGCAAGTTGCTCTAACTGTGCTTGTTTGCTTTCGTTTGAAATACCGATTGTTAACCATTTTTCTCGTGGTAAGGCATCTAATTTATCAGCTTTAATACCACCTGAAATTAACACATCACGAATACGCGCAAATAAAGCTGCTTCTAAGATTTTAAGCTCTTCAGTTAAATCTTTTCTTGCTTGTTTAAGTTGCATCTCTTCAATTTCAAGTGCACGTTTATCTTTTTGTACACCATCACGAGTGAAGACTTGGACATCAATAACCGTACCAGAAACACCATTTGGTACACGTAAAGACGTATCTTTAACGTCAGATGCTTTTTCACCGAAAATTGCACGTAGTAATTTTTCTTCTGGTGTTAATTGTGTTTCACCTTTAGGCGTCACTTTACCAACAAGAATATCACCACCTTTAACTTCAGCACCGATATAAACAATACCTGATTCATCTAATTTAGAAAGCGCTGCTTCACCCACATTTGGAATATCAGCTGTGATTTCTTCAGCACCTAATTTAGTATCTCGAGATACACAAGATAACTCTTGAATATGGATCGAGGTGAAACGATCATCTTGTACCACTTTTTCAGAAACTAAAATAGAATCCTCAAAGTTATAACCATTCCATGGCATAAATGCCACGCGCATGTTTTGACCTAATGCAAGTTCACCTAAATCAGTTGATGGACCATCTGCAAGTACATCACCACGTTCAACTTTTTCGCCTAATTCCACACATGGAATTTGATTGATACAGGTATTTTGGTTAGAACGGGTATATTTAGTTAAGTTATAAATATCAATCCCTGTTTCACCCGCATACATTTCATCAGCATTTACATTGACTACGATACGTGACGCATCAACATATTGAACAGTACCACCACGACGAGCAACGGCTGTTACACCTGAGTCAACAGCTACCGCACGTTCCATACCGGTACCAACAAATGGTTTTTCCGCTTTTAACGTCGGAACGGCTTGACGTTGCATGTTTGCACCCATCAAAGCACGGTTCGCATCGTCATGTTCCAAGAATGGGATTAATGACGCACCGACTGACACGATTTGTTGTGTTGAAACGTCCATATAATGAACTTGTTCTGGACTATATAAGCCTGACTCACCATTTAAACGACAAGTCACTAAATCTTCTTTAAAGCGACCTTCTTCATCAAGGTTTGAGTTTGCCTGTGCAATAACAAATTCACTTTCGTCAATCGCTGATAAATAATTAATTTCATCAGTCACAACACCGTCAATCACTCGACGATATGGTGTTTCTAAGAAACCATACTCATTAGTACGAGAATAGACCGCTAACGAGTTAATCAAACCGATATTTGGACCTTCAGGCGTTTCAATCGGACATACACGACCATAATGAGTTGGATGTACGTCACGTACTTCAAAGCCTGCTCGCTCACGAGTTAAACCACCCGGACCTAATGCAGAAATACGACGTTTATGCGTAATTTCAGATAATGGATTGTTTTGATCCATAAACTGAGATAACTGGCTAGAACCAAAGAACTCACGGATTGCCGCTGAAATTGGTTTAGCATTAATCATATCTTGTGGCATTAATGAATCAAGATCACCTAAAGATAAACGCTCTTTCACGGCTCTTTCAACACGTACTAAACCAATACGGAATTGGTTTTCTGCCATTTCACCAACGCTACGAATACGACGATTACCTAAATGGTCGATATCATCAACATCGCCATGACCATTACGAATACTGATTAATTTCTTCATAACGTCAACGATATCATCTTTAGTTAAAACGCTTTGACCTTCAATATCATCACGCCCTAAAGAACGATTAAACTTCATTCGACCAACCGCTGATAAATCATAACGTTCATCAGAGAAGAATAAGTTGTCAAATAACGCTTCTGCAGCTTCTTTTGTTGGTGGCTCGCCCGGTCGCATCATGCGATAAATTTCAACTAATGCACCTAAACGATCGCGTGTTGAATCAACATTTAATGTTTCAGAGATAAATGCACCATGATCAAGATCATTGGTGAATAATGTTTCAATTTTTTTGTAGCCTGCATTGGTTAATTCTAATAACAATTCTAATGAAATTGGTGTATTAGCAAATGCAATTACTTCACCTGTTGCGTCATTAACATAGTTTTTAGCAAGCACTTTATTAACGATGTATTCAACAGGTACATCAATTTTGCTTACTTTATCTTTTTCTAATTCACGAATATGACGTGCAGTAATACGGCGACCTTTTTCAGCGTACACTTTACCTTTTGATTCAATATCAAATAAGGCTGTTTCACCACGTAAACGCTCTGGGACTAAATCCATTTTTAATTTGGATTTGCCAACTTCAAAAATGGTTTTCTCAAAGAAGATATTTAAAATTTCTTCTGTTTCATAACCTAATGCGCGCAAAATAATTGTTGCTGGAAGTTTACGACGACGGTCAATACGAGCAAAAAGATTGTCTTTTGGATCAAATTCGAAATCAAGCCAAGAGCCACGATAAGGAATAATCCGAGCATTATATAAAACTTTACCAGAAGAGTGTGTTTTACCTTTATCACTATCAAAGAACACACCTGGACTACGATGTAACTGTGAAACGATTACCCGTTCGGTGCCATTGATTACAAATGTTCCATTGTCCGTCATTAAAGGAATTTCGCCCATGTAGACGTCTTGCTCTTTAATATCTTTTACAGTTCCTTCTGGTGCATCTTTATCATAAATAACTAAACGTAATTTTACGCGCAACGGTGCTGAGTAAGTGATCCCTCTAATTTGACATTCTTTTACATCAAACACAGGTTCGCCCATCTTAAAGCTCACGTATTGTAACTCAGCATTACCACTATAACTTTTTATCGGAAATATTGAACGAAAAGCGGCTTCTAAACCATACTGACCTTCTGGATCTTGCTCAATAAATTTCTGGAACGAATCAAGTTGAATAGAAAGAAGATACGGTATATCCAAGACTTGTGGACGCTTACCAAAATTCTTACGAATTCGTTTTTTCTCGGTATAAGAGTAAACCATTAGTTCCTCAACTTGCTTATCTGCTATTTTAGCATGATTAAATATTCATCAGGAGCACTTCAATCGAGTAATAACGCCTGACACCTCATCGAAAATATCTATAAATATCAATTGATTAGGCTTAATAAATATACTATTTCTTTATTGCTTTTTATTGATAGTCTTCAAATAAAATTCTTCGACTTTTTACAGCGCAAAAAGGCTGGAGGTAAAACCCCCAGCCATTTAGCTTGCTATCGATTAACTTATTTAAGTTCGACAGCTGCACCAGATTCTTCAAGTGCCTTTTTAAGTTCTTCAGCATCAGCTTTGCTAACACCTTCTTTAACTGTTGCAGGAGCTGATTCAACAAGATCTTTAGCTTCTTTTAAGCCTAAACCAGTTGCACCACGAACTGCTTTGATAACAGCTACTTTATTTGCACCAACATCTTTTAAGATTACATCAAATTCAGTTTTCTCTTCAGCTGCTTCAGCTGGACCTGCTGCTGCAACTGCAACAGCTGCTGCTGCAGAAACACCGAATTTTTCTTCCATCATAGATACTAGTTCAACAACGTCCATTACAGACATTTCAGCAACTGCATCTAAAATTTGTTCTTTAGTGATAGACATAATATAGTTTCCCAAATTTACAATTTTTAATTAATAAAATTCGTCATCATACTGCTAATTAAGCAGCTTCTTTTTGATCACGAACAGCTGCAAGAGTACGAACCAATTTGCCAGCTGCGGCTTCTTTCATGGTTGACATCAAGCGAGCTAATGCTTCTTCATAAGTAGGTAATGTTGCTAAGCGATCAATGTTCGCTGCAGTAATTAACTCACCTTCAAAGGCTGCGGCTTTAATCTCAAATTTATCGTTTTCTTTTGCAAACGCTTTAAAAATACGCGCAGCAGCACCTGGGTGCTCGTTTGAAAACGCAATTAGAGTAGGACCAACAAACGTATCTTTTAAACACTCATATTGAGTGCCCTCTACAACACGGCGTAATAGCGTATTACGAACAACACGCATATAAACACCCGCTTCACGAGCAGATTTACGTAATGCAGTCATTTTTTCTACAGTTACGCCACGAGAATCGGCAACAACTGCAGATAGCGCACCTTTGGCGATTTCATTAACTTCAGCAACAATTTCTTGTTTATTTTGAAGATTTAGTGCCATTGGTTTTGCTCCTGGATTAAAACTAGGCAAAGCCTAGACTTATTTAAACTAACTATAACAATATAGTTAGCACAACCACGATGAGCAGAATTCCTGTATTATATCTTATCAGGTTCTGTCACCGTCTACGTAGGAAAATTAAGTAATTAAACGTCAATTACACCTACGGTCTTGGACGGGGTCTGGTTAAGGCCAGACACCAACCGATTTTTTTGTTTAATTAATAATGATTAATTAAACAGATGCATTCAATGTTGTTTGATCGATAGCAACACCAGCGCCCATAGTAGTAGAAAGACTTACTTTCTTAACAAAGACACCTTTAGAAGATGCTGGTTTTGCACGTTTTAACGCAACAAGTAATGCTTCTAAATTTTCTTTAAGTTTAGCTGCATCAAAATCAGCTTTACCGATAGTCGTATGGATAATACCATTTTTATCATTACGGTAACGGATTTGACCTGCTTTCGCATTTTTTACTGCTTCAGCAACGTTAGGCGTTACAGTACCAACTTTAGGGTTTGGCATTAAACCACGTGGACCTAAAATTTGACCTAATTGACCAACTACACGCATAGCATCTGGTGATGCGATAACGACATCAAAATTCATTTCGCCTTTTTTGATTTGATCCGCAAGATCGTCCATACCAACTAATTCAGCACCAGCTTCTTTAGCTGCTTCTGCATTTGCACCTTGTGTAAACACAGCTACACGAACGCTACGACCAGTACCATGTGGTAATACAATTGCACCACGAACATTTTGGTCTGATTTACGTGAATCAATACCTAAATTTACGGCAACATCAACGCTTTCAGTAAATTTAGCAGTTGCAAGCTCTTTTAATAAAGCAATTGCTTCGTTGATTTCATATTGTTTAGTTGCATTCACTTTTTCGCGGATAAGTTTAGCTTTCTTAGATAATTTAGCCATTGATTAACCCTCCACTTCCAAGCCCATTGAACGAGCAGTTCCTTCAATAGAACGCATCATTGATTCAATGGTAGCACCATTCATATCTGCAGCTTTTAATTCAGCGATTTCGCGAATTTGAGCACTCGTTACTTTACCTACTTTTTTCTTGTTAGGCTCACCTGAACCAGACTTGATTTTAGCAGCTTTCTTTAATAGTACTGCCGCAGGAGGAGTCTTAGTAACAAAGGTGAATGAACGGTCTGAATAGACTGAAATAACAACTGGAATAGGTAGACCTTTTTCCATGCTTTCTGTTTTCGCATTAAATGCTTTACAGAATTCCATGATATTAACACCATGTTGACCAAGTGCTGGACCAACTGGTGGACTAGGATTTGCTGCACCAGCTGCAACTTGCAACTTGATGTAAGCCTGTACTTTTTTTGCCATTTTTTGGTTTCCTTCTCTCGGGTGCAAACGCTTCTATTATATAAATAGACAGCTCCCCTAAGTTAAATGAGGGCAGAATTATCCTACAATTGATATACAAATGCAAGATTTATTTTATGAACAATTAATACAAAGTAGGCGATTCCCCACTTTGTATTAAAAATGAAAACGTTAATTAAAGTACGTTAACAGCGTTAAGTTCTTTAAATGCAAGTTCTAAACGAGCAACTAAAGAATCTTGACCTTTACGTAACCAAACACGTGGATCATAGTATTTTTTGTTTGGCGCATCAGGTCCTTCTGGATTACCTAATTGACCTTGTAAATAAGCTTCATTTGCTTTGTAGTAATCTAAAATACCCGCCCAGTTAGCCCATTGAGTATCGGTATCGATATTCATTTTAATAACGCCATAACTAACTGCTTCTGCAATTTCTTCAGGTGTTGAGCCTGAACCACCATGGAATACGAAGTTCAGTGATTTTTCAGGTAAGTTGAATTTTTCTGATACGTATTTTTGTGAGTTATCTAAAATTTTTGGTGTTAATTTAACATTACCTGGTTTATATACACCATGCACGTTACCAAATGATGCAGCGATAGTGAAACGAGGACTAATTTCGCTTAAACGCTCATAAGCATAAGCGACATCTTCAGGTTGAGTATAAAGTGCTGAACTATCCATATGGCTGTTATCCACACCATCTTCTTCACCACCAGTACAACCTAATTCTAGCTCTAATGTCATTTTCATTGCAGACATACGAGCAAGATACTGACAACAAATATCAATGTTATCTTTTAATGTTTCTTCTGACAGGTCGATCATGTGTGAAGAAAATAGTGGTTTACCGGTTTTAGCAAAGTGAGTTTCACCAGCATCAAGTAAGCCATCAACCCATGGAAGTAATTTTCTTGCACAGTGGTCAGTGTGAACAATCACTGGCACACCATATTTTTCAGCCATTAAATGAACATGTTTTGCACCAGAGATAGCACCTAGTACTGCACATTCTTGTCCTTCTAATTTAAGACCTTTACCAGCGATGAACTGTGCACCACCATTTGAGAATTGAACAATAACAGGAGAACCTACTTTTGCCGCTGTTTCAATTACCGCATTAATTGTGTTGGTATCAACACAGTTAACTGCTGGTAAAGCAAAGTTATTTTCACGAGCGATTTGAAATACTTTTTGAACATCATCACCAGTTACAACACCGGGTTTAACGACATCAGAAATCTTTGTAGCCATTTTATTACCTATGATTTAATTATTATAAAAAATAAAGGATGAGTAATCATCTCATCCTTTTTACTGAATCTATATTATGCTTTTGCTCTCGCTTCTAACATTGCAACAGCAGGAAGTTTTTTACCTTCAACAAACTCAAGGAAGGCACCTCCACCAGTTGAGATGTAAGAAATTTTATCTTCAATTCCAAATAAGTCAATTGCAGCTAACGTATCACCACCACCGGCAATTGAAAAACCTTCACTATCAGCAATTGCTTTAGCAACAATTTCAGTCCCACGACGGAAATTAGGGAATTCAAATACACCAACTGGACCATTCCATAATATGGTTTTCGCTTTTTTAATAATATCAGCTAATGCTTCAGCTGATTTATCACCTAAATCAAGAATTTGTTCATTTTCTTTAACATCAGAAACTGATTTTTCTGTAGCCGTTGCTGTTTCACTGAATTCAGTCGCAACACGCACATCAGTAGGTACAGGAATATGACAGTTAGCCATCAATTTTTTCGCTTCTGGGATTAAATCTGCTTCATACAGCGATTTACCTACATTATAACCTTCAGCCGCAATGAAAGTATTAGCAATACCACCACCGACAATAATTTGATCAGCGATTTTTGAAAGCGAATCAAGTACAGTAAGTTTAGTTGATACTTTAGAACCCGCAACAATCGCAACCATTGGACGAGCTGGGTTATCAAGTGCTTTACCTAATGCATCAAGTTCAGCAGCTAATAAAGGACCAGCACAAGCAATTGGTGCAAATTTACCCACGCCATGCGTTGAAGCTTGAGCACGGTGAGCTGTTCCAAACGCATCCATTACATAGATATCACAAAGTGCAGCATATTTTTTTGATAATGTTTCATCATCTTTACCTTCACCTACATTGAAGCGTACATTTTCAAGAACCACTAATTCGCCTTCTTTAACATCTACACCATCAAGGTAATCTTTAACAAGACGGACAGGAAATGAAACATGTTCTTTTAAGTAATCAACGACTGGTTGCAACGAGAATTCAGGGTTGTATTCTCCTTCTGTTGGACGACCAATGTGAGAAGTCACCATCACTTTAGCGCCTTTTTTGATTGCTTCTTCAATTGTCGGTAATGATGCCTTGATACGTGCATCAGAAGTGACTTTACCATTTTTGACTGGTACATTAAGATCTGAACGAATAAATAAACGTTTCCCTTTTAGATCAAGATCTTGCATTCTAATAACAGACATGAGACTTCCTCTTAATAAAAAAATATAAATAAAAATAAACTTCACGTATTCTAACATAAAAATTCTTTTTAGGTTATAGCGATTATTGTTCAAATAGTAAACGTTTGTCATCAATGTGTAATTTATAAATTGCAAATTTTTTATGTAACAGCATTGACAACTGGCAGAAAATCAGGCATATTTTGCCGCCTTATTAATATGTAATTTTATTTAAACTTGGGAGTTGACTTTGGCTAATATCAAATCAGCTAAAAAACGTGCGGTTCAATCCGAAAAACGCCGTAAACATAATGCTAGTAACCGTTCAATGATGCGTACTTATATCAAGAAAGTTTACGCAGCTGTTGCAGCTGGTGATAAACAAACAGCTGAAGTAGCATTCAAAGACATGCAAGCAGTTGTTGACCGTCAAGCGGCTCGTGGCTTAATCCACAAAAATAAAGCTGCACGTCATAAAGCAAATTTAATTAAACAGATTAAAGCATTGGCTTAATGCCCGAATCTGTTAACTATTGTAGTTAAAGAAAATGCTAAAAAGTGGTGTAAGCCACTTTTTTTATTTGTATAATAATCAGTTATTCCATATCAATAAAAAAAGAATAAGAGAGTATATTGTGGTTCAGCGTGATTATGTGAGAAGAAAAGGTCGACCGAAAAAAAACAAATCAAGCTTTATGCCAAAATTTATGATATTTATGGCAATTGTTCTTATTGTCTTATTTTCCGCCATTCTCTATTTAATTACCAATAATAAACCTAACAAACCCGTTGAACAACCAAAAGTCAAAACGCCTCCACCTGCCGTTACCTTACCAGAGCAACCTCAGGAACGTTGGACATACCTTAAAGCGCTAGAAACACCCAATGCCAGTTCAAACGCAACATCGAATTCAGTTGCAAGCGAACGGCAACAAATTTTAGATAGTTTTGCGAATAACACCAATACACGATCGAATACCAATCAAACATCATCGACAACAACGAAATGGACATTACAATGTGGTGCTTTTAAGGAAAAAGCCAATGCGGACACCCTAAAAGCTCAACTTGCTATGACAGGTATAAATGGTAATATTTCTTCAGGTCAGTTATATCGCGTTACAGCTGGGCCCTATGCTAGCAAAAGCGAAGCTGATAAAGCGTTGAACTCATTAAAAAATAGTGGGATCAATAATTGTATTCTTTCTAACAAATAGAAAAAACCATGAAAACATTTCAGCAGATAACGTTGTTCTTAAAAATGTTGTGGGTTAAAATTAATCAGGATCAGTTGACCACATCCTCTGCCAGCCTTGCCTATACCACAATACTGGCACTTGTTCCGCTTATCACTGTTATTTTTTCATTATTATCCGCTTTTCCAATGTTTGATGAAATTAGCCTATCGCTAAAACAGCTCATCTACAGTAATCTTGTGCCCACCGCAAGTGATACCATTCAAAATTACTTAGAACAATTTATTACCAATACTAAAAAGATGACGGTAGTGGGTATAGTTGGATTAATCGTTACCTCATTATTGCTTATTAACTCAATTAATAGTGCCCTTAATCATATTTGGAGAACAAAACGCAAACGCTCATTTATGTATAATTTAACTATGTACTGGACCATATTGACTTTGGGCCCTATTTTAGCGGGCTCAAGTGTAGCGGTCAGTTCGTATATATTTTCGTTAAACTGGTTATCAACTGGAGCAACGGGAAATATTATGCTGAGTAGTTTACCGTTTATCATTTCTGTCGTTGGATTTTGGCTACTTTACAGTATTATTCCTACTGAATCCGTTCCTTTTAAAGAGTCATTCATTGGTGCGATTGTTGCAGCGATATTATTTGAAATAGGTAAACGTGCCTTTGCGTTTTATGTAAGTTCATTTCCAACTTATCAATTAATCTATGGCGTAGTATCTTCCATTCCAATCATGCTTGTTTGGATTTACTGTTCTTGGTGTATTGTCTTATTTGGCGCTGAATTTGCAGCAACCTTAACCGAATTTAACCGCCCCAAAAAACGAATATCGGATAACCAAACTCAACCGGAGTAATATTTTTATGATCGCCTTAATCCAACGTGTTAAACAAGCTTCTGTCACAGTTGAAGATCAGATTATTGGAAAAATTAATCATGGCTTGTTGATATTACTCGGTGTTGAGCAAGATGATGATGAACAAAAAGCAATTCGATTATGTGAAAAAGTCCTTGGCTACCGTATTTTCAGTGACAGCGACGGTAAGATGAACCTTAGTGTTAATCAAGCTCAAGGGGAAGTTCTTGTTGTATCCCAATTTACTTTAGTTGCAGATACCCAAAAAGGAATGCGTCCAAGCTTTACCAAAGGTGCTAAACCAGAAGATGCCAAAAGACTGTATCAATTCTTTGTTGAGCAATGCCAAAAGAATATTAAGACGCAAACTGGTCAGTTTGCAGCAGATATGCAAGTATCATTAATTAATGATGGTCCGGTGACCTTCTGGCTTCAGGTTTAGTCATCGGACGAATCATAAGCTTATTCAGGAATAGTTACTACTTCATCTAAGTTCAGAAATACAATCATTTACCATATACTCAATCTAAAATCATTTTAATTTTTTAAGTATATCGATATCGGGTTGATTTTCATTTAAGCCTAATTGATTTAATTTATTGGTATAAAACTGTTTAACATCCTGCCAATGATAATAAGGATATTGTTGGGTGCTAATTGGTAGATGGACTTCTTGTTCATTTAACAAGATTTTAACCAGTATCGGATGGTGTGCTTGTTCGCTTTTATAAAAAATCCATTGTATATTGGCGCCCATAGGAATAATTTTTTCTGCATGCCAGACAGTCGGATAATCAAATAACGTCTTGGCAACTTTTGCTGTACCCTCAATTTCCATTAGCGTTGCTAACGGTGAAAGTGTCTCTGCATGGGCAAAACGCAAATTAGCATCAACATTATTACTGGTAATTGCGTTATCGGCTGTCATTAGCATATCCCTTAATAAAGGTGCAGCAATTTTAATTTGAATACCATTAGCATCAAATGCCGGACCGATTTGTAAATAATTTTTGGCGGTGACAACTGTATTAAACCACGCATTTGCTTGCTCTGAAAAATAATCATCAAAATTAAGTTGATGATTAACTAATACCTCAGTAGGTAATGACTCTAACTCTTGATAGAGTTGATAAACAGCCAGACTAAAATCTTCGGTTTTAATCGAATTATATTCACCAATATCCATTCCAACATTTAATTTTTCAATAAAATTATGGGTAAAAAATTTCATGGCAACTGTTTGACTCAGTTCGATAGTTTTAGGTGAAAATTTAATTTCTTTTAAAGCATTTTTAACCACTTTACTCTGTTTATATTTATCATAAGCAGGCGAATAGTTAAAAAAGCGTAACAACGTTTGTTCATTTTCGGGCTGGGTGGTGACGTGAATATAAGGATACTTTTCTTTAAATGGTTGAACAAAAATTTCAGCCGTTTCTTTAGCTCTAGGCGAAGTAGATGAAATCACCGCAATGTTATGTCCTTTAAAGACAGTTGGATTATTTTTTAACATTCGCTGACTGATGAGACCAATATCTTGACGCCCTAAATCGGTTAACTCTCCATAATGATTATTATTCAACTGTTTAATATACAAAACTTGCTTGAGTAACAATTTTCCACTATCAGTGAGTTGATTATCTTTGTCGGCTAATAATAATGTGTGATAAGCAATTTCTTCATTTTTTGATTTACTAATATAGCGAGAACCATGGCGACCAATGTGATTAATATAAAATGCTTGATAGCCTTTTGGAGTAGGGGTAATGGTTTGTTTAGTATCATAATGATAGGCCGTCTTTGAGCCTGCTAGTTGTGGTAATGCAAAGCAAAATGAAGAGAAAGCCAGTAACATAATTGCACCTATTCCCCTAAAAGAATGAACAAACACGTTTTGATTAATTACTTCCATACATTGCTCCGACTAATCACACCATATCGAGAAAAGCGAATCGGTCTAAGACATTATTTTTAATCGTTTCCAGTATCAAATCAATAGAAAAAAGCACTTTAGAAACAATTTACAAAATCATCTCAAATCAATTCATCTATATTTAAATTGAAAAAGCCGAACGCAATTAAATGACAATATAAATTATTTTGATAACACTCTTTTAATTTTTGTAAAAAAGATTATCTTAGTAAGCATTTCAAAAAACTTCTCTCAGTCGAATAAAAATAATGAAATTATATGGCATAACTGGCACTAAAATTTGTTGCGCTTTTATCGCAGCGTGCATAAAAGATCGTTACACATCAACCCGTTTTTTTAAGGATTTAATTGCTGGTATTACTGTTGGTATTATTGCTATACCATTAGCCATGGCTTTAGCAATAGCGAGTGGTGTTCCACCACAACATGGGCTTTACACCGCAATAATTGCAGGTTTTGTCATTGCATTAACCGGAGGTTCACGCTTCAGCGTGTCAGGCCCAACAGCGGCATTTGTCGTGATTTTATATCCCGTTTCATTGCAATTTGGTTTATCCGGATTACTTGTTGCTACCTTATTATCCGGTGTCTTTCTGATTATCATGGGGGTAATTCGACTTGGTCGGTTAATTGAATATATTCCTTTACCTGTTGTTTTAGGCTTTACCTCTGGCATTGCGATAACTATCGCCACCATGCAAATCAAAGACTTTTTTGGTTTAACACTTGAGCACATGCCGGAAAGCTATATCAGCAAAGTAACCGCTTTAGTGAAAACCTTTCCAACTATTAATCTTGCCGATACTTTAGTAGGGATTGTAACACTGATAGTACTGATTGTGTGGCCAAAACTTCGGATAAAAATATCCGGGCATTTACCGGCATTAATAACGGGTATTTTGGTCATGTTTATTTTGAATCAATTTGGCTATGAAATTGAAACTATCGGTTCTCGATTTACCTATATTTTACCTGATAATAGCATCGGGCATGGTATCCCGTCCGTTTTACCCGAATTTATCTTACCTTGGCAGCACGCTGATTTTAAATGGGATTGGTCAATGTTATCCGCTCTGCTTCCAATTTCGCTTACAATGGCGATGTTATGTGCGATTGAATCATTATTATGTGCCGTTGTATTAGATGAAATGACCCACACAAAACATCATTCAAATAGTGAACTTATCGGACAAGGATTAGGCAATATTATTGCGCCGTTTTTTGGAGGAATTTCAGCAACAGCTGCTATAGCCCGTTCCGCTGCTAATGTCAAAGCTGGCGCAACATCACCTATTGCGGCCGTACTGCATTCGATTGTCGTATTGCTTGCACTTATTTGTTTTGCGCCATTATTGTCCTATATCCCTTTATCAGCAATGGCTGCCTTGTTATTAATTGTGGCATGGAATATGAGCGCTGTGCAAAGAGTGATATACATAATTAAATGCGCACCTAAAGATGATATTTTAATCATGCTTATTTGCATGTCTTTAACCGTATTATTTGATATGGTTATTGCTATAACACTTGGCATAGTCTTAGCTTCAATCCTATTTATGCGTCGTATTGCACACATGACACGATTGGTTGAACTTAATCGAAGCAGTGAAAAAACATTAGTGCTTCGCATTAATGGACCGCTATTTTTTGCCGCCGCTGAACGTACCTTTTCTGAAATCTATCAGAAAATAAATGGCTATGAGCACATCGTATTACAGTGGGATGCGGTGCCTATTCTTGATGCGGGTGGGCTTAATGCATTACGCCATTTTATTGACGAATTGCCAGATCAGGTAGATTTATCTATTTGTGAATTACAATTCCAACCACTGAAAACATTAGCCAGAGCCAAGTTTATACCAATTTCGAATAAATTAATGTTTTATTCAACATTAGATGAAGCACTGAAAGATAAAAATTAAAAGGACAATTAGTTTTATTATATTGATTAATAATTATACGCAATGGAAATAGTACGCATTTTCTTTGCACATTTAGCATTACCACCGTCATGCTTTCTTTTCGCTTGCTTAAAACGTCTGGCAAGTTTGAATTGAAAGAATATGTTGATTACAACCGAAAGTTAACCATATAAAATAGGAATTTAATATGATATCTACTGAAAATAACACTCAAGATCTTAAACAAAAAACAGGCTGGTTTATTTTTATCGGTGTGATTTTAATTATTCTGGGATGCTTAGCATTAGGCTACCAGTTTATAGCAACTGTCTTTTCTGTTTACTTTATCGGTTCATTACTCTTAATTGCAGGTATTGCGCAAATAGTCCATGCCTTTAATATCAAAGGGTTTGGTCAAACAGCCTTATGGGCAGTAATGGGCATCTTATATATCTTCATTGGATTCATGGCGTATTTCCAACCTATTGCCGTTTCTTCTGCATTTACCTTACTGATTTCACTCTTACTGGTTATCAGTGGGTTTACACAAATATTTGCATCATTAAATAACCGAGAAATACCGCGTTGGGGATGGATTTTAGCATCGGGCATTATTACGCTAATTTTAGGTTTAATGATTATTGCCGGCTGGCCATACGATAGCCTTTGGGTATTGGGTATGTTTTTAGGAATTGACCTTATTTTCCAAGGTTGGGCGTATGTCGCTATCGGTTTTGCACTTAAAAAGCGCCAATAGTTAAAATAGCTAATGCGATTGCTCATAATCATGTGTTTTGAGATTATGAGCACTGTTTTCTAACTCATTCAAGCTCACTGTCATTTTCTGAACGTATTGAAAAGCAGGCTATTTATAGCTTTTATTTGTTTTAGCCTTCACATCCTTCATCGATTGTAAAATACGATGATAATTATCAAGTCTCGATGGTGCTATTTTTCCTTCTTTTACCGCTTTTTGTAACAAACACCCTGGTGTATTTAAGTGATTACAATCACGAAATTGACACCCGCCTAAATAATCATCAAATTCTATAAAGCCATGAATAACCTGTTCAGGTTCAAGATGCCATAATCCAAATTCACGAATCCCCGGCGAATCAATGATATCGCCACCATTGGGTAAATGATAAAGCCTTGTAGAGGTTGTGGTATGTTGACCAAGACCCGATAATTCAGAGATATCGCCTGTTAAAGCTGATTGTGCCTGTTCAGGTAATAACAGATTAATAATGCTTGATTTACCTACGCCAGACTGACCAACCAAAATAGACACTTTTCCTTGCAATGCATCTTGCAAAGGAGCCAGACCTTGTTGATTTTGGCAAGAAACAAACAATAACGGATAACCAATTTCCCGATAAATTGATAACTGCTTTTCAATCTCAGTACGCTGTTCAGGAGTAAGTAAATCAATTTTATTTAACACAATTATGGGATGAATATTGGTTGCTTCACACGCCACTAAATAACGATCAATAATGTTCAAGGATAATTCCGGTAAAACTGCCGATATAATGACAATCTGATCAACATTGGCTGCCACAGGTTTGACACCATCATAAAAATCCGGACGCACCAATTCTGAGTGTCGAGGATGCACCGCCTCAATAATACCATTAGTATTGGGTTCCAAGCTCTCTCGCCATATTACTTTATCACCAGTAACCAACGACGGTAATGTACGGCGAATACTGCAACGATAAATTAGTCCAGTATCATCTTCGACGTCAGCAGATTTACCATAACGACTCACAACGACACCTTCACGCGGCAACGAAAAACTCGACAAGTTGTCATCTTGTCTTGTCTCTAATCGTTGCTGATGTTTAGCAGCTACACGCCTTTTTTGATTTTTTGATAATTGATTTTTTGCCACAGTTACGAATTTTTTACTAAACAGTTTGACAGATATGCTACACTACTCGGCATTAAAAAGAAAATTTCCACAGCAAATTATGATCAAACACTCTCAAATTAATAGTAGTAATCTAATTTGGATTGATCTTGAAATGACGGGACTTGATCCAAAAACTGATCGTATTATTGAAATTGCCACCATTGTAACTGATTCTGACCTTAATATTCTTGCAGAAGGTCCGGTTATTGCTGTTCATCAATCGGATGAACAATTAGCGCTCATGGATGAATGGAATCAAAATACTCATGGCAATTCTGGGTTAATCGACCGTGTACGCAAAAGTACTATTTCAGAACAGCAAGCTGAACAACAAACAATCGCATTCTTACAACAATGGGTACCAGAAAACTGCTCACCAATATGTGGTAATACGATTGGTCAAGATCGGCGGTTTTTATTTAACTATATGCCTAAGTTAGAAAAATATTTTCATTATCGTTACTTAGATGTCAGTACCATTAAAGAATTAGCAAAACGTTGGAAACCCGAAATTTTAAAAGGTATTACTAAACAAGGTACCCATCAAGCGCTTGACGATATTCGTGATTCCATTTCAGAACTTGTCTATTATCGTCAGCATTTTTTTAATTTAGATCATTAACGTGCATGCAAATTATCTATACCCTTTTATTATATCTAATTCAGCCTTTTGTTTGGCTAAAACTATTATGGCGCAGTCGTAAAGCGCCAGCCTACCGTCAGCGCTGGTTAGAACGATATGGTTTTTGCAAAAATAAAGTCAAAGCAAATGGTATTTTAGTACATGCCGTATCCGTAGGTGAAACAATAGCGGCGATTCCGCTAATTAAAGCATTACAACAAAAATATCCACAGTTACCAATCACTGTTACCACCATGACACCGACAGGTTCTGAGCGAGTAAAATCGTTATTAAAAGACAGTGTCAGTCATGTTTATCTACCCTATGATCTGCCTGGTGCCATAAAACGATTTTTGAAAACCACAAAGCCCAAAATTGTCATTATTATGGAAACTGAACTTTGGCCTAATTTCATTAGCCAATGTTATAAACAAAAAATTCCTTTAATTATTGCAAATGCCAGATTATCTGAACGATCAGCTGCTCGCTATGGCAAATTAGGCAAAGCTGTCAAACAATTATTTTCAAAAATTAGTATGGTGGCCGCTCAAAATCAGCAAGATGGTGAACGATTTGTTTCACTTGGTTTACCTGCGGATCATTTAGCAATAACTGGCAGCATCAAGTTTGATATTAACTTATCCAATGAACAGCGCCAAAAAATAAACCAGTTAACACAACAATGGCAATTAAAAAGACCTGTGTTAATTGCAGCAAGTACCCATAGTGGCGAAGATGAAATTATTTTAACTGCATTTAAAAAATTACTGCTTAAACATGCCAATTTATTGTTAATTCTGGTTCCACGTCATCCTGAACGTTTTAAAACAGTTGAAAAACTGATTAGTGATAGTGGTTTTAATTATCTAAAGCGTAGCACAAATCAAATACCGACAGCACAAACTCAAATAGTTTTGGGCGATACAATGGGCGAACTACTCGAGCTTTACGCAATGGCAGATATCGCTTTTGTTGGTGGCAGCCTAGTAAAACAGGGTGGACATAATCCTTTAGAGCCTGCACTCCACCATATGGCTATTATTACGGGTGAATATTTTTTTAATTTCCAAGTGATTTGTGAACAGTTAATTGAAGCACAAGGAATGATTGTTTGCACAAACTCAGCGGATGATTTATATTCAACAATAGATCGCCTATTAAATGATAATAGTCGCCGAGTACAACTTGGCGAAAATGCCTATCACGTTTTGATGCAAAATCAAGGTGCACTCAGTAGACTATTAGCAGTTATAAACCATTATCTGAATATCAAATGAGGCTAAGCTGTGGATAAAAAAAACGGTTTATTATTGGTTAATTTAGGTACACCAAGCGCGACAACGCCTGATGCTATAAAACAGTATTTAACAGAGTTTTTGCTTGATAGACATGTTGTTGATCTACCCAGCTTTATTTGGTATCCAATTTTAAAATATATTATTTTACCTAAACGCATCCCCTACATTCTCAAGCATTACCAAAAAATCTGGATAGAGGGTTGCTCACCTTTGTTACATTACAGTAAATTGTTACACGAAAAATTGCAGCAACATTTACCCAATATAAAATGTGAGCTGGCTATGACGTATGGTGAACCGAGTCTTCAAACAGCTTTAAATAACTTAAAATCCTGTAAGAAAATTACGTTGTTACCCCTATTCCCGCAATATTCTACAACCACAACACTTGCCGTTCTGGATAAAATTAAACAATTAAATGAAACCAATATTATAAGAAGTAATATTCACTATATTCGAGACTATGCTGATCACCCAAGTTACATTAATGCACTCTATTTGCAGATAAAACAGGCATTTTTAGAGCAAGGACAACCCGATGTTTTACTCCTTTCTTATCATGGTATGCCTGAGCGATATATTCTTAAACGCCATGATGATTATATTGAGCGATGTGAACTCACCACCTTATTATTAATTGAAAAGTGTTTAGCGAATGGTATCACGCTGCCAATACAAATGGCCTATCAATCAAAATTTGGAAAAGGAAAATGGGTGGAACCAAACACGAGTGACATACTTAAAAATTTAGCTTTAAATGGCGTGACTCGTGTGCATGTGATGTGCCCAGGATTTTCTGCGGATTGTATTGAAACTTGTTATGAAATAGATCAAGAAAATCGGGAAATATTTCTTAATTCAGGGGGAAAACACTTTTATTACATCCCTGCATTAAATGATTCACAACAACATATTAATACTATCATCGATCTCATACATCAGACTGAATCTTAAAAACCGATCCGACTTTTTTTTCGATTAATTTGATTTAAAATAAGATTAAAACTATATTTGCAAGTGAAATCTTAAATTTAACACATCATTGTACATTTATTACAATTAAAATGGACAATTATGAATACTTATCGATATGCTTTGTTATTTTAACTTGAACAATAAGCAGATAAGTAGTCAAAATAGGCGCACAAAGGAGAATAATAGATGAAAATAATCATTATTGGAGCTCAAGCAGCTGGGGCGAGTGCTGCAGCTAAAGCCAAAAGAATAAATCCCAATGCAACAATTCGTATCTATGAAAAATCGGATATTGTTTCATTCGGTGCGTGTGGCTTACCTTATTATATTGGCAATCATTTTACTGATGCTAATGAAATGATATCCCGAACACCTGAACAATTTCAAAAAGATGGTATTGAGATAAAAACACGACATGAAGTGATATCTGTTGATGTTAAACAAAAAAAATTACTTATTAAAGATTTAAATAACGGTGAAAACATTGAAGATAACTATGACAAATTGCTATTTGCTGTAGGCGCAAGTCCTATTATTCCAAATCTGGCTAATGATCAGCTGGACAATATTTTTACGTTACGCAATCTTTATGATGGATTAGCAATCAAAGAAGCACTGTCAAAACCGGAATGCAAAAATATTATTGTTGTTGGAGCTGGTTATATTGGATTGGAAATAGCCGAATCACTGGTTGCATTAAAAAAGAAAGTAAAATTAATTCAATTAGATAATCGAGTATTAGTCGACGCATTTGATGAGCAACTTACAGACATTATTCAAGAAAATATTAAGCAACATTGTGACTTACATCTACAAGAAAGTGTCCAAGGCTTTGTTGGTCAAGATAAAGTGACGCAGGTTGTTACAAATAAAGGACAATATCCTGCCGATCTGGTCATTATCGCTACCGGCGTTAGACCAAATAGTCAAATCTACAAAAACATTGGCATCAATACCCTAAATAATGGTGCTATTATTACCGATGATTTAGGTAGAACAAATATCACTGATATTTATGCCGCTGGAGATTGTGCCACGCTCTTCCATAAAGTCAGCCAAACTAAGGTCTATATTCCATTAGCAACTGGCGCAAACAAATTGGGGAAAATTGTAGGTGAAAACATTGCAGGTGGCAATTGTCAATTTCCTGGTACGTTAGGCACATCAGCACTCCGAATATTTAATATCGAAGCAGGACGAACAGGAATAACTGAAAATGAAGCCATTAAATTAGGTATACCTTATAAAACGGTTTTAGTGAACGATAAAAACCATAGTAATTATGTCGAAGGTCAATCACCCGTTACGGCTAAACTTATTTATCATGCTGAAACACGCAAGATTTTGGGGGGACAACTAGTCGGCGGCAGTGGTTCAGCATTGAGAATAAATGTATTAGCAACAGCAATATGGTCACAAATGAAGATTGACGAACTGACAATGTTAGATTTTCTGTATGCACCACCTTTTTCACGGCCTTGGGATATTTTAAATATTGCAGGTTCCATTGCCAAATAGAGATGATGAAAAGAGTGTTTACTAATCACTCAAAAATAGTCAATAAAAAATTAAATTTGTTAATCAACGGCTTTAGTATCAACACAGACACTTAAAGCACTTAACAAATTGATTAATAGATAAAATTAAAACATTATTGATGATTATTTAATTATATTTACCCTAAAAAGGGCGAGGATCGATTATGTCAGATGCCATTTTTCACGGGATTTTTTTTGAAAAGTTCCTATCCATTACTCATTACCAAACATTAATTGGTCTTGGGCTATTACTCATCTGTTTTTTTGTCATAATGAAACCATTACAAGACAAAAAAATTAATTTTTCAGTACGCATGTTAGTTGGCTTGATACTAGGTGCGGTTCTTGGTCTGGGAATCCAATGGTCGGCAGGTTTTCCTAAAAGTTCAACGGTTTGGATGCAAGAGATTGCAACATGGTATGGTCTTTTTGGGCGTGCCTTTATTGCCTTTATACGTATGCTAGTGATTCCACTGGTATTTGTCTCAATTGTTAAAGTTATTATTGATTTTTCGGGAAAAAAGAATTTGCCTCAAATTGCATTCCGTGGAATTTTTTGGTTACTTTTCACAACGGCAATCGCTTGTATAGTCGGCATTGTATTAGCTAACGTGTTTGAACTTGGTGAAATAAGTTCACAATCAGTACATCAAGCTCAAGCTAAACACTATACCAATATTATTGATACCTTTGTTAATCTGATTCCTAGCAATATTATCGGTGCCATGGCAAAAGAAAATATTGTAGGATTAGTTATCTTTTCAGCATTAATGGGGCTTGCTGCCAATAGAATGGAAAAGAAAAACCCTCAACCGATCGCCTTGTTTAAAACATTTATTGAAGCGTTATATAAAATTGTTATGTCAATTGCAATGACCATTATTAAATATATGCCGTATGCCGTCATTGCCTTACTTGCCCGTACAATCATATCAAATGGTATTCCTGCAATTATTGAAGTATCAAGTTTTGTTGCAGCGGTTTATATTGCAACTCTCATTATGCTTGTCGTACATGTACTAATTGTCTTAATTCATGGTATTTCACCAGTAATGTTTATCAAAAAAGCATTAGGAACATGGTTATTAGCTTTCACAAGCCGCTCGTCAGTGGGCACCTTACCGATGACTATTTCAACATTAACCGTCAGAATGGGCGTCAACACCGGTACAGCAAACTTAGTTGGCTCGCTGGGTAGCACCATGGGTATGAATGGTTGTGCTGGATTTTTTCCTGCGTTATTAGCGGTAATGGTCGCCCATATGGTTGGAATAGATACCAATATTCAATTTTACATTATGCTTGTAATAGTCGTTGTCATTGGTTCAATAGGAATCGCAGGTATTCCAGGGACAGCAACCGTAGCTGCGACAGTGGTTTTATCTGGAATGGGAATGGTCGAATACTTCCCATTAATTGGTATGGTACTCGCTGTCGATCCAATTATTGATATGGCTCGAACGTTAGCTAATGTTTCAGGTGCGATGACCGCAGCGGTTGCCACTGATCGTGAAGTAGGATTGATGAATATGAATGTCTTTAACGATCCGAATGTCACTTTGGATAATGACAATGCAGAAGCTTAAGCAACAATAATATAAATTCAATGATAAAAAGGACGCGATTAAGCGTCCTTTTTTAGGTTAATAAAACAATACAAACCAATTAAAGTGATTTCAACCAATCTGAAACATCTTTACCTAATGTTTTGTGACGCATGGCATATTGAACAAACGTTTGTATATAACCAAGTTTATTGCCACAATCATGACTTTGTCCTTTAATACAGTACGCATCGACAGGCTCTTCTTCAAGCAACATTGCAATGCCATCAGTTAATTGAATTTCACCGCCAGCACCTAATGGCGTTTTAGCAAGTAATGGCCAAATTTTCTCAGATAATACATAACGCCCAACGACAGACTGATTTGATGGCGCATCCTCAACCGATGGTTTTTCAACCACACTATACATCTGTTCCACATTCCCTGCGGAAAGTTCTTCACCACGGCAATCGACAATACCATATGAAGACACTAATTCCTTAGGCACAGGTTCAACCATAATTTGACTATGTTTAGTTTCGTGATAATTATGAATCATAGCAGCTAAATTATCACAAGTTAGATCGCTTTCATATTCATCAATAATCACATCCGGTAATACTACTGCAAAAGGTTCATCACCCACTAAAGGATAGGCACATAAAACAGCGTGACCAAGCCCTTTAGCTAAACCTTGACGAACACTTGTTATCGTTACATGTTTAGGAAGTATACTTTGTACTTCTTGCAACAATTGACGCTTCACCCGTGCTTCTAACATGGCTTCTAATTCAAAGCTGGTATCGAAATGGTTTTCAATTGAATTTTTGGATGAATGCGTAACAAAAATGATTTCGGTAATACCTGCTGCAATACATTCATTAACCACATATTGAATAAGTGGTTTATCCACAACAGGTAACATTTCTTTAGGAATTGCTTTAGTTGCAGGTAACATGCGCGTTCCTAGACCAGCAACAGGGATAACCGCTTTTTTTACTTTACCCTTAAGGGAATTTTCAAAATTAAATGACATAATCATTCCTCAAAAAATTTAACGGCTAATACTATCATAATTTGCTTCCGTTGGACGACCATTAATAAATGGGATTTTTAACTCTCACAGACTTTAACATAGAAAGTATCAAAATAAGTATATGAATAAATGCTCTCTACATCTTTTTTCGATCAAACTGGTCTAAAAAATTGAACCAATAAATTTTGGTATAGACCATGATCGCCAACGATAAAAATAGTATTGATAATCTGTAAAAAACGAATGCGTTAACAAATTTATATTGTTTTATAAAATAAGTAAGTTAGATAGATGTTTATAACAATTAACAACCAATTCCCAATTAGTTTAGATAAGAACAACTTATCAATATATAAAATATAATGATTTGAATTACTATAAACAAATTCTTCCTAAAAACAGTGAAAACATCATATGTAATCAATCATAAAGTTAATAACCAACAAAAAATAAGTTAAAAAATACCAATGGTGACTACAATGCTCCATTCTAATCCTGACAATTTTTTTGTATTAGTATTAGCTTGTCCCAATTTAATAAATTATAAAAAATCATTTTATGTAAATATTCATTTCAAACAGAGAAAAACTAAGATATGAAGTAATATGAATTAATATATATTATTAAATATCTAACTCTTACTTGATTAAAAGCACAGCTCGTCAAGTTGACGAACTGTGCTTTTATAAGAAAAATAGATTTATTTTAGAAGTAAATGTAAATGATAAATTATGTATATTTCGACTCACTGCTCCATTTATAATCTATCGCTCACTTCATCAGCCGTATGGGTAATTGCTTTACCACCAGATTGAACATCTTTACCTACACCACTTACCGTATTACAACCCACGACAAATGTTGCCATAACTAACCCCAGCATTAACATTAACATTTTTCGGAACATATTAAATACTCCTCTAATTAATTACATGGTTATTTTAATGTAGCAAACGCTTCTGCTACTCGATGAATATTATGGTGATTTAAACCCGCCACACACATCCGTCCACTGCCCACCAAATAAACAGCAAAGTTATTTTTTAAATGTGTGACTTGTTCTTGAGAAAATCCAGTATAACTAAACATACCTCGCTGTTTGATCAGATAATCAAAATTGTTTTCGGGTACTAATTTATTCAGTAATTCAACAAGCTTTATTCGCATTGAGATAATACGTTCACGCATTGCAGTAACTTCATTAATCCATTGGGCTTTGAGTTCAACATTATTCAAAACATGACTAACAATATGAGCACCATAGGCTGCAGGACTTGAATAATTTCGACGTACAGTTGCTTGAAGTTGACCAAGTACACGATGAGCAACTTCGCTGTTATCACATAAAACGGATAAACCACCCACTCTTTCACCATATAACGAAAATGTTTTTGAAAAAGAGTTACACACAAAACCACATATCCCTAACTCTGCCACTCGTCTAATTGCATATGCATCATCTTCGATACTCTTACCAAATCCCTGATAAGCAATATCCATAAAGGGGATAAGATCGCGTGTTTTTAATATATCTATAACCTGATCCCACTGTGCATGGGTTAAATCGGCACCGGTTGGATTATGACAACAAGGGTGTAGCAAAACAATACTTTTAGCCGGTAATTGATGTAATGTCTCAAGCATTGCATCAAACTTAACACCGCAAGTTTGTGAATCAAAATACGGATATTTATTTACCTTAAATCCGGCACCATGAAAAATATCTATATGATTTTCCCATGTTGGATCACTGACCCAAACTTCTGATTTTGGAAAATAACGAAATAAAAAATCAGCGCCTATTTTTAATGCGCCTGAACCGCCTAAAGTCTGTATGGTTGCAATGCGTTTATCTTTAAGAGCGCTGTGTGCTTCACCAAATAATAAACATTGAATAGCTCGACAATAATCAGGTAATCCACTCATCGGTAAATAAAGTGATGCAGTTTTATCGTTTCGATAGATAAAATCCCGTGCAGCTTTTACACATGCTAATTGAGGTACAACACTGTTTTCATCATAATAATAACCGATACTTAAATTTGTTTTATTCATTCGGTTATCCTGAATAAACTCAGCAACTAATGATAAAATAGGATCCCCTGCATACGACTCAACTTTTTCAAACATATTTGCAACCTAATTACACGGCAATTAACGATAAATAATTGTAGATTATTGCATCAACTCAATCGGCAATCAATCATTAAATAGAAGTTTACACGTTCTGGGTATTATTAATTATTTACTTGAATGATAAATGTCAACAAAGATAAATATGGCAAGGCTTAAATGATAAAATTTTTTTAGATATTGCTGATCATAAAAGATGTTTGTCCCCCTAAACGAGTATACTAACTACCTTATAGGATTATCTAAACAAAGCGAAAATGAAGAGCAAAAATTCATGTAATAAAAAGTAGTCACCAAGTGACTACACCAATTCGATTTGACGCAATAGGCATAAATCCAAAATCTTTAAGTGTAAAAGATGTATTGCGTTTAATTTAAAAGCATAAACTTTTTAAATAACTCATTGCTAAAACATGCGTTTATTTTACCGCAATGACTTCAATTTCAACCTTAGCATCTTTGGGTATTCTGGCAACTTGTACGCAAGAACGAGCAGGAAACCCAGCATGATGTTCTGTAAAAAAGGCTTCATAAATTGCATTAACAGCCGCAAAATCATTCATATCAGCTAAAAAAATGGTGGTTTTAACGATATCACTAACTTGATAACCCGCCGCCGTGATAATAGCTTTTACATTTGCTAAACTTTGTTTAGCTTGTTCTTTAACACAATCTGACATTTTACCGGTAACTGGATCTAACGGTATTTGTCCTGATGCAAATAACATATTGCCCAAATCAACGCCTTGTACATAAGGTCCTATTGCAGCGGGTGCGTTATCTGTATTAATGATTTTTTTCATATCAATATCTCCTTTAATCATCTGCCCTTGCTAAAAAAATAAAGGGAGAATGTTATGCATAGTTAATTTTCAACATTTGAACAGGAACACTATTTAGTGTCAAGTAAGAACAAAATTATGATCATGGGACTTCTTAAGATTTTCTGTTATGATAATCACAATTTTTTTGTTTATTGAGAGTTAACATGTTTGAGAATTTAACCGACCGTTTATCGCAGACATTCCGTAATATCAGTGGTCGAGGACGACTGTCTGAAGATAATATTAAAGAAGCACTACGTGATGTACGTATGGCATTACTTGAAGCCGACGTAGCACTTCCTGTTGTACGTGAATTTATTAATCAAGTAAAAGAAAAAGCCGTTGGTCTGGACGTTTCTAAAAGCTTAACACCGGGTCAAGAATTTATCAAAATAGTTCAGGCTGAACTTACATCGGCTATGGGTGAAGTTAATAGCACCCTAAATCTGGCAACACAGCCCCCAGCTGTTATTTTAATGGCTGGCTTGCAAGGGGCAGGTAAAACCACCAGCGTCGCTAAATTAGCTAAATTTTTAAAAGAAAAGCAAAAAAAGAAAGTGCTGGTTGTGTCTGCTGACGTCTATCGACCTGCTGCAATTAAACAGTTAGAAACACTTGCAAAAGCTATTGATGTTGAGTTTTTCCCATCGGATATTCATGAAAAACCAGTGAATATTGTTAATAAAGCCATTTCTCACGCTAAACTTCAGTTCTTCGATGTGTTAATTGTCGATACAGCGGGACGCTTACATATTGATAGCAACATGATGGATGAAATCAAAGAACTACATCAGGCTATCAATCCAATCGAAACGTTATTTGTTGTTGATGCAATGACAGGGCAAGATGCCGCCAATACAGCAAAAGCCTTCAATGATGCCTTGCCACTTACCGGTGTGATTTTAACCAAGGTGGATGGTGATGCCCGTGGTGGTGCGGCATTATCAATTCGTCATATTACGGGTAAACCGATTAAATTCTTAGGAATGGGAGAAAAAACAGATGCTTTAGAGCCATTCTTCCCAGATCGTATTGCTTCACGAATTTTAGGTATGGGAGATGTCATTTCCTTAATCGAAGAATTGCAACAAAATGTTGATCGTGAAAAAGCAGAAAAAATTGCCAAGAAGTTAAAAAAAGGTGACAAGTTCGATTTTAACGATTTCCAAGATCAACTTAGACAGATGCGCAATATGGGTGGAATGGGAGCAATGTTGGCAAAACTTCCTGGTGCAGGGCAGCTACCTGAACACATTAAAGCGCAAATGGACGATAAAATCACCATTAAAATGGAAGCGATTATTAGTTCAATGACGTTAAAAGAAAGAGCCAATCCTGAAATCATCAAAGGATCTCGAAAACGTCGAATTGCAAATGGTTCAGGTACTCAAGTACAAGACGTCAACAAACTACTTAAACAGTTTGAAGATATGCAAAAAATGATGAAGAAAATGAAGGGCGGCGGCATGATGAAAATGATGCGCCAAATGAAAGGACTTATGGGCGGCGGAATGGGCTTCCCCCACCGCTAATAAGCTGATATCAACTCGCTTGTTATACTTTAAACAAGGTATAACAAGCGATATTTACACGAGCATTGCGCATTAATCTGTGTAATACTGGTGAAAATGTTAGGGATTAACCGATTTAATTTTAGTTGGTCGGCTCATTGTCAATACTGTACCGATTGATGAAACAATAATAAATGTAATGGCTAACCATTGATAACGCGTTAATTGCTCTTGCAAAACAATGAAGCCAGACAGAGCAGCAAAAACCGGCGACAAACTCATTAATGTACTAAATGTTTGAGCGGGTAATCTTGGCAACGCTATCATATCTAATCCATAAGGAATGGCCGACGCCAATAATGAAACCACAAACACTAAAGGAAGATGTTCCAAAGAAAACATAGCACTCCCACTATCCCACACACCGATAGGAAATACAAATAAAGACGCTATTAAAGACCCTATCGCAACACTTGATGAACCATATAATGCCCCAGCTTTACGCCCAAAGACAATATAACATGCCCAACCTGAACCGGCTAATAATGCCATTAAAATGCCAATGGGATCTAAATCCCCAGAAGCTTGATGAATAGGTAAAAGTATTGCAAGCCCGATAACCGCAACGCCTAACCAAATAAAATCAACTAACCGACGCGAATAACACATTGCGACAACTATCGGTCCAGTAAGTTCTATTGCAACGGTAATACCAAGCGGAATTCTGGCGATAGCACTATAAAAAGCCAAATTCATGCAACCGGTTGCTAAGCCATATAAAAATACATACTTAAAAGCTTGTTTAGTAATGGGTTTACGCCATGGTTTAAAAATAATGATAAGCATCAAGGATGAAAAAGTTAATCGCCAAGCAGTCATCCCTTCAGGGCCTATGAACGGAAAAAGATATTTGGCCATAGATGCACTTGATTGTAACGAAATCATAGAAATAAAAATAATAAAGACCGGCCAAGATCGTTTAAACATACCTAATTACCTTGTTAATATAATCAGAAAAAATTGCTCGTCATTTCACAACATACGATGAAAACTAAAAAATCAATTTTTGATCATTGCTAATGATGATTTAATATAAAATGTCCATATAAGTACGAGTATGAATATTTTCAATTCATACTTCGATTTAACTCCTGTCAATTTTCTCTTTTTACTGAGAGCAATGCGAGATCTTGCAATGCTTTTTTATAGGGAGAGTCTGGCAGGATAGCAATCACATCAAAAGCTTTTTGGGCTTCTTGCTGTGCTATTTGTAAAGTATATTCAAGTGAACCACACTCATTCATGATCTGCAAAATACGATCCAATAAATGTCGCCCATTCCCTTGCTCGATAGCTTGACGAATCAACTTAGCTTCCTCAGCATTTTGACAATGACGCATCGCATGTAATAAAGGTAAAGTTGGTTTGCCTTCATTAAGATCATCACCTAAATTCTTGCCTAAGGTTTGGTTACTATCAGCACTATAATCTAATAAATCATCAATAATTTGGAAGGCCGTACCTAAATATTTTCCATATTCTTGTAAGGCAAATTCTTGCTCTGCATTCGCACCGGCTAACACCGCTGCCGAATGCGAAGTTGCTTCAAATAAACGAGCGGTTTTACGATAAATGACCTCTAAATATTGTTCATTAGTAATATCGGGATCATTACAATTGATTAATTGTTGCACTTCACCTTCAGCAATCACATTTGTTGCTGCCGACATAATAGTTAACACTTTGAAAGATTCAGTGCGTACCATCATTTGGAATGAACGCGTATAAATATAATCGCCAACTAAAACACTGGCTGCATTACCAAATAATGCATTAGCGGTTGACTTTCCACGCCTGAGATCCGACTCATCAACGACATCATCATGTAATAATGTAGCAGTATGAATAAATTCAATGAACGCAGCGGCAACGATATGCTTGTCACCTTGATAATTGAGCGCTTTGGCAACTAACAACGCAATAATAGGACGAATACGCTTACCACCACTACTAATAATATAATTACCTAATTGATTAATAAGCACAACGTCCGAGCTAAGCTCCGCCTGAATTGCCTCGTTTACTTTAACTAAGTCATCTTTTACAAGATCGAGTATTTGACTCATTGAAGGATTATTCATCACCCAAACCACTAAAAAAATAAATATTTAATTGCTATTATCTGACAAATATTGCCAAGCAACAAGGTATTGGATTAGCATATTTTAAAAAAGACTACAAATGATAAGCATTTTCATTTAGAATGATTACCTTAAGTTAAACATGATAATTGTTATGAAAATCGATTTTGATATAGACATTAGCAACGAAAAAGCGCCTCAATCGCCAACACATATCAAACCCAAGAGTGTTTATTTATTCACGTCACTTTCGATTGTGTCACATCTATTTTTACTAGCGTTGTTGTTCAGTCCTATGATTTTTGCCAAAAATATCATCGTTGATGAAGGTGACAACTCAATTAAAGCGATCATGATTGACATATCGCAAATGGCAGCACCTGAACAATCATTAGTTGAAAATTCGCCAGATATCAAAGGTGTAAAAGAAAGTGACATTATCGATAACAAACCAATACCAGAACCGATAGTTGAGCCAGTTATCGAAACCCAAATGACTAATGAAGAAAAGCCGGAACCTATTACTGAAAAAAAACCGGAAGTCATTCCCGAAAATGACGTTATCATCGAGCAAAAACCGAAACCGAAGCCAAAACCCAAGCCAAGAACGGATTCGAAACCGATTCAAAAAGAGTCTCGTCAACAAGTCAGACAAGAAGTGATCACGGATAACTTTGCCAAAACAGCCGTCGCATCTTCCATTTCTGATAGCCGTCAACATTCGGGTAATCCTTCGCCAATTAGTCGTAATCAGCCAGAATATCCCCGTCGGGCACTTGATATGCGCATAGAAGGCTATGTCGTTGTACTTTTTGATGTCAATAGTAATGGGCGGGTCGAAAATATTCGAATTATCGAAACCAAACCGAACAATATTTTTAATCGTTCCGTTATCACAGCGATGAAAACGTGGAAATACGAAGGTAAAAAAGCAAAAGATTTAAAAATAAAAATAATCTTTAATCGTGATAAATCAATCAGATTAGATAATTAATCGGCTGAATAGTTTCTTAAAATAATAAAAGACGATTTTATTATTTATAATCAAAACAAAAGCAATAATCACAGTTAGAAGATTATTGCTTTCGCGATAAGATTATTGATCCAATAACATCAATTTTTCGATTTGTTCTGGTTCTTTTGGCACATCACTGGTCAATACTTCATTACCTGATGTTGTGATTAAAATATTATCTTCAATACGAATACCAATACCTTTATAACACTCCGGCACATCTGCATCTTGATTGATGTAAAGCCCTGGCTCAACAGTCAACACCATACCCGGCTCTAAAATACGATCCCTTCCACTACCGACATCATGTACATCAATACCGAGCCAATGCCCTAAACCATGCATATAAAATGCGGTATAAGCTTTATCAGCAATGAGCGAATCGACATCCCCTTGCATAATGCCTAATTTAACTAAGCCCGTCACCATTGTTTTCACAACATGGTTATTTGCTTCCATAATCGATGTTCCAGGTTTTAACAGATCAATTGCTTGATATTGAGCTGCTAAAACAATGTCATAAATATCCCGCTGTGCTTGGCTAAATTGACCATTGATAGGAAAAGTCCGTGTTATATCTCCTGCATAATATTGATATTCGCAGCCAGCATCGATTAACACCAAATCACCCTCGTTTAAAAGCGCACTGTTATTTTCATAATGTAAAATACAACCATTGTTACCGGCTCCTACAATCGTATTGTAGGAAGGAAAACGAGCACCATGCCAAGCAAATTCATGTAAAATTTCTGCCTCTAATTGATATTCATACATCGAAGGTTTACATTTACGCATAGCTCGACAGTGGGCTTGGGCACTAATTTTGCACGCTTGACGTAAGATGTCTATTTCAAAATTAGATTTAAACATCCGCATTTCATGCACAATAGGACGCCAATCAATCACACTACTGGGTGCTGAAAGCTTAAATCTTGCACCCTGTTTTAAAATCGTAAGGGCTTTTTTGACAATCGTGTCAGCATAATCATATTGCAGATCAGCATGATAAATTGCCTGTTTACCATTCAACAACTCTGGCAAAATAGTATCAATTTTATCAAAAGGATGCGCTTCATCAACGCCAAGGGTTTCTAACGCAGCTTGCTGCCCTAAGCGGTATCCTATCCATGTTTCAGCCAGAGGGTCTTTTTTACGATTAAACAGCACATATCGAGTATGATTATCTTGTTGTTTAATCATCACTAATACGGCTTCAGGTTCATCAAAACAGGTGAAATACCAAAAATCACTATTTTGCCGATAAGGATAATGCGTGTCATTACTTCTAACGACTTCGGGTGAAGCAAAAAACAGTGCGACGCTGTTAGGTTGCATTTGCGAAAGAAGTTTTTCTCGACGAGAAAAAAGCTCTTTTTTGGTATCGATATTTAGCATAGTGATAACCTTTTAAAAACAAGTTAATATTAATGAATGGTTGGTATGATATCAGCCTCATTAAATTCATCAAAACAGAGAATCGAAGTCATGCGAACATACTCTTTGATCTCCTCAAATGCAAAGCCTAACTCTTGCTGATCTTCGTTTTCATCGTAACCTAGCTTCACAATTTGCCTTAAATCATAAATTGCTTCACCCACATCGCCTTTAATATGATTTAATTTTGGTTGAACCAATCCAATCCCTAATAAAAAATGGTTAACCCAACCGACTAAATCATCAATTTGAGAAAAAAGATCATGTTCGTTAAGTAACAATTGGAATTCAAAATCATCATCCAAAAATTGTTGCTTGGTAATACAATAAAGCTCAACCATTTTCTTATTTAAAGATTCTGGTATTTTTTGCCCATTATTAAGCATATCTTCAACTAAAGGGCGCCAACTTTCATCATGATTGCCTCCGGCTAAAATACCGGAAATAAAACCATGTAATTCAGCAGCAGTAATACCCATTTTATTTAAGTTTAATTCATGATTAAGTTCATCATAATTTACAGTTTTGGTCATTAATGTCACCCTGATTTTGTCATATCAATAAAAAGCACTCTGCACTTTCATTAATTATTAGTATATAATCCACAGCTAGCTATAAATAATAAACAGGTTACTGGGCTTTATAAAGGAATTATTTTGAATATTGTAAGATTTGTGGTGAAACTTCCCCTTCTCATTTTAGCTTTTGTTGTATCATTAACTGCTTGTAGTTCATGGTTCTCAAACAAAGGTATCATTATTCTCGATGTACAAAATAAAAATCAAACTTTTGTAACAAGCCAAGGCTTGCCCCACTACTATAAACTAGGTAATGGCGAACACGAGCTTCAACAATTTGAAACATTTTGCAGTAAAGAAATAAAAGAGTCACAACTCGATGGTAGTGAAGAAATTGTTTTTGAAAATATAAAGCGTGGTATACATGGAGAAGTAGAATTTAAAAAATGTAGTGATAGAATCACTCGAATTTACCGTTATTGATAAATATGGATATACAACTATATTTTGATTTGAATAAGATTAACTAAATTTCCAAAGATCGATTAAATGTTACTAGCCATTAAGGCGGTTTTTATTTATATTGGTCGCGTAAATGAAATTTTTTTTAGGAGTAGAATTATTATGTATAAACAAGATGTAACCATTACCGCACCAAATGGCCTCCATACCCGCCCTGCTGCACAATTTGTAAAAGAAGCAAAAAACTTTAATGCTGAAATTACCGTCACATCAAATGGTAAAAGTGCTAGTGCTAAAAGTCTATTCAAACTACAAACACTTGGTCTAACACAAGGTACCACCATCACCATTTCAGCAGAAGGCGAAGATGAAAAAGAAGCGGTAAATCATCTAGTTAAATTGATTCCTGAATTGGAATAATTAGATCCAAAATGCGATAAAGAACAGATTTAAAATTGAATAAGGATTAAATGTTATGGTATCAGGTATACTTGTTTCCCCCGGTATCGCTTTTGCAAAAGCGCTATTATTAAAAGAAGAACCTATTGTTGTTAATAATAGGGCAATTCCAGATAACAAAATTGATGCTGAAATTGCGCGTTTTAAAGATGCTCGTCAAAAATCAAGCGAGCAATTAAATGCGATAATGGAACGAGCAAAATCCACATTAGGCGAAGATAAAGCTGCTATCTTTGAAGGGCATATTATGCTTTTAGAAGATGAGGATTTGGAGCAAGAAGTTATTTCTCGTATACAAAGCAAGCATTCAACCGCTGATGCCGCTGTCCAATCAGTATTTGAAACTCAAGCTAAAGAGCTTGAAAACTTAGACGATGAATACTTAAAAGAGCGTGCTGCTGATATTCGTGATATTGGCAAACGTTTACTAAAAAATATTTTAGGGATTGAAATTGTCGATTTAAGTGCTATTAGCCAACCTTGTATTTTAGTTGCAACAGATCTTACTCCATCTGAAACTGCACAACTAAATCTAGATATGGTACTTGGTTTTATTACTGATGCAGGTGGACGTACATCCCATACTTCAATAATGGCTCGTTCATTAGAAATTCCGGCAATTGTTGGTACATCAAATGCAACACAAACAATTAAACAAGGTGATTTTGTTATACTTGATGCTATAAATAACGCCATTTATATCAATCCCGATCATACTACCCAAGAAAAACTCAAACAAGTTCAGGCAAAATATATTGCTGACAAAGAAGAGTTAGCAAAATTAAAAGACTTACCAGCCGTCACGCTTGATGGTCACCAAGTTGAAATTTGTGCGAATATTGGTACGGTGCGTGATATCGCTGGTGCTGATCGCAACGGTTATGAAGGTGTTGGTCTTTATCGTACTGAATTTTTATTTATGGATCGTGATGCCTATCCTAACGAAGATGAACAATTCAAAGCTTACAAAGAAGTAGCCGAATCAACAAATGGTTTATCTGTGATTGTCAGAACAATGGATATTGGCGGTGATAAAGATGTACCTTATATGCATTTACCGAAAGAAGAAAACCCTTTCTTAGGTTGGCGTGCAATTCGTATCTGTTTAGATCGCAAAGAAATACTCCATGCACAGTTACGTGCAATATTACGCGCATCAGCATTTGGTAAATTACGTATCATGTTCCCGATGATCATATCGGTTGAAGAAATCCGTATCTTAAAATCTGAAATTAATATTCTTAAAGAACAGCTTACTGCTGAAGGTAAAGCGTTCGATAAAAACATCGAAGTTGGCGTAATGATTGAAACGCCTGCGGCTGCTGTCATTGCTCATCATTTAGCGAAAGAAGTTGATTTCTTCAGTATTGGAACCAATGATTTAACACAATACACATTAGCGGTTGATCGTGGTAATGAATTAATTTCACATCTTTATAATCCACTTTCACCATCTGTCTTAACACTGATTAAGAAAGTCATTGATGCTTCGCACAAAGAAGGTAAATGGACAGGCATGTGTGGTGAGCTTGCTGGTGATGAACGAGCAACGATTTTATTACTTGGTATGGGACTTGATGAATTTAGCATGAGTGCAGTATCAATTCCTAAAATCAAAAAATTAATTCGTAATACACATTTTGAAGAAGCGAAAAAACTTGCTGACAATGTGCTAGAAAAAGCAACTTCTAAAGAAATTATGGATTTAATCGAAAAATATAACGCTGAAAAGCAAATTTGTTAGGAGAAAATAATGGGGTTATTCGATAAATTGAAGCAATTCATCAAATCTGATGATAGCAATGATAGCATCGAAATTATTGCACCTCTGAGTGGCGAAATCGTTAAAATCGAAGATGTGCCAGATGTCGTTTTTGCAGAGAAAGTCGTTGGTGATGGTATTGCAATTAAACCTGCTGGTAATAAAATTGTTGCACCACTAAACGGTAGAATTGGCAAGATATTTGAAACTAATCATGCTTTTGCTATTGAATCAGATGATGGTATTGAGCTATTTGTACACTTTGGTATTGACACTGTTGAATTAAAAGGCGAAGGTTTTACCCGTATCGCTGAAGAAGGTCAACAAGTAAAAGTTGGTGACACCATTATCGAATTTGATTTACCACTACTTGAAAGTAAAGCAAAATCAGTGTTAACACCTGTTGTCATTTCTAATATGGATAGTATTGTCGAACTGACAAAACTATCTGGTACCGTAGAAGCAGGTAAAACACCTGTTATGCGCGTGAAAAAATAATCAAAAAAAAACCTTCAGTTTTACTGAAGGTTTTTCTGCTCAATTCATTAACTGTCTAAAGTTAAATCTGTTTAACGCCACTTTTTATATTGATTAATCAAATTATTTGTTGAATCATCATGTGAAGTTACTGGCGTATCACTTGCTAATTCAGGTAAAATTCGACCGGCTAACTGCTTACCTAACTCAACGCCCCATTGGTCAAAACTGAATATATTCAAAATAATACCTTGAGTAAAGATTTTATGCTCATACATCGCAACTAATGCACCCAAGCTATACGGGGTAATTTTCTTAACTAAAATTGAATTGGTCGGTCTATTTCCTTCAAACACCTTAAACGGCACAATTGCTTTAACTTCATCAATCGTTTTTCCGGCAGCCATAAATTCTTGTTCAACTTGTTCTTTGGTTTTACCAAATGCTAATGCTTCAGTTTGAGCAAAAAAGTTAGATAACAATTTAGGATGATGATCACCAACCGGATTATGGCTAATTGCTGGCGCAATAAAATCACACGGAATAAGTTTAGTACCTTGATGAATTAATTGATAAAATGCATGTTGACCATTGGTACCCGGTTCACCCCAAATGATTGGACCAGTAGTATAAGTTGTTTTATGACCATTACGATCGACACTCTTACCGTTTGATTCCATATTGCCTTGTTGAAAATAGGCAGCAAATCGATGCATATACTGATCATAAGGTAAAATGGCTTCAGTCTCAGCACCATAAAAATTATTATACCAAATCCCAATTAAGGCTAATAATGCAGGAATATTTTTATCAATTGGTGTATTTTGGAAGTGTTTATCCATGGCATGACCACCAGCCAAAAATTGTTTAAAATTATCAAATCCAATGGATAAAACAATCGATAAACCAATCGCAGACCAAGAAGAGTAACGACCGCCTACCCAATCCCAAAATTCAAACATATTCGCCGTATCAATACCAAATTTTTCAACTTCTTTGGCATTAGTGGATAGCGCAACAAAATGTAAAGCAACCGCTTTATCATCTTTAGCTGCATCAAGTAACCAAGAACGAGCCGTTTGTGCATTAGTCATGGTTTCTTGTGTAGTAAATGTTTTTGATGCTACTAAAAACAAGGTTGTTTCAGGGTTTAAGCCTTTTAATGCTTCAACAATATGAGTACCGTCAACATTTGAAACAAAATGCATGTTTAAATGATTTTTATAAGGACGCAACGCTTCGGTAATCATGACGGGTCCAAGATCTGATCCCCCTATGCCGATATTTACCACATCAGTTATCGCTTTACCGGTATACCCTTTCCACTCACCGCTAATGACTTTATTACTGAATGATTCCATTTTTGCTAATACCGCATTGACATCATCCATCACATTTTTGCCATCAACATAAATAGGGGTATTCGATACATTACGTAAAGCAACATGCAAAACAGCACGATCTTCGGTGCGATTAATTTTTTCACCACTATACATAGCTGTAATTGCACCTTTAAGATCACATTCATCAGCAAGCTTATGAAGTATTGCTAATGTCTCTTGCGTAATACGATTTTTAGAAAGATCAACCAAAAACTCATCCTCAAATGGGATGCTGAGTTTTTCAACTCGTTTTGGCTCTTCTTTTAAAATTTGCGCAATGGTCTTATTGTGATGCTTTTGATAACTTGCTTGAAGGGATTTCCAAGATGAAGTGGTAGTTGGATCAATTGATTTTAACATAACTCATTCCTTAAATAATAAAGCACTCTATCCATAATATAACTATGCCTAAAATGATGCAAGATAAGGATCTTTTATCTTTTATTTTTGAATTAAGCACACTGACCAATTGACTAAAGCACCAATTCATAATCGTTTTAAACGACTTTTTAGTCGCCTTTCTGCAAAATTATCGTCCGGTTTGGCTTATAAATATTCGGTTATTGAGTTAGCCAGTTCGGGAAATTCTTGTACTAAGTTTGACAGGCGTTCTTCATGAGGGCTAAATACCGTAAAATCTGTGACACTGCCTGCTATCATCCCTTTTACCCACGAGCCTATATTTTTCAAGGGTTTTATAAATTTGGTTGCCCTTACCGCCGGTATAAACCCGACAATAAATTGACTGACACCATGTGTTATCCCACCAGAGATAGTCTGTGGTGGTGATACCTCAGGAATTTGTATAGGATTAGGTGCCTGACCAATCGGTTTATCACTGATAATTTCTGCATGCACTCGAGCAAAAAATAGCGGAGATATCGGATTAATTAAGGTGCTATCCCATAATAAATCGAGTGTACTTTGCCCTGCATCTCGTAAACCACCCAATATCTGTAAGGGGACATCTTAATACCAGGCTCGGTGCTGTGTTTGGCGGTCAAAGATGACATCCACTAATTTTATATCCGGCTACCGTTCATCATTAACTTTGAGCTGAATAAAATAATGATTAAGCTTGTGATAGAGATCAAAAAATAGATGAAAGTCCCCAATCTATTGATCGGGGAAAAAATTAAATTAATTTCTCATTGTTAAGCAATACAATGATATTTTCTATTCCTAGCTCTGAGCGTAAAAGATCTGCTATTTCTGATGTATTCATTTCCGGAAAGGATTTATCATTTACCGATACCATAAAATATGATCTAGCACCTTCTAAACCAAATTCTTCAGCAATTAATAACTTACTTTCTAGAGAATATCTTTTCTGCTTATCACTAATAAATTCTAATTGTTTTCGTTCTAAAATTGGTGAAGCCAAATAAATAATATATGATTTATCAAAAATATCTTTATAAACTGATTTAACCTTACTAATTTTTTTATTTAATAACTCTGCATCTAATGTTGTATAGCATGTTATATCTATTGCCATAATATTTATCTCACTTAATTCTAGTTATATTTCCTGATTTATCTATAACAATTATTTTATCCAATCCTTTAATCTCCCATTTAGAAAACTGTTCTTCAAGAGCATCTACCGTCACTTTAGAATCAGATATATTAATAACTACATTGTTTGTTTGCCCCTTAAGCACTTTATCTTCAACGCCAGCCAAAATATTCCTAACATTATTTGAACTTGGAGCATAGTTATCAAATATTTCACCGTTAATTTTGTAATCTGGGTTTTTTATTCCTGATGTAATGGGGTTCTGTTCCACATGATAACCATTCTTTGAAAGAATTTGAGCACTTTCATTTTCTCTTATAATTGAGCGTATATTTTCAGAAGTACTTGAAAGTGGTATTTCAGTTGGTTTGCCGGTTAAAGATCCTCTCTCTCCCTTTTCAGCAAAATTATTCCAATTAACCTCATCTAATTCAATCTTTACCGCTTCAATTTTATAATGTACTTTCGCTCTGACTTCAGTGCCGGTTAATTTGGTGCGGGAGTATTTTAATAAGCGTAGTGAACGGCTAATAGGAGCGGCTAAACCACCTAATAATAATGCTTCTAAATTAAACCACTAAAAAATTGGTTGAATTTAGTATGGTCAATGATCACTTTTCGAAGTAGATTAATAGCAAGCATTACAACTTTTCCTTCAGATAATCACATACAATATTGTGTGGTTTTTTATATTTTGCCGATTTATAAAGCACTAGTGACATTAACATTCATGATAATTTGTAATATTAGATTTTCTAACTAGATAGATTTAATTTTGACATACAAGTTTTTGGGGGCTTCAGGAAAATACTTAAACAAAGCAGGACAAAGCCAACCTTCCATATCAAATTCTTTCGAGTAATACCAGTTACCAGCATTATCAGATCTTCGCCATTCTAAACAAAGATCGGTATCAGGGAAGTAATCTTTAGAAAAGATTAAAATAAATCCTTTTTCAGCATTTGGGATTGATTCAGTGGCTTTATCAATTAAAGTATCTGCGCCAGAAACAAAAGGCTCTTGTAACAAGCCTACCTTTTCATCATCAAAGACCCACATATCAAGATATTTATATGGTTTTATAATATTAATTGAGTTCATGTATTTTCCCTTAATGGAAACATTCGTAAAATATTCATTAGCGCGAAGAGAATTTTGGAGTTAGGAGTCCAAATTGGTAGCTTTTCGTGACCAATAAATAAAAAATTGGAGTCGTATTTCAAGTCATCATCAGAAATACCTTCTTTCCTAATATCAATTAACTTCTCTATACTATCTAATTTTAATTGATAGATACTATTATTATGATAACTAATAACTTTATCTGTTGTTATAGCTGTCCAGCGCTTCTTGTTATTTTCGAAAAATAAAAATATTATTTCATCATCCGAATTCACATATTCTTTGTGTAATTTGTCCGCAAAATTATCCCTTTCTTCATCATTGAGTCTTGTTTCCGAAAGCGACTTGAACTGATTTGCCTTCCAGAGAAGGCGATCTTTATACCATTCTTTTTTAGTCATATATTATTGTAAAGTCTGTTGTGCTTGAGTTTCCACGAACTACTTTACCTCCCATGAAAGGTTTACCATCAGCAACTCTTTTTTCTAGAAAATCCATAAGTTTTTCATTTGCAATATATCCAGTATTAACCTCGACTTTCTGTGCACCTTTAGATTTTGCATGTGCAACTAACAATTTAACATCAGAATAATTAATTTCACTTGTAATTTTAATTTCTACTTTAGCAGTCCCATTGTTAATGTTAATATTTTTTAAATCAATACCAATTTTTTCAGCTGCAGCTTGTGTTTCTTTTGATATTTGATTCTCACCCGTTTCCTTTACAACATTATTCCAATTAACCTCATCTAATTCAACCTCTACCGTTTCAATTTTATGATGTACCTTCGTTCTGACTTCAGTGCCGGTTATTTTAATTCGGGAGTATTTTAATAAGCGTAGTGAACGGGTTAAGGGTTCGGCTAAGCCGCCTACTAACAATCCTTCTAAACTGTTTTTTAATCGTCCTTCTGCAAAACTATCGTCTGGTTTGGCTTGTAAATATTCGGTTATTGGGTTAGCCAGTTCGGGAAATTCTTGTACTAAGTTTGACAGGCGTTCTTCATGAGGACTAAATACCGTAAAATCTGTGACACTGCCAGCTATCATCCCTTTTACCCACGAGCCTACATTTTTCAAGGGCTTTATAAATTTGGTTGCCCTTACCGCCGGTATAAACCCAACAATAAATTGACTGACACCATGTGTTATCCCGCCGGAGATAGTCTGTGGTGGTGATACCTCAGGCATTTGTATAGGATTGGGTGCCTGACCAATCGGTTTATCACTGATAATTTCTGCATGCACTCGAGCAAAAAATAGCGGAGATACCGGATTAATTAAGGTGCTATCCCATAATAAATCGAGTGTACTTTGCCCCACATCTCGTAACTCACCCAATAAAAGTTGTGTAGGAAAAGCCCGTTATTAATATTCTCGACGAAGATAAAACCAACCTAAATTTCCTTTTTTATCATATAATGAAGTAGAAATAGGAATAACTGTAAGATTTAAATACATACCAACAAACTCTTGATATAAATCAGAAACAACTTCAGTATGAGCGCATTCCATTTCTTCCTCTTCTTCTTCAGTTAAATCGCTATCAAAAAATATTTCAATTGTTAAATCTTGATCAATTATACTTGCAGTTATTCCACGCATTTTCTTGGTTGCTCGATCAATCATACAATGCATTATGTATAGTTTTATTCTATTTTCAATTTTTACTTTTTCTTCATTTGTTTTATCTGAATACATAGTTTATGGCCTCGCTGGTACTATATGTACGCCTGTTTTTGAATAATGGATTGTAAAATTAGTTGTAGGGACAAAAGATCCAGTAGTTATGTCATAATACTGTCCGATTATTTTATTAGTTGATATTACTTCTTTTGATCCGGGTGTTCCTAAAGGTCTATTGGTTGGAATCTCTCTTCCAGTTCCTGCATATTGATTGACTAAACTTTGAGTATCAATATTATTGTTCAAAGTACTCCTTGGTGTAGAAGAACTAGCGTTTGCAGTTTTATGTTCATTTGTTCCAACAATATGTTTATTTTGTTGATTCATATTAACAGTTAAGTTCGGACTTACATCTGGTGCAAAATTAGTACTTGGTTTTATGGAGGGATTACTATTTACCGTCCTCGTTTCAGCAACATTATTCCAATTAACCTCATCTAATTCAACCTCTACCGCTTCAATTTTATGGTGTACCTTCGCTCTGACTTCAGTACCGGTTATTTTGATGCGGGCGTATTTTAATAAGCGTAGTGAACGGGTTAAGGGTTCGGCTAAGCCGCCTACTAACAATCCTTCTAAGCTGTTTTTTAATCGTCCTTCTGCAAAACTATCGTCTGGCTTGGCTTGTAAATATTCGGTTATTGGGTTAGCCAGTTCGGGAAATTCTTGTACTAAGTTTGACAGGCGTTCTTCATGAGGACTAAATACCGTAAAATCTGTGACACTGCCTGCTATCATCCCTTTTACCCACGAGCCTACATTTTTCAAGGGTTTAATAAATTTGGTTGCCCTTACCGCCGGTATAAACCCAACAATAAATTGACTGACATGATTAGGTAAACATTTTTGATGAAATGTTTTAGTTTATTTGCTTTTTTTAATGTGTTGTTAATCCCATTAAAGACTGGAGCAGAATGGTGTTTATGTCGCGCGATCATTTATTATTAAAGTTATTCAGAATAGATTAATTATTGAACCTATAATGTTGATCTGGGTACTTAAAAATTAGCTCCCCACAAGTTAAGTGGGGAAGTGATTAACAAGCGTAAGGAACCAAATGAGAATTTGGCAATCCATTGTAGATATCGATCGCTTCTTGCCCTTCTGCAATAAACTCAACATCAATAGGATCGGGTGGATTATTGGGATCGTTATAATCTCCTTCTAAGAAAGCTTTATATTGCTCTAACACATATAAAAGTTGTTCTTTGGTCATAATGACTTGTTGTTCTTCGACGTATTCAGTACCTATAAAAACATAATTTCCAGTAATCAATACCCAAAACGCATTACCAACACTGAACATATCATCGGGTGCAGGGCTATTTTCCAAATCAATCAAGTTACTAATCCAGATATTGATTGAGTTTATTGAATATCATCTCTTAGCCAATCAGCAATTTCTCTAGTTCCAAAACCAAATATTCTTTGGTCGTCTGTAGATTTTACAAGCTTTCCAGCCGTAGGATTAAAACCAGAGTCATCCCACCAGAATATAATTTTATCATTGTTGATATGTTACTTCATAATCATCACCTAATTCGGCTTGCAGCTTTTCTTTCAAAGATTGCCCCATTTCATTAAAGATCATTTCTTCTTCTGGAGTCGCAAATCCAGAAGTTAAAGGATCATCTAAATTTAATGTTTCATCATATTTATCTGACCAGCTATTAAGCTCATTTTTTAGTACATTACTTATTGGTAATGTATTAGGGTTAATATTTCCAACAGCATCATTTGAATTAAGCCATAGAGGATAACATTGATAATCAGCCATTAATTTTATTTTTTTCATTTAACACTCCCAGCGGGGTTAGCTCCTACAATAAAACCGTTATTACCTGTCGTTACAGCTATACGTTGTTTTTGCCCATTAATAAGAACTTCATAGATTGGACGTCCGGTTCCTTTCCCTTGATAACCAATTATCTTTCCTTTGGAAACCGCATCCATAACAACATCTGGTATTTGTGATTCTGAAACGCCTATTTTTGCAAAATCGTCAGCATGCTCTTTAATAATATGTTGAAGACCTGCAGATAGATTTCCTTTTTCAAGAAAAACTATTTTACCATTAGGCAGTTTTTCAACCCTTAAAACATTTTCAGGTGAAAATTTAACTCCATTATTGGACATTTCAGTAAGATATTGTTGATTTACCGTCCTCTTTTCAACAACATTATTCCAATTAACCTCATCTAATTCAACCTCTACCGCTTCAATTTTATGATGTACCTTCGCTCTGACTTCAGTACCGGTTATTTTGATGCGGGCGTATTTTAATAAGCGTAGTGAACGGGTTAAGGGTTCGGCTAAGCCGCCTACTAACAATCCTTCTAAGCTGTTTTTTAATCGTCCTTCTGCAAAACTATCGTCTGGTTTGGCTTGTAAATATTCGGTTATTGGGTTAGCCAGTTCGGGAAATTCTTGTACTAAGTTTGACAGGCGTTCTTCATGAGGACTAAATACCGTAAAATCTGTGACACTGCCTGCTATCATCCCTTTTACCCACGAGCCTACATTTTTCAAGGGCTTTATAAATTTGGTTGCCCTTACCGCCGGTATAAACCCGACAATAAATTGACTGACACCATGTGTTATCCCACCAGAGATAGTCTGTGGTGGTGATACCTCAGGAATTTGTATAGGATTGGGCGCCTGACCAATCGGTTTATCACTGATAATTTCTGCATGCACTCGAGCAAAAAATAGCGGAGATACCGGATTAATTAAGGTGCTATCCCATAATAAATCGAGTGTACTTTGTCCTGCATCTCGTAATCCACCCAATATCTGTAAGGGGACATCTTGATACCAGGCTCGGTGCTGTGTTTGGCGGTCAAAGATGACATCCACTAATTTTATATCCGGCTCAAGATTGACGTAAGCATGTCCACGACTATCAAGTTGTCCCTGATAAATCATTCGTTGATTACTGTTATTAAATAACGTAAAAGATTGATTCGGTAAGTTTTCAACACTGAATTCTATCCAGTTATCCTCATCAAAGAAAAACAACTCCCGTTCCCGTATTTCTGCGGGGGTTAATTTACGTGGCGCTTTGTTGCTCGGTAGTTTTAAAAAATTAGTTTGAGGCGGTAATAATCCACAATCAAGCGTGAGCGGTTTTTCAATTAACAACGCCCGACCGGTTGTCAGTGCTTCTGTTAAGGCTTGCGTGACTTTGGCGTTATCATGACCATAGTGATTGTTGCCATAGTATAAGCCCAAGTTTTCCAGTGTAGGGTAAAGCTGTTGACATTGTTCAGGATGTTGAACGCAATGAGCAATAGCTTCATCTTGTGCTGCGCTGTAATCGTAACGAACGGTGTTATAACCGGATGCTTGTAACTGTGTTTTGGGAAACTCATAAAACCCATACTGAGCTAACAGACTTTCGGGGGCTTTCTTTTGTAGTGCCAGCCACTCTTTTTGAGTAATCAATTTATAACATTTCATACAGCTTGTTGTTCTCTATCCCTTATATACCAAATCCGTAATGCATAAGCTTAAACTGACGATTTAAAGCTAACATTTTGCATTTTATGGTTTTATTTTGTATTTTTATATAAAACCATTTTTTTTAGGATAGATTATTTTTTGACAGGCGACAAGCTTTTTTTTCTTTTTTAGAAACAAATACGCAATTTATTGGAAATTATCACCTGTTATTTTTTTAATCTTAACAAACAAATTCTAATTATAAATCATTATTCAAATATTGTTGCACAAGCAATAGCCGATCAAAGTTAGAATAATGAATTTATTTCTGGCTCTTTGAATCTTAGGTATAGTTTCTTTATATTCGGTTTAATCATCAATTGTTAAATTACGCGTCGTTAAATCAAATGGTGTTAATTGATAGACATAATAGTTAAGCCAATTGCTGAACAATAAATAAGCGTGACTACGCCATGTAGCTTTAGGGGTTAAGTCTGGATTATTATGAGGAAAATAATTTTCTGGGATAGCAGGCTGAATACCAGCTTTAAGATCACGAAAATATTCGTTGGCTAAAGTAAATGAGTCATATTCAGGATGCCCGGTAACAAATGCCATCCGTTTATCTGCTGTTGCCATTAAATAAGGGCCGCTAATATCAGAATCTGCCAGTATTGAAAGATCGGTATAATTTTTTATTTTTTCAATCGGAAAATCTGCATACCTTGAATGCGGTGCTAAAAAAGAGTCATCGAATCCTCGGGTTAAAATGGCATTAGGTTGTAAAATTTGATGCTGATAAACCCCAGATAATTTTTGTGAACGTGTAAATTTTGGTAAATCATAAAGTACATTTAAAGCGGCTTGTACTGCCCAACACACAAACATGGTTGAGGTGACATGTTCTTTTGCCCATGTGATAATTTCAACTAATTTTGACCAATAGACTACATCCGTAAAGGCCACTTTTCCTAACGGTGCGCCAGTGATAATAAGCCCATCAAAATTTTGTTCACGTATATCGTCAAAATCACAATAGAAACTATTTAAATGCTCGACTGGTGTATTTTTCGATTCACGCTGATCAATACGTAATAGTTGAATATCGACTTGTAATGAGGAGTTGGAAAGCAGTCGTAAAAATTGGTTTTCTGTCTCTATTTTTTTAGGCATAAGATTAAGAAAAAGCAGCTTTAGCGGACGAATTTCTTGTGTATTTGCACGAGAAGATGTCATGATAAAAATATTTTCTTTACGAAGTACATCAACGGCTGGTAATGAATCAGGAATACAAATAGGCATAGCAAAAACTCCTAATAATCAACAATCTTTAAAAACCTAAAATAGACGTCTAGAAATCTGTATAGCTAAATATAAGATGTTTTAGATTATTTGTCGAGGTTTTTATTTTGATCAGCCAAATCCAATATCTAAAATAAAATCATGATACTACCACAACCAAATAAAGTTAAATTCGCATTAGTCTTTTTTAGATTGGATAATTGACAAAAATAAGGGAAGAGTTAAAAAGCCCGTGTATCGGTGCGCCATGAGTCAGCGGTTAACGCTTCGCCAAAATAACTATTAACAAGTTTTTGCGTGATATCACTAAGTGGCGAGGCTAACACTTCGGCGGTATTCCCGTATTCAACAAGTTCGCCTTTATGCATCACTAAGATTTGATCACTGATATGCTTCATCATACCAATATCTTGAGTCACATAAATATAAGAGATGTTATGCTCGGCTTGTAATGACAACATCAAATTAACAATCTGTGAACGCATCGAGATATCTAATGCGGCTAACGCTTCGTCTAAAATAATAACTTTAGGTTTTAGAATTAATGCTCTTGCTAGGGCGACCCGTTGTTTTTGCCCCGATGCCATCACCGATGGATAATAAGAAGCATGTTCAGGCAGTAAGCCAACTTGCTTTAATACGTCGCTTATCATTTTTTCACGTTCAAACGCATCGTAATGGGTATTGTGTTTGAGTGGAATTTCAAGCAGTTGACCAATGCGAAGTCTTGGATCAAAAGAGCTTTCAACATGTTGAAAAATCATGCGAATAAGTTGACACCGGTAACTATAATCACCATATTCGACTTTTGTGCCATCAATCCAAATATCACCACTATCGGGTTTGACCATTCCAACTAACATTTTAGCTAAAGTTGATTTGCCCGATCCATTTTGCCCAATAATAGCTAGAGTTTTTCCTTCATTGATCGAAAAAGATATCGGTTTAACAGCATCAATATAAAGATGTCCCAAAAATCCTTTAGGAATTTTAAATTGCTTTGACAAATTACGCACTTTTAAAATTGGGTTCATGGTTTAGTCCTGGTTTTGATAATTTTACTCATCAGTATTTAAAGGAAAATGACAAGCAACAAAGTGATCTTTAATTTGGATTAATTCGGGTGCTTGAATACATTTTTTTTGTGCATAAGGACAACGTGGGCCCAATCGACAGCCAATAGGTAAATGTTCAAGTGACGGAATAACACCCGGTAAGGTATTTAATGGGCTTTTATGTGGCATTGCCTTACCAAAATCAGGAATTGCGTAAATGAGCGCTTGTGTATAAGGGTGATAAGGCGATTTAATTAAATCTTCGCTATCCGCTACTTCAACCGTCTGTCCACAATATAATACATTAATCCGATCTGTCCATCTTGTTATCATTTGCAAATCATGGCTGATAAGCAAAATCGTGGTGCCCATATTTTGATTCATGCTAGCCAGTAGCCTAAAAATTTGGGCTTCTGTCGTGGCTTCCATGGCATTAGTCGGCTCATCGGCAATCAGTAATTTAGGTTGATTGGCCAATGCAATGGCTATCATGACTTTTTGACATTCACCTTCCGTCAGTTCAAACGGATAAGACTTTAATATTTCTTTATGCTCTTTGATTCCAACCCGATGCAATAGTTCAATCGCACGATTTTTACGCCAAAATAGCCGTTGCCACCAATGACCTTTAAAGGTGCGTCTAGGTATTGCCTCGATCAGTTGTTGCCCAATCTTCATTGATGGATCTAAACATGATTGTGGTTCTTGGAATATCATGGAAATATTCGCACTAATAACTTTACGGCGTTGTTTAGGCGTAAGTTTTAGTAAATCAATATTATTAAAATGAAAGCGATCTGCCGAAATTTTCCAATTATGATTAGTGATCCCTAAAATCGCTTTGGCAATTAAGCTTTTTCCAGAACCCGATTCACCGACTAATCCTCGGATTTCACCTTCTGATAATCTAAGGTTAACCCGGTCGATAGCACGTAATAGACCATCAGGAGTAATAAACTCTATCGTTAAATTACGAATATCTAACAATGCCATGATTAATGCCCTGCTCGTCGACCATTTAATCCAAAGTTTAATAAATAAACAAAGATAATGGTAGCTGAAACCGCAATTCCGGGGGATAAAAAGGCTAAATAATTGGTACCAATAATGTCTTTCATTTTAAACATCATCATACCTAAATCGGGTCTGGAGGTATCGTTAGCAAAACCTAAAAAGGTGATGCTGGTAATGGCTAAGATAATTGAGCTAAATAACGATACAATTTCAGTTAAATAGACAGGTAGAATATTAGGCAAAATATAGTGATTTAAAATCGTTATTTTAGATAATCCATCAAGCCGATAAGCCGTGATATAAGTTTTATTCCACTCCTTAATCACACGTTGATGAATGTTGTATATAAATCGAGGTGAGTAAGATAACCCAATGATTAACAACATATTGGTTATGTCATCTTCAAATAACATACTGACAACGATAACCCCCAATAATGGCGGTACGACCAAAAAAAATCGGAAAATCAATAAAATAAAAGATCGTAGAAATGGAATGAAAAACATTAAATAATTAATCAATCCCGCAATCACAACAACATAAAATACCGCCTTTAGTGTCATCGATAAGGTTGAGCGATAACCAATTAATAAGTAATCAAAGATATCTTGTCCTTTAGCATTAGTGCCTAAAATGTGATTAATATCGCCATTCATAAACCATGCTGGCGGTAAGGAACTTGCATAAATAGGATCTAAATGAGCATGAAAAAACCATTTTGTTGAAATAGCAACAAAGACAATTGCCACAATGCCATAAAAGCCAACAATTGAATAAAGATTACTATGTAGCTTATTAAAACATAATGCCACGCTATTTAATAACCTTGTTACCTTAGACATGATGTTCCTTATGACGTAATGGATAAATAGCCACAGCGGTAATTTCACCCAATAATGTTAAAAAGCTTATCACTGTTCCACAAGCAAGGATAGCAATTGAGATAATAAAATAGTTATGATGCAGATAAGCGCCCATCACCCATTGCCCTAACCCAATACGATTAAACAATATTCCGACAATCATCGTTGAAAACAACAATGTGGTTGTATTATAGGTCAGTTGCGGAATGGTTGCCGGAATGGTATTGGGCAATAAATGTCGTCGTAAAATTTTTAAAGGTGACCTTTCTCGAATTGCAGCCATTTTTATGTAGTTCTGGCGTGAGGTATTTTTGACATTTTGGCTAATAAGCTGAATAGTGATAATGCTAGGCTGTATTGCAAGAATGATTATCGGCACTATCAAATAATGAAACTGCTCAATCAATAAATCTATTTTATTCTGTTTGTCAGACAGTAAAATTTCTAATAACGATGTACCAATAGCGGAAGAAGATGTATCAAAATGTATTGATACAGACAAATTTGGCGAGACCCAAAACATAACCATCACAATTAACATCACAATAGGACATGAATATAGTAATAAGCAACTTAACCGAATCGTGCTATTTAACCAATTAATATTACTTAGTCCTAAAAAGATACCCAATGGTAAACCAACAATTAGTGCAACCGCTAAGGCTAGAATACACAGTTCAATCGTCGCAGATAGAGTATAAAGAAACGAGACCTTTTCCCCTGAGGTTAATGTAAATTGTCCTTGCAATAACTGCCTAAAGAAAGAACTGTAAGCATCAACAATATGCAGATGATTAAACATGGAATGGGGCGAAAAATAGACAAGGCAAAAGCTGATCTGAGCCAAAATGCAGATAATTAATACAAAAGTGACTATTTTTTTCAAAATATAAATAATCATGTTTTTTTATCGCTTTTATTTGTCTGAATAGGAACAGAAGTGGTCTGATGACCACTCTGTTTATAAATATCAGTTTTTAAACTATTATTCTGAAGGATAGGAAGGTTTACTTGCTTTAGCAAAGGCATGGTTTTGTGAGCTTAAACCGCCCGCTTCACCTTTCCCTTCAAAGTGATAGTCTGATTCTTCCCGTAGTTTAAAACCAATTTCAGAATCCACATACTCTGGTGCAGGGGCTTTAGTCATCACTGACGAAGCGTGACCTGTAGCTTGAGACACATCAGTATTCACATCGCTATCATGACTTTCTTGTTCACTGTCTTTTGTAGCATCATGATCTTGAGTTGATACAGAATTGATGGATACATCATTCAAATCAGCTGTGTCAATTGTCGGTTCAGAACGAGTTTCTGCCACTTCACTTTTAACGATAACAGGTAATAAAAGTGAAGGAATCACAGGCACTACATTATTTGGTTCATCTTGTGTGATTTGACTATAATCAATCGCAACCCGACCTAATGCCAATTCAAGAGATGCAGCAGCAAATTGTAACGGCATTGGTGATTTTTTAAGATCGCCACTTCGTACCCGTCGTTTATTACGTTGTCCATTCATGCGTAGATGTCTGGAAGTGCGTCGTTGACGTTTTGGTTGTGACTCTAAAACAGGCGCTGTCTCAGCTTGTTCAGGGACTATCACCGGTAATAATAACGATGGAATAACAACACGCTCTTCATTGACTTGAATCGCTGCTTCACTATTTTTTACACGTACGCTTTTTGTCAATGAACGTTGTTGACGTCTTGGTTTCACTTCTTTTTGTTTCGGTGTTACCACTTCATTACTATTCGCTGTTTTTTCAGCTTTAGTTGCATTTACCGCATTCGCCGAATGACTATTGTTTTGCTTAGTGCGACGACTGTTACTACGAGTTGTCTCTTTCACGTCTTCTGTTGCTGAGCTGCTATTAGCATTTGCAGCATTGCCATTGCGACTATTACGCTGACGACGATTATTCGATCGATTATTTTCACGTCTTTTAGTCGGTTTTGGTTTAACTTCTGGTTCAGGTTCACTTTTTTCAGCAACAAATAATTTGCGTAACTTACTAAATAATCCACTAAACAAGCCCCCAGATTTTTCAACTTTAGGCTCGCTCTTTTCTTTCGAGGTCGTGTTCGCTTCGACTTTTGGACCTGATAATACTGCTTGTTCAACGATAATTTCAGCCGCTGCGTCTTCTTCCTCTTCTTCCAGTTCTCGGATTAATTTCGGTAAGTTATAACTCAGAACATCAGTTTCTTCGCCAACACGTTTACGAATCACTTTATAAAGTGGCGTTTCCATCTCTTCATCACCCACGATGACAATTTTTACATCAGGGTGCATTCTTTCGATATTGTTAATCGCGCGACGTTTTTCATTTAATAAATAGCTGGCAATTGGCACTGGCACGATAACATCTATTTGGACAGTGTTATCTTTCATCGCTTCTTCTTGAATTAATCGAAGAATAGAAAGCGATAATGAATTATTATCACGAATCGTTCCCGTTCCTTGACAACGTGGACAAATGTGATGAGTTGCTTCACGCAAAGACGGACTTAATCGTTGGCGTGACATTTCAAGCAGACCAAATCGAGAAATCCGTGTTGTTTGAATACGTGCTCGGTCTGTTTTCATCGCCTCTTTTAAGCGATTTTCGACTTCACGTTGGTTACGAATTGGTGTCATATCGATAAAATCGATAACAATTAAACCACCTAAGTCACGTAAACGTAGTTGACGAGCAATTTCTTCAGCAGCCTCAAGATTCGTGTTAAAGGCCGTTTCTTCAATGTCACTGCCCCGTATCGATTTAGCGGAGTTAATATCGATTGCCGTTAATGCTTCGGTCGCATCAATTACAATTGAACCGCCCGAAGGTAAACGCACTTCACGTTGAAACGCAGATTCAATTTGACCTTCAATCTGAAAATGGTTGAATAGAGGTACATCCCCCTCATAAAGTTTTAGTCGATTAACGTATTCAACACGTCCCAAATCAACTAATCGTTTTTTAGCGATCTCAAGGACTTTCGGATTATCGATTAATATATCACCCACATCATCACGTAAATAATCACGAAATGCTCGGGTAATAATATCACTTTCCTTGTGGATTAAACTTGGTGCTGGATGATTCTTAGCTTCATTTTGAATCGCTGCCCAATAATTGACTAACGCATCTAAATCTTGTTGTAACTCTTCTTGGCTTTTACCAACACCAGCCGTTCTGGCAATTACGCCCATGCCTTTAGGCTTTTCAATGGCGTCAATAATACGTTTTAAATCTGCACGATCTTCACCTTCAATTCGGCGAGACACACCACCAGCACGTGGATCATTAGGCATTAAAACTAAATAACTACCGGCAAGACTGATATAAGTCGTTAACGCAGCACCTTTTTTGCCTCGAATCTCTTTTTCAATTTGAATGAGAACTTCTTGACCTTCTTCAAGATGTTTAATGGTACGACGACCGGTCATATTGGATGGAAAATAACTATCGGCAATCTCTTTTAATGGTAAAAAACCATCTCGCTCTCCACCATATGAAACAAAAGCCGCCTCTAAACTTGGATTGATTTTAGTAATTTTACCTTTATAGATATTGGCCTTTTTTTGCTCATGCCCAAGACTTTCGATATCTAAATCATATAAGCGTTGGCCATCAACAAGCGCAACTCGCAGCTCTTCTTGCTGGGTTGCATTGATTAGCATTCTTTTCATTATTCTACACTCTTCATTAATCTTAATTAATTGTAGGTAGAATCCTATTATTGATAAATGCTTATTTTAACAATGATAAAAAAAGTACTTAATTCGATATTTCTATACAGTGTGCATTATTTTATTTGTGTTATTTTTGTTATTATTTTATGTGACACCGATTTCACATTGACTACATTAAAATAATATTTTAGGGGGATAACCGCTAAATTCAAAAGTACAAATGATACGCCGAATTATTCCTAAATATATAATTTATTGATATTATTTCAATGGTTAATTTGCAAACCTTCATTTTATTGGTTCTAGCAAATAAACTAAATCTTTATATGATTGTTTAAAATAAACATATTATCTAATTATCATGATTCTACTTACGCTATTTTGTTTTGACAAACTGTAATGTCTAACGCCATTGCTGCATTACAAGGATAAAAATATCCCCCCTTATTATTCACGTTTCGGCAAAGGATAGCAAGAAAATTAAACTTCATATTTCATCGATAGTTAGATTAATATTTTGAGTTATTTACAAATAATATTTATCATTTCAATAAAATCATATTAGATATATTAAAAATTTATATTAACGACACTAAAAAGCAAAAATTGCTTTACATTTTTTTACTTATTATTTGAAAAATAGAAATTTGGAACTTACTTAGTAGAACATAAAGTGACTTAATTTGTATAATAGAAGAAAAATATAAAATAAATTCAAAAAAGAGACTTAGCTTATTTATGAAATCACCCGAAAAAACAGCCTTACTTGATTTTACTTCTCGTTGGATGAATCAATTTGATTATGCCCCTAAAAGTGAAGAATTACATGCCATTCCTTCACCTTGTATACTAAAAACAGCGCAACTTGCAGTATATTGGCAACCTTTTTTATTAGAGCCTGCAAGAGATCTAACTATTGTAGAACAAGTCGTTAACATCAATCTGTGTCAAAGTGCTCATGTTTTTTATGGCACACAATATGCCGGAAATATAAACGCAAACTTTGCTGATACTCATTTAGTATTACTACAAGCATGGAATGATGACGATTTCTCAATTTTAGAGCAAAACTTAATTGCCCATTTGTCGCAACAAAAAAGATTAAAACGGATACCAACTATTTTTATTGCCTCTACCGATGAAAGTACCGAAATTATCGCCATAAATAATTTAACTGGTGAAGTGGTTAAAGAAGATCTCATTAGTGGAGAACTGACGATATTAGCTGAAAATTTAACATCATTTTTTAATAATCTTTCAATTTAATGTAAAAAAATAATTCATAAAAATTAATAAGATTATCGTCTAAACATTTATTCACAAATTGTGTGTATCGAAATTGTATATTATAAAATATTATGTATATAATGCGATGAAAGTTATTAGACGAAATAGGTGAATTATGTTTGAAAGTTTAACAGCAGCACCGGCCGACCCGATACTTGGATTAGCCGATCTTTATAATAAAGATGAACGCACCAGTAAGATTAATTTAAGTGTCGGTGTCTATAAAGATGAAACCACCCAAACACCTATTTTAGAAAGCGTCAAAAAAGCCGAACAATTTTTATTAAATAACGAAACCACAAAAAGTTATTTATCCATTGACGGAATCAAAGAATTTAATATCGCTACACAAATCTTATTATTTGGTAACGAAAATGAACGAGCCAGAACGGCACAAGCACCCGGAGGCACTGGCGCTTTACGAATCATGGCCGATTTTTTAGCTCGCCGAACCAAAGTAAAACGTATATGGGTCAGTAACCCTTCTTGGCCAAATCATCGAAGTGTCTTCCAAACTGCCGGCCTTGAAGTGCGAGAATACCGTTATTATGATGCACAAACCCATAGCTTAGATTTTGATGGACTGATGCAAGATTTAAGTAAAATTGCAGCAGGTGAGGCGGTACTTTTTCATGGTTGCTGTCACAATCCAACCGGTATCGATCCAACCCCTGAACAATGGCAAGCCATTTCAGATTTAGCATTAAAAAATGGTTGGTTACCTTTATTTGATTTAGCTTATCAAGGATTTGGACAAGGTATAGAAGAAGATGTGTATGGATTACGACTATTCACCAATCATCACCCAGAATTATTGATTGCTAGCTCATACTCTAAAAACTTTGGGCTGTATAATGAACGAGTTGGCGCTTTTACCTTGATCGCTGCGGATACGGAGATTGCGGATCGGGCTTTTAGCCAAGTTAAAACCATTATTCGAGCCAATTATTCTAATCCACCCGCTCATGGCGCCAAAATTGTATCTTATATTTTAAATAACAAGGAATTAAAAGATGAGTGGATCGATGAACTGACAAGTATGCGTCAACGTATTCATCGTATGCGCCAATTATTCGTCAAAACCTTACAAGATAAAGGTGCCAATCAAGACTTTAGCTTCATCGCTAAACAAAACGGCATGTTTTCTTTCAGTGGATTAACAGAACAACAAGTACTAAAATTACGCAACGACTACGGTATTTACATCGTGAATTCGGGACGAATCAATGTCGCTGGCATGACCCTTGATAATATGTCACGCCTGTGTGAATCGATAGTTAAAGTGTTATAAGCCTATTTTATGAAATAAATTTTTAGGCATTATTGTTGATTAACTGTTGTGTTACTTTGATAATGAAAGCATGAGGGATTGATTATCAATCCCTCTGCATATTACGGATATCACGACTTATTTGGTAAATTTTTTTTATATAATAAACAGGCAAATACAATATCTAACACACACAGTGAAATCAGCACGAAAAACGAGCCTAAAACACCGCCTGAATCTAATCCTAAACTAAACAGATACGGATAGCCAAACACGCCAATAAAGTAGCTTAAACTAAAAATAGTTAAATAGATACTTCGCTTTTCAGCATCGATATCTTTAACCATTTGTGTTTGAATTAACGGATAAACCAAACCATAACTTATGCCTAATAATGACGACGGTACAATATAAAAAATATTATTTGTCGTAACCAAAAACAGACACAACGCAATCAACATAATGAATAACAGGCCGATCATGGCTAATTGCTGTGACAGTTTTAAAATAAATTTAGCCAGAAAGAATCGAGCAAATAATAATGAAAAAGTATAAGAAATATAAAATATCGAAAAGTTTAAATTCTTCTCTTTCGCAAACACAAATTGAAAGTTCATCATTGAAATGTAAATACAGGCGCCTAAAAAAACCATTATTAATGGAATGACTGCATTTGAAGTAACAATGGTTTTCATTACTGGCAAAATCGATAACTTAACGCTATTTTGCTTATTGGATAGCGTTACATTAAAAAATATTCCACCGGCTAACAAACTTAACAACACAGCAAACAAAAACATATATTCAATAGCAATATTATAATCGAGCAGTGTTTTAACTATCACCGGCGATAATCCGGCACCTAACATATTAAATGCCGAAATAAACATAAAATGACGACTTAATTCGGCAGTATCACTAGTTGACGACACCATAATCGGCCCCAACGTATAAATAATCCCCCACCCTGCACCAAGCAACAAACCAGCAATATAAAGAAAAACACCACCAGTATACAAAATCAACGCAATAGCAAAGGCATAAATTAACGCCCCCATTGCCGCAATCACATTAGTAGAAACAGATTTCAGCACATAAGGAATCGACAAAATCGACGCCACCACTCCAATGATCCCCATTGAAATAATTTCACTCGACATCACCAACGAAAGCTTTAAAGTGTCGGTTAAAAATAACGGCAGCGTTAACATCACACCATAGGCAAAAGAGGTCAAAAAAGAGCCTAAACAGACTAATTTAAATAATTTGTTATTCATCACTATTTATTCCTTATTTGTTAAGCAGGCTCACGTTGTGCCCTACGATGATAACATCAAAGAGGTCAAGTACCGTGCATAATACGAATAAAAAATAAGAAATTTTGAAAAAATTCCACTATTTGAGTCTATTCATCAAGACAAAACAAACATTCAACAATTAACATCCTCAATCGCCTGTGATCAAAACCCAACAACCTTAATTCTTTTTAGTTATATCCATAGTCCAAGAGGATATTAGACGCTGTTTGAATAATCTTTAATAATTGAATAATAAAACATTAATTAATCTTTGAGGATATTTCGGTGGCGTCACATGTTATTGATTATTTGATTTTAGGTAATAATTTTAGTACCAGTGAAATGCAAGCAATTTGGTCAGAACAAAATCGCTTAGAAAAGCAAGTTGATGTAGAAGTCGCACTAGCAAAAGCACAAGGTGAACTAGGTGTCATTCCTTGCGATGCCGCTGATGCAATCGTTGCTAAGGCCGATGCTTCGAAACTGTCCATTGCACAAATTGCCAAACAAGCTGCAAAAGCCAAGCACTCTTTAATGTCAACGATCAATGCGCTGCAAGATCAAGTTGGCGATGCCGGTCAATTTATTCATTATGGTGCAACCACGCAAGATATTGTCGATACGGCAACCGTTTTACAACTTAAGCAATCATTTGCCATTATTGAACGTGACACCAAACTAGTGGCATGTGAATTAAAAAAGTTAGCTAAACAGTATCAATATTTACCTATGGTTGGACGTACTCATGGTATGCAGGCTCTTCCTACCACTTTTGGGTTTAAACTTGCCGTTTGGTTAGATGAGTTTGTTCGCCATTTACAGCGATTAAGTGAAATTAAGCAACGGGTTTTAGTGGGTAATATCAGTGGTGCAATTTGTACTTATGCCGCTATGGGCGAATTAGGGGTACAAGTTGAAGCCAAAGTATTAACTTTATTAGGTCTCAATACTCCTAACATTGGTTGGCAAGCTGCACGTGATCGGTTTTCTGAATATGCATCAGTTATTGCATTAATCAGTGGAACGCTGGGTAAAATGGGTAATGAGTTTTATAACTTAATGCGTACTGAAATTAACGAAGTTGAAGAGCCCTTTTCTGACGGAAAAATCGGTTCAACCACTATGCCTCATAAGCGAAATCCAGCCGCATTAGAAGGCTTAGCTAGCTTGACAGCGCCATTATTAAAAAGTGTCGCTTTAATTCACGAATCCATGAAAGTTGAACATGAGCGAGACGCCATGAGTTGGCGGGCGGAGTGGATAGCGCTTCCTGAAATTAATCTCTATCTTTCTTCACAACTACAAACGGCATTAGCTGTACTGCAAGGGTTAAAAGTCAATGCTGAACGCATGTTAACTAACTTAACCTTACAAAATGGTTTACTGCTGTCTGAAAAAGTGATGTTTGAAATAGGCAAGCGATTAGGCAAACAGACCGCTCATCGTTTAGTTTATCAAAGCGCAATGCAAGCTTTTGAGCAAAATAAAACCTTTAAAGCAGTGTTATTAGCTGATCCTATCTTGAATAAAGAGTTTACCGAAGATGAACTCGATAGTTGGTTAGAACCAATTAATTATGTTGGTTTAGCGCCTGAAAAAGTGGAACAAGTAATCCGGTATGCTGATCAAACTGGAGTCTTAGTATGACGTTCCGCTTAATGACGCAAAACGATATCCCAGCTTATCAAACGCTATTGCATAGTGCTTATCAAGCAACCCTACAACTTGGTATCCACTTTGCTGCTGCGACAGTTAATCAAACACAAATTGCCGATCACCTTGAATCAAATGCTGTTTATCTCTATGAAAAACAGGGTAAATTAATTTCAACATTAACGATTCGTTTTCCATGGGGCAATAATCCCGGACCCTATGGATTACCGCATTTAGGTTGGTTTGCCACTGCCCCACAATATAAAGGTCAAGGCTATGGTCATACGTTATGGGATTTTGTTGAACAACAAATCTTAATTAAACAATTAAAACTTCCTGCGGCGACATTAGGAACAGCCGCAAATCATCCATGGTTAGCTACACTTTACCTCAACAAAGGTTATAAACCTATTGGGCAAGCCGATTTAACCCCTGATCACACCACACTCTATTTTGAAAAAATTTTTAATCATAAAAACTACACTGAATGGAAAAAAAGGAATCACAAACAATGAAAACAATCAGAACAATTTTCTCTGCGATACTACTCGCCAGTTTAACATTATTATTCGGATGCGATACCAACAGCCAAGATGCAACGGCAAAGCAGCCGATCATTAGAGTCGGTTCAACCGGTCAAAGTTATCCTAATGGTTATAAACAACAAGATAAATTAATCGGATTTGATGTTGAACTGACAGAAGCCATTGCCAATGAACTGGGTTATCAAGTTGAATGGGGGGTTGCTGAATTTGGTGGATTAATGGGACAGTTTGATTCTGGACGTTTAGATACCATTGCCAATGCCGTTGCAATCACACCTGCTCGCCAAGCTAAGTATGATTTTTCTCAGCCTTATAGTTATTACGGTAGTCAGATTGTTACCCATAAAGATAATCAAGATATCAATACATTAGCTGATTTTGAAGGTAAAACCATTGCTGGCGTGTTAGGTTCAAATCATATCAATAATTTGAAAAAAGCCTTTCCCAATAATGAAGTGACGGTTAAAACTTACGAAACCCGTGACGGAGCCATGTATGATACCGAATATCAACGGGTTGAAGGTTATGTTAATTCAAAACCCATCTTACTGGCTGAAATCAAACGTAAAAACCTTCCATTTAAATTAGTAGGCGAGCCAATAACGATTGAGCAAGTTGCTTTTCCATTTAGCAAAGATGAAAAAGGTCAAGCATTACGTGAAAAGTTTAATCAAGCTTTGGACAAGTTACGCAACAACGGCACGTTAAAAAATCTTTCGATTAAATATTTTGGTGAAGATATTACCTCATGAACTTTAATGTAAACTATTTTTTAAGTGTGTTTCCTCAGATATTACCATATCTACCGGTCACACTTTTTATTGCGGTGGTGTCAATTTTATTTGCTATGGTGTTAGGTCTGGCTATCGCATTGTTACGTAACAATAAAATCATCATTGTTGACGCAATTTTTTCGCTGTTTATTTCGCTATTTCGTGGAATTCCGTCGGTGGTATTGCTCTTTATTATTTATTACGGTTTACCGCAGATTTTTCCTGTATTAAAGCACATGGGAGCAACAACCGCCGCTATTATCTGCTTTAGCCTAAAATATTCAGCTTATCTTGCCGAAATTTTTCGTGCTGGTTTGGCGTCAGTCGATCCAGGACAAAAAGAGGCAGGACTTACCTCGGGGCTAAGTACGATTCAGGTTTACCGGAACATTATTTTGCCACAAGCATTGGTCAATGCTTTGCCTAATACCGGTAACATGTTTATTTCATTACTCAAAGACTCGTCTGTCGCTTTTTTTGTTGGCGTACAAGAACTGCTAGCAGCAGGCAAAATGCTAACGGCGAGCTCCTTTCTCTATTTTGAAACCTATTTAGCAGTCGGCATTGTTTATTGGCTAACGGTTGTTGCTTATTCATGGATACAAAAACAGTTAGAACGTAAATTAAGCAAACCGTATTACCGTTAAGGAGCAAGCTCATGATTTCTGTATCACATCTGTCTAAACGGTTTGGTCATCATCAAGTATTAAAAGAGATAAACCTTCATGTAAAACAAGGTGAAGTTGTCGCCATTATTGGACCTTCAGGCTCAGGTAAATCCACGTTATTACGTTGTCTGAATTTATTAGAAAAACTCAATACGGGTACAATTCGAATAGGTGATGTCATTCTGGATAGTGAACATTATCGCCATAAAGAAGAAGTCCAATTACGCAAACAATCAGCGATGGTATTTCAACACTATAATTTATTTAAAAACAAAACAGCGATAGAGAACATTACTTATCCCTTGATTCTGGGTAAAAAAATCAATAAAAATGAAGCCAAACAACAAGCATTAACGCTACTAAAACGGGTTGGCATGTTACCTTATGCTGACCAATACCCCATAACTTTATCCGGTGGGCAACAACAACGGGTGGCTATTGCCAGAGCATTGGCGGTTAGACCTAAAGTTCTACTATTTGATGAACCGACATCGGCACTCGATCCTGAGCGTGTACACGAAGTACTGCAAGTCATGTTACAACTTGCCAAAGAAAATATCACGATGATCATTGTTACTCACGAAATGGAATTTGCTAAATATGTCGCTGACCGAATCATCTTTATGGCAAATGGCGTCATTGTAGAAGAAGGCTATGCTAAAACTCTTATCGAGCATCCACAAAACGAGTTAACTCAACGTTTTTTGCGTCAACTAACCGATGATATTAATTTCGAAATTTAATAAAGAAAAAATTGTTCGCTCACTGAGTGCTTATATTGAGACAAGAAATTGGGGGGATTTTACATCGCCCCCCTATTTAAAATTCATGTAATAGTAAATATTACCTTATTAAAAAGCTTTAATTTTTATTCTTTTAATTGAATCAAGATTTTTCAACTATAACTTAACTATATAACGCTTTATAAAATCGCTGACATCTAACCCTTTTGCAAATGCTTGAATATCTTGGCTTAGTGCTATTGCAGTTGGTTGATCATCAATAGCGTTTACGAGTTTTGCTGTCATTTCATTTTTGCTGTAAGGATTTTTTGGTGATCCTTTGGGAAGGTCGATGCGTTGGCTGATTTTTTGACCGTTATTAAGTAATATCTCAACAACCACATAACGACCGTTATAGGCTTGAGGATGTGGTGCTAGGGTGATGTGATAACTGCGTTGCATTTTTTGCATCAGTTGTTGAATGTTGTCAGCGATTGGCGTTGCCGAAAATGCCTTAAAATCAGTGGGTAAACCTAATAAAATTAAGGCCAAAATATATTCAGCAGAAAAGCGCCCTTGCTCAGCAAGAGTTGGCTGTTGATAAATTAATGCAGCATCACTCTTGGGTGGCGCAAAGTAAAGGGTAATGTTAGCCACATTCTCAACACGAAATTGTGGATGTCGAAAAAGTAATTGTCCGGCATCCGCAATATAGGCTCCAGCGGAACAAAAACTATAAGTTTTAAACCATAATCCGGGGTCAATTATCTTCCAAGGCTTTGCCCAACGGGTTAAATTCAACGTCGTATTCCCTTGTCCATACATGGCGAGAAATCCTAAATTTTCATCTAAAAAATTTTGTTCTGCTTGTAGTCCTGCTCTTAACCAATCAACGGTTTGGATGGCATGTTGCGCTGCCAGTCCTGCATGTAAAAATTTTATGGGTGTGCCCATTAACAATCGCATTCCCGAAGCTTGGGTTGCTGCAAGTGCTAATGCTTGCGATAAAAAAGGTTCATCATACAAATAACAAATTGCGGCTGTGGCTGCTATGCCACCAAGCGTAATAGTGGCATGCCATCCTTTTTCATAATGTTGTGGATTGACGCTTTTACCCAGTAACGCCATAACTTCAATACCAATAACATAAGCCGTTAAAAATCGCCGTCCATCTATCTTGAATGGTGAATGATCTAATCGAATACTGGCAAACAGTGCTGATAAAATCACCGCTGAAGGATGGCCTCGTATATCTGAATGAACATCATCATAATCTAAACAGTGGGCTTGAAAACCATTGAATAATGCAGCTTGACGTGGTGTGGCTAACTTTTTTTGACCAATAAGCCAAGACCGTTCATGCCCACCTTCTTCTTTTATCCAAGCGAGTAATCTTTGAACATTCATATCCTGACGAGCTTGTAAACAACATGCAAAATAATCGACGATGCCATTAATCGCATTATTAATAACAGTCGAATCACTAAGGAGCGGCGTATTTTTAATTAATAAGCATAATTGTTGGTTTAAGTTCATCATATATTCACTCATCAAACTATCATAAATAGACTTGACCAAAATAGCGTAAAATGAACATTAAGTTAAAGATTATCTAGTTATATTTTAATAACTAAACTTAATATTATTGCATCATGCAGTCGTCTTTTCCCTTCATATAACTATTTTTGACTAATCAATAGTATGCTAATATAGACAACAAATGATTAACCTAAAATTTCACTTATCTAATTATGTCAATTTGTTATATCGCGTTAGGAAGTAACCTTGACGATCCTTTTGCTCAAGCAAATCGAGCAATAGCCGCTTTAACTCAATTGCCTCATACTCAACTGGTTGAAGTCTCGCCTTTTTACCGCAGTAAACCTTTAGGGCCACAAGATCAAAATGATTATCTCAACGCTGTGATTAAGTTAACAACGAGCCTTTCACCAATTGAATTATTAGATGCCTTACAATCGATTGAAAAATCACAAGGGCGAGTTCGCAAAGATAATCGTTGGGGAGCAAGAACTTTAGATTTGGATATTCTTTTATATGATGATTTGATTATCAATAGTGAACGATTAACCATACCGCATTACCACATGAAAAACCGAGAATTTGTCCTTTATCCACTTTTTGATATTGAGCCAGAATTGGTCTTTCCCGATAATGACAAATTGTCAGATCTTGTTGCTAAGTGTCCTAAAAATGACATGAAACAGTGGATAGCATAATTATATACATTAATACATATAGTTATGTTAATTTGCTCTAATTATGTAAAAAAAATCATAAAAAAATTTTGCCAATGGCTAATTTATTGCTATAGTTTAGCGCTTGCAAATAATCTGTACTTAAGGGGATTGCTGTGAAAAAGGAACAAAAAGTTAATACATCTTCTCTTAGCCTGCTTTCAATTGCTGGGCTTGAGCCTTATAAAGAGGCGAAAGGCGAGGAGTATATGAACCCTAAGCAATTGAAACATTTCAAACTTATCTTAGAAGCATGGCTTGCGCAATTACAAGGCGAAATGGGCAAAACAGTCTCGCACATGCAAGATGAGGCTGCAAATTTTCCAGATCCAGCTGACCGAGCAACTCAAGAAGAGGAGTTCAGTCTAGAGTTAAGAGCACGCGATAGAGAACGTAAACTGATCAAAAAAATTGAAAAGACATTAAAGAAAATTGAAACTGATGATTTTGGTTTTTGTGAATCTTGTGGCGTTGAAATTGGTATTCGTCGCCTTGAAGCTAGACCTACGGCGGATCTATGTATCGATTGTAAAACGTTAGCGGAACTTCGCGAAAAACAAATGGGAATGTAATTTTAATTACCTTCCTCAAACATTACACTGCCAGATAAGCCCATGTGCTATATTGGTCGTTTTGCTCCCTCACCATCCGGACCATTACATTTTGGTTCGTTGGTGACGGCTCTCGGTAGCTATTTACAAGCTAAAGCTTATCAAGGTAAATGGTTAGTCCGTATTGAAGATATCGATCCACCACGCGAAGTCAAAGGCGCTTCTTCACTTATCTTAAAAACATTAGAAATATTTAATCTGTTTTGGGATGATGACGTTCTATACCAATCAACATGTAGTGAACGTTATCAATCGGTATTGCAATCATTACTGACCAAACAGCAAGCCTACTATTGCGATTGTTCAAGACAACGAATCCATCATCTTACCAATCATATTTATGATGGCTTTTGCCGTCAGCGAAATTTAACCCCCAACCACCAGCAGCATTTAGCCATTCGGTTAAAGCAAACCCATCCAATCTTTGAATTTGAAGATAACATTCTTGGATTACAAACAGTTAATCCAGCCAGTGCGCAAGAAGATTTTATTATTCACCGAAAAGATGGACTATTTGCTTATAATTTGGTCGTCGTGCTCGATGATCATCAACAAGGCATTACCGAAATTGTTCGTGGCGCTGATTTGCTACCAGTTACCGCAAAACAGATATCACTTTATCAACAGTTAGGCTTTACCGTTCCAACCTATTGCCATTTACCACTCGTCTTAGATCATAATGGTAATAAACTGTCGAAACAAAATCATGCTAAACCAATCGAATTGGATAATCCAACCTCATTAACCATTCAAGCACTACAATTTTTAGGACAACAGATACCACAAGATTGGCAAGATGCAACCCAACAACAATTGTTAGATTGGGCAATAGCATATTGGCAGCTTTCAACTATCCCGAAACAAAATGCAGTATTAACCACCAATGTAAGATAAATTAGGCACCATCCCCACTTGATTATCGTGTAATCGATGTTTTTCTGGTTTGACTACCAATGAGGCAAGAATGCGTGATTTAAGTTGTGGTTTTTGGTCTGCACTGACCAGCAAATCACGCAAATCAATCGCCGAATCACCAAACAGACAATAGTGTAACTGCCCAATTGATGACACTCGCAATCGATTGCAACTTTTACAAAAGTCTTTTGAATATGGCATGATAAGACCGATTTTACCTTGATAATCATCATGTGCATAAACTTTTGCCGGCCCTGATAGAACTTGCTTCGGTTGTAACTGCCAACCTTGCTCAATCAATTGACGTTCAATTGATTGACCGGCTAAGTGATAACGATGAAATAGATTACGGCTTTCATTGGTTTCCATAAGCTCGATAAAACGCAACTCAACCGGTCTATATTTAATCCAAGATAAGTAATCTGATAAATGGCTGTTGAGATCTTTCATTAAAACAGTATTAATCTTCACTTTCGGTATGCCAATTTCTAACGTTTTTTCAACGCCAGCAATCAGCTCTTTCAGTTTATCTTGACCGGTGATCAGTTTGAATATATGAGGGGAAAAACTATCTATACTAATATTGATTGAATTTAGACCGGCTTGATGCCAATAGTTGATATTTTTTAACAACCGTGTGCCATTGGTCGTGATTGCAAGCTCACGCATACTGGGATAAGACGAAATAACCGACAAAATTTCGGTAAAATCTCGACGTAATGTCGGCTCACCACCAGTAAGTCGAATTTTATGAACACCAAGCTCAGTAAATGTTGACACAATATTATCAATTTCATTAAGCGATAAAAAATGGTGAGGCTTATTAGGATGATAACCATTGGGTAAACAATACTGACATTTAAAATTACATAGTTCGGTAATCGACAAGCGCAGATATTGAAATCGACGCTGATAATTATCCACTAATTGCATATAAAAAAAACACCTTATCCAAATCGGGAAGCATAGCCATTTCTGCGCTATACCGCGGCTAATTCACCATATGAAACAGGCCAAGGCAACACTTAGGTGAAAAAGCTTCAGAGTTTGGTTTAGTCTAACATAGACAATATTTTTTGACTACGGACAATTATCACTATTCGATGATTGATTAGATGATTCAATTTCATCATTGTTTCTTTCAGTATGAATAACGGTGATGTAATTAGGTATAGTCGGCGCACAGCGATAAAGATAAACCCACTGCATACCATTTTGCTCAATTTTTATGTATTGCTTAACTAATTTGTCACTTTCAGTATCACTAGGCGATTGTTGATCTTTATATTGATTAAGAAATTCTTTTATTATTTCCTCACCCTCGGTTAATGGACCTTGATAGGTTGCTATATAATTTGCACTTAACTGCTCTAATTTCTTTAACAATAAGGCTTGCTCTTTTTCAATACTAAACTGCTTAGGATTGTGATAGCCTAAAGTCGTATAAATCCTGTCTGCAATAGGTGAACCTGTGTTGACTTGTTTTTTTTTGCCACAAAATATAATTAAAGGAAGCAACAATATTGCACCCAAAATAAAGAGATACAATGTCGGTACCAATGAGATTTGCAAATAGATCTGTAGCAAGCCCCAAATACAACTTGAAATGCCGATCAGCTCCATGAACTTTACAATCGGTGATGTGCGAATTTTAGGATTTTCAACGCTCGCTTCTGTTCCCTCTGTAACATAAGGATGCATCCATATTAGATGATCAACAGGTCGACGTAGCGCATAGGCAAAATAGCTGCCGCCGTCCATTGGGTCAACCACAACCTCAACATAATCACCGTCAGTAAAAGCGACACGACTACAAACTCCTTCAATTAGGTTATCACCTAATTTAAATCGGTAATATTGTTCAATATTTGGCGTTGGCGTATCGTACTTGCCGGATGAATCCTGTGCAGCAATCATTTGATTGATTTTATAAACCAGAGCAAGATAACCGATTGAGTTTAAATTAATATCAGCACACCCAGCTAATTGGCGGGCTTGAATAAAAGTCTCTCGTGACGGATAGACTGCTAAATCCGTGATATAACCAGTGATAATTTGATAATGTTCAATCGAGGATGTCGCGCAAGATTTCATAAAGTTCCTTCTTTGTTGTTCGTTAATGCTATCTAGTCAATAATTGGTAACCAGTTAGACAATGTTGGCGTTTTACAATAATAATCACATTCGCCTTTAAATTGTGCTAACGGTTTAAATTCGGGCGTCTGCGGATCATTAAATATATCACTCGAACCTGCATGATATAATTTTTTAATAAGTAAATAAAAATCCCTTCTCATTGATAACTCACTAACCAAACAAATAAAATACAGTCTATTTAATATTTTAATTTCTCAACATTTTTTATTATAGAGTAATTATTATTCTGTCTCTAGAGATAATTTTTTTATTCACCTAATTGGTTTATATTTAAGCTTATTTTCAGCTTTGCTTAGTATTCATTTTATTTCGGTATATAATAATTTTTTTGTCGATAAAACCGTCAAATGGAGGTTGTGATGATTACCACCCATATAAGCCCATTAGGATCTATGGATTTACTTGCTCAAGCTGAAGTGGATATTCTGAAAAGATCAGCAAATAGTGAATTATATCAATTATTTCGAAATTGCTCATTAGCAACACTTAATGCGGGTAGTAAAACCGATAATACGAAAGAGTTATTAGATAGGTTTCAATCGTTCGAAATTAATGTGATTAGTAAAGAACGAGGCGTTAAGCTAGAACTTATCGATGCGCCGGAAAGTGCTTTTGTGGATAAACGTATTATCCGTTCAATTCAAGCTAACCTTTTTGCGGTGTTGCGCGATATTCTATTTTTAAATAGTCAAATCAGTGCTGTTAAACAACTAGTTTCAAATGTCAATCTTGATAGAGATCATTCCTATTATATTACTAATCTGGTTTTTTCAATTTTACGTAATGCAAATGCGCTACACGTCGGCGAAGAGCCTAATCTTGTGGTTTGCTGGGGTGGGCACTCAATTAATGAAAACGAATATTATTATGCCCGTCAAGTCGGCATGCAGTTAGGGCTACGTGAGCTTAATATCTGCACAGGCTGTGGTCCCGGCATTATGGAAGCCCCTATGAAAGGCGCCGCTGTTGGTCACGCTCAGCAACGCTATAAAGATAGCCGTTTTATTGGGATGACTGAACCTTCAATTATTGCCGCTGAACCACCTAATGCCTTGGTCAATGAGCTTATCATCATGCCAGATATTGAAAAACGGCTTGAAGCTTTTGTCCGTATGGCACACGGTATTATTATCTTCCCTGGTGGTCCGGGTACTGCTGAGGAACTGCTTTATATTTTAGGCATTATGTTAAACCCGGCAAATAAAAATCAGACATTGCCACTTATATTAACTGGCCCTAAAGAATGCGAAGGTTATTTTGCTGCCATCGATGACTTTATTCGTCAAACCTTAGGCGAAGAAGCCACCAAGCTTTATCAAATTATTATTGATTCCCCAGAACAAGTTGCACGTATTATGAAAAAAGGCGTTAAACATGTTAAATCCTCACGCTTAAAAACAGGTGATGCTTACGGTTTTAACTGGCTCCTTAAAATTGATGGTTCGTTACAACAACCTTTTGAACCCATTCATGAAAATATGGCTTCATTGAATTTACACAAAGATCAGCCAGTGGAATTATTAGCCGCTGATTTACGTCGTGCATTTTCGGGAATTGTTGCCGGTAACGTGAAGGAGTTTGGTATGAAACAAATTGCCGAACATGGCCCTTATAAGTTACAAGGCGATAAGGAAATAATGAAACAATTGGATGATTTATTACGTAGCTTTGTTAAACAAGATCGGATGAAATTACCGGGTGGAACGGCTTATCAACCTTGTTATGAGATCTGTTATTAACACATCATTAAAACATAGCTTATTGAACTGTTATTTTGCCGACAAAAAATGCCGGCAAAATAACAGATGCATCAACCAATTAGTTATAAATCATTCAAAATATCTAAAGCTTCAGAAACTTTTTTGACACCAAAAACTTGCATATTTTCAGGTCTCTTTTTCGGCATATTGGCAATAGGTACTATCGCTTTTTTAAAGCCATGTTTTGCCGCTTCAGAAATCCGCTCTTGACCACTTGGCACAGGACGAATCTCGCCACCTAAGCCAATCTCGCCAAAAATAACCACATCTTGTGGCAGTGGACGATTTCGAAAGCTTGATACTAAGGCGGCAATCAATGCTAAATCGGCACTGGTTTCTGTAACTTTTACACCACCGACGACATTAACGAAAATGTCTTGGTCAGCCATTTGTAATCCACCATGCCGATGCAAGACAGCCAGTAAAAGGGCTAATCGATTCTGATCAAGCCCCACTGTCACGCGCCTTGGATTACCGTACATTGAATGGTCTACCAGCGCTTGAATCTCAACCAATAATGGACGTGTCCCTTCCCATAACACCATCACCGAGCTACCGGGTAGCATTTCATCCCCACGACTTAAAAAAATCGCTGATGGATTACTGACTTCTTTCAATCCTTGCTCGGTCATCGCAAAAACGCCTAATTCATTCACGGCACCAAACCGGTTTTTATGGCTACGCAACGTCCTAAATCTGGAATCCGCATCACCATCTAATAAAATTGAACAATCGATACAGTGCTCAAGGACTTTTGGACCGGCAAGTGACCCATCTTTCGTGACATGTCCAACCATAATAATGGCTATGCCTTTGGTTTTAGCAAAACGAGTTAAATAAGCAGCGGTTTCACGAACTTGAGCGACACTCCCCGGCGATGATTGAATATCAGCAAGATGCATAACTTGAATGGAATCAATAACCATGAGTTTAGGTTGTGATTGTTCAGCCAGCAAACAGATCTGCTCAATACTGGTTTCTGACAGCATATTTATATTGTCGGTAGTTAGTCCTAAGCGATGAGCACGCATAGCCACTTGCTGTAATGACTCTTCACCCGTTACATAAAGGGTGTTCATTTGCGTTGAAAGCTTACTCATGGTTTGTAATAACAGGGTACTTTTACCGGCACCCGGATTACCCCCAATTAAAATAGCGCTGCCCGGAACAACACCACCCCCTAACACTCGGTCAAATTCGGAAAAGCCAGTGGAGAATCTTGGCAGTGCTTCCAAACTGATCTCAGACAGTTTTTGAATTTTTGCCTGCCCAACGCCACTACCGGCATAACCGGTTAACCGATCATTGCGAGATGATGAACTTGCCAGCCTAACTTCGGTAATGGTATTCCAAGCATGACATGCACTACATTGACCTTGCCAACGAGGATAATCTGCACCACAATCATTACAAACAAAAGCACGTTTAACGGTTTTTGCCAACTTGATCTCCTAACCTTCACTTAATAAACTGGTCGATAAGATACACCATAATCCAGTTAAATCTGCATAATTAATGCTAATTCGTGCCTTTTCAACCACTTTTGGTTTACCATGATAAGCCACACCGAGCCCAGCAATTCGAATCATCATTAAATCATTCGCGCCATCACCAATAGCAACGGTTTGTTCAATGGGAATATCTAACGATGCTGCTAAATTCTGTAACGTTCGAGCTTTAAATTTGGCATCGACTATTTGACCTGTCACTTTACCCGTTAATTTATCATTTTTGATTTCTAACTCATTTGCATAAGCATCGACCAATTTTAATTTTTGTTTCAAATGGTCGGCAAAATAGGTAAATCCCCCTGATGCGATAGCGACATACCAATTTCTTTTTTGTAATTCCTTAACTAGATAAGTCAGTCCCGATGTCAATGGTAATTCATTTTTTACTTGCTGTAAGAGTTCTTGAGGAGCCCCTTTCAAGGTTGCAACTCGCTTACGTAAGCTGGTTGCAAAGTCTAACTCGCCCCGCATAGCTTGCTCAGTGACAGCCGCGACTTGATGCCCAACACCATATAATTTGGCAAGTTCATCGATGCATTCAATTTTAATCGCCGTGGAATCCATATCCATAACAAGCAACCCCGGAGAATGTAAGCTTGGTAAATTATCAATAGGTGATACATCAATACCTAATGCTAGGGAAATAGATTTTGCCTTTTTAGGCATAACGCCAGCAATACGGACAATTTGGTAAGTTTTAATTTTCCAAGAAGAAACTATTACCATTGGCATCGCCAACTGATTTTGGAATTTTGACAATATCGTTTTATTTAATTTTTTACCATAGATGATCCAACCCGTTTTACCTGCATTATAGTCAAGCGGAACCACTTCACAACCATTCAAAGATAATGGTAAACCTTGCCAGTATTGAATATTTTCGGGGAGATCACTATAGGGGAGAGTATAAGCCATTACAAATATCTTTATAACACAAAATAAACTGAGAATTTACCACATCTACTAAAAATTGTCCAAGTGAGCAATAATTATCCTATAATTTAATTTTATACTAGTATATAGTATTGAATAACGTGCATTTTATTAACTAAAAGGAAAGGAAATTACTATGACATTAATGATTTTAGGCCATCCCAATATGGCGCAATCCATTGCTAACAAAACAATTATTGAGACATTACAGCAAACTGTTACTGATCTTGAAATCCGAAATATACATCAACTTTACCCTAATTATCAAATCGATGTAGAACAAGAACAAGCCGCGTTATTAAGGCATGATCTTATTATTCTTCAATATCCTATGTATTGGTTTAATATGCCAGCTATATTAAAGTTATGGTTTGATGAAGTGTTGACTTACCAATTTGCTTATGGCTCACAAGGTGATAAATTAAAAGGTAAAAAGTTATTGCAGAGTTTAACAATAGGGCAAAAAAGTTACCAAGAATACGGTGAAAATTTAATTGACCACTTTCTTGAATCAGTAAAATTTTCGTCTCTGTATATACAAATGGAATATCTTCCACCGGCATTATTATATGGTGTATCACCATTTGATGATAAAACAGAAATAAAAACCAAAGCGTTACAACATGGACAGCAATTAGCTGAATTGATAAAAAGTTACTGTTAATGACAAAATGTGATGATATAGCGTGAGGCAGACATCATCACATTATACTTTCTGTTAGCTATGTTTGGTTAATACCGCATAAAAAAAACCATCACCGCCGTTATCGGTAGGTAAAAACTGTTTAACCTCGCCTTGCAATTTTGCATCACTATTTTCTTGTAAAAAACGCTCAATTTGCAATCTATTCTCATCTGGTAGAATAGAACAAGTCGCATAGACTAAAGTACCACCTGTTTTTAAATAGGGCCAAATATTGGTTAAGATCGCATGTTGTAACTCAGTGAGTTGGGCTATATCACTATCTCGACGTAACCATTTTATATCTGGATGACGCCGAATAACGCCCGTAGCTGAACAAGGAGCATCAAGTAAAATCCGGTCAAATTGACGCCCTGCGCACCATTTTTCTGGCGTTAACCCATCGCCGACTTTCACTTCAGCACATTGTTTTAAACGCGTTAAATTATCATTAATCCGTTTAGCACGACTCGCATCAACATCAACCGCTAATACTTGAGCATTTGGGGCGACTTCTAAAATATGCGTAGTTTTACCGCCAGGTGCGGCACACATATCTAAAATTTGCTCGTCATTTTGCGGGGCAAGTAGATAAGCAGCATATTGCGCAGATAAATCTTGTACGGTTACCGCACCTTCAGAAAAATAAGGCAATTTGGCCACATTAACGGGTTGTAATAACCTAATCGCAGAAGGTATAGCTGTACAAGCTTGTGATTCAATGCCTGCTTTGGTAAGCAGTTGTTGGTACTCACTCACTGAATAGTGATTGAGATTGACTCGTAACCACATCGGAGGTTTTTGATTATTAGTCGCTACAATTGCTTGCCACTGCTGTGGATAAGCTTGCTTAAGACGCGTTAGTAACCACGTCGGATGAAGCGTTCGGGCGGTGTCTTGTTTACTGTCTTGTGTGAATTGGTTTGTTAAAACAGCTTGTTGACGTAAAAATTCCCGCAACACACCATTAATTAACCCTTTGAGAGCGATTTTTTTTAATTCTTTAACCGCGTTAACTGTTTCTCCTACTGCTGCATGCTCCGGAATACGGGTATAGAGAACTTGGTAAACACCCACTAACAATAAATAGTGTAAAATTCTATTTTTACCGGTAAGCACTTTGTTCATCAAGCTATGAATATAGAAATTCAGTTCAGGTAATACCCGCATTACCCCGAAACAGATTTCTTGAACTAATGCTTTATCTTTATCGGTAATTTTAGGATTTAAAGTCATCAATGCAGAACTGAGCGATTGCCCTTCTTCCAACACATTAAAAATAGCCTGAGCACAAACCGCTCGGATATTTTGATATAACTTGTTATTCATAAGCAATGACAGCCATTATTGATGTTATTACAGAATTAACGACCCAACCCAACCCGCAATAAATAAAGGGATATTAAAATGGGTGAATGTTGGAATAACACTATCACGAATATGATCATGCTGACCATCACTATTAAGCCCAGCCGACGTTGCCAAAATGGTATCAGAAGGCGGGGAACCCGCATCACCAATCGCCCCAGAAGCACCAATTAAACAAACGGTTGCAATAGGTGAAAAACCAAGCTGCATACAAAGTGGGACATAGATTGCCGCAATAATTGGCACCGTCGAGAATGACGAACCGATACCTAACGTGATCACCAATCCGACTAACATCATCATAAATGAAGCAATAACTTTATTACCTGCGAATAAAGCAGCACTATTAACAACTAACGGTTCAATATCATTTGTTTGTTTTAGCACTTCGGCAAAGCCTTGAGCAGAAATCATAACAAAACCAATCATGGCCATCATTTTAATGCCATCGGTAAAAACGCCGTCTGCTTCACCCCATTTAATGGTTCCCGAAACAATAAAGCAAATAAAACCAATTAGCGCCCCTAAAATCATTGAACCTGTATAAAGTTGGATAGCAAAAGAGAGAACAATCGCCAATAAAGACACAATAAGCGAACGCTTATTCACACTATTTACCGTTTCTAAATTTGTCTCTTCACGAATAATTTTATATTCTCTTGGTTTACGGTAACTGACAAAAATTGCCCAAAGTAGCCCAACAAACATCCCTAACGCCGGTATCGCCATAGCATGCATCACATTAACATGACTGACATCCATGCCGGATGCGGTGATATTTTTTAATAAAATTTGATTTAAAAAGATATTACCAAAACCAACCGGTAAGAACATATAAGGCGTAATTAGCCCAAATGTCATAATACAGGCAATCATTCGTCGATCTAATTGCAATCGTGACATCACATATAATAGTGGTGGGATTAACAGTGGAATAAAAGCAATATGGATAGGTATGATATTTTGTGAAGAAATACTCACCAACGCAATAATAATAATTAATAACCATTTTATGCGTTTTTTAGCACTGCTTGTTGTCAGCTGTTTAACCGCTTTATCAGCTAATAATTCTGGCAATCCCGATTTTGAAATTGCAACCGCAAAAGCGCCAAGCATAGCATAAGAAAGCGCTATATTTGCACCATTGCTAATACCTGTATTGAATGCATCAATTGTTTGTTTTAACGTTAAATGGCTAAATAAGCCACCAACAAAGGCACCAATAATTAAGCTAATTACCACATGAACACGGCAAAGAGATAAAATTAACATACAAATTACCGCAATAACCACAGCGTTTATTGACGATAAAAGCTCAAAAACTGTATTCATAGATATATTCTCTTAAATAAACAAAGTTAATTATTTTAGTGGATGACTATAGAAAGTGCAATTGATAGTAGATGCTGACTTTTAACCATGATTATTCTAAAAATAGATGACGTCTAAGTGGATTTTGAGTGACACATTAAAATAAAAAGCAAAATCAATACATTGCTCAATAAACTACCCATATTTTTTATAACTGTCTGATTAATTTTTTATTGATAAAGATCTCATTTTCATAAAAATCCTTTTTTTATCCTTGCTAATTACAGAATAAATGGCCATTTTAAATAATAGATATTTTTAATAGAAATAATTATATTTATAGAAATATAATAATAAATCATAATGTGGCTTATTTAAAAATTACACTAATTTTATGCTTTAGATGAATTAAATTTTTAATTAAGGAGAAAGATATATTTAACCGTCCAATTGGATTGGCAGCGTTAACTGTCTTAGATGTTTCACCTGCTAACCAAGTCCTTGTTGCATAAGAAGCGGGCTGTGCTTATGTCGGTTTGAGGCTTATACTGGCTACACCCACTGAGCCGGTGTAGGCGACTGTCGGCGATACGCCATTGGTTCGAGAAATTGAACGCCGTTAAAAAGAGGCTGGAATTAAAGTTTTAGATATAGAAATCTTTCGTTTAAAACCCGATACCCGTGTCATTAACTTTTTACCCGTGCTTGAAACAGGCGCAAGATTAGATGCCAGTCAGGTACGGCGGGTAACGAGCCCGATCATAATCGACTAGCCGATAATTTTGCCCAGCTTTGTGACATTGCCGCTCCCCTTAACATTACCATTAATATCGAGCCAATACCATGGACGAACATTTCTGGCGTCAATGCTGGTGTTGAACTGTTAAAAAAGCGAATCAAAACAATCAAGGTATGATAATTGATCCCTTGCATTTTGATCGAGGTCCAAATACCCTTGAAGATTTGAAAAAAGTACCTAAAGATTGTTGGCGTTATAGGCAACTGTGTGATGGTACAAAAAACCTAAAGACACAGAAGAACTACTTTATCAAGCCCCTAACTATCGCTTATCGCTGGGGGATGGTGGTATTGACCTTGTGTCTTTGTTGAAAGCTTTATCTGAAATGCCGATTTCAATTGAATGTTGTAATGACGAATTAGCTTTATATAAATCACCAATTGAACGCGCTAAAATGTATATTGAAAATACACGTGCATTATTAAAACGTGTTGCTGAACAATCTTAATTGTTAACGCTTTGTTAAAAAATAAGGCGTGTAGTGGAGAATTTTTAATGAGAAATAATATCGACGGTCATTATTTATTGATTGGTTTAATGGCTTATCCAATACGTCATAGTTTATCACCGCAAATGCAAAACACCATTTATTCAAAACTAAATATCCCTTATGTTTATTTAGCTTTTGAAGTTGATCAAGAAAAATTACCCGATGCAATAAAAGGTCTTCGTGCCTTAGGTTTGCGAGGTAGTGCAGTATCGATGCCCAATAAACAATTGGTTTGCCAATATCTTGACAAGTTAACACCGGCAGTTGAAATGAGTGGGGCTTGCAATACAATTTCGAATGATAATGGCATATTAACTGGTTATAACACCGACGGCATTGGCTATATGCGCATGTTGAAAGAAGCAGGTATTAATGCCATAGGTAAAAAAATGACGATTCTTGGTGCTGGCGGTGCAGCAACAGCCATTGTAGTACAAGCTGCGCTTGATGGCGTGAAAGAGATCGCTATCTTCAATCAGAAAGATGACTGCTATGCAAAAATTGAAGCAATTGCAAAAAAATTAAATGAAAACACACCATGTAAAGTCAGTGTGATCGATCTTGCAGATAAAGAGCAACTCCGTCAAGCCATTGCCACCAGTGAAGTACTCTGTAACGCTACAGGTGTTGGAATGAAACCATTAGAAGGGCAAAGTTTAATTACCGATCCAACGATGTTAAGACCAGATCTTGTCGTAACAGACTGTATTTATAGCCCACGTAAGACCAAATTGCTTGAAATCGCAGAACAGCAAGGTTGCAAAACCTTAAATGGAATTGGCATGATGCTTTGGCAAGGTGCGGCGCAAATCAAAATTTGGACGGGTGAAGATGCACCTATTGAGTATGTAAAAGAAAAAATGGGATTTAATGATTAGTCGATAAGTAATCTTTTTACCTAATAATCCAATTAAAAATAAATTATCAGATTATTTTATGTTATTGTCTGATTTGAATCACACAATTTAAGATTAATCATTATGAATATAATCTTTTACCAACAGGATATAAAATGAAAACAGTTACGACCAAAAATCTAGTTATAGGATCGGGTGTGCCGAAAATTATTGTCCCAATCGTGGGGAAAACTGAAACTGAACTGCTTGATGAAGTCACATTTTTACAATCGATAGATTTTGACGTTTTGGAGTGGCGAGTGGATCACTTTACCCAAGTTGATAATATTGATGCAGTGAAAACGGTTGCTAAAAAAATCGCAACCTTATTACCGAGCAAACCTATTTTATTTACCTTTCGTACCGCTAATGAAGGTGGAGTAAAACCGTGGCCATTAACCGCTTATCTTGAATTAAACAAAGAAATAGCTAAGAGTGGACTGGTCGACCTGATCGATGTTGAAGTCTTTATTGGCGATCAATATGTAAAAGAAATTATTAATGTAGCGCATCAACATAATGTATTGGTTGTCACATCCAACCATGACTTTGAAAAGACACCCGCTAAAAGCGATATCATTTCACGATTATGCAAAATGCAAGATTTAGGTGCTGATATTCCCAAAATTGCGGTTATGCCACAGACCACAGATGACGTCCTTACCTTATTAGCTGCAACCACAGAAATGAATGAAAAATATGCAACCAGACCCATCATTACCATGTCAATGGCAGGATTGGGGGCAATTAGCCGAGTGGCAGGAACAACATTTGGTTCAGCAATGACATTTGGAGCAGCTAAAAATGCCTCAGCACCGGGGCAATTAGATGTCAAACAGTTACGTTATATTTTAGATGTCCTGTATCAAAGTAAACAGTAGTTTAAATATTTGGTACTTACTTTGACATCAAGATTTAATCAAGCACAAAGATATGCTAAGAAAGTATAAATAAAAGTTATCAAGTTTAATAATATGAGCTTTATGAACCAAAGTTGGTTAGGATTAAAAATGATGTTTGTGTCATCACAGGTGCAATTGGTGTCATGGGCTCCGAAATTTGCCGTGAATTTACCAAACAAAAAGCGAATATTGTACTCATCCATAGCATGCGTGAAGGACGAGATGTTATTACCCTGATTCAACGATTGGAAAGGATAAAAAACAAAGAGATTCGTGGAGTTGATATCAATAAACCTTTATAATGCTTTCAACTATCGTTATAAATAGCGTTATTTAACTCAAACTATATCGACGAAAGATTGTGCAAATTAGCTAACGTTTAAATGATAACAAGTATATACTTAATGTTTTCTCTCTTATTTAAATAATAAGAGATATTCATTATTATGATTTTAATAATAATTTCTGTATTAGCTTGATTAAGTATATTTCATTATTTAAGCCTATAATTAGCAAAATACGATGAGGTTTATTTTTATGTTTTCGTGGTGGACTAAAGTTTCTTTTTCACTAATCCAAATCCCAATTAAATTATTTGTTAAAAGTAAACCTATACCAGCAGATCCTATTTCTGAATTAGGTCTTGATATCGATAAACCTATACTATATGTTTTGCCCTATAATTCTAAGATTGATCTTATGGTTGTTCGTTCTTTATGTTCAAAGTTCGGCTTGCCTGATCCGCTAGAAGGCATCGATATTAATGGTAATATGGTTCCTGCTTATATTTTTATTGATAAAGGTCCGGGTATTTTTGCCTCTAATAAGCAAAAAACAAAAACGATTGAAATTTTAAGAGAATATATTTCTGCTCATCAAGAAAATCCCGACTTGGATATTCAAATGTTACCGGTTTCGGTGATGTTTGGGCGTAGTCCAGATAAAGAAGGCAAAAAAAGCCCTTCTCTACAAGTACTAGGTGCAACTTATAAATTATACAAAATTATTGTTTCAGGTCGAGATTGCTATACCCGTTTTTCAAGAACCGTGTCATTAAAAGATATCGAAATCAATAATCAACAAAATATTTCAGTCTTAGCTCATAAACTTGCTCGTGTTGCACGTATTCATTTTACCAAACAAAGAATGGCGTCAGTTGGTCCTAAACTGCCTGTTCGGCAACAAATGCTGAATAAATTATTAACTAATCCTGGCCTTTCTGATGCAATTCAAGAAGAAGCCAAAAGTAAAAATATTAGTCTTGATAAAGCGAAAAAAAATGCACTGGCAATGTTAAACGAAATTGCCGCTAATTTTTCTTATCGAATGCTAAGAATTACCGATATTGTTTTAACTTGGGCATGGAACAGACTTTACCAAGGTTTAAAAGTAACCAATGCCGATCCCGTTCGAGAACTGGCGCAAAATGGACATGAAATTGTTTATGCACCGTGTCACCGCAGTCACATGGATTATCTTTTATTATCTTATGTTCTTTATCGACAAGGATTAGTACCACCTCATATTGCTGCTGGTATCAACTTGAACTTCTGGCCTGCTGGTCCGATTTTTAGACGACTAGGCGCCTTCTTTATTCGTCGTTCGTTTAGAGGTAATAAACTTTATACTTCCGTTTTTCGTGAATATTTAGCTGAATTATTTATTCGAGGCTATGCTGTTGAATATTTTATCGAAGGTGGGCGTTCACGTACCGGTAGATTGCTCGATCCGAAAACAGGCATGCTCATGATGACCATCCAAACGTTATTGCGTGGCGATGCAAGACCTATCACCGTTGTGCCGGTTTATATTGGTTATGAACACGTTTTAGAAGTGGCAACTTATGCCAATGAATTACGCGGAGCAAAAAAAGAAAAAGAGAGTTTATGGCGTACGCTAAAAGCCTTTTTAAAATTAAAAAAATTAGGTTTAGGCTATGTTAATTTTGGTCAACCTATCCCACTCAACCAATTTTTAAATCAACAAATACCTGAATGGCGTGATGCAATTGAACCAACTGGCACCGCTCGCCCAAATTGGTTGACACCCACTACCAATGCGCTGGCAAAACAGATCATGGAGCGTATCAATGCCTCAGCAGCTATTAACGCCATGAATTTATGTTGCTCTATCTTATTGGCTGCGGATCAACGGGCATTAACTAAAGTTAAACTTATAGAACATATTAATTACCTTCTTACCTTACTAAAAAATATTCCTTATTCTGATTTGATAACGATTCCCGATCAAAGCGCGGATGAACTATTTGAACATGCTAAACAAATGGGTAAATTTGTTATCACAACCGATGAGGCTGGCGAAATTGTCGGTTTAACCACTGAACAAGCGGTTTTAATGACTTATTATCGTAATAATATTCAACATTTGCTGATCATTCCTGCAATCGTTGCCAGAATTCTTGTGAAGAATAATCGCATCTCCTCAGAAGCGGTTTTAGAACAGGTAAAATTGCTTTTCCCATTAATTAAATCTGAACTGTTTTTATATCATAATGAAGCGCAGTTAGTTGAATATGTAAACCAAATCATTACCACCTATTGTGACTTAAATTTAATTAGTTGTACGTCAGATAAATTAGTGCTCAATTATGCAAAAATATCTAGTTTACAATTAATTGCTTCATCATCAAAAGATACCTTACAACGTTATGTGATTGCTTTTTCGCTTTTGCAAAAAGATCCTTCAATTAGTCGAGCTAATTTAGAAAAAGAAGGTCGATTAATCGCGGAAAGATTATCGGTATTACATGGAATTAATGCGCCAGAATTTTTTGATAAAGGGGTCTTTTCAACACTGGTTGCTTCACTAAGAGAACAAGGTTATTTGGATGATCAAGATAGTACCAGTTTTCAAAAAATTGAAAACATGAATAACATCTTAAAACCCCTCATTACTAATCGAGTCTTACAAACAATTGAGGAAATTAATCCTTAATCACGAGTTGGTATAGATAGAGTTTGCCCCTTTATCAGTGGCAAGCTCTATCTATATTGTTGGATATAGCAAAATCCACTATGCCAATCGATTCACTTGATAGCGCGTATATTGATAATAATTTTAAGTTTTGTTAGGATGAGCTTTACGCAATTATTGCAAAGTGCTATTAACAATTTTAGATAAAATTTAATAAAAATTATCGGATCTTTTCTTCCGATTTTTTGATCAAAGTCAAACTTTAACTATTGATACCTGTTTTTTCCTTTATTTCCAATTAATAAACGATTATTATGAATTATTATCCGATAGGGATATTAGTACCTAACAATATTATAAATTAAAATGTAATGTCAGCTTTTAAGGAGTTCATATGCTATTTAACCGTAGACAGTTCTTTAAGATCTGCGCTGGTGGCATGGCAGGAACAACAGTTGCCACGCTTGGACTTGCTCCCAATGTGGCGCTCGCACAAACTCGCCAATTCAAATTATTAAAATCGAAAGAAACCCGCAATAACTGTACCTACTGTTCGGTTGGCTGTGGAATGTTACTTTATAGCCGAGGAGATGGGGCTAAAAATGCCGAATCTTCCATTTTTCATGTAGAAGGCGATCCGGATCATCCGGTAAGTCGTGGTTCACTATGCCCAAAAGGTGCTGGGGTACTAGACTATATCAAAAGCGAACAACGTGTTAAATATCCCGAATATCGTGCTCCTGGCTCTGATCAATGGCAACGTATCAGTTGGGATGAAGCGATTGATCGCATTGCTCGATTGATGAAAGAAGACCGAGATAAAAACTTTATCGAAAAAAATGAACAAGGTACAACCGTGAATCGCTGGACATCAACCGGTTGGTTGGTCACTTCAGCTGCGAGTAATGAAACGGGTTGGTTAGCGTTCAAAATAGCTCGCTCATTAGGTATGCTAAGTCTTGAAACCCAAGCAAGGGTTTGTCATGGCCCGTCGGTATCTAGTCTTGCAGCAACGTATGGACGTGGTGCGATGACAAATAACTGGAATGACATTAAAAATGCCAATGTCGTCATCGTTATGGGTGGAAATGCTGCTGAAGCTCATCCGGTTGGTTTTAAGTGGGCGATTGAAGCTAAAATCACAAATGGCGCTGAACTCATCGCTATTGATCCTCGTTTTCACCGCACGGCTTCAGTTGCAGATAAATATGTTCCGATTCGTGCAGGTTCAGATATTGCATTCTTACTAGGTATTATTAATTATCTCATTACCCATAACGAAGTTAATTTTGAATATTTAGTCACACACAGTAACGCTAGTTTAATTGTGAGTGATGACTTTAATTTTGATGAAAATAGTGGTTTATTTAGTGGTTATGATGCCGATAATCGCCAATACGATCAAGCTAGTTGGACATATCAAAAAGATGAAAAAGGTTATGCGCTTCGAGATAAAACACTCAGTCATCCACGCTGTGTATGGAATCTGTTAAAACAACATGTTAGTCGATATACTCCAGAAATGGTAAACAAAGTCACTGGAAGCCCGATAGACGGATTTTTACATGTTTGTCGCTCTCTTGCCAGCACGAAAACCAATGACCGAGCAGCAACATTTTTATATGCCTTAGGCTGGACTCAGCATACTTATGGCACCCAAATTATTCGTACTGCTGCAATGATTCAACTTATTTTAGGTAATGTGGGTGTCATGGGTGGGGGAATTAATGCCTTACGTGGACACTCGAATATCCAAGGTTTAACCGATGTCGGACTCTTATCCAATCGTTTACCTGCATATTTGGATTTACCTAAAGACTCGCAAGTTTCGCTTGAACAGTATCTGGATGAAAAAACGCCTAAACCGTTGGGCGCCAATGAGGTGAACTTCTGGGGTAACTATGCTAAATTCTTCATCAGCTTTATGAAAGCGATGTATGGTGATAAAGCGACTAAAGACAATCAGTGGGGATTTGATTGGTTACCTAAATGGGATAAGACTTACGATATATTACGCTTTAGTAAAATGATGCGTGACGGTCAAGCCAATGGTTTTATTTGTCAAGGATTCAATCCACTTGCTGCCTTACCCGATAAAAATAGTATTCGTGAAGGATTATCTAAACTCAAATTCTTGGTAAACATTGATCCTTTGCCCACTGAAACGGCCGAATTTTGGAAAAATCATGGTGAGTCAAACGATGTCGATTCAAGCAAAATTCAAACCGAAGTCTTTCGATTACCAACTAACTGTTTCGCTGAAGAAAACGGAACAATTGTCAATTCATCTCGTTTATTGCAATGGCATTGGGCAGCAGCAAAGCCCCCTTATGAATCGCTATATGATCCAGAAATCATTTCACGTATCTTTCTAAGAATCAAAGAACTTTATGCTGAAGAAGGCGGTGCTTATCATGAACCGATTAAAAATCTTTCTTGGGATTACCAAGATCCAGAAGGACCAGCAGCAGAAGAGTTAGCCCAAGAGTGTAATGGTCGTGCTCTCGCTGACCTTACGGATACCAACGGTAATGTGATTCTGAAAAAAGGCCAATTATTAAGTGGTTTTTCTCAGCTTAAAGATGATGGTACCACCTCTTCAGGTATCTGGATATTCTGTGGTTCGTGGACTGAACAAGGCAATTTAATGGCAAGGCGTGATCCAACAGATCCATCTGGTAAAGGTATCCATGCAGGTTGGGCATGGTCATGGCCAATGAATCGACGTGTACTCTATAATCGGGCATCGGCAGATGAACACGGCAATCCATGGGATCCAAACCGTGTATTGATAAAATGGAATGGTTCTCATTGGGATGGCAATGATGTCGCTGACTTTACCGCTACCTTGTCTCCAAGTTCTGGTGCAGGCGCCTTTATTATGAATAACGATGGTTTAGGTGGATTATTCTGCTTAAATCGTCTGGTTGATGGGCCCTTCCCTGAGCATTACGAACCATTTGAAACGCCAATTACAAATAATCCGTTGCATCCAGAACAAATCAATAATCCGGTTGCTCGAGCATTTAAAGAAGATTTAGCGCGTTTAGGTTCAGCAGATGAATTTCCTTATGTGGGAACAACATACAGTATTACAGAACATTTCCACTTTTGGACACAACACGCAAGATTGGCCTCAATTACGCAACCAGAACAATTTATCGAACTAAGCGAAAATCTTGCCAATAAAAAAGGAATCAAATTAGGCGACACCGTTAAAGTGACTTCGTATCGAGGCTATATAAAAGCTAAAGCGGTTGTAACTAAACGCTTACCTACGTTAACGGTAGACGGTAAAGAGATCGAAACCATTGGAATCCCAATTGTTTGGGGATTCACTGGACAAACTAAGAAAGGATTTTTGGTCAATGAATTAACCCCTCATTTAGGTGATGCAAATTCTCAAACGCCAGAATATAAATCATTCTTAGTTAACATCGAAAAAGTTACCACCGTGGCATAGGCAGGAGGATTAATTATGTCATTACAAACTCAAGATATTATTCGTCGTTCTGCAACTAATGATTTAACGCCTGCGCCGCGAGCACGTGATTATCAACAAGAGGTGGCCAAATTAATTGATGTCACCACCTGTATTGGTTGTAAAGCGTGCCAAGTCGCCTGTAGCGAATGGAATGACCTGCGAGCCGAAGTTGGCAATACGTTCGGTGTTTACGATAATCCGGCTGATTTGGAGCCTAAAGCATGGACGGTAATGCGCTATTCTGAAGTTGAAATTAACGGAAAATTTGAATGGCTAATTCGCAAAGATGGGTGTATGCACTGTTCTGAGCCTGGCTGTTTAAAATCGTGCCCTTCTGAAGGTGCTATCATTCAATATGCTAACGGAATCGTCGATTTTCAGTCAGAACATTGTATTGGTTGTGGCTATTGTGTAGCAGGTTGCCCGTTTAACATCCCTCGTATCAGTAACGAAGACAATCGAGCCTATAAATGTACTTTATGTGTTGATCGTGTTTCGGTTGGACAAGAGCCGGCTTGCGTTAAAACCTGCCCGACTGGTGCTATTCATTTCGGGACTAAACAAGATATGATTCGACATGCTGAGCACCGAATAGCAGATTTAAAAAAACGGGGGTTTGAACATGCAGGGCTTTATAACCCTCAGGCGGTCAATGGAACGCATGTCATGTATGTATTACATCACGCTGATCAACCCGATCTGTATCATGGTTTGCCAGATGAACCCCATATCAGTGAACTGGTTAGATTCTGGAAAGGCCCTTGGAAACCACTTTCAGCTGCCGCCTTTATTGCTACTTTTGGTGGATTACTTTTCCATTACATGGGCGTCGGTGCAATTGAAGTAGACGAAGAAGATATCGAACAGGAAAAACAAGCGGATAAACAAGCAAGAAAACGATTAGGATTACCTATTTTTGGTCGTAAAAATAGTGCCGACATACCACAAAAGGAGGAACATCATGAATAAAAAAGGAATGATTCTTAGAACACCACTTATTGTACGTTTTTGCCATTGGTGTATGGTGTGTCTTTTCATTTTAACGGCATTATCTGGTTTATCGTTATTTTTTCCATCCATTAAACTATTTGGGCTTGTTCTTGGAACCCCTCAACTGGTTAGAGCGTTACATCCCCTAATTGGGTGCATCGTCTTTATACTGTTGATGTTTATGTTTGTAAAACTTGCTCATCATAATATCCCTAATAAAAATGATCTGTTATGGATCAAGAATTTTAAACACGTCATCATGGGCAAAGAAGAAGGTATCCCCATTGGCAAATATAATGTTGGTCAGAAATTTTTATTTTGGTGTATCATGAGTTTAATTACTGTGTTATTCGTAACCGGTATGATTATGTGGCGAAGATATGTTTCAGATTATTTTTCAATTGAAATTGTTCGTATTGCAATCTTTTTCCACTCGTTCGCAGCTATTTGCTTAATTTTACTCGCTATTGGCCATGCTTATATGGCTATCTGGGTTAAAGGTTCAATTAAAGGGATGATTACAGGATATGTATCTCGAGCTTGGGCTCGAAAAAACCACTCTTCATGGTATGAAGAAGAAATGCAAAAAATCTATCAACAGGAACTGGAAGCAGATAAACCTTTAGATCTGAAGCAAACAACAAAAGTCGAACAAAAAACAGCTTTATAGTTGTTTCTAAAATATATCTATTGTATCCGCTGATACCCATCAGCGGAATTATCTCAATCACTAAATCGATTATGGATAAAATAATCATGAATGGTAACCAATAATGAGTATAAAAATCATCCCACAAGCTCAACTTGAAGAACAAAATATCAATTCCGTTATCAGACAAATCCCATTACTTTTTTATCCTTCACCAACAACGCTCTATTTGCATCGAGCTAACAGGCTAAAAGAATTAGCAAAAAATAGTCCTTTTAGTGATTATCTCTGTTTTTGTGCTCAATTAGTGCAAGCGCAAGCAGACTTAGTTAGCCAAAAACCGCTAAATAAAAGGCTAATCGAGCCATTAAATAATGATTTACCACCACTAAGTATAGAAAACGATACATTACCCCATTCCTGGCAGGATTATTTAAAGGCATTATTACAATCATCATCAAATTTAACCGATCAAATTTCACTCGTGATTGAACAACTGGATAAAAACAGTATTGAGCAATTACAAAAGAAAGCTTTGCATTTACTTAAAGGCGAATTTCACGCAGTTGATGGCAATGAAGCCGTATTTATTTGGTCTGCACTCTCTGTCTACTATAGTCAACTAGCTAGCCAAATCAAAGGTAAAGCGGTATCCGAAAATAGTGACAAAAATTGGTTATGTCCTGTTTGTAATAGCATGCCGGTTGCTAGCGTCATTCAATTGGGTGGTCATAATGGACTACGTTATTTACATTGTAGTTTATGTGAAAGTGAATGGTATGTGCCAAGAGTGAAATGTACCAACTGTGATAACATGAAAAATATTGAATATTTTTCGTTAGACAGTGAATTATCAGCCACTAAAACAGAATGTTGTGATGCTTGCCACAGCTATTTAAAAATCTTTGATCAGGATAAAGATCCGCATATTGAAGTTGTTGCTGATGATATTGCATCTTTAATACTTGATATCAAAACCGAAGAAGAAGGTTTTGCAAAAAGTGGTATCAATCCCTTTGTATTTGCGCAATAAGAATTTAGCTTCTAATAAATTTAGAATTAACCTTGAATAGGTAACTGAACAATATTAGTAGCTATTTTTAGCTTTCTTTCATGAAAAGCAGGATAAAAAAACCAATAATCTGATTATTATATTCTTAATTCGCTTGAAATTTTAGCGTATTTTTATATTAATCAGATAATGCCTCATCCTTTTAAAAAAATAAGAATGACAAAAAAGTCCAATTACACCTTAACATTTTGGTTGAATCAGTTTAGAATAATACTATTGTACTAGTTTGCGAGTTTATTTTTATGAAACGCTTTTTTTTATTCAGTTGTTTGATGTTAATTACCCCTTTTGTGTGTATAGCCAATACGGTAAAAAGTGTTGCTATAACAGCTATTGTTGAACATCCATCACTAGATCAAATCCGAGATGGTGTAAAAGATGAATTAACAAGCAGTGGTTATCTATTAAATGAAAATCTAACGGTTAAGTACAAAAGCGCCCAAGGCAGTAGCGCGACTGCAGCACAAATTGCCAGACAATTTATTGCCGATAAACCCGATGTTATCGTCGCCATTGCCACACCAAGTGCACAAGCAACAGCCGCAGTAACGAAAAAAATCCCACTCGTATTTGCAGGAATTACCGATCCCATTGCCGCAAAACTAGTTAAAAATTGGGAACCAACCAATACCAATATTACGGGTGTATCTGATTTTCAAGAGATTGGTCCTCAAATCGATTTTATGAAAAAAATTGTCCCAAATGTAAAATCGGTAGGATACATCTACAGTCCAAGCGAAATCAATTCCACTGTGGTAATGAAAAATTTGAAAGCACAACTTGCAGAACAAAATATTTCATTGGTTGCAGTGCCCGCACAACGAACTGCGGATATTTCCACTGCGGCAAATTCATTAAAAGGCAAAGTTGACTTGATTTATACAACAACCGATAACAATGTTGTATCTGCCTATGAATCATTAGTAAAATTTGCTAACGAAAACAAAATTCCTTTGTTAGCATCTTTTCCTGATGCTATTGAAAGAGGCGCCGTTGCGGCTTATGGTATGAGTTATTATGATGTTGGCCGTCAATCTGGCAAACTTGTTGTTCGCATTTTAAATGGAGAAAAACCCGGCAGTATTGCGCCAGAAATTGGACAAGCATTACGATTGGTTATCAATATTGAAGCCGCGAAAAAACAAGGCGCAACATTATCGCCAGAAGTTATTCAGTCCGCTTATAAAGTCATTGGTGAATAACATAATCCCATTTTATGCTTTGCTGAATCAATCAGCAGAGCATACCCCTATTATCAACAGAACTCGCTTACTCTCGAACGAATGATTATTTTTCGTTTTTTTAATCTATAAAAGAAGCAAAATATACCCAATTTTTGTCGATTAAAAGTGCTTTACAAGCACTAATCATAACAGATTGTAATTAAAAATTTACAGCTAAATAAGGTGATATTCCTAGAAAATTATTTAAATATGATTTATAGTAAACACATATTTATCTAAGTTGTAAAAAAATTATTACAAAGGTACCTATATGCGTAATCGTATTTGTAAACTTATTATGCTACTCAGTTTATCAACCCTTACTTTTTCATCATTTGCTGATATAGCAAAGGAACAAAAGTATGTTGCTATAACCGCCATTGTTGAACATCCTGCATTAGATAATGTTCGAAGAGGGGTGGAAGATGAATTAAAAGATAATGGTTATATCAACGGTGAAAACTTAAAATTACAGTATGCCAGTGCTCAAGGCAGTAGTGCTAATGCTGTTCAAATCGCTAAACAATTTGCTGCCAATAAACCCGATGTGATTGTCGGAATCGCAACACCTAGCTCACAAGCTTTATTAGCGACGACTAAACGTATTCCAATCATTTTCACTGCTGTAACAGATCCCGTTGCTGCAAGGTTAACCCCTAGTTGGGAAGCGTCAAAAACCAATGTAACCGGTGTTTCTGATGCACTACCATTAGATGCGCAAATAGATATGATGTTAAAAATTAAACCAGATGCAAAAAACATTGGTTATGTCTATAGCCCTAGCGAAGTCAATTCAACTATTGTGCTTAAACAATTACAATCCGCACTGGAAAAACGTGGTATGCAAATTATCGCAGCTCCAGCTCAACGTACTTCAGATATTTCTACAGCGGCAAGAAGTTTAAAAGGTAAAGTTGATCTGATTTATACCACTACCGATAATAATGTCGTTTCGGCTTACGAGTCTTTAGCAAAAATCGCTAATGAAAGTAAAATACCTTTGTTAGCCTCCGATCCTGACTCAGCTGAACGAGGAGCCATCGCGGCATTGGGAATGAGTTATTATGATTTAGGACGCCAAGCTGGTAAAATCGTTATCCGCATTCTTAATGGCGAAAAGCCAGGCGATATTCCACCACAAATAGGTAGCATTACACAGCTAACAATCAATAAAAAAGCAGCTGAGCGACAAGGCGTCATATTATCTGAAGATGTATTGAAATCAGCAACGAAGATTGTTGAATAGTTTTTTAATTTTATCACTATACCGCTAATTTTAGCGGTTAATTTTAATAGGTTTTTTCATGTCTTTTGAATTTTTAATAAGCTCACTGGGAATTGGACTTATTTACGCCATTGTAAGCTTAGGTGTTTTTATTTCTTTCCGTTTACTCGATTTTCCGGATCTAACAGCCGATGCTAGCTTTCCGTTAGGTGGCGCGGTGTGTGGTTTATGTATTTATATTGGTATTGATCCTTGGATTGCCACACTTTTAGGTATGTTTGCGGGTTGTATCGCCGGCAGTTTGACTGGATTGCTTTATGTTAAGCTCAATATTTTGCAATTATTATCCAGCATTATTGTCATGATAGGTTTGTATTCAATCAATTTAAGAATATTAGGTCTTGGACGTTATATTACCCACGAAACAACTGAATACTCAGGATCACCAAATCTCGCATTACTGGATGCGAAAACTATTTTCTCACCTTTTATTTCAGAAGACTACAGTAACCAATATTTTGTCCAATCCGTTATGGTTTGTGGCTTTGTTATCGTAGTTTGGTCACTACTACATTTATTTTTAAACACCCAAATGGGATTGGCATTGAGAGCAACCGGTACAAACCAAAGAATGGCTAGATCTCAAGGTGTCCCAACGGGTAGCATTACCATTTTAGGCATGGCTATTTCAAATGGCTTAATCGCATTAGGCGGTTCATTATTTGTCCAAATCCAAGGTAGTGCTGATATTACTATCGGTGTGGGTACAATCGTCATTGGTCTTGCTTCGATTATCATTGGTGAAAGTATCTTCCCAACAAAACGGATATGGGCAATTATGCTGGCAGTTATTCTAGGCGCAATTCTTTATCGTTTATTTATAGCTGTAGCACTAAGTAATGAGTTTTTGCACAAAATAGGTGTAGGCACAGAAGACTTAAATCTTATTACCGCAATATTGGTTGTACTTGCCCTTGTACTACCTAAGCAATTAAAAAAATACTCGAAAAAAAGAGGAAATAAATATGCTTAACGTTGAACAATTGCAATTAACCTTTAATCAAGGTACACCTATTGAAAATCATGTATTACGTGGCTTAAATTTAAATATTAAAGAAGGCGAGTTTGTTACAATTATTGGTAGTAATGGTGCAGGAAAAAGTTCTTTACTTAATATCATTAGTGGAGATTTACTCAGTGACTCAGGGCATATCATCATTAATGGCAAAGATGTAACGCGTGTTCCTGCATGGAAAAGAGCAGGAATGGTTGCCAGAGTGTTTCAAGATCCAATGGTTGGAACCTGTGAAAATTTAACCATCGAAGAAAATCTTGCTATTGCTTATAATCGTGGGCGTTGTTTTACATTACGCCCTGCATTTAATCGCAAAATTCAATCTATATTCAAGGAAAAGCTTGCGACTTTAAATTTAGGTCTCGAAAATCGTTTATCCGATATGATGGGGTTGCTTTCAGGAGGACAAAGACAAGCGATAAGTTTATTGATGTCGACCTTACAGCCATCTAAAATTTTGTTACTTGATGAACACACCGCTGCACTTGATCCTAAAACAGCTCAATTTGTTCTAGATCTGACTAATGAAATAGTGGGCAAAAACCACTTAACGACCATGATGGTAACACACTCAATGAAACAAGCTTTAGAATATGGAAACAGGACTGTAATGCTTCATCAGGGACAAGTCGTACTTGATGTTTCTGGTGAACAACGTGATAAGATGACAGTAAATGACTTATTAGCTATGTTTGAAAAAACACGTGGTGAAAAAGTTACCGATGACGCCTTACTTCTAGGTTAATATTAACAAAAAAGCAATATTCATTATCACGAGTATTGCTTTATCTTTTTGTCTTTCCAATCAAATTCTTCAGACTTTAAGCGTTAAGCTTTACCTTACTTATTAACATACAGCAGCCAAATCAATAATCACTTCTCCATATAAATGAATGAGCAATAATTGGATAACCTTAGCTAAACCTGTTTTTCTAATATTTTATCCAAAGATTTTTCCTTGGTACAATACTTTCCCAATAAACAACATAAATTTGATTCATTGTTATTATTGAGAGCGCTTTGCTAGACTATTGGCTAGATAGGTGTTAAACATTTAATGGAATTTTATAATCAACAATCTAGTCTAAATAACAGATATGTTATTAGCATCAAACAAGTTTATCACTCATTGGGCTGGTCAAATCTATTGTTTAACTATTTTCATGCAATGAAAATTGCACTACGACATGACACTGATATAACAATAGATATTTAATGGAATTTTGTAATCGACGACTTAATCTAGATAATAGACATGTTATTAACATCAAACAAACTTATTAATATTTGTAATAAGCATTAGGTAAATTCAATCTGCTGTTTGATATTATTCATGAGATACCGCATTAAATGGTTTATTAAAAGCGATTAATGAGCTCATCTCAAATCATATCCCTCTCTGTCCGTCAGTTTGATTGATTTTAATTTGTTATTCTGTAAATAGCAAAAAAGCCCAGCATCTCTGCTGGGCTCTCGCTCTTATTTAAAAGTCTGGCGGCACCCTACTCTCACATGGGTAATACCCACACTACCATCGGCACTACGGCGTTTCACTTCTGAGTTCGGCATGGGGTCAGGTGGGACCACCGCGCTATTACCGCCAGACATATCCTGTCTTCTCTTCTCTCAACTGATGTCATTATCTCATCTTTACATCAATCGCTCAATCCGGAACAAACTGTTTCTACATTCTTTAAACATCTTTCGATGATTTTCTCTTCTCTCAACTTCGCGCAATCCAAAACAACTCCGAGTTGTAAGGTTAAGACTCTCGGTTCATTAGTATCAGTTAGCTCAATGTATCACTACACTTACACACCTGACCTATCTACGTCTTAGTCTCAAACGGACCTTACTGATTCTCATCAGGGAAAACTCATCTCGAGGCTAGTTTCGTACTTAGATGCTTTCAGCACTTATCTATTCCGCACGTAGCTACCGGGCAATGCAATTGGCATCACAACCCGTACACCAGCGGTGCGTTCACTTCGGTCCTCTCGTACTAGAAGCAAACCCTCTCAATTTTCCTACGCCCATGGCAGATAGGGACCGAACTGTCTCACGACGTTCTAAACCCAGCTCGCGTACCACTTTAAACGGCGAACAGCCGTACCCTTGGGACCTACTTCAGCCCCAGGATGTGATGAGCCGACATCGAGGTGCCAAACACCGCCGTCGATATGAACTCTTGGGCGGTATCAGCCTGTTATCCCCGGAGTACCTTTTATCCGTTGAGCGATGGCCCTTCCATTCAGAACCACCGGATCACTATGACCTACTTTCGTACCTGCTCGAGCCGTCACTCTCGCAGTCAAGCTAGCTTTTGCCATTGCACTAACCTCCTGATGTCCGACCAGGATTAGCTAACCTTCGTGCTCCTCCGTTACTCTTTGGGAGGAGACCGCCCCAGTCAAACTACCCACCAGACAGTGTCCCTTACCTCGATTCAGAAGTATAGGTTAGAACATCAAACATTAAAGGGTGGTATTTCAAGGGCGACTCCACACACACTGGCGTGCATGCTTCTTAGTCTCCCACCTATCCTACACATTAAGGCTCAATGTTCACTGTCAAGCTATAGTAAAGGTTCACGGGGTCTTTCCGTCTTGCCACGGGTACACCGCATCTTCACGGCGATTTCAATTTCACTGAGTCTCGGGTGGAGACAGCCTGGCCATCATTACGCCATTCGTGCAGGTCGGAACTTACCCGACAAGGAATTTCGCTACCTTAGGACCGTTATAGTTACGGCCGCCGTTTACTGGGGCTTCGATCAAGAGCTTCTGCTTACGCATAACCCCATCAATTAACCTTCCAGCACCGGGCAGGCGTCACACCGTATACGTCCACTTTCGTGTTTGCACAGTGCTGTGTTTTTATTAAACAGTTGCAGCCAGCTGGTATCTTCGACTGACTTCACCTCCATCCGCGCGGGACTTCAATTACCATCAGCGTGCCTTCTCCCGAAGTTACGGCACCATTTTGCCTAGTTCCTTCACCCGAGTTCTCTCAAGCGCCTGAGTATTCTCTACCTGACCACCTGTGTCGGTTTCGGGTACGATTAACTATAACCTGAAGCTTAGAGGATTTTCCTGGAAGCAGGGCATCAATTACTTCACTACCTTAGTAGCTCGTCATCACGCCTCAGGGTCTCAGTGACCGGATTTGCCTAATCACACCCCTACACGCTTAACCCACCATCCAATAGGTGGTAAACCTAGCCTTCTTCGTCCCCCCATCGCAGTTATAGCCAGTACGGGAATATTAACCCGTTTCCCATCAGATACGCCCTTCGGCCTCTCCTTAGGGGTCGACTCACCCTGCCCCGATTAACGTTGGACAGGAACCCTTGGTCTTCCGGCGAGCGGGCTTTTCACCCGCTTTATCGTTACTTATGTCAGCATTCGCACTTCTGATACCTCCAGCATGCCTCACAACACACCTTCGACGGCTTACAGAACGCTCCCCTACCCAATACACTTGCGTGCACTGCCGCAGCTTCGGTGCATAGTTTTAGCCCCGTTACATCTTCCGCGCAGGCCGACTCGACTAGTGAGCTATTACGCTTTCTTTAAATGATGGCTGCTTCTAAGCCAACATCCTAGCTGTCTAAGCCTTCCCACTTCGTTTCCCACTTAACTATGACTTCGGGACCTTAGCTGGCGGTCTGGGTTGTTTCCCTCTTCACGACGAACGTTAGCACCCGCCGTGTGTCTCCCATGATTAAACTTGTCAGTATTCGGAGTTTGCATCGGGTTGGTAAGCCGGGATGGCCCCCTAGCCGAAACAGTGCTCTACCCCCAACAGTTACTCATGAGGCGCTACCTAAATAGCTTTCGGGGAGAACCAGCTATCTCCCGGTTTGATTGGCCTTTCACCCCCAGCCACAGGTCATCCGCTAATTTTTCAACATTAGTCGGTTCGGTCCTCCAGTTAGTGTTAACCAACCTTCAACCTGCCCATGGCTAGATCACCGGGTTTCGGGTCTATACCCTGCAACTTAACGCACAGTTAATACTCGGTTTCCCTTCGGCTCCCCTATTCGGTTAACCTTGCTACAGAATATAAGTCGCTGACCCATTATACAAAAGGTACGCAGTCACACATGCCTAACGACACATGCTCCCACTGATTGTACGTACACGGTTTCAGGGTCTATTTCACTCCCCTCCCGGGGTTCTTTTCGCCTTTCCCTCACGGTACTGGTTCACTATCGGTCAATCAGGAGTATTTAGCCTTGGAGGATGGTCCCCCCATCTTCAGACAGGATATCACGTGTCCCGCCCTACTCTTCAAGCTTCCACATAATACACCTTCGTGTACGGGACTTTCACCCTCT
>NZ_LZGN01000046.1 GCF_001690185.1 Gilliamella sp. wkB308
CCGGATGACCAGTTGATAGTGAACTCAACATCATCAAGCGGTAAACGTTATACGTCGAGCTTGTATGACCAAAAGAGCTGGGTATGGTCATTAGAAGGTGTTTACGAATGGAATGCGAACTGGGAGACGGCGTTTAAAGCGGCGCACAGACAGGGACATTTACGTTATAAAGGTGAAAGTGACTGGTACTCATCGGGTGCAAGTTTGTATGCGTTGCGCGTTAATTACAAGACAGGCGACTGGGAATATCAGGTTGAAGGTCGAACGTTACGAACAAGTCTGGCAGATGACCACAAAGACGGATTGGTGACCAGTGTTTATCGTTATATTGGTGACAATATTAAGATGGGCGTGGGTTACAACTTCACGGATTATAACGACAACTTAACACACCTGAACTACCGTTCACGAGGTTGGTTTGTCAATGTAGTGGGGAGTTTCTAATGAACAGTTGGCAAAAAGTTACCGGTGTAGAAAAGCACTTACCGAAGATGCAGTTCAATGCCCCAAGAGTTGAAAAACGTAAAGAAGAGAAGAATTTACGCATATCAGGAGAGAAGATAATGCGAACTGAGCATAATGCAACAGTGAAAAAGACGATGCTAAGAAGCATAAAGCACTTATTAGCTTCTGCGTTGATATCGGTGTCGACGATATCAACAGCATATGCCTTTGATATAGGTGGAAAAGTCTATTTAGATTATGACAATACGGCCAGTAAAACCGAAATGCCGTTAACGGGTTTAAAAGTTGAATTATATGACAGTAATCAAAAGTTACTATCGGACACGACCACAAATCAGGATGGTAGCTATAAATTAGATGCGCCGTTACTGGGGACATATAAGGTTGTGGCAAAGACGACAGAAGGTGAAACCATTGATCGTTCAGTGCAACTTATCGTTGATACCGGTGCGTCTGCTCAGAACTTATTTATCAAAGGGCAAGGCGGTGATATCAACTTAGCGATAAAAGACGACAAAGGAAATGGTGCAAAGAATATTCCTGTTAGGTTGATTCATACCTCTTCTTCAAGGCAAACTGTTTTTACAACCAATAATGATGGTGTAGTTGAACTTAAAAATACCTTAAAAGGGCATCTGTATGACATAACGGTTGATACAGCAGATTTTGTTGCTGACTCAAGTAATAAAATCAAATATGCTTTATGGGATGCAACATTACCAGACAGTAAAAACGCCTACATTAATAAAATTAGCTTTAATATGGCGGGTAAAAATCAAAAAGGGCAATTTAATGTTAAACCACGTAATGAATGGGGTATTGACGGAGTTGTCGCTATTGATCAAAATGGTGATGGGATCTATACAGTAGACTCTGATACTGGTGCAATTGATATGAATGTCGAGCTTTATTATCCTGGCACGACAACCAAAGTACTAGGTACAGGAACAATTACTACAACTGATAATGGCCGTTATCGTTTTAGAGATCTAGCTGTTGCAAGTTATGACATAAAAGTAACCAATGTAAAAGCACCTTATATTCCACAAAATAAAACCGAACAAACTGTTAAAATAACTGATGCAATCGGTCAAACAAGTGGCCCGACATTTTTGTTAAATATTGATCCGAACGATACAACTTTAGCGGGTATATCAGGTTCGGTATTTGCATTAGGTTCAGAACAATTCCCTGAAGACGGTCCAGATGGGGGTAAAACAGGAAATACTCTACCTAAGGATGGTAGTACCTTTCTTAACACGCCAGTCAATCTTTATCAACATGATGGTAATAGTTGGATATTAATTGCTAAACAGACCACTAATAAAGCGGGGGCTTATAAATTTGGAGGACTAAGAGCGAATAAAGATTATAAAGTCGTTTTAGATGAATCTGGTATTGATACGACCAAATATTTCTTTATTGGCGATACAGATGGTAAATCAACCAGTACCTCATCTGAATCAAAAAGTACTCATAAAGGTAAAGTAAAACTCAGCAATGGTAAGCAAGACAAAATTGCTCCGAAAGAGATTATTATTCCCAATTTAAATGGTGGTACTAAGTCAAACCAAAACTTTTGGTATTCAATCATTGCACCAAGTCTATTAGCTGTAGAAAGTAGCTTACAGTCTACAAATAACCACGGAAACTGGGGTGGTATACAAAATGGTATTAGTGAATTAAGTACCGCACCTTATCTAGAGGTTGCTTTTTTTGAAGAAGATGGTGTCACGCCAGCGACCAAATTAGATGGGACACGTTTATATGCTAAATATCTAAAAGGTCCAGATGATTATTCGCGTGCTCAACGAGCTAGGGTTAATTCTGATCATGGTGGAATTTATACTTACAAAATTATTGGATATGATTCTAATTATTTAGATATCCAAGCTGTTACACAAGAATATCGAGTAAGATCAGTTGCAAATAATGCAAGTGCTACCGAAAGATTGGGTGGTTTTTCTATTGTATATTTTAGAGGTAAAACGCCTAACAGTATTTCGGGCTATGTTTACTTAAATAATAGCCATGTTGGTACCACCGGTAGTTATGATCCTAAGTTAGATACGCCTATTAGATACACTCGTGTCGTTTTACAACATAAACAAGTATCTACTGGCAATTGGGAACGTGATGATATTGCTATTATGGGAACAAACAATGATGGTTGGTATAACTTTACCAAGTTACCTGATGGTGAATATCGAGTGGTTGTTCAATCAACTTTCGGCGCTGGCAGTAATGCAGATAAAAATGCTATTGAATTAGAACGTAATGATCAAAACGATACTATTGTTAATGAAACTTCTAGCATTATTGTAAAAGTAAAAGGCGGTCAAAACTATACTAAAGATACTAATTTCTGGTTTAAATTAAAACAACGAGATTATGTTGCTAAAGGTACAGTTTATTTGGATACTTACAGAGGAGAGGGTATACTTACTGTAGGTGGGACGGCTGATGCCTTTGATAAACCATTGTTTGATGCGACAGTTTTATTATGTAAAGACAATAATGATTGTACTTCACGCTCAGGTAAAAGTGTATTAGCTTCACAAAAAACCGATAAAACAGGACGTTATGAGTTTACTGGAAATGATGGACTGACGAGTGGGAAAGATTTTATCATTAAAGTTGTTCGCTCAGATACTGAGGCAGTAACAGATCCAAAACAAGGTCTTGCTCAGTTGCAAACGATTCGTTTTGATAAAATAGATTTACCTATTATCCATAACTTTTTAATGCAAGGTAAAAGTGATGCAATTACCTTTATTCCTATCAATGATTTAGATGGGAATGGTGAGTATGAAGGTAATGGTTCCAAAGAACAAGGTTATGGTAAATTTAAAGTTCTTTATTGGGATGGAAGTACTTACCAAGAATGGATGACTGGCGGAGATTTTTATCAGAATTTAATTCTTTACCGTTTACCAAAAGGTAAATATCGCATTATACATGATCCAGATAATACTAATTATAGTTATATTGATATTGCCGACAAAGATCCTGCCACAGCTGTAGGTATTTTTGACATAGAAGTCTTGGCCGATGGTACTTTAGCTAATAATGTTGAATCTAGTCAATATATTATGCAAGCATCAAAAGCATCTAAAGGAATATCAGGAAATCTTTACCTAGATATTACAGGTTCCAAAAAAATAGAAGATGCAGTTTTATTAACAAGTCAAGAGTTAATGAAATATAATAAAGATGCGCTTAGAGTAGAAGGCTTTTTTACGCCTCGTTTCTATAAAGGATACAATAATGGAAATATTAGCGCTATTTTAAATCAATCTGACTTTGTCGATAACAATGTAAAATATACGGGCGAATTTGTTTATAATGACACTAATTCACCTCGTGGTAATTTGTATTTAACTAATATAATTCTTAGATTACGTGGACTAGATTCACAACAATTTGAATTAGTTGCTAGTGGTAATGAACCTCAAGGCAGTCTTATTCCTAGTGAGCTGAAAAAACCAGAGTTTTTACAAGTTGCCCCTATTCCATCTGCAGGTGCAACTGATCAGTATTGGATAGTAAAACTGAAACAACCTACCGAAATCAGTGGTCGACTTTATTTTGACTATGATGAGGATGGTAATTTTAATGCTAGTAAAAGCGATGTGCCACTTGCCGGAGTAACGGTTGAATTATATCGTGATGGAAAATTCTATGTTAAAACTAAAACCGATAAATCTGGTATATACACTTTCCAAAATTTATTTAATGATAATTATACCATTAAAGTTACAGAAGAAGGCTTGGATGTAAGCGTTTATGAACTAAAATCAGAGTTTGATACTGTACCAAATATTGAAATTACATCACAAACACCAAAAGTATCAGGTGGTAATTTAGATTTCATCTATAAGAAAAATGGTGATGCAGCTATTGCAGGTTATGTAATGGTTGATATTAACAACAATGGTAGAACGGATATTAGTTTTGATAAAACAGGTGATCTTCCTGTATCGAATGTCAAGGTTAAATTATTTAAAAAATTAAATAATTCTCTTATTAACTATCTTGAAAGTACTACTAATGAGAAAGGCTATTATAGTTTCACTGGAATTGATCTTAATACGGACTACGTAGTTCAAGTTGTTCCTACAAGCAATTATGGTGTTATTTCGAATGCTAATCAAAAAGCTAGTGCAACTTTAGACACAATAACCTTTAAAGATATTGGACGAACTGTACAAAACCAATCCTTCTTATTAGCAGGTAGTTCAAACAGTTCACCGGCGGCAGGTATAAGCAGTAATCAAGCAATCAATAGTGGTATTGCGGGTAAAACTATTATTGACGGTACATCACCCGAATTACCAATTGATCATGTATTGATTGGTCTAGTTGATTCAAACGGAACAGAGATCGCTCGTCAATATACCAACGATAAAGGTGAATATCATTTCTATAACTTACCTTCCGGTAAGTACAGTATTAATGTTGTAACCTCGCCGGATGGTTATTCATTAGTTAAAAATAGTGAAGGTTCAACTCAACCAATCAGTACTTTATCCAATATTCAAATAACCAATACTGGTGCCTTTGGTAATAGTTTCTATTATAAAGAAGCAAGTGCTAACGGTATTCAAGGGAAAATCTTCGTCGATTATGCCGATAATAATAACGATTTAGATCCTACAAAGGCGTTTACCTATTTACTTGATAGTGCGATCTCGTATACCGTTGAACTGCATGACGGTTTAGATGGTACCGGCAAGCTATTAATGACCCAAAAAACCGTGGATGGTGAGTACCAATTCCCTAATCTGATGTTTGGTCAAAGTGCTAACTATTCTGTGGTACTGAAATTAGACGCTAATGCTGACCATGCGTTTAAACAAAGTTCAGCAGGTAACGATCCGAAACATATTGTTATTCCGGTTGCGAGTTTACCAAAACAAGGTTCACTGGATAACAATTATCTGTTGGTAGGAAAACAAAAAATCGATGGTGTCGTCTGGATTGATGAAAATGACAGCAAAGACAGACAGGGTGACGAAGGGCGTAATGGCATCAATGTGACCCTTAATTATCAGGCACCGGGTACAACGGATTATGTTGAACTTAAAAAAGTTGACACCAAGACGGTGAATGGCAAACAAGGTTACTATCAGTTTGAAAAATTACCGAAAGGCGGTAACTATCAAATTAAGGTTAGCACACCGGAAGGAACGGAATTAATTGCGGACAGTGTCATAGCTGAAAATAGCGATAACTTTGTTTTTAACCCGTTAAAACAAGATGAGTTAGACAAAAGTTCAGCATATAAATATATTGCCATGATCAAAGGTCATGTCAGCATTGATATAGACAACAGCCAAGCCCACTCAGCGATTGATGCGGATTTATCCGGTTTAGCATTAACTCTGACTAAAACGGGTAGCACAATTACGAAAAAAGTGACCACTGACAGTAAAGGTAACTTTGAGGTGAGCAACGTATCGGCAGGCGATTGGATTATCACCGAGAACAGTTTACAAACCGTGGCTGACTGGGATGGTTACCAATTGAGCTATACGGATATAGGACAAGGTGCAGTTAAAGCTGGGTCACCTAACTTATCGCTCAAAGTGAATGTTGCTGATAATAAGTCATTAGTTAACGGAATAGAAATAGGTTATCACGGCAGTGCTGTTATTAAAGGTTATGTGGTGATCGATGCCGATAACGACGGTAAATACAGCGCAAATGATATTGCCTTTGGTGCCTTAAGTACGCCAATTACGCCGAAACTGGTGTTAACATCGGCGAAATCAGGATTTGTGGAACAGGAGATTAAGGTTGATGCAAAAACCGGTTTATTTGAGATAAAAGACTTAAGCCAACATGATTATGTGCTGAAAATTGATGATAAAGCGATTGAGCGTTCCGGTTACAGACTGGTGTTCAGTCCGAATTCAACGACAGTGAGCAATCAGGTGACGTTTAGTGTCAATAGTCCGAAAGATGACCGATTTTCAGCCGGTGATGTTGCCGAGCAACAAGCATTCGGCTTTAAAAGTGAGAATGTGTTAAAAGGGACTGTTTATAAAGACTACTCAGGACAAGGAACGCATCAGACTTATCACACCGCCACCTTATCAGGGGTGAAAGTTGTGGCGACAAACAGCAATGGCTTAACCTTAACGGTCGACAGTGACAGTCAAGGTGAATATGAAATTGCGAATATAGGTGAAGGCAGCTGGACAATCACCGTAGAAGCACCGGCAAATTCAGGTTATGACTTCAGTTATGTGGCACAGAAAGTGGGCGGCGCGATTACATCCATTACTGGCAATGGTGTTGTTGTCGATATCGCCTCCCCATCCTCGTCGACCAAAATCACCACGGTTGATTTCGGTCTGAAAGGACAGGCGAGCATTGAAGGTCAGGTCGTGATAGACGTGGATGTAAATGACGGCGATGCGATAAATGCACAGGATATCGGAATTGATACGTTATTTACGGATTACACGGTAGGATTATATGTAGATAATAATCTGGTGAAAGAGGTTAAAGCGGTCAGTACGGGTAGTGCAGAGCACGAGTTAGGCAACTATCAGTTTGACAACTTAGTCTCGGGTGTTGATTATCAGGTGAAAGTAAGTCGTCCGGGCACGGATTATGTTAGCAGCTTTATGTTAAGCGACAGCAGTCACCCGGTAGTACTCAATAAGACTGACAGTGAAATGAGTGAAACTTATCAGTTTACGGGAGCAACAGATAAAGCGACAGGGGTAAGCTTTGCGTGGAAAGGTAGCACCAGTATTAAAGGTAAAATTTACTTAGACAGTGATGATAACGGAGTGTACAACGCCTCCACGGACAGTAGTGTTAATGCGGACTTGACGGTGAAATTGAGTAATATCAACAATCCGGCATTACAGATAACACAAACAATTGCAGCCGGTGAGACAGTTTATGAACTAAACGGTATTATTCCGGGCAAATGGCAAATTGAAGTGGAAGGGGTACCGAGCACGTTACGAGCAAGCTTTGACCCGGATGATGCGCACCATGACAGCAAAGGTTACTTAACCTTACCGAAGACAGTCAATCAGGCAATCATTGATATCACGGGTAACCTAACCGATCAGGACTTTGGTTATATCCATGGTGGTATTATTGAAGGTAAGCTTGTAGAAGACAGTGAAGGGACAGGTTCAAACTCAGCTGACAGTTATAAGGGGTTATCGGGTGTAAATGTTTATCTGTTAGACAGTGATAAAAAGCATGTGATGGATAAAGATGGCAAGCCAATGACGTCGATGACGGATAATAATGGTCAGTTTAGCTTCCGTAATCTGGCAATCGGTAACAATAGTGGCAGTGCTATTACGCATCATATCCGTTTACTGTTTGGAAATTATCATGATGGCGTGGTGGGTTCAACGCAGGACAGCCTGCTTTATGAACGTATTCCATCGTTTGAGAAGTACACAGACATCGACGGAAAAGTGGTTGAGCATCCGTTAATAGACTTGTCCTCACCACCGTCATCGATCGTGTATAACGGAGTAGGTGGAGCCCAAACCTTACCGATAGGTTTGAAAGATAACACGTTAACAACCTATTCGGCCTCGATTAACGATTTAGTGTTGGGTTATCGAGCAGCGGATGCGGATATAACGGTTATTAAAACAGCGTTAAAAGATAATGTTGTGACAGGTGATATCGTTCCTTACAGCATAAAAGTGATTAATAACACGGTACAAACAGCGAATATCAAAGTGAAAGACATCTTACCGGCAGGGTTTAAGTATGTAAAAGGCTCATCACGTTTAGATGGTAAGAAGATAGCCGACCCGAAAGGTGGAAAAGCGATGACTTATGATTCGTTGGAATTAAAAGGAAATGGTGAACTCGTTATTAACTATATGTTAGTTGT